>JBGTSJ010000001.1:0-27621 GCA_041940305.1 Planctomycetaceae bacterium
CCGGGGCCACGCACCGCAGAACCTGGCGGCGCTGCGCAACGCGGCGCTGAACTGGCAGCGGGCCGGAGGAATCAACACCATCAGCGCCACCCTGCGCAGCTTCGCGCGGCATCCCTTGCGACTGTTCACCAAACTCGGCTATCGGAACTAAGCGAAAGCCCTGGCAGGCAGCCCCCATGACGGGCGCGACACTCGGCAGACTCCGGGAACGCCAGCGCCTCTCGACAGCACCCACTCGCGCAAACCGGCCGCGGGCTGTCCGTTGCTCACCTGTTCCAGGACAGCCAGAATGGAAAGACATTCCCGCTGGGTCAATTCACTATGCGTTACGCTGCCGCGGCTCTCGTCGTACTGACGTGCGGCCTCATCTCCTTCGTCGCGTTCCAGTCCGGCCTCACGCCGGCGAACGCCGACCTCAGGATTCTGTTTCGCGCCATGCCCGCTGCAGGCGCACCGGTTCGCGAGGAGGATCTGTCTGAAATCGCACGCATCCTCAACGATCGGCTCGACGCCGCCGGTTACAAGCGGTTCGCCATCGAACCGGCCAGCAACGGCGGGATCATGCTGTACATGCCGGAGCTGACCTCGGACCAACTCGCAGCGATCCGATCCCTGGCGACGCGCCGCGGCACATTGGAGTTCGCATTGATTGCGAACCCGCGCGATCATGGAGCATTGATCGCCGCCGCAGACCCCCTCGTGGACCCCGCCCCCGACGGGGCCACCTGGGTCCCCCTCTCGACGGGGCCGGCCGTTCAGACGGTGAACCTCTCCGGAAACCAGAACTCCGCGACACGCACTATCGAGCGGGATGGGCGTGCCGTCACGGAAGTCCTGGTCGTTCAGAATCCGCCGGGCCAGCGCGTCACCGACGAGTTCCTCGTGCGAGTCGAAACTGCCAGATCCCCCAGCGGAGCCACCGCGGTCGAGTTTGAGCTTTCGGATCAGGGATCGCAGTTGATGCTGCAATTAACGGGCTCCGCGCTGCCGACAGCGGGGGGATTCAAGCGGCAGCTGGCAATCATCCTCGACGGAGAAGTGCACTCGGCCCCCTCGATTAACGATGTCATCGGCGGTCGGGAGATGATCGAGGGGAACTTCACAGAAGAAGAAGTCGAGCAGTTCATCACCGCTCTGCGCTCCGGTCGACTGCCATTGGAGCTTGAGTTCGTGGAAGCGCAGGAGATCGAACGCTGACAGTGAGTACCCCTCGTCGCTGTGAGTATTGCGCTGCCGGGATGAATTGCCGCTGGACACGCGGATTGCGGCATGCGCATTGACTCCGACATTCTCCAGAACTGCTGGTTCCTGGCCGGTCCCACGGCCTGCGGCAAGACCGCGGCGGCGGTCTGTCTCGCCCGGCGGATCGGCGCCGAGATCGTCGCGATGGATTCCATGTCGCTCTACCGCGGCATGGACATCGGCACCGCGAAACCCACTGCCGCAGAGCAGTCCTCGGTCCGTCACCACCTGATCGACATCCTCGACCCCAGCGAGGAATACTCGGTGGCGGACTACCTGAGCGCCGCGAACTCCGCCTGCCGGGACATTCTTGATCGAGGCCGTGTTCCGCTGTTCGTCGGCGGAACCGGCCTCTACCTGCGTGCTCTGCTGCGAGGGGTCTTCGAAGGACCATCCGCCGACTGGACGTATCGCGAGTCGCTGAACGCACTGCTACAGCAGGATGGAGAACAGGCTCTGCATGGGCGACTCAGGGAAGTGGACGCCGCCTCCGCCGCACGCCTGCATCCCCACGATGTCCGCCGGGTGATCCGGGCGCTGGAAGTGCATCACGTGACCGGACGCCCGGCGTCTCAATTGCAGACGCAATCTCCGCTCCCAGTCGGCGAACGTCCGCAGAATGTCTACTGGCTGGAACCGCCGCGAGACTGGCTTCATGAACGGATCAATGCGCGCGTCCAGCAGATGGTCGATTTGGGACTGGTGGACGAAGTGCGGCGACTGTTGAAGGGAGAGCGGCCGCTCAGCCGCACGGCCGGACAGGCGCTGGGATACGCACAGATCATCGAATTCCTGTCCGGAAGCATCCCCCTTGAAGATGCCGTCGCACAGATTCAGACCGCCACACGGCAGTTCGCCAAGCGCCAGCACACCTGGTTTCGCAACATGGTGGAATGCCGCGCCATCCGGATTGCAGGGACTGAAACTGCGGAGCAGATTGCAATGCAGATCCTGAGCTTCGCCGGAATTGGTCAATGAAGGTCAGGAGCCGAACTGGGCGGTAATCGTTGCAGAAGCACGAGAACCGGCAGCAGCTTGGAGCGACGACGTCAGTCGCCGACTCCCGTGTCCTGATTCGCCGCAGTCTGCAACAGTTCCATTTCTGCCTGCTGATGGGTCTGGAATTGCTCCATCCAGTTTCGCAAGTCAACGCGGACCCGGGCGGCGGTCGCGGCGATCTGCGTCTCATCGGCCAATCGTGACCGGAGGTCGCAGAGCCCCTCGTAGAGCTCGCCGTGCTGGCGGTGGAGGCGATCGATGTCATCCTCCCATTCCGGGAACTCCAGCCGGACCTCTTCCAGATAGCCTCCGTGCTCTTCGAGCGCGAACTGGCAGGGGAGCATGTCCGCCAGGACATCCAGAACCGCGATCAACCAGTGGCGCGTCTCGGGATCAGCGGGATCCTCTTCCAACAGTTCGCGCAAGTCGCCGAGGAGAATGTGCTCCAGGGCGGCAAACTCGTGCGGGGGTGTCGCCAGAGTGCGTGTATCGTCGGTCAACATGGCATTGGCTCCGGGTTTGGGCGGACGTGTCTTAAATGAGCGCGTGTCAGTGCGTTCTGTCTCAGCCTGTTTCGTCTCCACGAATCTGCGCTCCAGCGGTCGTCCGGATCCATACATGGTCCTGATCCATCGTCCTCTCCGAGAGCACTGTGGCGGCGCGAGCCGGGCGGACTTCCACGCGAACCGGGTGCAGCCCTGCGCGGCAGACCTGACCCCGCGTCGCCTGAGTGACGTTCGACAGCCGTGCCACCAATGCGGCGGCGATGATGGCGGACGAAGCCAGCAAAGTGGGTCCGAATGATGAGACGTTGGGCCAGACCGCGAACATTACCAGCACCTGTTTGTTGAAGACCGGGGTAGAAGGGCCGAGACCGCGCACAATTCCGCGAAGACGTCGCAGTGAAGCGGAGAGCCGGCAGGAGCGCCTGCGAGACGTTGTGTGATCAGCCGCTTCGGACTCTCGCCACGGCGGTCATTCTTCGGTAGTCGAGGGGAGATTCCTCAGCCACCATCCCGCTCGGCATCGATGCGGATTGCAACACGAGCTCCGTCTTCACCATGCTGTTGAGCCATGATGCGTGCCGTATCGCCTGATTTGAGATCGGCAAGTGCCGCCGGCTTTCCATCAAGGCTGACCATCGTCGCCCCATGAACCGCGAACATCATCGTTTCATCCCCGATGGACACCATCACCATATTCTCCGTCACTGAGGTGAGTGTGCCCGAGAAGTGGTCGTCGCTGAGTACTCTCGTGACTCCCGCGAGGACCATTCCACATACCAGGACGCCCGCAATCAGTTGCAACCTTGAAGTTCGGAACGTCATGACTGGGTCTCCCCTGGGCCAAAACGGGGTCGTTGCCTACGCCCGGTGGAATGTCACCCGACGTACCAACCCGTGTTGCACGCTGCATGCCGCACTCGCGGGCCCGAAGGGGCAAAAACGCATCGGCCTCGCCCAGTGTCCGCTGCGTTCAAAATCTCTAACGATTGCTGCAGCAACGACTTTCGCTGCGCCAGTTGACGCAGTTGCGTTCCGTCCTAGGATCATCACAAAGCGGAATCCTTGATCTCCTGCCGGTCACCCTGCGATGATCACAAGCCGGGATCACGTGTCCGCCTGCCTGCTTGTGCACCAGACAAGGTCGATGGCGAGCCAACGGAGGGCGCACCGAATGGACGTCTCCCTGATCAGCGTCTGCGATCCTCTGGCCACCAGAGTACCGGTGCGCACTTGCCCCTTCTGGATCGGCCGCGGAGAGGAATGCCAGCTCCGGCTGAACAACGCAATGGTCAGCCGCCGTCACGCCGAGTTGAGGCTGCTCAACGGACTGCTGCGTGCCTATGACTGCGGCAGTCTCAACGGCACTACTGTCAACGGCGCGCTGGCGGGCCGAGACGGCATTACGCTGCGCGACGGAGACCTGTTGGGAGTTGCATCGACCGTCTTCGTCGTGCAGATCGTGCGATCACGGCACGATTCGCCGCAACTCCCGAAAGAGGATGCCGGACCCGGGAGCACCTGCATCGACGTGATCACCAATGTCCCCGCTCCGAGGTAATGAGCGTTCCCTGGATCGACGTCGCCGAGGATCGTTCGTCATTCCGGCTGAGACTCCTGCACGACGGCTGGGTCCATCCAGACGTGCTCCCAGATGTGACCGTCCAGGTCCTGGAAGCTTCGCTCGTACATGAAGCCGTGGTCCTGTGGATCACGGCACTTCGTCCCTCCGGCCGCGATCGCACGATCGACGATCTCGTCCACGGCCGTCCGGGTGTCGCACGACAGCGCCACCAGCACTTCCGTGCTGGCCTTCGCATCGCAGATGGACTTGGGGGTGAACGTCTTGAAGTACGCATGCGTGATCAGCATCGCGTAGATGTCATCGCTGATCACCATGCACGCGGCCTTCTCGTCGGTGAACTGCGGATTAAACGCGTAGCCGAGCTGCCGGAAGAACGCCATCGATTTCTCGAGGTCGGCGACGGGGAGATTGACGAAGATCTTGGTCGGCATGGGACGAGGCGATCGGGTCGGGGACAGTGAGACTGAAAACGACGCACGTCGATCCAGCAGGTTACTGCTCGGTGCGGGCGCGGAGCTGGGCCTCCTGCTCCCGCAGTTCGGGCGTCACGGCGTCGCCGAAGTCGTCCATCTCGTACAGCGGCCGGATCTCGATCTCCGAGTCGGTCATCATCGGGTTCGGGCATTTCTTCACCCAGGCGATGGCCTCCTCCATCGATTTCACCTGCCACAGCCAGTATCCGGCGACGAGCTCTTTCGTCTCCGCAAACGGTCCGTCGGTGACCGTCCGGTCCGCTCCCGAAAACCGCACGCGCGCCCCTTTGGAACTGGGCTGCAGGCCCTCCCCTGCCAGCATGATCCCGGCGTTCACGAGTTCCTCGTTGAACTGCATCATGTCGCTCAGCAGCTGTTCACTGGGCATCACGCCGGCTTCGGATTCGGCCGTCGCCTTCACCATGACCATCACTTTCATCGGGATCTCTCCATTAAATATCGGGGAGTTGATTCTGACCAATCTGGCCGCATTCAGCTTATGGCCGAACAAACCTCCGGCAATTCGACAAACCCTCCCGGAATTCAGACGATTCACCGGAGTTCCCATCGGTCGATGTCACAGCCGGTCCTGGCCTCATCTGTCGAATCCAATGCCGCGCACATTCGCCCCCAAAAACCGGTCTGGACACGAATCCGACAATCCGTAGAATCCCGCCCCGACCGGCAATCCGTGCCGGTCGCAGATCCTGTCATTCCGGGCGGTCTTCGTCCGGTCCCGCCGATTGACTGCGTCCCTTCCCGAACCCGCATGGCTGCGGACGCCCTGTGAACACGCACGAACACGTTTGCTGAGGAGACCGATCCTCCCCGCAGAGGCCCGGACGCTCACCATCACGTGACGGCGGATGGCAGCCCCCGCAGGCGCCGACCGAAGGATTCGACCCATGACTTCTCTGCTGCGAGCCGTTGCAGCGCGGATGCGCGTCGCCGCGCGCCGTGCCGTGCGACTGCACCGACTCTGGCTGCCGATCGCCGGCGGCCTGCTGCTCGGTTCGGGCTGCTACAGCCCGATGTCGGGACAGCCGTACTACCAGTCTTATCCTGGGCAGGTGCAGCCCGGAACCGTCTACCCAGGGACCGTATACCCCGGATCGACGTACCCCGGCACGACCTACGGACCCGGAACGCCCACCTACACGCCGACGCCCGACGGCGGCAATGCTCCTTACTACGACTCCGGATCGTCGAACAATACCGGCAATCGGCCCGTCCCGAATTACGATGATGCGGCCTCCAGTCCGTACTTCCCCGATCCCGGGACGGCATCGTCGCCGTCCTGGGACACGCCGGGCGCCGCTGCCACTCCGACCCCGACGCCGTCGGGGACGACCCCGTTTGGGGACACGGCGGAAGACTTCCACGAGCCCATCCCGGCGAACGCCAACCCGATTTCCTTCGAACGCGACGTCTCGTCTTTGACGCGCCTCCCCTACGGCTACGACGCCGCCAACCATCAATGGGTCCAGGGCGTCGTCAGCTACGACGCCCGCCAGCAGGCGTGGGGCATTGTGTACAACATTAACCCCGACGCCAATGATCCTCACGCGGGATATCTCACGCTCGGCGACGACCCCCGCCTGGCGAGCCTCAAGGACGGCGATGTGATCCGGGTGGACGGCGAGGTCGATCCCAGCCGTCCGGACATGTACAATCGCGCCACCTACGAAGTCTCGCGGATCACGCCCATCTCGCGGTAGCGAGCAGCCCGCCCCCGGATGCCGGACGCGGGGGGCCGCGGTCCGACATCATCGCCATCTCGGGGGACACTACCGATGCGACTCTGTCGTTTTCAGCTGAACGACTCCGTCCAGGTCGGATTCTACGAGGAGGACCGCATCCTCCCGCTGACCGCCGCAGCCGCGAAGCTGCTGGACTCAGGCAAGTTTCCCGCCAGCGACCGGCTCATCGACTTCCTTCCCGGCGGCGCTCATCGCGCAGCGGCTGGTCGTCTGCAGGAACGCATCGCGGATGCGGGGGCCGACGCGCTCAAGGGAGTCTCGGTTCACCCCAACGAAGTCCGCCTCCTCGTTCCGGTCGCCGAACCGTCCAAGATCCTGCTCCTGGCCGGCAATTACTCCAAACACATCGAGGAAGGGGGCGGCCGCGCTGAGGAACGCTCCAAGACGTTCCCCTACGTCTTCATGAAGCCCCCCGCCACCACGCTCACTCATCCCAACGATCCGGTCCGGATTCCGACCGTCTCCCCCAACAAGATCGACTGGGAACTGGAGCTGGGCGTCGTCATCGGACGCGAGTGCTCCGGCGTGAGAGAGGCCGAGGCCCTCGACTACGTGGCCGGCTACACCGTCGTCAACGACATCTCGGACCGCGGCTTCAAGCCGAATCCCGGTCGCAACGAACGCAGCAAGGACTCGTTCTTCGACTGGCTGCACGGCAAGTGGCACGACACCTTCTGCCCGATGGGACCCTGCGTCCTGCCTGCTGATGAAGTGTCCGACCCGCAGTCCCTGCATGTCACGTTGAGGGTCAACGGCGAGGTCGAACAGGATGCCTCCACTTCGGAGATGATCTTCCCCGTCGCCGCCATCGTCGAGTTCATCTCCAGCTTCGTCACGCTGCAGCCGGGCGACGTGATCGCCACCGGCACCCCCGACGGCGTCGGCAACGCCAAGGGGAAGTACCTCAAGCACGGCGATGTGCTGGAAGCGGAGATCGAACGCATTGGCGTTCTGCGCAACCCCGTCGTCTGAGGCGCGGATCTCTGAATTCGTGTCCTTCGTATCCTCCCGCGTTTAGCGCGGAGCCACAGGCGACTGCGATGCATCCGGAGCACTTTCACCGCCCGGCTTCAGTACGGCGTCGGGAGCGACATCCTCTTCCGGTGTGACCGCCTCCGGTGCCTCGTCGGGTTCAACCGCTTCCAGCGTCTCGCTCGCCGGCGCCGCGTGATCCAGCTCCGGCTCCGCAATCGCCGTCAGATACTGCTTCTGAAACGCATCCAGGTCGATGTTGCTGTTATCGGTCTTGAACACGAACAGCCATCCCCGGCACCACCACAGGCGGCCGTTTGTTTCCGGCGGGGAGAACGAAAACGTCATCCGATGCGACGTCCCGTCGTCCACATGCCCCTGCAGGCGCGTGGTGTAGTTCACTGATTCGATGGCGTCCGCGGCCTCCTGAAACAGCGCTGACTGCTCCGCCGCCGGCACTTCATACGCGTACACATCAACGCCCGCCACGCCCGATTCATACCGCGCATGCAGGCCGTCGCGCTCGATCCCCAGTTCCACGATCGCGGAATTGTCGTCGTGTGCCGCCAGCCGCCAGGCGTTCACGCTATCCGGAAACAACCTGTCCGCGCCCGATCCCGATTTCGGAGGCTGCCAGGTCGAAGCGAAGTGCATCTGCTGCATCTGCTCTTCCAGGCCGGTCGAAACCGACTGCGCCACCTGATTCACCGTCCGATAGCCGAACCATCCGATCATGAACAGTCCGCCGCCGCACAGCAGGAGCATCAGCACGCCGGCGACGAGGCAGCCCACGAGCCACTTGGTCCCGTTACTCTCATTCGACATTGCAGCAGCCTTTCTCGGATGCGGAACCCGTTTCGCCGATTGTGACGCCGCCGCCCGCCCACGCAAGCACGCCCCACGGCCTCAGCCGATTCCCCGTCGGCGCGGACGGAGGGCCTCGGCCAGCCGAGTGCACGACGTACTTTGTGAATGAACTGCACGAATCGGCTTCGATCCGGCTGGCCCCAACGGGGCCGCACTCGAAAGCCCAGCCCGCCAGGGCTGGGTGGACGCGCGGAGTTCGAGCGGAGAGCCCTGAAGGGGCGCCACACCCGTGGCGGCCCGTTGGGCCTTCCGAAATCGGACAGGGCGCCTTTACGCCGGCCGTTGGCCGGGGCTGTCGAGTCTGACCCCGTTGGGGTCTTCCCCAAGGGCATCGCTCAATGAACAACCCCCTGATCCCAATCTCACGTATCGTCCCGATTCGATCCTCACGCCGGCTGCCGGTCGTTCGGGTCGCACGATCTGGTTTTCGACCGCAAAGTGCGCCGTGCACCCCGGCCCCTCCGTTATTCGAAACTCCCCTCCGCAAATTGGCGAAATTCTGATATTGGTTCGCCCCGATTCCGCGTCCCCGCAGCGGCACGGATGCCCCGCACATGACGCCTGTTCCAGCCGACATTCCGGCCACCATCCAGCTACCGGCCGCGCACCGCGTGCATGGCCTGGACTGGCTGCGCGCCGTCGCGGCCGTACTGGTCGTCGCCCTGCACGCCGGTATCGCCTACACACGCCATCCCTTCCCCGGACTCGCCTGGCCGACTCACGAGCCGGACCCGAGCGGGATCGTCGATGCGACTACATGGTGGATCAACGGCTGGATCATGCCGGCGTTCCTGATCATGGGCGGCTTCGTCGCCACTCCGCTGCTCGACCGCCTCGGACCCGGCGAGTTCGCCCGGCATCGCACGCGGCGTCTGCTGCTGCCGTTCCTCTTCGGCTGCCTCGTGATCCTGCCGCTGGACTTCTACATCTGGCTGCTCGGCTGGGTCATCGACGACCGCATTCCGATCAAGAAGCTCCGCAGTCTGAAACTCGGTCCCGCCGGCGAGGACATCTGGGGAGTGGGACATCTCTGGTTTCTGCAGTACCTGTTGCTGTTCAGCCTCGCCGCCGCCCTCATCGCTGCCCGCACATCGCGCATCCCGTTTCGACTCAAACTTTCCTCGATGGCCGGTCGCGCGACGTGGCTCCTCTTTCCCCTGCTGGCGGCGTTGCCGGGCGCGCTCGTCCTGTACTGGCAGCCCCGCATCGTTATCGGATTCCGGCACAGTTGGTATCCGCTCCTCGCGAATCTTCTGTACTACGCCCCCTGTTTCGCGGCGGGATGGTGGCTGCAACGGCGCGTCCGCGCCGGCGACGACGTTACGCGCTCCGCCTGGACACAACTCGGGCTTTCACTGATCGTCTTCGCCGCACTGCTTCCGATGATCCGGCAGCATGTAGCCGCCGAATGGACCGGCGCCGACCGGCTGATCCTGACGACCCTGTTTTCGACGTTCGCCTGGCTCTCCGCCTGGGGATGGGTGTGTCTGTCGCTGAAACCGTGCGCTACGCCGCCGCGCTGGATCGGATATCTGTCGGCCGCCTCGTTGTGGATCTACCTGGCCCATCACCCGGCGGTCGGCCTCGCGCAGGTCGCCCTGATGCGGGTGAACTTCGCCCCCGGCGCGAAGTTCGGGATCACCTTCGCCGCCGCGACCGCCCTGTCGCTGCTGACGTACGAAGCATGCGTCCGCCGCACGTGGATCGGCGCGCTGCTGAACGGTCGGCGCGAAGCGCGAACGACACCGATCAGCGCCCGCCGGCCGGCGTTGCCACTGCGCCGCGCCGCGTAGAAGAGAACCCCGGCTTCTTGAAGAAGCTGGGCTTCTGCCCGCCCCAATCTTCACACGATGCATCAACCGCTATTGGCGAGGATTTCGTTCACGATCCGCGCTGTGTCAGGTCCAGCAGCAGGGCCGCGGTCGCCTGAACGGTGTCGCCGCATTGGCCGGCCAGTTGATTCGGGAGATCTCGGTGACCATCCCAGCCCCGAATCGCCACGTGATTCTCGCGTGTATGGTCCTGGTCGATGTGTTGAGGCACACATCTTTCGCTCGTTCCCTCCAAAGAATTGTCTGGATTAGGACACTCAGCGGTAGGCGTCCCCTCCAGCGATTCGCTTCCCAATTTCAATCCCGCGATATAATCGCGGATGCGTCTTGATTGGGGTGCGGGCGACGGCGCATACGGGCTCGAATGTCTCTGGCCGGTGAATCCGGCTCGACCGCTGCGCTGACCCGGTGGTGGTCAGGAGCATTGTCGTGTCGTATTTCTATGCGCGTGGCGGTGTCGAGTCCGGACCGGTCGAAGCCGCCCGGCTGAAACAACTCGCCCGCGACGGTCATCTGTCGCCGAGCGACCGGGTGCGGCGCAGCGACTCCACGAGATGGGTCCAGGCGTCGACGGTTGGCGGCCTGTTTCCCTCTGAGTCACTCACTCCGCCGCCCCTTCCGCCGGGCGCCGCGGCCTATCCGGCGCCGCCGGCGAGCGTGCCGGCTTCCTCCACAGGAGCTGCCGGACCGGCGGTCGCGATGTTCCCGCCCCCCCCGACTCCATATCCGGGGTCGGCGCCGCCGGGTTTCGCTCCCGAGTCCGCCGGCAGCAAGGCAGGCCGAATCGCCCTCACCTGGTTGCGGATTAGCGGCATCGAGTCGCTCCGAATCGCGCGGGCCACCGCTGCGCAGGCCCTGCGACTCATCGGCATTGGCCGTGGCGCCTGGCAGCAGCGCCAACGCCTGCAGGCGCTCCAGGACGCGAAGATCCGGCTAGGACGGAGCATGGTGGAAACTGGGGTCGGCGATCCGGCGCTCCGGGCCCGCGCGCAGCAACTGAACGAGAGCATCGTCAGCATCGAGGCAGCCAAGGGGTCTACCAAACACGATGAACAGGAACGGACCGGTCTGTTCATCCGTCTGGCTGAATCGATTCCCGGCCCGAACGCGCCGGCGAGCGTGTCGCAGGAGTTCGCCGCGGTCGCGCACTCCCAGAGCGCGCTGCTGGGGGGAAAGGAGCAGCAGGGACAGGCCCGCGCCCGCCTGCTGCCTCCTCCCGGACCGGAGCGGTGGCGAGTGGCCGCCGGCTGCGGGATCTGTCTGCTCGCCCTCATGTTCGTCGCATACCCCCTGTTTGTGGATGGGAACTCCAGCGTCGTTGTGGATGATGACAACGACCCGAGGCCTGGTCCGACACCTGATCGGCAGCCGCTCGAGGGACCGTCCGCGGAGGAACTCGTGGAGCGAGCCAGGGCCGCCGGAGAACCAAGCGCGGCCGAGCGAGACGAGGCGACCGAGCAGATCGACGAGGGAAACGACGAGATCGCTGCGGCCGACTCAGCCGCGGCGGATGGCGATCTGGAGGAATCGAGCGAGCACCGCCGTGCGGCGATCCGTCACTACGACCTTGCCATCGAGGCGGCTCCGGGGCTGGTGGATGCGTATCTGCAGCGCGGGCAGACTCACTACTTCCTCCTCGAGTATGAGGCGGCCATCCGTGATCTGACGGTGGTCACAGAGCTTGACCCGCGTATGCCGGACGGGTGGACGTGGCGAGCCGCGACGTACGCGGATATGTCCGAGCACGACAAGGCCATCTCCGATGCGGACCAGGCGATCCGATTGAAATATGAGCAGCCGATCGCTCACTTCGCCCGCGGCACCGCCTTGATGAACCAGGGAAACCACGAGGAGGCGCTCCGCAGCCTGAGCGACGCCATCAATCTGAACAATGGCATCGCAGTATTCTTCACCAACCGCTCGAACGTCCAACTCAATCTGGGAGACAATGCCGCCTGTTATGACGACGCCAGCATGGCGATTCAGCTCGATCCGGGGGACGCGATGGCCTACAACAACCGGGCCGCATCGCTCTTGAATTTCGAGCGGTATGACGACGCGATCGCGGACCTCGACCGGGCCCTGCAACTCCTGCCCGGCGACCCGCTGTTGCACGCCAACCGGGCGCTCGCTCGCTGGGGATTGGGAGATGCGCGCCGCGCGGTTCGTGATGCGGAAGCGGCGGTGGCCGGCAATCCCGAATCCGGACGAAACTACATAATCCGCGCGGCCGCGTATGAGATCAGCGATCGCCTCGACGAGGCCATGGCGGACATCGAGACGGCCGTTGCGATGAACTCGCTGGATATCTACCTGTTGCTGACCCGCGGGAACATCCATTTCAAGCGGGGAGAGTACCAGCAGGCTTTGGTGGACTACGATCAGCTTGTGCAGATGGAGCCCAGGTGGTATCGGGCGTATCAGGCACGCGGAGAAGCTCACAACGCGCTGGGGAACACGGCGCTGGCGAACTCGGACTTCGATATGGCCCGCAGTCTGCAGGGGAGGTGAGGATCAGCGCGCCCTCGATTACTCGTTCTGAGAATCGGTGTCGTCTGACGGTGCCCCGGTGGCCTGCGGTTGCGCATTCTGTCCATTGGCGACGCGGTCGGACGATTCGCTCACCGCTCCTTCAATGAGCGCGAGCACCGTCTGTCCCGGCTTGGCGGCGAATGTCGCGTCGGCAGTGCAGATGCTGAGACGCGCATCGTCGTACAAAAACAGCGGCAGCGCGTCCGCGCCGTACATCGCCTGAAAATCCTTCAGGTTGAATGCCTTGGTCAGTCGCGTCGCCTTAATCGCTCCCTGGTTCGCATAGCGGGTCTGCAGAGTGCCGTACGCCGCGCCGGAAGAGAACAGCCTGCGTCCACGCTGCCGGCCTGAGCGCTGCTCCTCCCCGTCCGGCTTGCGCGAGCTGGAAAGCTGATACACGTTCCCGCGGCCGAAAATCTCGGCGAACTGCAGCACAGCCAGCGAGTTGACCTCGTCGTTCGGCGTCATTGCCAGGAAACGCCCCAGCCCCCCCAGTTCCAGCGTCTCGACTTCGTGGTCGGCCAGCACGTCAATCTGCTCGGCCTCCAGTCCCGCCAGCCGCGCGGTCATCACGTTTCCGCGGTTCGTGTCCACCAGCAGTACGCGGATGCCCCGTTCCTTGAGCACTTCCGCAATCCCGCGGGCGACGGCATTGGCGCCGGCGATCAGCAGTCCCTGCGGATTCGCCGTCGCCAGCCCGAGCCACCGTGCCAGCGGCATCGATGTGAGTCCGTAGACGATCACCGTTCCCGCAATCACCGTGAACACGGCCGGCACCAGACCCCGCCCTGCCGGACCGAGCCGCAGCGCGAACACCGACGCCACGGCCGCCGCCACGATCCCCCGCGGCGCCAGCCACGCCAGAAACGCCCGCTCCCGCCACTTGAGCGGCGACCCGATCGTCGCCGCCAGCACCGAAGCCGGCCGCACGATCACCAGCAGCACCGCCACGAACGCAAATGCCTGCCATCCGAGGCCGGTGAACTGCTCCAGCCGTAGCCGCGCCGTCAGCACGATGAACAGAGTGGAGATCAGCAGCACGCTGAGGTTCTCCTTGAACTCCAGGATGTGCCGCAGCGGTACGCCCGGATAGTTGGCCATGACCATCCCCATGACGGTGACGGCCAGCAGTCCCGACTCCTCCCGCAGGTGATTCGACGCCGCGAATGCGACCAGCACGACTGTCAACACCAGCGGCGCTTCAAGATGGTCCGCCACGCTGTGCCGCTTGAGCAGCCAGGCGAGCGCCGCCCCCGCCGCGACGCCGATCAGCGTACCGGCCAGCACCGTCAGCCCCAGCCGTGCCGCGGCCTGCATCAGGATCAGATCGATCCCCCGCACGCCGGTTTCGGGCACGGCCTCAAACACCAGCAGCGCCAGGATCGCACCGATGGGATCGATAACGATCCCCTCCCATCGTGCGAGCGGACCGACGGCGCCGACGGGCCGGATCTGACGCAGCAGCGGACCCACCACCGTCGGCCCGGTCACCACCAGGATCGCGCCGATCAGGAGGGCCACATGCCACTCCATGCCCAGCACCCACCGCGCAGCGAGCGTCGTCAGCCCCCACGTCACGAGTGCCCCCACGCTTAGCAACAGCAGCAGCGTGCGGCCAATCTCACGGATTTCCCGCCACCGCAGCCCCAGGCTCCCCTCGAACAGGATGATCGCCACCGAGGCCGATACCACCGGGAGCAGGAGGTCGCCGAACAGCTCGCCGGTGTTCAGCCAGCCGAGCACCGGCCCCGCGACGAACCCGAACGCCAGCAGCAGAATGATGGACGGCAACCGCAACCGCCATGCCAGCAGTTGAGCCGACGTACCGAGCACGACGATGGCGCACAACGCGACCAGAATCTCTTCCGTGGATTCCACAAATTGCCTCCGGGACAGCCGACGAGTCGCCCATTGAGAACCCCGGTTTCTTCAGAAAAGCCGGGTTCCTGCGACATTCAATTGCTCACTCGTGCAGTTCCAGCAACTCCACCTTGCGGAACTCGACCGGATGGCTCTCCGACTGCAGCGAGATCGTCCCCCGCTCCAGCAGCAGCCCTCCCTGCTTCTCGGCCAGCTCTTTGGCATGCGCTTCACGGTCATCCAGTTGAGGCTGCCGGTACTCCAGCACGTTTTCGCCGTCAATCACATGCCGGATCACTTCGCTCCCCCGGACTTCAATCTCAACCGTGACCCACTGGTCGCCGTGAAAGGTCTTCGACTTTGAACTCGTGCAGTGCCGGGTCACCAGCTCGCCGTCCATCACCACATTGGTCCCCGGCGTGCAGAGGTTGGCCGTCGTGCGCTCGCCCGTCCCGCTCCCTCCCAGCAACTGCACTTCGATCGACGCCGGGAACTCCTGGTCGACTGCCATCTCCTCCGGCTTCTCGCCGTGCACCATCACCCCGCTGTTGCGCACCGCCCAACCGGGCCCTCCCGGGCACTGATCGCCGACAAACCGATATTCCACCCGCAGCCGGTAGTGGCCGTAAGGTTGTTTGTAAAACAGATGCCCGAACTTCCCGTCGAACGCGTCGTACTGCTCGTAGCCCACCTTCAGCACTCCGTCCTCGACGCGAAACGTGTCGCCGTGGTTGTCACCTGCAGAATAGCCGCGAATCTTCGGCGTCCATCCGTCGAGGTTCTCGCCGTTGAACAACGGGATCCACGTCTCCTGTTTCGGGTCGGCAGCGACTGCCGGCGACGACTCGCAGAGGATAATCAGTCCAAGAATGATCACCAGCGTACGGGCGGAATAGACCATGTGCGTCCCCCCAATGTGTGCAGACCGTCAGGCCGAAACACTACGACAACCATCCGAAGTGAGCCAGTCCCCAGACGATCATCAGGACCAGCAGGATGGCGAGCATACCATAGACGCCCTGCCGCAGAATCTCCCGGAAAGAGGGATTGTAGCCGCAGCGGGGACACCGGGGATCACGTGAGCGGCCACTGATCCGCACGATTCGGCAGCGTGGACACCAGAGATACGGGAAGCGAGCCAACGCGGCTTGGGAACTGAAGTTCTTGCGTGACCAGAACCCGGCCAACGAAGTTGCCATATGGCTGAGAGCCACGTACGCACTCTTGGAGTTCGTCCGTCGCCAAAGCGGGAGGATCGTCTAGACGGGCTCGTTCCCCGGCTACTTGTTCACTCACAGCATCACGGCGGCAAGCTGGTCCGCATCATCGACCGACCGCTTACGCCTCGAGCGGCGCTGAGGCAACTTCTCAAAGCGTATCACTGCCTGATGTCTAGACGACACTGAATCGCCCGCTCAACCCGTTCGTTCGGTGGGGTGTCTACGAATGCGATGCTGCACGTGCGTTACTTGATCCGCAAGGACGATGGGGCGTTGTTCGTTGGCCGAACTCCCAATGATCCGGGTGTGCTGCTGTTGCCGATGGAGACCTTAACGCCTGACGACCTGTTTGCAGCGGTGACTCAATAGCTTTCTGTTTTCCAGCTCGGCATCACCGTCGGGTTTCTCTTTCACTCGGAGTACGTATGGTCTTGGAACCTGAATCTCTTTATCTGTCCGTAGACGAAGCGCAAAATTCCTGCGGGTCACTTGGGAACGGCTGTGGAAGCTTGCCGATGCGCATGGCGGGCCGATCCCATCGAAGGACACCCGTTGCGCTGGCCGAATCTACAAGCGTGCCGATCTTCAGCGATACCTTCGCGGGGAGCTTAAAGTTGCTCACCGGTGCTGCGATCGAAGCAGTACAGGTGCCGCTTTCGCCCCTCGTCCTCAGCGCAGGTGACGAACACGCGCCCTGCCACAACGATCGGGCTGCTGCTTCCCCCATCCGGCAGCGGCGCTTTCCACTTCACGTTGACATCGGGACTCCACTCGACGGGAAGGTTCGAATCGCTGGGCGCCTGTCCGTCGCCGCGAGGACCCCGAAACGCCGGCCAGTCGCCAGCCATCGAATGGGAAACGAGCAGGGACAGGACGGCCGCAATCGTCCGCGTCGTGTGCATGGTGGACTCCGACATGAAAATCACGACAAATGGTCGCTGATACACAACAGTGTCGCCGGAATCGCGATTGCACGACTCTGATCAACGCGAACTGATGCGACGGTAGCGATGCAGGGGTTTGCAGACAACCTTGAGACACGCGCAGGCAATCTGCAAAAAATGCGGTCCTGCTGGATCGGGGGCGATGGCCCGACGTTGCGAGTCCTCAGGCGCTGCAGTCCGTCGATTCTTGACCAGACGGCAGCGTGCACTATATTCGCTGCCGTTCGCGATGCGGATCACCTCGATTTTCGCCGATCGGCGATCAGCCGTTTTCGCGGCCGCGATCCCCTCAATGCTGCTTGGAGAACATCACATGTCAGTCGCTCGATGGCGTCGGTCGATGGTGCTGGCCGTTTTCGGAGGTTGCCTGCTGGGAGCCGGCGTGGCTCACGCGGCCTGGCGTTGGGAGTTCGCATTCGACTGGGGGTTCGATGTGACTCTCAGCGGCGTGGACGTCAATGGCGTACAGGATCCCAATCTCGGCGAAGTCACGAATCGCTCGTCGGCCTTCGAGTACCGGTTCAACGGCGTGGGGCAGTCAATCAATACCGCGCGGGGACGGGTGACGAACGAGACCAATCAGTTCGCCAGTTTTGAGGACTTCCCCTGCGACGTCTGGCACCCGTTGGATGATGCGTTCGGCCCGTCAACGCAGTCCTATCAGGCGGTGTCGAGAAACGGGCGGACGATACTGGTCTGTGCCGGCTCGGAACTGTACTGACGGCGAATCTCACGAATGCGTTCTCAGGGCACAATCGAGGGCGCCGGCCTCGTGTCGGCGCCCTCGGTGGCCGCGCTGCTGCATCAAAGCTCAACGGCGAGCGAACGTGTGCAGATCGCATTGCGTTGAAGCGGACGAATCGATCGTTGCTGCCTGCACTTGCCGGCACGGCTGCGACGCTCCCGTCGAGAATCGCGGTGGTAGGTGATGCGCGCGACTGTTCACCGATGTGCGTTCACGCTCATCGAACTGCTCGTCGTTATCGCAGTGATGGGGGTGCTTGCCGCTTTGCTGCTGCCGGCCGTACAGCAGTCCCGGGAGTCCGCGCGGCGGACTGAGTGTCGCTCTCAACTTCGTCAGCATGCATTGGCGTTGCACAACTACCATGACGTGCACCGCATCCTGCCCGCTGGCGCCTACCTGCAGGGCTCCGCATTCCCGGTACGGACGGGATGGGGTTGGGGGGCTATGATTCTGCCGTTTCTCGAGCAGTCGGCGCTGTACGAACGGATCAACTTCAATGTGGGTACGGCGTCCGGGACCAATGGATCGGAAGTGATTCCGACGCCGTTGACCATCTGGGACTGTCCTAGCGATAGCGCGCCGCGCCATCTCAGCGTGACGGTTCCCGGAGGTCCCAGCCTGCACATCGCCACGGGCAACTACTGCGGGTCGGCGGATGCGTTGGGAGCAATGACGCGGACTCGCCTGGGAGACGTGACCGACGGGCTCTCGCAGACCCTGCTTGTCGGCGAACGGGTCTATCAGGCCGGCGGCGGTGCGGGTACCGGACATTATACCGCGGGCTGGTACGGCAGCCTCTCGTATGATCTGGGGTACCTGCCGCAGTCACTGCCGTTCGCTACGGCAACCTCCTCGCAGCCGATCAACTGGGCCGGCGGGTCGGCGGCGACGTTCGGCAGCCGGCACATCGGCGGAGCCCAGTTCGCCATGGCGGACGGCTCTGTTCACTATCTGAGCGAGAATATCAACGGGCAGGTATACCAGGCCTTGGGAACGATCGCCGGAGGCGAGGTCGTCCACTTTTGATGGGCCTCCCGGCGGAACACTGTGTGTGACGGAGCGATCTGACTCGGACGTGCCGGATGAAGAAATACGCAGGCAATGCCGCGGTTGCCGTTGGCGTTGCCGCGATTGTGCTCTGGTTGTTCTGGCCGAGGGGGCCGGACTGGGAAGCCGAGCGAGTGCGCGTGGACCGACAGGTTGAGGAGATTCTGGCGCCGTCGGGTCGCCGGCAGGACGCGATCGCCTTCTTCGAGTCCGGCGGAGCCTTCATCGACATTGAGGACGAAACGTCTGCGCACGTCGATCGAGATGTGATTCTGCCCCTGCTGATCGAGTTGCGGGATCAGTACGGCGCCGCATCGTATGTGGTCTCGTCGCCGGATGATCCCGAATACGCAGTCGGATTGTTCGTTCATCTTCCGGGGAATTCGGTGCTGCATGATGGAATCGAATCAGCGATCGCGGCGGCGGACGACAGCTATTCGGGGGTGATCCTGCGGGCTTTCGGCAACGAATGGCTCTCGCTGGATGCACTGACAGAGGAGCAGGCGGCTGCTTTGGGACTCCGGGAGGCTGAATGAATCGTTGCGGAGTTGCCGACAAGGGGAAGTGCAATGCTGTCTGCGTTCACTCCCGTCAGACAAACGAGAGTAGCCTCCTCTTACGCTGACAATGGATACGTACGGGCATCTCTTCCCCGGACAAGAGGCCGACACGATCGCCCGGTTGCCGGCCATGATGGGTTCAGACAATCCGTCTGAAAACTAAAGCAGAAACTACAGCAGTCGCGATGCGGAAGCGTGTATTCCGGTTGCGAGTCATTGCGACAAATCGGCGGACTCGCCGGAAGCGCTGGCGAGCGAAAAGCCCTGCAAACGAAGACAAAAACGCGACCGCTTGCCACTCTTTGCGAAAGATTTCGAGAATGGCGGAGGTGGGACTCGAACCCACGACCCGCGGCTTATGAATCCGGAGTGATACGCGAAAAACGGCCGACAATCAAGGAGTTCGGCCGGCGCTACAGCATGCTTTACAGCAGTCAGCGCCGGCGCGTTGCGGCGCGGGGATGATGGGAGGATGATTATCGGGAATGGTTAACGAACACCCCAAGGCTCAAATCATCACTGACGATGGCCGGGTCGTCGCGAAGAAAATCCGCGCTACCGTTACCGACTACCCAACGGAATGGTTCGGTGAACTGAACCGCAAGGTTGCACCTGGAGAATACATGTTGTGCTTATTTCCGGGCTGCAGCGGGCGAATCCGCGTCCGAAGCAATGGTACTTCGTTCAGGGGAATCGGGTCTGTCGGTTGGTACTGCTTTGATTCGTCTGACTGCGACCGTTCGCTCTGGCGGCGGTTTAGCTGGCGATTGAGGCAATGGTTTCGGATGTAGCCGGTCAATGAATGGGCGGATGGACTCTAACCCGGATTCTTTGGCTGAGTCCGGAGCGGGGCTGATTAGCCGGAGCGTGTATGCACGCTGCGTTTGCTTGCGACAAGCTTGCGGTCTCGGCGGTAGCGATGCCGAGCGGTAGGCCCTGCAAACAAAGGGGAAAAAGCGTTCCGATGCGTCTCCGTGTGAACGCTTGCGAGAAATGGCGGAGGTGGGACTCGAACCCACGACCCGCGGCTTATGAATCCGCTGCTCTAACCAACTGAGCTACCCCGCCATGTCGACGCCCGGCGCCGACGGGCCAAATTAATGCATCCCACCACCACCGACAAGCCAGCCTCCGTTCGGTTCGGCCGCACCCGGCGGGAACCCTCAACGTCGTGGCGCAGACCGTTATGATCTATCCGACTCTGGAACGTTTCGCCGCCAGTTGACACTCATCCCGCACCCCCTGGCATGACGATCGCCGTCACCGCCCTGATCAGCGTCCTCGCCACCGTCCTGCTGTTCGCCCTGATCCAGAACCTGAGTTCGGGCGAACGCCGGATCGAGTACGAAATCGAGGACCCGCCCGTCGTCGGCGACGCCTGTTTCGTCAGGCTCGTCAGCCATCTCCTTGGTCCTCCGCTGCGGGACGGTCACCGCGTCACCACGCTCCTCAACGGCGAGCAGATCTTTCCCGCCATGCTGGAGGCCATTCGCGCGGCGGAGCAGACGATCACGTTCGAGACGTTCATCTACTGGTCGGGCGACATCGCCGAGGAGTTCTCCGACGCTCTCGCCGAGCGCGCACGTGCCGGCGTCCGCGTGCATGTGCTGCTCGACTGGCTCGGCAGCAAGCGCCTCGATCGCGAGTCCATCGACAAGATGAAGCGGGCCGGCGTCCAGGTGGACCGCTACCGTCCGCTCCGCTGGTACCACCTCAACCGGATGAACAACCGCACGCACCGCAAGATCATGGTTGTGGACGGCCGCGTGGGGTTTACCGGCGGCGTCGGCATCGCCGACCAGTGGCAGGGGCAGGGGGACTCCCCCGAGCACTGGCGGGATACGCATTACCGCATCGAAGGCCCCGCTGTCGCCCAGTTGCAGGCCGCCTTTGCCGACAACTGGAACAAGACGCACCCGGAGATCATGGATGACGACCGCTACTTTCCCGAGCTGCATCCGGCGGGGACGATCTGCGCTCAAGTCATCAAGACGTCCCCGCGCGAAGGGGCCAGCAGCGCCCGCCTGTTGTATCTGCTGTCGATCGCGTCGGCCCGCCGCCGCATCCTGATCGCCAACTCCTACTTCGTCCCCGACCGGGCCTGCGTCAAAGCCCTCCTCGCGGCCAAACAGCGCGGCGTCGAAGTCGCCGTCATTGTCCCGGGAAAACACATCGATACGGTCGTCACGCGCCGTGCCTCCCGGGCCCTCTGGGGGCCTCTTTTGGAGGCGGGCATCGAGATTTACGAGTTCCAGCCGACCATGTTCCACTGCAAGATCATGGTGGTGGACGACTGCTGGACCTCCGTCGGCTCAACGAACTTCGACAACCGCTCCTTCCGTCTGAACGACGAGGCCAACCTCAACGTTCTCGACGCCGACTTTGCGGCCGAACAGGTCCGGCAGTTCGAGGCCGACCTCCGCCGCTCGCGCCGTATCACGTTCGACGAATGGAAGAACCGCCCGCTGCACATCCGCTGCATCGAGTGGTGCGCCTCGCTCGTCCGCTCTCAGGTGTGAGATGAAGGCGGTCACCGTTGATGGAGTTCGCCCCATCCCGCACAATTGTGCACAGGCCGGATCGCGGGATTGCAATTTGCCGTCATCCGGTGATAGGCTGTTTCTCCAGCCGATCCTGCGTCGGGTTCCGGACTTGCTGCGCGAATCGCGGCTGTTCACGCAGACGGTGGCCCTGCCTCCAGGCGTGAACCTCACGTCCTCCCCGCGCCCACACTCTCCCACTGCCGCGCCCCCAGCGACTCTCGCGGACATCAGTCGCCGCAATCTCGGAAAGCATCCGTATGAGCGCCGTCCTTGAACCTCCTGCCGCGTCTCCGGAGCACGATTACGGACGCAAGCCCGACATCGATCGCGAGCAACTCCGCCGGCTGATGCAGCCCAGCCTGTTTCAATGGGGCATTCGCACGGCCAGCGACTGGGCGATCGCCATCATTCCGATGGCCGTCGCCGGCTACGCCTGGAACCAGGGCTACTGGTGGTGCTGGCCCGCCTTCGCCGTGGCCGTGCTGTGCGCCGGGCTTGCTCAGCATCGGCTGGCGCTGATGGCCCACGACGGCTCACATCGTCAGGCTTCCCGCAACAAGCGGCTTAACGACTTTCTCGTCGGCATGTTCACGCTCTGGCCGTTCGCCAATCCCGTGGGCGGCTATCGACGCTTCCACTTCAATCACCACCGGTACCTCAATACCGAGGGGGACCCGGAACTGCATCACAAGCAGAAGAGCTCCCCCGCCTGGGACCTCCCGTCCGGCAGGCAGATGATCGTGCGGCGCTTCCTGGAGGACATCAGCCTCCAGCACGTGAAAGAACTCTACCACCTGTCGCAGAACGCCCGCCCCGGCACCAGCAAGATTGACCGCCTGCTTCCCACCGGATGGTGGCTCTGCGCGTTCTCCGTCATTGCTTACTCCGGACAGTGGTGGATTCTCCCGGTATGGTTCCTCGCGACGGCCATCGTCTTCTGGCCCATCTTCCGACTCCGCATCTGGACCGAGCATGTCGGCACGCACGACGTGCACCGCGTTCACGTCCCCTGGTATCTCCGTTTCTGGCTCGTGCCGCACAACACGTGGTACCACTACGAGCACCATCACTTCCCGCAGGTCCCCTGCTGGAACCTCCCGAAAGTACGGCAGCTTGTAGGGCCGATTCCCGAAATCCTTCCGCTCTACGACGTCATCCGCTCATACGACTCTTCGCCCGCGATCGGCTCCGGCGCGCCAACTCGCAAGCTCGGCGAGACGCTCCCTCAGTTCGACCCGCGCAAGGTGGCCGAGATCCCCACCGAATGGGAAGGGGGCCGCAAGACGGGTGTCGGGGCCGGCACCGGCGGTGAGCCGGTGTTTCACACCGCCGCCGACCTTCGCGCCCACGCAGCGACATAGCCGGCGTGCCGGATCTCCTCCTGGTCGGCAAGGCACTGAAGTGCGGCGCAATCGCCGCACGCGCTTCCCTCCGTGCAAATCGCAGTTGCACTCATCGTACACACGCGGGCACGCTACGCAGGCCGGTTGCGGCGGCGTAAACTATCCGCATGTTGCAACGAGAACAGAGTCGAACAGCGTTCGCCCGTGCCTGCCGATTCATCCCCGGCGGCGTCAACAGCCCCGCCCGTGCCTTCGGCGCCGTCGGCGGCGAGCCGCTCTTTATTGATCGCGCCCAGGGGCAGTATCTCTATGACATCGACGGCAATCGCCTGATCGATTTCGTCGGTTCGTGGGGACCGCACATTCTTGGCCACCGTCATCCGGCCGTCCTCGCAGCGATTGACGACGCTCTCTCCCGCGGGACGAGTTTCGGCGCGCCGACCGAACTCGAGAGTGAACTCGCCGAGATCGTCGTCGAGGCCGTCCCTTCGGTCGAACTTGTGCGGATGGTCAACTCCGGCACCGAAGCCACGATGAGCGCCATTCGCGTGGCGCGGGGCTTCACCGGCCGCAGCGGGGTCGTCAAGTTCGCCGGCTGCTATCACGGCCACGCGGACAGCCTGCTCGTCCAGGCCGGCAGCGGCGCCCTCACGCACGGCGTGCCGTCCAGCCCCGGCGTCCCCGCCGGATGCACGGCTGACACGATCTCGATCGAATTCAACCACCCGCAACAACTGGAGGATGCCTTCAAACGCCGCGGCGACGACATTGCCGCCGTCATCCTCGAGCCCGTCGTCGGCAACATGGGAGTCGTCCTGCCGCAGCCGGGTTTCCTTGAAACGTGCCGCGAACTCTGCACGCGGCATGGCGCGGTGCTGATCTTCGACGAGGTGATGACCGGGTTCCGGCTGGCCTACGGCGGCGCTCAGGAGCGCTTCGGCATCACTCCCGATATGACCACGCTCGGCAAAATTCTGGGGGGCGGCATGCCGGTCGGCGCCTACGGCGGACGCTCCGAGATCATGCAGTCCGTTTCTCCTGCTGGTCCCGTCTACCAGGCCGGCACGCTCTCCGGCAATCCGCTCGCCATGGCCTGCGGGATCGCCACGCTGCGGACGTTGAAGGCGGACAATCCCTACGCACGGCTGGAGTCGGCCACGCAGACGCTTGTCGAGGGCCTTTCACAGGCGGCGCAAAGAGCCGGCCTCCCGCATCAGCTCGCCCGGTGCGGCAGCATGTTCACGCTGTTCTTCAGCGACTCGCCCGTCACCGACTACGCCTCGGCCACGCGCAGCGATACGACGCGCTTCGCCGCCTGGTTCCGCGGCATGCTCGAACGCGGGGTCTACCTCCCCTGCAGCCAGTTTGAAGCCAGCTTCTTATCGGCCGCCCATACCGCCGATGACATCGCCGCCACCCTTTCGGCCGCGGCCGAAGTCCTGTCGCAGCTGGGGCAGGATTCGGCGATGTGATACACTGAGTGCCGGAGGAAACGACGATGACGATTCGTCCGGCCGCAACGCTGCTCGCACTCCTGATCGTCGGGTCCGCCGCGCACGGACAGGGGATCGTGCAGCAGCCGGTTGTCGAGCAGCTCTCCGTAGACGCCGTCGTCAGCGTTCCCGACCGCGGGAGCGCATTCCTCGGCGGCGTCGCGTCCGGCCGCAGCAGCCTTTCGGTCTACGGCCCGCTGCCGCTCACTCACTCGTTCGGATTCGAGTACGGATACAGCCGCGTCGAAGTCGGCGTCTTCATCCACGACTTCGAGGCCATGGACGCCGCACTGCTCAACGCGGCGGCGGCCGAGGAGGGTCCCTCCGCCGTCGTCCCGCCGACGCGGGCCCGCAAGGCCTGGCAGGCGCTGCAGCGTCGATGACGCTCGTGCGCCGGGATGACCGGTCGAGCCGCATCGACCGGTCGTAACGAATCGGACAGGAGTTTATCCCGCCGGCCGCGATGGGCGGATTATGCCGCCGGAGCATCGATGAACACCCGCTGGCGCAGCTTTACCTTCATGTACCGCTCGCCGCGGGCGTCGTAGAAGTACAGCATGTTCTGGTCGGTCGCCCAGATCGCTCCCAGCCGCACGCTCCGCGGCCCCTTGAGCGAAAACTGCATCCCGCATTGCCGTCCGCGGCTCTTGAGCGTCATCTCCCGCATCTCAAACTGTTCCCGAACGAGGTTCTCCTTGTCGCAGAGCGCCGTATGCACAAAAGTCTTCAGGTCGCCGAGCGATTGAATGGCTTCCACGCGTTCGTTCATGGTGCGAAGGTCCCTGGGGTGTCGAGGGTCAGCCCACGGTTCGTCGGCACGGCGTCGCCGCGATGCAGCCGCTGCAGGAGGATCGGCCGGCGGATTCCGCACGGCCAGTCGGGCAGGGGGTTTCATCAGAGAGCGCCGGACCGGTAAGAGTTATCGGCGCGGCCCGGTTTGGCTCCGCCGAATCCTTTCGCGACGTCCGGCATCCGGCAGGAAGCATCCGTCCGCGACGAGTGGACCAACGCGAAAGTTGCAACTTCCCCTGAAGTCCCCGCGGCGGTCACCGCTGGAAAATCGGCAGATAGCCTTTGTCCAGTTGCAGGATGATCGTGCACAGGGCGGTGACGTACACCGGACCCACATGCCCCTCGTTCCATGAACCGTTGGCCGATTGCGTGCGCATCAGCGTCTGGCTCACCTCCGGGAAGTATTTCTCCCAATCCTCCTCATGCCGGTACATGATCTGCGCGTAGTACAGATGCATGTAATGCCAGTGCCCGAAGTGCTGCGACTGGCTGATCCCGCCCCCCGGCCAGATGTTCTTGCGGCAGTAGTCCAACATCCGCTGCACCTGCTCCGCTTCGTCGTACTGACCGGTGCTGTACATCGTGGCGACGGCCGCCGCCGTGATGGGAGGCCGCGCGCCCCCCCCGCGGATGCTGTACTGCACGCCCCCATCCTCCGACATGCAGTCGTAGATGTACTGCTTCGCGCGGTCGATCGCCTCTCCCGGCACAACAATCCCCGCATTGCGACAGGCCCTCAGTCCCTGCACCTGCGTGACGCACGTTGAGCCTTCGTCGAAGTCGTTGCCGTCCTTCGCCGACACATAACCCCAGCCTCCGCGCGAGGTCTGCGCCTGGATGCTGAACTCCACCGCCTTCGTGAGCACGTCCCGGATCCGCATCCGCCGCACGACGTCCTCCTCCTCTCCAAAGACCTGCGAGAGGAAGAGCATCGAGTAGCCGTGCCCGTACGTGTAGTGATAATCGTCCTTGTATCCGATGAGCCCGTTCGGCTGGGCGACGTCCAGCAGGTAGTCCACGGCCCGCGCGATGTTATCGGCATAGCGGCCGCGGGTCGTGGTCGATCCCTCGCATAGCAGCGCCGTCCCGGACAACGCCGTCATGGCCACCCGGTACTGTCCCCCGTTCGCCTCCCAGTACCCCTGCCGCCGCTGCTCCCGGACGAGGTAATCCAGTCCCTTCGTCACGGACTGATCGAGCTTGGGATCGCGTTCCGCGGCCCGCACGGCGACCGGACCCGGCGAAAGCCAGAGGCAAGCGATCGTTGCTGCGGCGATCAATGGTCGCATCGTTCTCTCCGGCTTGCGTCTGGCGGACTCGACGGGCGGATCTGTCAATTGATCCTCCCGCAGCGGCGCTTGACATAGCCTATTCCTCCGGCGCTTTGGGGACAAGACGGCCGCTCGCCCGCGATTCAATTTGCCGTCCGTGACCGATACACTGCCCTGTCTCAACCTCCAACGCTCCCGCGCTGAGATTCCCTCCATGCCCGCCTACTTCGACGACGTCCCGACCATCCCGTACGAAGGCCCGAAGTCCAGGAATCCCCTGGCCTTCAAGCACTACAACCCTGACGAAGTCGTCGAAGGACAGAAGCTCAAGGACCTGCTCCGCTTCTCGGTCTGTTACTGGCACACGTTCCGCGGCACGGGGACCGATCCGTTCGGCTCCGCCACGCTCGTCCGTCCCTGGGACGACGGATCCAACTCCGTCGAGAACGCCCTGAAGCGCGTGGACGTGGCCTTCGAGTTCATCTCCAAGCTGGGGGCCCCGTTCTACTGCTTCCACGATCGCGACGTCGCGCCGGAAGGCGCCAGCCTCCGCGAATCGAACAAGAACTTCGATGCCGTCGCCAAGAAGCTCAGAGAGAAGCAGCAGGAGACCGGCATCAGGCTGCTGTGGGGGACCGCCAACCTGTTCTCGAACCCGCGGTTCATGCACGGGGCCGCCACCAGCTGCAATGCCGACGTCTTCGCCTATGCGGCCGCGCAGGTGAAGAAGGCCATCGAAGTCACCCATGAACTCGGCGGCGAGAACTACGTCTTCTGGGGGGGACGCGAGGGATACCACAACCTGTACAACACCGACATGCAGCGGGAACTCGACCATCTCGCCCGCTTCATGCACCTGGCCCACGACCACGCGAAGTCCATCGGCTTCAAGGGGCAATTCCTGTTTGAGCCCAAGCCGAAGGAGCCGACCAAGCACCAGTACGACTTCGACGCGGCCGCCTGTCTCAACTTCATCGGCCGCAATGGGCTCGACGGCGTCGTGAAGCTCAATATCGAGACCAACCACGCCACGCTCGC
>JBGTSJ010000001.1:27631-486540 GCA_041940305.1 Planctomycetaceae bacterium
CACGATGATGCACGAACTGGAGTACGCCCGCATCCATGATGCGCTCGGCTCCATCGATGCCAACACCGGCGACCTGCTGCTGGGGTGGGACACCGACCAGTTCCCCACGGACGTCTACCTCACGACGCAGATCATGCTCGTGATCCTCCGGCAGAAAGGACTGGCGCCCGGCGGCGTCAATTTCGATGCGAAGGTCCGCCGCGAGAGCTTCGACCCGATCGACCTGTTCCACGCCCATATCGGCGGCATGGACGCCTTCGCCCGCGGCACGAAGATCGCCGCACAAATCCGCAAGGACGGCGTCCTGGACGACTTCGTCAAGAACCGCTACCGCAGCTTCGACAGCGGGATCGGCCAGAAGATCGAGAGCGGCTCCGCCACGTTCGCCGATCTCGAAAAGTATATGCTGGAGAAGGGTGAGATCGCTCCCAACGAGAGCGGACGCCAGGAGTACCTGGAGAACCTGATTAACGACTACCTGTAGTAGGCAGACGCGCTCAGGAACCCGGTTTCTTCAAGAAACCGGGTTTCTCTATGCGCGGATTCCTGGCCGGTAAAAAAACAAACCCCGGCGCCATACGACGCCGGGGCCGTTCTGCACCGACGCGGTGCAGAAGCGCGGAGGTACATCCAGCTATACGGTCAACGTGTCTCCAGTATTGGAAGATTCAGGCAAAGAGCTCCTCGATCGTCTCGCCGCTTTCCACAATCTTCATCGGACGGCCCAGCGGGCTGATATTCTCGTGCGCGGGATCGACCTGCAGCGCGCGGCAGATCGACGTGAACAGGTCTCCCACCCCGACGGGCCGGTCCGAGATGCCGCTTCCGTCGTCGGTCGTGGCGCCGATCACCTGGCCGCCACGGATTCCGCCTCCGGCCAGCGCGACGCTGAACGCGCGGGGATAGTGGTCGCGGCCCGTGTTCGGATTGATCCGCGGCGTGCGCCCGAACTCACCCATCCAGGCCACCACCGTGGTCTCGAGCAGGCCGCGGTCCTTGAGGTCCGCGATGAGCGTCCCGAAGCCCGGGTCGACCTGCGCCGCGAGCTGTCCGGTGCGGTCGAAATTGTTCTGGTGCGTGTCCCAGCCGTTCGAGCGGACCTCGACGAAGGTGACTCCCTCTTCGACCAGCCGCCGGGCCAGCAGGCAGCCGCGGCCGAACTGGTTGTCGCCGTACTGCGACGTCAATGACGAGGGCTCGTCCTGGAAGTCGAAGGCCCGCGTCTCGGGGCTGAGTACGAGCTGCGACGCTTTCCCGTAGAGTTGCTGATGCGAGGCGACGACCGGTTCCGCGCCGCGACGGCCGAATTCCCCTTCCAGTCGCCCCAGTAACCCCAGCCGGCGGCTGTAGCGACGTTCCGGCACCGGAGTCCCGACGTTCTGCGGCAGTTCGCCGGGATTGTTCACGACGAACGGTTCGTAATCGACACCCAGGAACCCCGCTCCGATCGTGGGACCGATCGAGACAAACGACGGCAGCTCGCACTCACCAGTCGCCAGTTCCTTCGCGACGGCCGATGCAAAGTTGGGATGCTTCACGCTTCCCGACGGGATATACCCGGTGTGCAACTGGTACGTCGCACGCTGGTGGTTTCCCTCGCGGTTGGTCATCGAGCGGATGAGCGCGATGTCCTGCATCTGTGCCGCCGTCTTCTCCCAGCCGGCGGCGATCTGAACTCCCGGCACGGCCGTGTCGATGGCCTCAGTCGGTCCGCCGTTCTCGACGCCGGGCTTGGGATCGAACGTCTCGAACTGGCTCGGTCCCCCCTGCATCCAGAGCAGGATCATCGACCGTCCCTGTTTGCGCAGCTCGGCCGCCTGCAGGCTCATCAGGTCGCGGAAGTTCAGCGTCCCCGCCGCGATCGCTCCGGCCGACACACAGTGCAGAAAGCTGCGCCGTGACACGCGATCACGCCGCACTGCAATCGATTCATGACGTGTGGCAAACATGACTCGAACTCCGAGAAACCCGGCTTCTTGAAGAAACCGGGTTTCTGTGTGACTATCGACGCGACAGAAACTCGCTGCTGTTGAGCAGGCTCCAGAACAGGTCTTCAAACGCCTCGGTCCGGCTGCCGACTTCATTGATGTAGTCGAGCGCGATCCCGGTCTCTTCCGCCGAAGGTTCGCGCGACAGCGTGAGGACGTACAGTTCGGCCAATGCATCCTCGTTGTCGTCGTACTCGCGGAGGATCCGCCCCAGTCGGGTGTCGCCGTTCGCCCGGATCAGTCCACTAATCTGGGTCGAGTTCATCAGGAACAGCGCCTGCGGGATGCTCCCCACGATGTCTTCCTGAGGCATCGAGGGGTCGAACCCGAACAGTTCGGCGAACGCGGTGCGTCCAGGGTCGCGGTTCATCCCGTAGATGCCGCGCCGCCGGCCGCCCGCTCCCGCCAACTGCTCCACTCCGAGCACTTTCGTGATCGAGTTGTAGACCTGGTCGGCTCGCAGCCGCGCCGGCATGGCCGACGCGAACGGCGGCGTCTCGACCGAGGGATCGGGCGTCCGGATCTGCCGCTGATACGTCTCGGTATTGGCGATCGTGCGGTACAGCCACTTCACGTCGTAACCGTGCTCGGTGAATCCGGCCGCCAGCACTTCCAGTGCATCCTCACAGTCGGCGCTGCGCAACGGGCCGATGTCGTCGATCGGCGTGTAGAAGCCGCGTCCCGTCATCTCGGCCCACACGCGGTTCACAAACGCTTTTGAGAACCATTCGTTGTCGGGAGATGTGATCGCTTCCGCGAGCGCGTTGCGCCGATCGAGGTCCGGCGTCCCGGTTTCCAGCGACATCCCGTCCACGAAGAACACCGGCTCCACGCGCGTGCCGCGCGAGGACGGATCGTTCAGGTCGGGCATGTAGTATTCGGGCGCTCCGCGTCCCGGCTGGTCGGCCGGCGGGCGCGGGATGCTCGCGAACTCCTCCTTCGACAGCGCGCCGTCCTTATCCGTATCCGCCGCCTGCAGGATCTGGTCGAACCGGTCGGCGATGAACCGCACCGTCGCCGCTTCCGACTTCACGACTTTCCCGTCGCGATTGCGGTCCATGAACGCGAACGTCCGGTCGGGATCGAACTCCGCCTGACCGCGCCGACGCTCGTTGACGTTCACCGACTCGACGACGAAGCTACGGACATCTCCGGCAGTCTCGGGCCGCACCCGGATGCGCGGGAAGAACGCCGCCAGTTCGTGGAATTGCTCCCGCGTCCACGAATCGGTCGGGTGGTCATGGCAGTTCGCGCACTGGATCTGGATTCCGAGGAAGATCCGCGACGTCTCCGCCGCGAGTTCGGCCGGCTGGCCGGTGTGGGCGAAGATCAGCGCCGTCCGCCCGTCCTCGCTGATGCTGCCCGTCGCCGTCAGCAATTCCGTCGCGACTTCGTCCCAGGGCGTGTTTGCCGCAAACTGCTGTTCCAGCCAGCTTTCGAACGCCCCCTGCGTGATCCGCGCCCGCTCTTCGGTGGCGTTGGTGAACACGACGTCCGACCAGTATCGCGCCCACGTCTGTGCGTACTCCGGAGAATCCAGCAGCCGGTCAATGACCCGCGCCCGCTTGTCGGGACTGGGATCGAGACCGAACGCCGTCACCTCGTTGGGGGACGGGAGGGTGCCCGCTAGGTCGAGCGTCACCCGGCGCAGAAAGTCTTCATCATTGGTTCGCGGCGCCCGTTCCAGATCCGCAGGCAACCCTGCGTCGATCAGTTGGTCGACCCTGTGGGCCGTCTCCGAAGAAGGCTCCGCCGCAGTTGTCCGCGCGGCGACTCCCAGCAGAGCTGCGATCGCCAGAATTTGAGCTGGAGTCCGGGTCATGCGATTCGCCCTGACGCAACCTCTTTCCGGAAAACCGGTTCTGCGTCCGCCTCCCAATTCGGAAGGCACGCTGTCTATTAACCCCGACCCCGCGCCCGTGGTTTCGCAAAGTTTCGGCAAGAATCGACCTTCGGCAAGGATGCGTACCTGGAGCGAGCGACCGGACCGTGGCAAAATGCCCCACCCGTGTCACGCTTTTTGCCGAGGCTCCAGCCACCGCCTCTGCATCCACTCCGATACCACCGCAAAGCCTTGCGGGAAATGCCGTTTGAACAGCCAGATCTGTCCGGCCCGAAAACCCGCGACCACATACAGCCGGCCGCGATACATCCCCCGCACCGCTTTGTCCGCCACCTTCTCCGGGGTCAGCCGCGACTCCGCCATAAAGGCCGCCCCCCCCGCCTTTTCCCGCGGATCGCTGAATCGCCCGCAGTCCAGCAGGTTCGTCTGCACGAACCACGGGCAGACGACTGTAACTCCTACGTTGTACCGCTTGAGTTCCTGGTACATCGTCTCAGAGAGCGACACGACCCCGGCCTTGGCCACGTTATACGCCCCCATCCGGACTGCCGAGATCAGCCCCGCCACCGACGCCATGTTCATCACGTACGACCGCTGCGGATTCTCTTTCAGCCACGGGACGAACGTGTGACAACCCAGCACCACACCCCGCAGGTTGATTGACAACAGCCAGTCCCAGTCCGCCACGGGCGTGCGCCCCACTTCGCCGCTGACCACCACGCCGGCGTTGTTCACCACCAGTTCGATGGACGGCCATTCCCCCCGCAGTTTCGCGTGAATCCGCTCCCACTCTTCGTCCCGGCTGACGTCCAGCCGCTCCACCTGCGCCGACCCCCCGGCCTGCTCCACAAGCCGCCGCGTTTCTTCACAACCCGCCTCGTTGATGTCCGCGAGCGCCAGGTGCCACCCGTCGCGGGCCAGCCGCACGGCAATCGCGCGCCCCAGCCCGCTCGCCGCACCGGTCACCAACCCCCTCCGCTGCTGCACAGCCATACAAACCTCATTCCCTTGAACTGCGGGGGACGCATCGTAGGCGAACCGCCGAATCCGCGGAACACACCCGACGACCGAAGAAATGAACCGCGAAAGACGCGAAAGCGGCGAAAAACGGGGAAGGGCAGTCGTGACTGACCCGGGCTGCAATCGACATCCGCCTCGAGTTCTGATCAACAAATGCATCCGATCTGCCCTGATCCCTTTTCGCTCTTTTCGCGTCTTTCGCGGTTCCCCTCCCGTAGCGCCCGTTTCCGAACCCATTGCGCTCCTTCGTGTCTCCGCGACTTTGCGCCGGCATTCATCGAAAAGTTTGACCCTCTTTTTCCCACCCCCGTATAATCAACAGCCGCTGAAGCGATGACTCGCTCCTCCATTACGGATCCAGCCGCATGCCGTCTTCACCCACCAGCGCCGGATCGCTCGCCCGGCGCGCCCTGCTCGCGCTGATCGGCGGACTGCTCCTGCTCCCCCGCCTGCAGACCAGCCGCGCCCAGGAGGATGAAGCCGCCGAACGGCGCCAGCCCGTCGGCCGCTACATCACGCTGGAGAGCCCCATCACCGACGACACGATCGCCCTGGTCCGCCAGACCGGCCTCGAGCTGCAGCAGATCGCCGTACAGGAAAACCGTCCGGCTTACCTCATCCTTGAAATCCGTCCCGGCACCAGCCAGTTTCACCACGTTTATGCCCTCGCCGATTTCCTCACATCGGCCGATATCCCCCAGGTCAGCACGATTGCCTGGGTGCCCGAAACCGTCGTCGGGCACAACGTAATCGCGGCCCTTGCCGCGAGCGAGATCGTGATGCACCCCGACGCCCAGATCGGCGACGTCGGCCTCGGCAAGGCGCTCGCCGCCGACCAGCAGCAGTTCATCCGCAACATGGTCGCCAAGCGTCGCAACAAGAAAGTCAACGAGTTTCTCGCGACCGCTCTCATGGACCCCGCCGCCACGCTGGTCCAGCTCACCGTCGAGCCGCAGCCCGGCATGCCGGAAAAGCGGCTGGTCACCGAGCAGGAGGCTGCACGCGTCCTGCAGAGCGGTGTCGAGATCCGTGACCGCAGCACCATCAAGGAAGCCGGCACCCCCGGCATGTTCTCCGGCGCCTCGGCACGCAATCTCGACATCCTCGTCGTCCGCACGGCCGGCGACCGGCTGGAAATGGCCCGGTCCTACAACCTTCCGCCAGAAGCCCTCCGGGAACAGCGCGCCCGCGGCGACGCCAGAACAGTCACGCTCATCGAGGTCAACGGCACGATCGAGCCGGTCCTCGAGACCTTCCTCGTCCGGCAGATCGACCGCGCTGTCGCGGGAGGCGCGAAGACGATCATCTTTGACATCACCTCCGACGGCGGGATGCTCTATCCCAGCCGCGATCTCGCGTTCCGCATCGCCGACCTGGAAGCCCGCGATATCCGCACGGTCGCGTTCATCAAGGATCGCGCTCTCAGCGGCGCCGCCTTCATTGCGCTGGGATGCGATGAAATCTACATGACCCCCAACGCCAAGATCGGCGACATCCTCCCGCTGGAGATCAAGCAGGGTGGCGCGATCGAGCGCGCTCCGGAGAAGCTGATGACGGTCCTCGTCGAATGGCTGCGCGACATCGGCGAACGCAAGCAGCGCCCCGTCGCGGTCTGCATGGCGATGGCCGACCCCTCGATCGAAGTCTATCAGGCGACCAATAAGGAATCCGGCACGATCTGGTACCTCAGCGAGGACCAGTTCCGCGAACTCGGAGATGAATGGGTCAAGGGCCCGCTCGTGCAGGAGTCGCGTGAAAGCATCCCGATGACCGTGGGCGCCAAACGCGCCCATGAACTCCGCATCGCTGAACTCCCCGTCGCCGGGTTCGACGAGCTCAAGGAGCGCGTCGGCATTCCCCCCGACATCAAGCCCTTCAAGATTGGCCGCACATGGATTGACGACCTGGTGTTCGTCCTCAACACCCCGCTGGTGATGGGACTGCTGTTCTTCATCGGCATCGTCTGCATCTACCTGGAGCTGCACTTCACCACCGGACTGCTCGGCATCATCTCGCTGCTCTGCTTCGCCCTGTTCTTCTGGAGCAAGGTGCTCGGAGGGACCGCCGGCTGGCTGGAGGTGCTGCTGTTCATCATTGGCCTCGGCTGCCTGGCTATGGAGATCTTCGTCATCCCGGGGTTCGGGGTGTTCGGCGTATCCGGCGGCCTGCTGATCTTCGCCTCGCTGATCATGGCCAGCCAGACATTCGGCAACTTCGAAACGGGCCGCGACCTCGAGGAAGCCACCAGGACTGTCGGCACGCTCAGTGCCGCAGTGATCGCCGTCATCATCATGGCGATGGCGATCAGCCGTTATCTCCCCAGCATGCCGCTGTTCAGCCACATGATCCTCTCCCCACCCGGCGCCGCCGACGTCGCGCCCACCGACGAACCCCGCCTCCGCCCCGACCTCGCCGGCTCCCAGCACGCCAGCCCGCTCGTTGGCAAACATGGCAAAGCCACGACCGTTCTTCGCCCATCCGGCAAAGCCACAATCGACGGCCGCCTGATGGAAGTCATCAGCGACGGTCCCTTCATCAACGAGGGCGCTCAGCTCGAAGTCGTCCGCGTCGCGGGCAATCGCATCATCGTTCGCGAAACCGCCTGACCGCCGCTCACCCGTTTAGCCGCGACTCGCCAGAGGAGCACGCCGCAGGTCAAAGATGTGCACGTCCCGACTGGACGGGAACTCGCACTCCCGCCCCTCCACGTCGCGCACGATCACCTGCCAGCCGCGTTGCAGGGCCTTGTTGTAGAACTTGGGCGCCTGGCTGCGATTGGGGTCGCCGATCCAGCAGCAGCCGTCTTCCGTCAGCATGGCGTCGATCAGGTCCAGGATCGCATCGTGGCTGCGGGCCTCGTAAATCACCTCGCAGCCGATAATCACGGGAAACCGCCGCGGCTCCGGTTGCCGCCAGTCGAGCTTGAGTGTCTCCACGTCGGGGAAACCGTTGCGGGCCGCGTTCACGCGACAGGCCGTCAGGGAGGTCTCGTCGTAGTCGCTGAACGTCACCCGCCAGCCGCGAGCGAGCGCGGCGACGCCGACCAGCCCCACACCGGAGCCGACCTCCAGCACCGGCGTTCCCTCCGGCCAGCCGGCGTGCTGCAGCGCCCGCGACATCGGCACCGACGCCGGCCACAAGTACGACCAGTACGGCATGTAATCGTCCCGCCGGTTCGCTTCCAGCACGGCCGGATCCTCCAGAAACTCATCCGGCTCGGCGGGACGCAGCAATTCGATGGTGCGGTCCCCGAGATCAATCACGTCGCGCATCCACCCTCCGGGAACGGGCGGGAGTGTCTCGGCAGATAGCAGAGGTGAATCCATCAGTCTGATTACGCGTCATTCGTCGGGGGGAGAGGTGTTCGCGGCCCGGAGCGCAGCAACCGACTTCGACTCGCGAGGCACCCGGCGAACTCGGTGCGGCGCGGGGTGCAGGCGCGGATCTTTGTGGAGGGCACTCTCTGGTCCGGAGTTCATCGTCTGTTGCAGTGAGCCCAGCGGACGGCACAGGGGACTGTGCCTGCGACAATCAGAAGTTACTGGATCCGCGGCCCGGTTTGCGTTCACTTCGAGCAACCGCATAATAACGAGAGGCTCCGTCAAAACCCCTGTAGCCGGCCTCTCCGAGGCCGGGCGAGCGAGTGAAACCTCGACGATCCGGCTGGTTCGGACGGGGTCACAGACCCCGTCGACAGGCTTTGACGGAGGCTTGAGTATGATGCTGCCACAGGTGCTGGTGATGAAACCTGCCGTCTTCTGTCTGACGATCTTGATCTGCGGCGGTGCGTCCGTCCTGGCCGCGGACGAGAGCGACGTCGAGTTTTTCGAGACGCGCATCCGTCCGGTGCTCGTCCGGCACTGCTACGAATGCCATTCGTCCGCTGCTCCCGAACTGCAGGGGGGGCTGAGGCTGGACGATCGCCACGGTGTGCAGACCGGGGGAGACTCCGGGCCCGTGGTCGTCGCCGGCAAGCCCGAGGAAAGCGAACTGCTGAGGGCCCTGCGATACGAGTCGTTTGAGATGCCTCCCGCCGGAAGGCTGCCGGACGACGTCATCGACGACTTTGCCCGCTGGATTCAAAACGGGGCCGTCGATCCGCGCGACCAGCCTCCGACGCCGGCCGAAGCGGCGGACGCGGCGTGGCAGGCGACGCTGCACGAACGCAGCAACTGGTGGAGCCTGCAGCCTCCCGTCCCTGTCGATCCACCACTGGTGCAGGACCCCGAGTGGCAGGCGGAGCCCGTCGATCGGTTCGTCCGGGCCGCGCTCGATGCAGCCGAACTCACTTCCGCGCCGCCGGCGGATGCTCAGTCCCTTCTGCGGCGGTTGTCCTTCGTCCTGCTGGGACTGCCGCCGACGCCTCAGCAGGTGGAGTCCTTCCCGCTCGCGTACGCCCAGGATGCCGATGCTGCGGTTGCCGCTCTCGTCGATGAGCTGCTCGCGTCTCCTCATTTTGGAGAGCGATTCGCACGGCATTGGATGGACGTCGTGCGCTATACCGACACGTACGGCTACGAGTGGGACAATCCCGCGAAGGGTTCGTGGGAGTATCGGGACTACCTGATCCGGGCGTTCAACGACGACGTCGGCTATGACCAAATGATCCGCGAGCAGATCGCGGGCGACCTGCTCGTTCCGGGGCGTATCAACGCGGCGGAAGGTGTTAACGAAAGCCTGATCGGCCCGATGTTCTACCACCTGGGTGAGCATCGCCACGGGTCGAGCCTCGATTTTAACGGCATTCATCAGGAGATGGTGAACAACAAGATCGACGCGTTCTCCAAGGCGTTTCTGGCCATGACGGTCGCGTGCGCACGATGCCACGACCATAAGCTGGATGCCATTTCTCAAGCCGATTACTACGCGCTGGCGGGCGTCTTCATGTCGCCCCGCTGGAGCACCCGCGTCGTGGATGCGCCCGGCACGTACGATCCCGAGATTCGCGAGCTCAAATCGCTGCGCAGCGAGGTCCACGACGCGATGGCCCGTTTATGGCTGTCCGACGCCGGACGGGCCTCGATTTCGGCGGAGCGGCTCAGGGAATGGGTCGGCGCGAACCGCATGGCCGTCGACATGGCGCCGGAGAACGACCCGGCCCATCCATTGCGACAGATCGCCGACGCAACGGACGAGTCGATCGGCGAAGTCTGGTCGTCGCTGGCCAGCGAATGGGAGAAGCTGCGGACGGCGAGGCTGGAGTCCAACTCGCGGCAATTCACCGTGCTCGCGGACTTCTCCGAACCCACGCTGCCGGCGGGCTGGATCATTGAGGGGGACGGACTTCACAACGGTTACGTTGCGGACGGCGGCCCGCTGGTCAGCCTGGAGGGGGATTCGCTGATCGCAACGCTCCTGCCGCGCGGATATCACACGCATGCGCTCTCGTCGAAGCTGCCGGGAGTTGTACGGCTGCCGGCCCAGACGGACCTTCCGGGCCAGACGGTCAGCATGCAGCTCTGCGGCGGGGAGTGGGCCGGCTATCTGGTGGTCCCGCAGAACGCATTTCAGAGTGAGCAGGTCACGTTCTTTGATCCCGCGGCCGCAGCCCAGTGGACGAGCATTGCCGACAGCGGTCTATCGAACGGTGTGACGCGGGTGCACGTTGAGGTCGCAGCGTCCTCGCTGAACCCCAATTTTCCCCCGAGAACCGGATTGGCCCGGGCTGGGGCGACCGTGCTTCCCAATGACGACCTGGGATACGAAAAACGCAGCTGGTTCAGCCTGACAGGGATCGTGACTCACGACGCCGGTGGTTCTCCAGAGGACACCCTCGACGTGTTCGCGCCGCTTTACGACGGAGAGCCGCCGGCAAACACCAAGGAGGCATGGCAGCGGGTCGAGTCGTGGTGTCGCGGGTCTGTGGAGCGTTGGGCAGGCGGCGCCGCGACATCGGGAGACGTGACGCTGCTGAACTGGCTGCTGCAGGCGGGACTGTTGCCCAACAGTGCGGCGTCCGCCCCCGAAGCGGCCGCGCTGGTGCACGCATATCGAGAGGTCGAGGCGCGGATCGATTATCCCCGCACGGCGAACAGCATGGATGAACGCCATGTCACGCCGGTGGATTATCGAGTCAACATCCGCGGCAACGTCGATGAAGAAGGGGCATCGGTCCAGCGAGACTTCCTTGAAGTATTCGCCGGACAGAACGACATCGGGCAGACCGCGGGGAGCGGACGCCTGGAACTGGCCGCGTACCTGAGCAGCCGCGAAAACCCGCAGACCGCGCGCGTGTATGTCAATCGCGTGTGGCAGTGGGTATTTGGCACGGGCATCGTGTCCACTTCGAGCGATTTCGGCAGGTTAGGAGACCGGCCGTCGCATCCGGAGCTGCTCGACTGGCTTGCCGTGGACTTCATGGAGAACGGCTGGTCGACCAAAACCCTGTTGCGGAAGCTGGTGCTCAGCCGCACGTTCCGCCAGTCCGGCGATGTGACGCCTGTGGGCAGGGAAACCGATCCCGACAACCGGCTGCTGCATCACTATTCGACCCGCCGTCTGGAGGCGGAAGCCATCCGCGACAGCGTGCTGGCTGTCTCCGGCCGTCTCGACCCGAGATTGTACGGCCGGCCGATCAAGCCGTATCGCAGCGCGGAAGACTCGATGAAGCGGTTGTTCTCCGGACCGCTGGACGGGGACGGTCGCCGTTCGCTGTACCTGGAAATGTCGATTATGGAGCCGCCGAAGTTTCTGGTCGGCTTCAATCTCCCCGACCTGAAGCTCCCTACGGGCCGCCGCGACGTGACCAACGTTCCGGCGCAAGCCTTGATCCTGCTCAACGACCCGTTCGTGGTGCAGGCCTGCCAACTGTGGGCGGATGAATTGATTGATGACGGGAGTTCCAGTCCTGAAGAGCGCATCCACTCGATGTTCGTGCGCGGACTCGGGCGCCCCCCCGACCAACAGGAACTGGCGCGCTGGACCGGTGTCCTGCTCGCGGACTCCGGCTCCAACGACGTCATGGCCGACCGCACCGCGTGGACCGGTCTGGCCCAGGCCATATTCAACACCAAGGAGTTCATCTATTATCGATGAACTCGAATCGGGATCGGTTCTGATGTTATGACGCAGTCATCCGCAAGCTGCCGCTGTCCTGGATCCGTGGGTGCGGACCTGTCCCGGCGTGGATTCCTGCAGAGGACATCCACCGGCTTCGGATGGATGGCGCTCTGCGGCCTCCTCGGTGAGCAACGTCGCGCCGACGGCGCGCGCGTCTCCGTCCCGCCGCTCGCACCGCGGGCACGAAACGTCATCTTCTGCTTCATGGACGGCGGCCCGAGCCATGTCGATACATTCGACCCCAAGCCGTCTCTCAAAGAACACGAAGGAACGGCCATTGGCGAGGCGGCGGTCTCCAAGCGGTCGCAGTCCGCACCCGGGCGAGTCTGGCTGGGTTGTCCGTGGGCGTTCCGGCAGCGCGGCGAAAGCGGGCTATGGGTAAGCGACCTGTTTCCGCATCTGGCGTCGGTGGCGGACAGGCTCTGCGTTGTCCGCTCGATGATTGGCGAACTCCCGCTGCACGGCCAGCAGGCATTGCTGTTGCACACGGGACGCATCACCGGACAGGCGCCGAGCCTGGGGGCGTGGGTGTCCTTCGGACTCGGCACCGAGAACCGGAACCTGCCCGGCTACGTCGTACTGAACAACGACTGGGTCCCCAACGGAGGCCTGGAGAACTTTGGCAGTTCGTTCCTCCCGGCTTCGCATCAGGCCACGATGCTGCGCGCGGAAGGGGTGCCCGTGGACAACATGCTGCCGTCCGCCTCGTCCGACCGGCAGAGGCGCATGCTCGATCTGCTGGCCGAGCAGGATCAGGAATTTGCACGCCGCGCATCCGACGCGAACGTGATCGAGGGGGCCATCGCCAACTACGAGACGGCCTTTCGCATGCAGAGCACCGTGCCGGCGGTCGCCGACATCAATGCGGAGCCGGAGCATATCCAGAAGATGTATGGCGTGGATTCGGCCGACGAGCATCAGCGCCTATACGCCACCCAGGCGTTGCGTGCCCGGCGGCTGGTTGAAGCGGGGGTCCGCTTCGTCGAGATCACCTGTCCCAGCTTCGACGGCAATAATTCACCGTGGGACCAGCACGGCCTGTTGAAGCAGAATCATGAGAAGAACGCGCGGGTCACCGAGCAGTCGGTTGCTGCGCTCATTGTCGACCTGGAACAGCGCGGATTACTGGATGAAACGATCGTCGTGTGGGCCGGTGAAATGGGGCGTACTCCGCATACTCCCGCCGTGTCTCCCGATTGCGGTCGGGACCACCACGTCAACGGCTACTCCATCTTCATGGCGGGGGGCGGCTTCCGCGGCGGCATGACCTATGGAGAGACCGACGAATTCGGGAATGCCGTCGTCGCCGACCCTGTCGACATCCACGACATTCATGCCACCATCCTGCGGCAACTGGGAGTGGATCACGAGGCTCTCACCTTCCGGCACGGCGGTCGCGATCAGCGCCTGACGGACGTCCACGGCCGCGTGCTGGCGGAATTGTGCAGTTGAACGTGCAGTCAGATGGGGCGACCCGGCACGCAGCCGCCTCGATCCCGCAGGCAGCCGAGAATCAACTCGCATTCAGCGCTGCATCAAGAAACCCGGCTTCCCCCATGGGGCCGGGTCTCATCGGCCGCTATTCCTCGCCAGCGTCCTCTTCATCCTCGACTTCGGTGTCGGCGATCGTGCTGCAGATGGCGCGATCGACCGCTTCGACGTCCGGCAGGGACTGCGGCGGCAGCTTCTTGTCCTTGAACTCGGCGTGTTCAAGGATCACATCCACCGCCTTCCGCTCGCGAATCTGTGCCTCCAGATTCTCGATGACGCCTGACTTCTGCAGCCGGGCCCGAACGCGGCGCGGGTTCTCGCCGTTCTGCAGGGCCATCAGCGTGATCTCCATCTCCACGTCCTGCGGAGTCACTTCGAGTTCCTCCTCCTCCGCGATGCGGTCGAGGACGAAGTGCTCCTTCAGGTTCTTGCGGGTCATCGTGATCGACTGCTGCCGCAGTTCGTTCTCGCGCGCCCGGATCTCGCGCGGCGAAAAGCCCGCTTGCTGCATTTCGAGAATCTCGCGGCGGAGTGCGTTGTCCACCTGCTTGCGCACCAGGTCCTCGGGCAGGTCCCAGTCGGCCGACTCGGTGATCTTCTCCAGCACCTGCTGCCGCGTCGCCTGCCGCTGCTGATACGTCACCTGCCGTTCCAGGCTTTCGCGGACGCGCTTCCGCAGGTCCTCTTCGCTCTCAACGCCGATCCGAGTGCAGAACTCCTCATTCAGTTCCGGCACGTTGACGCGCTTGACGTCGAGCACGGTAAACGCGGCATGCACGGTCTCACCCCGCATGGCCACGTTGTCTGCCTCCAGCGAGACGGTGAGGTCGGCCTCGCGCACGTCGTCCGGCTTGGCCCCCTTCATCAGCTTGTCAAAGTCCTTCAGCTCGCCGTCCTGAAAACGCAGGACCGGGCGGACGCGCAGCGACAGCTCTTCGAGTTCCCGGAGCGGCTGGCCGTTGTGCGTGAAGGCGAGGTCGACGGTGACGAAATCGCCGGCGGAAGCAGGCTCCTCGATCGGCTCCAGCTGCCCGTAGCGTTCCCGCATCTCCTGGATGTAATTCTCGACGTCCTCATCGCTGACATCGCGGACCGGCCGCTCGATCTTCAGCCCCTTGTACTTCGGAAGATCGAATTCCGGCCGCACCTCGACGTCGAACTCGTACTCAAAATCCCCCTCCTCAGGGATCTCGAACGCTTCCGGATCGAGATTCGGAACGTTGATCGGCTCCAGTTCCTCGTCCTCCGAGAGCTGCTCCAGGCTCTGCATCAGGACCTTCTGCTTCACCTGGTCCGACAGCTCCTGCTTGAACCGCTTGCGGATGAGCTGTTCGGGCACGTGCCCGACGCGGAAGCCCGGCACGGCGGCGGAGTCCATCAGTTCGGAGACGGAGCCGCTGGCCACCTGCTCAATCGCATCGCGCGGAACCACCACGCGGATGTGACGCTTGCAGGGACCGGCCTTCTCGATCGTGACCTTGAGGTCCATCCGCTGCGGCGCGGCCTCGTCGCTCTCCGCGTCGTCAGCCGCCGCTGCCTCAGCCTCCTGAGCGAGGTCCTCATCGTCCACAGTGGGAGCTTTGGTTGTCTTCGCCACGTCGCGTCGATTCCTGTCTGGGCATCAGTGTGCAGTCCGGGGGATGGAGAAACCCGGCTTCCAACATGAGAAACCGGGTTTCAGGGTGTCCGCCGAGTCTGCTTGAGAAGCGGGTGAAGGGACTCGAACCCTCGACATCCACGATGGCAACGTGGTGCTCTGCCAACTGAGCTACACCCGCGGAAAGTCAGCCGCGGAGGGCATTATGGCGCATGGCGAACAGCCGTCAAGTGACGGGCGCACACACGGTTCCGACCCCGGGGAACGGCAATTTGGACCCAATTGCGCCCCCATGCATGCGCCTCGCCACAATTGCAATCAGCCGCCGCCGCAGTGCGTGCGCCCTGCGGCGGCGAGACGCGGTGTCCGCTGCCGGGCTGTTCAAACAAAAAAGCCCCGGCGATGCCGGGGCGATCTGCACGCGGAGGAGCAAACCGTCAGGACTGCTTGTCCGCGTCCCCTTCGTTGCGGGATTTTTCGCGCTGAATCGCCTCGTAAATCTCCTGGCGATGCACGGGCACCTGAGTCGGCGCCTGGATCCCGAGCCGCACCTTGTCGCCGCGGATATCCACCACCGTGACGACAATGTCGTCCCCGATGATGATGCTTTCGTCGCGATGTCGTGAGAGAACCAGCATCGTCCTGACTCCTCTGCCGTAGCGACGGCGCCGGTGCGCAGGCCGTCTTGGCCTGACAACCGGGGGCGCGTCGTGGGCCTCGTTCCGTGATGGGAGGGGGAAGCGGCTGTCGCCGCGCGCGGGATCGGAGGATTCCGGGAGGGTCCCACACCGCGTCGCGTGTCGCGCTGCCACAGGTGTGAGTATGATCGTCCTCGATCTGATCGATCCCACTTTCAGAATTGCGGTTACGCCGTCAAATGGCGGGGCGAACCGGCCAGTTTGAGGGTCGTACCGGGCGTGACGGCTGTGCTGGACGCTCGAGATCGATTGGCGAACCGGGCGGACAGGCCGGGCGAAACCGCGACGCCCATTGCTGCCGGAGGAATCCCGGGCCGGCGGCGTCGCAGGGTCTATAATCGCTGCAACCCGTCTGGGCGCCCCAACGGGAGCCATTCTGCCATTCAGGATTCAAGTTTCCGGAGAGATGCAATTGGTCATGTCTGAGCCCTTTGAAGCCCTGCTGTTCGTGTCCTTCGGCGGACCCGAGGGGCCGGACGACGTGATGCCGTTCCTCGAGAATGTCCTGCGCGGGCGAAATGTGCCGCTGGAGCGGATGCAGGAAGTCGCCGGGCACTACCACCACTTCGGCGGCGTCAGTCCGATCAATGGGCAAGTGCGCGACCTCATTGCGGCCGTTCAACCGGAACTCGCGGCCTCCGACATCGATCTGCCCGTCTACTGGGGCAATCGCAACTGGCATCCGTTCCTGGAGGATGCACTGCGGGAGATGGAACGGAACGGCGTACAAAGGGCGCTGGCCTTCTTCCTGTCCGCCTACAGCTCGTATTCCGGCTGCCGCCAGTATCGGGAGAACATCGCGAGCGCCCGGGCCGCGGTGGGTGAACGCGCCCCGCGGATCGAGAAACTTCGCGCCTTCTACAACCACCCTGATTTCATTGCGGCCAATGCGGACTGCCTGACGCGGGCGCTGACAGAGATCCCCGCGCCGCAGCGAATTGCGTCGCACGTGGCGTTCACGGCGCACAGCATTCCACAGTCGATGGCCGGCGGTTGCGACTACGAGCAGCAATTGACGGAGACCTGCCGGCTCGTCGCCGATGCGTCGGGTGTCACGCAAGACCGCTGGAGACTGGTTTACCAGAGCCGCAGCGGACGCCCCCAGGATCCCTGGCTCGGTCCCGACATCGTGGATCACTTGCGGCAACTGCACTCAGACGGGGTCCGCGACGCCGTCATAGCCCCGGTCGGTTTCCTGTCCGATCACATGGAAGTGCTCTACGACCTCGATCTGGAAGCGGCCGACGCCGCGCGGGAGATCGGCCTCAACATGGTCCGCGCGGCCACGGTCGGCACGCATCCGCGATTCGTGATCATGATCCGCAAACTCGTGCAAGAGCGGATCAGTCAGGCGCCGCGCGAGGCCGTCGGCCGCTACGGACCCAACTGGGATGTGTGCCCGGCGGATTGTTGTCCGCCGCCGCCGCGGCGCTGACGATCGGAGTCATCGCTCGATCCGCGTCATCGGCGGGTCGGCGCCGCCTGCAGGGTGCCCATCCGGCCGGATTGATAATCCACGATCGCCTGACGGATTTCCTCGCGCGTATTCATGACGAACGGGCCCTGTCCGGCCACCGGCTCGCCGATCGGCTCCCCGGACAACAGCAGCACCCGCGCGTCCTCGGCGCTCTCCAGCGCAACCCCCTCTCCGGAGAGTTCGAACTCGACCAGCTCTCCCGCAGTCACCGTGTCTCCCCCTTCCATCCGGAGCGCGCCGCGCTGCACGACCACCAGCGTCGTAAATCGATCCGGAACAGGAATCTCCACCTTTTGTTCAGCCGCCAGGGTCAAGTCCCAGACCAGAATCGGAGTCACAGTCCGCGCAGGACTGCGTACATCCCCAAACGCACCCGCGATAACGCGCACCGCCCCCGCTCCCTGTGGCAGTTCGATGCGGGGAATCTGCGAATCGAGTATCTCCTGGTACCGCGGTGAGGACATCTTTTCGGAGGCGGGCAGGTTCACCCACAGTTGCACCATCTCCAGCACGCCTCCCTCGCGCGAAAACCGCTCGCTGTGGAATTCCTCATGCACGACGCCCGCCGCGGCCGTCATCCATTGCACGTCGCCGGCGCCGATCTTCCCCCGGTTCCCGCCGGAATCCCGATGCTCCAGCTCCCCCTCGTAAACAATTGTGACCGTCTCGAAACCGCGATGCGGATGTTCGCCCACCCCGCGCGGCGCAGTCTGCGGCGCGAACTCATGCGGCCCGGCATAGTCCAGCAGCAGGAACGGATCAAACCGGTTCCCTTCGCCATAAGAGAACAGGCTGCGGACGGGGAAACCGTCCCCCACCCAATGCTGGGGAACATTCCTGACGACGCGGTGGATGCGCTTGGCCATGTACTTTGCTCCAGATACTGCATCATAGCGCGTCAATGCACCACGGCCAGCGCGTCCGCCTTGCGGCTCGGGCGGTCGGCCGGGAACTGGCTCAATGGACATTTGATTGACCACCAACCATCAGCGACACCCCGACTTCACGCGCAGTGCTCGACGCCTTGTCACGCAACGCGCTGATCACGAAACTGGATCTTGATGTTCCACCGTCCCATATCCACTGTTGAGGACGGCAGCATCTGCCTCCTTCACCGCAAATTGACCGGAGGCGACGTTGAACAGCCACGCGAACTCCGACCCAATGCACGACCTCGACCAATACTGCCGCCAGACTGCCGCCAACGCCCGCGCCGCAGGCCGGCGGCTGGCGACGGCTTCGACCGCCCGGAAAAACGACTGGCTGCGGCGATCGGCCGCTTCGATCCGCCGCCACCTTGACGATCTCCTTGCCGCCAACGCGCAGGATCTCGAACAGGCTCCCCGCTACGGACTCACGTCCGCCGCCACCGATCGCCTGCGCCTGACGCCGCCGCGACTCGAAGCCATCGCCGCTGCGCTGGAGGAGGTCGCCGAACTGCCGGACCCGGTCGGCGAGACCATCGAAAGCCTGACCCGGCCGAACGGCCTTGAAGTCAGCCGTGTACGCGTACCGCTGGGGGTCGTGTTCTTCATTTACGAGTCGCGCCCCAACGTCACGGCCGACGCCGCCGCGATCTGCGTCAAAAGCGGAAACGCGGTCATCCTGCGCGGCGGCAAGGAGGCCCTGCACAGCAATCAGGCCCTGCACCGGGTGCTGGCGGACGCCCTCGAGGAGTGCGGACTTCCTCCGGATGCCGTGCAGCTGGTGCAGACCATCGACCGCGAGGCCGTCGGCCGTTTCCTGCAGTTGAGCGAGTTCATCGACGTCGCGATTCCCCGCGGCGGCAAGTCGCTGATCGAGCGCGTCGCCGCCGAAGCCGCCATGCCCGTCATCAAGCACTTCGACGGCCTCTGCCACGTCTATGTCGATCGTTCAGCCGATCTCGACATGGCGCGGGACATCATCATCAACAGCAAATGCCAGCGGCCCGGCGTCTGCAACGCGGCCGAGTCGCTGCTCGTCCATGCGGATGCGGCGGATCGCTTTCTTCCCCAGGTCGGTCCGGCACTGGCGGCCGCCGGAGTGGAGATCCGTGGAGACGCGCGTGTCCGCGAGTTCCTCCCGGATGCCCGGGTGGCCCAGGAGCAGGATTTCCGGACGGAGTTTCTGGACCTGATCCTGGCCGCGAAAGTGGTCGACGATCTGGATCAGGCGATCACCCACATCAACTCGTACGGATCGCACCACACCGACGCCATCGTCACGTCGGACGACGCCGCGGCCCGGCGTTTCGTCGAGGAAGTCGATTCCGCCGCGGTCATGGTCAACGCCAGCACGCGGTTCAACGACGGCGGCGAACTGGGGCTCGGGGCCGAAATCGGCATCAGCACCGACAAGTTCCACGCCCGCGGCCCCTGCGGCCTCCGCGAACTCACCAGCTACAAGTACATCGTCCGCGGCGCCGGCCAGATCCGAGGCTGACGCCCCGCGGCGTGCGGCCGATCCGCACGTCGCTTCTTGACCGCCCGCGCATCGTGGGATAAAAACGGACTACTGGTCGTGCTGCGCCGCGGCACACAGGAACCCCACTATCCAACAGAAAGCCCAATGCGAGGAACTGCAACACCCGAACACACTCACAGGATCAACGAGCAGATCCGTCTCACCCCCGTGCGCGTCGTCGATCACCACGGCGAAATGCTGGGAGTCATTCCGACCGCCGATGCTCTCAAGGTTGCGGTCGAAGCCGGGCTCGATCTCGTCGAGGTCGCCCCCAACGAGCGTCCGCCTGTCTGCCGCATTCTGGACTACGGTAAGTTCAAGTACGAGCAGAAGAAGAAGACGCAGCAGAAGACGCATCAGATCCAGATCAAGGAGATCCGGCTGCGTCCGAAGATCGGCGATCACGACGTCGAATTCAAGATGAAGCAGGCCCGGACCTTCCTGGAGCACAAGGACAAGGTCAAGCTCAACGTCATGTTCCGTGGCCGCGAAAACGCCCACCACGAACGGGGCCGCGAGATCCTCAATCAGGTGATCACCTCGCTCGAGGACATCGCCAAGATCGAGAAGCCGCCCGGCATGGAAGGGGGCCGCAGCATGACCGCCGTCCTCGCGCCGAGGACGTAGGCCGCCGGTATTCCTCCCTCTCCCGCGCGAACAGCCTCCGGACGGGATCATCCCACCATCGCGGGAGGGGGGGCGTAACGAGGGTTTACGACGCGTCCCAATACCCCCGTCAGTTCGCCGCGGCGGCGTCCACGTTGATCCGCCGCCCCCCCTGATCGAAGAAGACGCTGCCGTCCACCAGCGCAAACAACGTGTAATCGCTGCCGGTGCCGACGTTGCGCCCCGCGTGCCATTTCGTGCCGCACTGCCGGATCAGGATGTTCCCCGCCGTCACCTGCTCGCCGCCGAACTTCTTCACGCCGCGCCGCTGCGCATTCGAATCGCGGCCGTTGCGGGTCGAGCCCTGTCCCTTCTTATGTGCCATCTCAGTAACCTTGCGGCGAAGCCGTGCAGATGTCTCGGATCGTCAGTTTCTCGGGCCACGCAGTATTGCGGAGCGTCCCTCCCGCTGCAAGTCCGTGACAGACGCGCGAACGCGCAAGCCGCGTTGGATGCGTAAATTGCAGTGAATTGAGAACCTGGAATCGATCCGCTAACGTCCCCACCCCGCCAGCCGATCCGCGGATCGGCCGGGGGCAAAGACGAGTGGTCAGGCTGTATCGGCTCGTAGAACGCCAGGAGCATTCTCACAATGCCCGTTCGACAAGGACTGTGGGCCACACTGTTCGCGGCGCTGCTGTGCGGCGCCGTTGCGGCGGATCCCGGTGGATCCGATGAGCGAAAGGCCGACAGGACGTCGCCTGAAACGTCCAAAGGCGTGACGGTTGAGGCCCGGAAGCCGAACCCCAGCGCCGACGACGATGCCCCCAGAGAGGAGACACCGGCGGCCGGTCCGCACGACTGGCTCATCAAGCACCCAACAATCCAGCGGCTGCTCGAACTGCACAACCACACCCGCGCACGGGCCGGGCTCGCGCCCTTGGCGCTCAACACCGACATGTGCCTCGCCGCGCAGCGGCACGCGAACTGGATGGCCAGCTACGGCTCGTTCTCGCACAGCGGACTCCCGTACCGCGAGAACATCGCCTACAGCCAGCCCTCTCCCGAGCAGGCAGTTCAGTCCTGGACCTACTCCCCCGGCCATTACGCCAACATGTGCAGCGGCCGCGAGTGCGGATTCGGCTACCAGGTCCGCGGCGGCGTCGGCTACTGGGTCGCCGTGTTCCGTTAAACCTTCCCGCGACACCCCTCACAGAAACCCGGTTTCTCCAAAGAAACCGGGTTTCTGTTTTTCCTCCCCAGTGATTCCCGACTTCACCTCTGCGACCGGGCTAACTTTCCTACATCAGCGGGGAGACCTACTCCCTTCTCTGGTTGCCGGGCGATGCGCAAGCCGTTATTCATATGTTATGCGGCCCCGCCGAATTCCGACCGCCTGCCCGGCCTGATCACTCTCCGCGGAACCAATGAAGATGCCTCGTTCAATGTTCGACATGGATCGTCGTCACGCCCTCCGCGTCGCCGCCGCGGGCGTCGTGGGGAGCGCACTCCCGCCCATCATTCGGCCCGCCGACGCCTCGCCGCAGGCCGCAGCCGGCAAGGCCAAATCCGTCATCCTCGTGGTCCTCAGCGGCGGTCTCAGCCAGCTGGATACCCTCGATCCCAAGCCCGAAGCGCCGGTCGAAATCCGCGGTGAGTTTGCACCCGTCAACACCACCGTCCCCGGCGTCTCCGTCTGCGAACACCTCCCGCTGCTGGCCCAACAGCTGAACCGGTGGTCCGTCGTCCGCACGATGGCCCATACCGAGGGAAATCACCTGCTGGCGATGCACGTCGCGCTCACCGGCCGGCCCACCCCGGTTCCCCGCGGCACGGCCAGCGACCTCGATCGCGTCCAGTCCCGCCACGACTTCCCCAATCTCGCCTCCGCCCTCGACTACGTCCGCCCGCGCAGCGACGGCATCCCCACCGGCGTCTCGCTGCCCAACTACTTCATCGAGGGCCCCCTCACCTGGCCCGGACAGTACGCCGGCTTCCTCGGTCCCCGGCACGATCCCTGGCAGATCAACCACGACCCCAACGACGCCAACTTCAAGGTCGACGCCCTCTCCCGTCCCGACGACGTCGCCGCCCCGCGCCTCCTCTCCCGACGCGAACTGCTCGACCATCTTGAACTCGATCGCGCAAACTCGGCAGCTGCCGAAGTAGCGGCCTTCGGCGAGCAGCAGGGACTGGCCTTCAACCTGCTCACCTCCGACCGCGTCGCCGGCGCCTTCGAAATCAATCACGAGCCCGACGAAACCCGCGAGCGATACGGCCGGAACAAGTTTGGACAGTCGCTCCTCCTCGCCCGACGCCTCGTCGAAGCCGGCGTCCCCATTATCCAGGCCGCAATGGGCATCGTGCAGACGTGGGACACCCACGTCGACAACTGGGGCCGCCTGAAGAACACCCTTCTCCCGCAGCTTGACCGGGGCCTCGCGGCGCTGATGGATGACCTCTCCGCCTCAGGCAGGCTGGACGAGACGCTGGTCATCGTCACGGGTGAGTTCGGCCGCACCCCCCGCGTCTCCACACTCCCCGGCTCGACCGAACCCGGACGCGACCATTGGCCCCCGGTCTACAGCGCACTCTTCGCCGGCGCGGGGGTCCGCGGTGGGCAGGTGCTCGGCCAGAGCGACTCCACCGCAGCCTACCCCGTCTCCCGCTCCTGGTCCCCGGCCGACATGTGCACCACCATCTTCGACGCCCTCGGCGTCAGCCACGATGCCGTCGTCGTCGACCCCCTCGGCCGCCCCAATCACCTGCTCAACGGCAGCGTGATGACCCACCTCTACACCGGGCACACCGCGTAGCCCACTCGCTATGCCTCCGGCCAGGTGGACGAGCGGTCGCGTCTGACCTTGGGCACCGCACCTCTTACAGCCGCGGGATCAGAACAGTTCCGCGATCGGTTCACCCAGATGCCCGTAGTACACCGGACGCCGCGCGTTCGTGTACAGCGGCGCGTCCCGATCCAGTCCCAGCTTCGCATACACCGTCGCGGCGTAATCTTCCGGGGTGTGCGGATGAGAGATGGCATAGCCCCCCTCCTCGTCCGATTCCCCGATGATCTGTCCTCCCGGCACGCCGGCCCCCGCGAACGCCATCGAGTACGCGTGCGTCCAGTGGTCGCGCCCCTGGAACTTGTTGAGCCGCGGCGTCCGCCCGAACTCCGACAGAAAGCACACGAGCGTGTCCGCCAGCAGCCCCCGATCGTCCAGGTCAGAAATCAGCGCCGCGAACGCCTGGTCCGTGCTCCCCATCATCACCCAGTGGCCGATGCCGTACCGCCCTTCGCCCCCCGCCTTGTCCCGCACCGTGCCGCAACTGGCGGGCGTGTAGATCAGGTCGTGATGATCCCAGTTCAGATTGAAGCCGCCCGGCGTCTCATCGGTCAGCGGCCACCGCACATCCACGGTCACATACCGCACCCCCGCTTCAATCAGCCGCCGCGCCAGCAGATAACACGAGCCCCGATGCCCCGCTCCGTACCGCTCGCGAACCGCGGCCGGTTCAGCCTGCAGATCAAAGGCCTCCGCCACGCTGCGGCTGGTGAGCGTATCGAACGCCTGCTCATAGAATCGGTCCATCCCCCCCAGCTGAGGTGAGCATCCCGGCCCATTCAGAAACGCATCATCCAGCGACGCCAGCAAACCGTGACGCTGCCGCAATCGGTCGGCCTTGTTCTCCGGCCGCGCCAGCAGATCGGCGACGGACCAATCAGGATCGGAGAGATCGCGCCCGCCCGTCTTGAACACCTTGTACGACGCCGGTAGGAATCCCGTCCGTGTCTCCGCAGCCTGCTCGTGGTTCCCAGGAATCATGATGTACGGCGGGAGCCGCGGATTCTCGGTCCCCATCACCCGGCTGACGATCGACCCGACATCCGGCATCTCAATCAGGCTCGAGGGATGCGCCCCGGAGAGCGCGTACTGCGTCCCATTCGGATGCGCATCGGCCCCGGCCACCGCATGATGCATCGACCGCACCACCGCCAGCATGTGGGCGATGCGCGCCGTATGCGGCAGGAGCGCCGTGAACTGAATGCCGGAAACGCTCGTCGCGATCGGCCGGTGCGGACTTCGGTGATCCACCGGCGCGTCCGGCTTGGGATCCCACGTATCCATGTGGGACAGCCCCCCCTGCTCGTATACCACGATCACCCGTTTGGCGGCGGGACCCGTCGACTGAGCGGCCGCCGCCGACTCGGCTCGCAGCAGCTCCGGCAGAGTCGCTCCCAGAATCGAACCGCTGGCAGCGCTCAGGAATCGGCGCCGCGTCACATCATCCGGTAAGCCTCTTTGCCCATGCGTCATCCACCAGCCCTCGGCTTGGGAGGGGAAAAGCCAACCGCTCAATGCGAACATAGCATCGACACGCGTTTATATCAAAAAGTCGGACATTCTGATGATTTCTCATTGACATCCCGCCTCCACCATGCGTACTGTACTACTACGATAGAACAGTAGTCAGGCGGCGAAATCGTGCACCTCCACATCAACGCCAACAACGGCATCCCCATCTACGAGCAGATCGCCAGGCACGTGAAGTTCGCCGTCGCCAACGATCGGCTCACGATCGGTGAGCACGTCCCCTCTGTCCGCGAGATGGCCGGCCAGTTAGCCGTCAATCCCAACACCGTCGCGCGTGCGTACCGCGATCTGCAGTCGCAGGGCGTCCTCATCCCCATCCGCGGCACCGGACTCGCCGTCGCCCCCGAAGCCCCGGCCCGCTGCCGCGCCGAGCGACTCGACCTCATCCGCCACCGCCTCCGCTCCGTAGTCGCCGAAGCCCTCAACCACCAGGTCCAACCCAACGAACTCCGCCAACTCCTCGAAGACGAACTCGCCGGACCTTCTTCTAATGAATCACACTAGCCCGACGCGCCAGCGAGGGCCAAGCGTTGCCGAGCGCCCCAACCTCCTGAGGCAGCAAGAATCACCGCTCACAACAGCTTGACCTCAACTCTTGGCCATCCGCCATCTCCCCACCGGACTCCCGTTATGTCCCCCGTTATCCGCCTTCGCCAGGTCAGCAAACGCTTCGGCCGCGTCGTCGCCCTCGACGGCGTCTCGTTCGAAGTTCCACCCGGCCGCGTCTGCGCCCTGCTCGGCGCCAACGGCGCCGGCAAGTCCACCGCGATCCGCATCCTCCTCGGCCTCGAACAAGCAGATGCCGGCGAGACCGAAGTGCTCGGCATGGACAGCCGCCGCCACGGCCTCGAGATCCGCCGCGCCACCGGCTACGTCGCCGAACGACCCACCCTCTATGACTGGATGACCGTCGAAGAAACCGGCTGGTTCGCCGCCGGCTTCTATCCCCCCGGCTTTCAGAGAACCTACGAGCAGTACACGGAGCGGTTCCAGCTCGACGGCCTGCAGCGAATCCGCGAACTCTCCAAGGGAACCCGCGCCAAAGTCTCTCTCGCGCTCGCCCTCGCCCACAGGCCCGACCTCCTCATTCTCGACGAACCCACCTCCGGACTGGATCCCCTCGTCCGCCGCGAGTTCCTCGAAAGCATGGTCGACGTCGCCTCCGAAGGCCGATCCGTGCTCCTCTCCAGCCACCAGGTCTCCGAAGTCGAACGCGTCGCCGACATGGTCGTCATCCTCCTCGGCGGCAAACTGATCTGCGTCGATGATCTCGACGAACTCAAGCGCTCCACCCGCGAGGTCACCGCGACACTTCCGGAAATCACGACCGCGCCTCCCGCGATGCCGGGCGAAATCCTCGCCCACGTCCAGTTGGGCCACGAGCACGTCTGGATGCTGCGCAACGCCAGCGAACAGCAGATCGCCGACGCCTGCCGCGCCGCCGAAGTTCCGTTTGAAGTCCACGCCCCTTCACTGGAGGACATCCTGCTCGCCTTGCTCCGCGAATACCGCCGCCCCGGCAGCGAGCGCCCCCGCAACACTCCCGCAATTCAGGTCTGAATAACAGCAGATCGCCCCAGAGTCGCAGGCACACTCCGTGTGCCGTCCACTGGACAATCAGCCGCACTCAGCGATCGCCGGGACAATCCGAGTCTCCTTGAACCAACCCGTTCCCGCACACGTCCATCAAACGCCGCCATTAGCCTCACCATGCACGACCTGAGCATCCGACGGCTGATCTGGAAAGAATACCGCACGCAGCGCAGCCTCTGGCTCGCGCTCGTCGCCGGAGCCGTCCTGCTGCAGTCCCTCGTGCTGTGGTACCCCGCGGCCGGTTCGATCCGCCTCCAGTTCCCGCTCGTGATTACCTACGTCCTGTCGGCCTGTTTCGCGGCCGCCTGCGGCGGGATCCTGTTCGCCGGAGAAGACGAAGAGGAAACCCGCGCCTTCCTGCGGCAGCTCCCCTTGCAGCCCTGGCGGGCCGTGCTGGCCAAGCTCTCCTTCGGCATCGGCGCCGTACTCGCATTCCTCTGTGTCACCCTAGTAACCGCGGCGCTCGTGGTCGTCGTGGGGGGCGGCTACCTCGGCGAAATGCTCCGCCAGGATCTCACCGTCTACGGCAAGTCGGTCGCCGGAACCTTCTTCTGGGGCGTCCTGTTGTCGCTGCTCACCCGCCGCGTCCTCCCGACCGTCGTCTGCACCCTCATCGCGGAAGTACTGTTAGTCGGGTTCCTCAGCAACTTCTGGGTTCACTCGCCGCACGAAAGCGTCGGACAGTACACATCCTACGCGGCCGCAATCGCCATCGTAGCCGCTGCCGATGTCGTACTCACCCTCCGCTGGGCCGCCGGACAGCCCGTGCTCGGCCTCCGCGTGCGTGGCCCCGCGATGCCGGCCGCCGAACGCCGGCAGCGCATGTGGCTCAAGGCGGCGGAGTGGACCAGCCGGCGCGGATCACCCGACACGCGCGCCACCACCGCTTTGGTCTGGCGCGAGCTGCGGGGGATTGCCCCCTTCTGCCTCTGGTGGGGACTGCTGGGTGTCCTGCTGGTGGACCTCGTCACCCGCCTGCTCCCGATGGTGCCCACGCACATCGCATTTCTCGCCGCCACTCCCGCCGTCTGCGGACTCATGACCTGCCTCGGCGACCAGCGCCGGCAGACTCATCGCTTCCTCGCCGATCACGGCGTCAGCGCCGCGCGAGTCTGGTGGTGCAAGCAGATCCCCTGGCTCCTGACCGCCCTTCTGCTGGTGACGGCGTTTACCGCCTGGGACTTTCTGGCGGGCGGCCGTTTCGATCAGCAACGGGCGCAGGGAATGGCGTCATTCTCCGAAGCCATCCGGCAATCGGTCCACATTCCCTCGCCGGTGAGGAATTCGGCTTACGACGACCCGGCCAGTCGCGAGCTGCAATGGTGGTTCATTCTGTCCGTCGGATCGATGCTCTTCGCCGCCGGACAGTTCGCCGGCTTCTGGTTCCGTCGGACCGTCCTCGCGGCCGGGCTGCTGTTGGTCGTCGTCCCCGTGATCTGGATCTGGCACTTCGTGGCCGTCGTCGCCGGAGATATCCCGCTCGGCATCGCCAGTTGGCCGATCACTGTCGCCCTCCTTCTCGGAACTCTCCTGTCGTCCAGCCGCTGGCTGGTCGGCGACGCCAGCTGGAGACGCCGAATCGCTCCCGTCGGCACGTTGCTCCTCGCTCTACTGATTGCCGGTTTCGCCTCCGCCTCGCATCGCGCCAACGCCGTGCCGCAGGTCCACCCGGGCTTCGACGTCGAATTCGCCGTACAGCAATCGGGCCAGTTCGATCGTGAATGGTCGCAGCGCTGGGCCGAACTGGTCGGCGAACTGCGGTTGGCGAACAGCCGCAACCAGCCCCTCACCGCCGAAAGGTTCGCGCGGCTCGAATCCCTGATGCTTCCCCTCGGACAGGAACTGGCCGCTCCCCACGGCCGCATCGACCCGCTGCTCCTCATTCTGGATGACGATGTCCCCATCGTCCTCGTCCAAAGTGTCCTCGCCTCGCGCGCGGACCGTTTGACGGCAGAGGGGGACCTGCAGGGCGCCTGGGAGTCCTACGTCGCGGGTCTCCGCATCACTCGCTATCTGTCCGAGCAGTGCTCCAACTGGTCCTGCTGGACCACCTCTATGCTCACCGCCGACCGCATCCTCGCCGACATCCGCGGCTGGGCCGCCCATCCCGATCAGACGCCTGAGCAGTTGGAGACCGCATACAGCTTCCTCTCCGACGAGGTCCGCAGCCCGCGTCTCGCCCGGCAGATGCTGATGAACCGTTACGCCTACACCGAGCAACTGCTCGCGCGCGAGGGCCCGATCTGGGACCGCCTCGACCTCCGCCCCACCTGGTTCGGGCTCAGCGCAGGCGACGCCCGCTTCTGGCTCGCGGCGCTCCCTTGGTACGAGAGAGAGCGACTGCGGCGGCTGATCGCGATCGATACGTCGGTCTCATTGGGAAACAGCAGCGGACTCAGCGAAGCGGACGCCGCCCTGATTTCCCGACGCGCCGCCTCCACGACGCTACCCCCCGACTTTCAGTATGGGCTATGGGAGTATTGGCGGCTGCACCTCGAAGGTGAGATCCTGCACGGACAATTCAGTGCTCATCACACGCAGGTCATCGCAACCGCACTTGTCCTCGCGCTGCAGATGGATCGGCTGCAGCAGGAGGAGTTCCCTCCGACATTGTTTGAACTGAGCGACCGGCTGCCGTACGTGCAGGTGAGCGACCCGTTCACCGGCAGTCCCTTCGGATATCGGCCCGAGGGCTTCCCGGGGCGTGTTCTCCTTCAGCCCGGAGTCATGATTCCGGCAGGACAGCCGCTCCTCTGGTCTTCCGGACCAGGGCGAAGCGAAATTGTGCAGGCCTCTGGTGCGAATGAATCGGCCTGGAAATCGACCGGCCTGGAACGCGAGGAGTTCTTCGCGTCACCCGGCGGCCAATTCGCTCCGCGAACTGGACTCACCGAGACTCCGGCAGCCGACCCGGATCGCATCTGGTTCGTAATCCTCGGCACCGGACTCGGAGACACCCCCGACAACTTCCATCCGTCAGAGCCGTAGCCAAACTCAACAGAGTTCGAGCCAACCGCAAGGGCCAGCGAAGAACCAGGACGCCGGTCATACCCTTATTCTCTTCGTGACCTTTGTGTCTTCGTGGTTCATTCGTCCATCGAAGCGAAGTGAGAACCACAACGGCACAAACAGCACGACGAACAAACTGACGCCCCCAAGTCGTCCTTCCGTGGTTGCCATAGCTTGACTGCGGGACCGCCGCGCTGGAACTAACCCGGTGGTCCTGACTGTTGACCGCGAGTGTCGCTGAAATCCGCGACCACCCCCGATTTGCCCTATCCGGCCGACCATCCCGCTGCTACAGTTCTGCGAGCCTTGTGGTCGGGACACCGCCCGCAGGGTCGATTTAGGATCGCATTTGCTCAACCTTGGCTGTAAGGTCCTCACTCCGCCGGCGATGATTTCGCCCGGAGTTCTCTGCCGCGGCAGAGCCAGGACGGCACGCTGGCCGCAAACGCGCCTGCATCGGTGCGTTTCGTGAACTCTCCGCAGTTCCGATTTCGCTCAACTTTCGCGCACGGTCTGCGCCCATTCGGGAGCCAGGAGGCTCCCGGCGCCGGCCCGCGTCACCGCGCTCATGCTGCCGACCTCTGAGAGGATCGCCGCGGGCGCACTGCACAGAAACTGTGATTCGAATGACTTTCGCTGAACTTCCCCTCTCCCCTGCGCTGCAGCGGGCCATCGCCGAAGAGAAGTACGTCACGCCGACCCCCATCCAGGCCGCCGCGATCCCCCACATTCTCGACGGCCGCGATCTGCTGGGCTGCGCCCAGACCGGCACCGGCAAGACGGCCGCCTTCGCACTCCCGCTATTGCATCGGCTCGACGCCGTTCGCAAGCCGGCTGCCCCCACCGCTCCGCGCGCCCTCGTCCTGGCACCCACCCGCGAACTCGCCGGACAGATCGGCGACAGCGTCCGCACCTACGGCCGCCATCTCGCGCTCCGGCACACCGTCATCTACGGCGGCGTCGGCCAGCATCCACAGGTCAAGGCGCTCGATCGCGGCGTGCATCTGCTCGTCGCCACCCCCGGACGGCTGCTCGACCTGATGCAGCAGCGGCATCTCAGCCTGCACCACGTCGAGTTTCTCGTCCTCGATGAGGCCGACCGCATGCTCGACATGGGCTTCCTCCCCGATCTCCGCCGCATCGTCGCCGCCCTCCCCCGGGAACGGCAGTCCCTGTTCTTCTCGGCCACCATGCCCCCCGCCGTCGCGCAGCTCGCCTCCACGCTGCTCCGCGATCCGGTCCGCGTCGAAGTGACGCCGCCGTCCACGACGGTCGAGCGCATCGAGCAGAACGTCATGCTGGTCGGCTCGTCCGAGAAGCGCTCGAAGCTCCGCGAACTACTGGACGACGCGGCCCTCTTCCAAGTGCTCGTCTTCACCCGCACCAAGCGCCGCGCCAACGACGTCGCCCGCCAGCTCTCGGCTAGCGGCGTGCGGGCCGACGCCATCCACGGCAACAAGTCGCAGAACGCCCGCCAGCGCGCCCTGCAGCAGTTCCGCTCGGGACGCCTCCGCGTCCTCGTCGCCACCGACGTCGCCGCCCGCGGACTCGACGTCGACGGCATCTCGCACGTCATCAACTACGACCTTCCGGTCGAGCCCGAAAGCTACGTCCACCGCATCGGCCGCACCGGCCGCGCCGGTGCGAGCGGGATCGCCATCTCCTTCTGCGAGCCCGCCGAACGCAACCACCTCCGCCAGATCGAACGCCTCATCGGAGTCCGCCTCCTTGCCGACGGCGCCGACACCGGCTCGAGCGGAGAGCGTCGAGAACGCAGCGGAAACAGCGGCTACGGCGGCAAACGGGGCAAGCGCCCCAACCGTCACCGCTCCCAGCAGAAGCCCGGCCAGAAGTTCCCGCAGCGTCCCCGCTCCAAGGCCCCCCGCCGCGAAACCGCCGGCGCGTCATAGTGCCGGCTTCCCACGCCGGTCCGTGACGTCTGCAGCGCGGCGCATCCTGCCAGAAAACCTGGTGTCTGTCACGAAGTTAGGCTGAGCGGATCGTGGCGGGGGGCCCGGAACGGATTCCAGGGGAGGCGTCCGCGTTGCCTCGGTGATGTCCTCAATCTGCAGTCCGTCCAGCGCACGGCACGCAGGAACTGTGCAGGCAGCAATCCAAAGATACGGCAGTTCGCCGCGAGCGAAGCGCGACCTATTGAAATCCATCCAGAGTGAGACGACTGCTGCCCAGATTCAGCTGGCCCTCCCGCGGCCTCAGAATGCTCTCCGGGATCTCGACCCTCTCGAAAAAGCCAAAATCCGGGGCCGTGTGCCGCGCGAGCGCGTCGTCGAGTGATTCATTCGGGTTGGACTCGATTCTCTGGGGAATCCAGCTCTGCCACTGTCTAGTCCAAGCGGTCTGTCCCTGATACTCGACCGACAGTCGGCACACGGATTCAGCGATGGACTTGAGAATCGGGTCTCCGTCCTCCACAAGACCAACTCGCAATTCGCCCTGCCTCGCCCGGCGCACTGGCTGGATTCGAATCTCGTGCGCCGGCACTCGACTGACGGAGGCGACGAACTTCACATCGGATGAAGTCACGACCGTCACCCCCCGGGCCGCCAGCTCGTTCTGCACCGCCAGCCGGATGCTCGCCTGCCGCGCCGGGTCGTCGATGCCGACCAGTTCGAGTGCGACGGACGCGCCCGGATACACGATCTTCAACGCCGGATCTTCCGTCGCCAGCGCCAGTCTGGCACGCAACGTCGGGTCCGGCAGCGAAGACAGGATCAGCGCGCTGCGATCGTTCTCATTAGCAGCCACGGCCAGCAGCTGCGAACCGATCACGGCGAACTCGAGCCCCGGAAAGTCCCAGACCGGCACTTGCAGTTCGAGATCGAACAGCTGAGCCCCGGCGCCGTGTTCCCGTCCAATCAACACGTAGTTGCCGTCCGGGAGGAAAACCGGTCCGTGCGAATCCACGACGAGGTCATGGGTCTTTCTGCCGGTCGAAAAGTCCCACACCTGCAGCTTATGTATTCCCGCCAGCACGAGCTTGTCGCTGGCGGGGCTGAAACCGAACGCAGGTTTGGGAAGTTCCTCCGACTGTAGAGTGGCCGCCAGTCTCCCGCCCGCAATGTCCCACACACCCACCATTCCTTTGCCGTAGAACGCGAACCAGCGGCCGTCCGGACTCACCGCCGGCCGGCAACCGCGGCTGATCGGCAGTTCGAACCGCCCCTCGCCCGAAACGACGTCCCAGATGCGCAAGCTGGTATCGAATCGCTCGGCCGTTGCGATATGCCGATCGTCCAGCAGGATGCAGAAGTCCAGATCGACGAGCCGGCCTTTCCCGTCGAGATGGGGCGACCAGACGGATTCCCGCCGGATTCCGTCCGGGGCGAGCGACCACACCTCCACACTGGCGGACTGCCTCGGCTGCGGTCCCGCCGACCGCACGACCAGTCGCCTCCCGTTGTCGATCAGACCCACGGGGCGATAACTGCCCGGGATCGCCCCCCAGCCGACTACCTCCGGCCCCTCCAGGTCGCAAAGAACGATCCGCGTCGAGACTTCGCTCTGCAAAGCCTCGCGGGAATGGTAGGCCACCGCGGCCTGCCGGCACTCACGGTCTGTCACCACTCCCTGAATCGTCTCGTATCGTGAATGCGGGGCGGGAAGAGGAAGATTCGCCGTGACGGGTTCGCGAACATCGGCATCCGACTCAATGTTCCACTCATCGAGTTCCGGGTCCATCCGAATGACTTTTCGCTTCTGCGCGTTCACGCGCGCAGGCTGCGGCGACTCCTGATGCGGCGGCAAATTCGCAGACTCCGCTTCGTCCCAGTCGGCGAAGTGAAATCCCTCCGGTGCGCGTTCCGCCGCCAACGCCCCGGCCTCGGGCCTGGGCAACTCGGGAACAGCGGGCAACGCGGCCGGGGCCGTCCCGGACAGCAGGGCGAACTCGGCATCCCTCCACTCCCGCGCGTGGGTCAATTGAGGCACATTGCCGAGCACCACGGAGTTCGAGACCTTGAATGTGGCCGGTCCGGCCGAGTGGCGCCTCCCTTCCACGATGACATTCGTGTAGTCTGCGTCCCAGGTCGCGAAGTAGATCTCGGCATCAGTGATCGGAGGATTTGTCTGACCTCCCACTTCGGGCCCGCTCAGCCGGATCTCCAGCGGCTTCCCGGCCCCGTCGGGTCGAATCGTATGCAGACCGACAGTTGGAATCAGCCCCGCTTTCAGACCGGGAACTCGAACTTGCCCCGGTTGATGGACGAAGACTTGAACGGTGAATGACTCGGCCGGACCTTCAATTGTCTTGTAGTCGAGCAGCAGGACCTGCACACCCAGTTCGACGACCTGGATGCGTGGATTGGAAATCTCAATCCAGGGATCGATGCGTCGCCTCCGCAATGGATTGAAGACCGTATCCGGAGTGACCGCGACAATGGGATCGCCGTGCAGGCTGCCGTAATACTCTTCGCGCGGCGATCCGGCCGGCGGCGGCCAGGAAGTGCTGTCCGGAAAGTTCACACCCGTCTGCTGGACGAATTCGTTGAGTTGTTCGCCCAGGCCGGTGTGGTCGATCAGACGAAACGCCAGGCCGACGCCGGCGATGATGACCGTCAAAGCTCCCGTGATTCCTGCGATGATCCACCGCGCCGCGGATCGGCTCTGCTTGCGCGAAGCCCGATGTCTGCGGGGACCGGAATCGCGATGCAATGGACGCCGGGAACGTGAACTGCCGCCCGACATATTGAGCGCCTCCGGAAAGTGCGCCTGAGTGCCCGGCCCGGCAGTACACACCGGTCCTGGTCGTTATCCAGATCTGAACAGCATCGCAAATCTGCAGCCCGTTAGCCCGTTGAAGCAAGCATCGCCAACAGGACCTATACTGCCCAACCTTTCGGTCACGATCAATGGTCGAGTCAACTGACTCCGCAGCGGGGTGCAGTACTGGATTTCGGCATCGCGCGTGAGCGGGCCTCGGGTGGCACGCCCACATCATGGGATGCACGTGGTGATTGTCGTCCACGCCTCCCACGCTCACGCCGGGGGGCGCCGGGCAGTCTGAAAATGGCGATACCCCCTCAGCGTCCTACCGCCGCTTGTTCCGCTTCTTCTGCTGCTTGGCCTGTTTCCGCTGCTGCTTCTTCTTGTCGCGGATGTCGTTGCGGTCCGTGGGCCCCCGTTTGCTCCGCTCTTTGCGCCGCTGCAGTCCGGCCGCATTCGGGTTCATCATGTCCTTCTGCATCCCCTGGATGGCCCGCAGCTGATCCGTCTTCGACAGACCGGCCATCTGCTGCATCATGCCCGACATCCCCTTGAACTGCTTGAGCAGGTCGTGGACGTCGGCGGGTTCGGTGCCGCTCCCCTGGGCGATCCGCTGCCGCCGCGAGCGGTCGATCTTGTCGGGGTTCTGGCGTTCGTCGAGGGTCATCGACTGGATCATCGCCTTGACGCGCTTCACGTCCTTGTCGGGATCCATTCCCTCCATCGCATCCATGGCGCCGGCGATCTGCCCCATGCCGGGGATCATTTTCATCAGCCCCTTCATCGGGCCGAGCTTCTTCATCTGGTCGATGGCTTTGACGAAGTCGTCCAGAGAGAACTTCCCCTCCATCATCTTCTGCTGCTGGCGGGCCATCTCCTCCTGGTCGAGGACGTCTTGGGCCTTTTCCAGCAGCGTGGCGATGTCGCCGTGGCCGAGGATCCGCTGGGCCATGCGGTCGGGATGGAACGGCTCGAGTTTGTCGAGCTGCTCGCCGACGCCGATGAACTTGATGGGGACGCCGGTGACCGCCTTGACCGAGAGGGCCGCGCCGCCGCGGGTGTCGCCGTCGAGCTTGGTGAGGATGACGCCGTCGAGTTCGAGCGCCTCGTTGAACGACTTGGCGCTGTTGACGGCGTCCTGCCCCGTCATCGCGTCGCAGACGAGCAGCGCCTGGTGCGGCATCAGCTTGTTGTCGATCTCCATCAGCTCGCGCATCAACGCGTCGTCGACATGCAGCCGGCCGGCCGTATCGAGAATGAGGACGTTGCTCCCGTCGCGGTTGGCGGCCTTGCGGGCGTTCTGGCAGACCTGCACCGGCGTGGTCTTGCCGGGCTGCTCGGTGTAGACCGGCACCCCGATCTGCTCGCCGATGATCTTGAGCTGCTCGATGGCGGCGGGGCGCTGCAGGTCGGCCGCGACGAGCATCGGCTTGGCCCCGTGAGCCTTGAGCATCCGCGCCAGCTTGCCGCAGGTCGTCGTCTTGCCGGAGCCCTGCAGACCGCACATCATCAGCACGGTGATTTCACCACGTCGCTGCTCGATGGCATGGTCCACCGGGCCCATCAGGTTGACCAGTTCCTGATAGACGATGCCGACGATCTGCTGCTCGGGCCGCAGCGACTTGAGCACGCGGTCGCCGACGGCCTGCTCGGTCACGCGCTCGGTGAACTGCTTGGCGACGTCGTAGTTGACGTCGGCTTCGAGCAGCGCCTGGCGGACCTTGCGCATCCCCTCGCGGATGTTGGACTCCGTGAGTCGCCCCCGCGCAACGTTGCCGATGGCCTCGGTCAGGCTCTGTGTAATGCTCTCGAACATGGGTCGCCGTCAGGAATCGCCGATCGAAGGTTGTTCAAAGGGTCGATTTTAGAGAGCGCCCGGAAGAGGGGCAATCACCGCGGAGCGGCCGAGGGACTGGGTACTGACTCTGGGTTGTCCTCGAAGCGGACGGCCCTGAGTCGTGGGCACACTCCGTGTGCCGTCCGCAGGATTCGCGACAACGCTGAGCCCGCGTAGGGGCCACCTTGTGCGAACTGCAGAAATCCGCTCCTGCACCCGGGACTGGAGAATACAGTCGACGCGCGCCTCGGAGAACCACGCGGCCCGGACGCCGTCAGCATGGTGCCCGGGCCCGGCTGATGTCGCTCGGAAGTCTCCGTCGCTGGCTCACTGGGGTCAGTCGCCGGTTCGAAGTGGTGCGGGCGTATTGCAACGAGAAGGAGATAGGCCCGGCGTGAACGCCGGGCCTAGGACAGAACATTTAACAGCTAGCACTACGGATTGTCGACTGCACCCGGCTCACTGCGGGAAAGGTTCGCGCTCGATAGCGACGTCTTCGGCGGGCCGCAGCGATTCGATCTGCAGAGCCTCGAGCCGTGCGTTGGTTTCGATCAACTGCTGATGCAGCGCCCGCACCTCGGCCCGCAGCGCGGCCATTTCGGCGGCGAGACCGCCGTCACCATGCAGGTCGAGGTCGTCGTACAGTGCAAAGTCGTCGTCAAACCGGTAGCAGCTGCGGCGTTGACGCGCCTCCCACCCCGGAAGCACGTGCGGTTCCTCATCGAACGCCAGCTCCCACGCCTGCGGCTCGACGATTACCAGTTGCTCGATCTCGCTGCGGCGGATGGTCAGGCTCACGTCGTCACCGGCGCCGTGCTGAGCGATCGCAGCGACGATCGGCGTGACGGAGCCGTATTTGATCCCGTCGACGGCCAGTAGCTGGTCGCCGGGCAGGATGCCGGCCGCATCCGCCGGGCTCCCTTCGTAGACGCCAATCACCGTGACCGGATGGCTGCCGGCGATGCGGATGCCGATGCCGGCCGGCTGGCCGTACTTGGGACGCGGAATGGTGTGCATTTCCAGCTCCGTCGTCGGAGCGAGGTAGACGAGGGATTCCTCCTGTCCGTCGCGGAGGATCAGGAACCGGGCCGGACGTCCTTCAAGTGTCGTCAGGTACGTCTCGACGTCGTCGGCCGTTGCGAACGGCCGGTCGTCGATGCTGACGACGATGTCGCCGGGCTGGAGGTTGGCGCCTGCGGCGAACGACTCCGGCGTGACTCGGCGGACCTGCAACCGGTCGGTGACGTCCGCGTCAAACTCGATCCCCGAGCCTGTCACAAACGGCTCGGGTGTGACATCATCGGAAATGACATCCTGAGCGGGAAGTCGCAGGACCACGGACAGCAAACCAAGTGTCAGTAGCAGGGGGAGCACCAGTCGGTTCATCGAGACCTCCGTCGGAAAGCGGCCAGCGCGGGATCAGGGTCAACCTGAACCGGTGCATCACGCATTTCCGGTGCCATGCACGACCAACGGCCGGATTCCCGCGTTTCAAGGACGCGCCCGAGGGCGAGACTGTCTGCGGACGGACACCCGCAGGTCGGTTTCGGACCGACTCGGACGGTCGGCGACCATCTCGATGCAGGGGTCAGTCCTCCTGGGGAGGCGTCGCGGGGCTGGCGAAATCCGTTGCCGTGAGACTCGGCGCAGCGGCAGACGCCCAGTCTTCCATTCCTGCTGGTGCCGCCACAGCATCAGCAGCAGGCGTCGGCGGACGGAATGCGAACACGACCACCACGGCCGCCACGATTAGTGCGAAGCCGACGAGATAGTTCCAGCGGAGGGGCTCCTTCAGATATGTCGTTGCGAAGACGGCGAACACGATCAGCGTGATGACCTCCTGCATGATCTTCAACTGGGCGGCTTCGAACTGCCGATGTCCGATGCGATTCGCCGGCACCTGAAAGCAGTACTCCAGGAAGGCGATCAGCCAGCTCGCGACGATCGCGACGACGATCGGAGACTTCGCAAACTTCAAGTGTCCGTACCAGGCGAACGTCATGAAGATGTTGGAGATTGTGAGCAGGATGATCGTGATCATGGCCGGGACATGGTGAGGGGACGGTTCCGCCGGGAGCCGCGCCGTTTCAGCAGCGGCCCGCTGACAATCCGGAACGCTCAGCCGGGAGTCAAGATCACCGCGGCTGCCTGATGCAACTGCGTCAGAACCTCTGTAGCCGGCCTCTGTGAGGTCGGGCGAGCCTCTATAGCCGGCCTCTCTGAGGCCGGGCGAGCGGGCAGAATCTCGACGATCCGGCCAATTCGAATGGGCTCACCGACCCCGTCGACAGGTCTCGTCAGAGGTTCAAGCAGACCGGCAAGCATCAGACGATCAGCAGCCCGGAGCGGCTCTCAGCGGGCTGGTTCATCAGCATCCGGTTCGGCGATCACGATGACCGGGACATCATCCCCGGTCCGAAGCGTGCCCCCCAACAGGGCCGGCGACCCGCTGAACGGCGATCTCTGCACCGCGGCCAGAGCGGATCCGACGACGTCGCTGCCAGGCGTCATCCAGACCGGTTGATGCTGTAGCGAGACTCCAACAGCGCTGGTCCGAGCCCCGCTCAGTATCGCCGCTGTGTCGGCGTCACGGCGATCATGAGGACGGCTCACCAGGTGCATGGCCACCGGCGACGACCGGTCGCCGTTCCAGGCCGCGGCGAACAGGCCGGTGAACAGCAACAGGACGGCGATGCGTCCGGCGGCCTGGGCGGTGTCGGCGAGGGCGGGAGACGTCCGTGTTGTGACGGGGTCGTGTTGCATGCTCTCGGTGCAGCTGAAGTCGGGGCGCGCAGGGGCTCAGTCGGTCTATCGTCCGCCCCCCTCCGCACGCTTCCGGGAATGTGGGCAAGGTTGACCGGCTGCCCGGAGTTTGCGGCGCACCCATGTGCGATCCGTCACAATCGGAATCGCTCCAGCGCCGCAGGCAGGGAATCCGGCGGAGCAAGCAGGATCGACCGCGCAATGGCTCGCACGTAGTCCTGGTGTTCGCGGCCCAGATAGTCCACGGTGCTCTTGCCGTCCACGCGGGCCAGCATGCACCCGGCCCAATGCAGGACGCACCTAGCCTCCAGTTCCTCCGTCCCGACCTGCTTACGTACCTGATTCGAGTAGGCCCCCCACCAGCGGCTGCAGAAGTCGAACAGCGGACTCTCGCGCCCCTCCCGCAGCGCCTTCAGTGCGAGATGGCTCAGAAAAAATCCGACGTCGAACGCAGGGTCTCCGAAGTGCCCCGTCTCGAAATCGACCAGCGACACGCCGCGGGACGTGAGCAGGATGTTCTTGGGGCTGAAGTCCCCCAGCACAAGACAGCAGGGATGGTCCGCAGCACATCCCACCAGCCAGCGAACCGGCTCCTGCAGGTCGGGATGCCGTCGCAGCAGGTAACGATAGAACGGATCCAGACGCAGTTCGTCGAACGCCTGCGTGTCCCCCACCCGCTCTCGAACCGGCCGGCTGTCCCAGGTCGCCAGGTGCACGCGCGCGAGATACCCGGCCAACGGCTCCGCCAGCGCCGAATTCACTTCACCATCGAGCAGCGCCTGTTTCCAGACCACGTGCCCGCGTTCGATCGCCTCCATCCCAAACAGGTAGTTGTCCCGGTCCTCGAACAGCACCCGCGGCACGACCCCCTCCGGCAGCAGCGGCTGGATGATCTGCAGCACATCCACCTCCCGCCAGATGCGGTCCAGCCGGCTGCGCCACTCGGCCTGCGTCCGCAACTGCTCGCGCGATTGTTTGACGACGAACTCCGGTCCCGCTCCTTCCGCCGGAGTAATCCGCAGCACGATGTTCGAAACGCCCCAGGCCAGTGGCGTGACTTGGGCGCGCACATCCGCCGCCAGTGCGCCGGTCTCCCGCAGATACGACAGCGCGTTGTCGGCCGTTACCTCAAGCACGCACACCTCCCTCTGCCGCCGCTGACCGGCTGGGCGCAACCCCCTCGGATTGGATAGCCCTCCCGAGGACGTCACACCATCATCATCGCTGTCTGGTCTTCCACCGACCAACTCAGCCGCAGGATCTCCGCTTCCTCACGTTCCCGCTCCCGCTACGGTACGATGCGCCCATGTGGTCCCGGACCTTCGCCCTGTTCCTCCGCTCGCTGCGGGTCGACGCCCGGCTGCTGCAGTCCCACCTCATGCGGCTGGGGCTGCTGTCGTTCGTCATCGTCAACCTGCTCTGGTCGCAGCTCATCTCGGTGGCGATGGGGGCGCCGGGCCTGTACTTCTTTCAGTTTATCACGTGGGTCAACTTTCTGTTCGCAACGTTCACCGGGTTCCTGCTGTTCTCCACCGCCATTACGGAGGAGAAAGAGGAGCAGACGCTCGGCCTCCTGCAGATGGCGAACGTCAGCCGCCTGTCGCTGCTGGTCGGCAAGCTGGCGCCCCGACTGCTGGCCGCCCTGCTGATCCTCGCCGTGCAGTTCCCCTTCACGCTGCTCGCCATCACGCTCGGCGGCGTCTCGTGGCATCAGGTCTTCGCCGCATTCTGGACGCTTTTCGCCCATGTGGTGCTGATGGGCATGCTCGGTTTGTTCAGCTCAGTCGTCTGCCGCCGCTCCGGCACGGCCGTCGTCCTCACCATCTCGCTCGTCCTGCTGGCCGTGCTGCTCCCTCTGTTCTCGTACATCTACTTTTCACAGATCCCGGCCCCCGTGTACGAATCCGCATGGGCGCAGCTTGCTCATGAGTGGGGAGCGGTGGCCAGTGCGCGGCTGATTGAGAACACGGCGGGCTGGCGGCTGATGGAGATCCTGCGGACCGGGTTCGACGAGCCGGCCTTCGGGTCGCAGGTCTGGAGCAATCTCGCGGCAGGGGTCGTACTGCTGGGACTCTCCTGGGCGACGTTCGATCTCTTCAACCGCAACGTGGACGCCGCGTCGGTTCAGTCGCGGCGCGTGCTCTCGCTGCTGACTGGCCGTCGCCGCAACCGGTCGCGGCGGGCCTGGGCGTTTCCGATCGTCTGGCGCGAGTTCGTGTACGGCGCGGGAGGTTACACGGCCTGGATCGCGAAAATGCTCGTCTACGGCCCGACCGCGTTGCTGATCCTGCTGGCTGTGGAGGACTGGCGTCTCGGCCGCGTCGACGTCGACGACTTCGGGACGCTGGTCATGGGACTGATGCTGTATCTCGCGATCCCGATTGAGTCGGTCTGGCTGGCGGCGCGGACGTTCCGCAGCGAGATCAAGGAAAAGACGTGGACCGCGCTGACGTCGCTGCCCCTGTCGTTGCCGGAGATCGCGTATCCCAAGGTCGCCGGCTGTGCCCTGGCGCTGGCGCCGGCTCTGTTCTACCTCGTGCTCGGCGGCATGCTCGACCTGCAGACAATTCTCGACTTCGCGGACGACGTGCTCGATGAACCGACCGCCATCGTGGCCATTGCAAACGTGATTGCGCACTTCATTCTAGTGCTGCATCTCGCGGCCTTGTATTCGATTTTGTCGAACACCTGGATCGGCCTGCTGCTGACCGCGCTGACATGGGCCATCGGTACATGGGCCATGTACCTGTGCCTCATGCTGCCCATGATCCTCATGTCAATGGGGGGCGGTCCGTTCGGTCCCGGCGGCGGCATCGATCCGGAAGACTACATCACGGTGGCATACGGTCTGGCCGCCATTCTGCTGCTCGGCCTCTCGGCGCTGCTGCACTGGTCGATCGGCTCCCGCCTCAAGGCCGCCGCCGCCAACAGCTGAACAGCCAACCGCTCTTCGACTGCCACTCCTGCGATGATCACCCTGACCAACATCCACAAGCGGTTCGGCCGGACGGAAGTGCTCCGGGGGATCTCGCTCGCCGTGCGGAAGGGAGAAGTCTGCGTCCTGCTCGGGCCGTCCGGGGGCGGCAAGAGCACGCTGCTGCGGACAATCAACGGCCTGGAGACGTTCGACGAAGGACGGATCGATGTCGATGACATCGTCCTCCAGCCGCAGGACGGGCCTGCCCGCAACGCGGCGCTGGCCCGCATTCGCCGTCGCGTCGGCATGGTATTTCAGCAGTTCAATCTTTTCCCCCATCGAACGGCGCTGGAGAACGTCGTCGAAGCGCCGATTTTCTCACTGGGGCGGCCGCGCGACGAGGCCCTGTCCGAGGGCCGCGCGCTGCTGGACCGGGTGGGACTCGCCGACAAGTGCGAAGCCATGCCCGGCTCGCTCTCCGGCGGACAGCAGCAACGGGTCGCCATGGCGCGCGCGCTCGCCATGCGGCCGGAGGCGATTCTGTTCGACGAGCCCACCAGCGCCCTCGACCCCCGGATGACAGCCGAAGTCACCAGCGTGATGGCCGACCTGGCCCGCGATGGTCAGACGATGATCGTCGTGACCCACGCGATGGGCTTCGCCCGCTCCGTCGCCCATACCGTACACGTGCTGCACGAAGGACAGGTCGCCGAGTCGGGCCCGCCGGAGCAGGTCTTCGACGCGCCGCGAGAGGAAGTGACGCGGCAGTTTCTCGCGCAGGCGAAGTCCGCGTAGGCACACGCCCGGAAACCGGGTTTCTCATCACGCTCGCGACACTCAGCCGCTCCACACGATCAACGCGATCCATGCCGAACCAATCCCGCTCCGACATCCTCACTCGTCTTCGCGCCAAGGTGGCGGCCGGTCAGCCGATTATTGGCGGCGGGGCCGGCACCGGCATCAGCGCCAAGTTCGAGGAGGCCGGCGGCATCGACCTGATCGTGATCTACAACTCCGGCCGCTTCCGCATGGCCGGACGCGGGTCGCTGGCCGGCATGATGCCCTACGGCGACGCCAACGGCATCGTCATGGAGATGGCCCGGGAGGTGCTGCCGGTTGTCGAACGCACACCCGTCCTCGCCGGCGTCTGCGGCACGGACCCCTTCCGCAGCATGAGCCGCTTCCTCCGTGAGGTACAGCAGGCGGGGTTCGCCGGCGTCCAGAACTTCCCCACCGTCGGCCTCATCGACGGTTCGTTCCGCCAGAACCTGGAAGAGACCGGCATGGGTTACGGCCCCGAGGTGGACATGATCCGCCAGGCCGCCGAACTCGGCCTGCTCACCACTCCGTATGCCTTCAATCCCGATGAAGCCGCCGCCATGGCGAAAGCCGGCTGCGACATCCTCATCCCGCACATGGGACTCACCACGAAAGGCGCGATCGGCGCCAGCACCGCCGTCACGCTGGAAGAGGCCGCCCGCCGCTGCCAGGACATGCACGACGCGGCGAAACGCATCAAGCCGGATGTCCTCGTCCTCTGCCACGGCGGCCCCATCGCCGAGCCCGCGGATGCCCAGTACATCCTCGACCACACTGAGGGAATCGTCGGCTTCTACGGCGCCAGCAGCATGGAACGGCTGCCGGTCGAGACCGCGCTGACCGAGCGCACGCTCGAGTTCACGCGACTGGTGCTCAGTCCAAAGTAGCCGCGTGACTCCGTGAGGCGGAAGCGACGTGGATGTTGAATTGCATGTCTCACGTCATCTCGGCCGGAATGGAATCAAACACCGCACCAGATCGTCGAGCATTCCCTCGCTTGTGCGCTCTGTCCGGGTCACGGAGTGCCCCGGCTACTGTGGCGCGGCTCATTCATTTCGCCTTACCGCGCGAACAGCTGAGGGAGGCTCATGACCGATCGGAACATTCGCGGCGTGACGTGCGATTCCACTGCCGCCCGTTGCAGATCATACGGCTCGGCATGTCCCGGCCGGTTCCATCCGCCGTAATAGGAGAAGGCGAACTCGTAACCGGTGTCCTGCAGGAGGCTCCGCGTCGTTTCATTGAATGAGTCACGCTGTCCCACCGGGTAGCTGAAGGCCGTCACAGGCCGCCCCAGTTCGGCTTCGATTCGCCGCTTGCATTCCGTGATTTCGTACAACTGCTCATCTTCGCTCAGCCGCGACAGCACCGGGTGCGAGACGGTGTGGCCGCCGAACTGCATGCCGGCCGCGTGCATCTCGCGGACCTGGTCCCATGTCATCCACAGAGCGGCGGCGGCGGTGCGGGGACAGCGTCCTGTGCCGCAGGCGTCCGCCAAAGATTCCAGAAAGGCCGGCGACTTTCGTCCGGGCAGGGACTTGTACGTCCTGAGCAGTCGGTCGAGCGTCGCTCCCCGGGCGTCGCGGTCCAGGGGGAGTCGTTCATCCAGCCAGCCGTCGAGAGCAATGCTGCGCCGCGTGCTGCACTGCACCATCCAGCTGATTTCGTCCCACCACGCAACGCCCCCGTCATCGAGGAAACCGGTTGCGAGGAACCAGACGGCCGTGGCGCCGTAGGCCCGCAGGATGGGGAAAGCCGCCTCATAGTTGTCCGCGTAGCCGTCGTCGAACGTGATCATCACGAACCGCCCGCGACGGTTGCGGAGCACCTCCGGCAGGTCGCGGACGCCCACAACGTCGAAGTGTCGCGTCAGGTAGCGCACCTGGTCGGCGAACTGGTCCTCGGACGCACTGAACAGCCCGGGATCGAAGCACGTCCCGCCGGGCGCACCGATGCGGTGATAGTTGAGCACCAGCAGGCCCCGCCAGACCGCAGTCCGGGTCAGCAGCCCGTTGGCCCCGCTCCCCTGCAGCAGTGCGGCCAGCAGTTCTCGTTTATTCACGGCCATGGCATCGTCCCGTAGTAAAGTCATAGTCCCCGGCTGAGCGAACGGTCGCCATTCTTGGTCGGCGATCCATCTTTCCGCTCCTTTCGCATTCCCGTAAAATCGCCGGTGCAACCACTCGCGCACGAATGCAACGAATAGTCCGCTTAATCCGGATGTCCGAACGGACGCCCGCAAGCCGGGGCTTCAGCCCTGTTTGGCTGCTGGCGGCCGCCGTCCTGTCGCTCGCCGCTCAACTGCAGGCGGCCAACCCGGGGCGCAACAAGCTCGATCTGTTGCTGGGGGACTACGGAGCGAACCAGGCTCAGTTCGCGGCCGACATGCGGGCGCTGGCTGACTTCTGTGAGACCAACAACTTCGCCGAGGACGCCGATCGCATCCGCCAGCTGGCGGCTCCGATCACCGAGCAGACGCTCGATGTCGACGCGCTCCCTGAGTTTCGCCAGCCCGATCTCCCCGCCGGCCTCCCGCCGATTGAGAACACGTGGCGCACCCGGCTCCGCTCTCTGCAGGCCACCTATGCCCAGGATCTGTATCTGCTGAGCCAGCGCGCCGTCCGCGACGGATTCGCCAGCTACGCCTTTGAATTCATCCGCGAAACAGCCTTTCACGATCCGGACCATCGCCTCGCCCGCAAGGCGCTGGGCTACGTCCCGTTCGAGAACGGCTGGGCCACTCCGTTTGCCGCTGAACGCCAGCGGCGCGGTTACGTGTGGCATGACCGCTTCGGCTGGCTGCCGCGGACGCATGTCGAGCGCTATGAAAACGGGGAGCGCTACTACGACGGCCGCTGGATCACCGCCGCCAAAGAAGCCTCCATCCGCACTGATCCGGAGAAGGCCTGGGAGGTGCTGACCGAGCATTTCGAGATCCGCACGAATCACAGCCTGGAACGCGGGGTGGAACTGGGCGTCGCGCTCGAAGACTTCCATCAGTTCTTCGTCAGGGAGTTCGCCGGCTTTTTCAATACGCCCCAGCAGATGCAGGCGCTCTTCGATGCCGGCTCATCCGACGTGCGCGGCGCCGCCAACCGGCACAAGGTCTGGTACTTCCGCACGCGCGAGGAGTATATCGCCGCCCTCAAGTCGCGGCAGCAGGGGATTGAAGTCACCAACGGCCTGTATCTCCCCGGGCTCCGCACCGCCTACTTCTTTGACGATCCCGACAACCCCGACGGCCGGTCCGAGACGCTGTTCCACGAAGTCACGCATCAACTCTTCGGCGAGAGCGCCCGCAACATCCAGGATGTCGGGGCCGAGGCGAATTTCTGGATCGTCGAGGGAATCGCCTGTTATATGGAGTCGTTCGACCGCGATTCGCGCCCGATGACGGTCGGCGATCCGCTGCACATCCGCATCCACTGGGCGCGGGTTCGCGTCGTGGAGGAAGACTTCCTGATGCCGCTGTCGAAGTTCGCTGCGATGGGAATGCGCGAGTTCCAGTTCGGCCGCGATCACGCCACGCTGCAGCGGTACTACAGCCAGGCCTCGGGCCTCGCCCACTTCTTTATGCACTACGAGCAGGGGCTCTACCGCGAAGCGCTGATCGCGCACCTGTCGCAGATCTACAGCCCCAACGCCCGCATCCGGGCGCGCGTGCAGGGGATGGATGAGCTGACGGGCGTCTCTTACGACGAGCTGGCGCGGCAATACCAGGAGTACGCCGCCGCCCTCCCGTCGCTGCTGGATGAACCAGTGACCGACGGCCCCTGACTCGAAACGTAGGTGAAGACGGGGAACCGCGAAACTGGCGAAAGCAGCGAAACACAGGCCTCGAACGCTGCTTTCATTCCTTTCGCCATTTTAGCGCATTTTCGCGGTTCTTACGTGTCGTTACCTTTCTTGCGGCCGTGTCACTCCTCGGCCGCTCTCAGCGGGGGATGTCGCTGTGAATGCGAGCACGTGACCCGCCACCTGCTATACTCTGCGGTGGCCTGACTCTGTACTCGTATACCGGAACTCACGCATGCACCGGATCTCGTTCATCCGCCGGTTCATTGGCTCTCTGACGATGTCCTCATTCGCCCGTCCAGCGCTGCGTGGTTCAGTCTCGCTGATGCTGGTGTGTGTGTTCGCCATTCCGGCCCGCGCCGACGATGAAACCGCGCCCGACGCCCCTCCGGAGCCGGAGGAATCATGGCAGGTGATCGAGATGGCGGGGGTCCGTGTCGGCTATGCGCATGTGGCCGTTCACAATCGCAAGGCTGAAGACGGCACGCCGCTGATCGTGACCGACATGTTCAACTACATGGAGATCAAGCGGTTCAACATGACGCTGAAGATGACGGTGCAGCAGCAGACCGAAGAGACGGAGGACGGCGACCTGCTGCGGTTCCGGTTCAAGATGGACAATCCCCCGATCAGCCAGACGCTGACGGTCGGCCGCGTCGATGGCGACACTCTGTACCTGGAGACGCACGCCAACGGAAAAGTCACTGAGACGACCAAGCCGTGGGATGCGGAGGTCAAGTCGCCCTCCTGGCAGGACCGGTCCCTGAAGGAGAATCCGCTCGAGCCGGGCGAGACTCGCTCATTCAAAATGTTTGACCCGCAGTTCAACCAGGGGGTGACCGTCACGCTGAGTGAGAAGGGGCGGGTGGAGACGGAGCTGCTCGACGGCTCGACTGTCGAAGTGCAGAAGGTCGCGATGGGGCACTCGCTGATCCCGGGGTTCATCATCGACACCTTCGTCGATGATGAGGGGGAACTCATCAAGACCGAGACGAATCTGCTGCAGACCGTTACGTACACGGTGGACCGGGAGACCGCGCTGGAGGAACTCTCCGACGAACCGCTGGACCTGGCGATTGAGACGCTCGTCAAAGTCGAGCCGATCGAGAACGCCTATGAGCAGAACGAGATCGTGTATCGCATCACGGTTCCCGGGGGGGATGCGGCCGGCCATTTCGCGACAGGGCCGACGCAGTCGATCAGGGAGATCAGCGATACGGAGATTGAACTGACGGTCCGGTCGGTCCGCCCGCAGGGTGAGGAGGCGCGGCCGCCGAGCACTGGCGACGCGCCGGACCCGGTGTTTCTGAAGCCGACGCGGTTTCTCGACTGCAGGGATCCGGATGTGGCGCGGCATGCCGACAAGGCGGCCGGGGACAGGACCGAGCCGGCCGAGATCGCCGTCGCGATGGAAAAGTACGTCCACTCGACGCTCGACAACAAGAATTTCTCGACCGGCCTCGCCACGGCGACGGAGGTCGCCCGCGAACTGGAGGGTGACTGCACGGAGCATTCTGTATTGCTGGCGGCCATGCTGCGGGCGAAGGACGTCCCGTCACGCGTCGTCGTCGGCCTGGTCTACTCGGATCGCCATTCGGCCTTCGCCGGCCACATGTGGACGGAGGCGTATCTTGATGGGCAGTGGATCCCCCTCGACGCCACGATGGGAGCGGGAGGCATCGGCGCGGCTCACATCAAGGTGACCGACTCCAGCCTTGATGAGGACGCCCCGACGCCGGTCGCGGCGTTCGTCCCGATGATGCATCTGCTGGGGCAGATGACGATCGAGGTGGTGAGCGCGGAGTAGAATCGACCTCAATTTCGTACCACCCGGTTGCCCGCTGCAAAGCACCATCGCCGCTTTCGATCGCTTTCGTGTGTTAGCGCAAGAGTCCATTTCAGAGTTGAATCGAAGACGTAAATATCTTCCGGCAAGCTCGGTAGCGATTGCAGCAGTTCGGCAGGTTCGAAAGCCGCGACTGAGTATGGTGGGTAGGGCCAGAGCGGCGCGCCAATTACTCGATCACGTGAATGATCGTCGGCCATGACAAAGACTTGTGGCTCCGCACGGATTGCAGTTTGGAAGGATTTGAACGTGATTCTGTGCCGGTCCTTCAAACAATCCCAGAGATAGCCGGTGTAATGGAGTCCATCGGAAAACTGCATCAGCGATGCGATGTATTTGATGTAGTGTTCACTGGACGTATCGATGAATGCGTCCAGATATTCCTGTCGCCATTTGGCCGACACATTGATTGAAAGCAGTCGCGGCATCGCCTATGACGACGTTCCTGTGCGAGAGCTCATAGACAACTAACACTCGCTGTGTAGTGACTGCAGCAGTCGCTCTACGTCCGACATGCGGTTGTAGCCGTGGAGGGCGATGCGAAGGCGGTCGGCGTGCGACATGACTTGAATGTTGTCGGCGTGCAGTGCAGTGTGAATCCGTTCGGCGTCGGGGTGGCGGAAGGCGAGGATGCCCGCGATGGAGTCCATCTGCGGGGGCGTCAGCAATTCGACGCCCAGCCGCTGCAGTCCTTCAAGGCAGGCCTGCACGAGCGGGCGCGTCGCGACGTCGATCCTGACGACGCCGACGGACCGGATGTAGTCCAGTCCTGCGCGGATGGCGTACACAGCCGGAAAGTTCGGCATGCCGACGGTGAACCCGGCCGCTCCGGGCTTGCTCACCGCTCCCTCGAACCGCTCGGGCCCGAAGGCGTTTTCCAGATTGAACCAGCCTCCGGCAGGCACGGTCCAGTCGGCGTCTCGCGCCCGAGGAACTCCCACCAGTCCGCCGCCGTGACTGGCGAGAATCCACTTGTGGGTGCTGCTGACGATCAGATCCGCTCCGCTCAGGTCGAGCGGAATCCGCCCCAGCGCCTGCGTGACATCCACGGCGAGCAGCGCATCGGAATTCGCGCGGACCGTTTCGACGACCGACGGCAGATGCAGCCGGTAGCCGTTGAAGAAACTGACCAGCGACACCGTAACCAGCCGCGTGCGCGGTGAGAGCAGTGCTTTCAAATCGACGACATCCAGCGCGCCGCTGCGATTGCGCCAGACCTTCGCCTCCGCCGGACAATCGGGCTGCAGCCAGGGCGTCGCGCCGGCGGGAAAGTCGAGGTCATTGATGACCACCTTATCCCCCTCTTTAAGCCGCAGCGCCATGGCGGCGAGGTTGTACGCTTCCGAAGAGCACGAGCAGATGGTCACCTCGTCGGCGCTCAGGCCGTAGAACTCGCCGATCAGCGACTTCGCCTCGTTCCACTGCGCGAAGTGCCGGTCGCGTCCGTCCATGCCGAGTTGCTTGTCGGCGAAGTACTGCTGCAGTGCGGCTCCCACTTCCCGCGGGGGGATGCCCTCGGCCGCCGTATTCAGATAAGTCCGACCCTCCAGCGAAGGAAAAGATCTGCTCCGCGCTGCGTCATCCAGCATGAGTTGAATCCGTTTCGTGATGGTCCCGGCTGACTGTTGATCTGAGTCCTGACTCACTCCGCCTGCTGGCTCTGGATCACCGCCTGCAGGAAAAGCATCACCTGTCCCGGCGTCACCCCCGCGCGCTCCGCCGTATCCGTCACGACGCGCGACAGTTCTTCCCCCTCATTGAGCCGTTCGAACAGGCGCTGAGCATGCGGCTGAATGCGATCGACGGCCGATTCATCAAGTTGCGGCGGCATGGCGTCGGGAGGCACCGGCTCCATGCCGAAACAGGACGCGAATCGCACGACGTTGTTGACGAGAAAGAACGGCGTCACGATCAGAGAGATCATTCCCCACCATCCGAGGATGGCCGTTGTGCCGGTCAGCGACCAGAAATGCTTGTGCACGCAGTTGCGGCACAGGTTTCCCTGCACCGACTTCGAGAATCGCATCACCAGCGCGCCGATGTTCTGGTGGTACGACACGTACTTGGTCGGCGCTTCGATCCCACACGACTGGCAATACATGTTCCGGCTCCCGCTCATGAGCACCGGCCGCCCCTCCCGTTGAACTCAGACCGGCGCGGCCGCCGTGCCGGTGCATTTTCCGCGCAGGCTCACCGGGAATTCAACTCTCACGGTTGCGATGAGCAGCGGACGGGCGCGCCTTCCGGCACTTCCCCCCTCTCCGTAGAACCGGCAGCAGGCGTGCATCCGGATTCCCGACGGGATGCTCGTCACCCGCGCCAGCGATTGCATAAACCGTTTTCGCAATTTGCGGGTTACTGCACATGACTTAACTTGACGTGGCTACGGTATGTACGATGCCGGGAATTCCGAAGGAAACCCCCGGTATGAGCGAATCAGAAAAATCGTCGAGAGTCTGGGCCGCGTTGGAGCGCCTCGGCATCGCCGTGTCCACGTTGCAATTCGGTTGGGCCGTGATTTCGGCGATCGGTTTCATGCTCTGGTCGTACTTTGACAACCTGCCGGGATCAGTCGTCGCTTTGATTGGCGTCGGCGTCTTTACCGGTGTCCTGTGGGCGCTGATCGGCTTCAGGAAGTGGCGTTTAGTGAATGCTGAGTTTGCGCAAGACATTCGATTGAAGCAGATTCCAGATTCGCTGCGACGATTTGCGTCAGAGGAACCGACCACCAAGGCGGAGATGCAGGAAAAGGCGCGCCGGGCGGTGGAATATGTGTCTACAGCACTCAGCCCAAAGCACGCACGGCGAATGCGAGAGATCATTGAGCCTCTATCTGAGACAGGACGCGGCGGCTGGAAGGAGATCAGCCATACGCTGTCTGAGCACCTGTCGGGAATCGCGGATTCATTGACAATCGCCGATATTCAGCCGCTGATCTTGCAAACGACTGGTGAGAGGACAGATGCGATGCATCGAATCGACCTCTCAATTCCGCCACAGCCGCCGTTGTGGACCTTCAGGAATCCACGCCACTCGTTCCAGATTGTTGATGGTTCAGGGAGCGGATTTGACTTTGCAAACAAGTTTGTCGGCTCTGAGCATTGCGCTTCAGACTACACCTGTTCGCCACCCGTTACGCAGAGTTGTCAGATTCGATTCATCTACCGGCCGTCGAGCACACACACGATATACGTTCGCATTGGTGTCAGAGGCGAAAGCCACGCATACACAGACAATAAATACTTCGTGGTGCTGGCCGGGAGCGGATCGCCTCGGCTTGTTCATGGTGATTCGGAATGGGGCGTCTACGTGCCACACGAGAATTTGGACAATGGTTGGGTCTCATGCCTGTTGTGCATTGACCGGGAGTTTCGTAGGACATTTGCGACACAGTCGTTGTCATTTGCCGCCATCGCGGGATTGCGTATTCGTGGGCAGATTGACATTGCGTCAATCGAATTCCTCCCCCCGCAATGACTACCCAACCAGTTCCTCACGCGACAGCCGTCGCCCCTCCGCCTGCTGGAGAATCCGGTTGAAGAACACGGTGCTGGACTGACGGCGGGAGTTGAACCGCGAATCAAACTCGGACAGGTAACGATGCAGGTGCTTCGTGCTGATCTTGTGAAAGCTGCCAACGACGGCCCGGTTAAACAGGGACCATGCGTTTTCGATGTTGTTGGTGTGCGTGCCGTCCTCAGCCACGTACCGGTCCTTGTGGCGGACGATCCGGTGATTACGGCACAGCCGGCCGATCTTCGTGTAGCTCTTGAATTCGTCCGTGTGCAGTTCAGTGTTCGGGAAGTCAATGTCGTCGGTCATGGCGGCATGGATCGTCGCGCGCTTGGCATCCGTGATGACTTCCGTTCGGACGTCTCCGCTGTCCGCTTCGTAAAAGCCGAGAACCGGCACGTTGTCTTTGACGAACTTCCGCCGCTCAGTGACGAACGGCCCCTCTTTTTCCTTCACCGCTGGCTGGCGGGGCGCTCCACCGTGGTAATACTCGTCCACCTGAACGATGCCGGAGAACAGATCGCCGCGAGTCTCCCGCATCGCTTCGCGGATGCGGTGAATCATGTGCCAGCAGCATTCCTGGCTGATCTTGAGTTCCCGGTTGAGTTGCAGGGACGAAATGCCTTTCTTGGCGTTCAGGACGATGAATATCGCCATGAACCACTTGCGCAGCCGAATGTGCGTCTTGTGGAAGATGGTCCCGGTTGTGGCGCTGAACCTGTAGCGGCATCCGAGACACGTCCACTGCCTCCGCTTGGGGAGTTCACTGACGCGCTCGCACTGGCATCGGGGGCATTTCACGCCGTCCGGCCAGCGGATCGCAATCAGGTGTTGGCGGCAGGACTCGTCATCGGGGAAGCGCTCCAAGAGTTCGACAAGCGACATGTTACCCGCCTTGTGGCTGGGGCGGGTTCGCGTACAATTTCGTTGCCTAGACGCAATTGGGCGAACCAGCCTGATTGTGTTGCCCGGCGGCCGTTAGCGCGACTGCCGGGTTTTCTTCTGTCTGCATAAGTGTAGCCACGTTTACGAATGCAATCAATAGACGTGGCTACGAAATCGCACTTGATTTTGGAGAAAGTTGTGGCTACAACTACAGTCATGGGAAGACCACCACTGCCAGACGAAGAGCGCCGGGACAAGCCCCTGAGAATCCGCCTCACCGACGAAGAGCGCGAGTTGCTCGACAAGGCGGCGAAGGAAGCGGGGTGCGCCAACACGTCCTGTTGGGCGCGTGAGACGTTGGAGAAGGCGGCTAAGCGGCTCGTTCAGAAGGGCCGCTAACGAATGCCGTCAGTCCGGCGATCCGCTCGCGGAACGGACGCCGTGTGCAGTAAGCCGCAAATTGCGACCGTTTTGCATGGATGGGCCGATTGGCTACAATACGGTGATGAGAGGCCCCGCCATGCGATCCCACCTTCGCCCCCTCTCCCTCCTGGGGGCATTGTGTCTATTGTCCACCCCTGTCTGCGCCGAGGAATCGGCCGCATCGCCGGCCGTTTCGTACGAGCGCGACATCCGCCCGATTCTCAAGGCGGCGTGCTTCCAATGCCACGGCGAAGAGTCCGTCATTGAAGGCAGCCTCGATGTAAGGCTTGCCCGGTTTCTGATCGCAGGTGGCGAGAGTGGTGCGGCCGTTGTAGCGGGGAATCGTGAGGAGAGCCTGCTCTATCAGCGCGTCCGGGATGGGGAGATGCCGCCGGACGAGGCGCCGCAGCTGAAGCCCGAGGAGATCGAGACGATCGGCCGCTGGATTGATGCCGGCGCGCCGACGCTGCGTCCCGAGCCGGAGACGATCGATTCGCACTACATCACCGAAGAGGAGCGGGCACACTGGGCGTGGCAGCCGATTGCCCGGCCCGCGCTGCCGGATGTGCAGCACCCCGAACTGGTCCGCACGCCGATCGACGCGTTCCTGCTGGCGAAGCTCGAACAGCAGGGCTTCGCGTTCTCGCCGGAACCCGAGCGTCGCACGCTGCTGCGCCGGCTGGCCATCGACCTCACCGGGCTGCCGCCGGAAGAGGGGCTGATCGAGCGGTATCTGGCGGATGAGTCGCCGCAGGCGTTCGCACGGGTCGTCGAAGAGCTGCTGGCGTCGCCGCATTACGGCGAGCGGTGGGGGCGGCACTGGCTGGACGTGGCTGGGTATGCCGATTCCGAAGGCTATACGAATGAAGACGTCGTTCGCGAGTGGGCCTGGAAGTACCGCGACTATGTGATCCGGGCGTTTAACGACGACATGCCGTTCGACCGGTTCATCCGCGAGCAACTGGCCGGGGATGAGATGATCACGTCGCCGCTCAACAATCTGACGCCGGAAGACGCCGACAAGCTGGCGGCGACGGGCTTCCTCCGGATGGCTCCGGACGGGACGGCGGGCGCCGTGGACGACGCCAACCTGGCCCGCAACGATACGGTCGCCGGCACGATTCGGATCGTCTCATCGGCTCTGCTGGGAGTGACCCTCTCGTGCGCGCAGTGCCACGACCATCGTTACGATCCGATTCCGCAGGCCGACTATTACCGGTTCCGGGCAATCTTCGAACCGGCACTCGACTGGAAGAACTGGCGCAATCCGCGGCAGCGGCTGGTGTCGCTCTACACCGACGCGGACCGGGCTCGTGCTGCGGAGATTGAAGCCGAGGCCAAGCTGGTGGACGAGGAGCGGCTGGCGAAGCAGCAGGAGTTCATCAACGCCACGCTGGCGAAAGAGATTGAGAAGCTGCCGGAGGAAACCCGCGAGGCGGCGCAGCTGGCCTTCGACACGCCGGAGAAGGACCGCACGGCGGAACAGCAGGAACTGTTCAAGAAATACCCGGCGCTCAACGTCAACCCGGGCACGCTGTACCTGTACGACTCCGCCGCGGCCGCCGCGCTCAAGGAACTCAGCGACAAGGCGGCGGCGATCCGGGGGACGAAGCCGGTCGAGGAGTTCGTGCATGCGTTGACCGAACCGGCCGGCCATGTGCCGCCGACGCATCTGTTCTATCGCGGCGATCACGAGCAGCCGAAGGACCAGCTGAACCCCGGATCGCTGACCGTGGTTTCGTTCATCACCGGCGAGCCTGCGATCCCGGTCGATGATCCGGAGCTGCCGACGACCGGTCGCCGCACGGCGCTGGCTGCGCATCTCACGAGCGGGCAACATCCGCTCGTCGCGCGGGTGATCGTCAACCGGATCTGGATGCATCACTTCGGCCGTGGGCTGGTCTCCACGCCCGGGGACTTCGGTGCTCTGGGAACGCTGCCGACGCATCCCGAACTGCTTGACTGGCTCGCCAGCGAGTTTATGGCGAACGGCTGGAGCGTGAAGCACATGCACCGGCTGATCCTGACGTCGACGGCGTGGCGACAGGCCCTGCGGACCAATCCCGAACTCGAAGCGGCCGATCCCGACAACACCCTGTATGGCGGATCGAGCCTGCAGCGACTGGACGCCGAAGTGATCCGCGACTGCGTGCTGGCCGCCAGCGGACGGCTGAACGACAGGGCTTTCGGCCCGCCGGTGCCGGTGATGTCGGACATCGTCGGCCGGTGGGTGCTGGGCATCGAGAATCTCAACGCGGGCCGTCCGGGTGAAGTGCTGCCGATGCACGGCGAAGACCTGCGGCGGAGCGTCTACGTGCAGGTTCGACGCAGCCGTCCATTGGCCGTGCTCGACACCTTCGACTGGCCCCGCATGGCCCCGAACTGCGACTGCCGGCATTCCTCGACCGTGACGCCGCAGTCCCTGATGCTGATGAACAGCGACTTCATCCTGCAGGAGTCGCAGCGGTTCGCCGCACGCGTGCAGGCTGAAGCTGGTGAAGACCCGGCCGCCCGGATTACGCGGGCCTGGGAACTCGCCTTCAGCCGCGCGCCGGACCAATCAGAGCTGGCGTCGGCCCAGACGTTCCTGACCGAACAGTCGGCGGTGTTCGCCGAACAGACGGCCAGCCAACCGGCGGCCGCGGAAGGCAATGAGATCACGCCGGCTCAGCGGGCATTGGCGACGTTGTGCCAGATGCTGCTGAGTTCGAACGAGTTTCTGTATGTGGATTGATGCTGTGTGAGGGGGGGGCCGCGGATGACGCGGATTGGGCGGATTCTCGCAGATCTGCACATTGACTTCGATCACGAATCTGCGATTGATTTGCACTCGAGAAGTCGAACATGGAATTCGGCTGCCTCCTCAAATGAACTCAGCTCAATGCCGTTTAACGTAGCACTCCCACAGGTGTAGTGCGTATCTGCGAAGATCCTTCCAGTCCGCGTCATCCGCGGCCCCCTTTTGCGACCAATCATGACCACGCCCTGCACTCCCCGCCGTCACTTTCTTGCTCAGAGCGCCATGAGCGTCGGGTCCGTCGCGCTGGCGTGGCTGCTGGATCGGGACCGGGCGTTTGGCAATCCGTTTGCGAAGCCGGACCTGGTCGCGCCGACGTTTGATACGCTGCCGAAGCAGCCGCATCATCCGCCGCGGGCGACGGCAATGATCTCGCTGTGGATGCAGGGGGGGCCGAGCCATCACGACCTGTTCGATCCCAAGCCGGAGATGGCGAAGTGGGACGGGCAGCCTTTCCCCGGGGAGATCAAGTACGACAACGCGGCGCAGGCCAGCTCCAAGGTGCTGCATTCGCCGTGGAAGTTCGCGCCGCGCGGCGAGTGCGGAATGGAGCTGTCGGAACTGATCCCGCATACGAGCGCGATCGCGGACGACATCTGCCTCATCCGCTCGATGCATACCGGCGTCAACAATCATGGGCAGTCGATCCGGGCTTTGCAGGCGGGCCGCAACGCGGAGGGGCTGGCGTCGCTGGGCAGCTGGCTGACCTATGGGCTGGGCTGCGAGGCCGACAACCTGCCGGCGTTCGTGGCGCTGATCGATCCGGGCGAGCTGCCGGTGATGGGGGTGGAGAACTGGCAGGCGGGTTACCTGCCGTCGCTGTATCAGGGGACGGTAGTGCGGCCGCAGGAGCCGCGGATTCTCGACCTCACGCCTCCGGCTGAACTCGCCGGGCGCCCGCAGGAGCTGTCGCTGGCGTTTCTGGACGAGATCAACCGCCGGCACCTGGAGCAGCGTCCGGGCCAGCTGGACCTGCAGGCGCGGATCGCGTCGTACTCATTGGCGGCGAAGATGCAGACGGCTGCGACCGATGCGCTCGATCTGGCGCAGGAGTCTAAGGCGACGCAGGACATGTACGGCATGCACGATGAGCATCCGCTCACGAAGGAGTACGGGTCACGGTGTCTGCTGGCCCGCAGGCTCATCGAACGGGGTGTGCGGTTCGTGCAGGTCTACACACCCAACCAGCTGTGGGACCACCACGGCGCGATCGTCCGCAACCTTCCGAGCGCGTGCCAGAAAGTCGACAAGCCCTCAGCAGCGCTCGTGACCGACCTGAAACAGCGTGGACTGCTCGACAGCACCGTGGTCCACTGGGGGGGCGAGATGGGGCGTCTGCCGGTGATTCAGAACGACGCCGGCCGCGACAACATCGGCCGCGACCACAACACCTACGGCTTCAGCATGTGGATGGCGGGCGGGGGCTTCAAGCCGGGCTGCGTTTACGGCGCGACCGATGAATGGGGCCATCACGCGGTGGAGAACGTGGTGAACCACTACGACTACCATGCCACGCTGCTGCACCTGTTCGGGCTGGATCACACGCGGCTGACGTACGAGCGGAACAACATGGACCTGACGCTCACCAACTCGCAGCCGGGGCGGCTGGTGAGCGAGATCCTGGCTTGAGAGCCGGGAGAGCTGTGCTCAAGGGGCCGCAGATCGGGCGGATCTGGCGGATTGACGCAGATCAGAGGGGCGTCAGCCGAGACTGATTTGCGCGCTCATTCCCGATCGGCGCAGATCCGTGTAATCTGCGTCATCCGCGGCCCTCTTTCTGATCAGGAGTGTCGATCGTGTCGATCGCTGATATTCGCATTCACCGTCTTGTCGGGGCCACCGTGGACGGAGGCTGGCCGGAGGGGCACGAGCCGGAGGACGACCTGCATACGCTCGTCGAAGTGCTCGACGACGACGGGCGCTCCGGCTGGGGGAGCGTATTCACTTCGTCGGCGCTGGTCGCGGCGGGACTGCAGCAGTTGCGGCCGATGTGGGACGGAGAGTCAGCCGTCGAGCCGGAGCGGGTGTCCGAGAAGTTGCGGCAGAGCGCGTTCTGGCAGGGGCGCGGCGGGACGCTGGAGCATGTGATCTCCGGGATCGATATCGCGCTGTGGGACCTGTTCGGCAAGGTGTGCGGGCAGCCGGTCTCGCGGCTGCTGGGAGGTTGTTATCGAACGAAGATCAAGCCGTACGCGTCGCTGCTGTTCGCCGAGCCGGATGTGCTGCAGGACCGGCTGGAGGCGACGGTGGCGAAGGGATTCCGGGCGATCAAGCTGGGGTGGCGGCCGTTCGGGCGTCGGAACTCAAGGTTTGACGAACTGCTGGTGCGGACGGCTCGGGAGACGGTGGGGCCGCAGGTCGACCTGCTGGTGGACGCCGGCGGGAGCGAGCAATTCTGGCCGCACGGGTACAAGTGGGCGCTGCGCACGGCGCAGATGCTGGCGGAATATGACATCGGGTGGTTCGAAGAGGCGCTGCCGCCGGATGACATCGAGGGATTCATCCGATTGCGGAATGCGGCGCCAGTGCCGATCAGCGGCGGGGAAGTGCTGACGCGGCGGCAGTCGTTTCTGCCGTGGATCGAACGCGGAGCGCTGGACATCGTCCAGCCGGACGCGACCAAGTGCGGCGGGCTGACGGAGGCGCGGCGGATCGCGTGGATGGCGTACGATCACAACATCGGGTTCGTGAGCCACGGGTGGAACACGGCGGTCGGACTCGCCGCCGACCTGCATCTGGCGGCGGCGATCCCGGTGGCGAAGTACGTCGAGTACCTGACGCCGGCGGCGTATATCGACGAGATCCTGACGCAGCCATTCCGGCTGGACGGCGACGGGTTTCTGCCGATTCCGACGACCCCGGGACTGGGGATTGAAGTGAGCCGCGAGGCGCTGGATCGTTTCGTCGGCAAGTAGTTAAACAGAGAACCCCGGTTTCTTGAAGAAACCGGGGTTCTGGCGACGGAGCGCACGATTTGCCGGTCCAAAGTAGGCGACTCGCTCCGCGAGTCGCTGAGAGCGGCGCCGGCTCCGTCGAGAGTCGTCCGAGGAATTGACGTCGACACGCTCCACTCGCGGAGCGAGTGGACTACACTGGTCGCGTCCCACGGGTTCTCGCATGAAGCAGTTTGTCCGCGACCATTTCGAGTTCTTCCGGCAATATGTCGCCCGGTTTGAAACGACCGGGGCCGTGGCGCCGAGCAGCCGTTTCCTCGCACGGGCCCTCAGTCGGCCGCTGCGCGAGTGCCACCGTGCCGCGCGCGTGCTGGAGGTCGGGCCGGGCACCGGGGCCGTGACGCGCGAGATCGTGCGGCACGTCAAACCGGGGGATCAACTCGACCTGGTGGAGATCAACGAGAGCTTCGCGGCGTTACTGCGGCAGCGGTTTCAATGCGATCCGGGTTATCGGCGGGTGGCCGACCGATCGGCGGTGCATGTCTGCCCGTTGCAGCAGTTCTCGCCGGAAGGCCGCTACGACGTGATCGTTTCCGGGCTGCCGTTCAACAACTTTCCCGCATCGCTGGTGGAGGAACTGGTTGACGCCTGCCTGGGACTGCTGGCGCCGGGGGGGACGCTGTCTTTTTTTGAGTACATGTATGTGCGGCCGATTCGGCGAGTGGTGTCGCGGTCGCCGGAGCGGACGCGGCTGGCCGAGATTGAGCGAATCCTGCAGAACCGCTTCTCGCGGCATCGATTTCATACCGACTGGGTGTTCGTGAACGTGCCGCCGGCATGGGTGCAGCACCTGGGAAGCGGTCCCAAGCCCGCTGGGTCCGATCCAGCGCCGAATCCGACGGTTTCTGGTCACGCAGAGGAAACCTGAGTCTGACGGTCGGGAGGACTTTTCGCATTGATCCCTGCGCTGCGAGGAAGTCGGTTTGTGAGGGTGCGGGTCGCGCGTTTCCCGTCATGGCCGCCGCCCGAGGGACTGAGTCGTTAACTGATTGTGTTACGGCTCGTCTGTGCTATGTGTCACCATCTCCGGCCATACTCCGTGCCGCTCCCTGTCAACAAAGGACCAAGAACATGATTGCTCCCAACCGCGTGACCTGTGCCGTGCTTGTGGCTCTCGCCGCCGCAGTCTCCGCAGCAGCCGCAGACCCGGAAGAAAAGCCTGCCAACGCAGCGGCGGCGACCGAGTCCATCACCGTGGAGATCAAAGGGAAGCTGAACACGGGCGTCTTCGCAATCGGCGGAGAGACTACGGGGACGACGATCACGGCGAGCGGCCTGACATTTGAACTGGACTTCGGCGAACAGAGCAAACTGTCCAGGCAGGCCGAAGGACTTGATGGCCAGACCGTCATCGTGAAGGGAACGCTCGAGGGGAAGCCGGGCGTCGAGATTCCGCTGCGTTACATCGTGACGGTGACGTCATTGAAGGCTGCCGAAAAGGCGGAATGAGCTTCGAAAAATGAGCAGAACCCCGGTTTCTTTGGAGAAACCGGGGTTCTCCCTGAGATGGATGCCGCTGCTTATCGGCGCGGCTCCAGTGGGGCGAACCGCTTCACAATCTCGCGGGCGCTGCGCAGGCCGTCGACCGCGGCGCTGACGATTCCGCCGGCGTATCCCGCGCCTTCGCCGACGGGATAGAGTCCGGCGAATCCGGGCGTCTCTCGGGAGTGGACGTCGCGGTCGATGCGGATGGGAGAACTCCCGCGCATCTCGGGACCGACGAGTGTGGCGTCTTTCAGGAAGTCTCCACGCCAGCGGCGGTCCATGACAGGGAGTCCCGCGCGAATCGCGGCGAGGACCGCGGGAGGCAGGACTGCGGAGAGATCGGCGGTACAGGTGCCACGCTGGTAGGACGACGGCAGCCGCGCATCCGACGGGGTGGCCCGGCCTGACAGAAAGTCGCGGGCCCATTGGATGGGGGCCAGGTAGTCGCCGCGTCCGAGTTCGAACGCGGCCGCTTCGTAGCGACGCTGCAACTCCATTCCCGCCAGCGGATGGTCGCTCCCGAACTCATGAGGTTCGAGCGTGATCATTACGCCGCTGTTGCCGAAGGGCGTATCGTGACGCGAGTTGCTCATGCCGTTCGAGCAGAACATTCCCGGCTCGGAGATGCTGGGAATGACAATGCCGCCCGCGCACATACAGAAGGTGTAGAGATCGCGCTGTCCTTTGGCCACCAGCGTGTAGTCGGCCGCACCGAGCAGTTCCAGATACTCGGGCCGTCCGTACTTCCAGCGGTTGATGTTCGCCTGAGGCTGCTCGATGCGGAGACCGAGCTGGAAGGCTTTGGCGCGGAGCGGCACGCCGAGCTCGTGTAGCATGCGGTAGCTGTCCCGGGCGCTGTGCCCGATTCCGAGGATGGCCTGTCCAGCCGGCAGATGCCCGCTGGACGTGTGCAGCCCGCGGAGCCGGCCGTCGCTCACGTCGAGTCCCTCCATGCGGCAGTTGAACCGGTACTCGCCGCCCAGCGCTTCGATACGGCGGCGGAAGTTGCGACAGAGCATCGGGAGGCAGTTGCTGCCGAGGTGCGGGCGATGCTCGTACGTGATGGATTCGCGGCCTCCGCACTCAACGAAGGCGCGGAGCACCCAGTCGACGTCGGGACCGGACATCCGGCAGGTGAGTTTGCCGTCGGAAAAGCAGCCGGCGCCCCCTTCGCCGAACAGGTAATTGTCCTCGGGATCGTGAGGGCCGCCGCGGTCGAACGCGCGGATGGCCGGCACCCGCTCCTTGACCGGCCGTCCGCGTTCGAGGATCAGCGGACGATATCCCTTTTGAGCCAGGTAATAGCCGGCGGCAAGCCCGGCAGGCCCCGATCCCACCACGACAGGCCGTTCCTCCAACGGCTGCCGCCCCGGCGAAGGATCGTCGAACAGTTCAGCGTCGAACGGCTGCACGTTGGTCGAGTACGCGCGCAGCGAACTCTCACCCGGCAGCTCCACTACGACGGAATATACGAAGCGGAGATCGTCCCGCGTCCGCGCATCAAGGCTCTTGCGGAGGATTCGCCAAGTGCCGAGATCAGCGGCGGGCCGTCCCAACTCCATCGCAGCCGCGGCGGGCAAGTCGGCTTCGGGAGCTTCGACCGGCAGACGAAGATTGTGAACGCGGACCAGCATGGAGCGGCTGCCAGCAGTCGGAATCAGCAGCCATGCCATGCATCTGCGATCGCGAAACGCCCGCGGATCGCCCCAGCGCTGCTACAGCTCCCATCCTTGCCGATATGCGGGACGAATCAAGGCTTCCGCCTCGGGCGCGTTGGTCGCCTGCATGTTCGGACCATCCCATTCGAGCGGCTTGCCGAGCTTGTACGCCACGACGCCGGCCAGGATGTACTCGGTCATCCGGCCGCCGTAGTCAAAGCTGGAGAGCGCCTCGCCGCGCCCCTTGCAGGCTTCGATCCATTCGGCGTGGTGGCTGACCGGCCTGGGCAGCGTCGGTTCGGGGAGTTCGACATCCGCGAAGTCGGCCTGCGGAAAGATCTTGAGGTCGCCGCTGCTATGCGGAAAGAGCAGCTGTCCGGCTTCTCCCATGAACAGGCAGCCCTGGTCCGGGAGCGCGACGTCGTCGATCATTTCGTACGGCGGCGCCCAGAGACCGTCGAACCAGGTGAGCGTGACGGGCGGCCGGTTGTCCCGTTCGGGGAACTCGTAGCGGACGACGAGGGCGTTGGGGCTGCTCTCGGCGTGCGGCGGTGGCCCGCCAGCGAGGATCTTCGTTGGGTAGTCGAGGTTCAGCGCCCAGTTGGGGGTGTCGATGATGTGGCAACCCATGTCGCCGAAGTTGCCGGAGCCGAAGTCCCACCAGCCCCGCCAGTAGAACGGGACATACGTCGGGTGATAAGGACGCTCAGCGGCCGGTCCCAGCCAGAGATCCCAGGCGAGATGTTCGGGCGCCGGCGGCGTTTCGGTCGGCCGGTCTCCACCGGAGAACTCCTTATTGGACCAGCAGTAGACCTGACGGATCGGTCCGAGCATGCCGCTTTGCACGATTTCGACGGCCTGCCGCAACCGGTCGCTGGCGTGACCCTGGTTGCCCATCTGCGTGACGACGCCGGTTTCGCGGGCGACATCGGCCATGCGGCGGGCTTCGTACACAGAATGGGAGAGCGGCTTTTCGCAGTAGACGTGCAGGCCGCGGCGCATGGCGGCGATCGCGGCGACGGCGTGGGTGTGGTCGGGCGTGCTGACGAGGACGGCGTCGAGCTTTTCCGCGTCCAGCATCTTGCGGAAGTCGGCATAGCGGGCGGCGCTGGGATGCTTCTCGGCCGCTTCGCCCAGCCGCTGCGCATCCACGTCGCAGAGTGCGACGATGTTTTCGGTTTCGGCGACGGCGTCCAGGTTGGCGGCGCCACGTCCGTTGGCGCCGATCACTCCGACGTTGAGCTTCTCGTTGGCCGACCGTGGTTCGCCCCACGCGGGGCCGGCCGTTGCGATCCAAGCTCCGACACCGATCGCCGAAGCCTGCTGCAGAAACTCACGCCGAGAGTGCTGAAAGCGCATGGCAGACTCCGCTGCTGAACAAACAATTGAGTTGTGGCCCAGGTGACGCGGTTAGGAAAAGGGCGATCGCCGTGTCCGACGCCACGCGGGCGGTTGTCTCCGATCCGGTTCAGAGAATCAAGTCACAAATCGGGCGCGTCACAGGTCGCGCGGGAACTCGCAGCCGCGCGGCCTGACGAAGCTTGACTCACCGATCGAACCGGCGCAATGCGCGTGGGAGTTGGACTCAGTTTTCGGATGGAGACAGTTGGTTCCGGCTTGACAGGCTGCACTCGACAATCTCGTGTTGCGTCCCCCCTCCCCGCCCCATCAGAATCATTCCTGACAAACTCGATCGAGCGCAATCCCACCGGAATCAACTGGTATGAGCATTGATCTCGCCGTCGTTCCCGTCGCCGGCCACGGCACGCGGCTGCTGCCTTCCACTAAAAGCCAGCCGAAGGAAATGCTGCCCGTCGGCCGTAAACCCGTCGTGCAGTACGTGGTGGAGGAGCTGGCCAAGTCGGACATCCATCGCATTCTGTTCGTCACGGGCAACGGCAAGGAGTCGATTGAGAACTTCTTCGACCTGAACCACGAACTCATCCGGTTCCTGCGCGAGTCAGGGCGCGAGGAGCTGCTGGCGACGCTGGAGTTCGAGCGGGCGCCGATCGAGTACGCGTACACCCGGCAGCGGGAGCAGCTGGGACTCGGCCATGCCATTCTCTGCGCGGAGCCGTTCGTGGCGGACCAGTCGTTCGTGGTCGCGCTGGGAGATTCGATCATCGGGCTGCACGCCGATTCGAACATCGTCGAGCGGATGGTCGGGGAGTTCGAGCGGACGAAAGCCGATGTGGTGATCGCCTTCGAGGAACTGTCCGACCCGCGGGAGGTGGTGCACTACGGGATCGCGCAGCCCGCGGGCACGCCGGGGGATGTGTTTGAACTCACGGATGTCATCGAAAAGCCGGACGTGGATGAGGCGCCCAGCCGGCTGGCGGTCGCGGCCCGGTATGTCTTCAGCTCCGCCATCTTCGAGCATCTGCACGAGACGCCGCCGGGAAAGAAGGGGGAGATCCAGTTGACCGACGCCATCCGCCGGCTGCTCAAATCCGGAGGGAAAGGGGTCGGCCTGCGGCTGGCCGCCGGGGAACGCCGGTTCGACATCGGCAACTTCGAAAGCTACTTCCAGGCCTTCGTCGAGTTCGCCCTCTCCGACGAAGAGTTCGGCCCCGGTCTGGCCGACCATCTCCGCACGCTGCTCGGCGGGGCCAAGTGAGGAACCACGGAATGCACGGGAAGGAAAGAACCGCGAAAGTTGCGAATGACGCGAAAGTGAAACGGTGGAGTTAAATTCGCATTTCTGGCCATGTGAAGAAGCGCAATCGCGGAGCGACTGCCGACCTTGGCGAAGTCAACTGCTTACCCCCAGCAGCTGGCCTTGGCTGCCTACTTCCGTGTATTCCGTACCTTCCGTGGTTCCTTCTCCTTAAAATCCCGAAGCTGAAGTGATGCAGATCATTCGCCAGCGTGCGTTCGCCCGGGCCGGGCTGATCGGGAATCCGTCCGACGGCTACAACGGCAAGACGATCTCCGTGATCGTCCCGCAGTTCCGCGCGGAGGTGGTGCTGTACGAGTGGCCGGAGATCGAGATTCTGTGGAGCCAGGAGGACCACAGCCGGTTCAAGTCGCTGCGCGAGCTGGATCACGACGTGGAACTGCACGGGTACTACGGAGGCATCCGGCTGGTGAAAGCGGCGATCCGCCGTTTCGTCCGCTACTGCGATGCGCAGCAACTGAAACTGCACGAGCGGACGTTCTCGATCCGCTACGAGTCAAACATTCCGAGACAGGTAGGGCTCGCGGGGTCGAGCGCGATCATCATCGCCACGCTGCGGGCGCTGATGGACTTCTACCAAGTCAAGATTCCCGAAGAGGTGCAGCCGTCGCTGGCGCTGAGCGTTGAGAAGGAAGAACTCGGCATCTCGGCGGGGCTGCAGGACCGCGTGATCCAGGTGTACGAGGGGGGGGTGTTCATGGACTTCGCCGCCGAGCGGATTACGGAACGACACGGATTCCGCTGCGGCGTCTACGAGCGCCTGCCGGTCGATCTCCTGCCGCCGCTGTACATCGCCTACAGCACGGAGGACAGCGAGCCGACGGAGGTGACGCACGGGCCGCTGGGCGAGCGGTATCGCCGCGGCGATCCGGAAGTGCATGCGGCGATGCGGCGCTTTGCCGAACTGACGGTCGCCGCCCGCGGCGCGATAATGAACAGGGACGCGACGACGCTGTCCCGGCTGCTGGATGAGAACTTCAATCTGAGACGCACCATCATGGACCTGGCCCCGGCGCATATCCGGATGGTCGAGACCGCCCGGCGATCGGGCGCGAGCGCCAAATTCGCCGGCTCCGGCGGGGCCATTATTGGGACGTATGTCGACGAAGCGATGTTCGCCGCCCTCCGCCGCGATCTGAGCCGCATCGGCTGTCAGGTGTTCCGGCTGAATCCATCCGCGACCTGACTCAGTCCACTGCCCACTCTTGACCTGTCGCTGGCTGCGCCTACAGTCAGTATACAGAAAGACAGGTGACGTGGACGTTCAGCACAAGCTTGCCATCCTGGCCGATGCGGCCAAGTACGACGCCTCCTGCGCCAGCAGCGGGGCGAAATCGACGCGTGCCGGCAGCCGGATCGGCAGCACTGAGGGGATGGGGATCTGCCACAGCTACACCCCGGACGGCCGGTGTGTCTCGCTGCTGAAGATCCTGCTGACGAACTACTGCATCTACGATTGCCAGTACTGCGTGAATCGCGTGTCGAGCGACACGCCGCGGGCCCGCTTTACCGTCGATGAGGTCGTGCGGCTGACGCTGAGGTTCTACGAGCGGAACTACATCGAGGGACTGTTCCTCAGCTCGGGCATCATTCAGAACGCCGACTACACGATGGAGCAGCTGGTGCGCGTGGCCCGCGTCCTGCGGGAGGAGCACCGCTTCGGGGGGTATATCCATCTCAAGACCATTCCGGGAGCGGCCGAAGGGCTGCTGGAGGAAGCGGGACGCTGGGCCGACCGCGTCAGCGTCAACATCGAACTTCCGACCGAGCCCGACCTGCAGCGGCTGGCTCCCGAGAAGAAGCGGGGAGAGATCGTCGGCGCGATGCAGTCGGTGAAGCAGCGGATCGACGACTCTCGCTCCGAGCGAGAGCTGGGATTCAAAGCTCCGCGATTCGCTCCCGCCGGTCAGAGCACGCAGATGGTGATCGGCGCAACGCCCACGCCGGACCTCGACATTCTGCAGACCGCCCGAAGTCTCTACGAAACCCAGAAGCTGCGGCGGGTCTACTATTCCCCCTACAGCCCGATTCCGCATGCCGATGCGCGGTTGCCGGGGCAAAGTCCGCCACTGGTCCGCGAACATCGGCTGTACCAGGCCGACTGGCTGCTGCGGTTTTACGGATTTCGGGCGGACGAACTGGTTGCAGAGGCAGACCGCAATCTTTCCCTCGAGATCGATCCGAAGCTGGCGTGGGCGCTTGCGCATCGCGAACAGTTCCCGGTGGATGTGAATATGGCCGATCGCGAGTCGCTGTTGAGGATTCCAGGCGTGGGGCAGAAGAGCGTCCGGGGTATCCTGCGGACACGGCGGCATCATCGCCTGCGAATCGTCGACCTCGAGAAGCTGCGGGTCGCCTGGAAGCGGGCGGCGCCGTTCGTGGTCACGGCCGACCACAATCCGGCGCTCCGCCTGCTGGATGCCCTGGCGTTGCGGGCCCATGTGCGTCCGCAGCGGCAGTTGTTGCTGTTCGAGTCGAAGTCGATGGCGCGGAGCGGCGAGCTTTAGGCATGCATCTTCAGGTCAGCACCTTCGATAAGTGGCGGAAAGAGGCGCGGCAGCTACTGGGCGCCGGGGTGCCGCCGTCTGCCGTGCACTTTGATGGAAGCGGGCAGCGCGGGCTGTTCCCGCCGACCAGTCTGCCGAAGCGGGATCGGTCCGCTGCGCCGGCTGACCGACGGCGGTCGCCGGCGCGCGTACCTCCGACGTTTCTCCACGCGGCCCGGGGTGCCGCCTGCCATCGTGCTGCGGACCGATTCGAGTTGCTTTACCGGGTGCTCTGGCGGCTGCAGCATGGCGAGCCCCGGCTGATGGAGATCGCCACGGACGATGATGTGCATCGACTGCATCGTCTGGCTCAAGCCGTGCGGCGGGACTCGCACAAGATGAAGGCGTTCGTCCGGTTTGCCCGCGTCGTCGATGACGAGGGAAAAGAGCGGTTCGTGGCGTGGCATCGCCCAGACCATCGCGTGCTCCGACTGACGGCGCCGTTCTTTGCGAGACGGTTTCCGGCGATGCAGTGGGCGATCCTCACTCCCGATGAGTCCGTCACCTGGGATCTCGAGCAGCTGCACTACGGACCGGGAGTTCCTGCTTCATCAGCGCCGGCACATGACGATCTGGTCGATCTGTGGAAGACGTATTACGGCTCCACGTTCAATCCGGCGCGGATCAAGCTGCAGACGATGAAGCGGGAGATGCCGGTGCGGCACTGGAGAACGCTGCCGGAGACCGCCGCCATTCCAGGGCTCCTGGACGATGCGCCGCGGCGCGTTTCCGAAATGGTGGCCCGGACCGAGGGTTCGGCACGGTCGGCGGCTGATTGTCTGCCTGCTGAGCGGGACTGGCTATCGCTCCGCACGGCGGCGGACCGATGCGAAGGCTGCCAGCTGCATGGTCCTGCGACGCAGACGGTCTTTGGTGAGGGTCCCCCCGATGCGCGGATCATGCTGGTGGGGGAGCAGCCCGGCGACAGCGAAGACCTGGCGGGCCGCCCGTTCGTCGGTCCCGCGGGAGAGGTGCTAGATGATGCGCTGCGCGCGGCCGGGCTTGAGCGTTCCGAGTTGTACGTCACCAATGCGGTGAAGCACTTCAAGTACGAGCCGCGGGGCAAACGCCGGTTGCACCAGAAGCCGGATGCCCGCGAGATGTCGGCCTGTCAGCCGTGGCTGATCGCCGAGATCGAACTGGTGCAGCCGGATGTGCTGGTGTGCCTCGGCGCGACGGCGGCGCAGTCGCTCATCGGACGCGACTTTCGGATCACCCGGCAGCGCGGCACGTTTCTGCAGACCCGCTGGTGTCCGTTAACCATCGCCACCTATCACCCTTCGGCTGTGCTGCGGGCGCCCGTTGAGAACCGCCGTCACGAAGTGCTCAGTGCGCTCATTAGTGACCTTCGCCTGGTGAATGAGCGAGTCCGCGGTTGAGCGATCAAGTTCACTCAGGGGAATTCCTAGCGATCACCGAGACATCGTCCCCATAGGCGGGGGCTGCCACTGACCTATAACCCCCGTGAGCATCCGATTCCTCGAACCATCGATTCCTCATGGCCAAACAGTCCAAATCCGCCAAAGACCGCAAACCTGTCCGTTCCAATGCTGATCAGGTCGGCACCGGTGGCGAGCTCCATCAGGTGGCCGGCGGCGATCTCCCGGTCATGACGACGCAGCAGGGGATCCCGGTCTCCGACGACCAGAACTCCCTCAAGATCGGCCCGCGCGGCCCGGCCACTCTGGAGGACTTCCACCTCCGCGAGAAGCTGTTTCACTTCGATCACGAGCGGATTCCCGAACGCGTCGTCCATGCCCGCGGGTTCGGGGCCCACGGCTACTTCGAGAACTACGAGCCGCTGTCCGACATCACCCGCGCCGAACCGTTCCAGCGGGCGAAGCATAAGACCCCGGCATTCGTCCGGTTCTCCACCGTCGCCGGCAACAAGGGATCGGTCGACCTGGCCCGCGACGTCCGCGGCTTCGCCGTCAAGCTGTACACGCAGGAAGGGAACTGGGACATCGTCGGCAACAACATCCCGGTCTTCTTCATCCAGGATGCAATCAAGTTTCCCGACCTGATTCACGCGGCAAAGCCCGAACCGGACCGGGGCTTTCCGCAGGCGCAGACCGCCCACGACAACTTCTGGGACTTCATCTCGCTCACCCCGGAAAGCATGCACATGGTGATGTGGATCATGTCCGACCGGACGATCCCGCGCTCCTTCCGGTTCATGGAGGGCTTCGGCGTGCACACCTTCCGGCTGGTCAATGCCAAGGGGAAGTCCACCTTCGTCAAGTTTCACTGGAAGCCGAAGCAGGGTCTGCAGTCGGTGGTGTGGAACGAGGCGGTGAAGATCAATGGCGCCGATCCCGACTTCCATCGCCGCGATCTCTGGGACGCCATCCAGATGGGAAGCTATCCCGAATGGGAGCTCGGCCTGCAGCTGTTCGACGAGAAGTTCGCGGAGAAGTTCGACTTCGACATTCTCGATTCGACTAAGATCATCCCTGAGGAGCAGGTCCCCGTCCGCCGCGTGGGCCGGCTCGTGCTGGACCGCTGCGTCGACAACTTCTTCGCCGAGACCGAGCAGGTCGCGTTCTGCACCCAGAACGTCGTCCCCGGCGTCGACTTCACCAACGACCCGCTGCTGCAGGGGCGCAACTTCTCTTACCTCGATACGCAGCTGAAGCGGCTGGGAAGTCCCAACTTCACTCACATCCCCATCAATGCACCCAAGTGCCCGTTCCACACGTTCCAGCAGGACGGGCACATGGCGATGCACAATCCGAAGGGGCGCGTCAACTACGAACCGAACTCGTGGGGCGAAGGGCCGCGCGAGTCGCCCGATGCGGGCTTCCGCTCATTCCCTGCTCAGGAATCGGGTGAGAAGCTCCGCGTCCGCTCCGAAACCTTCGCCGACCATTACAGCCAGGCGCGGCAATTCTACATCAGCCAGACCGACGTCGAGCAGCAGCACATCGCCGCCGCGCTCACGTTCGAACTGAGCAAGTGCGAGCGGGTCGACATCCGCGCGCGGATGGTGTCCCACCTGCTCAACATCGACAAGGACCTCGCCCGCCAGGTGGCGGATGGGCTGAGGCTGAAGGAGATGCCCGCTCCCGCGAAGGCCGCCCGTCCCACGCTGCAGAACCTGAAGCCGTCCCGCGCCCTCAGCATCATCAAGAACGGCCCCGAGAGCTTCGCCGGCCGTAAGGTAGGAGCGCTGGTGACCGACGGAGTCGACGCGAAGCTGCTGCAGTCGTTGCAGAAGTCCCTGAAGAAGGAAGGAGCCCTGCTCAAGCTCGTCGCCCCGCACATCGGTGGAGTCGAGGCCAGCGACGGGAGCTGGCATGAGGCGGACGAGAAGGTCGACGGCGGCCCGTCTGTGATGTTCGACGCTGTGGTGCTGCTTCCGTCCGCCGAGGGAGCGGCCGAACTGGCGAAGATGCCCCCCGCCCGCGACTTCGTCGCCGACGCCTTCGCCCACCAGAAGTTCATCGGGCACACGGCCGAAGCCCAGCCTCTGCTGGAGAAGGCCGGCGTTGCCGGCAGCCTCGACGGCGGATTCATCGCGCTCAAGCAGGCGAAAGACTGCGACCAGTTCGTGCAGGCCTGCCGCCAGCTCCGTTTCTGGGACCGGACGGCCTGAGCGAATCGAGAGATCTCAGCGAGCAATGAAAGGTTGAGAGCGAAATCCCGAACTGTCAGCCTGTCGGGTCAATTGCCAGATTCCGGCTGCATCTCAGTGATCCGACTGAAGGTTTTGCGGTCAGCCAGTCCTGCAGCTCTTACAGCGTCCGGTATGACGTGTCCCGCAAGCTGGGGATCGCTCCGTTCTCTTCATTCACATTCGGACCGCGACGGGTCATCAAGGCGCTTCTCCCAACGCCAGACTGGCCCGTCCTCCGGATCGAGCACTTCTCCAATGAGTTTGAAGCCCTGCTTTTCCAGGATGCGGCAGGATGCATTCCGCTCCGGCAGCGTGTGCGCCCGGACGGTGTGGACGCGGCCGCCGTTCTGGATGAACGTGAGCAGTCCCTCGGCCGCTTCGGTTCCGTAGCCGCGGCCCTGGTGCTCGGGGAGGATTCCGTACGCGATCTCGACGCAGCCATCATCGCTCGGCGGTCCCTTGAAACCTGCGTGGCCGATGAGCGTTCCGGTGTCCCGTTCGAGCAACCGGAAGCCGAGGGTCCATTCGTCTGCTCCGGGATCTGTGACGCGCGCCAGCCAATCGTCGGAAACCTGGGCCCGGTCCTCCGGCGGCAGGGAGTCGAGCATGGCGCGCACGTCGTCGACGGATTGCGGCACCAATTGCAGGCGATTGGTCTCGACCATCAGTTTGCGCTCATGCCCGCCGAAGAATGAGTGCGCCTCGTGTCGACTGACCGGCGACTTGCAGCGCATTTTCGGAGGACGCTGGTAGAATCGCAGTATGCACGATGTCCTCAAAATCAGCGAGCGGGTGACCGTTCTGCCGGTGATCCACGGCAGCGGGGACTTTGCGGTCGAGGTCCGACGGCTGATGCTGTCGGAACGGTTCGACTGCCTGGCGGTGCCGCTGCCGCCGTCGTTTCAGTCCGACGTCGAGCGGGCAATCGTGCATCTGCCGAACGTCACCTTGGTGCTGCAGGAGGAGTTGCCGAATTACCGGGTGAGCGACTGGTCGCCGGAGAGCGAAGCGGCGGCGGACGACGGTGATGAGCGAAGCTACAGCTATGTGCCGATCGACCCCTGCCAGCCGGTGATTGCGGCGCTGCGGATCGCCCAGCAGGAGCATCTGCACCGGGCGTTCATCGACCTGGAAGTGGACCGGTTCCAGCCGCTCGGGGCGGTGCTGCCCGATCCTTATGCACTCAAGAAAGTGCCCAGCGAGAAGTTTGCGGCGGCGGTGCTGCCGGCCATTCCGCGGCTGCCGGAGGGCCAGCCGCAGCAGCGCACGTTGGTGATGGCGCGGCGGCTGCGGGAACTGGAAGAGCGGTATGAGTCGATCCTGTTTGTCTGCTCGCTGACCGACTGGCCGTGGGTGCGTGAGGCATACACGGAGCGGCGGGAGCCGTCGGCGGTCGATGCAGTCGTCGAGGACACGGTGCTGTTTCGGCCGGAGCCGCAGACGCTGGTGTTCCTGCTCGGGGAGTTGCCGTTCATCACTGGCCTGTATGAACGCGCGCGGGCCGAACTGGATGATGATGAGAACCTGTCGATCGACGGTGTGAAGGAGATGCTGCTGGCGGCACGGGTTCGCTACGAGGCGGATCTCAAGAGCCGGGCGCGCAAACTGACGCCGCACCTGTTCTCGACGCTGCTCAAGTATGTGCGGAACCTGTCGCTGATCGAGCGGCGGATGACGCCCGACCTGTATACGCTCATCATCGCCGCCCAGCAGATCGCGGGTGACCAGTTCGCCATTCACTTGGCCGAGACGGCGCGGGAGTACCTGCCGCAGGAGTGGCTGCCGTATCCCGAATTAAAGATGGGCATCAACCGGGGACAGCTGCCGGACGGGGATGTGGCGTTGCTCAAGACGCGGCTGCCGGGGAACCCGGTGTCGTGGCGCACGTGCCGGCTGAACCGCCGCCCGCCGAAGATCGACCAGATGCAGTGGGCCATGCGTTGGAACCCGTTCCGGCAGTGCAGCTGGCCGCCGGAGGACATAGCGATCGAGCGGTTCCGTACACACGTCAAGGATCACGCGCTATCGATCCTGGGGAACGACCTGGCGAAGACAGAGAAGTTCTCGACGAGCCTCAAGGACGGGCTCGACATCCGGGAGACGCTCCGCAACTGGCACACCGGAGATTTGTACGTCCGGGAATACCCGCCGAATCGCGGGAGCCTGGACTGCGTGATCATGCTGTTCGATTCGCCCGCCGATCCACGGGATTATCCGTGGCGGATCACGTGGCATGCCGAAGTGCACGATGAGTCGACGCTGTCGTTCTTCGCAACGGACTTTCACAGCGAACTGGTGGGGCCGGGGATCGCGCTCTCCACGTACGGCGGGGCGATGTTCCTGTTTCCGCCGCGGCCGATCGAGGACATCTGGCGGGACGAGCAGTTCGACTTTGTTGATACGCTGGAGGAGCGATTGCTGGCGGCAGCCTGCGTGTACTCGCGGGAGAAGCACATCGCGCTGCTGTCGGCGGCTCCGCCCGGCGCCGGCTGGCGGCGGCTGGCGAAGAAGCATCACAAGAAGCTGATCCACGTGCCGCTGGCGCACTTCAGCCAGGAGACCGTGCAGCAGCTGCGAATGTTTCACGTGCTGAACGGACGCGAAGTCCGGAGCTTCGCGGAACATTTTATCCGCCGTGCCTGATCCGCTACATAGGGACGCCATGAGTGGGCGACTCGCTCCGCCGAGTCGCGCGCAACAGGGCTTACTCCCGGTCAACGTCGATGCGCGAACAGGGCTCTCTCGCTCCACTCGCGGAGCGAGTGGACTACTCAGGAGACGGATGCCGTTCGATGGGCGTGTGGGAGTTTCTCACGAAGGAGCGAGGGATCGGCAGCGCGGCGTTTCGATGGAACGAGCCGTCGCTGTACCGGATCCGCCTGCGGTCCGACCTGTTCACACGGCTGGCGATTGTCGCCGCGGCCTGGCTGGCGGCGACCGGCATCCTGCTGGTGCTGTTCGCCTTCAACCAGGACCCGCCCGGCATCTGGCTGGCATTCGGGCTGGGACTAGTCATCGGACTCGGGCCGGCGCTGCTGCTGACGATGCTGGGACGCAACCATGTCGCGGGACGGATCCGGCTGGATGACGAGGGGGTCCACCGCCAGCGGACGTACGCGTCGTTCTCATCGCAGTGGTCGGAATGGACGGACTGGCCGTATGAGACGATCCGGCGCTGCGAGATCGTGCCGCCCCAGGTGGTGGGGCAGGTGTTCGCCTTGATGCTGCTCTCGATTGATGAGGAGACCGACGTCATCGCCGTCCCGCCCAGGATCGAACTCAAGCAACTCGCCGGGTATCTCTCGAAGCAGGGGGTGGCGGTTTCGACCGGCAAAGCGGTCCCGCGGCGCTATCTTGCGCCGCTGAATGTGATGACGGCGGTGGTGATGGCTGGGATCGCGGCGGTGCTGTTTGCGGGCGGGCTGGCGACGTATCTGATGAAGACGTGAGCCATCGGAACGATAGATGGATTACTCCAGCAGGAGCGCCAAGACTGGTTCCTCGCCGGCTTCTGTTCGCCGGAGGTTGACGAATGCAGCGCAATCAACAAGCGCGGCAAAGACATCGGGCACGCGCTTCTGGAATTCGGCAGTGTGGCGCATGTGAAGAATGGCCAAATGCCCCGGAGCCGCATTAATCGCCGTCATGCCCGCGCCTTTGTCGTCAAGGCAGGTCATGCAGTCGATACATGCATTCATGTTGCGTCCGTAGAACTCTGGGAAGCCAAGCTCCTTCGCAAACACCGTGTGAAAGGATTCCCAGTCGCTGACTCATTGGCGTCGATCTCAATCGTGACGTTCATTGCAACGGCCCCGACGATCGCTGGAACGGTGTCTATCCAGGCTTTCTTTACCTACGCCAATCCATACAGCGGCCCGAACTTTCCGTGCAGGTGCCGCAGCAGCGGCTCGGCTGAGAGCGGGGCGCCGGTGATGCGCTGGGCGAGGTCGGCGGCGCGGAAATGCAGGCCGCGGTGGTGCACGTTATCGTTCAGCCACTGTTTGAGCGGGGCGAACTCGCCGCGGGCGAACATTTCGTGCAGGTCTCCCAGCTGCGACTGCGCGGCCTCGAACAGCTGCGCGGCGTAGAGGTTGCCGAGGGTGTACGTGGGGAAGTAACCGATCAGTCCGGCGCTCCAGTGAATGTCCTGCATGCAGCCGAGCGCGTCGCTGGGGGGCGTCATGCCGAAGTAGCGGTTGAAGGTTTCGTTCCAGACGCCGGGCAGGTCGGCCGGAGCGAGGTCGCCGCCGATGAGGGGCTGCTCCAGTTCAAACCGCAGCATGATGTGCAGGTTGTACGTCACTTCATCCGCCTCGACGCGGATCCACGAGGGGCGCACGTCGTTCACAGCGGCGTAGAAGTCGTCGAGCGGCACACCGGACAGCGCTTCGGGAAACGCGGACTGCGCCGGTTTGTAGAAGTGGTTCCAGAACGCATGGCTGCGGCCGACCAGGTTCTCCCACATCCGCGACTGCGACTCGTGGATGCCGAGCGACGCCGCCACGCCGAGAGCCGTGCCGAAATGCTCGTGCGGCAGCCCCTGCTCGTAGATGCCGTGTCCCGCCTCGTGCAGCGTGCCAAAGAACGCGCCGGGAAAGTGCCGTTCGTTGTAGCGCGTCGTGAGCCGGCAGTCCCCCGGGCCGATCCCGCTGCAGAAGGGATGCGCCGCTTCGTCGAGGCGTCCGGATTCGAAATCGAAGCCGATGGCGCGTGCGGCGTCGAGTGAAAACGTCCGCTGGGCGTCGACGGGGTACCGCCGCTCCAGGATGGAAACATTCGGCTGCTTGCCGGACGAGGCAATGGCCGCGACGAGCTGGACGAGTTGATCGCGGAGTGGTCCGAAGACGCCGCGAATCTGCTCGGAGGTGGCGCCGATCTCATATTCGTCGAGCAGCGCATCGTATTTCACTCCGGTCGAGCTGCCGACGACGTCCGCCTCCTCCCGCTTGAGGGCGACCACCTTCTCCAGCCACGGGAGAAACTTTTGAAAGTCGTTCTGTTTGCGCGCCGCGACCCACGCCTGCTGCGAGAGCGTGACGGTGCGGGACATCTCCTCGACCAGCCGCCGCGGCATCTTGACGGCCCTGTCGTAGCTGCGGCGTGCTTCGCGAACGACAGCTGCGCGAGGTGAGTCGGCTCCCCCCAGAGCATCGACGTCACTCAGGCCGTCCAGCAATTCGCCGATGCGCGGGGCTGTCGCCTTCTCATGCGTCATGCCGGCGAGGAGGGCCAGTTGCTCTGCCCTGTGAGCGGCCCCGTTCGGAGGCAGATAGGTCTGCTCGTCCCAACTCAACAGGCTGCCACAGGAGCCAAGCAGCGCCACGTGACGAAGAGACTGGACGAGTTCGGCGTAACGTTCGTCTACGGCGGGCATGGAGTTTTTCAATTTGCGAGATCGGCAGTGTTTCGCCCATGGGCCCGAAGTCTGGCGACTTCCGCTACATATGGCGTTCACGCGCTGAAAGTGGAGTGATTGTAGACCACACGGATTGGCGTACAACCGGAGCCGTTCTGGATGGCAAGCCGGCGGATCGGCAGCGTCCAGCGCACGGAGCAACAGGGGAGACGCGCAAAGGCGCGAAGGCGCAAAGACCTCGCGGCGGGCTTCATTCCCTGCTTTGCGCCTTCGCGCCTTTGCGCGACCTCGTATTGCGAAATCGCGGAGCGAACGTGTGGAGGGGAGGGAGACGATCACTTCATTGTGTCGTCGGACCGGATTCGTTTCGCTACGATCCGGGCGCCCGTAACAAACTCAGCGATGGATCGAAGCGATGCCCGAGCGCGAATACACGAAATACCAGCAGAAGGTGATCTCCCGGTACTACGACAACCGGGAGCAGATCGATGAGCAACGGCTGAGCGAGCTGGTGACCAGCCTGTACCTGGCGACGACCGACAAGCAGAAGAAGAAGCTCTGGGAATCGGCCGACGACGTGATGATGCGGTTGAAGGTCCCGCAGTCGCGGGTGGAGCATGTGCTCGAGAAGAAGGATCCGGCAATCCTGGCGGAGGTGGTGAAGGACCTGCAGGCCGGGAAGATCAAGCGCGAGGGGAAGTAGGCTCTTGCACTCGACGCAGATAATTGTTGGGGCATCCCAGGCGGGCACCACAATGAACGTCGAACTCTGGGAGTCGATTGATCGGAACCTGCGATCCAATGCGGTCGACGCGGCCGCGGCCGAATTGGAAGCAAGGCTTCGCGCGACACAGTCCGATCGATTCACTGCACTCACAGCGACACGGTTTACGAACCCGCCCGAGGACGTTCGCTCGTTCATTGATGAATTCCTGGAGGAATGCGAACCGGAACTCACCGTGCGCGCGATCTACCTGGAAATGAACGGGTTCGACATCAATTACGGTCGCTGGTGTTTCGATTCGTTTGCGTATGACACGTACTGTGACGATCCCGATGATCTGGACTGGCTGTCCGACTGGTAGTCAGACTTTTACCCTCAGTACACGCTCTCCGGCCTGGAGCAGACGCAGGACGACTTCCGCTGGTACATGGAAAACGAGATTTACAAACAGGGAACTCATGAGGCGGCGCAGGAGATCGCGACGTTGCTCGTCATGGTGCGCTTCGTGCAGTTGATCAAGTCCGCGCTGGCGACAGGTCCGTTGTCCCGTTCAGTACCTGTACTGGCCACTGCCCACGATTTCGACATCGTAGGGCGATTCATGGCATAGGGCGCAGAATAGGCTTCGCGCCCGGTGCCCGTTCACACGCGGACGCGCTCCTCGGAAAGTTCAGGTAGCAGCGATTCGCGTTCCTGGGCCATTTCAGACTCGGCGTTTTCCACGTCTTCCACCGGCATCGCCGCATCGTCGTCCTGGACGCGGAATTTCAGCGCCGCGTAGACGAGCAGAGTGGTGAACATGCAGGCCGCCGTGGCGATGTACATCAGGCTGAAGCCGTGGCGTTCGATGACTCCTCCCATGATGGGGGCGGAGATCATGGTGCCCAGGTCCACGAAGGCGAGCGTGATCGTGGTGCCGGTGCCGCGGTATTCCGTCGGAAAGGCACCGGCGCCGAGCGACACCACGCAGGGGAACAGCAGTGCGTGACCGAAGCCGCAGCACATCGACGGCAGGATGAAGCCCCAGTCGCTGTGCACAGGGATTAACAGGAGATAGCCCGCCGTGTGGCCGAGCAGTCCGAGCATGAGCATGCGATGGCGGCCCATCGCCTGGCTCCAGGTGCGGCTGACCCAGCGGAATGTGAAGGCGGAGACGGCATAGCCGGTGAAGAACGTGCCGATGCCGCTGAGGTTGTGCAGTGTGGCGTAGCGGGTGAGGAAGACGGTGGTCACGCTGAAGCCGAGGCCCATCATCAGGGCGACGAGCACCACCGGTCCCGGCCAGTAGCGGAAGATGAGCTGGTGGACTCCGGGGCCGAGGGTGGGCCTGGGCACGCCGTCCTTGCGGGTCAGCCAGGCGACGATTCCGAAGTAGGCGGCGCCGAGGACGGCCGTTATGGTGAACAGGATCACGAACAGCCGGTGAGGGTCGGCGATGATCCGGAACAGCAGGTCCCCGAGCTGCGTGCCGGTGACCATGCCGACGAATCCGCTGGAACCGAGGCTGCCGATGACCTCCGTCCGGCGATGCGGCGGCACCTGGTTCTGAATGTGGTAGATGGAGCAGGCGAACATGCTGGCCATGCCGGCCGTGAACAGGGCGCGGGCCGTATAGACCAGCGGGCCCAGCCGGTCCGAGACCACGAACAGGCCGCAACCGGCGACGAACACCAGCGAACTGATGGTCCAGACGCGGCGGACGCCAATCCCGTCGATGGCCTGTCCAAGCACGAGCCGCACGACGAGGGAGCCGATTAGCCCCACGCGGACGATCTGACCGGTGATCGATTCCGTCCCCCCCAGGAACTGGACGAACTCGGCGAAACGGAAGGTGAGGGCGTTGGCGGCGACGAGCAGCAGATTGGCCGCGTAGGCCAGCCAGAAGGCGCGATTGTAGATCGTTGCCGAGTCGGAGTCGGCCTGGACGGTCGGAATGGTGGACATCGGGCAGTGGGCCGCGGCGGATGAGAGGGACTCACTCGACGGGCCGGGCAGGCGCTTCGCGCGGAAGCGTGGGGCAGCGGGTGAACCGTCCGGAGGCCTCCCGGACAATTCGGCGGACACCGCAGGGGCGCGGCAGGTTCATTCTAGCAGGGTGGGCGTAGGGTGCTACCGGCGATTCCTTCGTCGCGATGTGCACGGCCCGATTCCCGTTCGGCGGAAAACTGTGGCCGGTGGGGGAGGTTTCTTCATTTACGACCTTTGCAAGCTCCCGATAAATTGCAAGAATGGCGCAGGTTTGCGGCGGGTCGCAAAAACTGAACATGACGTACGTTCCGCCGCATCCGGCGGTTGACGAGCGAGCGATGCCCGAGCAGGGCCAGCAATTCGATCTGCGAAAGCTGTTCACGACGACCACGGTCAGCGAACTGGCGATTGGCTATGTGCTGACAGTCGACGTCGGACAGACTGCGGAAGAGGCAGCGGTGACGATGCGCGCCGTCAGCCACGGCAGCGCACTGGTGTGCGACGGCGAAGAGCTGGTCGGCATCATCACCGAGCGTGACCTGCTCAAGCTGATTGCCGACGACGATCGTTACCGCGCGCCGCTTCGCGAGGTCATGACGGCCAAGCCGCAGACCATCGCGCAGGACGACACCCTGCTGGAAGCGGTGCGCTGGATGGATCAGGGAGGCTACCGGCGGCTGCCGGTCGTCGATGCTCAAGGGCGGCCGATCGGCATCGTGGACGTGAAGTCGGTCGTGTCGTTTCTTGTCGATCAGATACCCTCGACGATCTATAACCAGGCGTCGTGCGATCTGTCGTCGGTCCGCCAGCGGGAAGGGGCGTAATTCAGCTGGGAGCCGCAGGCGACCGGGTCAAGGGCGGCCGCACCGGGAGGTCCGGCCTACACACAACACTCGATTCTGGCGACAGCCGGGAGTGCAGCAGCGAATGGCAGCTACGGAAACGGAAACAGTTCAGCCCCAGGCCGCGTCGGCGGATCTCAAGCCGGTTGAGAACGTGGACACGGTGGTGATTCGGTTCTGCGGGGACTCCGGCGACGGTATGCAGCTGGTCGGCACGCAGTTCACCAACGTCTCGGCCGCATTCGGCAACGACGTCAGCACGCTCCCCGATTTCCCCGCCGAGATCCGCGCCCCGGCCGGGTCGCTCGCGGGGGTCAGCGGCTATCAGCTCTGCTTCTCGAGCAACGACGTCTACACCCCCGGCGACGAGGTGGACACGCTCGTCGCCATGAACCCGGCGGCGCTGAAGACCAACCTCGCCGACCTGAAGCGCGGCGGCACGCTGATCGTCAACGAGGACGCGTTCGACCGCAGCAGCCTGAGCAAGGCGCATTACGACACCAACCCGCTCTCCGAGGGGGACTCGCTGCAGGCGTATCGCGTCCACAAGGTGCCGATGACGCGGCTGACGCGCGACTCGGTGGACGGACTCGGCCTGTCGCAGCGCGAGGCCGATCGCTGCAAAAACTTCTTCGCCCTCGGCCTGGTCACCTGGCTGTACGACCGGGACCGCAAGCCGACCGAGGACTGGATCACCGCCAAGTTTTCCAAGAATCCGTCGATCGCCGAAGCCAACCTGCGGGCCCTCCGGGCGGGGTTCAATTACGGGTTCTCGACCGAGTCGTTCACTGTCCACTACGAAGTCGCCCCCGCGAAGCTCGCGCCGGGACGGTACCGCAAGATCACGGGGAACGAGGCGGTCGCAATGGGGATGGCGACCGCGGCCAAACTTTCCGGAAAGACGCTGTTCTACGGCGGTTACCCGATCACCCCCGCCAGCGACATCCTGCACGAACTGTCGCGCCTGAAGAATTTCGGCGTTCGCACCTTCCAGGCGGAGGACGAGATCGCGGCGATCACGTCGATCATCGGGGCCGCGTTCGGCGGCGCATTGGCGGTGACGGCCAGCAGCGGTCCCGGCATCGCGCTCAAAGGGGAAGGCATTGGTCTGGGAGTGATGACCGAGCTGCCCATGGTCATCGTCAACGTGCAGCGCGGCGGTCCGAGCACGGGACTGCCGACCAAGACCGAGCAGTCGGACCTGTTCCTCAGCATGTTCGGCCGCAACGGCGACTGCCCGATGCCGCTGGTGGCCGCGCAGTCTCCCGGCGACTGCTTCTACATGATCCAGGAGGCGCTGCGCATCGCCGTCGAGTTCATGACGCCGGTCTTCCTGCTGACGGACGGCTACATCGCCAACGGGGCCGAACCCTGGCGGATTCCGGACGTCTCGGAACTCAAGCCGATCAAGGTCGAACACCCGGCCGAGCCGAACGGCAACGGGGACGGTTACTTGCCGTATCTGCGGGATGAGACGCTCAAGCGGCCGTGGGCGATTCCGGGCACGCCGGGGCTGGAGCATCGCATCGGTGGTCTCGAGAAGTCGAACATCACCGGCAACGTTGCGTACGACCCGGGCAACCACCAGGGGATGACCGATATCCGCCGGCAGAAAGTCGCGAACATCGCCGAGTCGATCCCGCTGCAGTCGGTCAACGGACCGGAATCTGGCGACCTGCTCGTCGTGAGCTGGGGCGGGACGTACGGCGCCGTGTGGACCGCGGTGCAGCACTGCCAGAGGAAGGGGCAGTCCGTCGCCCACTGCCACCTGCGGTATCTGAACCCGTTTCCCAAGAACCTCGGCGAGATCTTCAAGCGTTACAAGAAGGTCCTCGTCCCGGAACTCAATACCGGACAGTTGCGCTTCGTTCTGCGTGGGACGTACCTCGTGGACGCCGCCGGCCTCACCAAGGTCCAGGGCAAACCGTTCCTGGTGAGCGAGATCGTGGACAAGATCGACGAGATGCTGAAGACCTAATGAGGTTCTGCTCGCCGGGCGACTGAGTGGCGAAGCAGAGCTTCGGGAGAGTGCGTTCCCATGCAGAGCTGGGGAACGAGGACGACACACTCTCAATTGACGTAACACACTGCATTCCTCATCACGACCGAACCGACAGCATCTGAAATCTCAAATCTGAGATCTCAAAATTCAGCCATGAGCACCGACGTTGCACTGCCCGTTCTGACGGCCAAGGATTTCGCCAGCGATCAGGAGATCCGCTGGTGCCCGCGCTGCGGGGACTACTCCATCCTGGCCCAGATGAAGAAGGTCTTGCCGACCCTCGGCATCCCCAAGGAGAACTTCGTGTTCGTCTCCGGGATCGGCTGCTCCAGCCGCTTCCCGTACTACATGAACACGTACGGATTCCACGGCATTCACGGCCGCGCTCCGGCGATCGCGACGGGCCTCAAGATCGCGCGGCCGGAACTGCAGGTGTGGGTCATCACGGGCGACGGCGACGGGCTCTCGATCGGCGGCAACCATCTGATGCACGCCATCCGCCGCAATGTCGACCTCAAGATCATTCTGTTCAACAACCAGATCTACGGCCTCACCAAGGGGCAGTATTCGCCCACCAGCCCGCTCGGCAAGCGGACGAAAAGCACCCCGTACGGCTCGGTCGACAACCCGCTGAGCCCGCTGAGCGTCGCGATCGGCTGCGAGGCCACGTTCGTTGCCCGCAGCGTGGACGTCGATATCCAGCACCTCACGATGGTGCTGGAGCGCGCCGCCCATCACAAGGGGGTCGCCTTCGTCGAGGTCTACCAGGACTGCAACGTGTTCAACAGCGGGGCGTTCGAATTCGCCTCCAAGAAGGAGCAGAAGCCAGACAACTGCATCTACCTGGAGCACGGGAAGCCTCTCATTTTCGGCGCCAACCGGGACAAAGGGGTTCGCCTCTCCGGAGACGGCGTCCCGCAGGTGGTCTCGCTCGCCGAGGTGAAAGAAGACGACCTGATCTTCCACGACGAGCGCGCCGAGGATGCAGGCCTGGCGTTCCTGCTGGCCCGGATGCGGTGGCCCAACCTGCCTGAGCCGATGGGCGTGTTCCGCTGCGTCGAGCGGCCCGCGTACGACGCCGAAGTCGCCCGCCAGCTCGACGAAGTCACCGCCAAGCAGGGCTCCGGCGATCTGAAGAAACTGTTCAACAGCGGCGATACCTGGGAAGTGAAGTGACAAGGGCTGAGGGTCAAGGGCGCAGGGCCGGGAATCACACCGGCTCGCAACGCTTGTCCCTGAACCCTGAACCCTGGCCCCTTAGCCCTCCCGCATGACCTGTCCCGACTGCAACCACGACAACATTCCCGGGGCCGACTCCTGCGAGAAGTGCGGCCAGCCGCTGACGCGCTTCCATCTCCCCGCCAGCGAGATGGAGCAGTCGATCATCACTCATCCGGTCAGCGTCATCGCCCAGAAGCGGCCGGTCAGCGTGGCGTCGTCCACGGCGGTCCGGGACGCGATCAGCCAGATGGTGCGGAACCGCATCGGCTGCGTGCTGGTCGTCGATGACGACAAGCTGACGGGCATCTTCACCGAGCGCGACGTGCTCAACCGCATCGGTCCCGACCGCACCTCACTGGACCACCCCATCGGCGAGCACATGACCAAGTCGCCGGAGACGGTCAAGATGGACGACTCCATCGCCTACGCCCTGCACTGCATGTCGATCAACGGACTGCGGCACATGCCGGTGGTGGACGCCGAAGGCCGGGCGATGAGCATCGTCTCGGCCCGCGACGTACTGCGGCTGCTGTCGGTACGGTTCGCCGACATCCGCAATTCGTAAACCCCGGCTGTCTGATTGATCGCGTCGATCAGGCCGCACGCTTCCGCCGTCGATGCCGCTGGAAATCATCACGCTGGGCGAGATCGACCGGGCCGAATTCCAGCCCGTGCGGGAAGTTCTGGCCGTTCACTGCCCGAATGCCCGACGGCAGGAGTTCAGCGGCGGAGACCTCGCTCAATCCGGCATTGCGGCCGACCTGTGGATTATCTGCCAGTCGTGGCCGGACGAGTTCTCTACGTCCTCGGTGCGCCAGATCGTGGACCTGAGCGCGACGTCCCGGCTGATCTGCGTCTACGGCGCGTGGTGCGCCTCGGACGGCCGAACCCGCAGCGCCTGGCCGCAGGCCGTCCGTGTTCCCGTCGATGAGTTCGACTGGCGGCTGCGCTTCGAACTGGACGTCATCGCCGGCGGGATCGCTCCTCTCCCGCTGACAGCCGCTCGCGACGAGCAGTTTGCAGTCCGCGCGAGTTATGCGGCCGAGCAGCGGGCGTTTCGATGATGGAACGACGCCTGCCGCTGTTGAGTCTCCCTCGCTGCGTGGCCGGCTCGGACCGGCAGGTCGCCTGCCGGCTGCTGCTTCTGTTTGCATTGGCCGGCTGCGGCCCCGCAGATCGCTCTGCGGATCCCGCTCCCATCGCAGCGGCTGAACCGGACTGGTCTGCCCAGGTGGCGGCGATGCAGTCGGGCGAGTCGGACAGCGTGATCGTGCGGAAACAGACCGTGACGGCGGCGGACCTCGCTGCGCTGGCGGAAGGCTGTGATCGACTGCGTGTGCTCGAAATCGACGACTGCTCGGCCGGCGACGAGCAGCTCGAGGTCATCGGCCGGCTGCCGAACCTCAAGACTCTAAAGCTCGGCGCGGAAGTCGGTGACTCAGGAGTGCGGCGGATTACCCGCGGCGGCAGCATCACCACACTCAATCTGCCTCGCGCACGATTCAGCGACGAAGGGCTGCGGGCGATCGCAGCACTGCCGCACATCCAGCTGCTGCGGTTCCATTCGCCGCACGTCACCGACGCCGGGCTGGCCCACATTGCGGAGATGAAGTCGCTCCGGTTCCTGCATGTGATCGACGTGCCGATCACCGATGCCGGACTGCCGCAGCTGTACGGGATGACGCAGCTGGAATCGTTCTATCTCGACGGCGGGGGCTGCAGTGATGAGGCCCTGCGGGAACTCCTGCGGGCGCTGCCGCAGCTCCATTTTCACCGGGACCAGCTGCACCTGCCGGATGATCCGCGCGCGCATCCGCACGATTAAGATCATGTAGCTGCGTCACTCCGTGACGCAGAAGCAGTATGCATCGGTGAGATGACTGGTTGATGAATGCCGCTTCCGGGAATGCCCCGGCTACTTTCCCACATCGTGCCGATGCGGCTTCATCAGCTCAGGATTCCGTCGATAACGTGCCCGTATTCCTTCTCCAGCCGGATCCGCCCCGGGATGTTCAGGCGGCGGGCGTCGAGGCCCAGTTGATGCAGCACCGTCGCGTGCACGTCGGTGACATAATGGCGGTCTTCGACGGCGTGGAAGCCGAGTTCGTCGGTGCGGCCGTGCGCCAGGCCCCCTCTGATGCCGCCGCCCGCCATCCAGATGCTGAACCCGTACGGGTGATGGTCGCGGCCGTCGCTGTTCTGTGAGCCAGGCGTGCGGCCGAACTCGGTCGCCCAGACCACGATCGTCTCTTCCAGCAGCCCGCGCTGCTTGAGGTCCGTCAGCAGCGCGGCAATAGGCTGGTCGGTCTGCTTGCACAGGCCGGTGTGATTGTTCTTGAGGTTCCCGTGTGCGTCCCAGCTGCCGGCGCCGCCGTTCGAACCGTGATAGATCTGCACGAACCGCACACCCCGTTCGACCATGCGGCGGGCGGCGAGCAGTTGCTGGCCAAACTCCTTTGTTTCGGCCTGGTCAAGGCCGTAGCGCTGCTGGGTCTCGGCAGTTTCGTCGTCGAAGCGGACGACGTCGGGCACCGCCGTCTGCATGCGGAAGGCGAGCTCGTAGGACTTGATGCGGGCCGCGATCGCCTCGTCATCCGGATGGGCGTCGGCGGTTAACTGGTTCAGATTTCTGAGCAGCTGAAACTGGGCGGCCTGCTCATCACGCGAGATCGATTCCGGGCGGGAGGCGTAGGGGAGCGGGTCGTTGGGATCGACCTTGAGCGGCACGCCGTCATACTGCGGGCCGAGATAACTGGCGCGGTGCGCCTCGTTTCCGCCGCAGCAGTCGGCAAGCGGTGTGCCGAGGACGACGAACTGCGGCAGGTTTTCGTTGAGCGACCCGAGTCCGTACGAGGCCCACGAGCCGACCGTGGGATGAAAGCCGTCAAGCCGGTGCCGCCCCTGGTGAAACTGCAGCTGCGCCCCGTGGTTGCTGTCCTCCGTCCACATCGAGCGGATGAGGCAGAGGTCGTCGGCGTGGGCCGCCGTCTGCTCGAACCAGTCGGAGATTTCGAGGCCGCTCTCGCCGTGCTTCTTCCAGCCGACCTGCAACGGGTAGACCTCCGTACGGATCAGGCCATTCGCGTCAGGAAGCACGATCCGCTCATTGGCGAGATACGGCGACTCAAGCACTTCCTTATACGGAGTCTCTTCGATCGTCTTGCCGGCGTACTCGTTGAGGGCCGGCTTGGGATCGAACGTCTCCATGTGAGACGCCCCGCCGATCATGAACATCCAGATCACGCTCTTGGCGCGCGGCGTATGGTGCGGCTTCCCGTCGCCGTCCCCGGCCAGCCCGTCGCGCTGCAACATGGCCGACAGCGCCACTGATCCGCCCGTCAGGGCAGAGGCAGCGAGGAATTGACGTCGTGAGTGATGAATCATGCTGGCGTCGAGTGCGCCTGAAAACGCCATTGCTACCTCACCGTCACGAAGTCGTTGTGATTGATCAGGACATGGACAAGTCCGGTGCACGCACGTGAACGCGCAACGGCATTGTCATTCGCAGTAACAGACTGCAGTTGCGATTCGAGGTACTCCCCGCAGACTGACCGTTCCTCGTCCGTCGGCGGACGGCACAGGATTGTCTCGAAGGCCGCCGTGATCAAGTCGCTTGCGTCCCCGCTGTCGTTTGATGCGACCAATGCGGCCGCGAGGCGCTGGGACTGCTCGACGGCGAGTGGGCTGTTGGCCAGGGCCAGGGCCTGCTGCGGCACGATGCTCTCGCTGCGTCGGTAACATTCGTTCGGGCTCGCGGCGTCGAAGATCGTGAGGAACCGCATCTGCTTTTCGTACGCGTGCCGGAAGTAAAGACTGCGGCGAAAGACCGTCTCTCCCTCAGTGAAGTCGATGTCAGGACCGCCGCGCGTGAGATCGAGCGAACCGCCGACGAACAGCACGCAGTCGCGGATGACTTCGGCGTCCAGACGTTGAATGTTCGCCCGCCAGTACAGCCGGTTCTCGGGGTCCACTTCAAAGCCCGCGGGTTGCGACCCGTGGGCTTCCGATGACGACGATGCGAGCCGGTACGTTCGGGACGTCACGATCAGCCGGTGCAGATGCCGCATGCTCCAACCGGACTCCATGAACTCCGCAGCGAGCCAGTCGAGCAGTTCGTGATGCACCGGGTGCGGCGTGCGGAGACCGAAGTCGAACACGTTCTCCACCAGCGGCTCTCCGAAGTGCCGCATCCAGACGTGATTGACGGCCACCCGCGCCGTCAGCGGGTTTTCGCGTGCCGCAATCCACTCCGCCAGCGCAGCCCGCCGGCCGGTGCTGGTCTGCGGATAGCGCGTGCTGAAGGGAGTGTACTCGGCATCAGTCCGCTCGCAGGCGGCGGATGCTTCGTCGCGCGCCGCGAGCGCGGCCGCGGCATTCTTTTTTGCAGCGTCGGCGGCGTCGGCCTTCAGATTGCCGGCCGCGATCTTGCGCGGAGTCAGCCGCAGTTCGTCTTGAGCCTCTGCCAAACGCAGTTGGGCCACTGCCAGCGCGTGCTCCCTTTCCACGCGAGCGGCCTCAGCCGCGAGCAACGATGGATCGCCTTCCCCGTCCCGAAACTGCGCCAGGTCTGCGGCAAGTCGGGCTGAGAGCGACTGAACCGCCAGAGTCGCAGCCGCAACGCGACACTCTCCGAGATCGACCGCGGCTTGCGCGTCGGCGAGTACGTCGTCTAGCGATGCGGCGGGAACTCCGGAAACGGAAGTGACAAGTTGCGCACCCTCGGGCAGCGCACGTAGTTCAACACTGAGAAACTCTGCTTTGGAATCGAAAGTCCACAACGACAAGCGACCCTCCCGCCGCTCCCGCGTCAGCTTGTAAGCCAGCACAATGCCGCCATTGACCGTCGCATTCAGCAACTCTCCCTGGACGGCAATGCACAATTCCAGCTCCTGATTCAGCTCGACCGGCAACGAGCGAGTGCCGAGCGACGGGTATGTCATCTGCTGGCCGCGGACGTGCACGACCTGTACCTTCGGCCCTCCGGCATGAGCGCTCAGGTAGACCCCATCGCTCTCCCCGGCTTCCGTGCGATCAAAGCTCATGCCGACTGAGTGCCATTGTTGTCCGCCTGCAATGACAAACCGCACACGAGCGATGAAATCCCTCGGCTGGACGACGTTCGCGACCAGTTCGCTGCGTTGCGACACGACTTCCGTCTGGCGCAAACTCCCGTCAGACCAGCTCCATTCTCCTCCGTCCGTCGTCCAGCGATCGGAGTCCTTGCCGTCAAATTCATCCTGCAGAACGAGAACGCCGGCGTTGTGCGCATTCTCGCCGGTATCAGGATTCGCTGAGGTTGTTGCCACTTGTCGACTGGCGAGTTCGCGATTGGCCTCCGCCTGCGCAAGCTTTTCTCGCTCATCGGCAAGCTTGTTTCGGGCCGCTGCTAACACCGACTGAGCGGCGTCGCCGGTCAAGTCCGGGTACCAGGCAGCGACCGGCAGATCCACCCGTGCAGGAACGAAGGGTTGATTGAAGATCGCCGGCGTCGAGGGGGAAATCGGATGATCCTCATCCGGGTGTTTTTCGTTTCCGCGGAGGTACACAAACGTCGGTGTGTTTTCGTCCGCGTCGTATGCACGGGCCAGGCCATCCTTCTCAATGTCCGACTCTCCGGCAACGCGGTCGATGCGCACCTGGTACGGCTCGAAGATCGCGCGGGCGGCGTAGTAGTCGGTCTGCGGCAGAGGGTCGTACTTATGATCGTGGCACTTCGCGCAGTTGAGCGTCGTCGCGAGGAACGCCTTGAACGTGTGCTCGACCGTGTTGTCCAGCCACAGGTCGCGGTTGAGCTTATAGTGCTGCCTCGCGAGATAGCCGGTGGCGCGAAGGGCATCCTCGTCGGTCGGCGTCAGCTCGTCCGCGGCGAGCATCTCGCGAACCATCCGGTCATAGGGCTTGTCGGCGGCGAGCGATTCGATGATCCAGTCGCGCCAGCGCCACAGGTGCCGCTGGCTCCCCCGCAGCTCCTTCCCGAATCCGTCCCAGTCGCTGTAGCGCCAGACGTCCATCCAGTGCCGCGCCCAGCGCTCGGCATGCAGCTCGGACAGGAGCAGACGTTCGACAAACTGTTCGTAAGCGTCGGGCGATTCGTCGGCTGCGAACGCCACCTGTTCCTCGCGCGTCGGCGGCAGTCCGATCAGATCGAGGTAGACGCGCCGCAGCAGCGTCCGGCGATCGGCCTCGGCCACCGGAGCCACGCCGTGAGCCGCGTACTGTTCGGCAATGAAGGCGTCGACCGGATTCTGCGACCCGTTCGGATCGGCGACGTCCGGGACATCGGGCCGGCGAACCGGTTGATACGCCCAATGTGCCGCCGGCTCCGCCGGAATCGCCTCGTCGGCCGGATACGGCGCGCCCTGGTTGATCCATGCCGTCAGGAGCGCCAGCTGCTCTGCGTCCAGCGGCTCACCCTCTCCCTCGGGAGGCATCCGGTCCGCCGGATCCTCTGCGGCGACGCGCTCCAGCAGCAGACTCGCCGCGGCCTCTCCCGGCGCAACGACCGGTCCGCTGTCGCCGCCGGCCAGAATCAGCGTGCCGGCATCCAGTCGCAGACTGGCTTCCTGACGCAACGCCCCGTGGCAGGCGCCGCACTTGTGGGACAACAGCGGTTTGATGTCGCGCACGTAGTCCACGTCTGCGGCCAGCACACCGGACGTCAGTACGGACCAGGCGAAGAATCCTCGCAGAGTCGCAGAGACGCGGAGAAACGACATCAGGCGTGGGCTCCGGTGGGACAGCGTGGCGGGGGACTTCTATGATACCTTCGAATGATGCGAATGGCACGACTGCAATCAGCGCAGGATTGATGATCGACAGCGATTGGTCATTTCAGCAGAGGCGATGACTGCGTCTTAAGCGAAATGACCAATGACGGTTTGACGATTGACCAATCTGCCGGGTTCCTTCCTTCACAGAACGTCCGATCGCCATGGCCGGCGGCGTCCTCAAACGCACGATTCTCGATCCGCTGCTGACGCCGATCGTCCGTCCGGCGACGCGCTACACTGTGCATTTCCTGGCCGTCCCCTGCTATCGCATCCTGCGGAAGCGGATCCCCTGGTTGTCGGCCGTGGACGCCGAACTGGAGAAGGACATTGAGCAGTGGTTCCGCGGCTCGCTGCTGCTGCTGGCGGCGACGAAGAACGTCGAGGCGGCGATCGCGCGGCTGATCGAGATCCGGTTCGATCATACGATCAACGAGGAGAACTGGTTCCTCACCGCCTGCCGGCTGCTGCTGGCGATCGCCGTCATCGAGGCCATGCCCGACCAGGAGCTGTTCAGCATCATCCACCCCGGCCCCCCCCCCTTCCGCCGCGACCGCAGCCTGAGCCTGTGGCAGAACATCCGCCGGCAGGCGTGGCCCATCACCCGCGGCATTCTCGCCCAGCACCTCAGCCGTTCGTCGGCGGTGTTCGCGATCATCGCCGTCATCCTCGGCTCCACCGTCGGCTGGGTCTGCTACGGTTTGGCGATCATCCAGTACCTGATCATCGGCCTCGTCACCACCCGCGACAAGGCGCTCAACGTGCTGCGGGAGTTCGACAGACAGGTGGCATTGAAACGCGCCGAGCTCATTGATGAGTTCGAGATCGAGGGCCGGGAGCCGGAGCCGCCATGCGGCCCGGCGGCGACGCCCGCACCGTCAACGGCAGAAATCGCGCGGCCACAAGGGTGATCGCGCCGGCCCGTGACCTCATCGAGCGCCGACGGCAGACGCGGCAGCGGATGTCGCGCGACCCGTTGCAGGGTCGGTTGTGCAGGAGTAATAATCTCGCAGAGACGCCGAGGCGCAGAGATGTGCTGTTCACCCTCCGCGTCCCTGCGACTCTGCGAGAGATTCCAATCAGTGATGACCCTGCACACGGATGTCGTTTCGCGGATTCAGAAGCTGTCCGCGTCGGTCGTCAACAAGATTGCGGCCGGGGAGGTCATCGAACGGCCGGCCAGCGCCGTCAAGGAGCTGCTCGAAAACAGCGTCGATGCCCTCGCCACCCGCATCGAGGTGGACATTGCGCAAGGCGGCGCTGAGCTGATCCGCATCTGCGACGACGGGGAGGGGATCCATCCGGACGACCTGGAACTGGCGGTGACCAGTCACGCGACGAGCAAGATCGCGGATGCGGACGACCTGTTCCGCGTGCATACGATGGGTTTCCGCGGCGAGGCATTGGCGTCGATTGCCGAGGTATCGCGGTTCCGCATCCGCAGCAGACCGCACGATGAGCCGCAGGGGACGGAACTGGACGTCGAATGCGGGATCGTCAAGGAGCCGCGCCCCTGCGGGTGCCCGCCGGGGACGACGATCGAAGTCCGGCAGCTGTTCGTCAACACTCCGGTGCGGCGGAAGTTTCTCAAGTCGCCGCAGACGGAGTTCTCGCACATCGTCGAGCAGTTCACGCGGATCGCCCTGGCCCATCCGCGGCTGCATCTGGTGCTGCGGCACAACGAGCGCATCGTGCACGAGCTGCCAGCCACGACGCAGCTCATCGACCGGCTGGAGCTGTTTCTCGGCAGCGAACTGGCGCGGCAGTTGATTCCCGTCGAATCGGAACATGATGGCGTACGACTGTGGGGATACGTCGCGCATCCCAGCCAGAGCAAAGGGACGCGGAAGGGGCAGTACCTGTTCCTCAATGGCCGCTGGATCACCGACCGCTCGCTGCAGCATGCACTCTCGGAGGCGTACCGGGGCCTGCTGATGGTGGGGCGGCATCCGATTGCGTTCCTGTTTCTGGAGATGCCGTCGGACCTGGTGGACGTGAACGTGCACCCGACCAAGAGTGAGGTGCGCTTTCAGGACTCCCAGCGACTGTATCGGCAACTGCTTTCGACGCTGCGGACGCGGTTCCTAGGGATGGACCTCGATTCGGTGCTCAGCGTCGGTTCGCGGGAGCCGGCGCCGACAACGCAGCCGGATTCGGCCGAGACACTGCGCGCCCAGCAGGAACTCGCGGCCTGGGCCAAGGACCAGCTGGCGAACTGGCAGCCGAAGGAGGACCTCTCCGACCTGCATGCGGTCTTTGATGAACTCGACCGCCGCGACGATGAGCGGCGGGCTTTAACCCCGCCGCTCGTGGGGGAGCCCGCGCTCCATCGTGACGACGCCGTGCCTGGCACGCCCCCCCCTTCCACGCCGAGCGGTGCGTCAACGCCGATCGTCCACGTCTCTACCACCGACGCTCCGCATCGCCCTGCCTCGGCGTCCGCCGAACTGAGGGCCATGCAGGTGCACGACTGTTATCTCGTCGTCGAGACCGGCGAGGGCTTGACGGTCATCGACCAGCACGCCCTGCACGAGCGGATTCTGTACGAGCACTTCCGCCGCCGCGTGCTGGCCGGCGCGGTGGAAGTCCAGAAGCTGCTGATCCCGGTCACGGTCGAACTCAGCCAGCGCGAGGCCGGCCTGTTGCTCGACCAGGCGGACGTGCTGTCGGAGCTGGGCCTGCACGTCGAGTCGTTCGGAGGCTGCACCGTCGCGGTGACCGGCTATCCCACGCTGCTCGCCAAGGCGGACCCCGCGGAACTGCTGCGGGCCGTTGTGGAGCATCTGGAAGGGACCGGCACTAGCGCCGGCCGCCGCGACCTGCTGGACAGCCTGCTGCACATGATGGCCTGCAAGGCCGCGATCAAGGCGGGGCATCGCCTCGCCCCCGAGGAAATCGAAAGCCTGCTCGCCCAGCGGCACCTCGTCGACGACCACCACCACTGCCCCCATGGCCGGCCGACGGCGCTGACGCTCTCGCGGGCCGACCTGGACCGGCAGTTTGGCCGGCTCGGATGATGTCGAAGCCGCTGCCGTCGAAGTCGGGACGTTTGCGCCGTGGAATTGCAGCGATTCAGGAAACCGTACACGCCTGACCGCGCCTACCGCGTCAGCGTGCTGCCGCTGGCTCTCTATTGCCTTTTCGGCGGACTGTTCTTCTTGCTCTTCGCTGTGCTCCCCGGCGAGTCGTCGCCTGTATACTTCGGCGAATTCCCGTTTGTTCCAACACCGACAGGCAAACGGATCTGCTTGGCCGCAATCGGACTCTTCTTCGTCCCGATCGGCGTAGGCCTGCTCTTTCGTCGGCATTGGGCATTATTGGCGTTCATCGTCTACATCGCGTTTGGCACCGCCTATTTCATCATCGCCTGGGCGGCGGACGCGCTCCCGCAGGGCTGGAACGGATGGGTCGTTGCAGCGTCATCCGCGTTCAACCTGTTCTTCGCCTGGGCTGTCCTGCATTGCACTCGGCCGGCGTTCGGTGAGCGTTCGAAGCATCGGAACCACGACGGCACGACGCACACAACGTAGAATGATTTTCACCTGCACGCCTGACGTTGTGTCCGTCGTGCCGTTGTGGTTTTCTCTTCGTTCTGACAGACGCCGATGCCCGGACTCTTTGAACGGCAGGAACGTGCGAATCGCGAGGCGGCCCGGCCGTTGGCGGCGCGGATGCGGCCGCGCACCGTTGATGAGTTTGTCGGGCAATCTCACTTCCTCGGAGAAGGGAAACTGCTGCGGCGGATGCTGGAGGCGGACCGTTTGTCGTCGCTGATTTTCTATGGGCCGCCGGGGACCGGAAAGACGTCGCTGGCGGAAGTCATCGCGCGGCACACGCGGTCGCAATTCGCGCAGCTCAACGCGGCGTCGGCCGGGGTCAAGGAACTGCGGGCTGTGCTGGAGGACGCCCGCCGGCGGCTGGACGCCTCGGGCGAGCGGACCGTGCTGTTCGTCGATGAACTGCATCACTTCAACAAAACGCAGCAGGACGTGCTGCTGCCGGACGTCGAGAGCGGCGTCGTGATCCTGATCGGGGCGACGACGGCGAACCCCTTCTTCTCGCTGGTCTCGGCACTCATCAGCCGCAGCCAGGTGTTCGAGTTCCAGCCGCTGACGAAAGAGGATGTCCGCTGTCTGCTGGACCGGACGTTGTCCGACTCGGAGCGCGGGCTGGGGAACGTGGCGGTCGAGTGCACGGCCGAGGCGCTCGACTTCCTCGCCGACATCTGCGACGGGGACGCGCGGCGGGCGCTGTCGGCGCTGGAGATCGGCGTGCTGTCGGTCACCGGCCGCGAGGGCGGTAATGCCCCCCCCGTGTTTGACCTCGCCGTGGCGCAGGAGTCGATCCAGAAGAAAGCCGTGGTCTACGACGCGGACGGGGACCAGCATTACGACGTGGCGAGCGCGTTCATCAAGAGCATCCGCGGCAGCGACCCCGACGCGGCGCTGTACTGGCTCGCCCGGATGCTCGAGGCCGGCGAAGACCCTAGGTTTATCGCCCGGCGGATCGTGATCGCCGCCAGCGAGGACATCGGCAACGCCGACCCGCAGGGCCTCGTCCTCGCCAATGCCGCGGCAGAGGCGACCGACCGCATCGGCCTGCCCGAATGCCGGATCATCCTCGCCCAGGCCGTGACGTACCTCGCTTGCGCTCCCAAGTCGAACGCCGCGTATGTTGCCATTGACGCGGCCATCGACGACGTGCGCCATCAGCGGGTGGTCCCGGTGCCAATCCACCTCCGCGACTCACACTACCGCGGCGCGAAGCGGCTCGGCCACGGCGAAGGCTACCAGTACGCCCACTCCGGAGAAGGAGGCTGGGTCGACCAGGATTACCTCGGAGTCGAGAAGACGTATTACGAGCCGACCGACCGCGGAGCGGAGGCGGAGATCAAGAGCCGGTTGGAAGGGCTGCGACGGCGTCGAAACTCGCACTTGCGGGGAGAGCGTTCGGATGAGCGATCGACTTGAGCGATATCGGGAATGTGTCGCAGTCTGCACGGAGAACGCCCGGGGTTCAGGCGCGTCAATTCGGCGCCACAATGCGGCCGCCCTGCGCATGCGTGCCATTGTGACTGAACCAGGGGCAGCGGACGAGCTTCTCCCCCTAATGGACCTTGAAGTTGCCGCACGGTGGCTGGCTTTTCAATTGCTGGAATTGTGTGAGCCGACACCCTTCGTTCGCCACCGATGCCTGCAGATAATTCAGGGTATCGCAGCCGGCAATAGCGAGGACGCGCTGGGGGCCCAGTTCTGGTTGAGAGATTACCTCTCGAGACACGCGACCTCGTAGTGAGCGCAGCAAAGAACCCCGGTTTCTTTGGAGAAATCGGGGTTCTGGCGTGTCAAACAACGCTCGCTTATGCGAACAGCTTCGAGACGGCTTCGGCCTTCACCAGTTCGCGGGGCTGGTTGAGGTGGTTGTAGACGATCGTCGTCGGATCGATGCCGAAGGTGTGATAGATCGTCGCCAGCAGCTCGCCCGGGTGGACGGGATCCTTGAGCGGGGCGGAGGCGGTCTGGTCGCTCTGGCCGTGGACGTAGCCGCGCTTCACGCCGGCGCCGGCGATCATGGCGGTGTAGCAGTACGGCCAGTGGTCGCGGCCGTCGTCGTTGTTGCTGTTGCCGCTGGTGGAGACGCCGCGCTGCGGGCTGCGGCCGAACTCGCCGACGGCGATGACGAGCGTCTCATCGAGAAGTCCACGGTCGTCGAGGTCGGAGACGAGGGCCGACAGGCCGGTGTCGAGCATGGGGCCGGACTGGTTCTTCATGCGGTCGGTGAGGCCGACGTGCACGTCCCAGGAGTGATTGTCGCTGTTGGCGACTTTCGGCCAGACGACCTCCACCACCCGCGTGCCGGCTTCCACCAGGCGGCGGGCCAGCAGGCAGGACTGGCCGAACGTGTTGCGGCCGTAGCGGTCGCGCATCTCGCGCGACTCCTGCTCCAGCGCGAACGCGTCCCGCGCGCGGCCGGAGGCGACAAGCGAGAGCGCCTGGTCGTAATACTCGTTCAGGTTGTAATCTTTGACGGCCCGGTCGATCTCGGGCATCCCCTGGTTGATCACGTCCCGCAGCCGTTCGCGGCGCTCCAGACGCTGGCCGTAGACGTCGGCCCGCATCTCGAGGTCTGTGACGTTGATCTTGTCCATCTTCGTCATGTCCATGTCGTCGCCGGGCGGGAACAGGTAGTACGGGTCGTACGCCTTCCCGAGGAACCCGGCGGTGCCTCCCTTGCCGACGACATTGCTCTCCTGCAGCGGGCGGGGGAGCATCACGAACGGGAGCATCGGCTCCTTTGGCGGCTGCAGGCGGATGATATTCGAGCCGAAGTTGGGGAAGTCGCGCGGATCGGGCGGCTCCAACTGTCCGGACGGACTGACCTTGTCGGTCGTGTAGCCGGTCATCATCTGGTAGATGGCGGCCGTGTGGTTGAACAGGCCGTTCGGCGTGTAGCTCATCGAGCGGATGAGCGTGAACTTGTCGTTCACCTGGGCCAGCTGCGGCAGGTTCTCGGTGAACGAGACGCCGGGCAGTTTGGTGGAGATGTTCGAGAAGGCGGACTTCACGTTGTCCGGCACGTTCTCCTTGGGGTCCCAGAGGTCGAGGTGGCTGGGACCGCCCTGCAGGTAGCAGAGGATGACGCTGCGGGCCTTCCCCCAGCCGGCGCCGCCGATCGCCCCGCTGTTGGCCTGGGCCTTCAGTTGCAGCATGCTGCCGAGCGAAAGGCCGAGCATGCTGGAGCCGCCGACACGCAGAATGTCGCGGCGGGTGACGCCGAGATGGCTGTCGCACAAATCCTTGCCGGGCTGTCCGGGAACGCGAATCAGCATGAGAAACTCCTGTCGGTGGACCGATCGGGGTATGTTGATGTTATCTGAGTCGTTGCGGGTTGGCTACGGTAAAACCAAGACCCGGTCTGCTGCTAACGGTTAAACAGAAACGCCGGGCTGTTGATCAGGGCCCAGGCCAGATCCTGGGCCGTCGTCAGCCGCTCGTTCTGCAGCTGCGACGAACTCAACTCGACGGCGCGCTGCAGGCGGGCGAGTTGTGGGTCGATCGGCAGGGGCTGGCTGACTTCCTCCAGCTTGTTGCGCAGTGCGACAAGTCGTGCGTCCTCCGGCAACGGCTGCTCGGCGTCGGCCACGGCCTTCTGCTTGACCTTCAATTCATCGTCGAGTGAACGGTAGTACTCCAGCAGGGCGGCCTGCTGTTCATCGGTCCGCTGGTCGGCCGCAATCTGCAGGATGGCCGCCACATTCTCCGGCAGGCCGAACTGCAGCGGAGGAGAAGCGGTCGTGACGGAGATACGGAACCGGCCGATCGTGTGCATGTTGTCCGCATACTGCTGATCGAGGACAAACTCCAGCACCCTGGTTCCCTCACCGGTCAGGGGGGCCTGCAGCTCGAACGTAGCGGTACGGTTGTTGCCGATATCGCCGGCGGTGGCCCAGCCGTTCCCGCCGTTGGGCGCCTGGCCGTCAATCGCGGTGGCGATGTCGAAGCCTTGCTGGCTGAAGTCCGCTTTGGCATTGTGCATCTCGACTTTCATCCGGCCGTCGGGTTGTCCCTTCTGCCAGGCATTCAGGGTGAACTCGCTGAGGACGAAGTTCCCATTCGGGGCGCGGCCGGGACCGTTGGCGGGGAGCCGCGGGTCGGCGAACAGTTCCAGCTTCACGCCCGTGATGCCGACGAGGTCGGTCTCGGCCGTGAAGACGTAGTTCCCCTTGCGATTGTTCTCGCCGGATGCGAACACCGAGAGATCGGACTCCTTGGTGAGCGTCGCTCGGGTCGAAGCTTTGAGGTCCCGCGGGTCGAGGGCCGTCCAGCCGGTGGACGGATCTGCGGCGGACTCGATCCAGGCCGCGAGCTTCTCCGGCAGCGTCGCCTCGTAGTCGGCGAGGGCCTGCTTCGCGGCGGCGATCTTCATCTGCCGCTCGGCCTCGGCCTGCTCCTGCCGCGGGCGAATCTCCTCCTGATACGCATCGTAAGCCTGCTGCGCGGCGGCGATGGCTTCCTGACGCCGGGCCTCCTTCTGCTCGGTGACGGGGCGGATCTCTTCCCGATAGGCCTCGAGCTGCGCGACGAGCGCTTCGTGCTCGCTCTGCAGCTGCTGCATGATCTCGACCGTCGCTGCGATCTCCGTGTCATGCGCCGGTCGATTGAGCACCCGCAGGAAAATCTCGTTGATCAGGGCGGCGTTGTCCGGCTGCGACTGGACCAATTGATCGAGCGCGTTGCCGGACTGGGAGATGGCGTCGCTGACAGTCGGTCCGTTCATCAGCGCCATCACCGGCCCGAGCTGCAGGCCGGAGGAGCGTTCACATTCGCAGGAGCTTTCCCGCGGCGGACGCCCCAGGTTCGCGAGGAACCGGTCGGCCAGTGCGGCGTCGGCATCCGGCAGCGCGGCGGCGCGGGTCCCTTCCGGGACACCCGGAATCTGCATCTTTGCACCGGTCACCGTGTAGATCGCATCGTACAGGGTTTCCGCCGGCAGACGCTTCGGCATCGCGTGCGAGTAATTGCGTTTGTCGTCCTCGTTCCACTCATTGGTGGCGAGCGACAGCTGGTACACGCGGCTCTTGCAGATCGACGCCATCAGTTGACGGACGTCAAACCCTGACGCGACGAACTGGCCCGTCATGTAGTCGAGCAGCTCGGGGTTCGTGGGCGGGTTGCCGGCGCGGATGTCATCGAGCGGCTCGATCAGGCCGGCGCCCAGCAGGTAGCCCCATACGCGGTTGACGTAGCTCTTCGCGAAGTAATCGTTCTCGGGCGAGGTAATCCAGGCCGCGATCTGCTCACGGCGAGTGGCGTCTCCCGGCATGATGATCTCGTCATCGTAGGGGACATCGGGCGGAGCCACATCGCCGGTCCGCAGGTGGACCATCTCCCCCTCCCCCTTGTCCATCACCACTTCCCACAGCGGCTTGGCCCCTTCCACGGCCGTACCGCCCACATTGCCGTCGGCATTGTTGGGATCGCGTTCCAGGCCGACGCGCGCGAAGAACGCGGCTGTCTCGTAGTACTGGTCCTGGGTCCAACGCTCGAACGGATGGTCGTGGCATTTGTTGCAGTTGAACCGCACGCCCAAGAACAGGTGCGTCGTGTTCTCCATGATCGGCTCTGCATCCCGGAGAATCTTGTAATACGACGCGGCCGGATGCTCCTTGTTTGAGCCGCTGGCCGTCAACACCTTGTGGCAGAATTGATCGTAGGGGGTATTGTTGGCGATCTCGTTCCGGATCCAGTCGCGGAACTGGCGAGCTCCCTCGCCGCCCAGGAACTTGCTGTTCACCTGCAGCAGGTCGGCCCATTTATTGGTCCAGTAGACGATGTAAGGCTCACTGCCGATGAGGCGGTCGATGACCTCGTCCCGCTTGACGCGCGGTTCGCGCGAGTCAGTCAGGAACGTCCGCACTTCGTCGGCCGTCGGCGGCAGACCGGTCAGATCCAGATACGCCCGCCGCAGGAAGTCCTCGTCGCTGCACAATTCGGACGGCTGGATCTTCATCCGCTCCCATTTGGCCGCGACGAGTTTGTCGATCTCGGTCCACACGTCCGGCTCCTGCCAGACGAAGCCGGTGCGGTCCCCCATCGAGGTAATGGTCGTCGCTGCGTAGTTGCCTTCGAACCGCGCGAGCACGGGGGCCTCACCGCGGCGGATCGTCGTGGCGATGCCGTGGCGGTTGATCTCGGCGACTTCGGTGTTGCCGCTGTCAATGTAGGCTTCGCCGGAGACGTCACGGGTTGAGCCATCCGCATACGTGGCCACAATCCGCAACTGCTGCCGTGCGCCGATCTGCTGGATCACCGGGTTCTCCGGCTGAATGGCAATTGACGTCACGCGGGGAGCGGTGAGGTCGAGTTCGGCGCCTTCGGCGATCCACTGCCGGATGATCTCATAGTAGGGGTGTCCCGGACGCGTCAACTGGCTGCCGACGTGCGGCACGGCGCCGGTGGCCTTGAGCAGCATCAGGCTGTCGTCCGGCGACGCGAGGTTGACGCGGCGCGACGCCATGTCGTCGGTGAACGACCGCACGTCGTTGATCGGGTCATATCCGCGGAGCGATAGCCGGAAGCCGTTCTTGCCGTCCTTGGCGCCGTGGCAGGTTCCCTGATTGCACCCGAGCCGCGAGATGACCGGGTTCACGTCCATGACGAAGTTCATCGGCGCGTCGGAGTGGTAGCCGGCGACTTCGACCGGCACCGTGAGCGTCTGGTCCCCAAAGGTGATCGCCAGCTGTGCAGCGCCGTCGGCCTGCACCTGGACGCGGCCCCCTTCGGTCACCCTGACGGCGTCGCCATTGACGGCGATGCTCGCCATCCGCGTCACATCCACCTGGTCGCCAGTGTTGAGCGTGGCGGTCACCAGCAACTGCGTGTAGCTATACTTGCCGTGCAGCGCGATCTGCGGCGGCTGGACGGCGATCGTGGTCACCACAGCGCCCGAGGGGAGCGACTCTTCAGGGAAATACTCGGACTCCACTTCTCCTGCGAACAGTTCTGCGGCCGGACGCTGGGCATCGGGATCGATTTCGACCGGAGTGATCTCGCCGCGAACCGAGCCGTCCGCCGGATTGATCAGCCGGATGGTTCCGTCCGCCCCGGCCGCTGCGATTGTGCCGCCATCGGGCGCATACGCCACCGCATACACGGCCGCGGGGATCTCGGTCTGCGTCAGCAGGGCGACGTCGGAGGTGATGTACTCCTGCAGCCGCGCCCGCTCTTCCGCGGACTGCGACGTGCTCACCTTCTGCACAATCGCCTTGATGTCCTCGGGCATCGCCGGATCGAACTCGGCGGAATACGTGAAGACCTGCCCTTTGCCGTCGAGGCTGCTGGCCGCGACGATCCGCGTCCCGTCGGCCGAGTAGTCGACCGAAAAGATCCGACCCCGCATGGCGGGGAATTGGCGGATGAGGTTCGCGTTGTCGCCGATCACGCGGTTCGTGATCCGCTGCATGCGATAGATGCCGGGGACGCCGTCGCTGCCGCCGACGAGCACTTCATCGCGCGTGGGGTGCCGCGTCACGGCGGAGAGGCCCCCCTTCAGCGCGCCGGGCGTAATCGAGGTCACGTTGTCGATGAATCGCTGCGTCGCAACGTCATACAGCTTGGTCGACATGTCGCGGCCGACGGACACGATATTGGAACCGTCGACGGAGAAGACCGTATCGAGCACCCAGTCATCGTGGGCGCCGCTGAAGAAGACCTGCTCGCCGGTCTCCGAATTGAAGGCCCGGACGGTCTTGTCCGCGCAGCCGACCGCGATCAGCGTCCCGTCCGGCGACCAGCTGGCGCCGTACGTCGTGTCAAAGGTCACGGGCACGGAGAGCGTCAACGCGCGCTGCTCGACGTCCCACACCTGCAGTTCTCCCATGCGGGCCGGCAGTCCGCCGGTGACGGCAAGCCGCTTGCCGTCGGGAGAGAATCGCACCGACTCAATCCGCTCGGCGAGGCCGATCAGCCGTCCGGCGAGTCCGGAGCCGTCCGCCTTATGCAGCAGGACTTCATGGAAGCCCGACACGGCGAGCAACTGGCCGTCGGGGGAGTAATCGAGCGATGTCACAACGGGGGGACGGGCGTAGACCGGCGGGTGGTCCGCATCGTAGCGCTGCACGGCGTTGGCGGGCGTATCATCGATGGCCCCCTGCTCGATCCAGCGACGGACGAGGTCGATGTCGGTCGCGGACAGCGGCGGCTTCCCCTTCGGCATTTCGGCCGCGCCGTCGGTGGGTGTGATCAGCGTGAGCAGATAACTCGCATCCGGCTGCCCGGGCACAATGGCCGCATCGCCGGTCTCGCCCCCGGCCGTCATGCGGGCGAAGTCGGTCATCACATACTCGCCGCTGGCCTTCGCGGGCTGATGGCAGCCCTGGCAGTTGGCCTGGAAGATGGGCCGCACCTGTTTGTAATAGCTGACAGTCGCGGCGGCATCCGTCGGGGCCGCGTCATCGGAGTATAAAGGTACAGCGGACAGCAGCACGGCCAATGCACAGCAGCCAACCCGGCGCAGAGAGCTGGTCATCCTGAATCACCTCGGCAGAACGGAGAGAGAATCACGAACTCGACGGAATACAGCACGTCGCAGATGCGGCGGATCGCTGAAGAGGAGCAACGCGACGGCGTGTCTGGGCGGGGTGAGGGCTGTCAGCCGTCACGGCGCGGATGCCGGTCGTCTCTCCGTTCGACCACGGAGGCTCGGCCGGGCGGAATAGAAGCAAAACTGACCGGCTGGCCGTTTGCTTCCAACAGCGCGCGGCAGAGTCAATCGCGGAGAATCCAGTGAGCCGCAGCCGGTCCACCAGTTCCTGGAGGAATGGGGTAGCCGAACGACATCGTCCAGCGGGCGGGAGTGAATGACCGACCCCAACACCGGCTGTGGTACGGCATCCACCTACTCAAATTCTACGCGCGCAGAGGAGCGGTCGCAACCATCGGAGTTGTCCAATATCTTGACCCACGCGACGAGCAGCGGGGTTCAGCCCCGCCGCCCACCTGAAGATCAGCACCGCTATAATCGAAACAGATTCCAGGTTGTCCCATAACGCCAGGTGATAGGAGACACTCGCCGTGGGCAAGAAGCAGACGACTCGGAAAACCCGGAGCCGGCCGAAGTCCGCTCGCGCCGTTCAAACCGCGCCGCGGGGGCGGAACGGGTCGCCCCAGCTACAGACCATCGGCGGCTATCTCATTCAGCGCCTGCAGGACTACGGCGTGGGTGACGTGTTCGGCATCCCAGGCGACTTCGTGCTCCACTTCTACGGGTTGCTGGAGAACAGCCCGATTCGGGTGATCGGCTGCACTCGCGAAGATTGTGCTGGCTACGCGGCCGACGCCTATGCCCGCGTGAATGGCCTGGGGGCGGTCTGTGTGACGTATTGCGTCGGTGGATTGAGCCTGTGCAACTCCATCGCCGGGGCATTCGCCGAGAAATCTCCCGTGGTCGTGATCAGCGGGGCCCCGGGGATCAACGAGCGCGTCAACGATCCGCTGCTGCATCACCGCGTGCGCGACTTCAACACGCAACGGGAGGTGTTCGAGAAGATCACGGTCGCCAGTGCGTCTCTGGACGATCCGCTGACGGCGTTCCGTGAGATTGACCGCTGCCTGGAAGCGGCCGTGCGGTTCAAGCGGCCGGTGTACCTCGAAATCCCGCGCGACCGGGTGGACGCGGCTTCGCTCTATGAGCATGTGCCGCAGCCGACGAGTTTGAGAAGCAGCCGGGAGGCGCTGGAGGCCGCGCTGTCGGAGGCGGCGGAGCGGATCAATGGAGCGAAGAAGCCGGTGATCATCGCCGGAGTTGAGATTCACCGCTTCGGCCTGCGCGAGCCGGTGCTCAAGCTGGCTGAGAAACACAACATCCCGATGTGCGCCACGCTGCTGGGGAAGAGCGTGGTGAGCGAGCGCCACCCGCTGTATCTCGGCGTCTACGAGGGAGCGATGGGACGGAAGGAGGTGACCGAGTACGTCGAGTCCAGCGACTGCGTCATTCTCCTGGGAACGTTCATGACGGACATCAACCTGGGCATCTACACGGCGCGGCTCGACCCTGGCCGATGCATCTATGTCACGAGCGAAAAGCTCCGTATCGGCCATCATCACTTTCATGATGTGCAACTGGCGGACTTCGTCAAGGGGCTGCCGAAGGCGTCGATCACCGCGAAGAAGAAGCCGGACCTTCCTTCCCGGCCGGAACGCGGCGATCAGCCGCATCCGCCGGACGAACCGGTGACCAGCGCGGCATTGTTCGAGTACATCGACAGCGTGCTGGATGATGAGATGGTGGTCGTCGCCGACGTGGGGGACTGCCTGTTCGGTTCGGCCGATCTGACGATCCACAAGCACACCGAGTTCATCAGCCCGGCGTACTACACGTCGATGGGGTTTGCGGTGCCGGCGGCGATCGGCGTGCAGGTGGCCAGCCGGGAGCTGCGGCCGCTGGTGCTGGTCGGGGACGGCGCCTTCCAGATGACGTGCCTGGAGCTCTCCACGGCGGTGCGTCACCGGTTCAATCCGATCGTGGTGGTCCTTAACAACAAGGGCTACACGACGGAGCGGTTCCTGCAGGAGGGACCGTTCAATGACATCCTCAACTGGAATTATCACCGCCTGCCCGACCTGCTGGGGGAGGGCTGGGGGTTCGAGGTGCACACGATCGGGGATCTGCAGCAGTCGATGCAGGCGGCGCTGGCGAATCAGGACGCCTTCAGCATCCTGAACGTACACCTGCAGCCGCACGACATCAGCCCGGCACTGGACCGTCTGGCAACGCGGATGTCGAAGCACATTTAGAAATTGCGGGTAGCCGAGAGAGGGCGTGGTCCGGCCTCACCTGTCGTCAGCCTGAATTTCCCTTTGCCCCTCTTGCATTCCGGAATCGGCGACCGGTAGAATCTGACCCATCAGCCTCCGCTGATTTGTGGCGCGGTTGCTGCGGGCGGAGGAGGGCCGCGTCCCGGAGGACGGGACCGGAGGTACCCCTCAGGAATCCAGAGGTTCGGCGATGCTCGACTTCCGAATCGATCGGCGTAACTCGACCTGCTCCGGGACGACGCGGCGCGATGTGCTGCGGGTGGGAACCCTGGGACTATGCGGACTCGCGCTTCCCGACCTGCTCCGGGCCCGTGCGCAGGCGCAGATCAACGGTCAGCCCACCAAAGACACCTCGGTGATCTGGCTGTGGCTCGGCGGCGGTCCGACTCACGTTGAGACGTTCGATCCGAAGATGACGGCTCCGTCCGAATACCGGAGCGTCACCGGTGAAGTCGCGACCACGATCCCCGGCGTCACGCTGGGAGGCAACTTCGAGAAGATGGCCCAGGTCTCCGACCGCATGGCGTTTGTGCGATCATTCGCCCACACCAACAGCGGCCACGGCGGCGGCACCCACTGGGTGATGACCGGCTACGATTACCGGCTCGCCGACAACGGCATGGTGCCGACGCGTCCGGGACTGGGGTCGATCGTGTCGCGCGTCCGCGGCCCGAACCATCCGACGACCGGCATTCCGACGTACGTCCGCCTGGGCGGCATCTACGGAGACGGCCCGGCGTTCCTCGGGACCGCCTTCGGTCCGTTTGATCCGGGAGGCCAGGCCCAGCGCAACATGTCGCTGGTCGTGGACAAAGGCCGGCTCGACAATCGTCGCCAGATGCTCGAAGGCATCGACAACATCAATCGCGAGATCGATCGCAGCGAGCTGATGGAAGGGCTCGATTCGTTCGAGCAGCAGGCCTTCAACCTCGTCCTCAGCACGTCGCAGCAGGCCTTCGACGTCAAGTACGAAGACCCGCGCGTCGTCGACCGCTACGGACCGAACCTCGGCCAGCGACTGTTGACGGCCCGCCGTCTGTGTGAGGCCGGCGCCGGGTTCGTCACTGTCGAGTTCGGCGGCTGGGACATGCACGGCAACATCAAGATGGCGATGGACAACCTCGGCCCGCAGGTGGACCGAGCCGTTTCCGCCCTGGTCGAGGACCTCGATCAACGCGGCATGAGCGACAACGTGCTACTGGTAATAAGCGGCGAGTTCGGCCGCACGCCGAAGATCAACGGCGGCGCCGGACGCGATCACTGGGCGCCGCTCAGCACGCTGGCCCTCGCGGGCGGCGGACTGAAGATGGGGCAGGTCATCGGCGAATCGGCCGAGAAGGTCGACGTGCCCAAGACGACTCCGATCACGCCGCAGGATCTGATGGCGACCGTGTTCGACGTGCTGGGCATCGACAAGCGCATCCAGTTCGTCAACCAGGCCGGCCGCCCGGTCTACATGATCGAGAACGGCAAACCGATCGCCGAACTGGTGTAACAGTCACCGGAAACCCGCCATCGAGTTGCCGAGGCCCCGGACTCTAGTCCGCGGGCCTCGGCTCTTTTCCGGACGACGGCTGTGTCCCGGTATCACATCACCCTCATCTGTTCCGGATTGACGGATGCCGAGGCGGCCGGCGCACCCGCCGCCATCGAGGCGGAGTTCGGCCATCGTCCGTGGCATCAGCATGTCGCCTGCCGTTGGGACGGCCGTCTGCTGTGGCTTGAGGCCGAGAACGACTACGACTCGACGGGTCAGGCGCTGCTCGATGAGTTCGGGGACGCGGTGATTGCGTGCGTGAACGCGAGCGGGACGATTCACTTTGAAATCGTATCGGTCCGCCCAGTCACCGCGTGACGGCAATGCCCGCCGCAAGGAGGCGAGGGCTGCTCGATTACGATCGGACGGGGTGCACCCGAGTCACTCGCCGGGTCAGGGGACTCCGTTTCCGACACCGCCGCCGCAGGCTCCTCGTCCGCCTCGAACAGGGACTCGGCTCGGTCCCGAACGGTGGTCGCGAGGCTGGTGAGCTGCGGCCAGAAGGCGGCCGTCAGCTTGGCGGAGAGAAGGACGACTGCCAGTCCGGGCAGGATCCAGCCGGTGATGCCGTGTTCGGGTTGATCGCTCATTGTGTGCTCTCTGTATCTGGATCGCCGGTTGCGGCGCTGTGTGTACGGGACGGTGGTTTCGGTCCTAAGCGTCCGGCCGGCTCGGCTGTTACGGCGATACACCCGGGCTCGCGACGCGGCGGCGTGCGGGAAAACACTGCAGTCCCTTCGCGCGGCGGCGCGGCGGTCTGGGAAAGCTGATCCGACTTTGCCGGTTCTGCCGATAGAACCGATATGCTCGAGTTTTCCGGACAGGCCGACCTGCTTTCGCAGCTCCTTCGCGCGTCGGAGGTGCGGCATCAGGTCATCAGCCAGAACCTCGCGAACGTCAACACCGCTTCCTACAAGCGGAAGACGGTGCACTTCGAGGACCAGCTGGCCCAGCAACTGCAGCGCGGGAGCACTCTGAGCGCGGCGTCGATCCAGCCGGAGATTGTGACCGAGCGCGGCCTGCCGGAACGGGCGGACGGCAACAACGTGGACATCGATATGGAGATCGGCGAGCTGCAGCGGAACGGCTTGCTGTACCAGACGTATACGCAGGTGCTGGCAAGCCAGTTCGGCGCGATGCGCCGGGCCATCAGCGGGGAATGACGCTCGGCAACGCTCCCCCTTGCTGACGCGGCGGGCTGCAGGGGTGGTCACGGAGGGCAAATATGTCGCTATCACGAATCCTGTCGGCGCCGAACATCAGCGCTTCCGGTCTGGCGGCCGAACGCCAGCGGATGGAAGTAATCGCCAACAACATCGCCAACGCGCATTCGACGCGCTCGATCGACGGCGGACCGTACCGGCGGCAGCAGATGCTGTTCGCCGAAGCGCTCGACTCCGCCGGGACGGGCGGCCCTTCACCGGACTCCCTGCAGGGCGTGCGCGTGCTGGGGGTGGATACCGACAAAACAGAGTTTCCGAAGGTCTACGATCCCGGTCATCCGGATGCGGATGAGGAGGGCTTCGTGCTGATGCCGAACGTCAGCCTGCCCAACGAAATGGTGGATCTGATCACGGCCAGCCGTGCCTACGAAGCGAACCTCAAGGCACTGCAGCTGTACCGGCAGATGACCGAACAATCGTTGTCGCTGCTGCGAGGAACCGGCTGATGTCCGTCGCACCGATCGGAGTTCTGGTCGGCGCCGGGGGGGGAATTCCACCGCTCCCCCCGCAATCGGCTGCGCCGGTGGCGCCCAGCGGCGGCGGCGCAGGGCCTTCCGGTTTCGGCGACTTGGTCTCGCAGTTCCTGCAGGACGCCAACAATCAGCAATTGCAGGTCGGCAGTCAGATCGAAGCGCTCGCCACCGGGCAGACTGACAATGTCCACGACGTAGTGCTCAGCGTAGCCAAGGCCGACCTCGCCTTTCGGCTGGTCATGGAAATCCGCAATCGTCTGATCTCGTCCTACCAGGAACTGATGCGGATGCAGGTGTAAGCGCCTGATACAGAGATTGTTGAATAACACGAACCAGACTTTGGACCCTCAGCCGTGAACTTTCTGAACGCATCCCTGGCGCAGCTTCGCACGACGTGGCAGCGGTACGATGCGCGGCAGCGCATGACGCTGTCCGTGGTGGTGCTGCTGGGCATCGCCGCGGTGGTCGGCGTGGGCATGTGGTCGTCGAAATCGGAGTTCGTGCCGCTGGCCAACCGGCTCGGGCCGCAGGACGCGGCGGAACTCATCAGCCGCCTGCAAGCGCAAGGGATCGAATACCAGTTGAGTTTCTCCGGTTCGGAACTGCTGGTTCCCAAGCAGGACTGGAACCGGGCGAAGCTGGCGGCCGGGGATCTCGTGGATCCCATGCAGACACCGGCGGACAACATCTCCGGCGGCATCTTCGAGGATCCTGCGCAGTACCGCTACCGGTTATCACGGGCACAGGAAGCGTCGTTGGCGCGGAGCATCATGAAAGTGCAGGGAGTCGCCAGTGCGACGGTGCACGTCAGCCGGCCGGAACCCAGCCCCTTCGTGCGGGATCAGCAGCCGACGACGGCGAGCGTGATCATTGAGCTTAAGCCCGGCGCGCAGTTCGACCGGCAGCAGGCCGCCGGCGTGGTTTCGATGGTGGCCCACGCCGTGGAAGGGCTGAGTCCCAACGACATCAGCGTGATGGACACGCGCGGCCGGGTGCTGTCCGAGCAGCAGTCGCCGCTGGGGTCCGACATTGCGCGACAGTTTGAGTACCAGCGTCACCTGGAGACCGAACTGGCGTCAAAAGCCGAGACGATGCTGGCCCAGTTGCTGGGACCGGGCCGCGCGGTCGTGCGGGTGGCGGCTGAGATCGACTTCACCCAGACCAGCCGGATTGAGACGACATACGATCCGGACACGAAGGTCAAGAAGTCCGAGACTGTCACAACCACGAACTCGACGGAGACGCCGGCGGCGGTCTCGAGCGGTTCGACATCGAACGTCCTCCCTTCGATGCCCGATGTCAGCTCGCCGGATCCGAAGACGTCGAAGACGGAGACGATTAATACCGAGTACCAGAACACCGAGTACAAGAACACGATCACCGAAGCCCCCGGACGCGTGCGGCGGTTGACAGTGTCGGCCGCGGTGGACATTCCGCAGTCGGCTGGAGGGGACGCCTCCGCAACTTCAGGCCTGACCAAGGAACAGGTGGAGGGCGTCATCAAGCAGGCGGTGGGATTCAGCCAGACGCGGGATGATGCCATCGAAGTCGTCGTCGGACCGCTCGCCGGCATGGAGTTGTTCGATCCGGCGCTCATCGCCGGGCCTTCGACCTGGACCCAGTACGAGGGGCTGGTCCGCAATGCGTCGCTCGGGATCGCATCCCTCGTCCTGCTCGTCATCGCACTCATGACCCTCAACAAGATGAAGCCTGTCGTCGTCGCGCAACCCGCCAGCACGGGATTCACGCCGGAGACGGCTCGCCGCCTGAATTCGCTGGCGCAGCAGGTGGAGGACGATCCCCGCGCCATCGCCAGCGTGCTGGAGGCCTGGCTGGGTGAAGAAGCGACGCCGGACGCCCGCGGCAGCACGCCGCAACTCCGCAAAGTCGCCTGAAGACAACACAGAACCGCAGACATTGCAGAAACCGGGTTTCTTGAAGAAACCCGGTTTCTGGCACGAGACACGGCGAACCATGATCCTCGATCAGGCAGAAGACAAGCTGGCGATGCTGCTGCACCTGCTGGGTGCGGAGGCGGCGGAGACGCTGCTCGACGAGATGCGCCCGGAGCGCGCCGCCGAACTGCGGCGGAGAATTGAATCCATGCAGAACGTGCCGCTCAGCGCCCGCAAGCAGGAGGAGGTGCTGGCCGACTTCGAGCGCATCTTCCAACTCGCCGGCCGGTCGCGCGGGCCGCGATTGCGGATCGCCGCGACCGACGACCAGGACGATGCCGCGGACGAACACACGGCCTGGGAGCCGTTTGAACCAGGAGAGAACCCGCAGGCCGATCTGCCGCGGCTCACGCCGTTTCAGATCGCCGCCTGCCTCGAGACGGAGCATCCGCGGACGTCGGCGATCGTGCTCAAGCACGTGCCGCCGGCGCTCGCGGCGAAAGTCATGAAGCTGCTGTCGGACGAGAAGCGCGAGGCGACGATCGTGCAGCTGAGCGGGACGATTCCCGACAGCCCCGCATTGACCAGCCGCGTGCTGCGCGCGACTGTGCAGGCGGGGGTCAAGCGACCGCCATCACCGCGTAAGACGCTCGACGCCGTGCAGCGGATTGCCGACATGCTGCGGGCCACGGACAAGGAGCAGCGCGGGCCGTTGCTCGAGGCGCTCAAGGAACATCATCCTGATACTGCGGCCCAGGTCGTGGACAAGCTGTACGTGTTCGAGGACATCGCCGGTCTGGACAACCGCGCGGTGCAGCGCGTACTGGGCGAGGTGGATACCTCTACGCTCGCGTTGGCGCTCGTCGGCGCGGCGACCGAGCTGGCGGACAAGATTCTGTCGAACCTGTCGAAACGCGCCCGGGACACGCTGCGGGACGAAATGGAGTTCCAGACGTCGGCCCGCCCCGACTCCGTCGCCGGCGCGAGGAAGATGATCGCACAGGTTCTGGCGCGCATCGACCAGGAGGACGGGTAACCCCGATCGCAACGTACTAAGAAATCCGGCTTCTTGAAGAAACCGGGTTTCTCTCCTGCGAGCGAGAAAACTGACATGTGGAGTCGCCGCATCAAACTCGCCACGTCGCCGACCCGCGTCAGCGTGTACGGCGGCATTGCGCGCGAAGCCGCCGCTGCAGCGCCTTCGGCGCCCCTTCCGTCCCCCGCACCCCCGCAGCCACCCTCACCGGTGGCTCCTCCGATCGTGCCGCCGCCGCGGGCCCCCGATCTCGGCCCGCTCATTGAGTCGCTGTCACAGGCGATCCTTGCTCTCGAAGAACGGCGGCGGCTGTCGCTGGGCGAACTGCAGCAGGCGGCCGTTGAGTTGTCGGTGGCGATCGCCTCGCGGCTCGTCTACCGGGTGATCGAAGCCGGCGAGTTCGGCGTGCGGGAGATGGTGGAGGAGGCCGTGCAGCGACTGCCGGCATCCGGACCGGTGCAAGTCCGGCTGCATCCGGCCGATCTCCAGCCGTTGCAGCAACTGCTGGCGGCCGAGTCTCCTCAGCTGCTGGACGGACGCGAAGTCCGATTCACGCCCGACACAACGCTCGAACGAGGCTGCTGCCGGGCTGAACTCCCCGAGGAAGGAATCCTCTCCGATCTGCATCTCTCGCTGGGAGACCTGCACGAGGAACTCATGGAAGGGTTAGCGGATGCTCAGGTTGAACGTCGACGAACTCAAGCAGCGGATCGCAGCCTGCGACGGTTTCCGGACCGTCGGGAAACTGCGTAGCGCGCGGGGGGTGCTCACCGCCCGCATGCCCGGGCGCGTCGGCGACCTCTGCCTGATCCGGCTGTCCGATCACACCACGTTGCCGGCCGAAGTCATCGGCTTCGACGGCGATACGGTGCAGATCATGTCGTTCCGCAACTGGGACGGGGCAGAGCCCGGACGGCCGGTGATCGACCTCCGCCGGCCCCATCGCGTTCCCGTCGGCGACAAGCTCCTCGGACGCGTGATGAACGGCCTCGGACGTCCCGTGGACGATCGCGGACCGCTGCACGTCAGCGGCTGGCGTCCAGTGCAGAATCTTACTCCGTCCGCGCTCAGCCGGCCCCGCATCGAACAACCATTCGTCACGGGACAGCGCGTCATCGATGGACTTCTGACCTGCGGTCGCGGGCAGCGCATCGGCCTGTTCGCCGGCAGCGGCGTCGGCAAGAGCACGCTCCTGGGCGAGATTGCACGGCATGCCGTCGCGGATGTGAACGTCATTGTGCTCGTGGGTGAACGCGGACGCGAGGTGCGACCGTTCCTGGATGACTGCCTGGGTCCCGACGGACTCGCGCGTTCGGTCGTGGTCGTCGCGACGGCCGACGAAACTCCCCTGATGCGGGTCCGGGCCGTCAGCACGGCGATCACCATCGCCGATCACTTCCGTCGCGAAGGACTGAACGTCCTGTTCCTGCTCGACAGCCTCACACGCATGGCGACCGCACAGCGCGAGATCGGCCTGGCCCGCGGCGAACCGCCGACGGCCCGCGGATTCACACCCTCCGTGTTCAGCCTCATCTCGTCCACTCTCGAGTCGCTGGGCAACAGTGAGACGGGCTCGATCACCGGCATCCTGACAGTGCTGGTGGACGGCGACGACATGGACGAACCGATCACCGATGCCGCGCGCTCCGTGCTGGACGGGCACGTGGTGCTCAGCCGCAAGCTGGCCGAGAAGGGGCACTTCCCCGCCGTGGACGTCGGCGCCAGCATCAGCCGCGTATTCCGGGACGTGACGAATTCCGCTCATCAAACGGCCGCACGCAAGGTTCGGGCGGCGATGGCGACATATGACGAAGTGGCCGACCTGATCCAGATCGGCGCCTATCAGAAGGGAAGCGTGCCGCAGATCGACCGCGCGATGGACCTGCTTCCCAAAGTGCACGAGTTCCTCAAACAGCCCGCCGGGACATGGTCGTCGCAGGCGGACACCCAACAGCACCTGCTGCGCCTGGCTGAAGGCTGGCCGTGGTAGGGAGCTGGTGAGCCGTGAGCCCTGAACCGAGAAGATGACCCCAAGCCTGACGACCAACGTGCAATCGCTTTCCCTGCCCCCTGATGCCGACCCCCTGATTCCCGGCCTCTGACCTCCACCCATGAACGCCCCTTCCACCGCGCTTCCGAAACGGCTGCTCCGCATCAAGCGGCAGTCAGCACGGCTGGCCGAACTGCAGACGCTGCAGGCGGCCACGGCGTTCCGCCTCGCGCGGGCGGAAGCCGATGCGGAACGCCGCCGGCTGGAGCAGGCATCGGAGGGAATGGCCTCAAGGCTCCGGCGGATTACGCCGGTGGAAACACTGCAGGCGGCCGCCGGGGAGATCGAGTCGCTGATCTCGGAGTGCGGCCGGCTCGATGCCGTTGCAACGGAGGCTGGAGAGAGCTATCGAGCCGCCGTGGCGCAGCGGCGAAAGCTGGATGCAGAGATCGAGTCGCTGGAAGAGCTGCTGTCCCGGAGCGAGGCGGCGCTGCGCAAGCAGGACGAACAGCACCGCCAGCGCTTCGCGGACGACTGGACGCTGCGCCAATGGAATGACTTGGAGACCGAAGGAAGCCGGACATGAAGACTTTCATCAAGCTGATCGCCTTCGCCGGCGTGATGTTCGGCATTTCCGCGGCCGGCTCGTGGTGGATGGCCTCGCGCCAACCGGCTGCGCCCGCAACGGAGGCGAATGCCGCTGTCGCCGGCGTTCCACCGGTTCCGGGTGTGGCTACAAACAGCGATCCGGCGCAGATGCCTCCCACCGGCGAACTGCCCGTGCCGGTGCGGCCGAAAGTCATCACTCCGGAAGAACTGCTCCGCAACGCGATGAGTCTCCGCAGCCGCGAAGAAGCCATCCGGCAGCAGGAAGCCGAGGCCGAGAAACGCCGCGCCCGGCTGGAGCTGGTGCAGGCGGACATTAAAGCCGAGCAGACGGAGATCGAAGGACTGTCCGCCCAGGTCAAGAGCCAGATCGAGGCGGCGAACGCACTGATCGCCAAGGTGGCCGAAGATCGGGCGCAACTCGAGCAGGAGCGTCAGGCCTCGGAGGCCAGGCTGAAGGAGTTCGAGAACGTCCAGACAAAGATGGACGCGGTCGAGGCCCAGAACATCAAGCGGATGTCCACCTGGATTCAGGGTATGGAGCCGACCGCTTCAGCCGCATTCCTGAGAGAGCTGATCAATGATGGCAAGATGGACATCGCCGTGCAGATTCTCTCGAACTTCGAAGAACGGCAGGCCTCCAAACTGCTCAGCGAGATCGACGATCCGGAACTGATGATCGAACTCGCCGACAAGTTTCGATTGATGCAGCGGCCGGAGAAGACGCCGACGCGGAGGTGACGGGCAGAGGTCGGCGGTCAGAGGACGGAGGACAGGAGGGAGGCTGAAATCTGGCATTCGAGATTTGCGATGTGAAATCTCAGATCTCAGATCCAGACGGAAGCGTGGTAACACTCACCACTCACCACTCACTACCTTCATGGACACCACCCAGGTCACACAGATCGGTCGCGACCTTCTGCTGACAGCGCTGCTGCTGTCATTGCCGACGGTGGCGATCAGCCTCATCGTGGGCCTGGCGATCAGCATTCTCCAGACGATCACGAGCGTGCAGGAACAGACGCTCTCGTTCGCTCCGCGCATTCTGGCGGTTGGAGTCGTGCTGGTGATCTCGCTCCCTTGGACGCTGCGCGTGGCGACCGGCTTCACGATCCGCATGGTGCAGATGCTCGTGGAGGCCGGCACATGATCGAAACAGTCGTCTACTCCTTTGGCCTGATTCTCGTCCGGATTTCGGCGTTCGTCGTCGTACTGCCGGTGTTCAGCGGCCGGAACCTGCCGAACACTGTCAAGATCGGACTGGCCGTGGTGCTCAGCATCTTCTGGTGGTCGTGCGGAGTCCCGTCGGACTACGTCGCTCCGCTGCTGGGCGGAGGCTGGGCGGGGGGACCGGCGTTCTGCTTCGCCGCTGTGCGCGAAGTGCTGCTGGGAGCCTCGCTCGGATTTGCACTCGGACTGTTCCTGATACCTGTGCAGATCGCGGGATCATTCATCGCCCAGGAGATGGGACTGAGCATGGCGACGCAGACCGATCCGGGCGGTCAGGCGTCCTCCACCAACGTGAATCAACTGTTTTACAGCCTGGGGGTGCTGCTGTTTTTCGGGCTGAACCTGCACCATGTCGTCCTGAGCGTACTGCATGCCTCGTTCTTCAGCCGACCGGTGGGGAGCCGATTCGCGCTGCCCTCGCCGGCACACGTGCTGAAGAGCATGAGCGAGATCGAGGAAGCCGGCCTGTTGCTGGCCGCCCCGGTGGTTGCGGCGCTGTTCATCGCGTTGATCGTATTGATGACTACGATGCGGACCGCGCCCCAACTCAACCTGTTCTCCGTCGGCCTCCCATTTCGCTTGGCGGTCGGCCTGATCGCGAGCGCGATGTTCCTTCCCGAAATCGTCACGGTCGGTTCCCGCGTCATCGCCCGCATGTCCAACGTCGCGTACTGGTAGAAAAGTAGCCCGGTCTCTCCGAGACCGGGAATCAGCGTCGAGAAATAATCACGCATCCCAAGCTCAAACGCCTTCGACACTGCTACCGCGTCACGGAGTGACGCAGCTACTTTCCTGTCTGTCCTCTGACCCCTGTCCATGGAAGATCACGGCCAGCCACGGACTGAAGCCGCGACACCGCGCCGCCGCAAAGAGGCGCGCGAGCAGGGACAGATTGCGCTCAGTCAGGAACTGTCGGCGTCGATCCTGCTGCTGGCGTGCATCGCCGCGCTGTGGTGGACGGGCGCCACGGTCGGCGCAACGATGTTGCACGCCATGCGCGACAGCCTGACGTTCCCTGAGACGGTGCAGTGGCGGACAGGAGAGACGGTCATCGCAGCCCGCTGGTTCAGTGGGCAGGTCGCCGCGACAACGGGCCTGATCGTCGGACTGCTGTTCGCCGTTGGACTCGCCACCGGCTTTCTGCAGTCGGGATTTCACATCTCATTCAAGCCTCTGGCGACGAACTGGGAGCGGCTGTCGCCGGCGCGGGGCTGGTCGAAGTTCATGTCGTGGGACGGCGCCGTCCGCGGACTGTCCGTGTCCATCAAAGTCTCGGTCGTCGGGGGACTGCTCGCCTGGTTCCTGTCGAACCGCACGGCGCTGCTCGGGATCCTGGGGCACGGCACTCTGGCGCGCGGCATCGCGGCGACCTGGTCGCTTGCGCTGCAGTCGGCGGCCGTCGTTGCCGGCAGCTTCTTCGTGATCGGCGCGGCCGATTACCTGTATCAGCGGCTGCGGCACGAGCAGCGGCTGAAGATGACCCGCGAGGAAGTGAAACGCGAGAACAAGGAGGACGAAGGAGATCCGCAGATCCGGTCACGCCTGCGGAAGCTGCAGCGGGACGCGTCCGAGCGGAAGATGATCCAGGACGTCCCCAAGGCGACCGTGGTCATCACCAACCCGACGCACCTCTCCGTCGCGCTGCAATACGACCGGCACACGATGGCCGCCCCCAAGGTGATCGCCAAGGGGAGCGGACTCTTTGCGCGGCGCATCCGCGAAGTGGCGGCCGAACACGGCATTCCCGTCATTGAGCGCAAGCCGCTCGCCCGCCTGTTGTATAAGAGTGTGAAGATCGGACAGACCATTCCCGCCGAACTGTATCAGGCTCTCGCCGAGATCCTGGCTCACGTTTACCGCATCAAACGGAATTGAAGGTCCGCAGAAGCCGGGATCAGACAAGCCCACAACCGAACTGACGACTGAGGTCCACGGATGGACATCGCGACAATTATTGGACTGATTCTCGGCATCGGCTGCGTCCTGGCGTCCATGATCATGGACCCCGGCGGCGTCGGGCCGTTCGTTCACATCCCCTCGCTGATGATCACGTGCGGCGGCTCGTTCGCGGCGCTGCTGATCAACTTTCCGCTGAAGAATGTGCTGGGGATGCTGGGCGTGGTCCGCAAGTGCTTCACGGTCAAACTGCCGTCGCCGACCGACGTCATTGAGCAGTTCAAGGAGTTCGCCAACGTGGCCCGCCGCGACGGGCTACTGGCGCTGGAGGCCAGGCTGGCGGAGGTTAGCGATCCCTTTCTGGTGCGCGGGCTGGAAATGGTCATCGGCGGCAGCAGCAAGGAGGATCTCTCGAGCAACCTGACGACCGAATTGACGTACATCGAACAGCGGCACCAGACCGGAAAAAAAATCCTGGATTCGCTGGCCGCCGCCGGCCCCGCGTGGGGCATGATCGGCACGCTGATCGGCCTGGTGCAGATGCTGCGGACGCTCGACGACCCCAGCAAGATCGGCATGGGCATGGCGGTCGCTTTGCTGACCACATTTTACGGGGCGCTCATGGCGAACCTGGTCTGTATCCCGCTGGCGGGCAAGCTGGAGCAGCGGAACATGGAAGAAGTGATGATTCGGGAGCTGATGATCACCGGCCTGACGTCGCTGGTCGAAGGGCAGCCGCCGCGGACTCTGGAAGAAAAGCTGCTGGCCTACATGTCGCCCGCGAGCCGTCCGCAACGGGAGGAAGCCCGCGCGGCTTAGCGCGCCAGGCACGCCATGTCCAAGAGATGCAAATGCGAGAAGCCGGCGGACATCCCTGAGTGGATCGTCACGTACAGCGACACGATCACGCTGCTGATGACGTTCTTCATCCTGCTGCTCACGTTCGCCACGAACGAGCCGGAGAAGTTTCAGCAGCTGCAGTCGGTGATGTTCGGCGGCAGCCGCGCCACCGGCATGGTGGGATCCAACGCCGAAGCGAATGAAAAGACGTCGATGGTGCTCCGCCAGCGGCCGCATTCGGCGCGACTGACGCTGCGCGGCAGCGAGATGCCGCCGCTGTACGACGACGCCGCGCTCGAATCGGTCTCGCGCGGGCTGGAGGGGCTGAATGATCGCTCGCAGGACGAAGACCTGGACCGGTTCGAGATTGTGGTGTCGCTGCCGGTCCTGATCGATGAGGACGGCAACTTGTCTCCGCTGGGGGACCGGCAACTGACGGCGCTCGCCAAGCAGTTGCGGCGTCAGAACATGACGACATTGATTGAAACGCCGGCCGATCAGGTGTCGCGGGCGACGGCGCTGGCCATGTTCTTCGCCGCGGAAGAACACGTGATTCCAGGACGGGTCTCGATCATGTTGTCGCCGGATCGTGATGAGCGAAACACCCGGATCGTCATGACGCGCATCATCTCCGAAGCACAATAGGGCTGCCGGGGCAACCGGCATGTTGGGAATCGACCATGGCCAACTGCAAACGCTGTCCACCAGGCGGACCGAACCGCGGCTATCTCGTATCGTTCGGCGATACAATGACGGCGCTGCTGGCCTTTTTCATCGTGCTCAATTCGCTGGCCGACGAGCAAACCGGCGCCAACCTGCACGCCGGCACCGGCTCGTTCGTCCGTGCGCTCAACTCGCTGGGGCTGCCGTCGCTGTATCCAGGGAATCGTTCGTTTCAAACATTTCAGCAGAAAGAATCCGCACCGCAGTATCTCGTCGGGGACGACTCGAATGAGGATACCACCGAGCGTCTCGGACCCGACCACGATCCGAACGCGCTCCGCGTCGTGGACCGGGAGCAGGAAGACTTCAACCGGTTCCTGCAGCAGATGAAGAGCCAGTATCCGGTGCAGAGCACGCGGGAGCGGACCGGCGAGGTGACGTTTGACTTCTTCGAGCCGCTGTCCGATGAGGCTCCGCTGCTCAAGCCGCGGGTGGCTCAGGCCGTCAGTCGCATGCTGACGGTGCTGGCCCAGCCAAACCGTGAGGTCGAAATCACCGTGTGGGCGACGACTCCCTCGCGCTCGGCCTGGACGCGGGCGGTTGAGCAAAGTGCCGCGATCGCGGATGAAGTTGCGGATGCAAACCAGTTGGATTCCTTGACCCGCCGCCGCCTGCGCGGCATCGGCCGCCCATGGCTGTGGTCCGATGCACAACGTCCTGTGCTCTCCGTGACGGCCCGCAGCCGCGAAACATCAGGTGAATGACCGCTGCGGATTTCCTGAGTTTGCAGTGGTCAGCCGGGTTGCGTTTCGCCAGAATTGACGGTGGTTTTCGAGCGAAGCGGAATCAAGAGCATGCTGATGCGGCGCGAGGCTTTACCGAATTGCGCGGGTCCGGGGCGGACGTCCGTCAGTCGCCGCGATGTTTTGCGGGTCGGATTGGGCGGGTTTGCATCGCTCTCGCTGCCGGGCCTGCTCCGGACGCGAAGCGCCGCAGCGGCCGGATCCGAACGGACGGCGATCATTCTCGTCTGGCTCCGCGGCGGAGCCAGCCATCTCGACACGTTCGATCCCAAGCCGCACGTCTCCACCGATTACCGCGGACCGTTCTCGCCCATCAACACCGCCGTGCCGGGGACGCACATCACCGAACTGCTGCCGCGGCTGGCCGGCATTGCCGACCGGTACTCGCTGGTCCGCTCTCTCTCGCATACCGGCGGCGGACACCCCGCCGGCTCGCTGCAGATGCTCTCCGGCGATCCGGACGCGCAGGACAAGCTCGAGCCCAAGTATCCGGACTGGATGTGCGTGGCCAATCACCTGCGCTATACCGGTCCGCGTGAGATTCCCAACTATGTCGCCGTCAATCCGGTGGACCGGTACGACAGCTTCACGATCGCGGGACCGTCGTACCTGGGACTGGGGTGCGATGCGTTCAAGGTGACCGGCGATCCCAGCCAGCCGCAGTTCGAGGTGCCGAACATCGGGCTCTCCGGCGAGGCGCAGCGGGCGCGGCTGCAGCAGCGAGTCAGCCTCAGCGAGTCGTTCGACCGGTTGCGGCGCGACATTGATCAGTCGGGAATGCTGGAGGCGGTGGACGAGTTCGAGTCGCAGGCTGTCAACTTGCTGCTGAGCCCCTCTGCGCGAGAGGCGTTCGATCTCAGCCGCGAGACGGACGAGATCCGTGACCGCTACGGCCGGCATCAGTGGGGACAGCAATGCCTCATGGCGCGGCGGCTGGTGGAGGCGGGGGTGGACATCGTCACCACCGAGTTCGACGGACCGCTGTGCGGACGCGTGCAGAACTGGGACGATCACGCGGTCAACCATCATGTGTTTGACGCGTTGAGCTTCCGTGCTCCTTACGTCGATCAGGCAGTGTCGGCGCTGATCGAAGACGTATACGCCCGCGGGCTGGACCGGCGAGTCCTCGTCGTGGTCACGGGAGAGTTCGGGCGGACGCCGCGGATTTCGTACGTGGCCAGCAGCGGTGGAGGCGTGGCCAGCGCCGCGGCGGGGGTGGTGCAGCCGGGGCGGGACCACTGGCCGCGGGCCGGCTCCATGCTGTTCGCGGGCGGGGGCATTCGCACCGGACAGGTCATCGGCGCGACGGACCCGCGCGGCGAGGATCCGATCGATCGCCGCGTCAGTCCCGAGGACTTCCTGGCCACGCTCTATGAGCACCTGCGGATCGACTGGCGGAACGCAATGCTCCCCGACTTCTCGGGGCGGCCGACGCCGATCATTCGGGAAGGAGAGGCCCTTCCGGAACTGCGGCGCGTGAGTTGAGCCGCCGCCGCCGGGTTCGACAGAGCTGGGTTGCATCCGTGCGGTGTCTCGTTGTGAACGATGCTCGGCAACGTTCGTCCCTTGCTGGCGCGGCGGGCTAGTGGGTGCGGCTTTCGCCGCGGTTTGAGATGTCAGCCCGCGGTTGCCTCGAAGTCGCGAATGGCTTGGACCAGCGCGTCGACCCCCGACTCCGGGAACGCGTTGTAGATGCTGGCGCGCATGCCGCCGACGCTGCGGTGGCCCTTCAGTCCGTCCAAGCCGCGCTCCTGGGCGAACTGGATGAACCGCTTGTCGAGGTGGTCCTGGCCGGTGACGAAGGTGACGTTCATCAGCGAGCGGCTGTCGGGGTCCGCCGTGCCGCGGAAGAGTTGGCTGTCTTCGAGTGCCGCGTAGAGCTTGCCGGCTTTCTCCTCGTTGCGGCGGGCCATGGCTGCGAGTCCGCCGTGCTGGAGCAGCCACTTGAAGACCAGGCCCATCATGTAGATGGTGAGGGTCGGCGGGGTGTTGTAGCAGGAGTCGTTCTCGGCATGGATGCGGTACTGCAGCATCTCGGGGATGTCGAGGGCGGCGGACTTCACCAGGTCGTCCCGGATGATGACGAGCGTGACGCCGGCGGGACCGAGGTTCTTCTGGGAGCCGGCGTAGATCAGGCCGTACTTCGAGACGTCGATCGGCCGGGAGAAGATGTCGCTGCTCGCGTCGCAGACCAGGAACGCATCCCCCGGCGGCGTCGGGTCGGATCGGAACTGCGTGCCGAAGATGGTGTTGTTCGAGGTGAAGTGCACGTACTTCGGGCGGTCGGAGTACGCCGCTTCGTGCGGGATGTAGCAGAAGTTGCGGTCTTTGGAGGTGCAGGCGACGTGCACGTTGCCGAAACGTCTGGCCTGTTCGACGGCCTTCTCGGACCATGAGCCGGTGACGAGATAGTCGGCCGTTTCCCCCTTGGTCAGAAAGTTCATCGGAACCTGGAAGAACTGCGTCGAGGCGCCTCCCTGCAGGAAGAGAACGCGGTAGTTGTCCGGGATTCCGGCCAACGTGCGGCAGTCGGCTTCGGCCTGGGCCAGCACCGAGATGAAGGCCTTACCGCGATGGGAATGTTCGGCGATGCCGATGCCGGTGTCGCCGAAGGAAAGCAGGTTGTCGCGGGCTTCCTCAAGAACAGGCTCGGGGAGAACGGCGGGGCCGGCGGAAAAGTTGTAGGTGCGGGACATCTTACTGGATCGGTCATCGCGGAACTGGGAGAAATTCCCTTGACGGAATATTCCTCGTTGCGCATAATTGTCGGATGGACTTATTGCTTCATACCCGAAGGAGTTACATCAATGTCACCTTCCAAGAAGATGCGACTGGAGGAGATTTTCAGACGGTTGAGTGAAGCTCAGCCGGTGTCCTCCGTTGGGGAAGCGCATCGTATGATCAGTGCGATCATGACTCAAGTTGAGGACGAGATGACGGACTCGCCCAACGATCCGTCGCGGTGGATGGAACTTGATCGGATGTTTCCGCCCGATTGGCAATATGCGAAATCGGTCGGGAACGGCGATGTGATGCGATTCGGCCATTTGAAAGAGATTACATACATCGGGGTTAATGGCGCGATTGCGGTTCGACAGAGAACGAAGATTGGGGATCCGATAGTCGAGCGTTTTGCCAAGTCTGGAGCCGACGGTCGAACTGTCGTGGACGTTTGTCCGGAGTTACGAGACCGGAATCTCTAAGCATATACATCTCACGAATGAGGTCTGCTATGACGCCGTTCAGCAAGTTGCATCGAGAGTTGGAAGCTCGCTTCCCGGAGGCCGTTGTTGAAATGGAAGTGACAGATCGTCCTGACGGCTGGAATCTACTCCATCTGTGGGTGGAGGATTTCGTGGTGGGATTGCAGTGGACGTCAAGTGGTGGCTTTGGGCTCTCCTCGTGGGTCGCAAGAGCCGAGGATCCAACGGATCTTTTCGATCCGCCCGACGAGTGGTACTCGAAGGGCGATGCCGCCTTCCATCGAATCGTTTCCTTGGTGGTCGATCGGAAGGCGACCAGACCATGTATAGGGACGCTTGCGGACATCCGGACTTCTCGCGGAGTCTCACAAGAGTCGCTTTCGGACCAATTGAACGTGCGACAAGGCACGTACTCCAAACTGGAACGACGAGATGACGTGAAGGTTTCCTCATTGAGAAAGGTCATCGAATCAATGGGGGGGCGATTGATCATTCAGGCCGTGTTTCCGGACACCCGCGAGGTGCGCGAGATAAGGTTTGATAGATCACTGATAGAAAAGTAAGTCTTGGCACGAGCTTGAGTGGGAGCGCGTCGACTGATAGAACGATTCCGTTCGCTCAGTGACATTTTTCGCTACATAACGTGTATTGAACCGAACGAGAATGCCTCCACGACCTGCGAGCGGGCCGCGTCCGCAGCCGTTTCAGCCGCCGCAGGGGGAGCTCGCGCTGCTGGCGGGTTCGGCCAGTCCGCTGCTGGCGAAGAAGATCGCCGACGCGCTGAAGGTGAAAGTCGCCCCCTGCGAGGCACATTACTTCAGCGAGGGGAACGTGTTCGTCCGCGTCCTGGAGAACGTGCGCGGGCGGGACTGCTACATCATCCAGGGCATTCACCAGCCGGTGAACGACAACTTCGTCGAGCTGCTGTTCTGGATCGATGCGCTGCGGCGGGCGAGCGCGCAGAACGTGACGGCGGTGATTCCGTTTTTCAGTTACGCGAAGGGGGACAAGAAGGACGAGCCGCGGGTTTCGATCCGGGCACGGGTCTGCGCCGACGCGATCGAGGCGGCCGGCGCGGACCGGGTGCTGACAATGGACCTGCACTCCCCGCAGATCCAGGGGTTCTTTCACGTGCCGGTGGATCACCTCTACGCACGCTACGTGCTGTGCGATCACGTGAAGTCGCTGGGGATCACGGACCTGGTGGTGTGCAGCCCGGACGTGGGGTTCGCCAAGGGTGCGGCTGCGTACGCAAACTATCTGGGAGTGCCGGTTGTTATCGGCAACAAGACGCGCCGCGACCACAGCGAGCAGGCCGAGGTGCTGGAGGTGATCGGCCACGTGGAGGGGAAGAACGTCATCATCGTGGACGACTTCACGATCTCCGGCGGCACGCTGGTCGCGATGGCGGACGTGCTGAAGTCTCGCGGCGCGAAGGACATCTACGCAGCCGTGTCACACGGCGTGCTGTCCCGCGGGGCGGTGGAGCGGATCGGGGAGAGCTCGATCAGGAAGATGTTCATGACGGACACGATCGAGCCGTTGAACTCGCCGCTGCCGGCGAACATCGAGGTGGTGTCGGTGGCCCGGCTGTTTGCCGAGGCGATTCAATCGATCCACGACCGGACCAGTGTGAGCATGCTGTTCCCGGATCCTCCGCTGGAGTAACCGGCGGAGCCGACTCTTCTTTGTGTTCCTGGTGCCTTTGTGGTTCGTTAGCTTCGTACTAATCGACAGAGAGAACCACCAAGGCACAAAGGGCACCAAGAGAAGGATGCCGACGATCGCTGCAGTTCGGGACGCTGTGTAGCGGGCTCTTTCGTCGTTTCCTGCTTGTCATTGTGGTTTCTTTTGCACCAGACAAAGTTCAGGACGGCGCGACGGGAAGCTGGAGTTGGTCTGACAATCTCCCTGGTTGCGGTATGCTGGGCCGCATGGGGCCGCGGTATTGATGCGGGGTGCTTTTCTGCCGGGAGTCCAGCCGAGGTTCTCTGATGGTATTGCGATACATCGTCTTTCTGCTCGCCGTGGTGGTCATCGACGAAGGCTTCGGGCTTGCCGCTGATGGGTTGCCCCGGATTGAGCCGACCGCGCCTGAGCAGGCGGCCGCTAAGTTTGAGGTGCAGCATGGGTTTCGGCTGGAGCTGATTGCGGCGGAGCCATTGGTTACCGACCCGGTGGCGATGGCTTATGACGAGAATGGGCGGGCGTATGTCGTCGAGATGAACGACTATCCTTACACCGATCCGGAGCTGGATGTGGCGTGGGCGGAGCAGGAGTCGGAGGCGATCGGTCGCGTGCGGCTGCTGTACGACGACGACGGCGACGGGGTGTTTGACCGGTCGAGCGTGTTTGCGGAGGGATTGTCGTGGCCGACGGGGGTGGCGTGCTGGAAAGGGGGCGTGTTCGTCACGGCGACGCCCGACATCTGGTATCTGAAGGACACCGACGGGGACGGCGCGTCGGATGAGCGGCGGAAGGTGTTCACGGGGTTCCGCAAGTACAACGTGCAGGCCGTCATCAATAACCTGCAGTGGGGACTTGATCACCGGGTGTACGCGGCGGGGTCGAGCAACGGCGGGCAGATTCAGCCGGGGGAGAGTCTGGACGCTATGGCGGTCCTGCTGGGCCGCAATGACTTTCGGTTCGATCCGGTCAGCGGGGAGTTCGAGGCAATTTCGGGCGGGGCGCGGTTTGGCAACTGCTTCGACGACTGGGGGAACCGGTTCATCTGCAACATCCGCAATCCGGTGCAGCACATCGTGCTAGAGGACCGGTACCTCGCGCGCAACCCGTCGCTGGCGGTGGCGTCGGCCGTGCATGACTCCGCGGATTCCGGCGATGCAGTGCCGGTGTACCGCATCAGCCCGCCGGAGCCGTGGCGGGAACTCAATGCCGCGCGGCTGGCGGCGGAGAACCGGACCGGCACCCCGCGAAGCGAGATGCATGCGACGGGGTTCGTGACGTCGGCGGCCGGAGTGACGATCTATCGCGGCGACGCGTATCCCGCGGAGTTCTATGGCGACGCATTCGTCGGAGAGGTCGCCGGGAACCTGGTGATCCGGTATCGGATGGAACCGGACGGGGCGACTTTCCGGGCGGTGCGCGAAGAGGCGCCGCCGGAGTTCCTGGCGTCGACTGACAACTGGTTCCGGCCGGTGAACTTCGTGAATGCGCCGGACGGCACGCTGCACCTGCTCGACATGTATCGGGAGACGATCGAGCATCCGTGGTCCATTCCCGACGACATCAAGGCGCTGGTCGATCTGCAAAGCGGGCGCGACCGCGGGCGCATCTACCGGCTGGTTCCGGCGGTAACACGCGAAGGCTTCGTACCGCAGCCGGCGCCGCGGCTTGGTGAAGCACCAATCGGTGAACTGGTCGCCACGCTGGAGAACCCGAACGGCTGGTGGCGGGATACGGCCCACCGGCTGATCTATGAACGGCAGGATGCAGCGGCCGTCAATCCGTTGCGGGCGTTGCTCATTGGCTCCGAATCGCCGGTCGCGCGGCTGCATGCGCTGTACTCACTGGACGGGCTGCAGTCGCTGGAGAGCGCGGACATTCTGGCCGCGCTGGCTGACAGTTCTCCGCGGATGCGGGAGCACGGGATTCGATTCGCCGAACGTCATCTGCAGAAGGACGCCGTAGCCCGCGATGTCCGCAGCCAGGCGACATCGCGAATTCGTGAACTCCTTGATGACACAGACGCCCGCGTCCGGCTACAGGCGGCTTTATCGCTGGAAACGAGGGACGATGGCGATGCGCTCGCGGCGCTGACGGGACTGTTGAGACGCGATGCGGATGACCCCTGGATTCGTACGGCCGTCCTCAGCTCGCTGGACGAGAACGCGACGACCGAACTGCTGATGTCGGTGCTCGGAGATGCCGGGTGGATGGCCGCGCCGGCGGGGCTCGACCTGTGCACGACGCTGATCAATCAGTCGGCGGCCCGGCTGACGCCGGAGCAGAGCGGGGCGATGTTGTCGCTGATTTGTCAGCGGGAAGGTCTGCTCGACGACGGCTCGATCGATTTTGATTCGCAGCCGTTTCTGCTGCTGCTGACCGTCGCCGAGCGCTATGACGCTTCAGGCCGAACGCCGCAGGAGATTGCGACGGCTGCGGACGCACGCACGGCCGAGATTCTCGCGCGGGTGACGGAATCGGCCGAGACGGCGGCGGTGTCTACGGAAGCGGAGCTGGAGCACCGGGTGGCGGCGATCCGGTGGTTGGGGTGCCAGGGGTATGAAGTGGCGGGGCCGGTGCTCGTGGAGCTGCTCGATATCTCGCAACCGCAGGAAGTGCAGAGTGCGACGACGAGCGTGCTGTCGCGTTTCCGTGATCCGCGCGTGGCCGCGGCGCTGCTGGAGCGGTACGGACGGCTGACGCCGGCCCTGCGCGAGCAGGTGATTATTGTGCTGCTGGCACGGACGGACCGTCTGGATGCATTGCTGACGGCGATCGAGAAAGGGGAGGTTCCGCCGGGGGACATTCCGCCGGTGCGGCGCACGCTGTTGCTCAAGAGCGGCGACGCTGCTGTGCGGGAGCGCGTGCAGCGGCTATTCGGCAGCGAGGCGACTCCGGCGGAGAAACGGGCGGTCATCGAACGCTACCGGGACGTGCTGACCGGATCGCCGGACCTGGATCGGGGGCGGGCCGTGTTTCGGCGGGAGTGCGCGACCTGTCATCGGGCGGGGGGCGAAGGGCATGACGTGGGACCGGCGCTGGCGACGATCCGCAGCCGGACGCCCGCCGAGGTGCTCGAGCACATTCTGGATCCCAACCGTGAAGTGTCGCCGCACTATCTTGAGTATGTCGTGGTGACGCTGGACGGGCTGGTGAAGACGGGGGCGATCGCGTCGGAGACGCCGACGAGCATCACGCTGCGGCAGCCGGAGGGGAAGCAGGAGACGGTGCTGCGGCAGGACATCGACACGATCAGCAGCAGCGGGAAGTCGCTGATGCCGGAGGGACTGGAGCAGAAGGTGACTCCGGAGGAGATGGCGGACCTGATCGGGTTTCTGTTGGAGGATGTGGGGGCGGGGCCGTGAGTGCGGTATTGTTGCGGCCAAGAGGGAGTCAGGGAGCGGACGCGTATCGGGGCCGCTTCCTGCCGGGCGCGGCTCGTTGGAAATGAGGGAGCGGAGGCCTATTCGGGCCGCTTCCTGCCGGGCGCGGCTCTTTGGAAAAAAACGAGCCTCCGATGCGGGGATCGGAGGCTCGCTTCGTCGGTGCAGCGTTCGGGGCCGCCGGTCGGTCCGGCATTTCGTCAGGGAGCGAAGTCCCTGTCGAAACGGGAGTCGGACCGGGTCGAGGCAGCTCGATCGCGCTGCGGCGGAAAGACGGATCCGGGCCGAGGGACGGCGGCCTGAGGATCAACGTCCGATTCCGCGGACGCACGCAGCCCCTCGTCCGCCGGGCGGGTTCTGACCGGCGGGAGAGGCTCAAAATCGGCGGCATTCGACATCGTGTGCGACTGCCCGTCTGTCTGTGAAAGGTTAGCCGTCATCTCCCATTCCGCCTGTTCGCGCTGCGGCATGGCGGTCACGCTGGGTTCGGGAGCGTCGAGATTCCGGCGGCGGGGTTCGGTGCGAATGGCGCGGCTGATTCCTGGGAGCGGCTGCAAAGACTCGGGACTCTGACCGCGGACGAGAGCGTTGTCGGCCGGGGGAGTGGTGCGTTCCGGCCGCGTGCGGGTGCTGTTATCGGCCAGCATGGCTCCGTCTTCGCGCTGCAGCATCGGGCTGCCGGCGAGGACCCAACCGTTCCAGTGTTTCTCGACGGCGGCGACGTTCTCGTAGCCGTAGTGCTTCTTGAACGCATAGGCCCAATTCTGCTCGTGGGCGTCGTTGAGGAACTTGAGGTACACCGCCCGGCCCTGCTCGCCGCGCTGCTGGACGAGGAAATCGGCGAGCGAGTAGCCCTCGGCGTAGAGCGTGAGAACCTGCTGCATGTCCTCGGGGTATTCGGTGATTTCGAGCAGTTCGGGGAGCGGGATGCGTCGGTTGGTGCGGATGACCTGGCCGAGGAGTTTGTTCTGACGCATCCGCTCGGATTCGTGTTCGACGAGGGTCGCGGCCCCTTCATCGGCCCAGCGGGGGAGGGGGCGGCGGAAGTAGCTGGCGAAGATCGTATGGCTGACTTCGTGGGGGATGACGGAGTCGAGGATGCGCTCCAGCGAACCCTGTACGGTCATGTTCCAGCCGAAGACTTCGCCGCCTTCGAAGGTGAACGTGGTGGCGCCGCCGGCGCCGATCTGTCCGACCTTCACCTTGATGGGGCAGGGGCGGTACCAGTTGGGGAGCGTTTCGCCCAGCCATTCCTGGGCGAGTTCGGAGCGATAGAACTCGGCGGCCTCGCCGACCTGCCGGGCGACGTCGTCGCTGGGGGCGGTGACCACGAAGTTGGCGGTCTTGTGCGTCGCGGCGCTGGCGACGTTGCAGAGGACCAGGGCGGCGGTGGCCAGGGTCCGCAGCGCATGGCGGCGGAGGCTCGTGCCGCGAGCGGAGCGGGGGAGGTCCCCCCGGTCCTGTCCGCTACGCTCGCGGTGTGGTGACTGACTGCGGGACGTCAACGCCGAGACGAGCCGAGCTTCCATGCGCTACGGACCTTCCAGTGGAGTGCAGACGCCTGCGATCACCAGGTCAGGTGAGCGGGTCTTTGAGGAGGCGTCTGAGTGGGCCGCGGGGGCCGAGTGGGGTCGATCACTCCCTGCCGCCGATGAGGGCGACTGGGCGAAAGGTTCCGAATGCACAGGTGGTGCCAAACAGGAGCGAGAGAGATCGGCCGGGAGGCTGCAGAGCCGGCCGCGATTGCTGAACGCGTTGGCGGGGCGAAGGATGCGACGACTCTTCGAGTTCGCGCGGAGTCACGGGCCGAGAGCGGGGGAGGGCGAATCCATTGTAAGAGTTACAAGGGAGGGCGGCGGTGGGCGTGCCGGCGTTGAGTCGCGGGCCGTGTTTGCAGGAAGCCGTATTGACGGTTCCGCGTGCTTGTCGGATAGTCCCGCCCGAATCAATTCCCACGTTCGACCGGCGGGAGACCGGCGCCATGAAACGCGGACTCACGACACTGTTGATCGCCGTCTATCTGGGAGTGCTCACCGCGGGTCTTGTGTCGCATGCGCTCAAGTTTCATTCGCATAGCCACCCGGTGATGTACTTCCTGGTGTGGGACATGTACGGCGGCTGGTGCGCGTTCGAAACGCGGCAGCATGTCATTGCCGAGGGAGTGAGCGGCGAATACTACGAAGTGCTTCCGCCTCCCTGGGAATCGTACAAGCCGTTCGGCGTCCTCGATCGTCAGCATTACGACGCGAAGGTGCAGTACGTCCCGCAGATGGCGGCGCTCGTCCTGCAGCATACCGAGCACGAGCCGATTCGCCGGATCGTCGTCATCGAGGAGGCGTGGTCCAAGAAGTACAATCTTCCGGACCATCTCTGGGCCTCACGGCACGATGACCCGAAGCAGCCGACGTCGTATTTTCATGTGCGGGCCGTCGCGGATGCGGAAGGGCACGTGTCGCATCGCACGCTGCAGTGGTCGCAGCGGCTGTCCACGCGCTGCCTGGCCGACAATCCACGGCTGATGTCCGACATTTCACGAGGCCGCACATTTATCGCGTTTGATCCGGAACGACCGGAAGGGCACCAGGTCGTCCCGGCGGCGTACAATCCCGGATACTGACCGGGCGGAATCGCGCATTGCGGCGAGAGCGCCGGATGGTCAACGAGGCACGATGCCTCACTTTGCGTTGAGGAGTCACGGATGACGACCTTTGCTGCGCCTGAACGTCCGCGCGGAATGACCGCGCGTCTGGCCGAGTTCTTCTACGGCGAGGAAACGCCCTACGGCGTGGCCCTGGTTCGGATGTTTCTGCCGCTGGTGCTGCTGCTCGAAGTGCTGCCGCGGTGGGCGCATTCGCGCGAGCTGTTCTCGTCTCAGGGAGCGCCGACCCCCTTGTGGGTGTCCTATGGCATCGAACAGGGGCTGCCGATCCCGTCTGCGGCCCTCGCGGTGGCGCTGATGTCGCTGCTCGTGATCCTGCTGCTGACGGCGTCGGTCGGCTGGTTCTCGCGGTTCTCCATTGCGAGTGCGGCGTTGATCTACGCTTACGTAGGGCTGCTCGACTCGACGAGCACGCTCGACAAGTGCGTGTGCATCTGCACGCACGCAATGCTGCTGCTGGGCATGTCGCAGTGCGGAGCCGTGTGGTCGGTGGACGCCTGGCTGCGGTCGGTCCGTCTCGGTACCCCGGACGATGCCGCGCCGCCGCGATTTCCGGCCTGGCCGCGCCGGCTGCTGCAACTTCTGATCGGGATTGTGTACCTGGCGTCGGCGGTGACGAAGGTCCATACGCCGCTGTTCTTCAGCGGGGACCATCTCGTCTTCTGGATGCTGACCGACATCACGCCGGAAAACCCGCTGGGGGACTTCCTGTCGATGTATCCGGCGTTCGTTCCGGCGGCGGCCTATACGACGTTCCTGTGGGAAGTGACGTTCGTGCTGACGTCCTGGAAGGGATACGGACGGCTGGGGATGCTGGGGATCGGCGTCGTGTTCCACGCGTTGACCTGGAGCCTGCTGGGGCTGCTGGTGTTTCCGCTCGTGTACCTGTGCCTGTACATGGCTTGGGTGAACGAACGGGACGTCGAGCGGTTCTCCCTGCTGTTCGGGCGGCTCCGGGCGCGTTTGTCGCCTGCGCTGGCGATGCTCGGTGCGGCGGTCTCGCCGATTCGGCGGACCGCGGCGCACGCGGGAGTCGTGCACAGTGCGATGGCGTTCTCGCTGGTTCTGGCGGCGACGGCGCTGGCCGGCATCGAACTGGAGCGCCGCAACGATACTTACAACGAGTTTGGCCCGTCCGGACGCGCTGCTCTGCGTCCCGTGCCGGCCGAGCGCGTCGCCCGGTTGTTCTCAGAGAACGCCCGCCTGCTGTCACGCGACAAGGTATTTTCGTTCGACGTCGGGAGCATGAAGATTGGCGATCTTGTGGCCGATCGCCGGCGGGCCTTCGACTACGGCGAGAAGACGATCGTGCAATGCAGCCTGGCCCCGCCCCATGAGGACCTGTGGGTGGAGTTCAACCTGATGGACGCAGACGGGCGGATCGTCTCGCGACACGGGCAGATCGTCCCGCGCGAGCAGTTGCGTTCGACGCATGAGATGGAACTGGGCGAGGACCTGCGGCCGGGGCAGTACGCCTGGCTGCTCCGACTCGATGGCCATGACGTCGCCCGGCGGGACTTTACGCTGGGGGCCGTGCGCACGGCGTCGGCGGAGGAGTGAACGGGCCGGGGGGCTCCGGCCGGTGTGCCCGCAGGGACTGAAATGCAGCGGAGGCGCGGCGGCGGCGGAGTCAGCGGGTCGGAGCGGTTGCACGGATTGCAGGAGTTGCGTCCGGGCGCGGCGGCGGGGGATTCCGGCGCAGAATCGTTGTGGCCCGCGACCTGTCTTCAGCATTCCGGGAAGTCTGGCCAGGCGGGGCCTTTCCGGACAGAGAGTGGCCGGGTTTCTGCCGATTCTTCAAGAGGCCGCGAATTCCGCGCGAGCGTTCGGTCTGTGCGCCCCGTACAATCAGGGGCGGCGCCCCGCTCGCTTGATCACGGTCGCCAGGACCACATTCCTGCTCTGCCCGATTGCTCCGGTTTGGTTCTTATGCCCGCAATTCCGAATCTGTCGCGCCGCCAGTTCATCCAGGGTCTTGCCGCCTGCGGCCTGAGCGCTGCGGCGGTTCCGGCTCAATCGCAACTCACAACCACGTTGCCGACGGCACGTGAACTGGCCCGCTACGGACTGACGCGCGCCTGGTGGGGGCAGGCGGTCATTGATCCGGCGTTTGACCGCGTGCTGCACTTCACGGCCGATGAAGACAACGTCTACGTGCAGACGCAGGCGGGCATTATGACGGCGTTTCAGGCGGAGACCGGGCGGCGGCTGTGGTCGGTCCTCGTCGGCGCCACCAATCGCATCAGCCTGCCCGTATCGACCAACGAGACGCAGGCACTTGTCACGGTCGGCCTCAACCTATATTCGCTCAACAAGTTCACCGGAGAGATCGAGTGGGAGCTGGAGTTGCCGCATCATCCGTCGACATCGCCGGAGGTGGATCCGCGGCGCGTCTATCTCGGGATGGTGGACGGCAGTGTGTACGCCTACGACCTGCAGACGATCAAACAACTGCACGAGGAAAATCGGCTCCCCAGGTGGAGCAACTATGCATTCCTGTGGCGTTACAAGTCGCCGTTGCAGATCAGTTCTCCCCCCATCTCGAACGGACGGAGCATCACGTTCGCCAGCCAGAGCGGATCCGTGTACAGCATCGGCGGGTCCGAAAACAAGCTGGCATATCAGTTTGAGACGGATGCTGAAATCCGAACTCCTATCGGAATGAACAGCGACTCTCTGTTCGTTGTGTCCGAGGACGCGCGTCTGTATTGCCTGAACGCGGACAACGGCCGGCGTCAGTGGGCCTTTACTGCGGGCGTTCCCATCCGCAAGCAGCCGCGGATTATCGCCGGCAACGTGTTCATCACGCCGCAGATTGAGGGGATGTACTGCCTGAACAGCGTCTCCGGGATCATCAAGTGGCGTCAGCCCCGTGCCACGGAATTCCTAGCTTCGACGGACGACTATGTGTTCGCTTCCGACGCCCTGAACAACGTGCTAATCCTCGCACAAAGCGACGGGGCCGTCGTGGGGTCGTTGCCGCTCAGGTCGTTGTCGGTCCGGATGGCGAACGATCGGACGGATCGTGTGTACCTGGCGTCGGAGGACGGACTGGTGGTGTGCATCCGCGAGGACGGCCGCGACTTCCCGATTTACCACAAGTACCCGGATCGTCGCCCGATTCTTCCGGAAATTGTGCCCGACGAGGAGGACGCCGACAACGCGCCGGATAACGCCTGATGGCTGAGTCGGTGCGAGATTCCTCGCATTGAGTTGCCGCGGCCGGCGGGATACGATTGAGTCGGCAGCCGTCGCGGAGCGGTTCCCCGGTCCAAGGGGACGTGGCATCGCGGGCGCCCCTCAACTTGGAAATCTGCGATGTTTGGAATCAGCGGCTGGCAGCTCTTGTTTCTCCTGGTGATCGTGCTGCTGCTGTTCGGCAAGCGGTTGCCGGACACCATGCGGTCCCTCGGCAAGTCCGTCACGGAGTTCAAGAAGGGGGTTAAGGAAGGAGGAGAGTCGGAAGACGAGGACGAACCCCACCGCGTTGAACGCTCCGACGCCTGACTCCCACGATTCGGACGGCCGACAGATACTCCGGCTGCTCCAGCAGCGACTGCACTTCCGGAAGAACACGGACGAGCGCTCGGCCCGTTCCCGGGCATTGCACGGCGGCGAACTCCCGCACTTCAGCCTACTCGCCTGCGCATGTCCGGCTGTTCTAGTCTCGCTCAAACGAGTCGCGTGTGCGCGCGTCGTGACCTCGTCGCACTCGTCACCGTTGTCAGTCTCTGTCCGGGTCTCCTGCGGGCAGCGGATGCAAGACCCGACTCGCCGCTCAAAGACCGGCTGCAGCAGCACGTTGCGTTTCTGGCGAGCGACACACTCGAAGGGCGGGAAGCGGGCTCCAGCGGTGGACGGGCCGCGTCGCAATACATTGTTGAACAACTGACCAAACTCGACCTGCAGCCTGCCGGCGATGGCGCGAGGTACACGCAGGAGTTCGGCTACAACTACCGGAACGTCCTCGCCTGGCTGCCCGGAGCCGATCCGTCGATGTCGGACGAGTTCATCCTCATCGGCGCACATTTCGACCATGTGGGGTACGCGCGTCGGGGCAATGCATACGGTCCCGCCGGCTACATCCATAACGGCGCCGACGACAACGCCAGCGGCACCGCCGCCGTCCTCGAAATGGCGGCCGCCCTCACCGCCATGGACACGCCGCCGGCCTGCTCCATCCTGTTCGCCTTCTGGGATGCCGAGGAGATCAACCTCGACGGATCGGAGCACTGGTGCCGGCATCCCACGCGACCGCTGGAAGGCGTGCGGCTGGTGATCAATGTAGACATGGTGGGGCGGCTCGCCGACGAACAGGTCTACATCCACGGCGGCCGCACGGCCGACGGATTGCGCACGATTCTGGCCTGTGCCAATGCGGAGACCGATCTGCTCCTCAACTTCAGCAATGCCCACGTCCGGGACAGCGATCACTACCCGTTCTTCCGAAAGCGGATCCCGTACCTGATGATCGACACGGGGCGGCATGCCGACTACCACCGTCCCACCGATGATGTCGAGCGGCTCAACCTGGACGGGCTGGAGCGGATGACGCGGATGCTGCTGGCCCTCGCCCAGTCGGTGGCGGACATCGACACATTTCCGTCATTTCGCCCGGAGTGCATTGGCGAGGCGCGGCGGAACAGCGTCGAGGTTCCGAATGCAGAACTGCCGCTGCGGCTCGGCGTCACCTGGAAGAGCCGGCGCCCCGGCGAACCGCTGACGATCGCGGAAGTCACTCCCCGTTCCGCCGCCGAGCGGGCTGGTTTGCTGCCGGGTGACACGCTGCTGCAACTGGGTGACCACGACATCGCCGCCACGGAGCATGTGCGCACGTGCGTCGTGATGTCGGCCAGCCCGGTCTCGGTTCAGTTCCACCGCCCTGGTGAACCAGCCGTATTGTCGAGGGAGGTTGACCTCGACGGAGAGCCGCTCCCGTGGGGCTATGCGTCGATTGATGCGGTCGGCGAGTCGGGAGTGGAACTGGTGACGATCGTCATGCCCGATTCCCCCGCTGAGGCCGCCGGCCTTGAGCGCGGGGATCGGATTCTGCAGTCAGCCTCAACGGCTGACGGTCTGGTGCTCACGACCGAACGTCAGGGACGCATCCGCTTGCGCGAGTTGCATGCGGTGCGGGCCGCTCAGTCGGTCCCGTAGTGCTCGACCTTGGGCCACCAGTAGGTGTCGAATGGCTTTGCATCCGTGTCGAAATGCGGGCTGTTGTCGGGATCGTGGCATTGCAGGCACAGTCCTTTCCGGGCGCTCTCTTTGCTGACGCGCAGGGATTCCCGGGCCGCCTGCATTTCTGGAGTGATGTCTCCGCCGTCCCATGCGTCCTCGAGCGCCACGTGGTGGCTGCCGGGACCGTGGCAGTTCTCGCACTGTTGCCCCGCCAGGTGTGGTGTCTGCTCTTCATCGATGAATCCGGTCGGATACCGCAAGACCTGCTGCGGATGCCAGCCGACCGTATGGCAGCAGAGGCATTCCGGGTCGCGGATGCGGACGATGTAGTCCTCATCGTCCGGACGGCCGGAATAGAGGCTGTCGTAGGCGTGACTGTGCGGGGTCTTCTTCCAGATCTCGTAAGCCGTCGTATGGCATCCGCCGCAGCGTTCGACGCCCACGTACGTCGGCGCCTCTTCGTCGACGGCCAGAGTCTCCTGCAGATTGGGATGCTGGGCGTCGAGTTCCGCCACGTACGCTTCCAGCAACTCGTGGATCACGGGCGAGTGAGCGAACTGGTCGCCGTTGAGTTCCACGAGTTCGTATCGCAATCGCGGTTGAGCGCCTTCCGGAAACACTCCCACGACGCCGGCATGCTTTCCCTTGTGGCCGATCTGCAGGAGGAGCGTGTCATTCACCAGGACGGGCTTCTCACGGCCGTCTTCCGGTCCGCCGGCGCTCACGACTACGTCGAAATCCCCGAAGCGCTCGGCCAGTGCACGAGACTCATCCAGGTCGGCGTGGGAGAGCAGCACGAGCGTGTCTGGCTGTTCGGCCTGCATCAGAGGCAGCACCCGTTCGAGAGCCTCAGCAGCGTCCTGGTGGCCGAACAGCGTCTGGTCGATCGTCTGGTCGGCGCCGAAAACCTTGGCCCAGTGCATCTGGCCGACGACCGATGTCACCGCGACCTTCAGATCACCCACCTGAAGCACCTGGAACGGTACGGGTATCTCAAGAGAGTACTCCGGTCCCGGCGGTTCAAAGAGCGATACGTTCGCGCAGACAAACTGCGGCGACATGTCCCCCTCTCCCTGCTCTTCGGAGAACAGGGTATACAGGTTGTCCGCCCCGAATCGCAGTTCCTCGGGCCCCAGCCCCATCAGGTCGAAGTCCATCAGCCGGAGAGCGGCGCGGGTCGTCTCGAACTTCAGCCGCTCCTGCGGGCGCTTGGCACGCTCATCGCGCAGTGCGCCCCCCAGGTCGAGTCCGGCGGTCGGCCATTGCTTGTCCTGCCGGAGCGTGCGCATCAGGTCGGCACGCCTTGCCAATCCGCCCGTCTGTCCTGAGGTGCACCCGCACGGCTCCAGATAGCCATGCTGTTCGCCCGTGAACACCAGCACGGCGGCGGGCGATTCCCAGCCGTCGAACAGCGTATCGTTCGAGTTCTCGGCGGTTTGCTCAGCTCGCTCGGCGTCCGGATCGGCCACCGCCACCGGGGACGCCACGATCGGGATTGGCTGGGCGCGGGTCCCTTCTTCTCCGCTCCCACTCTCGACGACGGCGCGCTCCCGCGGATTGAACCAGGAGTAAGCCAACGCGCCGCCCGTAATGACGATCGCGGCGAGAGCGGCGATCATCGGCCCCCGACCGGACGGCGGCGTGCTGCTGGATTGCATCAGTCGATTCCCTTCTGCAGCCGCGCGGCTGCGTTAAACAGTTCGGCTCTCCTGTCCGACTGAGACTTGCGAACTTCACTGGATTGGCCGGGATGCCGCCGATCGATCGTCGGCAGACTATATGGCGTCAGTCCGCCTGGAGCGAGACATGAAATCGAGCCGTGGCGGCCTCTGGATGATTGGAGTTCAGCGTGACCTGCACCGCGGAATCATCCGACCAGCGGCCGGGCGTCAGCCCTGCTGGAGCGTCGACCGTCATCAGGAATCGCTGCCGGCCTCCGGCTCCCCCGAAATTCTCGTCCCGCACCAGTATGACGTTCAGAATGGGCGGCTCCACCTGAGGCTCGGCGAACTCCAGCGTCTCGTCCGCCCCCATCACGAAGAGTGACAGCTTGACGCTCTTGCCTGCGTCTGCCTGAAATCGCCCCATCTCCAGCAGCTGCCGCGCCTGGAACCAGCCAGAGCCGACGATGTGGAACGGTCCCATCCGGCTTCCCTGGATCTGGAACTTGAACTCGGGAGCTTCCTCCACATTTGTCTTGACGATGACTTGCTCGTTGAACTGCCCCACTGCCATTTCCGGTCGGACTTCGCAAGTCACCTCGTAACCGGACAACGCCCTGGACGCCTTCAATTCCTCTTCGGTCAACGGACGTTCCGTCGCCGTGACATATTCGGCGCTGGTCTCGATCGACGTAATCTCGAAATCTTCGGTCAGCATCGACAGCACATGACCGGTCACGCTCGAGGACTGTCCCTCCGAGAGCATGCCGACGGTCCACGTTCCCTCCGGCATCGTCATAAACGTGGGAACGACCATCCCCTCGACGGCCAGGTCCAGCTTGGGCTGGAGAGGATCGTTGGTCCAGATGGTGGCGGTCTGCGAAAACATCTCGCTCGGCGCGAGGGGATGCCACTCCATTTCCACGGCGGCGGATTCTCCCGGCGCGATCTCTTCGGCCGCCAGTTTGCCGATCGTGCACTTGCACGTGCGGGGACCGACCGCCAGCTTCAAGGGAGCGTCTCCGACGTTCCTGATCTCAAACTCATGCCGGTCGCTCGCCCCCACCGCCAGACGGTCAAACGTGTAGGTGTGGCTCTCCATCTCGATCTTCGGCTGCGGGCCGTCTTCGGAAACCTCGAATGGATTGACGGTGTAGACGCCGTCCGCGTTGGGCTGCGTGGGATCGGACGGAACCACGGGATTTGCTGAACCCGTTTGCGAACCTCCCGAACGGGTGACCCACGAAAGCACCGAAAAAGCAATCAGGAGCGCTGCGACCCCTGCCAGAACTGTGGTAATGCGCATGACCGTTCCCCGGAACGAAGAAGTGCAAGAATGAGTCCTCGTCAATTCTCGCGATGCGCTCCGGCCCGGTCAATTCCGGAGTCGTCCGCAGCACCGGTCAATCGCTGACCGGCATGCAGATCAATCGGTCCCGCAGGCTCTCCAGCCCGGCGAGCTCCTGCATCGCGGTGCGCAGCTGACCTTCCGTCGTCCGGTGCGTCATGATGACCAGCGGGACCAGTGGAGCGGCGGACACGTCCTCCAGCTCGGGAGCCTCGTGTTGAATGACGGATGCCAGACTGATCCCGTTGCGCCCCAGCACGTCGGTGATGTCGGCCATCACGTGTGGGCGGTCTTCGACCTGGAATCGCAGGTAATAACGGCGAAAGATGGCCTCCTCCGGCTGCGGTTCCAGCGGCGGATGCTCCCCCCACAGGTCCAGTCGTCGAAACGTGGCCTGCGCTCGTCCCACAGCCACATCGATGAGGTCGGCCACCACCGACGAGGCGGTGGGCATCTGGCCGGCTCCGGGGCCAGACAACCAAGTTTGACCGACGGCGTCGCCGGTCAGGGCAATCATGTTGTAGGCGCCGCCGACCTCCGCCAGCGGGCGGCCGTGTCGCACGAGCGTCGGCTGCACGTGCATCTCCAGCCGTCCGTTGACCAGCCGCGCCGTAGCCAGCAGCTTGACGGCGTATCCCAGTTCATGCGCATACTTCAGGTCCGCCAGTTCGATCGTATCGATTCCCTGCACCGGAAATGCCCCGATCGGGACGCGCGTGCCGAACGCCAGCTGCGCGAGGATCGTGAGTTTCTGGGCCGCATCCGAACCGTCCACATCCATCGCCGGGTCCGCTTCAGCGTATCCCAGCCGCTGGGCGTTGCGGACAGCGTCTTCGTAAGTCTGCCCGGACTGGAACATCTCTGTCAGGATAAAGTTGCTGGTGCCGTTGATGATCGCCTCAATGGACGAGATCTGGTTGCCGGCCATCGATTGTCCGAGCACCGCGATGATGGGGATACCGCCCGCAACCGACGCTTCAAAGGCGATGCAGCGGCCCAATTCGCGCGCCCGGCCGAACAGCTCAGGTCCATGGGCGCACAACAGGGCTTTATTGGCCGTGACGACGTCTTTCCCGGCATCCAGCGCAGCGAGAACGACGCTCCTCGCCGGCTCCAGTCCCCCCATCAGCTCCACCACGACGTCAACGTTTGCATCGGCCGCGACGGACAGGGGATCCTGGCTGATCATCTCTACGGAGAGCCTGATGTCTCGCGGTTTCGCGAGCGTGCGGACCGCGACGCGGCGCAGCTCGATCGGGCGGCCGGACCGCCGTTCGAGTCGATCAGCGTGTTCGGTCAGCAGTCGGGCCACGCCTGTGCCGACAGTCCCCAGTCCAATCAGTCCCACGCGCAAAGGTGTCATAGGCCGCGAAGTCAGTGAGTGGGGGGTGAAGCGATCGGGGGCCGGCAGGTCGGTCCAAGTTCTCTGATCCTGTGGATAGCCGCCGTCGCAGACCGCATGACTGTCCCGGACTCGCTGTTCGGACTACGCTCCGGTTTCCGTTGGAATCCGGGCAGCGGATCGCCTTGCTCAGCTGGTCCATCGCCGTTAATCGGCAGGCGCTTCACCGGTTGATTAACTGTCCGATCGTAGTCCTTTCCGGGACGGATCGACAGGTGGATTGTTTCGCTGTCGGTCGACCGTTCCTATAATCGGCCCGCGAGCCGGCTGCCAACAGTGATGCGATGATTGACCAGAAACGACACCGCCGAAAGGGAATTGCGGCGCCGCCTGTGCGGATCGGCGCGGTCAGCTACCTCAACTCGAAGCCGTTGATCGAAGGCTTGTCGGAGTTCGCGCCGCAGGCGGACCTGGTGCTGGATTATCCCAGTTGCCTGGCCGATGAGCTGGCGGCGGGCCGACTGGATGTCGCTTTGATTCCGTCGGTGGAATCGTTCGGCGATCCCTATTATGAGATCATTTCGGACGCCTGTGTCGCGTCCCGCGGACCGGTCTTGAGCGTCAAGCTGTATTTCCGCACGCATCCGGGCGCGGTCCGCACGCTGGCGCTCGATGAAGGATCGCGCACCAGCGCGGCGCTGGCGCGTGTGATGCTGGAGGAGCGATTCGGCGTGTCGCCGGAGACGTGTCCGTTGCCGCTGGGGGACTCCCCGTCGAGTACGAGCACAGACGCCGTCCTGCTCATCGGGGACCGTGCGATGCGTCCTCCACGCGAACGGTTTGAAGCGGTCTGGGACCTGGGGGAGGAATGGTTCGACTGGACCGGTCTGCCGTTCGTCTTCGCGATGTGGGTCACGCGGCGGGGTCTCGACTTGGGATCGCTGGAGTCCGGTTTGCGAGCGGCGCGCGATCGCGGCGTGGAGCGAATCGACGAGATCGCAGAACGTGAGGCGGGTGCGCTAGGCATCTCGGCCGGCGCGGCTCGGGACTACCTGTCGCGCAACCTGCACTTTCGAATGGGATCAGCGGAACGATCAGGCTTGCGGCTGTTCCGCACACTGGCAGCCCGGCATGGTCTGGCGCCGGAGGGGAGTCTGACGGAGCTTCGCAGCCGCGGCCCGCGAGCAGTGGTTGCGTGAGAAGGCCCGGATCGTTGACGGCGACTGGTTCTCACGTCCTGATGCTTGACAGTCTCGCAGGATTGTCGGTCGGAGACGCATTCGGCGAGCATCTGCTGTCCCGCCTGGAATATATCCCGGTGCGGCTCATCGGTGATCCGCCTTGGGGCTGGACGGACGATACGGAGATGGCGCTGGCGCTCGTGGCCGTTCTGCAGAAGTATGGTCGCGTGCATCAGGACGATCTGACGCGGTCATTCGGAGAAGGATGCGATCCGAAGCGGCGGTATGGACCCGCCATGTTGGTGGAGCTTCTTCCCAGACTGCGGTCGGGCGAGAATTGGCAGATCGCAGCGAAGGCGCTCTTCGGCGGGGAGGGCTCTTATGGCAACGGCGCGGCGATGCGCGTCGCACCTCTAGGGGCATTCCTCGCGGACGATCTGGCTACTGTCACCGAGGAGGCGCACCGATCCGCAGAAGTGACGCACACTCACGCCGAAGGCATCGCCGGGGCGATTGCCGTCGCGGTGGCGGCGGCATTTGCGGCCCGGCAGCGGATTCGTCCGACAATCGGCGGGCCGCGTACGTTCATCGATGCGATCATTCCGCACGTGCCGGAGAGTGAGGTGCGGCGCAGATTGATCCTGTTGTACGAGCAACTCGGACCACGGGCGAACCTTGCGAAGGCGGCCTCTCTGGTGGGCAATGGAAGTCTGGTCAGTGCGGCCGATACTGTACCCCTTTGCCTGTGGGCGGCTGGGTCGCACCTGAATGATTATGAGTCGGCGCTCTGGGAGACAGCCGGCGTGCTGGGAGATATGGACACAAACTGTGCGATCGTCGGAGGCATTGTCGCCGCATGTGTCGGCGCGTCCGCCATACCGGCGGAGTGGCTGCAGCGTCGTGAGCCGCTGCCATGCTGGGGGTCATCGGCGGACGCTGATGCCTGCGAATCGCCGTGAAGTTCTGCAGCGCTCGTGCGGTTTGGCAGGGAGGAGTACGTCACAGCATGGATACGGGCCTCCGACTTCCGTTAGGTTATTCTTCCAACTAGCACGAATGGATTAGCATGACCGCGATGCCCCAACTCCAGCACATCCTCAACAAGGCCGTCGACGGTGAGCGGCTGACCCCTGATGAAGGGGTTGCGCTGCTGCGGTCCGGCGACATAACGGCGATCGGGCAGGCGGCGCATGCGGTGACTGAGCGGCTGCATCCGGAGCCGTATCGGACTTACAACATCGATCGGAACATCAACTACTCGAACGTCTGTGCGGCGGTGTGCGACTTCTGTGCGTTCTATCGGCCGGTGGGGCACAGCGAGGCGTATGTGCTGACGGACGAGGTGCTGCACCAGAAGATTCAGGAGACCGTGGATCTGGGGGGGGACCAGATTCTGATGCAGGGGGGACTGCATCCTCAGCTGCCGCTGGAGTGGTACGAGGACATGCTGCGGGGGATCAAGGAGAGATTTCCGCAGGTGAACGTGCACGGGTTCAGCCCGCCGGAGTTGTGGCACTTTCACAAGATGACGAAGCTGCCGCTGGAGGAGGTGCTGCGGCGGCTGAAGGAGGCCGGGCTGGGATCGCTGCCGGGGGGCGGAGGAGAGATCCTGGTCGATCGCGTGCGGAAGCTGATTACGCGCGGCAAGGTGCTCACAGACGGGTGGCTGGAGGTGAATCGCGTCTGGCATGAACTGGGAGGCAAGAGCAGCTGCACGATGATGTTCGGCCACGTCGAGACGCTGGAGGAACGGATCGAGCACCTGGAGCGGCTGCGGCGGCAGCAGGACGAGACGGGGGGGTTCACCGCGTTTATCTGCTGGACGCATCAGCCTCCCGAGCATGCGCCGTGGTTCGGCCGCGATGCCGAGCAGGGACGGAAGGGGGGCTTGGACATGTCGCGGCTGCCGTCGGCGGGGGCGATTGAGTACCTGAGGACGCAGGCGGTGGCGCGGCTGTATCTGGACAACATCCCCAACATCCAGTCGTCGTGGGTGACGCAGGGAGAGAAGATCGGGCAGATGGCGCTGTTCTTCGGCGCGAACGACATGGGCTCGCTGATGATCGAGGAGAACGTCGTCGCTCAGGCCGGGACGGTGCATCACCTCTCGCTGCAGTCGATTCGGCGTTGCATCGCCGACGCGGGGTACATTCCGCGGCAGCGCAACGTGTTCTACGAATACCTTGATGTCGTCGTGCCGCCGGCATCGAGGGGGCGCCAGCTTGCGATTGTGGGATAGCGCGCGGGAAATGTCGTTCCCTGGACGGAAGGCGGTTCGCGATAACAGATGACGCGGGACGCGTACGACTTTGCGCGTGGCGAGCGACAACTGTCGGTCTTCGAGTACGAAGAATCGTACGATTTCGGCGGCCGCAACATGCGCGAAGCGATCGCCGAAGAGATGCAGAAGGAACCGTCCGTCATCCTGCTGGAGCGGATTCCGCCGCTATTGAAAGTGGACGACGCCTATCAGACGCCTATCAGACGTTCCCGGTGCAGCTTGAACTGAGGGCGGAGGGGCCCGCTGAAGCTCATTGAGACTCGACTGACGTTCCTGTCAGCAGCTTGCGGACGCCCTCGGCTGTGCCGGCTTCGTCGCAGATGAGGCGGAACTCCTCGCGTGTGGGGCAGTCGAGACGGGGGATCTCGGCGGAGACGAACTCGTCCACCGGGACCAGGTACGTCTTGCTTTCGAGCGTCCAGGGATCAGCCGGCTGCCATTCGTCGGACGAGCCGGCGGGGCGGACTGAGGGGCGAAACTCGGAATCGAAGGCGGCTTCGAGTTTGGCCAGCCGTACTCCGACGGTGCCCCAGACGCTCGTGGCGCTGCGCGGCGGATCGATGGCCACCGGCACGATCACCCGGGTGTCGACGGCCAGGTCGGCGTCGGTGGACCAGTCCTGCAGCCAGTCCAGAGCGGAGGCGCGGGCCGCTTCGGGATCCGGAAGTTCGTCGGCGCCGACAGCGGACGGGAGGCCGATGTCTTCGCAGGCGATCAGGTAGAAACCGTAGAAGAGACCGCGCTGTGCGGCGAGTTCATCGGCGAGGTTAAGATCGCGCGGACCCGTCTCGCGCAGGCCGTGGAGCTGGGCGAGGGCCTCCTGCCCAATGGCTTCGTTGAGGAAGCCGTCCAGGAAGGCATATGCGCGAGCGGTGCGGAGATAATACGTGGCGTTGGGTTCAATCCGCAGGCGGGGAGAAAGGCTTGAGAGGGGTGGGGGCATGGCGGTCGGGGCCGGGACGATGCCGAGCTGGCGGACGTGCGTTTCACGGCGTTTGGTCATCAGCGCGGCGAAGGCATCCAGCATCCGCTGCTTGTAGCGGCCCGAGAACAGAAGCTTGACCGACTCTTCGCCGCGTTCGGGCAACAGGAACACCTCGAGGGCGCTGGCCTGATAGTCGTACCATCCGCTGTCGGGGCCGGGGGCGAGGCTCACGTCTCCAGAGCGGACAGCCCGGATCAACTCCTGCATCAGATCGGCGTTGGGAGGGAGTCCGTTGGGGAGGATGGCCTCGAAGAGTCGCTGTTCGCGGCTGGTTGACGCGGGAAAGACGGCGACGCCGGCGTGGAGTCCGTTCGCTTTCTGGCGTGCGGCGAGCGCGGCGGGATCGGCGTTGTCGGCCAGTTCGAGGAGCGAAACTTCGAGCAGGGGGTTCGTGAGGCGGCTGTAGAACGTGACGGCCTGCTGGTAGTCAGCCTGCAGGGCTGCATCGGCGATGATGGCGTCGGCCATGGCGCGCGGCGCATCGAGGACCGGTCCCTCGCTGAGCGGAAACGGGGTCTGAAAGAACTTGAGGAACCGCCAGCACTGCTGGAGTTCGGGGGTCCAGCCGTAGAAGCCGAGCGGCTTGGACTGCAGGGGGTTGGACTCGAACTTGTCGAGCAGCTGTTGTTTTCTGGCTTCGTCGCTGACATGGACCGTGACTCCGGCGAGCTGCAGACCGGCGGCGAGATGCGGCGCGGCCGGACTGTCGGGACCGACTGCATCAAGCAGCCGGCGAATCAAGTCGACGTGTCCAGGAAGTTCGTCCAGTACGCCGGTGTAGTAGGCCTGATCGAGCGCGGCGTACAGGCCGTCGTCGAACTGCTTGGCCTTGCCGTCGATCAGGTTGACGGAGGGGATGACCTCGTAGGTGGACCAGTTGCGGGCCGCGGCGACGGCTTCGGCATAGTTGGGAGTGAGGTTGAGCAGGTCGCTTTCGACATCAGGCTTGATGATCGGGACGTCGAGCCTGAAGACGGTATTGGAAAGGTTGAGATCCCAGCCTTCGACGGGGATGGAGTGCACGAGGGCGGCGTCGAACTCCGGAACCCGGTCCGGGTCGAGGACGTCATCCGTGGGAGCGTCGTCGTCGGCTTCTGGAGGCTGGTACTCGGTCCATTCGGATTCGTACTCTTCATATTCGACGCCGCCCTCGGTGTAACGCCGCGAGGTCTCGTCCGGGACGTCGGGAGGTGCTTCGCCGCAGCCGGCGGTATGGAACAGGGCAAGGCATGCGAATCCGAGGGAGGCGAAGACGGATCTCACGATTTTCTCCGTGTGGCGATGCCGGGGTGTTCGCCGCCTGGCTCAAGCCGTTGGCGACGAACCGCGGGACACAGGTGACAGGAGACGCACGGTACGCGGTGGAAGTTCCCGGATTTGGTGTGACCGCACACTGATAGGCATTGCCACGGGATACGGTGCAAATGTTCCGATTTCCGGGCAATCTGATCTTCTCCTTGGCGCTTGCTGGTCAGACGCCAGCGGGTTGATTAGACTCCGTGGCTCGATTTGCGCTAAATCGGGCCTGCTCGCCGCGGGGAATGACCGGAGATCACAGAGGAGAGACGAGTGGCGGTACGTATTCGGATGAAGCGGCTGGGCCGGAAGCATCGGCCGTTCTATCGGATCTGCGTGATGGACCAGAAGTCGCCGCGCGACGGCAAGGCGATCGAGGAAGTCGGGCATTATGACCCGATGGTGAAGGACAAGTCGAAGCGGGTCGTGGTGTCGCTCGAACGGGTGGACCACTGGTTGTCCGTCGGGGCGCAGCCGTCTGAGAAGGTGGCGGTGCTGCTGAAGAAGGTTCGCGACGGGAACTGGGGAACCGCGAAGGCGCCGCCGCCGCTGACGCCGCCGAAGGAACCGACCGCCGCCGCCGAAGGAGAAAGCAGCGAGGCAGCCGAAGGGGAATCAACCGAAACCCCCGCCGAAGCCACCGCTGAATAGGGTTCAATCTGTCATTGGTCATTCCACATTGGTCAATGGTCATTGGTGGTGTTCAATGACGAATGATCAACGGCTGATGACCAATGACCAGTTCCCTGCTGCGATTCGATGTCCTGACGCTGTTTCCCGGCATTTTTGACGGATATCTGCAGCAAAGTCTGCTGAAGAAGGCCATCGACGCCGGGCTGGTGGACATCCGGTTGTGGAACTTCCGTGACTGGGCCACGGACCGGCATCAATCGGTGGACGATACGCCCTATGGCGGCGGACCGGGGATGCTCATCCGGTGTGAGCCGGTGTATGCCTGCGTTGAGGCCGTCCAGCAGGACGCGTGCGAGCCTGGAAGGTTGGTCATGCTGACTCCTCAGGGAAGAAGGCTCGACCAGCAGGTGATCCGGGAACTGGCCGCCGAGCCGAGGCTGCTGCTCCTGTGCGGCCGGTATGAGGGATTTGATGAACGGATCGTCGAGGGACTGAAGCCGCTGGAGGTGTCGGTCGGGGATTTCATCTGCAACGGCGGCGAGGTGCCGGCGATGCTGGTCATCGACGCCGTGATCCGATTGGTGCCCGGCGTCCTGGGAGATGAAACGAGCCACAAGTACGACTCATTTTCAGAAACCGGGCAATTGGAGTATCCCCAATATACGCGGCCGCGGGAGTTCCGCGGGATGACGGTTCCGGAGGTCCTGCTTGGCGGCAACCACCAGGAGATAGCGCGGTGGAGGGCCGAACAGAGTGCCCGGCGCACCCAGGAACGCCGGGGAGATTAGCAAACGGACGCAGATCAGCACCGTCGGGATTGTCAGCGATCGAACAGACGGCACAGGACTCAAGGCCGGATCGACCAGAGCGCAAGGATGCATCATTGAGGCACTGAGAACTCGTTCCTGATTAGCGCAAATCCCTGAAATCCGCGTCATCTGCGGCCCTTTGACCAGCGCACGCTTGACGAAATCCGTGTCTTCCGTGTATTTCGTGGTTCCCAGAAACCATTACTGTACGACCTATGAACAAGCTCATCGAACTCGCCGAGCAGTCCAGCCTGCGTGAAAACCGGCTGCAATTCCAGATTGGCGACACCGTCGACGTCCATACCCGCATCCTGGAAGGTGATAAGGAGCGGATCCAGCTCTTCTCCGGGATCGTCATTGCCCGCCGGGGGAGCGGGACCCGCGAGAGCTTTACCGTGCGGCGCATCGTCGCCGGCGAGGGAGTTGAGCGAACGTTCCCGATGCATTCCCCGAAGGTGGCCAAGGTCGAGGTGAAGCGGCACGGGCGAGTGCGTCGGGCGAAGCTGTACTACCTCCGCGACCGCGTCGGGAAAGCCACACGGCTTCGGGAACGCCGCGGGCGTCCCGGCGAGGACGATGCCGGCGAGTGAATGCTGGAGTCCAGCCTTCAGGCTGAGTACTCGGCATCGACCTCGGACTGAGCCTGGAGACCGGAAGCACTCGCTCCCTCGCCCTGCAGGCTAAAGCCTGTACTCCAACATGCCCCGCCCAGGCTGGCTCACGCTGTTGCTCGGCGACAAGGGGGAGAGGCTGGCGGTCCGTTACCTGAAGAAGCAGGGCTACCGCATCGTCGCCCGGCAGTCCCGCAGCCGGATCGGCGAGATCGACGTGATTTCCCTCGACGGCGACTGCATCGTGTTCGTGGAGGTGAAGACCCGCTCGTCCCATGCCGCGGGCCATCCTGCGGAGGCCGTTACCGCGGCCAAGCAGCAGCAGTTGACGCGGGCCGCCCTCGTGTGGCTCAAACGCCGCGGACTGCTGGAGCGTCGCGCCCGGTTCGACGTCATTGCCATCACCTGGAGGGAGGGCGCCGAGCCGGTCGTCGAGCATATCCGCAACGCGTTTGAAGCGAGCGGAAGCGGGCAGATGTTCTCGTGAGCGGCGATTTTCCGGGAGAGCCACCGATCAGTCGATTTCTGCATCCCACGCGAGACCCTGGTGGCGAACTTGGTATAATGCAGAAGCTGGCCGCGCTTCCACTGCGCAGGCTTCTCTCGCCTTAGAGTCCCGCCCGCCCCTTCATTCGCACGGGGCGTTCCGAATTGCAGGAGATGGACCCATGCCACTGACTCCCGAACAGGAAAAGATCGGTCGTGAGAATTTCTCCGGAGCCGTGAGCGTCACCCGCCGTGATTTTCTGGCCGGTATGGCGGCCGGGGCGGGCGGCCTCGGGGCCATCTATTTCGGCTACAAGGAGCTCAAAGGGGAACCGGTCCGCGTCGGTTTCATCGGAACGGGGGACGAGGGGAACATTCTGCTCACGCAGCATCCTCCGAAGTACATGGACGTGGTGGCCATCGCGGACCTGCGGCCCACGAATCGCGAGCGGGCGTTCAAAGGGGACGGCAACGAGCATCGCGTCGGATTGATCCAGAAGCTGGGTCCGGAGAAGGCGTCCAAGGTCCGCGAGTTCAACGATCACAAGGCGCTGCTCGCCGCGAAGGATGAACTGGGGCTGGAAGCGGTTGTGATCGCGACGCCGCTGGTGTCGCATGCCCCTATCGCCATGGCGGCGATGGACGCCGGGCTGCACGTACTGACTGAGAAACTGATGGCGAAGACAGTCACCGAGTGCAAGGAACTGGTCCGCAAGGCGCGCGAGACGAACCGTCTCCTGGCAGTCGGCCACCAGCGGCATTACAGCGTGCTGTACGACAATGCCAACAGCCTGGTTCAGGCGGGGATTGTCGGCGACATAAAGCACATCCGTGCCCAGTGGCATCGCAACAACAGCTTCCCCAACAGCGACCAGTGGAACCCGTCGATCCCCAGGGAGGACGCGGAGGAACTGAAGAATCGCGTCCAGGAGTTCGGATATGAATCGGTCGAAGAACTGTGCAAGTGGCGGCTGTTCAACGCATCGGGCGGCGGACTGATGGCGGAACTCGGCAGCCACCAGATGGACGCCGCCAGCATCTTCCTGGGGAAGGTGCACCCGCTCGCCGTGTTGGGGTATGGCGGCAAGAACTTCTACGGCGTGAAGGGACTTGGTTCTGACGACAAGCAGACCGATCCGCGCGACATCGATGACCACATCTACGTCACGTTCGAGTTTCCCGGCAAACACTACGACCAGGACGAGAACGATATCTGCATCGTCACCTATTCGTCGCTGAACACCAACAAGTTCGAGCCGTACGGCGAACTGGTGTACGGCAGCCGCGGCACGCTGTTCATGAAGACCGAGAAGGAGGCGATGCTCTGGAAGGAAGAGGGGCGCGGCAGTGAAGGAGGGGGCCCCGAGCAGCGACTGTGGGTGGTCTCTGGCGCTTCGGGCGGTCCGGTCCTGAACGCGTACGAGACCTCCGCCGGCCCGGCGAAGGCGGCCGACGACGGCGGCGACTGGGGTGAGAACATCAGCCGCGGCTACACCGAGGAGATGGAGCATTTCTGCTGGGCGATCCGGGAGTTCGATGGCCAGTACTACCGTGACGGCCAGGAAATCCCGCGGAGTGAAGGGGGCCTGCGGTGCAACGGCGTCGTGGCAATGGCGGACGCGATCATGGCGCACACGGCCAACCTCGCCATGAAGCATAAGAAGCGGATCGTTTTCAAAGACGAGTGGTTCGATCCGATGAGCGATGCGGCGCCGGAGACAGATCCGGAGGTGGTGGGATAGGTCCAACACGGACAGAACCCCGGGGCCTCGAACGAGACCGGGGTTCCTGTGTGCGAGTTCCGGTTGAACGGCACGCTCTCATTTGCCACGGAAGATGCGCTGCAGCTCTTCCAGCGAAGTCTTGCCTTCCGCCACGAGGCGGAGGCCGTCGGACTGGAGAGTGGGCATCTTCTCTTTGCGGGCCTGCTGCTTGATGGCGGCGGCATCGCCGCCGGATGCGACGATCTGCTTCATTTCGTCGGTGAGTTCGATGAACTCGTACATTGCCGCCCGTCCAAAGTAGCCGACGCCGCCGCAGCGGGGGCAGGGCTCGTACTCGGCGTCGTTTTCGGCGGGGGGCGGCGGAGGCCGGTAGAGCACGCTGGTCTCCGGCGGCAGACCCACCTTGGCCAGCAATTTGGGATTCGGGCGATAGGCCATCCGGCATTTGCGGCAGATCAGGCGGATCAGCCGCTGTCCCAGGACCCCGTTAATCCGCTCGGCCGCGAGCTGTCCGTCTCCGAGCCATTCCCGGATCTGCACGATGCCGCTCGCGGCGTCGTGGGCCGCGAGTTCGCTGATGATGCAGACGTCTTCGGCCTCCTCGGCCAGGGTGCGGCAGAGCTCGGCATTGCGGATCGGCTCGACGTAAAGCACGTCGGCCTCGGCCCGCTTGGCACGGCCGATCGTCTGCACGAGGTTGTCGCCGGGGTTCCCCTGGAACGTGGTGACATGGCCGAGGTCGCGACCTTCGACATCGGTGATGTTGTAAACCGTGTACAGGTACGGATCGATTCCCCGCACCATCGCAAAGGCCAGCGTCGTGACTCCGGACATCGGCGGTCCGGCGGCGAGGAGCATTCCGTTTTTGAGCTGTGCCAGTTCGCGAATCTTCAGCCGCAACGGCTCGCTGAATCCAAGATCTTCGGGCGTGGTGAGCTTGAGTTTCTTGTTCTCCGCCCGGAGGACCAGCCGTTCTCCGCCCCCCTGCACAGGGAAGACGTTGATCCGCAGTACGTAGGGCGTTTCCTGGAACTCGGCCTTGATGCCGCCGGACTGCGGCTTGTCGCGGACTTGAATATCGAGCCCCGCGAGGAGCTTGAGCATCTGGGTGATGGCCAGCCCGGCCTGCGGCGGCATCCGGCTGCCGGGATACGACATGCCGTCCACAAAGAACGTCGCCAGGCTGACCTTCCCCTTGGACTCCAGGCGAATCATTTCTGCCCGGCGTGACAAAGCGTCGCTCACCAGCTCCTTGGTGCGGACCAGTCCGGCCTGGACCAGCCGGGCATTGGCGGCGAGATTGGCCTCGACGCCGTTGGTCGCTCCCTGGAAGAGCACCAGTTCAATCTGCTCCTCTTCATCTTCAACGGGAGGTCGATTCTTACCAAAGCCGAAGACCACGGATCGTCTCCTTGGACAGTCGCGATGACCCCGAGATGACGCGGGGCTGAGAATGCAAAGTCATGACATGGATCACAGACACTTCATTGTCCCGCGTCGGGAACGGAAAGCAACTGTTCGTCGCGCGACGTGCGTACACCGTTGCCGACGCTTGTAAGCACAAAGGCGTCGACCTGGCGCCACGGCGGGCTGCGGCCGCTCTCCCGCAGATCGGTTCGCAAGTGGAGCCGTTCAGAGGCGCGAGAGGACGTCCACGGCCCGCTGCGACCTGGACGACTCCAGTCCGGCCAGCATCACCTCCGTGACGTGACGCGCCGAGCGGGCGTTGGAGAGCGGCGGCTGCGTGCCGGCGCGGATGCAGTCCACCCAGTGCTGATGCGAATGCACGTTGGGCCACGCGGACGTGTCCACCCGCTCTTCCAGCAAAGGGGCGTCCTCATCGACCAGCGAACTGGGGCGATAGTGCCAAAGTTCCCCGGAGAGGCTGGGGCGGGTGCCGCTGGGATTCACCAGCTTCCCCCCGGTTCCGTGCACCGAGAAGTCGTAGGTTCGGGCGCCGTCGCACCAGCCGGTCTCCGCCGTGCCGATTGCGCCGTTCTCGAACTGCAGGATGAGAGCGGCCGTATCTTCCAGCCGTGTCGGCTTGGCGACAGTCGTGCAGCGCCCCATCACCGACGTGACCGAACCGAGCAGCGCGACGAGGTGGGCGATGGCGTAGACACCCATATCGAACAGCGCTCCGACGTCGGCCCTGTCAGCATCGAAGAACCACAGGTCCTGCTCCGGCTCCTCCTCCAGGATTGCCTCAATCGTCGCGTAGTACACCTCCGGCCCGCCGTGGCTGAACCGCGAGTGCGCCGATGAGACGCGCCCCAGCCGTCCGTCGGCGATCATCTGCCGCGCCGCGAGGACGTGCGGCCCCGCTGCATAAGGCAATGCCAGAACGGTGCGGTCCGAAGCCTCCGCCGCACGGACGAACTGCTCGGCCTCATCGAGCGACGTGCTGAGCGGCTTCTGCATGTGCACGTGCTTGCCGGCGGCGAGGGCCGCGAGTCCGTAGCGCACATGCAGCGGATGGGGCAGGGCGACGACAACGCCGTCGATCTCAGGATCGGCGAGCACCTCATCATACGACTGCGTCCAGCGGGGGACGTTGAACTTGCGACAGAGCGTCTCCAGCCGCGACTGCTTGCGTCCGGCGAGGACGGTCACTTCGACACCCTCAACGGACTGCAACTCCGGCAAATGCAGCTTGGCGGCGATTCCACCGGCGCCGAGAACTCCGATTCGCAGTGGCGTCATAAATCAAGCTCCCCGCTGCACGCTGCGTACTCAGCGTCCGAGCACGTCGTGCGTACTATTACAGGAGGTTCAGCCAAAACGTCTGTAGGCGGCCTCAGTGAGGCCGGCGAGGGGGTGAAAGCTCGACGACCCGGCTGGTTCGGACGGGGTCACAGACCCCGTCTACAGGATCTGGCGGAGGCTCAGAGGCTTCGTCTTCGTTCCCTTCTCGCCATACTATAACCCCCTTCCCGTCACACTGTGCCATCAGTACTCATGCGCCTCGGCGTCGTCGGTTGGTGACGCTGCCAGGTTGCTTTTGACGACCTGGCGGATCACGCGGCGGCCGCGTTCTTCGGTGAGTTTCTGGAGGGCGGACTGGATGGTCATGAAGCCGAGGTCGCCTTCGAGGCGGTCGCGGACGCTGACGCCTCCCTGTTGCTGGTCCTTGGGGCCGACGACCAGCATGTAGGGGACGAGGTCCAGCTGGGCGTCGCGGATCTTCTTCTTGACGTTGGCGGAGTGGGTGTCGACGTTGACGCGGAAGCCGGCCTGCTGGAAGTGGGACTGCACTTCGCGGCAGTAGGGGAGCATGTCATCGTTGAGGCCGAGGATGCGGATCTGCTCGGGGGCGAGCCAGAGCGGGAAGGCGGCGGCGAAATGCTCAATAAGCATGCCGACGAATCGCTCCATCGAGCCGAAGGGGGCGCGATGGATCATGACCGGCTGGTGGGCCGCATTGTCGCGGCCGGTGTATTCGAGGCTGAACCGCTGCGGGAGGTTGTAGTCGAGCTGAACGGTGCCCAGTTGCCATTCGCGGCCGAGGCAGTCGCGAACCATGAAGTCGGTCTTGGGGCCGTAGAACGCGGCTTCTCCTTCGCGCTCCTGGAACGCGAGGCCGGAGCTTTCGAGCACGTCGCGCAGAGTGGATTCGGCCTGATTCCAGACCTCCGGCGCGCCGACGTACTTGTCGCTGTTGGGATCGCGCTTCGAGAGCTGGATGCGGAAGTCGTCGAGGCCGACGCTGGCGAGCACGAACTTGACGAGATCGATGGTCGTGCGGAACTCTTCTTCGACCTGGTCGGCGGTGCAGAACAGGTGCGCATCGTCCTGGGTGAGGCCGCGAACGCGGAGCATCCCGTTAAGCTCGCCGGACTGCTCGTGGCGGTAGACGGTGCCGAACTCCGCCAGCCGGACGGGCAGGTCCTTATAGCTCCGCGGCTGTGACTTGTAGATCTGCACGTGGTGCGGGCAGTTCATGGGCTTGAGGAGATAACGCTCCTGCGCGTGCTCCCACTTGCGAAGCGCGGAGATCCGCTCCTCCGGCAATCCGGTCGCGGGGTAGTCGTTGAGGTTTGCGCCGAGATCGATGGCCGCGGCGAGGAAGTCCTTCTCGGTCTTCGGCTGCAGGCTCCCTTCCTGCAGACGCTGCTTCCAGACGTCGACCAGCGAGCCGGCCGGGTGCCCGAAGAGCGGCGGGAACTGGGAGTCGCGGTAGTAGGGGAAGTGGCCGCTGGTTTCGTACATCTCGACGCGGCCGACGTGGGGCGAGTAGACCGGCTGGTAGCCGCGGCGGAGCAGTTCCTGCTTGATGAAGTCCTCCAGCAGCACACGCACGGTCGCCCCTTTAGGCAGCCACAGGCAGAGTCCCTGTCCGACGTCGTTGTTGATGGTAAACAGGTGATGCTGCTTGCCGAGCACGCGATGGTCGCGGCGCTTGGCTTCCTCGACCTGGTCGAGGTACTTCTGCATTTCCTTCTTGTCGAAGAAGGCGGTGCCGTACAGCCGCTGCAGCTGCTTATTGCTGGCGTCTCCCTTCCAGTAGGAGCCGGCGACGCTGATCAGCTTGAAGGCCTTGATGCGGCCGGCGTCGGGAATGTGGGGGCCGCGGCAGAGATCGATGAACTCTCCCTGCCGGTAGAAGCTGAGGGTCGGATGCTCGGCGAGACCGGTATCGATGTGCTCGGCCTTCAGTTCCTGATTGAGGTCCCGCACCAGTTGCAGCGCCTCATCTCGCGGCAGGCTGAAGCGTTCGAAGGCCTCCGATTCGGAGACGATCGCCGCCATCTCGGCCTCGATGCGGGGGAAGTCCTCTTCGCTGATCTTCTGTTCGAGATCGAAGTCGTAGTAAAAGCCGTTGCCGGTGGTGGGGCCGAAGGCGAGGCCCACCCCTTCGTACAGCCGCATGACGGCCCGGGCCATGACGTGAGCCGACGAATGCCGCAGGACGCCAATCGCCTCCGGGTCGCGGTCGGTGAGGAGCTTGAGGGGGATGGGGTCGGTGTCGGAGAGCTCTTCCAGCGGGCGGAAGGCATCGACGATGTGGCCGTTGATCTTGGCGGCGACGGTGGCCTTTGCGAACCGTTCGGAGATGCCGCGGGCGACGTCGAGCGCGCTCGCGCCGGGAGGATGGTCCTGGATGGTGCCGTCGGGAAGCTGGATACGGGGCATGGGAGGAGAGCAGAGCGAAGAGCGGAGAGCCGGAAGAATTGAACAGGAGGGAACAGAGGGGACGGAGAAAGGCAGGGGATCGGCGCGGTCAGTGTTGATCACGCTCCTGCTTTGAAGTCATAGGGGATGCGAAATGTGGCACCCTCACCCCCGACCCCGCTCCCGCGATGACCTTCAAACTGGAATCAAAACGATTATCGCGGGAGAGTGGAGAAGGTCTCCGTTGCCTCTGTTTCCTCCTGTTCGTTCCGTTTCTGGACAGATCCAGGCCGCTCGTGGTTCGCCCGGCGGCGGCCGCCGGTACGAAGGGCGGCTGTGGCGCGGCGGGGCGTGTCAGGCGCGTTCTAGCGGACGCGGTAGAAGAGCGTCAACGGGGCGCGGAGGCAGAACATTCTGGTTCCACGGATCAAACGTCATCATCCTCGATGAAGCGGATGAAGATCGACCTCAGGATCGGTCCGTCGAAGACGCCCTCGACGTCGTAGGAACCGTCGCCGCGTCCCGTGTCGCAGACGAACATCAGGGGACTCGCGTGCCTTCCGATGGGTAAGAGCTGGTAAGCCGCCGTACAGAAATCCGCACGTTCAAAGCTGTTGTTGGTCTGGACGTTGAAGTACACAAACGGCCACCGGCCATACTTCGGATCGGCCTCCAGGAACGTGGTTATTTCGCTTTCCAACTCCGGAGATACCGGCCCGACGATCTCGGTTCGGACGCGATTCCTGCGGACTGTCTTCAGCTTAAACCGCTTCGTCAGCAGTCGGAGCACGGTGTCATCCCGGGCGGTGGAGATCACGCCGATCCGGTCCGGACCGACTTCCGTCCAGGACTCTTCGAAGTCCTGCTTGTCGGCGATTACCACTTTCGCCGAGTCAATCGCAATCTCTCCGATCTGACGGCGTTCGCCAGCGAAAAGCTCCGCTTCATCACCGAATTGGAGCGTGAGGCTCACAACCGTCTCAGTTCCATTTGGGTATCTTCTCAGCATCGCTGAGAACGCCACCCGGCTGGCGGCGATGTTGGCAACTTCCAGCCCGGGCACATATTGCGGATCAGCGATGATGATCGCGCCCGAACGCAGCGGAAGTTCCCCAAGTCGCCTGTCCACGACGACCGGTGCACCACCATGCGTCCGCGCATTGAGTCCATCAATGGTATGAGCAAGCGCTTCGAGCTCAGTGTTCCGCGTGCGTTGAAACAATCGTTGGATGCGCCCGAACATTATCACCTCAGGCAGTCGGTCAGAACGGCCAGACGAAGGGGATGACGATGGTGGCGACGATGGCGAGGAGGATGTCGAGGGGGAGGCCGATGCGGACGAAGTCTCGGAACTGGTAGCCGCCGGGGCCGTAGACCATCATGTGCGTCTGGTAGCCGATGGGCGTGGCGAAGCAGGCGGAGGCGGAGAGAATTAGCGCCAGCAGGAACGGCTTGGGACTGACGTCCAGTTGGCGGGCGGTCTCCATGCAGAAGGGGAACATGAGGACGGCGGCGGCGTTGTTGGAGATCAGCTCGGAGGCGAGGACGCCGAGCAGGTAGATGCAGCCGAGCGTGATCCAGGGGCCGGCGGAACGGGTGATCGCGACGATCTGCTCGGCGACGACCGTGGCGGCGCCGGAATTTTGCAGCGCAGTGCCGGTCGCGAACGAGGCGGCGACCGTTAACAGGACCTGCCATTCGATGCTGCGGTGCCCTTCGCCGGACGAAAGGCAGCCGCTGAGGATCATGAGGACGGCGATGAGGGGGGCGGCGATCTCGGTGGGAACGATCCCGGTCGTCATGAGGATGATGAGCACGGCGAACAGCCCGAGGGCGATCCAGAGTCGATGGCGGCGGAGGGGGCGGTATTCCTCGACGTCGCTGACGAGGTGGAAGTCGGGATTGTTGCGATGGGCGCGGGTGAAGTGCTGCCGTGTCTGCAGGAGCAGCGTGTCGCCCGACCGGAGGCGGATGTCTCCGACCTTGTTGGTGACGCGATGGCCGCTGCGATGGACCGCGACGACCGCGGCGTTGTAGCGGGCCCGGAAGTCGGCGTCGCGGACCGTCTTGCCGATCAGCGGCGAAGCTCCGGACACGACCGCCTCGCACATCTGCCGGCGGACCTGCTTCTGCGGGGCGACTTCGTAGGCCGGATCGGCCGAGTGGACGAGTCCGGGGATGCGTTCCAGTTCGACGATGCTGCTGACGACGCCGGTGAAGATCATCCGGTCGCCGGACTGGATGACTTCTTCGGGAGTGACCGGCGCGACCGATGCGCCGCCGCGTTCGATTTCGATGAGGAACAGTCCGGGGAGCTGGCGGAGACCCGCCTGGTCGATGCGCTGGCCGATCAATGGGCAGGACGGGAGCACTTCCATTTCCGCCAGATACTCGCGGCGGCTCTCGCCGAGTTGTTCCAGAAGTTCCTTGCGTTCGGGCAGGAGCTTGCGGCCGACCGTCCACAGGTACACGATCCCGGCAACTGCGCACGGCAGGCCGACCCAGGCGATCTCGAAAAAGCCGAGCGGCTGCATGGCCTCGCGGTATTCCGCGTCGGGGATGTCGGCCGCTCCGGCGGCGATGGCCTTGTCGATCCGCTCGTCTTCTTTGATGACGAGTCCCTGCACGACCAGGTTGGTGCTGGTGCCGATGAGAGTGCAGGTGCCGCCGAGGATCGTCAGATACGAGACGGGGATCAGCAGCTTGGAGGGGGAGACGCGGTTGCGACGGCACCAGTCGAGGACGATGGGGGTGAACATCGCCACAATGGGCGTGTTGTTCATGAAGGCCGACATGGGAATGAGGATGCCAGACAGCCGGTGCAGGGCCCGCTTCTCGGTTTTCACCGTGCCCAGCAGACGCTGGGCGAGATAATCGAGCACGCCGGTTTCTCTCAGCCCGGCGGCGACGACGTACAGGGCGCCGACGGCGACGACGGCGGAATTGGAGAATCCGCTGAGGGCTTCGGACGGGGAGATGACGCCGGCGATGGTGAGCACGGCGGCCGCGGCGATGAAGAGGAGATCGGCCGGGACGTTGAAGATCATTGCCGCGAAGATCACGACAGTGACGGCGATCGTCAGCCAGGCCTCGAAGTTCATGGGGGGATTCGCAGTCCGAAGGGTGCAGCTCGTGCGGGGCGCGTCCTGTCTGCCCGGCGCAGCGGAGTTTATCGAGCGAGTCGGCTAAAGACGAATGTTCCCGTGCCAGATGACGCGCGTGATCAAAGCGTCGGGGCTCAACACCGACTCTCAACCCCGTCGCCGTCTCGCGCGCTCCTTCGCCGCGGCAAACACGTCCACTCCGGGCGTGGCGGGCGCGGGGGGTTGAGGGGTCGCGGTCGGTGGGGAAGCGTCGCGCGGGGCGGGGTCATTTGCGGTGTCCGGGCTGCGATGCTGTCGCAGCTTCGCGGTGCGGACACGGGGGCGGCGTGTGAGGTTCAGTCGGGAGAGCCAGTGCCGTGGTCGCACCGCCTCGGGAATCGCGGCTGCGCCCGCCTCGATCAACTGGTCCCAAAGCGAGAGTCTGCGGCCGAGGATCTCCAGAACGAGGAGGGCGATGGCGGCTCCGAAGAGCCAGGGGAGCATTGATGACGTGCGGGCGGATCGCGGGGGATTGCGCAGGACTTCCAGCACGTTGGTCCGCATGACGCCGCCGCTGAGTTCGGCGACTTCGGCGAGGATGGCGACGCCGGTTGGGAGCCCGTCGCGCGGAGCGAACTCGGGGGAGTAGGGGAGCGTGATGGCGGGGCCGCGAGTGATCTGCTGCGGCGCTTCAGAAACCGGGTTTCTTGAAGAAGCCGGGTTTCTCACGACCAGCGTGCGATACGAGCCGGTGCGTTCCATGCGGAAGCGGGCCTGAAGAGTGTCGGGGCCTGTCCACGTAAAGTCCGGATGAATTGCCGCGACGCGCTCGTCCCCAGGAGGCACGACCACGAGTTGCGGCGCGTCCCCCGAGCCGCGGTCGGAGCGGGCGGGGTCGAGTTCTACGGTGATGACGGCGTCCTGACCCTCGCGCTGGATGTCGACAAAGACGTCGTCGGGCGTGTCGCCGCCGAGGAGCCAGCGGCCGTGCGTGATGAGGAAGTCGTCGTAGCTGTCCCAGACGCCGAATGAGCCGGAGAATTGGCCGTCGACTTCGAGGGTGATGGCGGCCGCGCGGCCGATTCCGCTCTGCCAGAACGCCGCCCAGGGGGCCACATACTCGTCCTGCGAAATCACGGCGGCGGTGGCATCCGGTCGGAGATAGCTCAGGTTGTAGCCGTCCACAGCCGGGAAGCGGAGGGCTCCGTCGGCGGAGACGGCGGTCCCGGCGAGGTTCCCCATGAGGCGGGAGTCGGCCAGGAGCATTCCGGGGATGCCATCGGGTTGGGTGGCGGGGTCCTTCTCGATGAAGCTGCTGCGGGCCACGCTCATCGTGTCTTCGGTGAAGAGGCGCGGCAGTTCCTCGGCGTCCTGGGTAAACATGATGTTGCCGTTGCCGCGTTTGGCGATGTCCTCCAGGAGTTTGGAGTCCGCATCGGTCGGGGTGCCGAGTCCGATGACGCTGACGGTAATGCCGGCCTGCTCGAACTTCTGTAGCAGTTCCTTGTATGCGCCGGGCTCTTCGCTGTCGGCCGCGTCGGAGAAGAGGATGATGTGCTTCGTGGCCTGGGTGGCGTGGGAGAGTTCCTCTCCAGCCGCAACGAGCGCCTCGTAGACGAAAATGCCGCCCCCCATGCTTTCAATTCCGAGCACGCGGCGGGCGATGATTTCGGGATCGTCGACATCGGTCAGCGACTGGACGACGTGGGGCGCGCTATCGACGGCGATGACCGCCACGCTGTCTCCGGGAGAGAGCAGTCGGATGCACTCCGCGGTTCCGAGATTGGCGAGATCCATCTTCGTCTTGCCGCCGCTGACCGGAGCGGTCATCGAGCCGGAGCGGTCGAGCGCGATGGCGATGGCGACGCGCGTCTTGCGATGCTCATCCCGCAGTTCCATGGAGACCGGCAGGACGTCTTCCAGCGGGCTGTTGAAATAGCCCCCCACTCCGAAGCTGCGGCGGCCACCGGTCAGGAGCAGGCCGCCGCCGAGGTCTTCAACGAACTGGGCGAGCCGCTCCATCTTGAGCCGCCCGAACTCGGACGCGGGCACGTTTTCGATGATGACGGCCCGATACGGGTCGAGGCTGTCCTGCGTCAGCGGATGCTCAACGGCGACGGCGACGTCTACGTCGAGCTGGCCGGCACGCAATTCGCGCACCAGGTTGCCCGCCTGACCGTCGGCGTTGAGGACCAGCACCTTCGCGCCGGCGTTGACGCGGACGAGGCCCGCGCCGACGTTGTTCTCCGGCAGCGGGTCCCCCTCGACTTCCAGTCTTACGGAGTAGCTGTGGATGCCGGGGGTTTCGACGAGGTCGCGGAATGTCAGTCGGTTGACGCCGATGAACAGATCCGCATCGCGCGTGGCGATCGCCTGGCCGTCGCGGAGGACGGCGATCCGGGCGGGTCCATCCCGATCGGCGACGATCTCGACAGCGAACTGAAAGGGCTCGCGGGGGGAGGTTTCTTCGGGGAGGGAAATATCGCGAATGGCGGCGTCGCCGACCCGGAGCCGCTCGAAGGCGCGGAAGTCGATCGGGACGCCGGCTTCGCGTGCGCGCCGGGCGGCAGTGGTCGGTGACGAGCCGTTCGCCTCGCCGTCGGACAGAACGAGAATCCGGGCCGGGCGATCGGCGCTGATCAGGTCGAGGGCTTTCAGGAGGGCGGCGTTCAGGTCGCTGCCGTCGGGGAGGACTTCCTGCGTGAAACCGGAGAAGAGGTCGCTGTCCGAGAAGTCCCGTTCCACCGCGGCGGTGCTGCCGAACGTGACGACGGCGACGCGATCCCCGGCGGCGCGGTTGCCGACGACATTTTGGATCAGCTCCTCGATGTTGTCGCGGGCGCCTTGGGGAAGGGATCGGGAGCGGTCGACGACGAGCACGACGTCGATGCCCTGTCCACCGAGATTCCATTCGGGACCGGTGAGCGCGAGCAGGAGCAGGAGGACGATGAGGATCCGCAAGGCGCCGGTCACGCCGGTCTGTTTGAGCCAGGGCCGGATACAGAATGCCAGCGGGACGATGATCCAGAGATGCGCCCACCAGGGCCAGCGGACAAACGCCGCGCTGACCAGCCACAACGCCACCGGCGCGAGCCATCGCCAATCGACTCGAAACCCGCCCCAGCGCCATACCACGAACCCGAGCGGGATCGCGAGCAGCAGGAACTCGGGGAACTGGAATTCGATCATAACGGCGAACTCAAGCCTGGACGTGTTCGCCGATCATAACACTCACTGCTTGCCCGCTGCATCGCAGGGACTGCCGCCGATCGTCATCTCTTCGCGCGGCGACGACGTGCATGCGGCGACCGTCGGGAAAGCCTCCCGTCCCGGTATGGGATTGCTACGGTTGCTTCAATTGTCCGAGCAGGTCGAGCAGCGTTTCGCGGATGCGTTCGGATGCGTGGACCTCGACGAAGTTGGTGCCCAGCCAGGTTTCGTAGCCTCCAAGTTCGTGCTGCGGCGGGGTGGGGAGATAGCCGTAGGAGCCGTTCGCGAGCTCGATGTTAAAGGTGGGCTGCAGCGGGCTGTCGGCCTTGATGGCGAGGCCGGTTTCGGCAAACGTTTCAAAGGGGATCGCGGTGATGCCGACGTCACCGATGCGGAGGGCCTGCAGCAGGATGGCGACCGATTCGGGTGCGTGTTCGAGACTGAGGACGCGATTGGCATAGTGGCGCTCGGTGCCGAGCCAGCGGGGGGCGTCTTCGGGTTTGGCGAGCGTGTCGCGCGCCCACTGGAGGAGTTCCGGCGTCGGGCGGCGCGTGGCGAGTGTGAGTTCGGTCTGTGCGGCGGCGAGCGTTACGTCGCTGCGGAACTCGACGGATTGATGGGCCTCGAAGACCCGCTGGGCGACCAGATCGGCGACCTGCCGCATTCTCTGATACGGCTCGAGACGTTCGCCGGATGCGGTGAAGTCGATGTTGTTGATGTCCCCGCTGGTGCCATTGGAGAGGATGCCGACGAACGGGGGCCTGTCGTCCGAGGGCTGGGCATCGAGCAATTCGGCGATGCGGTCTGCGAACATGGCGAAGTAGTCGGCCGAGATATGACCGGAACCGACACCGCCGACGTAGTGCAGCGAGTAGTTGGCGAGCAGCGCGATGGGGCGGCCGTCGGCGGCGCGGAGCGAGAGAAACGAGATCTCGGGATCGATCGGCCCGGCGGGGCGCACGAGGCTCGCTGCGGCGCGCGGCGGGTTCATGCGGACTTCATCCACGCCGCCGAACGGGTTGCGGCGCTGATCGGGGTCGGTGAGATGCCAGCGGCGGTTGAAGACCTGGGATGGCTCGACGGCGCGGCCAAAGGCGATCTCGGCGGGCTCGAGGTTGTTCAGTGCGCAGCGGACGACGTCGGTGATGCGACGTACGAGAAACGACTGGTATTCGGTGAGCTCCGAAGAATACTCAAGGCGACTGGCTCCACGTGCGGACGGGCCGGAGTGAGTGTGAGTGGCCGCCGTGAGGATGTGCCCCTGCGGCAGGCCCGTTTCGTCGTGGATGCGGTTTTTCGCGGCGTCGAACACCTCGCGCGGGATGCCGACGTTGTCGCACAGCACGATTGCCAATTGCGTTGAGCCGTCATCGAGAACCAGTGCACGGGCATGAAGCTGGTCGTGAATGTGCCGAGCGGGGATCGGTTCGAATCCGCCGACGATCTCGCAGCCCAAGTCAGGAGTAATGTTCGACGTGGCCGCGCCGGCTCTGAGGACGGGCGGAGTATTTTCGCCCGCGGCCGCCGGGGTCGCGGTCCCTGCGACGGCGAGCATGACCAGCAGCAGGCCGAGGGAGTAGAACGGGTTCATTTGCCCAAGTGGTCGATCTGGATGGTTCACGCGCGTTTCTCCGATTCCTGCCTGCGGAAATCTGTCCGGTCACCGGCGGTTCCGGCAGTGGAATTTTGCGGTGATCCACGCTGCATCGCAAGTTCGGCCCGTGAAAGCACGTCGGAGCGGACTCCTCAGCGACGGCCGCAGAGCGGCGAGAAACGGTACTGACCGGTCCGGCCATCAGGTATGATTCGTTGAGAGTTCGTCCGTCCGGGCCATCAAAATCGTAGAGTGATTGCGGCATGAGTCAGCGGTGGTGCTATCAGTTTCTGGACCAGGAATTGGGGCCTGTGGAGTTCCGTGAGCTCCAGCGGCTGGCCTGGGATGGGACGATCGGTCCCGATGATCTGGTGCGGGATGACGCCGGCGGAGAGTGGCGGTGCGCCGGTTCGGTCAACGGCCTGTTTCCCGAGTCCGCGGACACCGACGATCTGGCGGGCATGCTCGATGACGCCGCAGCCCCGGCGACCCGGGATGGTGGGCGGCGCGGCGACTGCTATTACCGCACACCCGACGGAGTGGCGGGTCCGATCGGTTTCGAAGACCTGGCGGCGCTGGCCGGCTCGGGTCAGCTTGCACCGGACAGCATTGTCCAGATTGGAGCGGAGGCGGACTGGATCGAGGCCGGCGTGATCGTGGGGTTGTTTCCCTCCGAGCCGGCGGCTGTGGGCGCCGCGGACGAGCTGGCGGACTTTCAGATTGTGGCCGAAGCTCCGGTGGAGCGTATGGAGCCGCTGGACCGGACGTGGTACTGCCGTGTGCTGCGGCAGGACATGGGGCCATTCACGTTCGACGATCTGTATGCGATGGCGCTAAGCGGGCAGTTGTCGGACTCGGACGAAGTGCGTGAGGGGAACGGGGAGTGGGTCGCGGCAGGAGCCATCGTTGGACTGTTCGCTAATGCACCTTCCCCGATCGCCAGGGAGCCGGCGGAGAACGCGCAGCGAAGTATTGCGCCGCAGCGGCAGGCCGTGAGGTCCTCCAAAATGGCTCCGAAAGCGGAGCGCCAGCCGGCGACGGAGCAGTCCCGGCCGCCCGCCGCCAATCGACCCGCGCCGCCCGAACCGACCCGGCGGGAGTCTCCCTGTCCTGTGACTCCGTCAGTGAGTCCGGAACGGACCCCGCCGGCCGCGGTCAGTCGCCCGACGGCTGCGGCTCCGCGCACGCCTCCGACGAGTTTTCCACCGCCTCGACCAACTGCGCCTATCCCTGTCCCGCGTCCCCGGAAAGCGATGGGCAATCCGCTGTCGGGACTGTCGGGATCAATGGGTTCGCTGTTTGGCGGAATCAGCTTCAACTGGAAGCACGCGGGGGTGGTCGTCGCCGTCCTTGCGGTGGCCGCTGTGATCTATGGCGGGAACCTGCTGTCATCCAACGCCGGCGGCGCGGTGTATGCGGAAACGCGGGTGATGTGGGATCGCGCGCAGAAGTTGCGACAGTCGAACGCGAGCGACGGCGAGTGGCAGTCTTTCAAGGCGGAGGTCCAGCCTCGCAGCGACGAACTGCGGGCCGAACTGCAGGAGACGGCCAACGCGCGGCAACGGCTGCTGCAGCTGATGCTCTACTGTCATCGGGACTGTCTGCCCGCCATTTTGAACGGCGGTCCGCAGGGGGCCGACGGTCCCTGGGAGGAGATGGAGACGTACATGAATGAGGCCGCCGGTCAGATGCGCGACTGATTGAGCCGGCCCGCGTGCGGACCGGTCTCGGGCGGCCGTCGATTCGGATCAACGGCGGCCGGAGCGTTTCTTCTTGTTGCGTTTCGCCGACTGGCCGCTGTCGGTCGCTGCCGGAGTGGGCGTGCTGCGACCGGCGGAGGGGGCTTGAGCGCGGGCCTGATCGGCGGCCTCGACCAGCCGGGCGAACCAGCCGCTGCGGGCCGGTACGGGTTCGGGCTCAGGCTCCGACCGGGACGACTTGAGGGTCGCCGTCGTCTCGATCGTCTCGGGGTCGTCCGTTTTTTTTTCGTCGGTCTTGATGTAGTCGAGCAGCTTGCGTTCGCTGATGCCCCAGAGCGTGGACGTGATGAAATACACGCAGAGGCCGGCGGGAACGCGATAGATCATGAAGCCGATGAAGATCATCATGTAGCTCATGATCTTGTACTGCAGCGCCTGCTCCTCGGAGGCCGGCGGCGGCATGAACATCTTCTGCTGCACGACCCACAGGCAGATCGTGATGATCGGCAGCAGGTTGAAGTGGGTCCAGCCGAGCAGCGGCAGGGCGCCGCCGAAGGAGAACAACTGGTCCGGTGCGGCGAGATTGTCCACCCACAGGAAGCGGGCCATACGGAGATCGACGTCGAAGCTGAGAGCGCTGTACAGCCCGAGGAAGATCGGCATCTGCAGGAACAGCGGCAGGCAGCCGGCGAGCGGACTGTAGTTGTGCTTGCGGAACAGCTCGCGCTGGGCCTGCCAGAACTTCTCGGGTTCCTTGGCGTACTTCGCCTTCAGCTCCTGCAGCTTCGGCTGCAGCTCTTTCATCTTCTTCGCCCCGGCCGCCTGCTTGCGGGTGATGGGGAACATGCAGGCGCGGACGATGAGAGTCAGCAGAATGATGGCGAAGGCATAGGGGAGGAAGAAGGCGTGGTGGAAGAAGTTCAGCAGGTACACCATGCCCACCGCGACGATGGAGAACCAACCGAACGTAATGATCCCGCCGGCATCGAGCGGGTTCAGCAGTTCGGGACGCTTGGGACCGAGGAACAGTTCGAACTCTTGCGCCATTGAGGCTCCGGGCGGAATGACGATGGGCGCGGACTCGAGGACCAGGCTGATGTCGGTCTGTTCGGGCGTCTCCCTGTCCTCCCAGACGAGGTCCGGCTTGATCTCAGTGAACCACGGATCGGGATTCCCGTCCCCGTCGAGGTCCTTCTTCTGGTTCTCCTTCGGCAGGAGAAGCGCGGCGAAATACTGCACGTCCACGCCGATATAACGGAGCGGATCGCGCCAGACGGCGATCAGTGCGGGATTGTTCTTCTCCCGTGCTTCGTCACGTTCGTCGATGTAAGTGTGCGCCGTGTACTGCACCGGGCTGCCCGGATCATCGGCGGTGCCGACCTTGATCTCCGTGAACGTGCGAGTGTTGTCGGCGTTCTCCAGCGGGAGGCCGACCGGGCCCTGCATCTCGTACTTGATGGTCTCTGTCTGCTGCGTCAGGTTTGCGAATTCGAGCGAGACATCGAGGATGTAACCGTGGTGGTCGGCGTCGCGGTCCTCCGGATTCCCCTTGTTGAGCGTGAATGACTTGCGGACCTCGAATGAGCCGTCCGGCGCCGGATAGGTGAAGACGGCGCTGGACTCGGTCTGCTCCGCGACGTTCCAGTCGATCGTGCTCAGCGACTCGCCGAGCTTCTGCAGCTGAGCCTTGATCTGCGGCACCTCGACGGTGAGCGTGCGCTTGTCGGTGCGGGGGTTGCTGCCGACGACGGAGAGCTGGACGTTCCGATCGTCGGCGGTGACGAAGCGGGGATCGTTCAGCGTGGCCTCGGCGATAGAAGCGCCTGCGGTCGTCAGGCGCACCTGCATGAAGTAGCCGGACATCGGGTCCAGCGAACCAAGCAGGATGTCGTCGTCGTGAGGGAATCGCTGCAATTCGACATCGTCTGCAGGCTCGCCCTCGGCGGCGTCCGGGCGGACTTCCGCAGTTGCAGGCTCGTCGCCGTCTGGGTCGGCTGCATCGGCGGGCTGTTCCGCGCCATCCTCAGCGGCAATGTCCCGGCCCGCCTGATTGGCCGGCTTCGGAAACGCATCCGGGAACAGCATGGGCCCGAATTTCAGCCACCCGAACAACACGAGGGTGGAGAGCAGCACGAACACAATAAAACGACGTTGTTCCATATCCATTCGCTCCGGTCGCGCCGGGGGAGGGCGGACGGGGGGTTGCTTTGATCTTCGGCGGAATCCGGCCGCAGCGGCATTCTCGCGGGAGAGCGGGACCGAGACAACGGACGCGGCTCACAATCCCGCAATTGGCGAGGGCGTTGCCGCCTCGGCCGTTGATCAGCGTCCTTCGCGCAGCCGGTCCCCGAGGAAATTGTCGAGTTCCGGGATCGGGTAGATCTTGGCGATGGTCTTCTCAAAATCGTACGGCACGCGGCGATACTGCACGCTGCTCCCGTCGAAGAGGACATAGCAGGCGCGGGGATCGCCGTCTCGCGGCTGGCCCACCGAGCCGACGTTCATCAGGGCCTTCTCCGCCGCCAGTTCGTAGCGGTGGTCGATTTCTTCGGGAGAAAGGAAGCTCAGGGCCTCCGTAAAGACCCCCGGGATGTGCGTATGTCCCTGAAAACAATGCCGTTCGACCAGCGCGAACACCCGCTCCATTTTCCGCTGATTGTAAATGTCCTCGGGAAACACGTACTCATTGAGCGGGTTACGGGCCGATCCGTGCACAAACAGCACGTTTTCCTCGCGGCGAACCCGCGGCAGTTCGCCGAGGAACTCCCAGCGGCGTTCATTCCCCCTGGGATCGCCGGTCTCCAGCATGTGGCGGGTCCAGAAGATGGCCCGCTCGGCTCCCGCATTGAAGCCCTCAGGATCGAACAACGCCGCCTGATCGTGGTTCCCGAGGATGGTGACCGCGCAGTTCTGCATCACCAGGTCGATGCACTCGCGCGGATTGGGTCCGTAACCGATGATGTCGCCGAGACAGTAGATCTCTTTGACGTTCTGCTGGGCAATGTCGGCGAGCACGGCCTCGAGCGCTTCGAGGTTGCCGTGGATATCGCTGATGATCGCGCGCACCGACACGGTCCCTGGAGGAGAAATCAGCCCGCGCGACAAGATCGCGAACCGTTGAATCTGATGAAGTTTAAGAGAGTTTTTGCAGAGCGGTCAAGCGGCTGCAAGCGTCCGGCGCCGACGTATTTCCCGATCATAACGGAGTTTCCGGATGGGACAGTCCGTGCCCGGTTTTCGAACCGCCGGCTCTCGTACTTCGCGTCACTGGTCTACTTCGTCCATGCCCGGCGGAAGAAATCGATGAAATTCCGCGACATAATCTTTTCGATGTCCTGCCCGCTGTAGCCGCGGCTTTCAAGGATTCCGGCGACTTTGCGGACGTCGGCGATCGTGTCCAGATCGGACGGGGACTGCTCGCGGCCGAATCCGCCGTCCAGGTCGGTGCCGATGCCGCTGTGATTGGCGTTCCCGGCGAGTTGGCAGACATGGTCGATCATATCGGCCACGTTCTGCAGCGTGACCGTCTCCAGCGGCGTGACGTACTTCTTCCAGCCGGGAGTCAGCATCCAGTTGTCGAAGGCGGCGCCGATGACGGCCCCGCGCGAAATGAGCGCCTTGATCTGGTCGTCGGTCAACTGGCGATCACCCGGCACGAGCGCGCGGCAGTTGTGATGGCTCGCCAGGACCGGTCCCTGGTAGATGTCGAGGGCCTGCCAGAAAGAATCATCGGCAAGGTGCGTGGCGTCCAGCAGCATGCCAGCCTTGTCCATTTCCTGCAGCAGCCGGCGACCATCGTCGCTCAGCCCGCCAAGACTGCCGGTCCCGTGACAGTACTCGTTCGGTCCGTAGTGGGCCGGTCCGACGATCCGGAGGCCTGCCTCGTACCACTCGTGCACCTGCTCGGGATGCAGGATGGGAGGCGCGCCTTCCATGCTGAGGATGTAACCCAGCGGGGGCTTGTCCCCGCCGGACCGCAGGGCGGCGTCCCATTCGGCCACGTGCTTCTCGACGGAAGGCCAGTCGGGCAGTTCCCGGAGCACTCCTTTGCGGCACATGGCGCGGTAGTAGGCGATCTGCCCGTAGCCGGCGCCGTACGTTGCTTCGCGTGACTGATAGAACGTGAGGGGCTTGTCCTTACGATGCAGCCGCGGCAGCAGCGTGGCGATCATAATGCCGATGCCGCCGCGCTCCAGCTCGGGATACGAGACGGTGCAGTCGCCGGGGACGATATCGGTGTAGTGCTTTTCAAACTCGCGGATCTTCGCAGCCGGGAGTTCCAGATTGCGATTCCATTCGAGTGCGTTCCAGGCGATGTCGAGGTGGGCGTCGAAGATCAGCATTGGGCGGGTCCTGATGGCGGGGGCGCTTGGGCGGGACGCATCGTATCGCATCGATTGGCGCGCGTGAAACGACCCGGCCGCAGCGTGGATTGGTCGCACCGGCGAAACCCATCGAATGCCCTTGCGGCTCGCGCGCAGCGACGCCTAACATGCCCGCCTGCCCAGCGTTCGCACCGTTGCAGGATCGATATCTGTATGAGCTTCGGGATCAACAGGCTGCCCGGCCGCATGCCGGCGGCCGCGCTGTCCGGGACCAGCCCGCTGCTGGATGATCGTCTCGAACCGGTCTGCGACGCATTTCAGGAGACTGTGTCGGACGCCGTCGCAGCGACGCGCGACTACCTGCTCGCACAGCAACATCCCGACGGATACTGGGTTGGTGAACTGGAAGGAGACACCATCCTGGAGTCGGAGTATGCGCTATTGCTGGCGTGGCTGGGGCAGGAGCAGAGCGACGTCGTGAAGAGGCTCGCGGCTCGGATCGCCAAGATGCAGCGGCTGGAGGGAGGCTGGTCGCTATTTCCGGGCGGTCCGCTGGAGGTGAGCGGATCGGTCAAGGCGTACTGGACGCTCAAGCTCGCGGGGCATGATCCGGATGCGGAGCATATGGTCCGCGCTCGGGAGGCGATCCGGGCAGCCGGCGGCGCGGAGAAAGTCAACAGCTTCACGCGCTACTACCTGGCGCTGCTGGGGGTGATCGAGTACCGGCAATGTCCGGCCGTGCCGCCGGAACTGATGCTGATTCCGGCCTGGGCGCCGTTCAACATCTACGAGATGTCGGCCTGGTCGCGGACGATCCTGGTGCCGCTCAGTCTGCTCTGGGCGTTTCAGCCGTCGCGAAAGCTGCCGGACGAATTGCAGCCTCGGGAGTTGTTTCTCAGTCCGCCCGAAAACCTGCCGGTGTCGATGCCTCCCAGCGAGGCGCTCGACGCCATGCGGAAGAAGACGCTCCTGCCGTGGGACCGGATCTTCAAGACCGCGGACCTCGCGTGGAAGCTGGCGGAGCGGGTGCGGCTGAAGCCGTTACGAGGCCGATCGGTGCGGCTGGCAGCGGAGTGGATGCGCGAGCGGTTCGCGAACAGCGACGGACTCGGAGCCATCTTTCCGCCGATCATCTGGAGCGTAGTGGCGCTCAAATGCCTGGGGGAGACCGACGATTCTCCCGCGGTGCAGGCGGCTCTGACCGAACTTGAAAACCTGATCCTGCACGATGACGACGGCGCCATCCGGCTGCAGCCCTGCAAGTCGCCGGTGTGGGATACGGCGATCGCGTTGATCTCATTGCGAGAGGCGGGCGTTCCGGCTGACGATGAGCGGATCCAGCGCGGCGTCGACTGGCTGCTGAGCAAAGAGGTGCGGCAACGCGGCGACTGGACCGTGCGCACGCCGCGGGTCGAGCCGGCGGGCTGGTTCTTCGAATTCAACAACGCGTTCTATCCCGATGTGGACGACACGATCATGGTGTCGATGGCGCTCGCGGCGTGCCTGCCGGGAGAACGCCATCGCGAATGGACCGCGTCGCTGATCCCGTCGGGCCCGCGCAGCTTCACGAACGACGCGGACTTCAGTGCCGTCATCGCGGGCCGCACAACGGACCCGGGTCGTGCTCAACAGGACCTCGCCCGCATGGAGCCGATTCTGTCGGCCCTGCGGCGAGCGGTGCACTGGGTATTAGCCATGCAGGGCAAGCATGGGGGCTGGGGCGCGTTCGACCGGGACAACGACCGCGAACTGCTGACCCGCGTGCCGTTCGCCGATCATAACGCGATGATCGATCCTCCGACGGCCGACATCACCGCCCGCACGCTGGAGATGTTCGGGCGACTCGGAGTCGATCCCGAACACCCGGCGATTCAGCGCGGTCTCCGCTTCGTGTGGCAGGACCAGATGCCCGACCATTCCTGGTACGGGCGCTGGGGCGTCAACTACATCTACGGCACATGGCAGGTGCTGGTCGGACTGCGGGAAGTCGGAGTTTCCGCGCAGGATCCGCGGATCCGGGCTGCGGCGCAGTGGCTGAAGGCGCATCAGCAGGCGGAAGGAGGCTGGGGCGAGACGGCGCTCAGTTATGATCGCCCCGAATTGTGCGGGCAGGGGGTGGCGACGGCGTCGCAGTCGGCATGGGCGCTGATGGGCCTGATGTCGGCCGGCGAGGTGTATTCCGACGCGGTCCGGCGGGGAGTCGAATACCTGCTGTCGACTCAGCAGGCGGACGGATCGTGGGAGGAAGACGAGTTCACGGGCACCGGATTCCCCCGCGTGTTCTACCTGAAGTATCACCTGTACCGCATCTACTTTCCCCTGATGGCTCTCGCCCGCTTTGTGCGATTGAGCCGCGAAAAGACCTGAGCGCCCGGTCCATGCGAGTTCCCGGCTTCCCGACCGGGCAACCCAGCTTGGATTGTCGGAATGAGCGCGCGGGATCCGGTAGCGAACCGAGAAGCGCCGCTCCCGAATCTGGTGAGGCCGAGCCAACTCCGGCAGCGGCGCGAATCGCGCCGGTCTGCCAGAGTATCCTGCCTTCACGGCGTCGCTTGCACGAATTGCATGCGAGCCGGGAGCGGGCTTGTCATTTTGGGATCAGCGAGGACAAGAGATGCTGGATTGGCAGGTCGGTCGCAATTCGTAACCTATGTGGCGACAGTGGCTTATGTATTGCGATGTGTCCGGCAATTGGCGATTGGCACGCAGGATGCTTTCTGTTTCCTGCATCCTCACTCAGACCGTTCATGCGAGCGGTCACACTCCCAAACATATCGGGCACGGAACACCCGCCTTAAGCGGCTGTGAAGCCGCGCACTCAAATCAGGAGGAGAGAACCATGCTGGTTTTGACTCGCAAGAAGGCGCAGATGATTCAGATCGGCGACAACATCGTGATCAAGGTCATCCAGACCGGCCGGAGCAGCGTGAAGATCGGCGTGGACGCGCCGACGAACGTCCGCGTCCTCCGTGGCGAACTGTCCGACGAGCTGAACGCGCTTGGTTCGGAGGGGACGCTCAACCAGCGGGACCCCTTTCGTCCCGGGATGAGCCGCTACACGCCGCTGGCGGCCGAGGCGGTGTGTTACGAGGCGGTGTGAGCTGACTGACGCAGAGGAAAGCGCAAGCCGCCGGTGATGCCGGCGCGACGCCGTAACCCGCACCGGCCGTCGCGCGAGCGTCATCGGCGGTTTTCAATGCGCGGACGAATTGGCAGGACGGACCTGCTGATGCCAGCGGAGGCCGTTTGGCAGAGTCTCATTGGCATACTCACTATGAATCACGCGTCGAATGGCCGGGGTCAGGGCGCGCGACGAAGCATGAAGCATGGTGGGGCACATCGCCAGCAGACCGCCGGCGGGAATCGCTCATCCGAGTTTCACTGGTCTGCCGACTTGGAAGAGGGGTCCGAGGCCGCGGCCAGTTCAGCGAGAACTTCTCGCAGTTTCACGGCCAGGGGCGGCAGGTCGTTTACGGCGGTCTCCCAGACGATCCGTGGATCGACCTGAAAATAGACATGGACGAGCCGGTTGCGCATCGCTCGCATCAGCGGCCAGGGCACGTTTGGAAACCGCTGCTGGACTTCATCGGGGATTCGAGTTGCCGCCTCGCCGATCACGATGAGATCCAACTGCACTGCCTTGATCGTGCGAGCGTCCGCACAAAAACGCGGCGGCATCCATGCCGTGGACAAATCGGGCGATCTCATCGATCGCTTCAATGATGTCCTGGATGCGATCAGCGGCCGGTCGAGAGGACATCCACGGTCTCCGCCAAGACGGAATCGCGCACAGCAGGTTTGAGGCTGCCCGGCGTTCCCAGATCAACTCGGCAGCCCAGACGGGATTCGAGTTCGTCCTGCAAAGTGAACAACGTGAACAGTCCGACGTCCCGATCAAAATCGACCAGCAGGTCGATGTCGCTCGCGTCGGTCTCTTCTCCCCGCGCCACCGAGCCGAACAGCGACAGCCGGCGGACTCCGAAACGATCTGCAAGTTCGTCTCGCAACGGGCTGAGACGGGATACGACCTGAGAACGGGTCATCTCGATCCTGCTTTCAACTCCACAGCGTTACGCCAGAGTGAACGACGGCAACTTCACAATCTTACCACCCTTCATCGTTGATTCGTGGGCGCAAAGTCCGACGCAGGTCCAGTTCGCCGACTGGACGGCGTTGGGCCAGGGGTCGCGGTCCTCGGCGAGGGCCGTGAGGAACTCGTTCGCGAGGTGCGGGTGCGAGCCGCCGTGTCCCCCTCCCTGGATGAAGGAGAGGTGCTCGGAATCGTGGATTTCGGCCGGCTGCGTGAAGCGGCGGATCGGCTCAGGGAGCAGATGGGCGAAGTCGGGGATTTCGACTTTGCTCGGGATTTCCGGCTCGGGCTTCTTGGCGGTGTGGAGGATGTGCGGCTCGTTCTCGACGAGCGTCCATTCGAAGCTCTGCTTCGTGCCGTAGACGTCGAAGCTCTCGCGATACTGCCGGGCGACATCGTACAGGAACCGCCAGATGTGGCAGGCGACGTCGCTGTCCTGAATCTTGATGTGGCAGGACTCGACCGCGTAGGGATTGCCGGACTTCTTCTTGATGTCCTTGCGGACGGCGCCTGAGCCAAAGCAACTGACGTATTCGGCGCGGCCGTCAACGAGTCCCAGGCAGGGGCTGACGACGTGCGTCGCGTAGTGCATGGGGATCATCTTTTCCCAGTACGACGGCCAGCCGTCCATATCCTGCGGATGGGAGGCGGCCATGTACTGGATCTCGCCGAGTTCTCCCTTCTCGTACATGTCCTTGATGAACAGGAACTCGCGGGAGTACACGACGGTTTCGGCCATCATGTATTTGAGACCGGTCTTTTTGACGAGCTTGCAAATCTCCTTGCATTCTTCAATGGTGGTCGCCATGGGCACGGTGCACATGACGTGCTTGCCCGCCTTGAGCGCCTCGATGGACATCCAGGCGTGGTCGCGGATCGGCGAGTTGATGTGGACGAAGTCGACCTTGTCGTCCTTGAGCACGTCCTTGAACTTCGTGTAGCGGGCACCGATGCCGAACTCGTCGCCGCACTTGTCGAGCGCCGCCTGGTCACGCCGGCAGACGCCGTACATGTTGGCGTGGGGATGCGCCTGGTAGATGGGGATGAATTCCGACCCGAACCCCAGGCCGACGATGGCGACGTTGAACTTTGACTCGTTCATGGTGCGTACCCGTGTTGCAGCATCAGGGTGAGAGACAGCGCCCGACCAGCGAGAAAAGGCGATGGGCGCGGCAGTCTATCGCGCAACGGGGGGGAAAGCGACCGAGAGTCGGCGCACATGGAGCCAGGTGTGAAGAACGCGCAACTTGGCGAGTGTCCGGCCCCGTCCGGCGATCAGGAGAGGCCCGGCGTCGGGTCTCGCTGCTCGGCCGCGACGGCGCGGCGCCAGCGCAGCCGCGAGAACAGCTGCGCGTAACGTCGCGGCCGACTCTGCTGTGATGAAGCAGGGCTTTCGAGCGGCGCCGCAGCTTCGGCAGCTGTCTGGGATCTCGCGTGGTTTCGATGTCCCGTGCCCCAGTTTTCGGACTGAGGCCGTGACGGTTCTTCGTCGCGTCCGGCATCCTGATGCAGGCGCGACCACCCCTCGGGCTCGGGCAGAATGACATCCCACGCGGACGGGTCCTCGTCGTCATCCACTGGATCTGGCAACCGGATCTGAAGGGCCAATCCAACCTCCGACTGGAGTTCCAGCACGTCGGCGGCGAGCTGTTCTTCAACAGCGGCGTCCAATGAGCAGGTGCTGGCGGCAACGACCTGCCGCAAGGGCGCCGGGGCAGGCCGGTCTGGAATGGGGTATCGAACGGTAGCGGCGTCGCCGGAAGATTCGACCGCGCGATCAAGTTCCGCATACCGGTCATGCACCAGCAACTCGACGATATCGCCGACACCGGCCTCGTACGCCGCTTCAGGTTGCTGCGGCTCCTCCGACGGGGTCATCGGCTCCCACGGATCCGTACGTTCTGCGTCGATCGAGTCCACTGGTGTACCTCCGCCGACTTCAATGACGGCAATCTGATCCTGGTCGTCCCACCAGTTGTCGGTGGAGGCATCGCCCGGACTGCGGCGGTGCAACTCGATGGCGGCGGCCGGAAGTTCCGGGGAATCCGTTTCCCGCGGCGTCTCGTCCACCTGCTGATTCCAGACCTGGTCGTCTGTGACGCGGGGCGAACCGTACGGGAGATTCCACGGCAACGCAAGACCTTTCAGATCGTCGAGTGCGTCCACCACCGTGGACTGCGGGACCGGCCGCTGCTCATTGACGAACGCCAGCAGCAGGCTGTGATCGCACAGTTGATTTAGACACTTTGGTCGCCCCGCCCCCGCTTCGCAGACCGTCTCCAGTGCATCCGGCGAGAAGATCGCATCCAGAGTTCCGCCCGCCTGGCCGATTTTCGCCGCGACGTACTCACGCGATTCCTGCCGCGTCAACTCTTCCAGCACGACATGGCAACTGATGCATTGGCTCACGCTCTCCAGTTCCGGAGTCGCCAACTGCTCTTCAATGAGCGGCGTTCCGCAGAGTACCACGCGGACCAGGGGGGGCTCCTGCTGACGCGCCGCCGCGAGCACCCGCAGTTCCTGGAGTAGCTCGGAACTTGCCTCCTGCGCATCGTCCAGCACGAGCAGCAGGCCTGAACGTTCCGGCTGCAAGCCCCGGGCGGCCTGAAGCACGCCCAGACGTCCTTCGGTTGCAGAGTCGAAGCGGGCGTCCTCCCCCAGCGCGGTCAGCAGGGATGTGTAGAGGTCAGCAGGTGTCGAGACACCCGCGGCCGAAAGGCAGACCGGAAACAGTTCGGCCCGCAGCGACGCCGTCAGGTCGGCGCACCAGGCGCTCTTCCCAACGCCGTGATCTCCTGTCACCAGGACCAATCCGGCGCCCTGCCGGAGGCAATCTTCCGCCTGCCGGCGGTGGCCTGCGAGCGACTCGAAGCGAACGAAACTCTCCGAACCCCGATGCGGGAGGAAGGGCCGCGTTCGGAGTGCAAAATGGGCCTCGTACACGACTTCAGACCCCGGCTCAGTGTTGAGTTCGTTGGACCAACAGCGGCATGCACGCCTGCGCAAACGGGACGCCCTGGATGGCGCGTGACGGGGGCGCAGCCCCCACTCGTAATGAATCGAACGAGCGGTCCCAGGGTCTGAAGCCGAACCGTGGGACAGCCTATTCACCTCCCAGACACCCGCGATCGTGGACCAGGAAGGTGCTTTAGGAGGCTCTGCGGGAGTTTGCTGAAACTGGTGACTTTGATCATTGCCCCGGCTGCACCGCCCCCGGCGCGAGGCGTCGTGCGAACGTAAGTGTTGGTGATGAAAAAGAATATGACCCTGCCGGCGGCGATTCCGGCAATCGGTCGCGCCGCGCGCAGGCAAAACCGCATTCGGACTGAATTCTTCCCCCGCGGCCTGAACCGCACTACAATGAAGCGCACGCTGAATCGGAGTTGTATCGGATTGCAGCACGGTCCCGTGTCTGGCCGTGAACATCGATCACAGCGAGCATGTTGTGGCTTCGACGGAATTGCGAGTCACCGGCCTGCAGCAGGAGATCTGCTGCACAGTGGAGTTGCCCATTCGGCATTTCCGATCCTCAAAGTCGCTGCTGACGCGCCCCGCTGCTGACGCGGTTCGAGGGGAGATCTCCCGCCCGCGCGCTCCTCAGTGAGGGCTTCTCACCCGGCATGTCCACCGCCACGATTCCGCTGACCAGTCCCGACGAGGCCCGAGACCTGTTCGGCGCCCAGGATCTGCACCTGCGGCGAATCCGCGAGGCGACCGGCGTCAGCGCCGTTCTGCGCGGCGATGATCTGATGCTCGAGGGGACAGAGGAACAGGTTCGCCGCGGCAGGGATGTGATCGAACAACTGCGCAGCGTGCTTGGCCAGACCGGGCACGTCGCCGAAGAGCATGTGTCGCGCGCGCTGAGACTGATTGCGATCGACGGAGTGGCGCCGCAGTCCGCGATCGACTTGTTCGACAAGGCCAAGCGGATTGCGCCCCGCACTCCCGGCCAGGCCGAGTATGTTGAAGCCATCCGCCAGCACGATCTGGTCTTCTGCCGCGGCCCTGCCGGCTGCGGCAAGACTTACCTGGCTGTGGCGATGGCCCTCAACGCACTCCGCCGGGAGCAGGTGCGGAAGATCGTCCTGGTGCGGCCGGCGGTGGAGGCCGGGGAGCGAATCGGGTTTCTTCCGGGCGACATGCTGGCGAAGGTGAATCCGTTCCTGCGACCGTTGCTGGACGCCATGCAGGACATGCTCGATTACGAGGCGGTCCGGCGGTACATGGAGACTGACGTCGTTGAAATCGTGCCGCTGGCCTTTATGCGCGGCCGGACCTTGAACAATACCTTTATCATCCTGGATGAAGGGCAGAACACCACGGTCACGCAGATGAAGATGTTCCTCACCCGCATGGGTGAGGGGTCGCAGATCGTCGTCACAGGTGACGTGACGCAAGTGGATCTGCCGCCGAACGTGTCGTCCGGGATGATGGACGCCATGATTCGGCTGTCGGACATTCAGGGGGTCGCCGTGGTGGAATTGACGGGGAGGGATATCGTACGGCATCGACTCGTGCGGGAGATTGTCGAAGCCTACGATGACGGGCCGCGGAAGGCGGCCCGGCAACGGAAGCGGTAAGGCGCGGTCCTCCTGGCGCGGCGCAGCCGCCGGAACATCATGTTTGGCAGTCATTCAAAGCGAACCCGCATCTCCCGCACGTCCGGCGTGCGCGGGCCGGAGACTGTCTGGTCGCGGATGCTGCTGTTTGTCCGCGATCGCGGGAAACTCCTGCGTCTGGGACTCTGCCTGGCGGCAATCGTGCTGCTGCTGGTGCTGGTGCAGAGCTGGAAGGCGCCTTTTCCCTATCGGGTCGGACAGCGGGCTGCCCACGGCATCGCCGCCAAGCTCGACTTCGAGCGGATCGATCAGCAGGCGACCGAAGACCTGCGGCGACGCGCCGAGAACGAAGTCCCGCTCGTATTTCACAATCAGCCCGAGCGCCTGGATGCACTGCCTCAGCAGTTGAGGGCCGCACTGGGAGAGGTCGCTCAGTCCACGTCGCTCGAAGACCTGCAGAAGCTTTCCCCGGACGTGGCCGCGGCATTCGGATTAACGCCTCCGCCAGAGACGAACTCCAGCAAGCCTCCTCCTCCATCGCCCGCAGAAGTCTTCGCGACGGCCGACCGCGCCGCCCGTTACGAGCGGCTGAAGCGGCATCTCGGCGAAGGAGAGATGACCACGACGCAAATGCTCATCGAGGACATCGTCGATGAGTTCTCGAAGTTCATCGCCCCGCTGCGACGCTACGGCGTGATCGATCCGGAGGATATCGACGACGAGCGCATCACTTCCGATCGCCGGCTGCGGATCGTTCAATCGGGCGGAGGAGCCGATCTGGAAGTCCTGCTGCCGCAGGTCCGGCCCGTGGATCAGCTCAACGACGCCGGCGACGTCGGCAAGTTGTGGCTCTCATACCCCAGCCTCACGGAGCTGCGTCCCGCGCTGTCGCACTGGCTGGTGATGTCGCTGCAGCGGATGCCGACGCTGCAGTTTGACCAAGCTGCGACGACCGCTGCGCGCGCCGCCGCCCGCGACGCCGTTGTCCCGCAGAAGCAGCAGTTCATCAGGGGAGACCTGCTGGTGCAGCCGGGGCAGGTCATCGACGACGAAAAGCTTCAGCTGTTGTGGGACGAGTACGCTGCCGCCGAGCAACGCGTCGAACTTTCGGAGCGGCTGACCCGCGTGGGGATCATGCTGCTGCTGATGGTCGTGCTGGCGACGCTCAACGGCTACTACATCACGCACAACGAGCCGCGGCTGCGGAACAGCCTGAGCCGCCTGAGCGTCTATCTGGTGGCGGTGGTCATCGCCGCCGCGTTGTCCCGCTCCTTATCGTTCTTTTCCTGGCCGGTCGAGGTCATTCCGCTGCTCGTCGTCGCCATGCTGCTGGCCATCGCCTACAACCAGGTGCTGGCCACGATGACGGCGTTTACGGTGAGCGTCATCGTCACGCTCTCGGCGACGTTCGATCTCTCGCTGTTCATCGTGATGGTGAGCGCCGCGGCGGTTGCCGTGATTCCGCTGTCGCGCGTGGCGACGCGCTCTAAGATCGTCGTTGTCGGCGTTTATACCGCGATCACTTACCTGTGCGTCGCGATGGGGCTGGGCATCATCGAGACGCAGTCGCTCAGCCAGGTTTTCGACAATTGGACCGTCTTCCAGCACAGCGCCAAGGGGGCCACGATGTGCCTGGCCTCGGCGTTCCTGGTGGCAGGGATCCTGCCGTTCATCGAAAAGGCGTTCGGCGTTGTCACCGATATCAGCCTGCTCGAATTGAGCGATCCTTCGCATCCGCTGCTGCAGGAACTCGTCCGTCGCGCGCCGGGAACGTACAACCATTCGATCGCGGTTGGGAGCGTTGCCGAGGCGGCCGCCGAAAGAATCGGCGCCAACGGCCTGCTCGTGCGCGTCGGGGCCTATTTCCACGACATCGGCAAGATGCTCAAGCCGCAGTACTTCATCGAAAACGTGCAGGACGGCGGGCAGAACCGGCATGCCCACCTGGCGCCGGCGATGAGCACGCTAATTATCATCGGCCACGTCAAGGACGGCATCGACCTGGCCGAGCAGCACAACCTGCCGCAGGCAATCCTGGACTTCATCGAGCAACATCACGGAACGACGCTGGTCGAGTACTTCTACCACGAGGCGGCGAAGCAGGCGGAGGGGCATCCCGATCACAAGAGCGACGCCGAAGAGTCCTCATTCCGATATCCGGGACCCAAGCCGCAGACAAAGGAAGCCGGTGTGATGATGCTGGCGGACGCCGTCGAGAGCGCGAGCCGTGCGCTGTCGGATCCCACGCCGAAGCGGATCGAGACACTCGTACACAACCTGACGCTCAAGCGGCTGCTGGACGGCCAGTTCGACGAGTCGTCACTGACGCTCAGCGAAATCCGCACCGTCGAGGAATCGCTGGTGAAGTCCCTGATCGCGATTTATCACGGCCGCATCCGCTATCCCGAAGCGCAGCCTGCCTGATGCACCGCGTGTCCGTCAGCGACTGCCAGTCGGCCCTGTCGATTGATGCGTCCCGGATTCGCCGGGTCGTGAAGGCCGCACTCCGCCACTGCCAGGTGGAACAGGCGGATATCAGCATTGCCATCGTGGATGACGAGTCGATTCATCAGTTGAACCGGCGCCATCTGCAGCACGACTACCCCACGGACGTGCTCAGCTTCGCAATGTCGGCGGCTCCCGACCCGCTGGAGGCGGAAGTCGTTGTGAGCAGCGAAACGGCGATTCGCGAGGCGGGGCGCTTCGGCTGGGATGCTGACGCGGAACTGCTGCTGTACGTGACTCACGGAGTGCTGCACGCCTGCGGCCACGACGACCACTCCGCTCAGGACCGCGCCGCGATGCGGCGCGCCGAGTGCGAAGTCTTGCAAAACTTCGGGCTGTCGCCAAAGTATGATGACGGGCGCGTCGGCCCCATGGCGACGCGCTCCCCTTCCCGCCGCATGATGGAGTGACATGCCCACTGGAAACTGGCTGCCCGCGACGGCCGGAATTCTGCTCGCTTGTGCCGCCATCCTCTCGACCGTCTGCTACAGCCTCCGCAATTTCACGCGGAGCCGGCTGGCCGCAGTCTGTAAGTCGCGCGGCAACGTAGGACGCCTCGGCGAAGTGCTGCGATTGGACGAGACCGTCCTGACCGCCTGCGAACTGCTGACGGTCGCAATTCTCGTCGCCGGCACAGTGATGCTGGCGGTCTGGCGGTACCCGGACGCCGGCCGCCAGTTCGAATGGCGGACGCTGTTGGACCTGCTCGGCATCGCCGCGGCGGCCGGATTCACGGTGATGATCCTGCCGTGGTCGATCTCCCGTGTGTACGGGGAGCGAGTCGTCTATCGCACCTGGCCGCTGATCTCCTCGCTGACGGCGATATGCCGCCCGCTGCTCCAGATCGCCTGGCGCGTCGACACGATTCTGCACCGCATCGCCGGTCGCAGCGATCCGGAGCCGGATACAGTGGAAACGCTGACCGACGAGATCCAGAGCGTCGTCGATGAAGGAGAACGCGAGGGAGTGCTGGAGACCCGCGCCGGCCGCATGATTCAGCGGATCATGGAGCTCCGCGAGTATGACGTCCGCGCGGCGATGACGCCCCGGACCGACGTCGTGTTCGTGCCTCAGTCGGCGTCCTGGGACGAAGCCCGCAGCATCATCCTCGAGTCGGGGCATTCGCGGCTGCCCGTCATCGGAGAATCGGCGGACGACGTGATGGGCATTCTCTATGCCCGAGACCTGCTGCAGCACGCCGGCTCATCGGAACAGCGTCCCAGTCTGGCCGATTCGCTGCGTCCGGCGAACTTCGTTCCCGAGACCACGACGATCGAAGACCTGCTCGAGCGCATGAAGCGTGAGCGGTTTCACATCGCGATCGTGCTCGATGAATATGGCGGGGTTACCGGGCTCGTCACCCTGGAGGACATTCTGGAGGAGATCGTCGGCGACATCGCGGATGAGTTCGACGAGGCGGAGGAGGAGCAGATTCGCCAGGTTGACGACGACACGATCGACGTCGACGCCCGCGTGCACATCGACGACCTGAACGAGGAGTTTGACTTCGGCCTGCCCGATGAGGACGACTACGACACGATCGGAGGCTTTGCATTCTCCGAGTTCGGCCGCATTCCCTCCGAGGGAGAGTCATTCACGTGGCGCAACCTGCGTCTGACCGTGCTGGAAGCAGACCAGCGAAAGGTGGTCAAGCTGAGGATCGAAGTGGACCGCTCCCTGGTGCCGGCGCATGACGACGAGCCCTGATTCGGCGCTCGGCCTGTAGAACAGCCTGTAGAACCTTGCTCAAGAGATCGTCGTCAGCGGCAGTTCCAACAAGGCTTCAGCGCCGCCCGTCTCAGCGCACCGCAGGAGCAGCCGGCCATTGTGCTGGCGAGCGATGCGGTGAGCGATTGCCAGCCCCAGGCCCACATGGCCTTCGAGGGGCTGCAGTTTGCGCCCCTGGCGATCGAATGGTCGCAACAGGCTGTCGATTTGATCCGGCGGCCCGAGGCCGGGGCCAGTGTCGTTGATCGAGACTGAAGCGTGGCCGCCGTGCTGTTCAACGCGGATCGTGATCCGGCCGCCGTCCGGTGACGCCTCAAGAGCGTTATCGAGCAATTCCTGTACGGCCTGCACCAGCGAATCGCGATCACCGGTCACGAAGCAGGTACCAGCAGGCGCACTCCAACTCAGCTCGACCGATCTCGGAATACACCGCTCGCGAAGGGAATCAGCGGCCCGCCTGACGACGTCGCTGAGATCGACCGCATGGGGCTCATAGTCGAAGTCGTCTCGCAAGTAGGTTCCCGCGCGGCGCAGTACCCCGTGCAGAGTCTCGCACATGGCGAGATACTCCTTCAGCAGCGCGGCGAGTTCTTCCCGGTCGGGAGGCGCCTGCTCCCGTTTCTCCAGCAGATGGAGTTGGATCTGCAGGGGAAATGCCGCCGTACGAGCGTCATGGACGACTTCCCGCAGGAGCTGACCTGTGCGTTGCAGCAACTCGGCCGGACCATCGATCGTGGGGATGGCCATTCCCGGCGGCAGGGACGGTTCTGCGTCGCGGTTATGGGGCTGTTCCGCTGCAGGAGTGTGATCGGCCGGGTTTGTTGTCGCAGTCGCGCGCAGCCGGGGATGATCCAGCAGTCGGAGGATCGCCTCGACTCCGCAGGGCTTCACAAGATGCACGTCGAAGCCTGCCGCCGCAGACTTCCGACGGTCCTCCTCAAGTCCATATCCGCTGAGCGCCGCGAGCACCACGCGATCACCCGTCCGGGACGCTCGGATCGCGCGAGCAACTTCATAGCCGTCAAAGTCGGGAAGTCCAATGTCCAGCAGGATGACTTCAGGATTGAACTCTTCAAATCGCGCCAGCGCCTCTCGCCCGCTCAGCGCCGTCTCCACAGCAGGGACATCGAGACCGTGAAACAGCAGCGCGAGCGAGCGGCAGATCGCAGAATTATCGTCGACGATCAGAATCCGAGGTTGGAGATGGGGCGCGCGTGTGGTGACAACCCCGGAGATGTGCGCGGTGTCAGCTGTGGACGAATCGTCCGGCGACTGCCGGGCACGCTGCGCTTCGAAGCCGACCAGATGATTGACCGAGCGAGTCAGCTGCTCCACTTCGCGTCGGAGGACGCTGACTGTCTCCGGATCGGTCCCCTCGATGTCGAGCAGATCGAGGCCGCTGGTGAGCGACGCCAGCGGATTGCGAAATTGGTGGACCAGCGACCGCACGTCCTCCTCGCTCATCGCTGACGGGCGCTCCTTCGGCGTGGAACTCGGAATCAGATACCACCGAGATCCGACACGTCGACCACGACTCAGCCACGGGACCACTTTGCATGTAATTCGGGGTCGGCCGATCTCAGGCCGGCCTTGCGCCAACTCGGATGTGATGCAATCGTGGCCTTTGGCGATCTCCCTGAGAAGTCGCTGGACGCCTTGGGGATCGTCCGTGACGTCGGCCAGTTCGCGGCCCGCAACCTGGTCGGGGTCGATTCCCAGCAGGTCGGCGCACGCTTCGTTCGCCTGGAGAATGGTTCCGTCGATCGACAGCCAGGCAACGGCCAGCGGCGCATCCCGCAGCGCGGCCCGTTGTTCGGCGGCGTCAATGCGCGGTGCGGGCGTCACTGTCGAGGAATGCCCATCTCCGGTGGTCGTCCTGGACGCGCTCGGCATCGCGGCGATCCCTCCCCCGGTGGCCTGCGAATCAAGTCAGGAATGTGCCGTGCTGATCCATCAGCGATCCGCCGCGTGCATCAACCGACGAATTATCGTGATTCTAAGGCAGGCTCAATCGGGATGTCGATTGCCTATTTGCCGTGCCAGACCCGGATTGTGCCAATGTCGCATGAGTGACACTCGGCCTGCGGGGGCGCATGTCGTCGGCGCTGGAGTGCGTCGCGAGATGCGCATCGGTCGGGGTCAGCTCGGCAGCCGGCTCAGTTTGTCGTCTTGTTTGTTCGGACGGCTCATCTGCTTCAGAGATCGAGCCGGGCAAAGGGATCGCGAGCCTGGAATCCACCGGCTTCAGATTGGTTCAAAGTCCGACCCCCCATTCGTAGCGATCCCGATTCGCTTCACCCCGGCCGAATGATATTTACACGGAAGCGACATCGTGCGGGGCCGCCGAGACCACTCAATCGGAGCTCAGGAATGCAGTCTATCAGCCGCAATAACGCGAGGAGACTGGTTGATCATCGCGACGAAGAGAACATCGCCGTTGTGGAGGTGCTTTCCCCCGACAAGTATGCCGAGTTTCACCTGCCCGGCGCGCTCAATGTCCCGCTCGACGATGATTTCCGTAATGAGATCCAGAAAGCCGTTCCCGATAAGCAGCAGACAGTGCTGCTCTACTGCTACGACGCGGACTGCCAGGCGTCATCCAAGGCGGCCAGCCAGATGGAAGAACTCGGGTATCAGAAGATCTACGACTACGAGGCCGGCAAGGTCGACTGGAAGGCGGCGGGACTGCCGGTCGAAACATGAGGCTCAGCCCTGCGGTCGTCCGCGGCAATCAGGCAAAGTGATGCGGCACCGGTCGCGGACCGGGTGGATTCGGCGGCGGGACCGGATTCGGATCGGGCTGCGGCCGTGGAGGCGACGGCGGTCGGGGAGCCGGTGCGGGCGTCGGTTTCACAGGCGTCATGCGGCTCTCCTGAGTAAATGCTCCGGCCATCGAACACAAGCTGGGCAACGTCTGTACCGCAAGCATCCGAAAACACTGAATCAGCCGTCAGTCGGGGTGTACAGCAGCGGGAAGAACTGTCCTGATAACGGTCGGCCGGGCGGCACCGCAGGAATCCCTTGCAGCAATGGCTCGCTGCTTTCGCTCCGAACGCCGTCCCGCACCACGTTAATCACCGTCGCGCGCCGCTGGCGATCAGTGTGGTTCTCGCGCGACCCGTGCACCATGAGCGGGTGATGGAAGGCGGCCTCTCCCTTGCGGAGCACAATCGGCGTGGGGTTCTTCAGTGCGGCCCACTGTTCATCATTGAGGACCTGCCGGATGGCGTGCATGTCGCCGGCGAGACCGGTGATGGGGAGCACGTCCCAGCGATGACTGCCGGGCACGTATTGCAGGCAGCCGTTCGTTTCGTCTGCGTCGTCCAGGCCGATCCAGCACGTGAGGTGCGCCATCGGCGCGGTGCGAGTCCAGTATGAATAGTCCTGGTGCCACGCCACGACTCCGCCGTGCCGCGCCGGCTTGCAGAACAGCTGGTCGTGCCAGAATCGAACCGGACCGTCCAGCAACTGGCTGGCCGGGATCGTGAAGGCGGGATGCCACAGCAGGTCATGGAATCCCTCCGCCAGGCGCCAAGCCCCGAGTGCGTGAAAGAGCACGAGCGCGGGGTCGCTCGATTCGTTCGAATGAAACTCGTACCACAGTTCGTGCCGCGGATGCTGCGGACTCGTCAGCTCCTGCAGTTCGTCACGGAGGGTGTCGAGCTGGTCGTCCGTCAGAATTCGTATGCCGGCGACGTAGCCGTGCTCATGGAAGAACGCAACCTGCTCGGGGGGCAGAGCGTACTGATGCGCGTCGGCGGGGCCTGCGTCGTCGAACAAGGCTCCGAGCGGACGATGCACCGTGGAGAGATCGTGCGGCATGAGAGTCGAAGCGGAATTGAGGTCGTCGATTAGAAGAGGCTTGCGCCGTTGTCCTCGGGCGGCTCTTCAGCAGGGGACGGAGTCTCGGCGCTGCGCCGACGCCGGCGCCCCGCCTGCGGCTGTTCGGGCCGATGAGTCGCTTCGCTGTCGAAGGGGGCGGTCAGCAGTTCCCCGTCAGCGTTGCGGCCGGTGAGGACTTCAATCCGCCGCTCGGCCGATGCCAGTAATGCATGGCAGTGCCGCAGCAATTCCGTACCTCGCTCAAACCGCCGCAGGGACTCCTCAAGTCCGATCGTCCCGCTTTCCAGATCCTCCAGGACCTGCTGGATCTCGGCCAGCGCCGCCTCGAACGAGGGCGCGGTGCAGGCATCGGCGGATTCCAGGGAGCTTGCCATAGGATTGAGATTCGAAAGGGCTCACGTCAGTTCGTGAGGTGGGGTCGGCGGAGTGCGGCCGCTGCCTCCATCAGGATGGAACACGCAGGTCGTGGAATCAAGGATCGCGCTCGATGGATTCCACGCGGCTGGTGATCGTGCCGTCGCTCAGTCGCGTGACCATGCAGTCTCCCGGAGCAGTTGCCTGAATGCTGCGGATGACGACGCCATTGTCAGCGCTCATCGTCAGTGAATAGCCGCGCTGCAGCACTCGCAACGGGCTGAGTGCATCCAGAGCGGCGGCGGCGGCGGACACCCGTGCCGCGGCTTCCGAATGCTTTTGGCGGACTTCGGACTTCATCCGGCGCTCCAGGTCGTCCAGCCGCTCGGCCCGCTGCCGGAGCGAATCGATCGGTCGCGCGAAGGGGCGCTGTCCGGAAAACGCTTGCAGCCGGGCGAGGCCGGTCGCGACGCGCTCCCGGAGCAAGGCGGTCATCCGGTCCTGGGCATGCTGCAGACCGACGAGCAACTCGCAGTCATCGGGGACGACGATCTCACCCGCTTCGCTGGGTGTCAGAGCCCGGCGGTCCGCGACCAGATCGGAAATGGTGACGTCGATCTCGTGGCCGACGGCGCTGATGATGGGGACGGGACTGGCCGCGATGGCTCGGGCTACGATTTCCTCGTTGAATGCCCACAGGTCTTCGAGGCTTCCGCCGCCGCGGCCGGCAATCGCGACGTCGACACGCGGAATTCCTCCCAGCAGTCCGATGCCGGCGGCGATGCGCGCCGCGGCCCCGTCCCCCTGAACCGGCACGGGCACGATGACGATGTCCGCCGCTCGCCACCGCCGCGTGATGACCTGGAGCATGTCTCGCACGGCCGCTCCATTCGGGCTGGTCACCAGCGCGATCCGCCGCGGAAACCGCGGAATCGCCCGCTTGCGCTCCGGTGCGAACAGACCTTCCGCCGCGAGCCGATCGTGCAGCTGGCGGAAGGCGAGTTCCAGCGGGCCGATCCCCTGGGGAAGGAGATCTTCAATGACCAGCTGGTACGAGCCACGCGCCGGGTATACGTCGAGGCCGCCAATGGCGACGACCTGCAGTCCGTCGGCGACGTCAAACCGCAGCCGGGAGGCGCGGCTGCGCCACATCACTCCGCGGATCTGCGCCCGATCGTCCTTCAGCGTCAGGTAGACATGGCCCGAGCCGGCGACCGAGCATCCGGAGATCTCTCCGCGGACGGCGACCGAGGGGAAGTTCCCTTCCAGGCAGTCCTGGATCTGGCGCGTCAGCTCCGTGACGGAGAGAACGGTCGGCTGCATTGCGTTGATTGTCTGTCGTCACGCGCCAAACGTGACGTTTCTGATGAACTGCGCGGCCCGCGCACAGTCGCCGGCTGCGTCGTCTCCCGCCGTGCGGCGAATCGTCTGCCAGCCGCGATAGTCGATCTCCGTGATCATCGCCAGCAGCGCGGGCCAGTCGACTTCGCCACGTCCCACGGCGACTTCCTGGCCGGCGCCGTCCACGTCGCGGACGGCGTCCCGGATCTGGATGTGCGCGATCAGCCGGTGCAGTTCGCGGAGATCGTCCGCGGCCGACCGTCCGGCCAGCACGCAGGTCGCCGGATCAAAGTCCACTCCGAGAGGGCCGGACTTGATGCCGTCCAGCACCTGCGCCAACCCCGTGGGGGATTCCGCCGCGGGAGCCACGCTGAGGGTGACGCCGAGGTGATTTCCGACGCGGGCGAAATCATCAAGCACCTCCCGCAGCCTCACGCGATCGGGAGATTCGGCGTCCTCCGGAATGCGGCCGACCCGGACGATCACGACCGGCGCCTTCAGGTGCGCGGCGAACTGCATGGCCTCGCGCACGGCGGCCAGCCGGGCATCGAGATGCTCCCGGGCGTGCAACGCATGGCGCGTGGGGAAGGCCAGGGATGCGATTTTCAATCCTCGTTCGCCCAGCTCATGCAGCAGTTGCCGCCGCGCGGTCTCGCCGTAGTCGGACGGCCTGACCTCGGTGCGCGCGTCGAGCTGCACTCCCGTCACGCCCGCGGCCGCGGCGGTGATGATCGCCTGGCGGAGAGGCTGCTTGAATGACTGTGTGGCGACGGCAAGTCGGAGGACCATATCGCGGCAATGGCATCAACAGGATGGCCGGGCGGGGGCGTCGGGCGTCAATCCGTCAGCAGCTTCACCAGGTCCTTCACTCCCAGCGACGCCGCGGGCAGAAGAATCTCGCCGGCCTGGAATCCGGCCGCCGCGCCGTAAAGCTTGGCCTGCCCCTCCACCAGCCGAAACACGCGGTCCTTCTCCGGCGGAAACTGCGTTTTGTACGCGCGGATCGAAGCCAGCTTGGCATCCAGGGTATCGGAGATGTCGTGCACGACGCCGTGGCTGATGGGCGTGTCGAGTGAGCCAAGTCCGAGCGGATAGTACAGCTGCCGGCGCACCGGGTGCACGAGCAGGTTGTCGAACTCCTTGTCCCACTTGCTCAGCCGCGAATAGAAGACGGCCGCATCAGTGATCTGCATCGCCTGCCAGTGGTCGGGGGATGCGCCGGGCGTCTTTCCAGCAATGCCCAAAACGATCTGCGGGCGATACCGACGAAACACTTTGGCCAGTGCGACTCGGGATTCGTAGCAGTCGAACAGTCTGCGATTGGGCAGCTCCAGCGTCTCGCGCACCTGCACGCCCAGGATCCGGGCCGCTTCGGCGGCTTCTGCCAGGCGGACTTCCGGCCCCGGGCTCCCCGGCGTCGGTTCGCCGTCGGTAAGGTCGCAGATGCCGACGCGGTATCCCTTCCGCACCAGCGACGCCAGCGTGCCGCCGACCGCGATTTCGACATCGTCCGGGTGTGCGCCGACGGCAATGACGTCGAGCGGCTCGGGAGTGGGTTCCGCCATGATGCGTTTAATTGCTGCGAGTCAATCTGCGGGCGCACCGGCGACGCCCGCCGGATTTCTGATCTCGGCGATGAAGGTCTTGAGGAGTTTCGCGAGTCGATGGGGGTGCGTCAAATGGGGGTATTGTCCGCTCGTGTGCATCCATTCGCTGCGGACGTGCGGCAGGCCAGCTTCCAGTTCATCCTGGCAGCGGGTGAGGGCCGGCCCCTCTCCCTCGGTGCGCACGAGCAGCGTCGGCGTGGCGACGTTCGCCAGCCGCGGCCGGAAGTTGACGGAGTCGGCGATCTGGAGCCGGATCGCCAGTTGTCTCGTGGAGGTCGCACCGAGATCGTCCACGAGGAAGTCCCACCGGGTTGCATCGAACGGGGGAAAGCAGGGGCGATGATTCTGCTCCTGGAGACCGCGCCAGCCGGGTAGCGAGGCCAGCCGCCCCGGCGCCATGCGGCCCCAGAAGATCAGGCTATGTTCGAACCAGGTAAAGCGCCGTCCGGCAAATCCGCAGACCAGCGCCGTTCCCTCGACGCGACCGGGGGAGTCGATCATCAACTGCAGGGCGGGCAGACTTCCGAAGCCGGCCGCGCAGACGGCGAACGTGTCGTGCTGGAGTTGGTCGGCGACAGCCGCGAGATCGTCCGCCATCCGGCCCAGCGACGTGACGGGCCGCGAGAAGGGGCCATCGTCGCGGTAGTCCATGAACACGCACTGAAACTCCTCCCTGAGTAGCCAAGCGAGGAGCGCAAACTGCTCATGGCTGCCGGCTGCCGGATTCAGAAAATAGAGGGGGGAGCCGCTTCCGAAGATGAAGGCATTCGGCAGTCCGACGTGGTCCTGCAGCGTGACGACCTGACGGGCGCCGCGAAACTCAGCGAGGACCTGCCGCCACTCCAGCGGTGTGGGGCAGGGTTCCGCCGGTGCAGCGCCGTCGGTCGGGAGGGGGCTGGTGGTGAGGTCGGACATTGCGGACGGACGGAAATCGCTGACTCGAACGTGCCTCTCCGGTTCTAACGGATTGATCTGCGGCCGACAAACGCCCCGCGCTTTCCGCAGCGCCGGATTGACCGGCAGTATCGGATCGCCGAAACGCCCGATCGGCGGGGCTTCGGACAAAATCGGTACAGGTATGGCCGGCCCGACCTAGCGTTGAGAGCCGCGCTGCCGGAAGGCATCACACGGTGGATCAGCGATAGCCCGCCTGTCGCCCCACTCTTTCGTCCACCCTGGCGCCTTCCGCTGCGGCACCGCACCTGTCCGTTGAATCCCCGTCGGGAGAGTCGCCGTGGTTCGCCTCAAGAGCCGCCGGAAGAAAACGTATGTCAGCCGCCGCGCCCAGGGTCGCATCCTCGGCCGCGTCGCCGCCTACTGGATCCTGTACCACTTCGTGTTGTGGCACGGGCTGTTCGTGTTCCGATACGCCCAGCATCGGGTGGCGGTCGCCGGGGGAGAGAGCGCCGTTCCGTTCCGGCAGTTGTACGGCGCCTTCTGCACCGACTACTCGCCGCTGCTGATTTGTGCCGCGCTGATCCTTCCGCTGTTCATGTTCGACTTTGTGCGGATGACGCACCGCGTCGTGGGCCCGCTGGTCCGCGTCCGCAATGCCCTGCATTCGCTGATGGAGGGGCAGCGGGTCCCCTACGTCGAATTCCGCAAGGGGGACCTGATTCCGGAGTTCGAGGCGGAGTTTAACCAGTTCCTGGCGTTCTATGATGCGCGCCGCACCGCGGTCCCAGCGGTCGAGTCCGAGCATCCTGGGCCGATGACCGAGGAACAGGCCGATTTCGTGGACCGCGTGGTGGCGACCACGCCGGCCCCCGAGCAGGAGCCGGCCGGGGTGTGACGCCCCGTTGCGGCGCCTCCCCGTACCACAAGCTTTTTGCAGGCCAGACGGTTCCGTTGTGGAATTGACGGTCGGGCGCGGCGCCCAGCTTTCCGGCCGCGTGGCCACAATTCCGTTGCGCCCGCGCAGTCGCTAACCTCGGTGACGGAGAACCGATATGCCGGCTTTGGCCACGAATTCGACGCATGCCGAGGTGCTGCCCAATGGACTGGTCCTGCTCGTCGAGACGATGCCCGATGTCCAGTCGGCCTCTTTCGCCCTCATGGTGCCGGCCGGCAGCATCTATGAGCCCGGCGGCGCCAACGGCGCCGCCACCATCCTGACCGAACTGATCCCGCGCGGCGCCGGCGTGCGGAGCAGCCGCGAACTGGCCGCCGCACTGGACATGCTGGGAGTTCAGCGGACGGAGTCGGTCGGCTGGAACTTCCTGACGTTCTCCGGCGCCACCCTGGCCGACAACCTGCTCGCCACGCTGGAGATTTACGCCGAGATCGCCCTGCAGCCGCGGCTGCCGGCTGATGAGTTCGACGCGGCGCGCGAGGGGGTGGAACAAAGCCTGTTGGCCATCGAAGACGAGCCGCAGCGGAAGGCCCTCATCGAACTTCGTCGCCGCAGCTACGATGCTCCATGGGGCCTGCCGACCGACGGCTCGCTGGCAGACCTGCCAGAGATCACGCAGGCCGTGGTGACCGGTCACTACGCAAGAAACTTCCGTCCCGAGGGGACGATCCTGGCCGTGGCCGGAAACGTCGCCGTCGACCAGGTGCAGACCCGTGTGCAGTCGCTGTTCGGAGGCTGGCAGCCCCGCCCCGCTCCGGAGATTCTTCGCGGGCCGCGCGGCGAGCGGATGGGACACATTTCCGAGGACTCCGCCCAGACGCAGATCGGCCTGGCGTTCCCCTCCATTCCCTATTCCCACCCGGACTACTACGCCGCCTGGGCGGCCGCCAGCGTCCTGGGGGGAGGCAGCAGCTCCCGGCTCTTTACGGAAGTGCGCGAGCGACGAGGACTCTGCTACTCGGTGTACTCGTCGCACAACAGCCTCCTGACCGAGGGGCGGATCTTCGTCTACGCCGGCACCACTGCCGAGCGGGCGCAGGAAACGCTCGACGTCACGCTGCAGGAACTCCGACGACTGGGCGAAGGCATCAACGTCGACGAACTCGAGCGCTGCAAGGCTCGGGCGAAGAGCGCGCTGATTATGCAGCAGGAATCGACCGCCTCCCGCGCCGGTTCGATCGCCCGGGACTGGTTCCACCTGGAGCGGGTCATCTCGCCGCAGGAACTGCACCGCATCATCGACGAACTGACTCCCGCCGCAGTCGTGGACTACATCCGCCGCTATCCGCCGGAGGAGCTGACCGTGTTAACGATGGGCCCGGAGCCGCTGAGCGTCGACGTGTAGCAGCAGAAACCTGGTTTCTTGAAGAAGCCGGGTTCCTGCCCGGGCGCTCGAACGGGCGCGAGTCATCAACGACATCTCGAAAAGCCGATGCACTTCCACCACGACACGCTCGACAATGGCCTCCCGCTCATCGCCGAGATCAATCCCCGGGCCGTCAGCACGGCGATCGGGTTCTTCGTGCGCACGGGGTCGCGGGATGAGACGCCCGAAATCTCCGGTGTGAGCCACTTCCTCGAGCACATGGCCTTCAAGGGGAACGACGTTTACTGCGCCGACGACGTGAACCGGATCTTTGACGAGATCGGCGCCAAGTACAACGCGTCGACCAGCGAAGAGGTGACTCTCTTCTACGCGGCCGTGCTGCCGGAGTACGTGGACCGTGCCTTTGAACTGCTCGCGGCCCTGCTGTACCCGAGTCTCCGGGACGATGACTTCGAGACTGAGAAGCAGGTCATTCTCGAAGAGATCGGCATGTATGACGACATGCCGGCATTCGTCGCCCACGAACACGCCATGCATGCCCATTTCGGCGAGCATCCGCTCGGGATGAGCATCCTGGGACCGTCGGAGAGCATCCGCAATCTCACCGCGGAACGCATGCGGGCCTATCATCGGGCCCGCTACTGTGCTCCGAATATCACGCTGGCCGTTGCGGGTCAGATCGACTCGGGACACCTGCGTCGGCTGGCGGAGCGCCACTGCGGCACGTGGCCTGCGGGAACCGCGACGCGCGACACTTCAGAGGCTCCGTCCGCCCGTGGTCGCGAGATCGTGACCCGCGAGGGCATCCTGCAGCAGCACGTCACGCTGATGTCCGCCGCGCCTCCCGCCGCCAGCGAACTACGTTTCGCGGCCGATCTGCTGGCCGTGATCGTCGGCGACACTCAGGGGAGCCGGATGTACTGGGAACTGGTGGACCCGGGACACGCCGAGGCCGCTGAGTTCAACTTCAACGACTATGACGGCACCGGCGCCTGGATCTCGTATCTCTGCAGCCGGCCGGAGCAGACTGCGGGCAACCTGCAGCGCCTGCGGGAGATGTTCGCGAAGCTCTCCGAGGACGGAGTGACGGCCGAGGAATTGCAGCAGGCCCAGAACAAAGTGGCCTCCCGCATCGTCATTCAGAGTGAACGGCCGATGGGACGCCTGTCGTCGCTGGGGGGCAACTGGCTGTACCGGCGCGAATATCGCTCTGTGCATGATGACCTCGCGGCGCTGCGCGGCATTACGCGGGAGCAGATCATGCAGGTCGTGCGTCGGTACCCGCTGCTCCCGACGTCCGTCGTGGGGGTCGGGCCGCTGGACGACATCGCCTGGTAGCCGTCGGCGTCAGACGCCGATCTCCCGGTAGTACGCGACGGTCCGCTCAAGACCGGTGTACAGATCAACCTGCGGCTCCCACGACAGCAGTTGCTTTGCCTTGCTGATGTCGGGGCAGCGGCGGCGGGGATCGTCCTTCGGCAGCGGCCGGTGCTCCAGCCCGGACTTTGATCCGGTCACCTCCAGCACAGCCTCGGCGAGTTCCAGCATGGAGTTCTCGACCGGGTTTCCCAGGTTCACAGGACCGGCATCCTTGTCCTGGTCCATCATTTTCAGGAAGCCGTCGATCAGGTCGTCGACGTAACAGAACGACCGCGTTTGCCGGCCGTCGCCGTAGATCGTCAGCGGTTCGCCGCGCAGCGCCTGCAGGATGAAGTTCGAAATCACTCGGCCATCATCGGGCGCCATCCGAGGGCCGTAGGTATTGAAGATCCGCACGATGCGGACCTCCAGGTCGTGGGCGAGGTTGTAGTTCATGCAGAGGGACTCGGCGACGCGCTTCCCTTCGTCGTAGCAGCTGCGCGGGCCGATCGGATTCACGTTTCCCCAGTAGTCCTCGCGCTGCGGATGCACGTCGGGATCGCCGTACACTTCCGAAGTGGACGTGTGCAACAGCCGCGCGCGGCAGCGCTTGGCGAGTCCCAGCATGTTCACCATGCCGACCGTGGACGTCTTGATCGTCTTGATGGGGTTGTACTGGTAGGCGACCGGCGAGGCAGGACACGCGAGGTTGAAGACGCGGTCGCACTCCAGGTATAGCGGGTGCACGATGTCGTGCCGAATCAGCTCGAACCCCGGCCGGCCGATCAGGTGCGCAATGTTGGCCTTGCGCCCCGAGAAGAAGTTGTCGACGCAGATCACCTCGTGGTCGAGCGCAAGCAGCCTCTCGCAGAGGTGACTGCCGAGGAACCCGGCGCCGCCGGTGACGAGAATTGTGGACATGTCAGCAGCCGGAGTTCAGGATTATGAGCCAGTTGTGTCGGATCGCAGCCGCAGGAGATGCCGATCGATGCGGCTCGTCATAGCATTGACGGCCATCAATTGGCCACGCCGACCGCGTCATGCCATAACCGGATGAGTGGCGCGGGCCGCGAACCATTCGACGGTCTGGGGCAGGCCAGCTTCGACCGTTGTCTGCGGGGACCAGCCCAGTTCGCGCCGCGCCTTGGCAGAGTCGATCAGGCTGCACCGCAGATCACCCGGGCGGGGAGGTCCGAACCGAGCGGAGGGCACGACGGCTCCCGGACCAGACCTCCGCAGCACGGACTGGCAGGCTTCGCGCAGCCGGCCGGCCAGCTGATTGACGTCCGTCGGGACCCCCGTGCCAATGTGATACAGGTGGAAGCCCTGCTGCAGATCGGTCTCCAGGGCCAAGGCGTTCGCCCGTGCGACATCCGGCCCGTAGACATAGTCGCGAATGTACAGCCCGTCACCGTTGATCGTCGCAGGCTCCGCGGCGAGCATTCTACGGCAGAAAACGGCCACGACTCCTGCCTCGCCGTGAGGATTCTGCCGCGGCCCGTAGACGTTGGCATAGCGGAGGGCGACGCACGTGAGCCCCCGTTCGCGGGCGAAAAACTCCAGATAACGCTCGCCCGTCCACTTGGCGATGCCGTAGGGTGAAATAGGCCCCGTGGGAAAGCTCTCGTCCGCGGGCTGCGTCGCTTCGCCCTGCAACACCGCGACTGATGATGCGAACACGACCCTGCGTACTCCGACGCGGGCGGCCTCCGCGAGCACGTTCAACAATCCGACGATGTTGACCTGGGCGTCCCGGCCTGGTTCGCGCATCGAAACGCTGACGGAGATCTGTGCGGCCTGATGCGAGACGGCGTCGGGACGAAAGTCGTCGAAGATGTCCGCGATCGCGTCCCGGTCGCTTACGTCCGCCTGAAACAGCTCCACCTCCGGAGGGAGATTCTCGGGCGAGCCGCTGCTGAGATCGTCAATGACCGCGCAGGTGTGGCCGCGCTCGCGCACTGCATCCACGATGTGGCTGCCGATGAAGCCCGCTCCTCCGGTCACAAGAATTCGCATGATCCGCAAATCCGGTGTTGGTGGTGGAATCATCAGGTCGGGTGCGCGGCCCGACCCGCCAGGATTGCCCGGCGCCTCCTACAGTCATACACCATTGTTCGGCCCGGACCTGCGGCGGGGAGGGGCAAACGCGTGTTTTGCAGGCTGATATCCGGTATCGTACCGTCGCAATTGCGCTCAGTGGAGCGGTCGGTCGGCTGGATCTGTTCACCGCGCGGCATTGGGAGGCACATTCGTGCAACGCTGTTCCGCATGCGATCACATTCATCTCGTCGAAGCCACCCAGTGCGAACGGTGCGGCGCCGCATTGTCGCCGGTGCAGGAGGACTCCGAGCCCGAGGCGTTGCGTCCCCCTCCGGGGACACTGGAAGCGGAGGTCGTGGAACTGGCGGCGACCCGCGGGAAGATCGATGCGATCAAACGCTACCGGCAGGCCCGGAACACTTCGCTCAAGGATGCGAAGGAGGCCGTCGAACGGCTGATGGATCAGTACAAAGTGGGCGCCAACGGTCGATCGGGTTGCGCCGGCCTGTTGCTTGGCCTCCTCATCGCGGGGGCATATGGGGCAGCAACCCTGGCAAACTAATCCCGAGGCTTCACCGGGAGTTCAGCAACCCCGCGGACGACTCAAAGAACTTTCTCCGACGTTGCCGGGAGCCCTGCTCGTTGCGGCTGGAGTTCTGCAGGTCTTCGAGGTTCGCGGCGCACACGCGGCAGCCGATCGTGCGCAGGTGAAACTCAACGTAGTTTGTCAGTTCGACATCAAGTGTGCCGAGCAGATAGCTGCCGAGTTGTCCGCGGGTCAGACAGCTCAATCGCTGCCGTCGCCAGATCTCGCCGACGGTATGCCCTCCCTGATCGCGTCGCCTTGCGAGCAGCGAGACCCGCTGCCGATGCGGCGCCGACGACCGGAGTTCCCTCTCAATCGCCGCCGCACGATCGGCCGGCAGCATCTCGTCCAAATAGGCGAGCAGTTCGGCGTCGGTAATGGAAGGGTGCGGCATGGAATGGAAGTTTCCCAGAAAGGAGTCTAACCGAAGGGGTCGGCAGGGGTCGAGGAGTCGAGCGAAAAGGGGCTTGCAGGGTGGAAGGACGCCCTTTTGCTGCCTCCCGTCTCCCGCACGAGTCGCGGCGATTCCGCAAACAGCAAGACTTCGGGAGAGGGGTCGGGGGGAGGGTCAAGGTCGAACGCATCACCCCCTTCAGCCCCGCGGCCCCCTTTGCCGTTTCGCTTCTCCCTCGTCTCCTTGACTCCTCGAGTCCTCTTCTCCTCCCCCTCTCGAACGCCCATCCCCCTTGCGCGGATCATCCCAAATCGATTGGTTGCGGGTGTTTTTCGGCCCCGTTAGCATACAGCCGCCATTCGTCCAACTCCGGCTTGCAGCAAGGGATTTCGTCGTGCCCAAAGCACTCGATGTGGAACAACTTAAGGTCAAAGCCAACGACATTCGCAAGCTGATCATCCGGATCACGACCGAGGCAGGGAGCGGGCATCCGTCCAGCAGCCTCTCGGCGACGGAGGTGGTCACGGCGCTGTACTTCGGCGGGTTCATGAAATACGACCCGCAGAAGCCGGACGACCCCCAGCGAGACCGCTTCATCCTCAGCAAGGGACACGCCTGCCCGGTGCTCTACTCCGCGATGGCCGAGGCTGGCTACTTCCCGGTCGACGAGATCATGACGCTCCGTAAACTCGGCAGCCCTTACGAGGGGCATCCGAACATGCGGCGGCTCAAGGGAATCGAGGCCTCCACCGGATCGCTGGGACAGGGACTCTCGATCGGCGTCGGCCACGCGCTCGCCGGCAGGATGGACAAGCAGGACTTCCACGTCTACGTGATGCTGGGCGACGGCGAGATGGGGGAAGGCCAGGTCTGGGAAGCGTTCGCCGCCGCCGACAAGTACCAGCTCGGCAACCTGACGGCCATCGTGGATCGCAACGGCTACCAGCAGACCGGCTCCACTAAGGAAGTCCTCGACATGGCGGACATGGCCGCCAAGATCGCATCGTTCGGCTGGAACGTGCAGCGGATCAACGGCAACAGCATGGAGGAGGTCGTCGCGGCCCTGACGAAGGCCAAGGCCGTCAAGAACCAGCCGACGGCCATCGTCGCCGACACCAAGAAAGGGTACGGCATTCTGCCGATCCTCGAGACGACCGGCGACGTGAACTTTCACGGCAAGCCGTTGCCGAAGGATCTGGCGGAGAAGGCCCTGGCGTTCCTCAGCAGGTCCTGAAGGGACCACGCGGCAAAGTCATCTCGGCGCGTCCGATAGGCCGTGCCTCGTAGAATCATCTGGATCGAGACACGCAATGTATCTTGGCGAAATCAGCGGACTGAAGCTGGGCAAGGCGACCCGGGATGCCTTTGGCGACATGCTGAAGGAACTCGGTAAGCAGAACTCGCTGCTGGTCACAGTGGACGGCGACGTCGGGAATTCGACCCGGACCGAACCGTTCGCCCTCGAATACCCAGACCGTGCATTCAACGTCGGAATCGCCGAGAGCAACATGGTGAGCGTCGCGGGAGGTCTGGCGGCCTGCGGGAAGATCCCGGTCGTCGCGAGCTTCGCCTGCTTCCTGATGGATAACGCGTTCGATCAGATCCGCATGTCGGTGGCGTTTCCGCAGCTGAACGTGAAACTCGTCGGCTCGCACGCTGGCATCTCAATCGGCGAGGATGGCCCGTCGCAAATGGGGATCGAGGACGTCGGCCTGGCGTGCTCGCTGCCGGGAGTCACCGTCGTCGTGCCGTCAGATGCCGCCTGCACCCGCGCTGCGACTAAGGCGGTCATCGAACACAAGGGGCCGACGTATCTCCGCGTCGGCCGCGGAAAGGTCGCTGACATTTATCCCGAGGGGATCGACTTCCAGCTTGGCAGGGCCATTCGCGTTCGCGACGGGAAGGACGCCACGATCGTGGCCAACGGACTGATGGTGGGGGCCGCGCTGGATGCGGCAACGCTGCTGGCGAAGGATGGAATCAACGTGCGGGTGCTGGACGTGCACACGATCAAGCCGATCGACGAAGCCGCCATTACGGCCGCGTCGAAGGAGACCGGCGCCGTTGTGGTGGCGGAGGAGCATCTGCATCATGGCGGGCTGGGTTCGGTCGTGGCCCAGGTGGTGGGCCAGCAGGCCCCTGCCCCCCTGGAATTCGTGAACGTCGGCGACACGTACGCGGAGAGCGGCGACCCCGACGGGCTGCTGGAGAAATACGGCCTGACTGCCGAGAATGTCGTCGCTGCCGTCCGGCGGGCCATCAGTCGCAAGCGCTGACGCCGTGATCCATTATCGGACTTTCCGGAACCCGGATCCGCCGCGCATCCTCGAACTGTGGCTGCAGTGCGAGCTGGGGCGCAGCGTAGCGCGACCGCGGTCCACCGAAGCGTTCGAGATCTTCAACTATTCGCAACTGTTCTTCGATCCGCAGGGGCTGATCCTGGCCTGTGACGGGCCGCAGATCGTCGGGCTGGTGCATGCGGGGTTCTGCTGCACTCCGGACGAGTCTCAGCTCGACATGTCGCGCGGCGTGATCTGCGTGGTGATGGTGCACCCTGGTTACCATCACCAAGGAATCGGTCGCGAACTGGTGCGGCTGGCCGAGGAGTATCTGCGCGAACGCGGGGCACAGGAGATCTTCGCCGGACCTTCGCCGCATCGCGACCCTTTCTACTTCGGGCTCTACGGGGGAACGAGACCGTCGGGGCTGCTGGAGTCGGACCGGTTCGCGGGGCCGTTTTTTTCGCGTCTCGGGTATGAGCCGGTCGAGCAGCACGGCGTCTATCAGCGAAATCTGGCCACGGCCCGCGACCCCATCAACATGCGGATCGCCACCATCCGCCGGCAGACCGATCTGGCGGTGGCGGACCGGCCGTTTCGACCGACGTGGTGGTGGTACACGCATTTCGGGCGCTGGGACTCGGCCGGAATCGACCTGATTCGCTTCCGGCTGGTCAAGAAGGGAAGCGGCGAACCAGTTGCCGGAGTGACCGTGATCGGACTGGATCAATACATTCCCGTCTGGCAGCGGCGCGCCATCGGAATGGTCGATCTGTTCGTCGTCGAATCGCTCCGCGGGCAGGGCTACGGCCAGACGCTGCTGGTGGAGGTGCTGCGGCGACTGCGGCAGGAGCTGATTGACGTGGCCGAGATCCACGCGCCGGACGCGAACGAACTGGCGCGCCGAGTGGTGCTGTCCGCGGGCTTCGAGAGAATCGACACCGGCGTGGTCTACCGGCGGACGTAGCGGGACGCAACAGAAAGTGTCCCGGAAAGCCCCGTGCCTAGGCGGTGCGCTGCGGGGGACGATCGGCGGGCTCGTCGCTCCGTTCGCGCTGGATCGCCTGATACACCTCTTCGCGGTGAATCGAAACGTGCTTCGGGGCTTCGATGCCCAGCCGCACCTTGTCACCCTGGATCGATATCACCATCAGGGTGATCGAGTCTCCAATGATGATCTTCTCGTCCTGTTTGCGGCTAAGCACCAGCATGGTCCCGACCTCCCGTTCCACTTGCAGATTCTGCTTGTGATGATGAACTGTAGGTCGGCCGGGTGCGCCCCAGGAGGCCAATTGCGAGCGACGGGAAGAAGCCTGCCGGCGGAACTCCCGCGCAATTGCTCGAAGAATCCAGTTGTACCGCCGGCGACGAGTTGTGCGGATCTTGCGTTCTGCACGGCTTCGTGCCATCGTTCACCGAGGAATCGGGGGCTGGGTGGAAATCCAGTTGAACCGGGCATTTGCGACGGCAGAACTCAGACATGTCCGAACAGAAATCCGAGCAGCCGTGGTACGACGACGGACTGCGGTTCGAATGCACTCAGTGCGGCCACTGCTGCACGGGATCTCCCGGCTTTGTGTGGGTGGACGAGGGCGAAGTCGCCGCCATCGCAGCATACTTCGACAAGCCGGTCGGCGAGGTCCGTCTGCTGGAGACACGCCCGGTCCGGGGCCGGATCTCGCTGAACGAGTTTCCCAACGGGGACTGTATCTACCTCGATCCCCCGACGCGTCGCTGCCGCATTTATCCGGTTCGCCCGCGGCAGTGCCGCACCTGGCCGTTCTGGCGGTCCAACATCGAATCCCGCGACGCCTGGCAGCGCACCGGACAGTCCTGTCCGGGAATCGGCTGCGGAGACCTGGTGCCGCTGGATGAGATCGAGTATCGCGCTTCTCAGATCGATCTATAGATTGTCCAAGGACTTACGGTTCGAGGGGTCCCGGCGCCTCCCTGCGGGGTGGAGAAACTGTAGCGATTGCACCGGTTTTTCTGATGCTGCGGGCCTCCCGAGGCCGATAAGACTCCGGACGCATCCGTGCGCCAGGCGCGGACTGCCCCTCGTTACGGGCAGGAAAACGCTCAGCTTAGCGATGGTCTAGGAGCCGGCTGCGTCGGATGACGCGGATGGCCGCCCGGGCTGTCCCATGACCGAAAGCCCCTACGAAACATCGTCGGATACCAACCCATCTCGCTGGAAACGATCGACGCGGCTTGACAGTAAGTTGCTGCGGGCACTACAGTTGAGTCGTTCGATCCGCGACCGGTCACGTCTTGCGTGACGCGTCGCCAAGCCGGTGGGAGGGTGTCTCGGTGACAAAGAAGGAAATCGTCAAAACCATCTCCGAAGAGTGCGGACTGACGCAGCTCAAGACGAAGGAGATCGTGCAGAAGACATTCGAGGCGATCATCGACACCCTCGTCGAGGACGACGATCATCGGATCGAACTGCGCAACTTCGGAGTATTCGAAGTCAAGAAGCGGGCGGCCCGTAAAGCACGGAACCCCCGAACAGGTGAAAGGGTCGACGTCTCCGAGAAGTACGTGGTGACGTTCAAGCCCGGTAAGGAGATGGAAGAACGGGTGCTGCAGTTGCAGGAAGCCTCCCAGCAACGTTCAGGCATCGGGTCCACGCAATCGCCTTCAACCACTCACGAAACACCCCGCAGCACTGAACCAGAAACGGCGGCACAGTTTACGCCGCCTGTCCCGAACCAGGCTCATGCCGGTTCCTGACGTCGCTGCGACAGCGGACCACATCAGAACAGATTAGAGCCCGTCGGCGAATTGCCGACAATTCGACTGCGTCCCTCCTCTCAATCGCCGCAACCCCGCGGCGGGACACCCTCAACACTCGATTCACCGGCACGATGGCCCGGAACGCGGCCGCGACGGCAGACCCCTGCCGCCGACGGTCTCGCTGCGCCCATCCCCGATCCGGTCTCGCCGTAACCCCTTCCCAGGAAACATCGTGACAACTCGGACAACTGCGCGGCCCGACACCCGGGCCGATCAGCCTGCCGTTCGGAGGTCAAGTATGCGTAAGTTTCTGACGTTCGCGATCCTGGCTTTCGCCGTCACCGGCAGCAGCGGCTGCGTCGTCCCCATCTGGAGCGCTAATCCCGATGTGCGGACCCGGCAGTTGATCTACCAGTCCGAAAGCCATCGGCACATTCCCGAGATCTGGGAGCGGATCTGGGGTCTGGACATGCCGGATCTCGCGACTCCGTACCGCACGCACGGCGGCGTGATCTAGCCGCAGGACGGACGTTCTGTCCGTCCTCACCGGTGGCCGTGGCCTTCGGACCACTCCTGGCAGGCGTAGCGCTGCCGTGGAACTCCGTTCCACGCCCCGATACGATGCGCCACTGACGGCCTGGACCGGCATGCGCGCCCTGCAGTGCTGCTCGGGCCTCCGCTGCCACATGTGAGTGCGGATGTCGCCGTCGCGAAGGCGATTCCGCATGACTGATCTGCGCGTCTCTCTGAACCGGCTCTCGCTGGCAAACCCGATCCTCGTCGCATCGGGGACCTTCGGCTATGCCCGGGAGATGGCCGCCTACGTCGACTTCCGCCAGCTCGGCGGCATTATCCCGAAGACGATCACGCCGCGGCCGCGGGCCGGCAATCCCACGCCGCGCACGGTCGAGACGTCCGCCGGCATGCTCAACTCGATCGGCCTCGACAACGACGGCCTGGACGTGTTCATTGAGAAGCACCTCCCATACCTGCTCTCGCTCGGGACCGCCATCATCGCCAATATCGCCGGCCGGAACACGGACGAGTTCGTGATGATGGCCGAGCGGCTGGGGCGGTTTGAAGGGTTGGCCGGGCTCGAACTGAACATCTCCTGCCCCAACGTCAGCGGCGGCGTCGACTACGGGACCGATCCGGCCCTCACGCGCGAGGTCGTCCAGTCGGTGCGGAATGCCTGCGGAACTCCGGTCATCGCCAAGCTGACTCCCAACGTGACCAACATCGTGGCCATTGCCGAGGCCGCGGCCGAAGCCGGCGCCGACGCCGTCTCGCTGGTCAATACCTTCCAGGGAATGGCGATCGACTGGCGGCGGCGGCGGCCGGTCCTGGGAAATGTGATCGGCGGCCTCAGCGGCCCGGCCATCAAGCCGCTGGCCCTGCGCTGCGTCTGGCAGGTCGCTCAAAAGGTGCAGGTGCCGATCATCGGCATCGGCGGCATCCAGTCGCTGGATGACGTCATGGAATTCCTCGTCGCCGGCGCCTCGGCTGTGCAAATCGGAACGGCGAATTTCTACAATCCCCAGCTGTCGGGGAGAATCGCCGCTGAGTTGTCAGCCGCACTCGATGAGTCTGGAGCAGCCAGCCTCGCCGACGTAATCGGCAGCCTGGGGAAGACGACGGCATCGCCAGCCTGCAATCATTAATTGAATCTACGGTCGCATGATCTGTCATTGTGCGGCTTTGCGTCTCCCCATCTTTGTGTCGGACACACCTGATCCATGCGCGTCCTCTCCGGCATTCAGCCCACCGGCAGGTTTCACTGGGGCAACTACTTCGGCGCCATCCGGCAGTATATATCGCTGCAGGACAACGACCAGGCGTTCTACTTCATCGCAGATCTGCATGCGCTCACGACCATCCGTGAACCTCAACTGCTGCGAGACTACTCGCGCGACGCCGCGCTCGATCTGCTCGCGCTCGGACTGGACCCCGCAAGAGCCACCCTCTTCCGGCAGTCGGACGTCCCCGAGATCACGGAGCTGACCTGGCTGCTGATGACGGTCACGCAGATGCACCTGTTGGAAAAGTGTCACGCCTACAAGGACAAGAAGGCCAAAGGCATCGCGGCCGACGCGGGGCTGTTCACGTACCCCGTCCTGATGGCGGCCGACATCCTGCTGTACGACAGCGACGTCGTCCCGGTGGGAGTGGACCAGGTGCAGCACATCGAAGTCGCGCGCGACATCGCCCAGCGCTTCAACTCCATCTACGAACAGGATGTACTGGTGCTGCCGCGGCCGCACGTGCTCGACTCCACCGCCAAGGTCCCCGGCACCGACGGCGAGAAAATGTCCAAGAGCTACGGCAACACCATCGAGATCTTCGAGGCCGCCAAACCGCTCCGCAGGAAGATCATGTCCATCAAGACCGACTCGAAAAGCGTCGAGGAACCGAAGGACCCCGAGACCTGTTCCGTCTTTGCCCTGTACCGGCTGTTCGCTGCAACCGATGAGCAGGAGGCTCTCGCCACAAAGTACCGGGCCGGAGGCATGGGCTACGGGGAAGCCAAGCAGGCCCTGTACGACAAGTCGATGGAGTACTTCGGCCCGGCCCGCGAGCGGCGCGAGCAGCTTGCCGCAGACCCCGCGCGGCTGGAAGAGATCCTTCAGGCCGGTGCCGCCAAGGCGAGAGCAAAGGGGCGCGAAGTCCTGAACCGCGCGCGGGACGCCTGCGGACTCGCTTCGCGTTCAGGCCCGAATCAGTGATCCGTCGGGCTCTGCGGGATATCGGCGGCGAGACATTGTTGATCGCGCCCGACTCCCCAACCGTAGAGCACGCTGTGACCGCTGAGGTGACTCCTCTGCGTACCCTGCGAACTCCGCGGTGAGTCGTTCTCTCATGAGCCGGTAATCTTTGAATTCGTCCGCGTCGCATCCCGCCACTTGCCGACGACGCAACCAACCATGCCTCGAGTTCCTCTCTGGATTGTCATCGGAGCCGTCGGCGTCGCGGCCGCCTCGGCATTGATCGCGCAGGCTCCCGAACGGCTGCGTCCAATCGTCATCATGCCGGTCCTGTTCGGTGCGTTGACTGGATTCGCGCTCGGCGCCCTCGCCGTCGAATGGCGGTTGCCGCGCTCGAAATGGCTGGCCGTCATCGTCGCGCTGCTCGCCGTCGGAGGGCTGGTGAACGTCGCACGCCTGTCATTCGACCGGCTTGCCGCAGCGGCCCGCCGCAACGTACAAGAAGATCCGCAACAGCTCATCGGTCTTCAGCTGCTCGAGCAGGATCTTAAGGCCGGCGCCGCGGGCGCCCGGCAGTATGAGCTGTCGCGCCTGCGGCTGAGACCGCGATTCGAGGATTACCTGATGGGGCGACTGCTGGGTGTCGGATGGTACCCGCGTCCGTGGCCGTCCGTTATCTGGGGCGCCGAACTGTTGGCCGCCGCCGGAGTCGCCGGGTGGGTCATGCAGCGGAAACAGCGCGCGGCGGCTCAACGCGAGGCCGAAGTGATCGCAGAACCCGGCAGCAGCGCGGAGCGAGGTGCAGAGTGATCGTCGGCCTGGGAACAGACATCATCGAAACGGTGCGCATCGGTCAGATGATCGAGCGGCACGGCGAGCTGTTCCTGCAGCGGGTCTTCACCGAGCAGGAAATCCGCTACTGTCAGCGCCGCAAGGAGGCGATCCAGCATTACGCCGGACGCTGGGCCGCCAAGGAGTCCGTAATGAAGACCCTCGGCACCGGCTTTACGCGCGGGGTCGGGTTCCACGATATTGAGGTGGTCAACCGCCGGAGTGGACAGCCGGCGATTACGCTCCGGGGCGGCGCCCAGGAAGTGGCCAAACGCCTCGGAATCGATGACGTCCTGATTACCATCTCCCACTGCCGCGCCTATGCGACGGCAACCGCCATCGCCATTCAGCACACCGTCAAACGCATCGAAGACAGCGGCGAAGCCGCTACGGAGTAATCGCCGCCGACAGCCGGCGGACATAGTCGCAGGCACAGTGCTCTGTGCCGTCCAATGTGCTCGCTGCTACGTCACGCCATCAACGGAACCAACTCTCGCCTTCGCAAACAATCGCTCGCCTGCCGCCGACCGGCAATCGTGACCCCAGAGAATTGCAATGCCCTCGCTGACGTACAAGGACGCCGGACTCGACCTCGAAGCGTACGATGCGGCGATGGACCGGCTCCCGGACCTGATGCGGAAAACGCATTCCCGGCGCGTGCTCCCCCTCAAGGATGGCTTCGCGGGGCTCTTCCGGCTGCAGGACGAATTGCATCGCTACGACGATCCGGTCCTCGTCTCGGGCACCGACGGTGTCGGCACCAAAATCCGCGTTGCTCAGCAGCTGCACAGATATGACACCATCGGCATCGACCTCGTGGCGATGTGCGTCAACGACTGCCTCTGCGTCGGAGCGGAGCCGCTCTTCTTTCTGGACTATCTCGCCATGGACCGGGACGACATCGAGCGGCACACTCCACTCGTCGCCGGAGTCAGCGAAGGCTGCCGCCGTGCCGGGCTCGCACTCATCGGCGGCGAGACCGCCATCATGCCGGGACTGTATGCCCGGGACGATTTCGACCTCGCGGGTTTCTGCGTCGGCGTCGTCGAGAAGGCGCGGATCATCGACGGCTCCGCCATCCAGCCGGGCGACGTGGTAATCGGCGTCCCGTCCAGCGGCCTGCATTCCAACGGCTATTCACTCGTCCGCAAGATCGTCTTCGATATCGCCGAGCTGACTGTCGATCAGCACGTCGATGATCTCGGGCGGACAGTCGGCGAAGAACTCCTTGAGCCCACCCGCATCTACTCCGACGTCGTGGCCCGCCTGCTGCGCGACGAGGCAACCCGGCCAGCCGTCACGGGTATTGCGCACATCACCGGCGGCGGAATCGCCGACAACCTCGGGCGCATCCTGCCGGAGGGCTGCACGGCCACCATCGACCGGGCTGCATGGCGACCGCAGCCCGTCTTCGACTGGCTGCAACGGCTCGGCAACGTCGATCGTGCAGAGATGTTCCGGGTTTTCAATATGGGACTCGGGCTGCTGCTCGTCTGCCGCAGTGCGGGACAGCAGAACGTCATGCAGGCCCTGCACGAGATCGGCGAGCGCCCGTCCGTCGTCGGACAGATCATCGCCGGCGAGTCATCGGTGACATTGAGGGACCAGGCCGTTTAGCGGGGAGCCGGAGGCGACCCCGACACCCCGACACGAAGGTTCGTTCGCAACATCCCATGCGCGTCCTCATCACCGCCGGCCCGACGCGTGAGTACCTCGACGACGTCCGCTATCTCAGCAACGCCAGCAGCGGACGGATGGGGTACGCTCTCGCCGAAGCCGCGCGGGATGCCGGCTGGGACGTGGTCCTCGTCAGCGGACCAGTCGAAATCGCGCCGCCGGCGGACTGCACCATTCGGCACGTCGAGACCACCGCGGAGATGCGGGCCGTCTGCATCCGCGAGTTTGGTGACTGCAACGGCGTCATCGCGGCGGCTGCCGTCTGTGACTACAAGCCCAAGGAACGTGTCTCCGGCAAGCTCTCAAAGACGGGAGAGCCGATCATCCTGGAAATGATCGAGACCGACGATGTCCTCGCGGAGCTCGGCGCCGCCAAGCAGGGCCGCTGGGTGATGGGCTTCGCGCTCGAGGCGCAGAACCCGCGCGAGAACGCCCTACAGAAGCTCCGCCGCAAGAACTGCGACTGGATCCTCCTCAACGCACCGACTGCCATCGGCTCCGCGCAGAACGCCGTCGAATTGCTCGGCCCCGATGGTGATACTCTGGCCCGTTGGGCAGGCGACAAGCGCAACGTGGCAGACTCCATCATCGGGTGGCTGCAGTCGAAGGCGAACTCCGATCGACAGCCGCGAAGCCGCTCACGCTAGCCCGCCGCGCCAGCAAGGGCCGAACGTTGCCGAGCACCGATTGGCCATGCAACCATCGATCCCGATCGGCCCCGTGCGACTGCCGACGGACTCCCCCTCTCCTGTTTGATGAGGAATCCATGAATTGAGCGGACCCGCCGCGGCCTGCCGAGATTGTCGGCGGTCTGGGAGGGCTGTAGAATGCCCTGACATTTTTCGGCAGCTCGCACCTGCGGGAGACTCACGCGGATGATTTCACTCGTTCCGCATGCCAACTCGACCGTTGCGGAGCCCGGATCCGCCGTCAACGGTCAGGACGGTCACGGGTCCGGAGCCATGCAGGCGAGCGTCCTGGCGCTCAACCGCAATTTCGCGGCGGTCCATGTGCTCTCCGTCCGCCGCGCCTTCTGCCTGATCTTCAAGGAGTTGGCCGAGGTCATCCACGTCGAGGATGGCCGCTTTGTCGGCTACGACTTCGAGTCGTGGCGCGAGATCAGCGAGCTGCGGGCCCGCATGGGCGAACGGGGCGAAGAGGACGACTGGATCCGGGCCGTCAACTTCGACATTCAGGTCCCCCGAATCGTCCGACTGCTGCGCTACGACCGTTTGCCCCGGAACGCGGTGAAATTCAATCGCCGCAATGTCTTCCTCCGGGATGAGCATCGCTGCCAGTACTGCGGCCGCCGCTACACTTCCACGCGGCTCAGCCTCGACCACATCCTACCCCGCAGCCGCGGCGGGCCCGATACTTGGGAGAACGTGGTCTGCGCCTGCCTCACCTGCAACGTCCGCAAGGGAGGCCGCACGCCGTCGGAAGCCGGTATGAAGCTCATCCGCCCGCCGGTCAAGCCGCCGCGCAGCCCGCTCATCTGCCGTCACCTCGCGCAGCAGAAGTACGTGGCGTGGCGGACCTTCCTGTCGGTGGAATGACGGATTCCGCAACGCTCGCGAGCGATCGACGGCGCGGGCGAGCCCTGCTGACCGTTGCGCTCCTCAGCGGCTGCGCGCTGATGTGGCCCATGGCCACGGCCGGCCCGCTCGTGCTCGATGAACACGGTTCGTACTGGATCGTCGACTCCGGCATCCCCAGCAGTTCGCTGGAGCGCAGCCTGAAGTATGCGGCGATTCCACCGCTGTCGAGCTGGTTGCAGATGCTCTCGCTCGCGGTGTTCGGCAAGAGCGAGTGGGCCTTCCGCCTCCCTTCCGCTGTCTGCTATCTCGCCGCGATCGCCGTCATCTACCTCACGGGCGGGACGCTCGCCGATCGACAGACCGGCGGGCTGGCCGCCCTGGTGCTCGCCTTGCACCCCGAGGCACTTGATGAAGTCCGGATCGCCCGCTGCTACGGCCTGCTCCTGCTCCTCGCTGCACTTCTCCTGTTCGCCACAGCCCGATGGTGGCGTGCGCCCCGTTCGTGGCGATGGCCGATCCTCTGGGCCCCCACTGCCGCAGCCCTGATCTGGACGCATTACGTCAGCGCGCTGTTCGTGCTCTTCGCAGGACTCTCGTTATTCGCCGCTCCGTTCAGACGGGACGGGGTTCCACGCATCCCGGTCTGGCGCGTGGTCCTGGCCGGAGTCGGAGGCATCCTGCTGACGATCCCGCTCATCCCGGCGCTGCAGCGGATGATCGAGTGGAGCCCCTTCCTGAATTACCAGTCCACCGAGCCGGGTCTTCGCGAAATCATCGGTCCGGTGTGGTGGCTCGGAATCCCGGCAGGTCTCCTCATTGCATCGATCCTCCGCAGTCGCGAAACGGAGACGGCCGGCGCCCGATGGCCCGGAATCGCCGTCGCCCTCCTCTGGTCCATCCCACCGCTGTTGTGCCTGGCGGGCCTGGCCACCGGCAGCATGACCAGCCTGGCGAATCCCCGCTATCGCGTCCCATTCGCAGCCGCCGGATCACTCCTCGCCGCCCTGCTCCTCCGGTGGAGGCCTCCTCCGTTCGCCCTGTCGTTTGCCGGTGCACTCGTCCTGCTCGTCCTCGGTTGGGGAGCGGGGAATGCCCACCCGTTTCAACTGGGACGTCTCGCCGATCCTCTGGCGCCCGAGTGGCAGGCCGCCGCGGAGCGGATTGAAGAGACAGGAACCGCCGGGGAACCGGTCTTCGTCCAGAGCGGCCTGATCGAGTCGAGCCTCGTCCCGGTGCTGCACAATGACCCGTTGTTCATGGAGTACGTCGCCTGCCGCGCGAGCCGGTTCTATCTCGAGTCGCCGCACCCCCGCTACGGCCTGCCGTTTCTGTGGGACGAGAACACCGGTGTCATCCAGTTCTATGAGCAGCTCCTTTCAAAGGATGCATCCCCGCGCGTCGACACGTTCTGGGTGGCCTGTGCGCTCGATACCGACCTCAACCGCAATTCGCTCGTCGGCATCCGGCAGATCGCCGGGTACAACGGCTTTGAGGTCGCCGATGAACAGGCCTATGATCAGACCGTTCTGTTGAGATTCACGCGGACCGCGTCCGGGGACCCATGATGAACGACGCACCCGGCGCCGCTTCGCTTCAGCCGCTGCCGGCGACGGCTCTCCGGCCCGGCCCGTCGCTGTACAGTGTGCGTGTCATCCGCGATCCGGCCGGCCCCGCCGAACCGCTGACTCTGCTGCAGGATCCCTGCCCGGTCTGCAGCGGCACGGACTTCCGCACGAACCTGTTGCTTCCCGATTTCGACCTCCGTGTCATCGACTGCGGCGCCTGCGGCCTCGGACGCCTCCATCCGCAGCCGTCGCCGCAGGAGATCGCCGGCTACTATCCAAAGACCTACTACGGCTACGAGGGCGCCAAGTTCTCCTGGCTCATTGAATGGCTCGTGCGGGCCGTCGGTACGCGCCACGCACGGTTTCTGATGCGGCAGCTTCCGGCCGGGGCTCGCGTGCTTGATGTCGGCTGCGGCCGTGGTGTGGCTTTGCGACCGCTGCTCGATGCCGGCTGCGAGGTGCATGGATTTGAGTTCACGGCCGACGCGCTTTCCGGCATCGATCCTCGAGTCCGCACGCGCGTCGCGCCGTCGCTGCCGGAAGCCGGGTTCGAGCCGGCTTCGTTCGACATGGTGGTCCTCTGGCATGTGCTCGAACATGTCCCGAATCCACGTACGGTGATGGCGGAGATCGCGCGGCTGCTCCGTTCGGGGGGCGTCTTGATCGTCGCCGTTCCCAATTACTCGAGCCAGCAGGCGCGCTGGACCGGCCCGGCGTGGTTTCACCTGGACCTGCCCCGACACCTGTTCCAGTTTCCCATCGGTGCCCTCCGCCGCCTCGTCACTGATGTCGGGTTGACTTGCCGGAGCGAGCACCACTTTTCCCTGCGGCAGAACCCCTTCGGGTGGGTGCAGAGCCTGCTCAATCGGTGCCGGTGGCTGCCGCGAAACGGGCTCTATGTGTTGCTGCATCACCGTTCGTCTCAGGATGTGCGATCGATCAGGCGGTCTGCGCGGTGTCAGCTCTGGCTGGCCTTTCTGCTCCTGATGGGCCCGGCGCTGCTGCTCAGCATTGTCGCGGCCCTGATCCGCAGCGGCGCGACCGTGCATATCGTCGCCGAACGAGCTCGCGACGCCACCAGATGAGCTCTGAAGTCAGTCGGCATTCGGCGCCGAACTCCATTGCCCAGCGGCGAGAATGACCGCCAGCGGCGCCAATTGCATCAGGTACCGATGACTCGAACCGCCGATGTGGTCGTGCAAATCCGCCGGAGCGATCATCCCCGCGACGACAAGTGCCGCCACGCCTCCGGCCACGTTCAGCAGTAAAAAGACCTGCTCGGCTGCCAGTGCCCGCCGGGGCATCGTCAGCAGCGCGGCGAGCATCATCCACCACTGCAGCCCCCACTCCCGCCACTCGGCGAACATCCGTCGTGCCAGGTGTGGCAGGAGCCACTGGACCGCATCCAGCCGCTCCAGCAGCAGTCCCAGCGAGAGGCGGTTGAAGTACTGCATCTCCGTCACCGTCGGCAGTTCCCGTCGCTGGATGAACCAGGGGATCAGCACAGCCGCCGCGACCGATCCCGTCCATCCGCAGCAGCGGACCCAGTTGCGGAAGTCCAGCGAATTGAACCCGGTCGTCTCATATCCCTCCGATCGCCTGGCCCGCCAGCGCCCCCATCCCCAGGCCAGCGTGAGCGCGAGCGCATCCACGATCAGGAACGCAATTCCCTCATCCTTCGTGAAGGCGGCCGACGCCGCCAGGAAACTGGTGAACACCCAGTGTCCGGACGGGACGCGGTCGCCGCCCGCTGTCCGCAGGCGGCGGATTGCGTCCCACATCAGCAGAGCCGCCGCACCGTGATAGCACGCGACCGGAGCATCTCCCTGCCCGGAGATTACACCCAACTCAAACGGGAAGAGCACTGGCATGGTCGCCAGCAGGAGAGCGAACAGCCAGCCGCGACCTGCTCCGAAATGACGGCTCAGCACTCCGGCCACGGTCAGCACAAGTCCTGCCCACAGCATGGGCAACACGACTTTTGCCCACCGATCATCGATTCGACCGAGGAGCGCATAGATGTGGGCCTCGGCCAGCGGCAGCAGCAGCGGATACCGCGGATGCCCCTGGACAAACTCCGGATGCGACAGCGACTCGCTGTGGATCCCTTCATCCAGGTACAGCACCTTCCCCTTGATCGCAAAGATCGCCCGCTCATCCCAGAACCGCTGCGGCGTCAGCAGCGTCTGCAGCAGCACGATCGCGATCAATACTGCAGTGATCCAGCAGCAGCAGCGGCCCAGTGCGGAGTCGGTTGCCGCGTGCTCCGCGGGCGATTCCTGCGAGTTACGTCGGCGAAGCAACCATGCGCCGGCAAGCCAGACCAGGCAGCCCCAGCCAATCGATGTCATCGACCAACTCACGGCCGCTCCCAATCGGCCGCCTGCAAGCGACCACACGAACAGGATCCAACTCGTGAGCGCGATTCCCAGCAGCAAAGCCAGGCCGGTTCGCTCCGCCATCTGTCCCGCGCAGGGCTTTGCGGAAGAACACGGAGCCAGCCACAACGCGGGTATCAGGCCCAGTCCGAGTGTCCCTCCCGCCAGGGCGATGATCGCGAGCAGACTCATCGAGACGGCCGCTCCCCGTCCCACTTCGAAAGCACGACCTGATATTCCGGGACGTACGCGGGATCACCATGCAGCTGCCGCGCGAAGCTGATCCAGCGGGCGTCCTCGCGAATCCGATCCTTTTCCACGTAGGCGGCCCCCTCGAAGTACTCCAGCACGAAATCAGGATCGATGCGGGCGATATCGTCGGGCGTGAGGTCCTCCAGGCGATAAGCCGCCAGTTGCCGCTGCTGGCCCGGCTGCGGAATCACGCGCTCGGCGTCCGGATGCGTGCGGCTGAACACCCGCCGCGGCAGCAGGTAGTACGAAACGAAGAACAGCGCCTGATCGCTCACGACCAGGATCCGCGCATCTTCCGGCGTCGTCGCGGCCACGTACCGGATCACGTCCCGGTTTGAGTCGCTCATGTTGGGCAGCACCGTCGCGCCGTCGTTCCAGCGGTAGATGGGCCACTCCGCCAGTCGCCGATGCACCGATCCGACCAACTGTCCGGCCGCCAGCAGCAGCCACGCCGCCAGCGCCAGCCGCACGGTCCACCTCGCAATGACACTGGGACGCGCCGCGCCGCCGTCCGCCACCTCGCGCTGCGAAGTGACGGCGATCAACTCTTCCCATGCATTGCCGATCGTGCCCTCCAGTCGCCGCCTCGCGCGAAGACCGGCAACGGCCGCGAAGAAGGCCAGCGGAAGCAGCCACCGCGCCAGCGTCAGCGCCGCCAGCGCATAACCCTGGGCCTCGAACTGAGCCAGTGGCTCCGCCGGGGTCCGGGCAGTGGCCCAGTTCACCGCCATCGGTTCGGAGATCAACCACGCGGCGACCGACCCGCATGCGGCGAACAGCAGCAGGAGCCAGATTGCGAGTCTCGTCATGGCGCCTTCGGAGTGAAGAGCATGCCCATCGCCGCCTCGATCGCAGACTGAGACGCCCCGTCATTCAGGTCTCTACAAAGTATCCGCACCGACGCAGGTGAGCCACGCTGTCAGCGATTCGCTTCCGATACTGGGGGAGATCGGGTGCGGGCTCGCCGGCGATCCCTTCGATCTCCAGGCTCCACGGCCCCTCGTAGTGATGCTCATCCAGGATTCGCCGCACGGCCCCGAAATCCACGGCCCCGCCTGCTCCCAACGCCGGAAAATGCCACTCGCCCGGTTTGCCGTTCGTGTCCTTGAGATGCACATGCCGGATGAACGGTGCGACTCGCCGCAGCGAATCCTCCACATCCGCGCCGGCGTTGTAGTGCAGGATGTTGCCCGTGTCGAAGTTCAGCCGGAGATGATCGTGCTGCAGAGCGTGCATGGTCTCGAGCATGCCATCGGCATTCCGGCACACTCCCGGATGCGTCTCGAAGCAATAGATCATTTCCAGCCGCGCTGCTTCGTCGCCAATGAGCGCCAGGTTCCGCAGCAGTTCGGAGCGCTCCGTCTCGGTTGCCGCTTCCCCCGCGCCGCCGACGGCCAGTCTCACACCGAATTCCGCCGCGAGCCTCAGTTTCCGCAGGGTGACTTCAAGGACCATCGGATCCAACGGGTTCCCGCTCGTGACGTTGGCGCTGCAGAGGCCGCACTTGGCGTCAGCCAGCATGCGGCTGACGCGGGCGACGTCCGCCGCGCCGCTGCTGTCCGTCAGCAGCGGCTGTTCGCCGAAGAACGACGGCACGCCGCTCGACTTGATTGGCAGCTCCAGAGTCCTGATCCCCAACCCCGCCAGTGCGGCGAGGGCGCCTTCGACGCCGAATCGGCCAAAGCTGTTGGGATGGACGGCGAGCAGGCGAGACATCGGCATGCTTCCGGGCGGAGTACGGCCGCGGCGCGAGAGACTTGCGATCGGCGGCCGCATTCTCAATGCGGCTCCAGGACGCCCCGCGCGCGATGACGGCCGGCGTCCCGCGCCGGCCGTTCGCCCAGAATGATCTGACTCACCACATGCGTCAAGCTCTATAGCCGATTAAGGCAGGATGAACTCGCCGCCGATATTGAACGTCGAGAACCAGATTGTCTCGTCCCGCCCGCGGGCCACGACGCCGGGCGGATTCGCCGTTCCGTTGTCGTTGTAATAGATGTTCTCGTCGGCGCGGCTCACGTTGCCGATGTACGTCCAGCTCCAGCCGGCCCGCAGTCGCAATGAGTCGTTGAGGTGCACCGAACCGTACAACTGCAGTTCGTAGATCGGCGCCAGCTGGTCGTGGGAGTCGCTGCTGCGGACGATGCCGTCGTCCTGCACCGGCGGCACGGGCGAGTCCCGCAGGTCGACCGTCCGCACTTCGGCGTCGTAATGGTTCCAGCCGAGGCCGAACTTGTTCTCGATGCCGAGCGTCAGCAACTGGTGCTCGAATTCCCCGCGGAAGCCGGTCTGGAACGCGTAGATGTCGTTGTCGACGTGCGAGTCGATCTGGCGGAGCAGTGGCGGGTTGAACATGCCGACCAGTCCTGCCGCGCCCGAGCGGTTGTCGAACTCGCCGCGCTGCTGGAGCTTCTCGTCGTAGTCGATGTGCCGCGCACCGAACAGGGGCAAGAACCGCAGTCCGAGCCGGGGATTGCGGTAGTTGTAGTACATGTTCGCCTCCATCCCGAAGATGTCGGTCGAATACGTGGCCTTGAACGACTTGTCGTACAGGATGACGGTCGAGCCCGGCTGACCGTTCGTCAGCAGGCTGGTCGCGATGACCTGCACGTCCTGCAGCGGGTTCGTGGCCGGCAGTTCTTTCGCGAGGATCTTGCTGGTGACTTCGTCCGTCCCCCAGAAGTTGGCTTCAATGTGGCCGAAGGCGAGCGGGACGCCAATGGTCCCGCGGATACCGTTGATGTTGTCAAACTTGACGCCGCTCGTGTCGAGCACGCGGGCCGTCGTCAGCACACCGGCGGGAGTAAAGACCAGGAACGGTTCCGTGGGATCCGGAACGTTCGACAGCGGCGCTCCCAACATCGTCGTGCCCGGAGCGTCAATCTGCGTCTGGATGTACTCCAGCCGGAACCACGTCCCGTGGGACGTGTCCTCGATCGCTACCGAGAACGCGTTGTCCATGCTCCAGAACAGCCCCCGATCCGGCGGGAGCAGTTCGTTCACGATGTTCGGATCCACCGGATCCGGCGCCGCGTACGGTCCGGGCATCCATCCCATGTGGGAATGCGGTTGAGCAACGGGTTGAAGACCGTAGGGGTCGTACGCCTGTCCCGGGGGACCGTACTGACCGCAGGCAGTCCCGGCCCCCAGCGCCAGACACGCCCCGAGCAGGCATTGGTGCAGTCGACGCAGCATAACGACCCTCTTGGCAGTCGCGCGCCGTGCGCACTCCGGCAACCGTGCCGGCAGCGCTTGGCGCGTCAGTCCATCCCGGTATCGGAAGGTATCGGCTGTAAGAGGGTTATCGGTTTTGCCGGTTAGTCCGGTTGTCCCAAATTTCCCGCGAATCGGCGGAATGCTGCCTCAACTGGACGGCCGGTGCGTTGATGCATCGGCAGAATCGGCAGGAAACCAACTTTCCTGACGCGCATGCGAAAACGGCGGCGCGCGAATCCCTCGCACGCCGCCGCCACCGATTACTCGGACTTACTCCTCCACCGCGTCAGGAACCGGCACCGGCTCACCGATCGGAGGAGCGATGACGCTGTGATCGCACTTCGGGAACTCCATCACGGGCGGATTGCACGCCAATTGGCACTGGTTGAGGTCGCACGCGTCCTGCAGGTCCACGAACGCCGAACCGACCGTCCACGCATGCACGGTCCCGCCGCAGTATCCCCAGTACCCGTCCACTTTCGTGAAGCCGCTGTATCCGTAGCTCTGGTTGGCGGAACCGATCGCGTCCGCCACGTCGTTGAGCTCACCCACGACCGCGTGCTGCACTTCGCTCAGCCCCACGATCACGCCGATCACCAGGATGGTCGCCACCATCACCAGCTCGGCCGAAATGATGAAACCCGTCTCGTCCTGCATCAGTCGCGTCAACATGGCAAACCTCTCAGCTCGGAATCGGTGGCATGGGAATGCGGGCGCGCGCCGGTCCCTGGGCGCTCCGCAACATCGCTCGTCAGCAAAGCGTGGGGGGACGCGACCGCAGCCGCGTCCTCCCGGGAACTCGATCAGCGCCGCCGGTCCGGGATCAGCAGACCAGCCTGACGGGTCTCACACCGTCGCGCTGCGGCCGCGCAGACCATGTCACCCGCAGTCAACCGCGCGTTGAATTCGCGGTCACCGCTGCGTCAGATCCATTCGGCACGCCCGGATCGAAAGGCAGTTGCCGTGCCGTCCGCAAGACACCCGCACCGCGGCCCCCTCATCGCCCGCAAGCCGGCCGAGCGTAACCTCCGTTCCAGACAAAGATTGCGATTCCCGGCGCAGAGCCGGGACTTCGGACGGATTGACCGCGGCGCGATCAACGCCGCGCATCGACCACCGAACATCGGCCGCTCACCGGCGCCAATCCCTCTGAACACACCGGTTCTGCTGGTTCTTCGTCCGGCCCTCGTTCATTTCCCTCGATCGCGGCAACTCGCCCCTCGAAGTCGCTTGCATTCCGGCTACCACACAAACGGTCCCGGCAGCGGCACCACCGTCGGCTGCGGGCACGCTCCGTCATCCGCCGGCGGGCACTCGCTCAATTCACAGAGGCACGGCCGCGGCTCCTTGACTACCGCCACGCACGGCGCCGGCACGGTCGGCACAGCCACGGGAGGCACAGCGACCGGCGGCACAACGATCGGCGGAACCGCCGGCACGACCCCCGGCACGATCGGCGGAGCCTCGAGACAAGGCACGACCGGTGCGCATGGCGGTGCAATGATCGGCGGATACACCACTCCGTACGGCGGACACAGTCCGAAGCAGGCCTCCCGATCCGCAGGATTCTGGTAGTACGCCGACCCCGCCGTCCACGATCCGAAGCCGCAGCACGGGTCCCAGCACCCCTGCATTCCCGAGGTGGAATACGACTGATCCAGCCCCCGCAGCGCGCTGGCCACTTCCGTCGACTCGCCGATCACCGCCTCCTGCACGCACGCCGCGCCGGCGACCAGGCCGATCACCAGCACCGTCCCGAGCATCACCAGCTCGGCGGACACCACGAATCCCGCCTCATCCCGCCACAGATTGCAAATGATCGCGCACACGTGCGTGCTCTCCTCGGTCAGACCGGTCGATGCTCGGAAACCACGGGTAGCCCGATCCCGCCGCCCCGCGCCCCGTCAGAAACCGCAGGTCTCCGCTCGCGGGAGCGGATGCCGGCGATCGATTCATGACGGTGCGCGCGGCGCACGGCCGGCGACAACGCGCCGGTTGTGGCGCTTCTCAGGTCGCCACACACGCTCTCCCCCGTCAGGGCGTCCGCGCCGTCACACGCCGCCGCCCCTTCGTGGTCCCGATGTCTCCAGAACGGAATCCATCGATTCCATCCCCCCATGCAAGGCAATCCCTGCCGCCCGCGCTATCCGCACAATCCATACCTGCGGAACCCCGTCACATCACCGCGGGCGCTGCCCGGCCCGCAATTCACCGCGAATCATGGCAATGCGCACCGCAAGGCCGCGTTCTCCCTGCCAACCGCCGCCGGCCACGGTGTTCAGCATCGCAAGCGCTTCGTCAGCCGCCGCATTCAGCATCTGAAACAGCGACCCAGAGCGTGCGCGCCGTCAGAGGATGTTGTGATCAGCGTCCCACTCCCTTAGCATCGCAGCTGCGGACGCCGATCCATGCATCCCGGGCGATCCTCCGCACCTGGTGTCTCGCCAACTCATGGCCGTTCCCACGAAAGGCGCGTGAGCCATGCGCGTTGCTTTGTCCACCGTCGCTCTCTTCCTCGCGCTCGCCGCAATCCCCGGCCGCGCTCAGGAACCCCCTCCCTTCGCCTTCCAGCTCCCCATCCCGGAAGGGGGTTGCGGCGGCTTCGACTGGGACGACGGTCATCTCTTCATCTTCCAGTACGAGGGGCGAAACCTCTTCAAAGTCTCTCCCGCCGGGACCCTCATTCCGCACGAGAATGTCAGCGGCTGGTACGTTGTCGACGTCGCCATTATTGACGGCATCCCCATCTACTGCTCGCGCGACCGCGTGTTCCGCAAGGTCCGCGGCAAGATCGAGGTCAACCCGGTCCCCGATTCGGAGAAGCTGATCTCCATCACCGCCGATAACCGGGAGGTCTTCCTCCTCGATGCGCCCCCGAAGAACACGATCATCGTCCTCAATAAGCGCACCAGCAGAGAAGTCCGCCGCGTGCATTACGACGGCCGCAATCCGGTCGATCTTGTCGAAGGAGAGGGATACCTCTGGGTCCTCGACAAGGGAGACCGCTGCATCCATCGCGTCAGCAAGGAGACCGGCCGCACCGATCTACGCATTCAGGCCGGTCCCGGAGTGCAGGGCTGGACCCACGGCCTCGTCTTTCGTGACGGAGACCTCTACGTGCACGAGGCCGATTTCGCCCGGCTGCGCCGCGTCGACTGGCGCGAGGAGGAGCACGCCGTCTGGTCCTGGTCCCGTCCCCTCCGCATGACATTCGTCCAGGAAAGCTGGAACGTGCACGAGCGCAACGCCACCGCGGTCTCCTTCAGGGTGCCGATTCCACCCTCGCGCGCCACCCAGACAGTGGGCGAGCCCGAATGGTCCCAGAAACCCCGCATCGTCCGCGACGACTTCGGCCAGGCGGTCGCCCTGTTCGACGGCATCCGCATTCCCCCCGGCGGCGAGCACATCCTCAGCTATTCCGTCGACATCACCCCCCGCGCCGTGCAGTACGATCCGCCCCTGCTTCCTCTCACGGCGCTCGATGAGATCGACGACGAGATCCGCAACTCCTACCTCGCCACCAACTCGCTGTATCTGACGGACGCCGCTCCGATTCGCCAGGCGGCCGCGGCTGCCCGCAAAGACGCCCGCGGCGACGAGCCCCGCGACGTCCGCACGCTCATCGAAAACATCACCCGGTATGTCGTCGACCACATGGCCTATCGAATGGATGATTCATGGAACGACGCCCTGACCGTCCTCGATGACCAGACGGGCTCCTGCTCCGAGTATTCGTTCCTCTTTTCCTCTCTCTGCCGCCTCAACAACATCCCCACCCGGCTCGTCGGCGGCCTCCAGATCGGCGACTACGGCGTCCAACATGAGACGAAGGGCTTTCATCGCTGGACCGAGGTCTATTACCCGCAGCTTGGCTGGATCCCCGTCGATGTCACCAAGATCGACAGCGCAGGAGGCGCGCTCGACTACGAGTTCCTCTTCGGCACACCCGGCTACCTGCTGGTCCTGTCCGAAGGAGACTTCGACGAAGACGTGCTCGGAAAGGCCTACTACATCTGGCGAAACTACCGCGGCGGAAAACGCACCCGCAACAACTTCGTCACCATCGAGCCCCTCCCGGACCCGGATCAGGGTGAAATTGTCACGTTGCGGAAGTAGCGGACAGCCGCTTGCCAGAAGGGGCGACTGGCTGCCTGAGCCATGCGACTGGCTAATGGCGAGGCGTGAGTTGCTCCCCTCTCCCCGCGAGTTGATTCTCCACTTCCCAACGCAACGTGCTGGGAGAGGGGCCGGGGGTGAGGGGCCGGACAGAATGCGGCTTCGCATCCCTTACCAATGAACGGTCACACCCACCTTCCGAATTCCGGCAGAGGTTGGATTGTCACGGTTGCACAAACCGGGTAAAGTACCACGCGCAAGGTTCGATTGATGCGAACCCCTCCGCGGACTTCGCGGTAACTGCGTGCGACTACCCGCAATCTCCCCTCTGACCCTTGAGGAGCAACCGCAATGCGACAACTCTGCCTGGCTCTCTGTTCCGTGGCTCTGCTGGCAATCGGCGTCGTGGCCGCCGAAGAGAAGGAAGACAAGTTCTCCGCCAAGTGCCCCGTCTCCGGGAAGGATGCCGTCGAGACCGCCACCGGTGAATACCGCGGCGCGACGGTCTACTTCTGCTGCGAAGGCTGCCCGGACGCTTTCGCCGCCGACACCAAGAAGTACGCCTCCAAGGCCAACGCCCAGCTCGTCCAGACCGAGCAGGCCACCCAGGTAAAGTGCCCGTTCACCGGCGGCAAGATCAACAAGGACACTGCGATTAAGGTCGGCGATGTCGAAGTCGCCTTCTGCTGCAACAACTGCAAGGGCAAGGCCAACGACAAGTCCGGCGCCGAGCAGGTCGATCTGGTGTTCAACGACACCGCCTTCGACAAGGGCTTCGAGGTGAAGAAGGAGAAGGCCGAGTAGTTACTCGACCCACTCGACCACTGTGATATCGCCCGGGGCGCTTCCTGCCGAAGCGCCCCGTTTTGTTTTTCCGACACCGGAGTCGACCCCTGGACCCCCGCTGACGCATGCGGGATCGACGGCGTGCAAATGTCGCCGGCATGTGTCAGAATGCCCCACGATTCGGGGCGCGGATGGGGTCCAGCGTTGATGCTTCTTCCTGCACAAACTGGCGGACCATCGGACGGAGCTTATGATCCGTCACTGGATCCGGGCGTCTACGAGTTCCCCTACTCACTGTATTTGTTCGGCTGGTTCTTCAGCTGCGGGGGATGGCTCTACACGGGGTTGATGATCTGGATGGCGGTGTCGTGCGTCCGTCGCGACCCGGAGTGGTACCTGTGGCTGTGGATCATCATCATCGTGCCGCTGGGGCCGTTCATTTACCTGCTGGCCCGGTGGATCCCAGGCTCTCAGATTCAACCGCCGAAGTTCGCGAAAAAGTGGACGCGCGGCCGCGAACTCGAACGGCTGCGGATAGCAGCGCAACAGATCGGCAACGCGCATCAGTTCGTCGAATGGGGAGATGCCCTGCGGGAGACGGGGCGCATGGCCGAGGCGGGAGCCGCGTACGACAAGGCGCTCGCCAAAGACGGCGGGAATCTGCAGGCGTTGTGGGGAGGAGCGCTGGTGGACTGGGAGAACGGGAGGCATGCCGCCGCGAAGGAGAAGCTCTCAAGAGTCCTCGCCGTCGATCCGGCATACAAGTTCGGAGACGTCTCGCTGCTGTATGGAAAGTGTCTCCACGCACTGGGCGAGTCGGACGAGGCGCGGGAACACCTGTCCCGGCATACGCGCCGCTGGCGGCATCCCGAGGGATTGTACCTGCTGGCGACCCTGTACGCCGGGCAGGGCGAGAACGGGAAGGCGCGCGATCAACTGCAGGGGATGATCCAGGACCTTGACGGAGCGCCGCGGGCCATCGTGCGAAAGCAGTTGTTCTGGCGGGGTCGAGCCCGCAAGCTGCTGCGCAAACTCCCCAGCACGCGGCCCCTGTCTTGAGACTGCCTGTCGCGGTCGATAGGCTCTCGCCGCAGGTCCAGAAGCGTACAGCGGATACCGTCGGAACCAGGCATGATTGTCAGCGCGAAATGGTTGTCGGATTACGTGGCGGTCGATCTGCCCGTGGAGGAACTGGCGCACAAGCTGACGATGGCGGGGCTGAACCTGGAGTCGATCGAGGCCGCCGATGGCGACACGGCGATCGACCTGGAAGTGACCAGCAACCGGCCGGACTGCCTGGGACACATCGGCGTCGCCCGCGAGATCGGCGTGCTGACTCATCGTCCGATCCAGATCCCGTTGGCGGACGTCGCGACGACTCAGCATCCCGCATCGGACGTCGTATCGGTCAAGATCGAGTGCCCCGATCTCTGCCCGGCCTATACCGCCCGGGTGCTCCGAGGCGTCCGGATCGGACCGAGTCCCGCATGGATGCAGCAGCGGCTGACGGCAATCGGTGTGACACCGATCAACAACGTCGTCGATGCGACGAATTACGTGCTGATGGAATGCGGACAGCCGCTGCATGCGTTTGACCTCAACGAGTTGAGCGGCGGCCGGATCATTGTGCGTCGCGCCCGGGCGGGCGAGACTTTGCAGGCGATCGATCACCGTGAATACGCACTGTCCTCCGACATGTGTGTCATTGCCGATGCGGAGCGGCCGGTGGCGATCGGCGGCGTCATGGGAGGCGCTCAGACCGAGATCAACGATGCGACACGCGACATTCTGATCGAGGTCGCGAACTTCCAGCCGCTGTCGATTCATCACACGGCCCGGGCGCTGCGGCTGCACAGTCCCTCGTCGTATCGTTTCGAGCGGCGCGTGAACGACCAACAACTGGATTGGGCCAGCCGCCGTTGTTGCGAACTCATTATGGCATCGGGCGGAGGGGAACTGCTGTCGGGGAGCGTGGTCGCCGGAGAAATCCCGCCGTGGCGGCCGGACCCGGTGCGACTGCGGGCAGCGCGAATCTGCCGTGTGCTGGGGATCGAAGTTCCCTGGACAGAGGCAGTCGGGATTCTCGAACGACTGGGTTTGGAGCGTGTCGAATCGGATGCGGATTCCGCGGCGTTTCTTCCCCCCGCCTGGCGGCGCGATCTGACTCGCGAGATCGACCTGATCGAGGAAGTCGCTCGGATCCACGGTTACGACCGGATCCCGGAGGACCGGGCGATCCCCACGGTGCCGGGGACGCGGTCGCTTGCCGAACGCATCGACGACCGCATCCGCAGCGTGCTGACAGCCGCCGGCTTCAGCGAGGCGGTGACGTTTTCGTTCACATCGGCGAATACGCGGCGGGTGTTCGAGCGTCACGCGGATGCGGAGCCGCTGGTGATCGCTCCCTCGGCGGGAGACTACGGAGACACGATGCGGGCCAGCCTGATCCCCAGTCTGGTGGCGTGCCGGGGAGAGAACGCGCGGCGGGGCAATCTGGATGCTGAGTTGTTCGAGATCGCCCGCACTTATCTCAATGGGGATTCCGGCGATCCGGCGGGGCAGCCCCGGCGGATCGGCATCGTCGGGGGGCGATCGTACCTTGAGCTCCGCGGCGTCATCGAGGGCTTGGCGCGGAGCATACGTCGTTCGGTCGCAGTGACCGTCCGTCCCAGCGGTATTCCCCAATTTCTGTCGAGCCGCGGTGCGGAGGTGCTTCTGAATGATGTCCCGTGGGGTGTGTTGGGTGAGCTCGACCGGGAAGCCGACGGCGTTCGCGACCTGAAGCTGCGGGACGCAGTCACAATCGCCGAACTGGATATCCAGCCTCTGTTGGACGCGGCGAACCTGGTTCCCCAGGCGACGCCTGTCTCGGACTATCCGGCGATCACGCGCGACCTGAACTTCGTGCTGGACGAGGCGGTGGCGTGGCGGCAATTGGAGGAAGCGGCCCGTGACGCCGGCGGACCGCATTTAGAGTCGATCCGCTTCATCGAGCAGTATCGTGGACAGCACATCGCCGGAGGGAAGAAGTCCTACGTGCTCTCGCTTTCCTATCGGGCGGCCGACCGCACGCTCACGGGCGAGGAGGTCGATGCCGCGCAGCAGAACGTGATTGCGGCGTGCCGCGAGCGGCTCGGGGCCGAGCTGCGCTGAACATCCTGACCTCAAGACCGAATCTGGACCGACGACGAATGGCCAAGCAGCATCCGCCCCGCTTTCTGGCCCTGGTTGACGATGCGAAGCAGCGCATCCGTGAGTGCACCGCCGAGGAGGTCAAGGCACGCGTGGATGCGGGGGAGCAGTTCGAGTTCGTCGACGTCCGTGAGGAAAGCGAATACGCAAAAGGGCACGCGGCGGGGGCCCGTCATCTCGGCAAGGGGGTCATCGAACGGGACATCGAGCAGGCCGTACCCGATCCAGCCGCTCCGATTGTGCTGTACTGTGGCGGCGGGTTCCGGTCGGCGCTGGCGGCCGACGCGCTGCAGAAGATGGGATACACGAACGTCGTCTCAATGGACGGAGGCTGGCGCGCGTGGCAGCAGCGGGGGTATCCCACTGAGTAACTGACGTTCGTCGGCAAACATCGCGGGCGGATCGCGAAACGCGTCCGGCACCCCGGTGACTTTCAACTCGGGCCGCTGCTGCATGACCAGCCCCAGGTCGCGGGGATCAAAGTCGCAATGTCCGAGATGCAACTCATCGAGCGTTGCGATCCGTCCGATGCGCTGCAGCGCATCCGGTGCAAGCCGTGAGTCGATCAACTGCAGCCGCTTCAGCGAAGGAGCCTGGCACAACTGCTCGATTTCGTCCGCCGGAAGCGTGGCGCTCACCACGGCGAGTTCCTCCAGCGCGGGCAGCGCGGCCAGATGCCGGCCGCTGCCTTCCGGCAGCCGGCTGCCGATCACAAGCGTCCGGATCTGCGGGAGGCGCTCAATCTGCTCCATGCCCGCCGGTGTGAGCCTGTGCGAGTACAATGACAGTTCGGTTAACGCCGGTGCGGACTGCAGTGACGCCAGTCCGGTGCCGGTGACGGCCACGTTCCTCAGCCACAGCCGGCGAAGATTCGGCATCGCTGCGAGGGCGGGCAGCCCCTGGTCGGAGATGCCCACGCGGTCCAGAACCAGCCACTCCAGCTCGGGCAGTTGCGTCAGTTGACTCAGCCCGGCATCCGTCACGTCGATATCTCGCAGGAACAGGGCCTGCAGCGTCGGCACCAGTTGCAGATCTTCGAGTGATTCGTCTCCGAGATCCAGGAGTTCCGCCGTTTCCATCCTCCAGGGCTCGACCTGTTCGACCGGTGAGCCTTCGAGGGAATAGGGCGAAACGACGCCGGATTGCGAAGCGAGGTTGTCCAGTTCGATCCAGACCACTTCGTAGTCGTCGTCGAGTCCGACCCGCGCTCCGCGCTGGATCAGCGGCTGGATCTCCGGAATCACAATCTGGTCGACGTTCACGGATGTGCCGTGCAGCCGCCGGGCGAGCCGTCGCAGGTCGTCACGATCGATCGGCACGCCCCGCATCCCCAGCATCTGCAGATTGGTGAGGACTTCCAGCTGTTCCAGGCCCGTCGGAGTGATCCGGTCGCAACGGTCCAGCGAGAGTTCCTTCAACTCTCGCAGGAACGACAACTGCTTCAATCCTTCGTCGGTCAGTTGTTCACAGTCGTCGAGGCCCAGTTGCACGAGTCGGGGAAACTGCCGGACGTGTACGAGTCCTGCGTCGGTGACAGGCACATCGACTAACATCAGATTCTCAATGCGGCTCTCGCCGCGGACGGCCGCGAACTCCGCGTCGTTCATCCACGGGCAGCGGCGCAGCTGCAGGGTGCAGAGTGCGGGGAACTTCGCAGCGACGGCCAGACTGCCGGCGGCATCCGGGGTCTCGCTGATGTCGAGCGAGCGGAGTTGCGGGAGCTCAGCGAGCAGCGAGATTCCTTCCGAGGTGACGCTGCTGCGCGACAGGGTTATGGTCGTGACTGTCTCCAGCTGCGCGATGTGTTTAAGGTGCCGATCCGTAGCGGAGGGATCACAGAACGAGACGCTGCGGACGAGTCCATCGAAGTCGATGACGACCGTCGCCCCGGCCCGCTCCAGCTCCACGATCGGCCGGCGTTCCTCGAGTCGCGCGATGCACACGCTCAGCCCGCCGACGATAATCGCGCTGGCGAGGAATCTCATAATGATCGGCAAAACGGTCCGGCGTGACATGCTCGCTCGACTGGCGACCGGTCATACGTGAAAGGAAGCCGATTCTCGCATGCCCACCCGTTGTTGGCAATGGGCGGCGGTGAGTTCGACTTTATGGCACGAGCGAAGTCGATTCAGAGTCGAATACGTAGACGTCTGGACGCAGTGCGCGAAACTCAGCGATAGCCGTTCCATCAATTTCAGCGTCCTCCAGATGCAGACTCTTCATTTGTTCCAGACCGACAATGGCACGCAGCGTTGTCGCAGCCACCGTGCCTCTCAGGTCGACGCTGCTGAGTTTGGTCAGGCGGGACATCGCGGCCACATCATCGTCCGTGAGCTGCGGGTCGCGAATCCGCAGGCTCCAGACCTCCGTCAGGTGCGAAACGGAGATGAGTTCGTCGTTCAGGCCGGGACCCGCGGAGAGATGCTGCAGCGGAAGGGTTGCCAACGCCTGCATCGCGGACTGGTTCAGCGGGATGTTCTCGATGTCGAGGTATGCCAGTGAAGGGTGGCGCGCGAGCAAAGGAAGACCGTCAGCCGTCACCTTCGTGCGATCGAGAGTCAGGTATTCGAGTTGCGGCAAGGCCGGCAGGGACTGTATTGCAGCATCGTCGATTGTCGAGTCGTCAAAACGCACAGTCCTGAGCGTCGTCAGACGATCCCAATCGGAGAGGTCCGCTCCGGCCAAATCGAGCCCCTGCAAGTCGAGCCAGCCAAGTGAATCGAACTCGGTGATCGCGTGCATGTCGGCCGCAGTCACGTCTGTATTCGCAACGTTGATACTGCCGAGCCTGGAGCAGTAGTTGGCCGCCGCTGTGATTGTGAGGCCCGTGATGGATGATCCGGAGACATCCAGAACGAGCAACTCGGGCGAGTTCTCGAGGCACGGTCGAATGTCGTCATCCGTCAGTGTGGAACTGCGAAACTTCAAGACATGGAGTGGGGGGAGCAGCCCCAATTGAGCGAACGCCTCGGCCGGAACGTCCTGCTCAAGTTGGAGACTCATTGCTCCTGAGGTCCCGGAGTACTCCGCCCCCCCTTCCCGCAGCAGCCGGAAGTCTGAGAACAGCAGCGGATTGCTTTCTTTAAAGACATTGGGACGCCGCTCGCGGGCGGCGCTCCAGGCGGCCCAGGTGACCGAAGTCTGGTCCAGCACCGCCCCCTGCAGGCCAGCACGAGAGTCCAGCAATTCCAGCGAGCGATCGGTGACCTGCTCGCAGTCGCGGAGCGTCCACCAGTGCAGGTCTGGAAGAGCACACAGCGTTTCGACTCCCTGATCGGTGATCGGCGTGCCGCTGAGGTCGATCGAAGCCAGCTGAGTGCACTCGGTGAGATGGCCGACCTGTTCGTCGGTCACCCATGCGTTGCCTGTCGCGCGGAGTTCGTTCAGGGCCGGCCAGTTGGCGGAGTTGGCGAAGGCGCTGGAAGTGGCCGGGGTGTCCGAAAGATTCAGAGCCATCAGCCGGGGGAGCCGGCCCAGATTGCGGAGTCCGGCGTCCGTGACGCGGGTTCCCGAGAGATCGAGTTGCCGCAGTTCAGTTGACTCGCGCAGGACCAGCAGGTCCTCGTCATTGGTCTCAGGCGGGAGTTTCAGCCACAGGATGTCGCCCGCTTCGTTCTGGTCAAAACGTCCGCCGCGCTCACGCAACTGGTCGGCCAGCCGGCCCGACTCCAGTTGAGGTATCCAGCGATACAGGGCGGCCGCCACCAACATCGCCGCGAGTGGCCAGATGATGAGTTTCGCACGCCGGCTCATGGAAAAGTCCGAATACGGCGATCAGCTGACGATGACGGTCTGCTCGCGGTCGGGGCCGATGGAGATAATCTCGATGCGGGATTCCAGCAGTTCGCTGATGGCGTCGAGATAGGCTCGGGCTTTCTTCGGGAAGTCTTCGACCTTGCGGATGCCGCTGATGTCGCGCTTCCAGCCGGGGAGAGTGCGGTAGATTGGTTTGGCTTTGGCGAGATCGGCAATGTGGCTGGGAAACTGCGTGGTGCGCTCGCCGTCGATGTCGTAGGCCTCGCAGATCTTCACTTCGTCGAGCTTGCTGAGGACGTCCAGCAGCATCACGGCGAGGACGTCGACGCCGCTGATGCGGGCGCCGTAGCCGGTGGCGACGGCGTCGAACCAGCCGCAGCGCCGCGGGCGGCCGGTGACGGTGCCGTATTCGTTGCCTTCGTCGCGGATGTGCTGGCCGAGGTCGTCGTGCAATTCCGTGGGGCAGGGGCCGCCGCCGACGCGCGTGGTGTACGCCTTAACGACGCCGATCATCCGGTCGATGACGCGCTCCGGCACGCCGCTGCCGACGTGGATGCCGCAGCCCGAACTGTTCGACGACGTCACGTACGGAAACGTCCCGTGGTCGATGTCGAGCAGGCTTCCCTGGGCCCCCTCGAAGAGCATGCTGCGGCCTTCGCGGAGCGCGCGGTGCAGCCAGGCGGTGGTGTCGGTGACGTGCGGCCGCAACTTCTCGGCGAGGTCGAGATACTCGCTGATGACCTGTTCCGGATCGATGCGGACGGAGCCGGAATCGAGTGCGGCGAGGATCAGGTTCTTGTGCTCGGCGACGCTACGGACGCGCTCGCGGAACAGATCGGGGCGGAGCAGGTCGCCGACACGAATGGCGTGCGTCCGGCCGTACTTGTCCCGGTAACAGGTGCCGATGCCGCGCATCGTGGTGCCGATCGCCTGGTCTCCGCGGTGCCGCTCCAGCAGGATCTCCTCGGCCTGATGCCACGGGAGGATGACGTGCGCCCGGTCGCTGATCAGCAGGTTCTTGCCGACCGGAATGCCGCGGTCGGTGATGGACTTGATCTCCTGCAGGAGTGCGGCCGGATTGAGCACCACGCCGCCGGCGATGACCGAGGTGACCTCGGGACGCAGGACGCCCGCCGGCAACTGTGACAGCTTGTACTTCTCCCCCTTGACCACGACGGTGTGGCCCGCGTTGTTGCCGCCGAGATAGCGGACCGCCACTTCGTGCTGATCGGTCAGCAGATCGACGATCTTTCCTTTGGCCTCGTCTCCCCATTGCAGGCCAACGACTGCAGTAACCGCCATGCGCGCACAAACCCTGTAATTCAGACGCGGGAGTGAAACGACCGATCGCAGTGTAGCGGAGTGATTGGGACGGAACGAGTGACCCGCTGTGCTTGACTGTCTCGGTACGCGGGGAGGCCGTACACTGCGGGCGAGCAAACCGGGGCTTGTTTCCTGACGGTCAGAGAGACGCGTCAGAGACACCCGGTTTCTTGAAGAAACCGGGTGTCTGGCACGCTTCTGACATCAGAGAACGCACTTTATCTGCGACCGGCGAATCGACCATGAATCTGCAGACGGAACATTACTCCCGCTATGGCCTGGTGCAGGACATGCTGGCCGTGCCCGATATCGTTCGCCGCTTCGATGCCGGCCGCATGCGGGAGACGGCCGCCGCCGTGCGGGACGCCGGACGGCTGCTGATGACGGGGGAAGGTTCCAGCCGCATCTTCCCGGCGAAGAGCGCGATGGTGCAGGCCCGGCGGCACGGCTGGCCGATCATGCTGCACACGGAAGCGGGCCGGCAGGCGCAGGAGTACGACCTGTCGGACTGGGCGGTGTTCGCGCTGTCGAATTCCGGCCGCACGGCCGAGGTCATCGGCCTGTTCACCAGACTGCAGGCAGCGAATCATCCGCATCGTTACACCCTGACGGCGTTCGCGGATTCCCGGCTGGAGTCGCTGGCGACCCGCGGGTACGTGTTGGAGTGCGGTGCGGAAGGGGCCGTGGCGGCCACGAAGAGCGTGATCGAACAGGCCCTGTTCTACCGCGCCCTGCTGGAAGGAGCGGCGGGAGAGGAGGCGCTGTCCGGACAGCGCGAGTCGCTGGCGGCTGCGATGGAACAGGCGCTGACGGTGCAGATCGACGGCGACCTGATCGAACGGATCGCGCGGGCCGGGACAATCTACTGGGCGGGCCGCAACGACGGCGTCGCCGAGGAACTCACTCTCAAGACGAATGAGATCACGCGCCGCCGGGCGGACTTCCTCGAAGGGACGTACGCGGTGCATGGCGTCGAAGAGGTGATGAACGCCGACGACGTCGTGATCTGGGTCGATCCGTACCCGGACTCGGAGCAGAAGTTCCAGGACGTTCTGGCGGACGGCGTCGGCCTGACGGTCATTGCGATCGCCGCGCGGGAGACCGCGTTTCCGACGATCCGCATTCCGGACGCGGGGGACCTCGCGCCGTTCGTGCAGATGGCGGCGGGGTGGAATGTGCTGGTGGATGCCGGAATCAGGCTCGGCGTGAATCTCGACAAGCCTCAGCGCGCCCGCAAGGTGGGGAACGAGTTCATCGGGTGAGTGCGCGTCGAACGAGCGGCGGGGTTAAACCCCGCCGCTCGTATGGGCGATCGTCTCGACCCGGACGTCCGCTCCGCTATGATGTGGATGGAGGCGATCGGTGCGCGCGTCCGCCTGATCGATGGCCGGAACCCAGGAGAGAGCGTGCATGAGCACAGACAATCCCGCCGCGACGCCCGCCATTCGGCGCACGCTCGATGACCTCCGCGCCCACATCCGCCGGTATGTGCTGATCGAAGGGATTTGCGCCGTTGTCGCGATCCTGTGCGTGATCTTCTGGGTCACGCTGTCCTTCGACGTCGTTCACTTTCAGCTCCGCAAGCTGGAACTGCCCGGATGGTTCCGCACCATTTGCTCACTGGGGGCGCTGGGCCTGCTGACGGCCGCGGTCGCCGTGTGGCTGTTCGCCCGGCTGATGCGCAGCTTCCGCAGCCGTGCTCTGGCGCTGGTGCTGGAGAAGCGGTTCCCGGAGCTCGGGGACCGGTTAATCACGGCGGTCGAACTGTCCGACGATCCGTCACGCAAGCAGACGGATCTCGGCGGCGCGATGCTGCAGCGGACGATCGACGACGCGGCGTCGGCAGCCGGGCGACTTGACCTCGGAGAGGTTTTCAATCCGGCGCCGCTCAGGCGGTGGGTGATTGCGGCCGTGGTGCTGGTGGTGTCGATCCTGGGATTCGGTGCAATCCGCACGCAGGCGATGGAACGCTGGTTTAATGCGTTCGTTTTGCTGCGGGACGATTACTGGGAGCCGTACCGCCGCAGCGCGATGACGGTCAAAGTCCTCGTGCAGCCGGGAGACCAGGTCAAAGAATTTGCCTCGGATGGGACGTACAAGCATCCGCGCGGCGCCGATCTCACGTTGCTGGCCGAAGTGCCGGAGGGGCGAGAGGTGCCAGAGGACGTGTCGCTGAGCTACCGGGCGTTCGGCGGGACAGGGACCAGCCGCGGCACGGTGCCGATGGCGCAATCGGGCGAGCGGAAGTTCCGCCACACCCTGAGCCGCATCATTGACGAGCACCAGTTGTGGGTGGTCGGCGGCGACTTCGTCAACCGGCGTCCGTTCCGGGTGCTGGTCGTCGATCCGCCGCGGATCGACGGCATCATGCTCCGCTGCGACTACCCCGATTACACCGGCCTCGATGCACTCAGCGATCGGGACCGCGCCGTGCAGGGGACGCAGGTGTCGCTCCCGGTGGAAACGGCCTTCAACATGCGGGCGACCACCAACAAGCCGCTTGTCGCGGTGCAGATTCGCTGCCGGGAATTCGACCTGAAGATCCGCGCGCCCGGAGGGAATGCATCAAGCGAATCGACGTTCACCGTGCACACTAGCAGTTTCGACGATCCGAATGCCTCCGTGGCCTCGCGAGTCCTGCCGCTGCCGGCCGACGCAGTGGCCAAGTGGTTCGGCGACGACGGCCAGTCCTTCGCGGTCCCATTTGTCCTGGCGACCGGCGCGAGCGACCAACTGGAACAGATCGCCCGGAGCGGCCAGCCGACGCTGCCGCTGCCGTTGCCGCTCGACACGCAGTTGCAGATCTATCTGGAAGACACGGACGACGTCGTCAGCGCCGACCCCGCACTGCTCACGGTCAACGGCATTCGCGATACGGAACCGGTGGTGGAGACGCGCCGCAAGGGCATCGGTTCGTCGATCACCCGCATGGCGGAGATTCCCGTAACGGGTAGGATCACGGACGACTATGGTGTCGTCGAGGCGCACTTCGGGTTCCGGGTCGGGGATGCGACCGAATACACCGAGCGCGCGCTCGAAGTGCCGCCGTCGGGCCAGAAGGACTTCACGCTCGGTCCCTCGGAAGGGAACCGCACGGAGCGCTTCCGCGTGCTGCCGCTCGAGATGCAGGTCGATCAGAAGCTCGCGCTCACCCTTTTCGCCACGGACGGGGACAATCTCAACGGCCCGCACCAGTCTCACGGCGAGGTCTACACTTTCACTATCGTCACGCCGGAAGAACTGCTCGCCCAGCTGTACGACAAAGAAGTGAACCTGCGGCAGCGGTTTGAGCAGATCCGCCGTGAAGTCCAGCAGGTGCGGGACGACCTGCTGCTGCATCAGCAGCGGTACTCGGAAGGCCGGGCATTGCGCGAGGCCCCACCGGCCGACGCGGCGGCGCGTTCGCAGTGGGAAGAGCAGCTGCGGCAGATCGCGGTCGCCGTCTCCGCCTCGGCCGAGCGGAGCCTGCATCAGGTCCGCAAGACGCACACCGAATGCCGATCCGTCGAAGTCGGCTTCGGCGAGATCCGCGAAGAGATGGTCAACAACCGGGTCGACACGGCGACCGCATTGCAACGCATCGACTTCGGCATTCTGCAGCCGCTGCACGGCATCAACGAAACTGACTATCCGGATGTCGATCAGCAGATCGGCCTGTTCCGGCTGGCGAACGAGAACAACGCCGACCCCACCTCGGCGATCGACGGCTCGCTCGCCGCCATCGACCGCATGCTCACGCACATGGACCAGGTCATCGCCCAGATGCGTGAGCGTGAGGGCTATAACGAGATGATCAAGATGATCCAGGATATTCTGGACCGCAGTGAAACCCTCCGCGATGAGACTCAGAAGGAGCAGGAGCGGCGATTCTTCGACCTCTTGAACTGAACTCACGGCGGTAGCCCGTCGTCAGTCAGGAGAGATTTGCGGCGATTTGCTCTAACTGGTTGCATCATCGAGTGTTAATATATGGGATGTCGGAATCCGGCGAGTGAGGCGATCCCGCCACACTGCAACCACGGCGCTCGTGACCGCGATTGCCGGAAACCGTCGGATGGATTTTTGTCGATCGGCTGGTCGGGCCGCTCTCCGCGCGGGTGCAGGCCGCGGTCGAATCGCATGAGCGGTTCCGGGAGATCATGCCGTGTCGCATCCGCTTCGCCTGCTGCCTGCCGTGCTGTGCCTGGCATTCTGGTCGTCCCTGTTAGTGGCCCAGTCGGAGACGGCCGCCACCGCAGTGGACGCCCCCTCCGGCGATCCCGCCGAAGAGCCGCGCGTCGATCTGGGCCAGGCCCAATTGCAGATCCAGCGCGACTTTGAGCGCTTCGAGGACAAGCTGTTCGAACTGAGCGAGCATCTGCGGTCAGAAGACCCCGATCGCGCCGACCTGCTTAACCGTACGCGGAGCCAGAGCCGCGAACTGCGGATCCTCGACCAGATGCGGGTCATCGCCACGTTGCTGGCGGAGGGCAATGAGCTGGGCGACGCCGTCTCGCGTCAGGACGAGCTGATTGCCCATCTGCAGGTGCTCCTTAAGCTGCTCCAGAGTGAAGACGAGCGAGACCGCATCGCCCGCGAGATCGAACGGATCGAGGACCTGATCAAGGACACCAACGACGTCATCGGCCGGCAGAAGGACGCCCGTGCCGCCACCGAGCGCCGCGGCGATCCCGAGAAGCTCGAAGGTCAGCAGGAGGACGTCCAGAACCGCGCCCAGCAATTGGCCGACAAGATCGACCGCCAGGATGCCGAACGCGCCGCCGAGCGGAACCGCAACGGCTCGCAGTCCGATTCTCAACAGAACTCCGGTCAGGAGGGAGAGGGACAGGAGGGAGAGGGGCAGGAGAGCGAGGGACAGGAAGGGGAAGGACAGGAATCGAACGGCGGCGCCCCGATGGAGGGCGAATCCGGCATGCCGTCGGAAGGGGAGCCGATGGAAGAGGACCCGAGCGAAAGCGATCCCGCGGAGAGCGGGTCGAAGCCAATGCCGGGCGAGAACCCGGAGAGTGAATCCGGCGACATGCCGCCGATGGAGGGATCGGAGTCCGAAAGCGGCTCGCAGTCCCCAAGCGGATCACAATCGCAAAGCCAGTCGCCGTCGGAGAGCGGCTCGCCGTCCGAAAGCGGGTCGCAATCGCAGTCGCAACAGCAGCAGAGCGGAGAGTCGCCGGAAGGGGAGTCTTCGCAGCAGACGGGCGGCCCGAGCGATCCGTCGGACCCGTCCCAGCAGCCAACGCCCGGCCGTGAGGAGCTCGAGAAGGCCATCGAAGAGATGAACCAGGCCATCGAGGAGCTGAAGGCCAAGGATCACAACGGGGCCTCGGACGAGCAGGACCAGGCGCTGGCTGAACTTGAGCGGATGAAGGCCCAGCTGGAGGAGATCCTCCGCCAGCTGCGAGAGGAAGAGCGGGAGTTGTTCCTGACGATGCTGGAGGCCCGCTTTCAGGAGATGCTCCGGGTGCAGCTGCAGATCAATGCCGAGACGACGCGGCTGGACCGGGTGCCGGAGGATCAGCGCGGGTCGTCCCACGCCACCAAGTCCACTGACCTCAGCCGCGACCAGAATGATAATGCACTGGAAGCCGACAGGGCCCTGATCCTGCTGAAGGAAGAAGGCTCGTCGGTCGCATTCCCGGAAGCAGTTGAGCAGATGCGCGACAACATGCTCACGGTCGTCCGCCGCCTCGGCAAAGCCGATACCGGCGAAACGACCCAGTTGATCGAGCAGCTGATCGTGGAAACTCTGGACGAAATGATCCTGGCTCTGCAGAAAGAGCTGGAAAAGATGAAGGAGCAGCAACAACAGCAGCAGCAGCAGCAACAACAGCAGGATCAGGACCCGCCGCTGGTGGACGTGCTGGCCGAACTGAAGATGATCCGCTCGCTGCAGAACCAGATCAACCGCCTGACGCGGCAGCTGGGACTGGAGGTCGAGGGAGAGCAGGCGGTGGAAGCCGAAACGCTCGAACTCCTCAACGACCTGTCCGGCCGGCAGCAGCGCGTGCAGGAAGCGACGTACGACCTGTCCACCGGCAAGACGTCCCTCGGCCAGGAACTCCGTCAGGGGTCGGAATAACTCAATCGTTCGAGAACCTCCCCAAAAACCCGGTTTTCCCAAAGAAGCCGGGTTTCTGCTCCGCGATCGAACGCGGCACGAGCCCCCAACCCAAGATCCATCACTTTTCCATCCCGCCTTTCGAGGCACGCCATGTCGCACGCACTTCGCAGCACGATTAGGGCCTCTCTGGTCGCCGCAGTCGTCGCATTCGTCGCGGGTCCTGCCGCGGCCGATCAGCTGTACGCTCCCCCCTCGGTCGATCAGGCGCGGCAGGCCACGTTCGCGTGGCTGGAGTCCCAGGGGGCGGATGACGAATTGCGGGCCGCGGCACAGGCGCAGTGGGATTTCGGCGATCGCATGCCGACCCCTGCTGAGCGATTCGACGCGGTGATCCGCACGTTTTACCTGGCGGATGAGGACGTGCGGCAACTGGTGGACGCCTGCCGCACCGGCGACACTCTGCGGCTGGCGCAGGGCTTTGCCGTGCTGAGCCCCGGCGGCGGAAACCCCTTCTTCACCGATAACGTCCGCTACTTCTATGCCCGCTACCTCGCCGTGCTCACGATGTACGACGAGTCGCTCGACATCTTCGTACAGATCGACCCGGCGAACGTCGTCGATCCGGCCGGCTGCCTGTTCTACAAGTCCGTCTGCGAGCACAGCCTGCTGCTCAAGGACGACGGGCTCACCACTCTCAAGGCCCTGTTAACCAGCACCGAGGACGTCCCGGTCCGCTACTCGACGGTGGCCGAGCTGATGCAGGCCGATCTGGAAATGCTGCGCGAGAAGTCGCTCGACGAGGTCGCCCGGCAGATGCGCGACGTCGAACGGCGACTGGCGCTGGGACGCCCCGGCGAGCAGACGCAGCGCGTCGAAGAGCGGATCATCACCACTCTGGACGAGATCATCGAAAAGATCGAGCAGCAGCAGGGAGGTGGCGGAGGAGGAGGACAGGGGTCGCCGCGCGGCAACCAGTCCAGCAGTCCCGCCAATGACTCCTACGTGGGCGGCGCCACCGGTCCCGGCGAAGTCGAAAAGAAGGACACCGGCCGCAAGGACGGCTGGGGTGACCTCCCCGAGAAGGCCCAGGCCTCCGCCAAAGAGCTCCTCGACCAGCAGTTCCCCTTCCACTACCGTCAGGCCGTCGAGGAATACCTCAAACGCCTCGCCCAGCGCGAAGCTCCCTCCCGGAACTGACGGCGACGGAACACCGATAGCCACTCGTCCTTCCCCGCCCGCGTTCCCAGGCTCTGCCTGTGAACGCACTCTCGCGAAGCTCCGCTTCGTTTCCGCCGAAGCTCGACCTCTCCTGGTTCCTCCATGCAACTGCTTCCCCTACTCGCCTGTCTGGCGCTGGGCGCCACGCCTGAAGTCGACATTCTCACGCTCACCGGCGAACAGCATGCGGGTGAACTGCGGGCCTTGGCGGACGGGCAGCTGACGCTGGCGACCGGCGACCAGACGCAGACGCTGCCCGCGGTCGATCTCCTGGAACTCCGGTTCCCGCTCGCGGCCGCCGAGGACACGCTCACGCAGCAGCGGAGCCTCGAGATCCGGCTGGTGGACGGCAGCCTGCTGTTCGCCGCAGGGTTCACGGCTTCCGGTCGCGAAGCCGCGATCACGTCCGATCTCCTCGGTGAACTTACGCTGCCGATGTCGCAGGTGGCCAGCGTGCGGATTGCCGAACTCGACCACAAGATTCGCGACGCCTGGGACGGCGTCCGTGCTCGGGAAACCAAGTCCGACCTGCTGGTCGCGCGCAAGGGAGACGCGCTCGATTTCGTCGGCGGCACGATCGGCTCGGTGACACCTGAAGGGATCACGATCCTCGTCAACAATCGCGAAGTGAACGTCCCGAAAGACCGTGTGTTCGGTCTCGTCTTCCCGCGGACACCTCCCGCACGAGACGCTTCCATCGCCGAGCTGGCGCTCGACACAGGCGACCGCCTGCGGGTGAAGTCGCTGGCGATCAGTGAGGATTCGCTGACCGGTGCCCTGCTGGCCGGTCCCGAACTGTTGGTCTCGCTGGACCGCATCCGCAGCGTGGATTTCGGCCTCGGCCGCGTCCGCTATCTCGCCGACCTGCCCGAAACCGCGACCTACCAGCCGGTCGGCTTTGTCACGTCGGAGGACGTGCTGCGGCTGCGGAAGAACACCAACTCCCTGGGTCGCCGCCTCACGGTTGGGAAGAAGAGCTATGACCGCGGCCTGTGGATCCATTCCGGCACGGTCCTCAAATACCGCCTCAACCGGGACTACCGCCGGCTGCAGACGGTGCTGGGCATCGACCGCAGTTCGTCCGAGTGCGCCCGGCTGGATCCGAGCGTGCACGTGACGATCCTTGGCGACGGCGCCACGCTGTTTGACGGCGACGTCGCGTGGCAGGACGAGCCGCGTCCGCTGGACCTCGACGTCGCGGGGATCCGCGATCTCGAAATCCGCGTCACTCCGGCCAGGCCGCAGACGATCGGCGCCTGTGAGCATCTGGCCCTGGCCGACGCCCGCGTCATCAAGTGACTCCCGCCGCAGTTGGAACCCCGTAGCACCAGCAAGGGCCGAACGTTGCTGAGTTGAGAGCTTTGCGCCCGTCGAGCGCGCGATCGACAGGCGTTCGGCCTCACAACCAACACTGCGATTTCACACCCGAGAGACCGAATGATGTCGAAGTACCTCATCTCGTTTCCCGGGCCGGCAATGAATGTCCCTGTTGAGGAAATGCCTGCGGTCGGCGAAGCGTCGCACGCGGTGATACGCGAAGCGAAGGAGGCGGGCGTTTACGTCTTTGGCGGGGGGATTAACGAGCAGGTCGAGCCACTGATGGTTGCGGCGGACGGGACCGTCACATACGAGACCTATCCGCAGACCAGGGAATTCAGCGGCGGTTTCTGTGTCCTGGAACTCCCGTCGCGCGAGGCCGCTATCGAGTGGGCCGCGAAGCTCGCCACGGCCTGCCGCTGCTCACAGGAGCTCCGCGAGTTCGGGTACGACCCCGAGAGCTGACCGGCGAGGCTCGCAGCTGAGGCGGAGTGCCGAACCAGGCGCTGCAACTTGCCGGCGGCGCCGGTCTGCTGCAACGTCTGCGGGCGGCTCGCATCCAGGAACGATCGGCGCTATTCTGGAGGTCAGCGCTGGGGACGTCTCGACCGACGGAGTCCGGGATGAGCTTTCTGACACCGCTGTATCTCTTCGGCGCGCTTGCCGTTGGTCTCCCTCTGCTGTTCCATCTGATCCGCCGCACGCCGCGCGGCCGGCAGGTGTTTTCCAGCCTGATGTTTCTGGATCCCTCGCCCCCGCGGGTGACGCGTCGCAGCCGGATTGAGGACTGGCTGCTGCTCTGCCTGCGAGCTCTCGCGATCTGCCTGCTGGCCGCGGCGTTTGCGCGGCCGTTCTGGCGTCAGCCGTCCGCGGCCGAGACCGAAGCGGACGACGGGCGCTGGATCGTCGTGCTGCTCGATACGAGCGCCAGTATGCGCCGCGAGGGGGTCTGGGACGAGGCCGTGGACCGCGTCGCCGGAATTCTGCAGGATGCGGCTCCGGGGGACCGAATCGCGCTGTACACCTTCGACGCGGCGCCGCAGCAGCGTTTCAGCTGGGATGCCTGGCTGGAGCTCGATCCGGCGCAGCGCGCGGAGGCGTACGGGGGCGTCGTATCGGAGCTGAACGCCACCTGGGCGGAAACCGATCTGGGGCAGGCCCTCGTCGTCGCGGCAGACAACCTCGAGGATGCGGCCCTGCGGGAAAATGGAGACGCCCCGCGCGACATCATTCTGGTGTCCGACCTGCAATCCGGGACCCGGCTCGATGCGCTGCAGGCCTACTCCTGGCCAGAAGGGGTCCGCGTGCAGGTGGAGCGCGTCGGCGATGACGTTGCACGCACCAACGCGGCGGTGCATGTCGTGTCGGGCGGCGACGCCGGGGATGCCCGGCTGCGGGTGCGCGTGACCAATGCGGCGGACTCGGAGCGGGAAACGTTCCGGCTGCGGTGGCTGGACGAATTCGGCCCGCCAGCCGCACCCTCCGGCGATGAGGCTTCGCGCGCAGCCGACGAGGGGCTCGACGTCTACGTCGTGCCGGGACAGAGCCGCGTCGTCCTGGCCCCGGAACAACCATCGTCACGCCCGATGACGCGGTTGGTGCTGGAGGGTGACGAGCACGCGTTCGACAACATCTGCTACGTGGAGCGGAGCGTCGTCAGGGACGTGACGATCGTCGTGCTCAGTTCCGAGGATCCTGCGGACCCGGCGGGGCACCGCTTCTATCTGGAGCCGATGTTTCCCGACACGGCCGACCGCGCGGTGAGCGTCGTGGACTGGGACTTTGAATCGCCGCGCCTGCCCGACGCGGAGCAGGGCATCGAACTGGTGGTGTTGATTGATTCGCCGCGGCCCGACCAGATCGCAGCGTTGCAGGAGTACGCGCGCGAGGGGGGGCATCTCTGGCTGATCGTGCGCGAAGCAAAGGACGCCGCCGTCCTGTATGAGCTGGCGGGGGTTGAGCCTGTCCCGGCGGACGAAGCGGAGGTCAAGGACTATGCAATGCTGACGGCGCTCGACTTTGACCATCCCGTGCTTGCTCCGTTTTCCGATCCGCGGTATTCCGACTTCACCAAGCTGAGATTCTGGCGGCACCGCATCCTGGACCTGTCGCCGTTGCCGGACGTGCGCGTTCTGGCGCGGTTTGACGAGGGAGCGCCGGCGCTGGGCGAGGCGCCGATCGGGGAAGGGCGGGTCCTCTTCATGACGGCCGGCTGGAGCCGTGCCGACAGTCAACTGGCGCTGTGGTCCAAATTTGTACCGCTGGCCAATGCCCTGCTCGAGTACGGCAGCGGTCCCCTGCAGCGCCAGGGGCAGTTCGTCGTGGGAGATCGCGTTTCTCTGTCCGCACTGACGGATCGGCCGGAGGATTACACTCAACTGCGGCGACCGGACGGCAGGGCGGAGCCGCTGCCGTCGGACGCGTCGCCGATCGTGCACGCCGATGCACCGGGGATGTACGCACTGCTGACGGAAGTCGGAGCGGACGATCGGTCCGTGCGGTTCGCGGTGAACCTGCCTCCGTCCGAGTCGCGTACGGACGCGCTGTCGTCCGATGCGCTCGAGGCAGTCGGAGTGCGGCTGGGCGGCGCTCAGGATCCGGCTGTCGCGACAGCCAACGACGGGCGGCAACGGCAGAAGCAGAACCATGAACTGGAGCAGCAGCAGAAGCTGTGGCGCTGGCTGCTTCTCGGGGGGATTGCCGTCCTGGTCGCCGAGACGCTGCTGGGCGGCCATCTGGCGAGGCGGCGAACGGTCAGGTAGGGCATTCCGTCGCGCGGCAGTGGATTGACAATCGACACTGCCGACGCTGAAATGGAGGCTCTCACGTGGCTTTTCTGCTATCAGCGCGTTCCAGGGTCATTCTCCCATCGCTTCCCTTCCAGGAGCTAGAGTATGCGCTTCTCCCACTCCGCCACCGAATCAGCGCCTTCAGCCCGGTATCGCCGGCAGCGTGGTTTCACGCTGATCGAGTTGCTCGTCGTGATCGCGATCATTGCGGTCCTGATCGCTTTGCTGCTTCCCGCTGTGCAGCAGGCCCGTGAAGCGGCTCGCCGCACTCAGTGCAAGAACAATCTGAAGCAGATCGGGCTGGGCCTCCACAACTACCATGATGCCCACGGCATCTTTCCACCGGGGGTGATCAACTCCGCCAACAATAACGCTGGAGCAATGCCGCACACGACGGCGCTGAACCATACGGGCTGGATTCTGCTGCTGCCGTACGTCGATCAGGCACCGCTCTACAATCAGTTGAACCTGAACATTGCTACGGGCGGCTTCACCTTTCCGGGTGCGACCACAGCGCTTGTGGGCGGCTGGCCGAATGCGAATGCTTCACTCGTTCAGACGAAGATTCCAGTGTACATGTGCCCGTCTGACGTCGCCGATCAGGATCTGGCGATTCGCACCGATCAACATTACCTCGCGAATCATGCCCGTTCCAATTACCTGTTCTGCGCAGGCGGACACGGCAACGGATGGCCGAATGACCAGTATTGGAGCGTGTACTCTCGGAGTGCTTCCAACCTTCCCAACGGAGCGACCGGCGTCCAGTACCAGGGATTGTTTGGGTTCAACGGCGCGGCCCGCATACGTGACGTTCGAGACGGCACCAGCAGCAGCATCGCCGTCTGCGAGAGCGTGGTGGCGGTTTCATCCCGGATTGATATTTTCGGCCGCCGCGACGACGCCTATACGCCGATCTGGGCCGCGCACCGACACCACGGCACGTTCGCCGTGAATCACCCGGACAATACAGGTAGCGTCAATAACAAGCGTTACCACATCAACGGACCATTTGATCCTGCCGTCAATGATGTGCGCATTTACGTGAACGTGACGTCGAGCATTCATGAAGGGGGGGCTCATGCGTTGATGAGTGATGGGTCCGTGCATTTCCTCAGCGAGAACATGGATCACAGTACGTACGCGCTCCTGACCCGAATCCATGACGGCGTCCCGACCGGCGAGTGGTGAGCATTATCTTGTCGACGATCCGGAGCGACGATTGCCCTCGTGATTGGTGAGTTGGCGACTGTACCACGGATGAGCCGGGGTGCAGTCGCTACTGATTGGTATTCCAGTTCTGATTGGGGATGCAGCCAGTGACTCGATCAAAGTTGCATTGTTGCGGCGTGATGTGTGTGATCGCAGTGGCTTTCCTGGTGGGCTGTTCTCCAGGGGCGAACAGTCAATACGAGCCGACATCCGCGGAGGAGCTGCAAACTATCGAAGAGGAAAACGCTCCGGTGATCCCCGACCCCTAGGCGGCGTTTGCCAGCAGATCGCCGCAATGGTGCTTATGTGCAGCAGTACGCGCGGGGAACGGAGGGCGTCACTTTTCTACAACTCCTATCCTTGAGGGTTCGTGGCGACTTCTGATCGAGTCGACGCCACTAGGGCTGACGCCTCAATTCCCTGCGGACTCCGGTTTGCTGCATTCGCTTGTCCTCCGCGCCTCATGGAGCGCAGACAGGCATGGGGCGCAGAGGCATCCGGAGGCTGAGTTCTCCGGCATGGGGACTCGCCACGGCAGGGCAGCGCACCAGCACTCGCCGGCCCCAGCTTTGAATCCGCAATGGAACGGGCGGCCGCATTCCGTGCAATGGCTATTCGGATTCGATGAGTGGTTGTCCGCTGGTTTCATGGCAGTACGCTGATCCGCTTCCGAACTGTCCTGCGTTTCCAGCGATTATCCCGCATTGGCAATGTCGATGTCGAGCGGACTTGGCGGACCTCCGCCAGCCTCCACGAAGTCCCGTTGTCGGAGCGTGGCCGCTTGTCATAAGCTGCCGGCGATCACCACGGTCGCGAGCCAGGGAGTCGGCGGATGAGTCGAAGCAGAATGGAAGTGTGCGTGTTGACGTCAGTCCTGTGGTTGATCGGCGTCGCACAAGGCGGCGATCACTCGTCGCCGATCGCTGTGCCGGATGATCCGCAGACGACGATCCTCGAACTGGAGTTTCAGGAGCCGGACGCAGTCGGGATGGCTGCGCGGGTCGCGATTCGCGGCGATGGAGAGATCTCCGTCAGCGGCGGGGCGCAGCGGGGGACGCGGGTGATCGGACGGGTTACCGCGAATGAGCTTCAGGAGCTGTTGCAGGAGATCGTGCGGACCCGACGCATTCTGGAATGCGATTCGGACACCATCGCGGCCGCCGTGGAGCAGGCAGGGCGGCGAAGCGGGCGGGACTGGCGGATCCGGAATGCGGCGACGACGGTCATCCGGGTGAGGCTCAGGGATGGGGAGCACGAGGTCCGCTGTCCGGCGGCCGAATTGCTCTGTGAGCGGTTCCCCGGGATCGACGAACTGGAGCGGCTGTGCGCCGTGCAGCGGCGGCTGCAGAATGTCAAGGCGGTGGCGCAGGCGGGAGGAACTGCGGAGGCCGAGCGGCTGGCGAAGATCGCGGCAGCAGAGTGGGGCGATGAGTCCGGCGAGGAGCGTGAAGTCCTGGTGCGCCACCTGCTGCACGTGCGCGACTCGGGTGACGGGTTGCGGCAGTTTCAGTTTCGCGTCGACGCGCCGGCGGACGACGGCGGCAGTTCGGGCGAGGCAGTGGCGATCACCATCTTTGAGACCCCGCAGACTCTCCCGCGCGTGAGCGTCACCCCGCTGCCGGCACGCCAATAATGAACGATTCCGCCGTGGCAACCGAGCCAGCGAAACAGAGGGACCGCCCGCCGTTGCCCGACCCGCTGCGGGCAAACCACGTGTGGCGTTTCTTCCAGACTCTGGCGCAGACTGCATTCGTGTTCGGTTTCGACCTGCGCGCGAAGGGAACCGAGCGCCTGCCGCCCGGGGGCGGGCTGCTGCTGTCGAGCCATAAGAGCTTTCTCGATCCGCTGCTGATCGGCACGCCGCTCAACCGGCCGATCAGCTTCCTCGCTCGCCACTCGTTGTTCCGGGTTCCCGTGGTCGGCTGGATCCTGCGCAACACCTACGTCATGCCGATCAACCGCGACTCGGCGGGGTCGGAGAGCATCCGCGAGTCGTCGCGGCGACTGAAGCACGGGTTCCTGGTAGGGATGTTCCCGGAGGGGACGCGCAGCCGCGACGGAGAGTTGGGGGAGATTAAGCCGGGGTTCATCGCCATTCTGCGGCAGGCGGCGGCGCCGGTGATCCCGACGGGAATCGCCGGCGCGGACCGCGCGATGCCGCGCGGCGCGCTCCTGCCGCGCCTCGGCCGCGTTCGTGTCGTCTTCGGCGAGCCGGTGCCGCTGGACGTGGTGACGCAACTCAGCCGCCGGGGTTCGGAACGGGACCTGGTCCGGCTGGTCCGGCAGCGGATCGAGGAATGCCAGATCGAGGCGGAGCGTTGGCGCGCTGAAGCAGGAGGCGAACTCCGGGATTAGGGCAATCCGAGAGGCGGCCACCAACAAGCAGCCTTGGCAAGGCAAGTCGTCATAGAACAACTCTCCTCTCGCCCAACCGCTCAGTCAGGGAGGGGGATCCGGTTCATTCATGGCGAGCGCCGCAAGCGCGGCCAGCCAACTGACCGCATAGGTGAGGTTGCGCATCCAATAGAGCAGGATCAACCACGAGATCGTGGCCCGGGCTGTCTCCTCCGGCAGCGTCTCATCGTGCTGGAGACGCAGCATCGCCGGGATGAAGTACGTGAATGTGGCGATCCGCTCGAGCAGAATGACGGCGGCGGCCGCCAGCCACAAGGCGCGTCGCGGCGCGCTGAGATTCCACGCGAAAATCAGGCTGACGAGCGTTAACGTCGTCAGCGGCGCTGTCGTCACGTAGGGCCAGAAGCGGCGCCCGGCGTCTGCATGGCGCACGCTGACTCCGTTCCATTCCGATTCCGATCCGTCCCGAACCCGGTACCATAAGGGGAGGACGACGCGCGCTTCATAGAGTCCCGCTCCCAGTGCAATCCCCAATGTGATGACGAACAACCACAGCGTCACCTCGGCAGCAAGCATGTCCGGTTCCAGACCGTAAGAGACCGCCCCGATTTTCCACCGCAAGTTTGCGTGAACCATCGGGAGATCCCCCAGCGCGGCGGCGGGGCCGGAGGAGGCACGTCCTGCGGCGGCGATGATACGCCGGCCGCACACTGGATGTCCGAGTCCTCTTCTGTCCTTCACCCTGCAGGAGCGTGCACCGTTGACTGGAGTGAATCGTTGGCGACGGCCGACCGTGTCGCTGGTGGTGTACGTGTCGATCACCTGCTGGGCGACATGGCCTGCGGCCTGGTCGCCTTGTTCGTCGATACCGCTGGGGACAGAACCGGCGGCGACGGTGCCGCTGTTCAACGCATGGACGATCTGGTGGAACGCGGACCGTCTGACGCGCGGCTTCGAGGGGTACTGGGACGCACCGATCTTTTATCCGTTTGCGGAGACTTTCGCGTGGTCGGAGCCTCAGCCCATGACGCTGCTGGCGGCTCCGGTGCTGTGGATGAGCGGATCGCGGGCGCTGGCGTATAACTTCTACGCGTGGCTGGCGCTGGTCCTGAACGGGGTGTTCTGCGAGCGGCTGCTGAGACGACTGGGAATACGGGGCGTAACGGCGATTGGTGGGGGCGCGGCGATGGTGTTGCTGCCGATCGTGCATTGGCAGCGGGACGTGCTGCAGTTGATTCCTGTGTGGGGAGTGCTGTGGACGTGGTCGGGCCTGCTGTCGGTCGCGAGACGGGCGACATGGCGGGGCGGAGTGGAACTGGGACTGGGATTCGGAGCGGTCTGCCTGACGAGCCTGCACCAGGGCCTGTTCCTGGCGGTACTGATGCTGCTGGCCGCTCCGACGATGGGACTTCGCTGGCTGCGCCTGCGCACGCTGGCGGCCGTGCTGCTGGCGGTGGCGATCGCGGGAGCGATCGTGCTGCCGATCGCGTGGCCGATGCACCGCATGCTGGCGGGACCGGTCTTCGTGCGGACGCCTGAGAACGTGGTCCAATTGTCGGCCCGGCTGGGAGACTATTGCGCGGCGTACGGCGCCCAATGGATGGAATGGGGGACGTCGCTGGCCCGTCCGCACTGGTATCTGTCGCCGGGATGGATCAAGGTGGCGCTGGCGGTGCTCGGGGTCGCCTGGGGACTTTCGCGAAGGGGGTGGCGCTGGTGGACGGTGTTCCTGTGCAGCGTATCGGGCTTCGCGCTCCTGCTGTCTCTGGGTCCGCAGCTTGAGATTGGGGACTGGGGTGCGTGGAACTGGCTGCAGCAGCACGTACCGGGTTTTGCTCAGGTCCGGAACGTGTTCCGGTTTGCGTACTTTGCGCAGATGGGGACTGTGCTGCTCGCGTGCCAGGCGCTACAGGGACTGGACGTTCTTCGTCGGCGATTCACGCGCCGGCGTGGCGTGAGGCGCTGTCTGGCGTGCGGGCTGGCTGTTGTCGGCGCGGCGGCGCTGCTGGAGGTCAGACCCCAGCCGGTCCAGCTGGCCGACGTTCCCGACGCGGCGCGGCACGCGGACTGGATCGAGCTGCTGCAGAGGGACGCCGCTCCCGACGCCGGCGTCGCCTGCATACCGTTCGCAGTGGGCAACAGCGTCGCCGACCTCGAACTGACGGCGCGGTGGATGTACCTGGGGACATATCACGAGCGGCTGCTGGTCAACGGGTACTCCGGCTTCTTTCCGATGGAGGACTTTGCGTTGCGGGCCGCAATGCCGGAGGGGATTCCCACGCCGATCGTACTGCGGCAGTTCGCCAGCGACGGCGTCGAATGGCTGGTCGTGCTACGCGCTCATGCGCCGGGAGGACTGCCGACGCCGCCGGAGTCGGTCGAATTGCAATTGGTCATGAGCGACGACGTCGGCGTCGACGTGTATCGGCTGATTCCATTGCCGGAGGAGGCCAGGGACTGAGGGAGCCACCGGGAACCGGACTGATCGCTCAATTGAGCGGGCCCGATGCGCGCGCCGGAGACCGCGTCATGCGGGATCGGTGCGGCGGTCGGCAATTTCCGGCGTGTTGCGTTATGCTGGGCCGCGCGATCGAGCCCGAGTTTTCAGCACCGGAGGAACAGAATGCTGGTTGGATATGTCAGCGATGAACGCTACGTCGCCGTTCCGGATGTACTGTTCGAGTTTCGGGGGCCAGGCGGCGTGACGGAGGCGCGTTCTTCCGTCTCCGGCGCGATCCGGGCGGACGTCGCACCGGGAGAGTATGAGGTCGTGCTCGGGAAGAGCGGTTATGGGTCGAAGATCGTCCGCGTGGCGGTGCGGACGGATGCGCCGCATCATTTCCGCCTGCTGAGCGACAGGTTGCTGGGATACATGTGGCCGCGGTGCGTGAAGTCCGGCGAAAAGTCGGAGTTCCGCGTGCATGCGGTGGAGGAATACGAACTGGAGCTGTGGCGTTACGGAGCCGAGAAGCAGTTCGTGCGGAGGATCGGGACGTTCGACGAGCACGGCCCGCGGGCCACGATGCAGATCACTCCGGACGGTGACTACACGCAGTGCGGCGTGCAGTGGAACAAGCACGGCTACCACAGCAAGGCGCTCAGCCAGTTCATCGAGGGGCCGGAGCAGTCCGGGCTGTACTATCTGCACGCGCGGAGCAAATCGGGCCGGTTCTTCTCCTTCCCGTGGGTGGTGGCGCCACGCTCTCCGCAGTCGTCCATCGCCGTGCTGGCGTCGGACATTACCTGGAACGCCTACAACAGCTTTGGCGGCCGCAGCAATTACATTCACGCCGACCGCTTTCCTCCCACGCCCACCGTCAATTCGCGGCTGGAGCTGAAGCGGTACACCGAGCGCGAGCACCGGACTTACGATACCGACGACTACGCGCCGCTGTCGCTCGATCGTCCCGATCCCTACAACCACATTGACGAGCGGGAACAGCTGACGGATCCGATCGCGGGGCGGCAGGGGTGCCATCTGGCGGCGGCGGAGTGGAGGCTGCTCGGCTGGATGGAGCGCAACCGATTCGACTACGACTTCTACAGCGAGACGCAGTTTCACTTCGGGCAGGTTCCGCTGGACGAGTACCGCGTCCTGGTGATCAGCACGCATCCGGAGTACTGGTCTGTTTCGATGTACGAGGCGTTGAAGTCGTGGGTGTTCGAGCGCGGAGGGCGGCTGATGTACCTAGGCGGGAACGGGCTCAACTGCGAGGTCGAGTTTCTCGACGACCATCGAATTGTGTACCACAACACGCGCTGGAGCCATTCGGAACTGCAGATCGCGCCGGACGGCCGCGAGTACGAAAGCCGCTTCGACAAGCGGCACGAGTCGGAGGCAAACCTGCTGGGCGTGGCGTTCTCATTTCCGGGGATCATGACGGCGGCGCCGTATCAGGCGATCGACGCGGATCACTGGTGTTTCGCGGGAACGCGGTTGCGGAACGGAGACGTCTTCGGGACACGGAGCCTGCATCAGCGGGTGCCGGGGGGTGCATCGGGGCACGAGACGGACAAAACGACCCGGCAGTCGCCCCGGAACGTGCGGATCCTGGCGAGGGGAATGAATGAGAATGCCGGCGGGGCCGAGATCGTTCACTTCGAGACGCCGAGCGGGGGGGAGGTGTTCTCCGTCGGGTCGATCACCTGGCCGGCGTGCGTGCTCGTGGATGAGGCGGTGTCGCAGATTACGGAGAACGTGCTGCGGCGGTTCTCGGGAAAGGAGAATTGATTGAGCGTAGTCCCGCCGTGTCTCAAACGCCGAGCTTTCTCAGCTTGCTGAAGTACGTGCTGCGAGGCATGTTCAGCAATCGGGCGGCCTCCGCCTTGTTGCCGCCGCACTGCTCGAGCGCCTGCAGCAGCATCGCGCGTTCGTCGTCCGACCCGCTCACCAGGAGAGCGGGAGCGGGCGACACGGGGCGCGTACGGGCGGCTACGGTATGCGGCATGACGATGGCGCTGCGCTGCGATTCGCCGCGGAGGCGCGGCGCGTCCAACTGATCGACCAGAGTCGCCGGCAAATCGTTGAGGGTGACGCGGTCGCCGTCCGCGAGCACGACGGCGCGCTCGACGGCGTTCTCGAGTTCCCGGATGTTGCCGGGCCAGCGATAGCGCATGAGGGCGGCGATGGCGGCTTCGTCGAACTGGGTGATCCGCTTCCCGGTGCGTTCGGCCGCTCGCCGCAGGAAGTAGAGCGCCAGTTCGAAGATGTCGTCCCCCCGCTCGCGCAGGGCCGGGAGCGTGACGCTGACCACGTTCAGGCGGTAGTACAGGTCCTCACGAAAGCGCCCTTCCGCGATGAGCTCTTCGAGGTTGCGGTGCGTGGCCGTGATCATCCGGACGTCCACTTCAATGGGGCGGGTGGAACCGACCGGCTCGATCATTCGCTCCTGGAGAACGCGGAGCAGCTTCACCTGAATGTCGAGGGAGATCTCGCCGATCTCGTCGAGGAAGAGCGTACCGCCGCTGGCGAGTGAAAAGCGGCCCGGCTTGTCCTCGCGGGCGTCGGTGAAGGCGCCCCGGGCATGTCCGAAGAGTTCGCTTTCCAGCAGACTGGGAGCGAGGGCGGCGCAGTGCACGGCGATGAGGGGGCCGTCGCGGCGTGGACTGTTGTCATGCAGCGCGCGGGCCAGCAGTTCCTTGCCTGTGCCGCTCTCTCCGCGAATCAGCACCGACGCATCGCTCGGGGCGACCTTGCGGACCGTATCGAGGACGTGGAGGATGGCCGGACTGTGGCCGCGGATGGCGCCGCGACGGAACTCCGACTCCAGCGGACGCGGATTCGCCGCGGTTGCGGCGCCGGTCGCCAGTTCGCTCTGCAGGATGGAGATCTGCCGGCTCTGCTCGCTGATCTTCTCGGCCTTGTGCTGCAGCTCCTCATTGAGCCGCGACATGTTTTCGTGCACCTTAGCGCAGTGCAGGGCGACGCTCGTGATGCGGCCGACTGCGGTGAGGAATGTCACGTCCTCCGCGGTGTAAGCGGCGGCGTTCGGCTTGGCTCCGAGGGCGACCACGCCGGTGGTTTCGCCATCGACCTCGAGTCCGTGAATCAGTTCGGCATTCAGCCGCCGGAGAGTCAGTTGCGAGGGGGAGGTGCCACTGGGGACGCGCTGGAGCGAGACTCCCTGTCCGACCTGGGCAAGCAGGTCGTCGTCGGCGTCAAACTGCAGGGGGAGCGAACTGCTGCCGACGGCGGCTGCGAGACGGAAGCGCGTGGAGGCGCCGTCTCTGAGGTAGAGGGCCGCCTCGGCGACGCGGAGGACCTCGCAGCAGGAATAGAGCATGTTGTCCGCCACGTCGCCCCGTTCGAGCAGGCTGCTGACGGCGCGGTTCATTCGTTGCAGGGCGCGGTCCAGCGCGTACTTCTCGCGGAAGAACCAGCGGTCAATGGCACGCTGTGCGCGGTCGCGGAGCCAGGCAAGCGCGATGATCGCCAGCGCGACCAGTACGATCACGGGGACCGCGTAACCGTAGGCGGAAGTCGCCTCCTGCCAGGCCGAAACGCCCGCCACGGCAATGAGCAACGCGAAGACGAGGGTGAGCCCGAAACTGGCGACGTAGTACAGCATGCCCCGACTGACGACCTGGTCGATCAACAGCAGCTTGTAACGCGCGATTCCGACAGCGTAGGCGAGCGTGAACAGCAGACTCGCGAGCAGCATCGGGACGCGGGCATCGCCGAACGCGAAGCCGACGGGGTCGCGGTCCGCGAGAATGAGCGTGTAGGCCACGGGAAGCGTGGCGATGAGACTGGCCCAGAGAATCCATTTCACCTGACTGCGCTCCAGCGGATTGCGGGTGCTGCGGAAGCTGTCGACGAGTGCGATGATCGACAAGCCGAAGTACGCCGCGGCGACGGCCAGATACAGATAGATGGCGTGCCTCAGGCCGGGCATCAGCGAGGCGGCCGCCGATCCCTGGAGTTCTTGAGCAAGCTGGTTCAGCGGATTACCAAGCGCGGGCTGAGACGACAGCCAGGTTGAGGCCCCCATGATGACGATGATCAACGACGCGAACAGGGCGGGGACGCCGTAGATCGCGGTCAGCATCAGCTGCGGCCACCTGCGCAGCACGTGCTTGGGGGAGGGATACACCATGAAGAAATGGAGCAGCACAGCCGGCAGCAGCATGCCGCAAATGGCGAAAGGGACCATGAACCACAGACTGCCGGCGAGAACCCACCAGTGATTCCCGCCGACGTACGCGACCGAGGTGACAGCGCACAGTGCGAAGTAGACCCGGACGGGTCGGTCGTACGGGCGCTTCCAGAACGCCAGGCCGCTGAGCGCAAAGACGGCGGCCTGCAGGATGAACCACACCAGAGAGAGCACCAGTCCGCCGAGCGGCTGCCGTTGCAGCGGCAACCAGCAGCGTTCGATCATTCCGGTGTCGTGATCGCGATAGCGGACTTTGACGAGGCGCCCAAGTTCGCGGCTCTCCTGAAGGGGGAGTGTGGACTCATCTTCAACTTCGGTATCCGGATTGGTGCCAGGGTTGAGAATCCCGATCGCATCTTGTGGAGGGGACCGAAGCCAGATGAGTGCCTGGGCGAAATCCACAAAGGTCCGGGTGCGGAATCCGGCCACTTCGACGAGCTGATCGCCGCGGGCGACCCAGCTTCGAGAAGGGTCCAGCTGCCGCGGAGCGTCAACGACTGTCACCCGCCGGTTGCCGGAATCAGCGGAGGACTCTTCTGCAATCAGGCAGCGGAGACGCACATCGGGAGTAGTGGCGATGAAGGACAGCGCGACAAGGCAGTACACGATGCACGCACCTGCGAGCGTCGTCAGCGCCAGCTTCGCCCCGCGGAACTCTTCCATAAGTGTACTCACGAATATATGTTTCAGCGCCGAAATAACGCAAATTGAGCGCCGAACATGAGACAAACCGTATCGCAGGAGCGCCGAACAATCAAGCAATCGAAGTTCAATTGCAGATCAGATATGGTGGAATAGCAACGTGTTATCGCGTGTCCACCACGCAACTGGACCTTTCGGCGCGCGCCGAACGGCACGGTCGTTGCTTTTGACTCGCGAGTATTGGAGAGAGTTTTGATCTCTCCAGCTTCATCGGCCCAGCCTGACCCTCGTTTCCGGAGTGTACGACCCCCCGCTGGCACATTGCAGGTTCTGATAGCAGCCTGACCCACTCTGCGAATCAGATTCTCACCTACGAGCCCCCTGCACGCCGGCGGCCACTTTGGAAACGAGGGTTATTTTGCGCGCAGCGCACTGGCAGGAGCTCGTTTGCACCATTGCCGGTTCTGGTTCCAGCCGGGGGGCTGGGGCGGGTATTGGATTGAGGCGTCGTGGCGTCGCTTGACTCTGCCTGCCATTCCGCGAGCATGACCTGCGTCCTGCTCTCGCGGAGAAACTTCGATGCCGTCCCTCCTGGACGAACTGCTGCGTACTGAACCGGGCACGTTGTCGACCGTCTGCACGACGGCGGCCGGTCCGAAGGGATCGCTTCCACTGACCGAGCAGATGCTGCTGGAGAGTCCGAGCGGCGACCTGTTTGGTATGACGCAGAATGCCGGAATGGGGTGGGACCCGCAGCAGTTGCTGCGAGACCAGGTGTTGATTCTGAGCACGCAGGGAGGGGTTCGCGGCGAGGACGGCCGGCCGATCGCCCTGGGATATCACACCGGGCACTGGGAGGTTGGATTGCTCGTGCGGGCGGCCGCGGAGCAGCTTGACGCTCTGGAGCGATTGCCGTTTGCGGCCTATGTCTCGGACCCCTGCGACGGTCGGTCGCAGGGCACGACGGCGATGATGGACAGTCTGGCGTACCGGAACGACGCGGCCGTTGTGTTGAAACGGTTGATCCGGTCTCTGCCGACGCGCACGGGCGTGATTGGGGTCGCGACATGCGACAAGGGGTTGCCCGCGATGATGATGGCGCTGGCGGCCTGCCGCGACCTGCCGGTGGTGATTGTGCCGGGCGGCGTCACGCTGCCGGCGGCGAGCGGGGAAGATGCGGGAAAGGTGCAATCCATCGGGGCGCGGTTTGCACATGGAGACATCGACCTGGCGTATGCAGCCGAGATGGGCTGCAAGGCATGCGGCACGCCAGGCGGGGGCTGCCAGTTCCTGGGTACGGCGGCGACCTCGCAAGTCGTCGCCGAAGCGCTGGGACTGGCGTTGCCGCACAGCGCACTGGCGCCGTCGGGACAGTCGATCTGGCTGGAGACAGCGCGGGCGTCCGCACGGGCCGTGGTGGCGATGCGCCGGTCCAAGTTGACGGCGCGGCACATCCTCACGGAGGACGCGCTGCATAACGCCATGGTCGTGCATGCGGCGGTCGGCGGCTCGACCAACCTGCTGCTGCACATACCGGCCGTGGCGTTTGCCGCAGGGCTGGCGCGGCCGGCGGTGGAGGACTGGAACCGGGTTAACCGGCAGGTGCCGCGGCTGGTGGACGTGTTGCCGAACGGCCCGGTCGGCCACCCGACGGTGAGGCTGTTCCTTGCCGGGGGCGTGCCGGAAGTGATGCTGCATCTGCGCGAGGCCGGGCTGCTGCGACTGGAGGCGCGAACGGCAACCGGCTGCACGCTTGAGGAAGTGCTCGACTGGTGGGAGACGAGCGAGCGCCGGCGCACGCTGCGGGAAGTGCTGCAGGAGCAGGACGGCGTCGATCCCGACGATGTGATCATGTCTCCGGCCCGCGCCGCGGCCGCGGGGCTGACGAGCACGGTGACGTTCCCGGTTGGGAACATTGCTCCGGAGGGATCGGTGATCAAGAGCACGGCGATCGATGCTGCGGTGGTCGACGCGGACGGCATGTATCGGAAGCTGGGGCCGGCGCGGGTGTTCTGCACGGAGCGGGAGGCGATCGCGGCGATCAAAGGACGCAGCGGCGATCCGATCCGGGCGGGGGACGTATTGGTGCTCATCGGACGCGGTCCGCGGGGTGCGGGGATGGAGGAGACGTACCAGATCACGTCGGCACTACGGTACCTTCCGTTCGGGAAGCATGTGGCGGTGGTCACGGACGCGCGATTCTCCGGCGTCTCGACGGGAGCGTGCATTGGCCACGTCGGGCCGGAAGCGCTGGCGGGGGGACCGGTCGGCAAGCTGCGGGACGGCGACCTGATTGAGATTATCATTGATCGCCGCAATCTGACCGGCACGTTGAATTTCGTCGGCACAACCGCGGCGCGGCTCACTCCGGAACAAGGGGCCGCCCTGCTGGCCGATCGAGCGCCCAATCCTCGACTGGCGGCCGACCCGCAGCTGCCGGACGACACACGGATCTGGGGTCTGCTGCAGCAGGTCGGGGGAGGAACTTGGGGAGGCTGTGTCTACGACGCCGATGCAATTGCCGCGGCTCTTGAGGGTGCAATCCGCCAAAAGGCGTAGCTCGAAGCGGCAGGCTTCCGCGCGGCCATTGCCGGGTCGACGCCCGCTGGAATCCGTTGAAACGGCGGCAGTCGACGGCAGGTACACTCAGCGATTGCCGGATCCACTGCGGGGACGGACCGCACCACCCCTTCGCCAGAGGCCCTCTCTGATGAGCATTCGACTGCCGTTGACAGGTTCGTTGTTGGTTCAGTGCTCGGCCGCGACCCGGTCGATCGGGCGATCTGCATGGGGAATCGTGGTGACGGCGATGCTGCTGTGCCCGGCCTCGGCATGGCCGCAGGAAGCGAGTGAGCCGGCAGCGGCCGAGCCGCCTGCGGAACCACTGCTGGTGGTGCACGTGTCGTCCATCGAGAAGATCCTGGCGAGGATCGAAGCGAATCTGCAGTCGGTCGAGCGGGACGACGTGCTGGAAGCGGTCAACGACTTCCTGACTGATCAGGCCGGAGATCTGAAGGGCTTTGACCGGAAGCGGCCGTTCGGCGTTGCGATGTTTCTGCCGGAGATTCTTCCGCCGCGGCCGGTGACGGTGGCCTACGCTCCGCTGACCAGCATCGACAGCCTGGTTGAGACGATGCAGCTTGGTCCGGTGACTGTCGAGAAACAGGCGCGAGCGCCGGGCAGCACGGAGGACCGATACGAACTGCGGCTGCAGCGCGGCGGTACGCGGTACCTCGCCGTGCGCGACGGATATGCGTTTATCTCGCGCGACGAGAACTATCTGGACGCGGACGTCGCCACGCTGGCCAAGCTGGCTCCGCAACTGGAATCCCGCTACGACGCGGCGATTACGTTGCGGGTGAAGGCGGTTTCGCCGCTCGTACGGGATGTGTTCCTGGGGTTCCTGCGGACGCAGACCGAAACGCAGCTGCAGCGGCGGGACGAGGAGCCGCTCTCTCAGTACATGATCCGCCGCGCCAATGGACTGAGCACGCTGGAGCTGATCGAACGGGTCATTCGGGACGGCGAGCAGTTGACGCTGGGCATCGATCTGCCGGAGGGAAGCGAGAGCACCGTCGTCGAGCTGAACGTCGATGCGGCGGCCGACAGCGAATTCGCGCAGTACCTGACGGACCTGGCGAGTCATCCGAGTTCCTACGGCGCCATGGTCAACGACCGTGAGCCGTTCACTTTCTCGGCTTCGTGGATGATGGAGCCGCGCGAACAGAAGTTGGGGACGGAGTGGATCAAGTCGCTGGAGCGCTCGCTGAACGAGCGGCTGGCTGTGGGCGATCCGGCCTCCGAGACCCGAGCGGCGTCCGGCGGAGCGGCCGAGCCTCCGTCGTATTCGTCCGTGACGCGGGTCATCGATCCGCTGCAGGCGATGGTGGACGCCGGACATCTCGACGTTTGCGTGCAGTTCCGCGCCGTCGAGGACGGGCAGATGGCGCTCGTGGGCGCCATGCACCTGGTCGGAGGGGAAACGTTCGCCTCCGGATTGCGGGAAACTCTCTCGACGCTGAAGGCGCAGGGAGACGACCTCAACGTGACGCTCGATGCTGAACGGCACGGGGAGATCGTCTTTCACCGGCTGCAGGCGAGCCAGATCCCCGAGCGAGAACAGCGACTGTACGGCAGCAGCGGACCGGGGCTGTACGTGGGATCGAGCGCGCGAACGCTGTGGTTCGCCGTCGGCGGATCGCGCGCCATGACGGAACTCAAATCGGCCATTGATCACGTCGAAGCCTCCGCCACCGAGCCGCCCGCGCGTCAGGCGCCGGTGCAGCTGGTGCTGCGGGCCGACCAGTGGCTGCAGGTGCCGCGTGATCCTGACGAGCCCGGCCGCGGTGAACTTGCCGATGAGGCCTTCAACGGCGACAACGACTTGCTCAAGGTCGAAGTGCGGCCAACGGAATCGGGAGCCCGAATCCGGCTGGAGCTGGCGGGGGGATTCGCCCGGCTGCTGGCACTATGGATGTCGCAGCAGTACGACCGCAGCCAGCTCTGAGCAGGCGAGGGACTGCTCGACCGAATCATGCCGTGGGATGCCACGGCATGCCCGAATCGGGGTGCGTCCGCCGGTTCTGGTGCGAGTCAAGCACTGAGCCTGCCCGGCTTGCTGCAGGATCTCGAATCCCGTGGCTTCCAATTGGATGTCTTTGGCACGATCCGGGAATGGAATCAGCACCACCTCGCGCAGATTCACTATCAGCGCGTCGCGATCGACTGGCTGAAGCCGCTGCTCCCCTGCATGGAGCGCGTCATTGACCGCGCGCCGAGTGAACAGCGGTCCGATGCGAATGTCCGCATTGACTCAGCCGAGGGCTTGATTCTTCTGAAGGTTCTCTCGATGCGACCTCAGGACGCATTGGATGTCCGGAACCTGCTGGCGCCGAATTCCGGCGCGCTGGACCTGGAACTGATTCTCCGGGAGTTGCAGGAGGCGCTTCCCGCATTGGACGCACGACTCCAGCAGTTCGAAAGCATGACCGCGGAGCACTACGGAGCCGATGAGCGGGACTCCGCCCTGAATGCTCCGACGTCGGAGTAAGCAATCAGCCGCCACCGGCGCTCAGTCGTACGTAATTGCGGATGAACTCCTGCTGCGAGACGGGTGAGTCGAGATCGATTCCGTCGTCCTCGAACATTGAGCGGATGCGGCGTCCTTCCCACTCATCCGGAGCAATGCTGCCGTCGCGATCCTTGTCCATGAGGCCGAAATAGCGCTCAGCATCGGCGGCGAGCTGACCGTCGTCCTCCTCGCCGTCCGACTCTCTCTCCTGATCCCCGTCGCTGTCATCGTCGGCCCGGCGGCGGTCGTCCCGGTCGCCGCGCTGATCCTCGTCCTCTTGCTCAGCGTTTCCGTCGCGGGAGCCGTCGGATCGCCGCGTGCGGCTGTCGCGATCATCGGTCCGGGCGTCGGCTGCGGCCGCAGTCGCGGCAATTTCATCCGGTGTCGGGCCGCGGAGCAACGCCACCTCGCGGGGTGTCACGTAGCCGTCGCCGTTGGTGTCCAGCGCGTTGAATTCGGACAGCGATTTTCCCTCCCAGCGGCGCCATTCATAGAAGGCCAGCTGTCCGTCGCCGTCGCTATCCCCCGGAAGCAAATCCTCCTGCAGGTCGATTGTCACGCGCGGGCGCGACTTGCGATCCGTTGTCCGGCGATCCTCCTCATCGTTCTCGCCGTCCTGATTCCCATCTTGCCCGCCGCTTCGCTGGTCCCGACTTCGGTTACCGCGCTGCCGATCCTGACGGTCTTCGTCGTCTCCCTCTTCGCCTCCTCGTCGTCCCCCCTGTTCGCGGCCCCCGCCCCTGTCGCCGCCGGAGCCTCGGTCTCCGCCGCCGAACTGCCGGGTGCCGCCGTTGCGCTCGAAATTTCGGCGGGCGTCGTCCATGGCGTCTGAGAAGTCCCGTTCCGAGATTCCGCGTGACGTGTCGAGACCGGATCGCTCCAGCATCCGCGGAAGGAATGGATTCGAGTTAATCTCGTTGGAATCCAGCCGCCCGTCGCCGTTCTTGTCATTCTGGCGGAACATGTCCTGGGCGGTGGGCATCTGAAAGCGGGGGCGCTCCTGACTGAACGCCCGGCCAGAAATGGTGAGGCAGAGGCCGATTGCCGACACTGCGGCCAGGCGAATCCGGTAATCTCGGCAATGGCTCAGGATTTCTCGGTCCATTGGTACACCGGACGGGTTTGTTGAAGAGGCCCTGAGACGGGACTTCAGGATCGCTCATGCGCCGGAACGAGCGAGCGGAACTGCGAATCAAAGTCAATGAACCCCTGCCCGGCATAATCGGATCGGCGAATCTTGCGGGGACGGGGATTGACGCCGGGCACACGTCGCAAATGCTTCCCATAACATACATTGGAAAGCCGTCGTCAGGAAGCAAATTCGGCCAGACGCCCTCTGAGACGCGCAACCGCTGCAATCCCCTCGCCATGTCCGTGTTGAATTTCCGCTACAGGACGAACGCCACTATGCACCGTACGATCCGGTACCTGCCGGGAGCCCTGCTCGCCGCGATCCTGGTCGCCTCGTTGTCCAGCCCCGCTGTGGCCCAGTTCAATCGTGGCCAGCGCAGCGGCTTCAACTTCAACCAGTCGCCACTGCTGGGCGAACTGCAGCGGGAGTCGGTACAGACGGAACTGGGGCTGACCGAAGAGCAATTAACCCGGATCGACGAGCTGCGTGAGGCGCAGGCCACAAATCCGGAGGAAATGGCGGCTGCGTTTGACGCACTGCGGCAGGCGGAATCGGAGGAGGAGCGAGCCGCGATTCAACTGGAGATGCAGGCGCTCCGGGAAGAGCGGGAGGCGTCCATTCGGGCGGACGTGGCCGAGGTGCTCGATGAGAAGCAGTTGGCGCGGCTGGATCAGGTGCTGCTGCATCGGACGGGGCTGGCCGCACTGGCGCAGAGTGAGACGGCTGACAAGCTGGGACTCAGTGAGGACCAGCAAAGCGAGGTTGCCGGCCTGCTGGCGGATCGGCAGACGGCAGTCCGCGAACTCGGATTCGGCGCCTCGGCAGACGAACGCACGGCAGTACAGCAGGAATTTGATCGCAAGGTGCTGGAAGTCCTGACGCAGGAGCAGCAGGAGCAGTGGACGGCGATGCTCGGTCCTGCGCCGCCTCCGGAGCCGGAGGGTGAAGAACGGTTCACGCGACGCGGCGACCGGGGTGACCGCGGAGATCGGGGAAGCCGCACCGATCGCGGCAATGCCCCTGCGAGCGCGACTCCTCCGACCGGAGTGGCCGCGGCTGAGGGACCGCCCCAGGCGTCGTTTGAGCCGGCTGATCCACAATCGGCGGACAAGATGTCGTTCGCGTTCCGGCAGGCCCCGTGGGGAGAAGTGCTGCGGGACTTCGCGCAGCGCGCCGGGCTGAATCTGGAAATGAACGCGACCCCTCCGGGGACGTTCGAGTATTACGACCGGAACCTGTACACGCCGATGGAGGCGCTGGACGTCATCAACGGGGCGCTGCTGCAGCGGGGTTATTTGCTGGTACAGCGGGACCAGTTCCTGGTGTGCGTGAACATCGACAAGGGCCCGCCCCCCAATGTGATCCCGTATATCACGGCCGACGAACTGCCAAATCGCGGCAAAAACGAGATGCTGACGGTCGTGTTCCCGGTCAAGGGAGTCGACGACATCCCCGGGCTGGCGGAGCAGGTGCAGGAAATGCTGGGGCCGCAGGGGAAGTCCATCGGGATCGAAGCGGCCGGTGCACTCGTGGTCACCGACGTCGGCACGAATCTGCGCCGCGTCAATGAGATGCTCAGCGCCCAGGCGGCGCTGGCGGGTCCCTACGACGTCCGGTTCCAGGGATATCCGCTGGAGTACATCACGGCGGACGAAGCGGAGCAGACGTTGCGCTCGCTGCTGGGCCTGCAGTTGGCAGTCACGAACGTCAGCCGTAGCGGAGGCGGCGACGATCGCCGTCGCGGAGATTGGGGCAACAACAACGGCAATAACAACAATCAGCGCAATGTGACGCCGTTCGACACGGAGCTATTGGCCAAGACGCAGTTCGCGGCCGATCCGCGGACGAACCAGTTGCTCGTGACCGCCCCGACGATCGTCCACGTCCTGATCGAGCAGGCCATTCAGAACATCGACGTCGAGGCGACTTCCTCGCTCGCCCGCAACTCCGCCAACACGAAGCCGTACCTGCAGATCTACACCGTCCGCTCATCGGATGCCGGGGAAGTCGTCAAGACGCTGGATGTGCTGATGCCGGGGGTAGTCGTCAACGAAGACGGCCGCAACGGCAAGATTCACATCATGGCCACGGCCGACCAGCATCGGGAAGCCGAGGATCTGATCCGTCAGATGGACGGCCAGGGCGGCTCGCAGACGGTGACGGTCATCCCGCTGGCGTCGATGGACCCGTTGACGGCGGTCTCCACGCTGCAGTCGATGTTCGTTGCGGACGGCACCGAGGCGCCGACGATTCAGGCCGATCTGCTCGGCCGGCAGGTGATGATCCGGGGGACCAGCGACCAGGTTGCGCAGATTAAGACGCTGCTGGCCCAATTGGGGGAGGACGGCACCGGCACGCGGCGCGGCGGGAGCGGCGGCAACATCCGGCGGTTTTCGTTGAGCGGAAGGGATGCCGACAGCTTGCTGGACGTGATTGACCAGGCCTGGCATGCCACGCAGCCCAACCGCATCCAGGTGGTCCCGGCCGATCGCCGCAGTCCGATCCGCTCATTGCAGGGGCCGGAGGACCGGACGAGCATTCAGGACTACATCCGGGATGTGCCTCCCCGGACGGAGCGCCGGGCTGTAGAAGAGAGCGAAGGTCCGATTTCGTCCCGCGAACGGAAGCCGCTGGCGCAGTTCGTCGCCTTTGTCCAGCAGAGCGATGACACGCAGTCGGACAACGCGGACGCGAGTAACGATGCTGCGGCCGATGCCGCTGATGAGGCCGATCCGGTGGAGGAGGCTGATCCGGAATCGTCTGCAATTGATCCCCGCGGGACGGAAGTGGCGCCCGGCATCTTCATCCAGGTTCAGGGGGACGAACTGATCATCATCTCCGAGGACGAGGAGGCGCTCGATCGGTTTGAAGACCTGCTCACCGAAGCGATGTCGGCCATCCCGCCTCAGACGACGTGGACGGTGTTCACACTGCAGTCGGCCGACGCCACTCAGGCGGCGGCGATGCTGGAGCAGTTGATTCCGGACGCCTCGGTGTCACAGGTGACTTCGACCGATGGAAGTATCTTTGGCAGCCTGTCGAGCAGTTTCAGCTCGATGGGGAGCAGCCTGATGAGCGCTACCGGGCTCTCCACCACGACGGCTGGCGTCCTGCGGATCATTCCGGAGCCACGGCTCAATGCGTTGTTCGTCTCGGGTCCCTCGTCGAAGGTGGAGGAGGTGGCCGATTTCCTGGACATTCTCGACGCCAGCGACTGGCCGGGAACGCTGCGGGACCGCGTGCCGCATATGATCCCGGTGGAATACGCCGAAGTCGCCGACGTGTATCGCATCGTGCGGGACGCTTACAAGGACTACATTGAGGGACAGCAGGGCGGCAACCCGTTCGGCGGCGGGAACGCGCTCGCCATGTTCATGGGAGGGGGCGGAGGAGGCCGCGGCGGCCGCGATAACGACAACAATCGGCAGCAGCGGGACATCCAGTTGACGGTGGCGATGGATGAACAGACGAGCCACCTGATCGTCTCGGCGGACGAGTCTCTGTACCAGGAGATCAAGGAACTGGTGGAGTCGCTCGATCGGGCGGCGCTGAACGCGCGGCGGACGATCCGGGTCGTCGCCCTGCAGAACACCAGTACCACGGCGGTGCAGAATACGCTGGGGGCCGTGATGCCGCGTGTGAAGGTCAGCACGTCGGGCGCGCGGACGTCGACCAGCAGTTCGCAGTCGTCGAGTTCGTCCAATACGTCGAGCAGCAGCAGCAGCGACAATCAGAGCCAGGGACCGTCGCAGGACCAGATCCGCCAGTTCTGGATGCAGCGGATGCAGCAGCAACAGCAGGGTTCATCCCAGCCTTCGGGCGACAGCGGTCGCAGCCGGTTCGGCGGCGGTGATCGCGGTTCGTTCTTTGGCGGCGGCCGCAGTGGACGCGGTCGATAGGCGGTCTTGTGAGTTGATTCAAACGGCACGGAGAGACCGGCGGTAGCGATGGAAATCGGCAATCTCCTCATTCAACGACAACTGGCCGACCCGGATCAGGTCGCGGCGGCCCGGCGCGATGCCAACGGCCGGCGCGTGGACCAGATCCTGGTGGATCGCGGCATCGTCGCCGAAGAGGAAGCGCTGCGCGCACTGGCCGACGAGCTGCATATGCAATTCGTCGTGCTGGACGAGATCAAGATCGACCGGGCCGTCGTCGGCCGCTTCCCGCCGACGGCCGTATTCCGGCACGCCGTGCTGCCGCTGTACGAAGAGGACGGCGGCGTCGTCGCCGCGACGTCCGATCCGTTTGATCTCGAGGCGCTGGATGAGTTGAGCGCGCTGGGGGGCTGCCGGATCCAGCCAGTGCTGGCCTGCCGTCCGGACATCCTGCGCCTGATCAAGACGCATCTGGGCGTCGGCGGTGACACGATCAATCAGCTGGTCGCGCAGCGGGTTGCGGACGGCGTCGAAGTCCTCGATGACATCGACGAGAATCTGGGCGAGTTGGCGGAATCGGCCCAGGCGCCGTCGGTCATTAAACTGGTCAATGAGCTGCTCATTGAGGCGCTCGACCAGCGGGCGAGCGATATTCACCTGGAGCCGCAGGAGAGCGGGCTCGTCGTCCGCTACCGCGTGGACGGCCTGCTCCGCGTGCAGCCAATGCCGGCGGAAGTCAATCACTTCCACTCGGCCATCGTGACGCGCCTCAAGATCATGTCGCGGCTCAACATCGCCGAAAAGCGGTTGCCGCAGGATGGACGCATCAACATCCGCGTGCAGGGGCGGGAGATCGACGTCCGCGTGTCGATCATTCCGATGCTGTACGGCGAAGGCATCGTCATGCGTCTGCTCGACAAGCAGCGCATGAACTTCAATCTCCGCGGCGTCGGCATGGACGACGACACGCTCAAGAAGTTCAATCACCTGATCACGATGCCCTACGGCATCATCCTCGTCACCGGCCCCACCGGCAGCGGCAAGACAACGACGCTCTACAGCGGACTCAATGAGATCCGGAGTCCCGAAACCAAGATCATCACCGTCGAGGATCCGGTCGAATACCACCTGGAGGGGATTAACCAGATCCAGGTGCACAGCAAGATCGGCCTGACGTTCGCCGCCGGGCTGCGGAGCATCCTGCGCCACGACCCCGACGTGGTGCTCATCGGCGAAATCCGTGACGGCGAGACTGCAACCAGCGCCATCCAGGCGTCGCTCACCGGCCACCTGGTGTTCAGCACGCTGCACACCAACGACGCCCCCGGCGCGTTCACGCGACTGGTCGACATGGGAGTAGAGCCGTTCCTCGTGGCCAGCACGGTCGAAGGGGTCCTTGCCCAGCGGCTGGTGCGTCAGCTCTGCCCCACCTGCAAGCACCCGCAGGCGATCGACCCCGCCGATCTCCCGCCCGACTTCCCGCAGCAGAATGGCAGCGAGCCGGTGGTCCTCTGGCAGCCCAACGGCTGCAAACAGTGCCGCGAGTCCGGCTATCGCGGCCGCTCGGGAATCTTCGAGCTGCTCGTCAACGATCCCGAAGTTCGCCGCCTGTGCGTCGAGCGCGCCAGCGCGGGAGTCATCCGCGATTACGCTCTCAAGCACGGCATGACCACGCTCCGGCAGTACGGCTACCGCAAGGCGCTCACCGGAGACACCACCGTGGACGAAGTGGCCCGCATCACGCGCGGCGACCTCGCGTGAGTGCAGAGAGGCGAGAACGCAGATGGCGCAGATGGAAAGGGGATCTTCGCAGATCAAGGACAAAGAGAATGTGCTGATCCCGGTTGTCTGAATCTGCGCGACTCCATTGATCTGCGTTTATCTGCGTCCCCCTCTTGATCGATGCCTCAGGTTATAGCGTCGTTCCCATGCCCGATTTCAGCTACATCGCCCGCGAGCTCAGCGGCCAGCAGGTGACCGGCGTGGTCACCGCCGGCAGCCAGCAGGATGCGCTGGCGGTGCTGTCGTCGCGGCAGCTGTTTCCGGTGAAGGTCGATCTGGCGGAAACGGCCCAGACCCGGCGTTCGCTGCTCCCCCGGCGGGTCCGGGCGCGGCAGCTCGCCATCTTCTACTCGCAATTGGCCGACCTGCTGAAATCAGGCGTGCCGCTGCTGCGCTCGCTCGAACTCCTGGAGCAGCAGACGAACAACCCCGCGTTCGAGAACGTGCTGCAGGACATCCGCGAGCATGTGGCGGACGGCAACCGGTTGCACGAGGCGGTCAACCGGCATCGCAAGGTGTTCGGCGAACTGGTCGTCAGCATGATCAAGGCCGGTGAGGAAGGAGGATTCCTCGAGGAAGTGCTGAAGCGGACGGCCGCATTCACCGATCACCAGGAGGACCTCAAGGGGCGGGTCGTCGGGGCGATGGTATATCCGGCGTTCCTCGCGATCTTCGGTTCACTGATCGTCGTGGTCCTGTTGGTCGAATTCGTGCCGCGGTTCCAGCCGATCTTCGAGCGGATGTCGGAGCGCGGCGAACTGCCGTGGGCGACGACCGCCCTGCTGGGAATGAGTGAGTTCTCACAGAAGTACTGGCTGCTGATCGGACTGGCGGTCGGAGTCGGGATTTACCTCCTGCGGCGCTCCGCCGAGACTGAGAAAGGGCGTTGGCGGATTGACCAGTTGCGGCTGCGGGCCTATGGATTGGGGCGGATCGTAAAGAGCCTCGCGGTCGCGCGGTTCTGCCGCGTGCTGGGGACGCTGCTGCGGAACGGCGTGCCAATCCTGCAGTCGCTGAAGATCGCCAAGGATGCGACCGGCAATGTCGTGCTCAGCACGGCGATCGAGGAAGCCTCGGAGAACGTCTCGGAAGGCAAATCGCTGGCGAAGCCGCTGTCGGCCAGCGGGCAGTTCCCGGAAGACATCGTGGAAATGATTTCGGTCGGCGAGGAGGCAAACAACCTGGAGCAGGTGCTCGTGGATATCGCCGACAACCTGGAGCGCCGCACGAACCGGGAACTGGACATGACGGTGCGGCTGCTGGAGCCGCTGATGCTGGTGGTCATGGCGGCCATCGTGCTCTTCGTCGTGGTGGCCCTGCTGCTCCCGATTCTGCAATCGTCCAGCATCGCGTAAGGCAGATTCGCCGGAACCTGATTGGTCGTCCGGTGTTTGGTACAACTGAGGCGCCGCCCCGGCAACTTCAGGACAATTAAGACTCGTGAGTATCCAAGGAGTGACTTCGATGCGCGTCGTTCGCATGCAACCGGTTCCCATTCGTCGTCAGCGCGGCGGCTTCTCGCTGCTGGAATTGCTGATTGTGTTGGCCATCATCGGCCTGATTGCGGCCATGGTCGTGCCGAACCTGATCGGCCGCCAGCAGAAGGCCAACATCGACATCACCAGGATGGCGATCAAAAGCCTCGAAGACGCACTGAACCTGTACGCCGCGGACCACTCCGGCGAGTTTCCTCAGGGAGACCAGGCCGTCGCCGTGGAGCAGCTCATGCAGCCGGTAGACCGCAACAACAAGCCGATGTCTCCGTACATTCCAGAGAGACCGGCCGACGCCTGGGGCGAGCCGCTGTACTACCAGTTCCCGAACGACAAGGCGCCCAATTCACTTGAGCCGGCGATCTGGTCGTCCGGACCGGACCGCAAAGACGACAACGGTTCGAACGACGACATCAACAACTGGACGGTCGGCGAGTAGTGATGGTCCGGAGCGTGTCGGCAGTTTGGCCGCGGATGAAATCCGCGCGAGTGGGGCAGGGGACGTGAGGAAGACGAATTGCAAATTGCCAATTGATCATTGCAAATTGCCAATTGGTGTCCGTCGGGGGCCAATGGGCGATTTGCAATTGGCAATTTGCAATGAACAATCTTCGTTCCGTCGTGGCGCGCTCCTCTTCGAGTCGCGGCTCAACGGGGCGGGGCCGCGTCAGGCGTTTACGCTGCTGGAGTTGACTCTGGCCCTGGCCGTCCTGGCCGTCGTCATCGGGCTCACCTGGCCCGCCCTGCTGCGGTTCGTGGCCGAGCAGGACCTCAAGGAGGACGTCGCGAAAGTCCGCGCACAGCTCTCGGCGACGCGGATGCTGGCGATCGAGGAAGGGATTACCTACCAGTTCCGGTTCGAGCCGCAGAAGCAGCGGTTCATCGTACTGCCGTATGAACGTCCTCTCGGCCAGCAGGCGGCAAACCCCGCAACCGGCGCAGCGGTGTCGCCCGCGCAGTCGGTGCAGGTGTTCGAGCTTGGAGAGGACCTTCGCTTCCTGTCGGAGCCGCCGGGACCGCTGGGGAGTCCGACGCCGGTCGTCGCGGAGCGGTTGACCGAGAACTGGCTGCGGCTGTTCGGCGGTGACACGACGCTGGCCCAGGCGGCGTGGTCGCCGGCCATTCTGTTCCTGCCCGACGGCACCGCGCAGGACGCGATGCTGGTCGTCGCCGATGACGACGGCCGTTACCAGCAAGTGGACGTCCGCGGCCTCACCGGAGCTGTCTACGTCGGCCCCGTCGAGCGGGAGGACCGGCGATGAGAAGGCGGGAGCACTGCAGATTGGTCATTGCACATAGCAAATTGCATATCGAGGCGCGCGGACCTTCAAAGTGCAATTCGCAATGTGCAATTCGCAATGTGCAATCTTCCTTTCTTTCACCCCGCAGCGGCATGACGCTGCTGGAGATCCTGATCGCGCTCGGCATCTTCCTCGCGGCCGTCACGGTCATCGGCCAGCTGGTCGGCACCGGCAGCCAGGCGGCGACCGGGGCGCAGGTCAAGTCGGAGGCCGCGCGGCGCTGCGAGACCGTGATGGCCGAGGCTACGGCCGGCGTCATTCCGCTGCAGAGCACGGGCGAAGCGGCTTTCGAGGACGACCCGCAGTGGACGTGGAGCCTGACGGTGACCGATGCGGTCCACGCGGACATGCTGCAGGTGGAAGCGATCGTGTCGCGGAAGAGTCGGCAGGGACAGCCGCAGGTGACCTTCAACCTGGTGCGCTGGATCCGCGATCCGGAACTCTGGCTGCAGTCCACGGTCGAGAGCAGTTCCACCACGGCGACGGGGGGCAGCCGATGATCCGCCGCCGGTGTGATGGCCGACTGGAATCGGGGACGTTGATGCCGCGCGGAGCGCTCCTCTTCGAGTCGCGGCTCAACGGAAGGATAGCGTCCGGCGGATTTACGCTTGTAGAGCTGCTGGCGGCGCTGGCGATCAGCCTGCTGCTCATCGCCGCGATCTCCGCAGCCCTCAATATCTATCTGCGTGTGACGACGACCGGACAACTGGCCGTCGAACGGCAGCAGGTGACGCGTGCGGTCCTTGATCAGATGACTCGCGACGTCGCGTCGATCGTCTTCCGGCCGTCCGACACGCTGACGAGCGAGCCGGCGACATCGACATCCACAACCGGCGGCACGGGCGATGTTGAGGATGAGGCAGCGATGGAGGAGGACTCGACGTCCGTCGTGGTCGAGGATCCGTCGGGGGGCGTCTCCTCCACGAGCATCGGACTGGTGGGGGACTCGCAGACGCTGCTGCTGAACATCAGCCGCCCGCAGCGTGACCTCGGCTACACGCCGCCGCTGATGGCGACATCGCTCACCACCCGCAGCAGCGATCTGATGTCGGTGTCCTGGTTTCTTGCAACTCCGGGGGGACCGGGACTCTCCGGCGCGGTCGGCAATCTCGCCCAGCAGCGCCTGCCGGCGAGCGAACGGCGCTCGTCCGTGTATCAGTCCGCCGTCGGACTCGCGCGGCTGGAAGGAGACCGGATGGCGATCGATCACGCCGATCTGGAGAGCGACGTCGATGCGCTGGCGCTCGCATCACAGGTCCTGGCGCCCGAGGTCGCATCGCTGCAGTTTCGATACTTCAACGGCACGGCGTGGGTCGACAGTTGGGACAGCACCGCGATGGATGCGCTTCCCTTGGCGATTGAAGTGACCATCGGCTACCGCGATCCGCCCGACAAGGACGACCGGCTGGCGGATCTGACGGGAACAGTGCGGATCGGGCAGACGGTGCGGCACGTGATCGCAGTGCCGGCGGCGGAACCGAACGCGGCGACGAGCGTGCTGTAGGGGGAAGAGCGGTACGTGAACAGGCGGCTCAGGCAATGAAGAAGAATCGCAACTTGCCAAATGATCGTTGCCAATTGCAAATTGGCGCCCGGCAGGGGCCAATTTGCAATTGGCAATTCGCAATTTGCAATGATCAATCTTCTTTCGTTCGAGCCATTGCCGCGGGCATGCGTCCGAACAACGGATCCCGCCGCGCAGGCAGTGCACTCATTGTCGTCCTCGTGCTCATCGTGATGCTTTCGCTGGCGGCGTATACGTTTTCGGAGACGATGATCGTCGAAAACGAGGCGGCGGAATTCGCGTCGCGGCAGGCGCAGGCGCGGGCGTATGCGGAATCGGGCGTGGAGTATGCGGCGGCCGTACTGGGGAGCCTGCCCGAAGAGGGGGTGATCCTCAATCTGTACCACGAGCCTTCGCAGTACGGGGCCGTGCTGGTGCAGGACGCCGGTACCCCGCGGACGCGCGGCCGGTTTACGTTTGTGGCGCCCGTTGAGACGGATTCCGCCTCGCAGCGCGTGCGGGCCGGCCTGATGGACGAATCCGCCCGGCTCAACGTCAACACGGTCCTCTCCTACGAACTGGATGAGGAAGAGGTCCGGGCGATGTTCGCCAACATTCCGGGGATGACTGACGAAGTCATCGACGGCATCCTCGATTGGATCGACAGCGACGACGATCGCCGTTCGTTCGGCGCCGAGAGCGATGTGTACGAAACGCTGGCTCCTCCCTATACCGCCCGCAACGGCCCGATCGAGTCGCTCGACGAGTTGCTGCTGGTCAGCGGTGTGACGCCGCAACTGCTCTACGGGGAGGATGCCAACCGCAACGGGCTGCTCGATCCCAACGAGGACGACGGCGACGCGTCGCTGCCGATCGACAACGCCGACGGCGTTCTCGATCCGGGCTGGTCCGCGTTTCTCACCGTCTACAGCCGGGAGTCGAACCTGCGGATCGACGGGACCGACAAGATCGACGTCAACCAGAGCCTGCTGGTCGACCTGTACGACGTGCTGGCCGAGGAGATGGGGGAGGACGTCGCGCTGTTCATCACGGCGTACCGGCTGTTCGGGGCGACGAACGTCGAGCCGCTCGATGAAGAGACCGGAGGACTGAACACAACGGGCGACCAGTCGACGGACGAGGCGCTGCAGGACGCCGCCCAGGGGCTGGCGAGGGCGGTGGCGGGGGGCGAGGGAACGATCACTCGCGGCGGACTGGACCTCACGAAGAGCCCGGAAGTGGAGATCGAGTCGCTCTATGAACTGATTGACGCAGAAGTCGAGGCCGAGATTGACGGCGAGGACGTGACCCTCACCAGTCCCTGGACGAGCGATCCCGGCAGCCTTGTCGAGTCGCTGCCGTTGATCTTCGGCACGCTGACGACGACGCCGTCGCAGTTCATCGAGGGGCGGATCAACATCAACCAGGCGCGCAAGGAGGTGCTGCTGGGGATTCCGGGAATGGAGCCGGACGTGGCGGAGGGGATCGTGTCGTCGCAGTTGATCGGCGATGACGGCTCGCCCATGACGAACCTGCTCGAGATGCGGCAAACGCCAGGCTGGCTGCTGATCGAGGGGATGGCGGACGTCACAATGATGCGGCGGCTGGACAAGTACATCACGGCCGCCGGAGACGTGTACCGCGTGCAGGTATTGGGTCACTTTGATCAGGGTGGACCGGTTGTGCGGGTCGAAGCGGTGATTGACCGGGGTGAGTTTCCGCCGCGGATCCTCAGCCGCCGCGACCTGACGCAACTCGGCCCGGGATATCTGCCGGAATGGCTGACGCCCGGGGGAGCGCCGTCGGCCGGCGGAGGTGTGCGATAGGCGACAATGTGGCCTTTTTGCAACCCGCCCGACCTCCCGCGACGTAGAACTATAAGAGCGGCAGACGTAAGTCTGCCGAGAGCAGCGGCGATGCGATCGCACGCTGCCGTCGGCCGCTTGGCACTGGCAATGTAACCATGTCCGAACTTCTGGCACTCGATTGGGAAACCGGGACGCTTCGCGGAGTCGCCGTGCGCACCGCGGGGGGCGAATCGTCGCTGCTGGGAGATTTCTCCGTCGAGTGGCCGGAGAGCCTGGCGGAGGTCACCGACGTAGCGGCGACGACCGAGCAGCTTAAGCAGTGTCTCGCCAAATTGCCGTCCAGGCCAGAGCGGGTACTGACGGTCCTGCCGCGTGACGCAGTCGTCGTCCGCAAGCTGGACCTGCCTGACGTTCCGGACAACGAACTCCCGGACCTCGTCCGGCTGCAGGCGGCGACGAAGCTGGCGACCCCGGTCGACAAACTGGTGCTCGACTATCTGCCGCTGCCGAAGTCGGAGGATCATCCGGGCCGTTCGGTGCTGCTGGTGACCGTGGAAGGGGACCGGCTGCGCAATCTGAACGAGGCGCTGCAGGAAGCGGGGCTGGAGCCGGTCGGGTGCGTGACGAGTGCAACGACCGTAGCGGAACTGGCTGCGCGAGCCGCGCAGGTGGACGCCGCGGGAGCTGCGACCTTGATCGCGTATCAGCACGGCCCGCGAATGGAGCTGTCGGTGCTGTTCCGAGGGCGCCTGATCTTCGCCCACGCGGTTCGGTTGCCGTCGGAGTCGTCGCGCGGGCACGTGCAGCCGCTGATGGCCGAACTCTCCCGCGTGCTGGTGGCGGCCCGTCAGGTGGATCATGCGGCCGAGATCCAGAACGTCCTCGTGATTCAGGACGGGGCGACCGACGAACTCGTGCTGCAGGCGCTGCGGGATCGGTTTCCCGAGCGGGTGCGGCAACTGGATACGGCAGAAATTGGACGTGTCGTCGGCCTGGGAATGGCGGAGGCGGCGCGGCACTCTTTTCCCGCACTGGGAGCGGTGCTGGCGGAGAGTGGGGCGCAGGTTCCGGGGATCGACTTCCTGCGGCCGCGCAAGGCGGTTGTGGCCAGAGATCCGCGGTATAAGAAGTACGGAACAATCGCCGCAGCGGTGGCGGCCGTGCTCCTGATCGCAGGATGGACCTACGCGTCCATGCTCGGCAGCCGCGACGATCAGATTGCCGGGCTGGAAGTGGAACTCGCCAGCCTGGACAAGCTGCTGGAACGGCCGCAGACCAAAGAGACTCTCGACGCGGCCGATGCGCTCGACGCCTGGTCATTGGGGACGGCGTCTCCGCTGGAGACGTTCGGCGAGTTCCAGACGCACCTCGCCGGGACCGACCGGCTGTACTTCACTTCGCTGCGGTTCTCTCCCGAGACCCGCGACGCGGTCGCGCATATTCGCGGCAGCGGATTCGCGCGGCAGCGGCGCGACGTCGAGGATCTGTATCAGCGGCTGCGCGACGCGGGATATCGCGTCCGGCCGCAGACCGTTATTCCTGGATCGCGGCGCGATCCGGATTACCCGTTCGCGTTCGACCTGGATGTGGACGTGCTCCGGCCGGAGACGCCCAACGCCGCATCCACGACGCTGCCTCCTGCCGGTCGCGGCTGAACAGCGACATCACTCACTTCTCACCAATCACCATCATGCAACCACGCGAGAAAATCCTGGCCGGGGCGCTGGCGGCGGTGGTCGTGTTCATGGTGTTCCGCACCACGCTCGACAACTGGTTCCTGGCGCCACTCCGCGCGCGGAACACGCAGATCAAGTCGCTGCAGCAGTCGGTGGAAACGCGATCACAGGAGAAGGACGACTTCCTGGCGGCCACGCGGCGCCTCGGAGAATGGCGCGACGCCAGCCTCCCCCCCGACCAGTACGACGCCCAGCGCGAGTACCAGGAGTGGCTCACCGATATGGCCCAGATTTCCGGCTGGGAGAACGTCGCCATTTCGCTCGGTTCGCGCACGCTGCGGGGACCGTACACAAGCGTCGCCATCACGGTGGAAGGCCGTGCCACGCTGGATGAGGTGAATTCATTTCTCAAACGCGTCGAGGAGACGAAACTGCTGCACCGGATCGTCGGTCTTGACGTCAGCAGCCCGTCCTTCGACGGCAACCCGCCGCTGAACGTGACGCTGACCGCCGAGGGACTGGCTCTCACCGACGCCGCGTCCCGGACGCGGCTGTTCCCGACGACCGGACTGGCCGCCGACGTGACGGCCAGTCAGAACAGCATCAAAGTCGTCTCCGCGGAAGGGTTCCCGGAAGAGACGCCGTTTCGCGTGCGGATCGGTGAAGAGTTTCTCAGCGTCGTCGAAATCGGCGGCGACGGGTGGAAGGTGGAACGGGGAATCGCCGGAACGATTCCGGCGCAGCATTCCGCGGACGTGGACGTGGAACTGATGCCGCTGAAGGCGGGGGACTCCGATGAGTCGAACATTCCGCTGCCGGCGGTCGAGCGGCTGTTCGTCAAAGCGCGGCCCCGGTCGACGGGGGGCGTGCAGATTGCCGGCGATCTCCCTCCGGCGTCGCAGGGGAAACCTTGGACGACGGAACTCAATCTGAAGAACTGGAATTCCGCCGAGGGGAGGCCCATCTATAAGCTCGGTCCCGACGCGCCGGCGGGTATGTTCCTCGACGCCGAGCTTGGCAAGCTCTCCTGGACGCCCGCCGCCGACGCCGAACTCCGCGAGTACGACGTGCCGGTCGCGGTGTATGGCGACGATGAATCCGCGCCGGTCCTGGAGACGAACCTCACCGTCGAGGTACGCAAGCCGAACAACCCGCCGGAACTCCGCCTGCAACGCTCCGTCTCGGTCTGGCTGGGGCGGCCATTCACCTACAAGATCCTGGCGGAGGATGATGACCTGCCGGATGACCGGCTGCAATTCTCGCTTTCGGGGGAGGACGTGCCGGAGGGGCTCCGGATCAGCGGCTCCACCGGGATGCTCGTGTGGACCCCCTCGGCCGAGCTCCCGCTGGGGGACATGGAGGTGGAGGTCAGCGTGACCGACAACGGCTCCCCGCCCGAGACCGACACGGCGACCCTCACGCTCGATCTGCGCGACGACGTGGCGCTGTACACGTACTACGTCGGCTACGTAATTCAGGGAAACCGGAGCGAAGCGTGGCTTCTGGACCGGACCACCAATCGTCGCACGCGACTGTACGTCGGCGACAAGCTCTCAGTTGCGGACATCACGGGCACCGTGGAGGAGATCGAGCGGGACTACCTGCGGGTCCGTTCGTCCGGCCAACTGCTTGAGCTGGCGCAGGGGTCGAATCTGCGAAGTTTGAAGCCGGTCGCCGAGACGGCCTCGCCTGTAAGTGTCGATCCGGACGAGACTTCAGGCGACGATGCCGCGACCGATCCGTCTGTCGAAAACTGAATCCATCGCCGCAATTCGACTGCGGAAGATGCGCAAAGTTTGTCGATATTGACGATTGTACGGCCCTCCCCTCCGGTTGGGGTCGTCTCCGTCCGCGCGGAGGACGGCTACGCAGCAGGGATGCGACTTCATGCCCCTCGGTCGATTCGATACTTCCCGATTCCGGGTCCTCGCCACCGCGGTGCTTTCGATCGCACTCACCGCCTCGCCGGTGCTGCGCGCGGATGAGCCGATCTCACCAAAGCCCCAGGCCCTCGTTGACGCCCGCAATGCCCGGGCCGACGCCGAAGCCGAAGTTCCGCTCCTGCGGATGAACTTCATCTCCACTCCTTGGGAGAAGGTGCTGGAGCACATCGCCGAAGAGACTGGCTCGCAGCTCGTGGTGCACGACATGCCCCCGGGCCGCTACAGCCGCCGCGACCTGACGCGCTACAACCGCACGCAGGCGGTGCAGATCATCAACCAGGAACTCGAGCCGCTCGGATTCCGCGTCCTGGAGAAGGACAAGTTCCTCACCGTCATCCAGATTCAGCGGGCGCGGGTGGAGTATCCGCGAGCGACGTACGGTCCGGCAGACGATGCGAATGCTGCCGGCGAAATTCGCGGCAGCCGTCCCGCCCCGAACGGCTCGCCCGCACCGTTCCCGGGCACAGGGGAACGTGTCGCGCAGCCGGTCGCGCGTCCGCCGCAGCCGACCGCATCGCAGATCCTGCTTGCGGGTCAGGAAACTCCGGCCGAGGATGCCGGACCGCAGACGGTAACGGTCAAGACGGAGCGGCCGATCATCGAGGTCGCCCAGCAGTTGTATGCGGCGTTTCGCGAGCGGGCCGAACTGGTGCAGACCGGTCCCGACGAACTGCCGGCGTTTCGTGTCTACCGTTCCTCCGATCCGGCGGCCCCCGACGCCGAGCGCGAAGTTTGGTTCACCGTTTCGATGGACACCGCCGCAGGTGAGTTCCACATCGAGGCGGACGAAAAGGTCGCCGCCAGTTTAGTGGCGCTGATCAGAACGCTCGACCGCCCCGCGGCGCCGGGCGAGACGACGCGGATCGTTCCGGACGCCGAGAACGCGGACGAGATGGCCCGTCAGTTGGACGAGCAGCTCGACCGGCTCGAAAACGCGCAGCGGCGCCAGCCGGGCGATCCGGATGCGCCGGCCGACCCGACCGTGCCCCCCGAGATGCTGGGCAACCTGCGCGGGGACGTGACCGTCGAAGCGCTGGCCGATCTCGACCTGCTCATCATCCGCGGCAACGAGCGGGACGTCGAAGCGGTCATGGCCGTGATCGACATTATCGAAGAGATGGCGATCGGCGCCACTCCCGGCATCCAGCTGTTCTTTCTGAACAATGTCGACTCGGAGTCGCTCGCCGCACTGCTCAACGACGTCTACGAACGGCTGACGAACCTGAGCGCCGGCACCGCCGCATCAGCCCGGCAGACGCGGGCCGTCGCAATTGTGCCGGTCGTCCGTCCGAATGCCATCCTGATTCTCGCGCCGCAGAACTCGATCGAGTCGATCCTCGATCTGGCCGAGCAGCTCGATCAGCCGGTGACTCCCGGCACGGAAGCCGAGGTGTTCTACCTGCGGAGCGCGATCGCCTCGCAGGTCGTCACGCAACTGGAGCAGTTCTACGAAGAACGGCCGGGACTGGGAACGCAGATCCGCATCGTGGCGGATGTCCGCACCAACTCGGTCATCGTGAATGCCAGTCCGTCTGAGCTCGCCGAGGTCAGCAAGCTGATCCGGCAGATCGACCGCGGACCGAAAGCGGTCGCACAGGTCCGGGTTGTGCCGCTGGAGAACGCACTCGCCGATGAGATGGCGGAGTTCCTGAATTCGATCATTCAGGGAGTCATCAATCCGGCTCAGACGACCGGGCAACAGTTTGCAGTGCAGGGGACCGGCGGCGACCAGGCGCTCCGCGACTCGAAGTCCATGGTGCTGGAGTTCCTGACCACGGACGGGACCGCCCAGCGGCTGATCCGCTCCGGCCTGCTGACGGACGTGCGCATCACGGGAGACATCCGCACCAACACGCTGACGGTCACCGCGCCGCAGGCCAGCATGCCGCTGGTCCTGGAGCTGATCCGCACGCTCGACCAGCCGACGACGACCGTCGCCGACATCAAGGTCTTCCCGCTGCAGAACGCCGACGCAGAAGCCGCGGCCGAACTGCTGCTGACGCTGTTTCCCGAGAGCGAGGAAGGGCAGCCCGGCGTGCAGATCGCGGGAGCGGAAGGGTTTGGCAGCGCCCTGGTGCCGCTACGGGTCTCGGTGGATCCCCGGACGAACACCGTCATCGCCGTCGGCAGCCAGGAAGTGCTGCAGATCGTCGAAGCGGTGCTGTTCCGCATCGACGCTGCTGACGCCCGCAATCGCCGCACGGAAGTCCTGCGTCTGCGCAACAGCCCGGCGAACGACGTCGCCATCGCGATCAACCAGTTCCTGCAGTCGCAGCGCGATTTGCTGCAGATCGATCCCAACCGGATCAGCACGAGCGAGCTGCTGGAACAGGAAATCATCGTCACGCCGGAGCCGATCAGCAACAACCTGATCATCAGCGCGACGCCGCGGTACTTTGACACCGTCCTTAAGCTGGCGCGCGAGCTGGATCGCGAGCCGGCGCAGGTGATGATCCAGGCGCTGATCGTGGAGGTCACGCTCGACGACACCGACGAGTTCGGCGTCGAGCTGGGATTCCAGGATCCGACGCTGTTCGACCGCAGCGTGGCGGACACTCCGGTGACGGTCACCGAAACCACCACGCTTCCCAATGGCACGCAAACGACGACGCAGCGGATCATTTCGCAGACGGCGTTGCCGGGCTTCCTGTTCAACAATGCTCCTTTGGGGAACAACGTCGGCGGGAACACCAGCAGCATCGGCACGCAGGGCTTGAGCAACTTCGCGCTGGGCCGGATCAACAATGATCTCGGATTCGGCGGCCTCGTTCTGTCGGCCAGTTCGGAGGCCGTCAGCGCGCTGCTGCGGGCGCTGTCGGCGCACCGCAATGTGCAGATCCTCAGCCGTCCTCAAATCCTGGCATTGGACAACCAGTTGGCCCAGATCCAGGTCGGCCAGCAGGTGCCGATCGTCACCGGCTTCAACACCAACGCGACGACCGGCGTTGCGAACCCGCTCGTCACGTACGATCCGGCAGGCATCATTCTCACGGTGACCCCCCGGATCAGCCCGGAAGGGCAGATCGTGATGGAAGTCATCGCCGAGAAGAGCGCCTTCACCGGCGCCGGAGTGCCGATCTTCACCGACGCCACCACCGGAAACGTGATCGAGTCCCCCATCAAGGACATCACCACCGCGCTGACGTCGGTCAAAGTCCCGGATGGGCAGACGATCGTCGTCGGCGGCATGATCACCAAGTCCGAGGACGTGCTGACTTCCAAGGTGCCGTACCTGGGAGACATCCCGCTCGTCGGCAACCTGTTCCGCTATGACTCGCGGCAGCATCGCCGGACCGAACTGCTGATCTTCCTCACGCCGCGGATCATCCGCGGCGATGCGGACGTCGAGCTGATCAAGCAGGTCGAGATGGAGCGGATGCACTTCTTCGAGGACGAAGCCGAGATGGTGCACGGTCCGCTGATGGGGGTCCCCAGCAGCCGGCTGGCGCCGCTCGGAGCCGACGACGCGTTCCCCTTCGCGGAGCCGGGCATGATCGTCGATCCGCAATTGATGATCCCCGAGTACGTCGATCCGCACCTGGAGCCGAGCCCGGTCACTCCCCGGACACCGGCGCCCCCTGCTCCCGGTCCGCGTCTGGAGACCGAGCCTCCTCCGAACCCGGCGCCCGGCGTTTACCTGTTCAATGAATAGCGATGGCCGACCCACACTAGCCCGACGCGCCAGCGAGGGCCGAACGTCGCGGGACCTCCAATCCCAAAGCAAGCCCAACTGACTCCTCGCAACCGCTTCGCAGCATCGTGATCCAAACGAGACCGACATGCGGCCAATCCTTCTGCGATCGATCATGTCCCTGCTGGCGGTGACCGCAGCCGGCTGCCAGACCCTGGATTTGAGCGCGCTCCAGCGCGGCGACAAGCCGAGCGATCGCGTCCGCGAGATCATCTGTCTTTGGGAGCCCGCTGAGGGGGTGGGGCTGGACGGCCTCCCCACCCGGGGCTTCGCAGGGCAACTGTTGTTCTTCGAGCCAGGCGGCGATCAGCCGGTGCGGGTTGAGGGAGACGTGCGGATTTACGTGTTCGACAACCAGGGGACGGTCGAAGAGCAGTCGAAGCCGCTGCATCAGTTCGACTTCCCGGCTGCCGTCTGGCACACATTCGCACGGGATACGAATCTCGGACCTGCCTACCAGGTCTTTGTGCCGTATACCCGGAAGGGACGGCACGCGGCGGACTGCGCTGTGCGTGTCCGGTTCACGGCCGAAAGCCGGTTGCCCATCTACTCCAAGCTGACCAGCGTCGCGCTCCCCGGCCGCCGCACGACCGAGACCCCCAAACCCGAAGCTGAGACCCCGGCCGATACCGGGACCGCGACCGTTTCACAAAGCCAGGGACACCTTCCGGGGGCTGAGTCCTTTGCAGTACCGGCGGCCCACGACACGCAATTGTCCCGACTGCGGCAGGTTGCCCGAAGCGCCGTGCAGACGGCCGATTTCAACGCAGAAACAGCGACCAGCGACGACGATATGGTGGACGAGACCGCCGCCAGTCGCCGGTACAGAATCTCCGGCTCGGTCCAGCAGGCGTCGGGAACCGCGGAGTAATCCGGTCGGATTTCATCAGGGCGGGGTTAGAAATGGGGTGTGTCTCGTTCCGCACTGGCGACGGCACTGCCGGGTGGTACGATACACTGGCGGGCGCACAAACGCTGCCTTGAGAACCTGAGGTCATGAAGATGTTGCGTTCGATCACCGTGCTCGCATCGCTGGCCACTCTCATCGTGGGAGCGGACTCCGCTGCGGCGCAATCGCAGAGCCTGTTCGGCAGCAACGGACCCCTGTCACAGTCGGGAGCCAATCGCACATCGAGCGGCACCGTCTCCACGGCGGGGCGCAGCACTGCGACACAGGGGGTCGGCGGTCAGAGCGGCATCGGCGGACAAAGCGGAATCGGGGGGCAGAGCGGCATCGGCAACTCCGCGACCGGGGGCGCGAACGCATTCGGCGGCCCGCAGCTCAATGACGTGGGCGCACTCAGCGGCAGCTCTGTCGGCAACAGCACCGGATTCGTCGGACAGACCAATCAGGCGTTCGTCGGCAATCGGATGGCCGGACAGACGGCATCGGTTGCGCCCGGACCGACGTTCACCGCTCCAACCGGCGGCGACTTCAACCCGGACAGCTTCCAGCAGGGGTCAGGACAATCGTCCACGCGGCAGATCCGGCCCCGCTATCGGGTCTCTTTCGACTTTGCCCAGACGCCGCCGGCTCAGATCAGCAGCCGGGTCGAGGCGCAAATCGCGCGACTGCAGGAGTCGACGCCAGCGCTCGCCGGAGTGGACGTTTCGATCGATGAGAACGGCATTGCTCAGTTGCGCGGCGAGGCGCCCGACCGCGACACGCGCCGACTCATCGAGAACATCGTGCGTCTTGAGCCGGGCGTCCGGGGCGTCGATAATCAGCTTGAAGTCGCGACGCCGTAGGCTGGCGGGACCAGGTCCCCTGATCAGTCCGGCAGGCCATCTTCTGCAAGATCCACGCCGGCCAGCAGTGCGTCAATCTCTTCCCTCAGCACGGCTTCCGTGTCGTCCCCCACCCCGATGTGCACCGCCTGCACACGCCCGTCGGGACCGACGATCGTCAGGTGCGGAATCCCGTCGACGCCGTACTTGCCGGCGATTGAGTGGTCCCTGTCGAGGGCCGGCTTCACATCGGCCAACTCTCGCCGCAGAACTCCCTGAATCTCATTCACTGTTTCGCCCAGATTCACCGCGTAGAGGACCACTCCCCGGTCGGCGTATTCCTGCTCGAGCCTTGCGAGGATCGGGAGTTCCATCCGGCACGGACCGCACCACGACGCCCAGAAGTCGAGCAGCACGACTTTGCCGCGCAGATCGGACAGCGGCACTGCCGGTCCCTCGATGGGCACCAGTTCCACGTCGGGCGCGGTCTCCCCCAGCAGAGGAGGCGGAGGGTTCAGCAACGCGTGCAGATTCGCAACGCGCCGCAGTCTCTGCTCCGGATCGGGCCGGAACGAGGCGTCGTCCGTCTCCGGCGAGAAGTCCCAATTGGTGAAGACTTCCGTCTCGACGGTGCCAGCCTCGACGAACTGTTCCGGGCTCAATTGCAGCGTCCGCGGAGGGGACCGGCGGATTGTCTTGAGCAGCACCGGATCCCCTTCGGCTAAGATCCACACGTCCGTCGTGCCGATCGACGTCAGGCTTGACTGGCCGGCGTCGGCGGGCTTGATCTGCAGGTGATGCGCGTCCCTGCCGTCGACCATCTCACGTCCGAAGTAGGCCGACTCCTGCCGGGGAGGCAGGACGCCGGCGGCCGGATCAGCGCCGGCCAGTTCGAGTGAACGAAGATTCTCGGCCCCTCCGAAGTATTGAGCCAGGGGCGACGCGCGCAGTTCGGTCAGCGAGACGGGCGAATCCGATCGCCAATAGCGTCGCTCCGGAGCGAGCGTGACGACAAACTGCTGTCCGTCACACAGGGCGGCATATCCGTCGTCGGCCACGACGGCAAAGCGATGCTGGCTGTCCACCAGGATCTGCCGCGTCTGAACGAAAGTTTCGACCTCGGACAGTTCCTCACCGGAGGGATCAACCAGCGCCAGTTCGAGGCGGCTGGTGACTATCCAAGTCGGAGCGGTCTGGTAATGCTGCGCCAGTTCCTCGATCACGTCGGCTCCGTCGCCGGCTGGGGACGGCGGGGCTGAGTCACGGCTGCATCCCGCACACGCACTGCAATACGCCAGGAGCACGATTGCGAGTCGGGGCATCTGCATCAATTCGTCCTGGCTGATGTCGGAGTATCGAACGGCCGCATTGTACGATATGGCTGAGTCCGGTGCGCCGTATCGCTCGACCCCGCACTGCACACCCGTTAGAACGGCCCCGTGCCTGACCCTGAACCGGCCGCGGTCCTGCTCGCTGCGCTCCGCGTGCACGAACCCCCAATGCCTGCGTTCCGCTTTCAGATCGACGCAAACGACTTGAACTCCGGCGCCCGCGCCGGCCGGTGGACGACGCCGCACGGCGCGGTGGAGACGCCTGCGTTCATGCCGGTCGGCACGCGGGCTTCGGTGAAGGGACTGTGGCCGCAGCAACTGCGCGAAGCCGGCACGCAGATGGTCCTCGCCAATACGTACCATCTGGCGCTCCGTCCCGGAGCAGACGTCGTGCAGGACCTTGGCGGGCTGCATGGGTTCATGCAGTGGGACGGGCCGATTCTGACCGACAGCGGCGGCTTCCAGGTCTTCAGCCTGGCCGACCTGCGGGAGATCGATGATGAGCGGGTGGTCTTTCGTTCGCACATCGACGGCAGCCTGCTGGAGCTGACGCCGGAGCGGGCCATCGAGATCCAGGAGGGGCTGGGAGCGGACTGCATCATGTGCCTGGATGAATGTCCGGCCCATGATGTGCCTCCCGAGCGGATGGCGGCCGCCGTCGAACGGACCACGCGCTGGGCCCGCCGCTGCCGGGACGCGCACGGTCGGAGCGATCAGGCGCTGTTCGGCATCGTCCAGGGGGGGACCGACCGCAGGCTCCGGGAGCATTCGGCCGCCGGACTGCTGCCGCTCGACTTTCCCGGATACGCCATTGGGGGGCTGAGCGTGGGTGAGTCGCCGGAACGGATGTATTCAACGCTCGATTTCACGGCTCCCCTTCTTCCCGACGACCGGCCGCGGTACCTGATGGGCGTCGGCCGCCCCATCGACCTGATCGAGGCGGTGCTGCGGGGGGTGGACCTATTCGACTGCGTGATGCCGACCCGCAATGCCCGCAATGCGACCGCGTTCACCAGCCAGGGTCCGGTCAAAATGCGCAACCTCAAGCACCAGCGGGACCAGCGGCCGCTCGACCCCGACTGTGACTGCCCCACCTGCCGGGGATTCAGCCGGGCGTATCTGCGTCATCTGTTTATCAGCGGCGAAATGCTGGGGCCGATGATGCTCTCCCTGCACAACATCGCCTATTACCAGCGGCTGATGCGGGGGCTGCGGGAAGCCGTTAAGTCCGGCCGTGTGCGGGAGTTTCGTGCGGATCACCTTGCCCGGCAGTCGGCCGGTTCCTAAGATACGCCCCGGTTTTCCGAACGATCTCTCACCGGCGACGTGCGCCCGCCACCGCGGCGCGCGGTTCAGCCGCGGGCGACAGTCGCGCTCGCACCGGAGGCGGGCCGTTCGATCGTTGTCCGCCATCTCGAACGGGACTGCATGAGTTTCTGGAACTGGTCGTTGATGTTGGCCGAAGACGCGGCCCCTGCCCCGCAGACCCCCTCCATCTGGCCGCTGCTGGTCCCGTTTGCGCTCATCTTCCTGATGTATCAGCTGATGATCGCCCGGCCGCAGCGGCGGCAGCAGGCGCAGCGGGACGACATGCTGAAGCAGCTGAAGAAGAACGACCCTGTCGTGACGATCGGCGGCATTCTGGGGACGGTGGTGAATCTGTCGGAGGATGGGTCCGAAGTCACCGTCAAAGTGGACGACAACACCCGCCTGCGGTTCCGTCGCGACGCCATTCGAGAGGTCGTCACGAAGGGGGAACCGGGAAAAGCCAACGCGACCTGAAGAAACTGACCGGCGAGCTGCTTGTCGAGCTGCGGCTCACCAACCGAATACACCTGCCCGCAGCACGCGTGCAGTTCGATGACGACGGAGCAAAGACGCCCATGTACTTGAGCCACGTTCCCTCCCTGCTGCTCGCGTTCCAGGATGGATCCGGAGCGGTCTCACCAAGCCCGGAAGCCGGCGACACCACCCAGGTCATCACCGAAGCGGCCGAGTCCACCGGCATGCCCGGCTGGGCCATGTTCCTGATTGTGGTCGCGCTGCTGGTGCTGCCGTTCGTGATCGGACAGCTGATCGCGAACTTGCTGCGACTGCGGGATCTCGGCTTCAAGATGGGGATCGTGCTGTTTGCGTTCACGCTGGCAGCCACTCCGTTCGTCGCCCAGCTCGCCGCCGGCAACCGCCTGCGGGACGCCCTCAACTGGGGCATCGACCTCGCCGGCGGCACCAATATGGTGTTCCAGGTGGACCACCAGGCGGCCGCCGATCTGGAAAAGACGGTCGACCCGGCCGCGATGGAGAAGCTGGTGGGAGCCGTCAGCCGCCGCGTCAATCCCGGCGGCACCGAAGAAGTCACCGTGCGGCAGGTCGGACGCGATCGCATCGAGGTCATCATCCCCGGCGCGGATGCCGAAAAAGTCAGCCAGGTCAAGAAGCGGATTACGAACCTCGGTAGTCTGGAGTTTGCGCTGCTCGCGAATACCCGTGAGCACGCGATGCTCATCCAGGAGGCCCGGGCCCTGCCCCAAAACGTCGACGAATTGCGCCGGGGCGCGGTGCTCCGCGCCAAATGGCGACATGCGGGGATCGATCCGCGGACCGGCGAATTGAAGGAGATTGGAACGGAGTATGGTGTCGAGCCGCGGACGGTAACGCGTGACGGCAAGACCGTGCAGCAATTCCTCGTCGTCGTTGATGAAGATCCGAAGCGCCGCATTACGGGACAGTTGCTGAAGCGGGCTTACGAGGAGATCGGGCCGAGCGGCGCCCCCGTCGTCGGGTTTGAATTCAATACGCAGGGGGCGTATCTGTTCCAGCAGTTGACGGCGCGGCACATGCCCAAGGAAGGCTCCAATCACAAGACCCGGCTGGCCATCCTGCTCAATGACGAAATCCATTCCGCCCCGTCGATCAACGACATGATCCCGGGCCGCGGCATCATCGAAGGCGATTTCGATTCCCAGGAACTGCAGGAGCTGATCGACGTCCTCAACGCCGGCGCTCTCGACGTGCCGCTGCATCGCAATCCGATCAGCGAATTCACCGTCAGTCCGCTGTTGGGACTCGACGTCCAGACGAAGGGGCTCAACGCCATCATGTGGGCCACGATCGCCGTGTTCGTGGTCACGCTCAGCTACTACCTCGTGGCCGGGGCCGTCGCCGACGTCTGCCTCGCCCTCAACATCCTGCTGCTGATGGGATCGATGGCGCTGATCGACGCCACGTTCACGCTGCCCGGCCTCGCTGGCGTCGCGCTGGCGATTGGCATGGCGGTCGATGCCAACGTCCTCATTTTCGAGCGCATCCGCGAGGAACAGGAGAAGGGCTCGAGCCTTCGAATGTCGATCCACAACGGATTCGGGAAAGCCCTCTCCGCGATCGTCGACTCGAACGTGACGACCCTCATCACCGCCGTCGTGCTCTACATCCTCGGAACCGAGCAGGTGAAGGGATTCGCCGTGACGCTGTTCACTGGCCTCATCTGGAACATGTTCTGTGCGATTTACGTCGCCCGCATGTTCTTCGACATTGCCGAGCGGAAGCGGTGGCTCAAGCAGATCAAGATGTTCACCCTCATCAAGCCGCAGAATATCGACTTCCTAGGAAAGAAACCGATGTTCATCGGGGCGTCGCTGCTGCTGATTGCCGTGGGCCTGGGAGCGCTGGCCGTTCGTGGGGCCGACAACCTGGATATCGACTTCCGCGGCGGCGCGATGGTGACGTTCGGATTCGAGGGGACGCAGCCGGATGTCGAAGAAGTGCGGGCCGCCCTCGACGACGAGTTCGAGTCGTCCATCACGCTCGAACAGCTGAATCTGGACGCGGCGGAAGGACGTTCCGGCGAGCTGTTTCGGCTGCGGACGATCGAGCGGGACGAGGAACTTGTCGGCGAGCGGATCAAGCAGGCCTTCGACGGGTCGCCCTACACCCTCATCCAGCAGAGCATTGCGCATTCCGAGTTCACGACGCTTCCGGCCGACGGAACGGACGCATTTGCGGGCGGGCATCGCACGGAACTGCATCTCGCCCAGCCGGCGCTCGGCGCGACGATCACCGAGGATATCGCAACGTCGCTGCGATCGGTGTCGGAGGCCGCCAACACCGGCCGTTATCTCGATGCCGAAAGCCTAATCGCCGTCACGCCTGTCGAAGGGGGGCCGACCGACAAGACGCAGGACTTCGTGCTCACGGCCTCGCCATCGGTGGAGGTCGCCGATCTGGAGAGCGCGCTCGCCGGCTTGCAGCAGGACTTCCAGCGGGAGCCGGCTTTCGAGGAGAAGACCACCTTCGACTCGGCTATCGCGCACGACACGCAGATCACGGCCCTGATCGCCATCCTGCTGAGCAACCTGGCCATCGTGTTCTACCTGTGGTTCCGGTTCCAGCGGGCCACGTTCGGCGTCGCGGCCGTCATCGCCGTCGTGCACGACATCACGACCGTGATCGGCCTGGTCGCCATCGGCGCCCTGCTCAGCGGCACGCCGATCGGCCCGGCTCTGGGCCTGATGGACTTCAAGATCGACTTGTCGCTGGTGGCCGCTTTCCTCACGATCATCGGTTACTCGCTGAACGACACGATCGTCGTGTTCGATCGCATCCGCGAGGTCCGCGGCAAAAACCCGAACATCACCGAGTCGATGGTCAACCTCAGCCTCAATCAGACCCTCTCCCGCACGCTGCTCACGTCATCCACGACGCTCATCGTGCTGGGTATCCTGTATGTGATGGGAGGCGAAGGGGTGCACGGCTTCTCGTACTGCATGTTCCTGGGCATCATCGTCGGAACGTACAGCTCGATCTTCATCGCCAGTCCGGCCCTGATCTGGCTCAGCAACCGGATGATGGCCACGCCGCAGAAGCGGCAACTGGCCCGCGTGTGACACCGGCCAGTAGCGGAACTCGGGTGACGCCGCCGTCTGTCGGGGCGGCGTCATTCCTGCGCCGGGCCGCCGCTGAGCACGCGAGTCGCCCGGCTCCTGGCGGGCTCCCGTCAGACGTCCAATGCCAGCACAGTATTGCGGGCCGGCAGGCTGAACGGCGATGAGTAATGATACAGCTGCCCCACCTCAACGTCCTCCCGCATCAGCGGCGTGGGCTGCTCGATAATGAAGTCGGCGAAGTCCGGCGCATTGAAGGCGACGAACGCCAGGTTCAGGCAGCTGATCGCCGGATCGTGGCGCTGTGACAGGTCGGGAAAGGCGACGGGACCGGTATCCACCTGGTACAGCCGGTTGTCGAGACTGACGTTCATGGTCTTCGTCGGGCACTCGATGACGGCTTTGAGCCCGGTCTCGCCATTCTCAATCTCGGTGCGGGTCACAAGCGGCAGTCCGGCGGCGGTGGCGTCCCGGATCTCCTCCCATGTAGTCAGCTCGCGGGCCGGCGCCATCTTCAGCTTGAGATCGGGCGGCCCCCAGACCTCTTCCACCTTCTGCACCCGCTTGTAGTCGTCCCAGATGCGGGCCGGCCGGCGGAAAATGAGCCACTCCCCCCGTCCCAGGATCGGCAGGAAGTCGTAGTTGTCGGCGTGGAACAGATCCCGCTCGGCGAAGGTGTTCTCGCTCTTGCAGGAACCGCACTGGTAATAGTCGACCGACTCGCCGCTGGCCGGATCGGTGACTGTGGTGCGGCTCTCCACCCAGAACCGCACGGCATTGAAGGACGCCGTGCTGCAGATGAACGAGCGGCCATAGTCGAGGCACTGCAGCCCGCTCGCCGCGCCGTCATCGGCGGCAGCCGCCGCCCCGGCGAGCGCCGCGGCGCTGACGCCGAAAAACTGCCGCCGGGTCGAACGCAGTCGGGACGGTTCGTTTCGAACAGGCATCAATCGCCGCATGGGGAACTCCGCACGGTGGGGGGAAGCGTTGTGGTTCCTCGCAGGCTGCGATTGTAGCCGAACTCAACAGGGTTCGGTCCAGCGGCCTGATCGAAACTCCCGCATCCCGCGAAGTCGCCGTTTCGCCCTGGGCCACCAGCACCGTGTCGGGTCAACGCCCTCGGACGCGGTCCCCCGTCAGGCGAGCAGCTCGCTGACGATCCGGGCCGGCAGCACGCCGGTCAGCTTCTGGTCGAGCCCCTGGAACTTGTACGTGAATCGCTCATGGTCGTACCCGAGCTGATGCAGGATCGTGGCATGCAGGTCGCGGATGTGCACCGGATCCTTGACGATGTTGTAGGAGAAGTCGTCCGTCTCGCCGTGGATGGTCCCCCCCTTCGTCCCGCCCCCCGCCATCCACATCGTGAAGCACCGCGGATGGTGGTCGCGGCCGTAGTTCTCCTTCGAGAGTCCCCCCTGCGAGTAGATGGTGCGGCCGAACTCACCCCCCCAGATGACGAGCGTCTCGTCGAACATCCCCCGCTGCTTGAGGTCCTGGATCAGCCCGTAACAGGCCTGGTCCACGTCCATGCACTGGTCTGGCAGCCGTCCGGCGGCGTTGGCATGCGTGTCCCAGTTGTTGTGATAAATCTGCACGAAGCGGACGCCCCGTTCCACCATGCGGCGGGCCTGCAACACCGTATTGGCGAAACTGCCGGGGTTCCGGGCCGCTTCGCCGTACAGGTCGAAGGTCGACTGCGGCTCGCTGGCGATGTCCGTGAGTTCCGGGACGCTGGACTGCATCCGGAACGCCAGCTCGTACTGCTGGATGCGGGTGTGCGTCTCCGGGTCGCCGACGAGCTGGTAATTCAGTTCGTTCAGGCCGCGCAACCCGTCCAGCGTCGTCCGCCGCACTTCGCTGGGGACGCCCGGAGGGTTGTTGATGTAGAGGATCGGGTCGCCACTGGACCGGAACGCGGTCGCGGCATGCTCACCCGGGAGATAGCCGCTCGACCACAACCGGGCGGAAATGGCCTGCACCTGCTCGGTATTGGTCGGCCGGGCCACCATCACGACGAACGTCGGCAAGTCCTCGTTCAGCGACCCAAGACCGTAGGACATCCACGCCCCCAGGCAGGGACGTCCGGTGACCTGATTCCCCGTCTGGATGAAGCTGATGGCCGGCTCATGATTGATGGCCTCGGTGTGCATCGAGCGGATGAACACCATGTCGTCCACCATCTTCCTGGTGTAGGGCAGCAGTTCCGAAACCCACATGCCGCACTCCCCCGCCTGCTCGAACTGGAACTTCGACGGGGCGATCGGAAACCGCTTCTGGCCGCTGGTCATGGTGGTGAGACGCTGACCCATCCGGACGGAATCCGGCAGGTCCTTGTCGTACCACTCGTTCATGACGGGCTTGTAGTCGTACAGGTCCATCTGCGCAGGGCCACCGACCATGTGCAGATAGATGATGTGCTTTACCTGGCCGGGGAAGTGCGTGGGCATGGCCCCGGGATGCTCGGGCGACCCGGTGGCGCCGGCAGCCATCAGCTGCCCGCCCCCGAGAGACGCCAGGGCGGCCGCCCCGAGGACGTTCGATCCCTGGGAGAAGAAGTGCCGCCGGGTAATGTTCAGTTTGAATTCGTTAAAGAATGACATGGTCTGCTCCTACATAGTCCACTCGCTCCGCGAGTGGAGTGATTGGATGCTCCACTTCCCCGCGACGTCCAGGTGCAAAAGGGCGTTCTACGCCAGCGACTCGCAAAGCGAGCCGCCTACTTATTCAACACTTCATCCAGGTTCATCAGCTGGTTCGTCAGCATTGTCCAAGCGGCCAGTTCCGGGGCCTGCATGGCGGCGTCGGTTTCCATCTCGCCGACGTTGAGCAACGCGCGGGCGTCGTCGGGATGGGCGTCGTAATACGCGGCCAGTTCGGCCAGCGACGATTCGATGATCGCGACCTCCTCCGGCCGGAACGACCGGGAAACCAGCCGCTGGCCGATGAAATCCACCCGCTGATCGAACGACTGTCCCCCCTCCTGGAGAGTCAGTTCGGCCAGCGCTTTCGCCGCTTCTACGAACTGCTCGTCGTTGAGCGTGACCAGAGCCTGCAGCGGCGTGTTGGTCCGCTCCCGCCGCACCACGCAGTATTCCCGATTCGGCGCATTCAGAATGTCCATCGACGCCGGAGGCGCCATCCGTTTCCAGAACCAGTACATGCTGCGGCGGTACAGGCTCTCGCCGCTATCCCGTTCGTACTTGGCGGTGTTGCTGACGTTCATGGCGATCGCCTCCCACACGCCTTCGGGCTGATACGGCTTTACGCTCGGACCGCCGACGGTGCCGGAGAGGAGCCCGCTCGTCGCCAGCGCATAATCGCGCACCATCTCGGCATCCATGCGGAATCGAGGCCCGCGCGATATCAGCCGGTTCTGCGGGTCCTTCTCCAGCTTTTCAGGAGTCGTTGCAGCGGACTGCCGGTAGGCCGCTGAGGTGACCATCAGCCGATAGAGCCGCTTGACGTCCCAGCCGGTCTCACGAAACTCGACCGCCAGCCAGTCAAGCAGTTCCGGATGCGACGGCAGTTCGCCCATCACGCCGAAGTCGCCCGACGTCTTCACCAAGCCGGTCCCGAACACTTCCTGCCAGCAACGGTTCACCGTCACGCGGGCGGTCAGCGGATGCTCGGGCAGCAGCAACCACTGAGCGAGCCCCAGCCGGTTGCGCGGGGCATCGCCCGGAAACGCCGGCAACGCGGCGGGCGTCTCGGGCGAGACCTGGTCGAGACGCTGGTCGTACTCCCCGCGGTTGAGGATGAACGCCATTGCCGGTTCGGGCTTCTCATTCATCACGTGCGCGATCGTGCCGCGGCTCTTGATCGCGTTCTGTTCCCCTTCCAGCTTCGTCACCTCGGCCGTGAGGACCTGGAACGTCTCGTCGAACGAAGCGAGCCACCAGTTGTAAAGATCGTTCCGTTCCGCATCGCTACGCTGCTCGGCCGGCTTGGCGAGAATATTGACAAATCGCGAGATCCGCGCGAGGGCGTCCACTTCCGCCGCTGCCAGCGCCCGGGAGTACATCCGCAGGTCGTGCAGCGCCACGCCGCTGATCGGATCGGCCGTGTTCCGCTGCCCAAGTTTGAACGGAACCTCGGTCTTGATCGTCTCGGTCAGGGCATCGGCTTCGACGAGCGTCTCCTGCGGCTGGCCGTTGTAGAACACCTTCACCCCGGCCGCCTTCCCGGACCCGTCGTAGCTCACCGCCACGTGCGTCCATTCGTTCGCCGGCACTTGTGCCTTGCCGACGACTTTGAGTGCGTTGCCCGGCCAGCTATTGATGATGTGGGTGCCGATCTGCCGCCGTTGCAGCCAGAAGTCCCAGCCGCGATATCCGTTGGCATTGTCCATGCGTGAGCAGATCGCCCCATTCCCGTCATTGGCAGGCAACTTAACCCAGGCCGCCAGCGTGAACGACTGATCTCGCTCGATATCGCCGAATTCGCCGATCTCGGCGGCCGTCCCCTGGGGCTGCAGCGCCTTGCCGGCGTCCGCATCGACCCAGGTGGCGGTTGCGGGCAGCGGGAATTCCCGCCCTTCACCATTGACGACGGCCGAAACGACCTCCCCTTCTCCCGCATCCAGCGGCAGATGCAATGCCAGCGCGTCGACGGGAACCTTCGCCGTCAGCGCCGCGACGTCGGCGGAAGTCGCCCATTGGTCGAACTCCGGCTGCGCCGATTGTCGACGCTCTTCCAGCCACTGACGGGCGGCGGGAATCTCCGACTCGAGTGCGACCCACCGCTCCCGGTCCTCATCCAGCGGCACATTAATGATTGGCGGAGTGTCCTTGATATTGCCGTCGCGCGCGCCCTGTGTCGTGTTGTTGAAGAACGCGGCCAGCTCGTAGAACTCCTGCTGCGAGAGCGGATCGAACTTGTGGTCGTGGCACACCGCGCAGCCGGCTGTCAGTCCCATCCAGACCTGCGCCGTCGTATCGGTCCGGTCGCGGGTGTAGAGAACGAGGTACTCCTCGTCGATAATCCCGCCTTCGTTCGTCGTCATGTTGCAGCGGTTAAATCCCGATCCGATCACCTGATCCAGTGACGGATCGGGCAGCAGGTCTCCGGCGAGGTTCTCGATCGTGAACTGGTCGAACGGCATGTTGCTGTTGAACGCCGCAATCACCCAGTCCCGGTACGACCACATCTCCCGGAAATTGTCGAAATGGATGCCGTGCGTATCGGCGTACCGCGCGTAGTCCAGCCAGTAGCGGGCCCGGTGCTCTCCCCACCGCTCGGACTTGAGCAGGCGATCGACATACTGCTCGTAGGCGTCGGGCGCGGGATCAGCGACGAACCGCTGAACCTCCTCCGGAGTCGGCGGCAGCCCGGTAATGTCCAGCGCCGCGCGGCGGGCGAGAGTGCGGCGATCGGCTTCCGCGGCCGGCGTGAGTCCCTCGGCCTCAAGGCGCGCCCCGATAAAGTTGTCGATCGGGTTCCGGATCCATGCCTGATTCCGGACGGCCGGCAACTCGGGACGCGTCGGCGTGATCAGCGACCAGTGCGGCTCGTACTCGGCGCCCTGCTCAACCCAGCGGCGCAAAGTCTTCTTCTGCTCGGCCGTCAGCGTCTTCTTGGTTTCCGGCGGCGGCATCTGCTCGGAGTGATCCTCCGACAGCACGCGCCGCACGAGTTCGCTCGCGTCGGCGTCGTTCGGGGTGATTGCCCCCATCTCGATCGCCGCGTCCCGCTGGTCCAGCCGCAAATCGGCCTGCCGCGCGGCGCTGTCCGGACCGTGACACGCGAAGCAGTTGTCCGCCAGGATCGGACGGATGTCGCGGTTGTATTCGAGCGGTTCCTCGGCCAGAACGACCGCGGGAGAACTGAGCGCGGCCGCCGACAGGAGCACGCGGACCATCATGGAGATGAGGGGCATAGCAGAGTCCATAGCTTTGATTCCCCGTGGAGTCTTCAAGCGTCGCAGCACATGATACCCGGACTGTGAACAACGCTCACGCGAGTGGAGACCGCGCCCGCTCCCGTATAGAACGGGTGGCGATCTGGAAACGGCGACCAGCGCGCCTGATGCGCCGCGTCGACGTTGAGGCGGGAAGGTGACGCCGATCGGCCGATCGAAGTCGCCCGGCAAGGGTGGGTGGATTGAGGTCCGGAGCGGATGTTACGCTCCACTTTCAGGATACGTGCAATCTGGCCCGAGGCCAAGGGATTGAGTCGCCGAATTCTTCCCGACGTTGCTCCCAGTCTGAGTTTCTCAAAACCGATGACCGCGATCGATCTCTCCGGCAAAGTCGCCATCATAACCGGGGCCGGGCAGGGTCTCGGCCGCGCTTCCGCAACGGCGCTGCACCGCGCCGGTGCGGAGGTCGTGATCAATTACTTTGATGACGAGACGGGAGTGAATCGGGTGCGGGCCACCGAAGTCGTCATGGAACTCGGCGACCGGGCGATTGCCGTCAAGGCTGACGTCCGGCGTCCCGACCAGGTCAGCGGCCTGATCGGCGAAACGGTCAATCGCTTCGGCGGCCTCGACATTCTCGTGAATAACGCCGCCGTCATCCGGGATCGTACCGTGAAGAACATGGCGCACGACGAGTGGCAGTCCGTTCTCGACACCAACCTCAGTGGCGTGTTCAACGTCTGCAAGGCGGCCATGGGTCAGCTGCGAGAAGACGGTCGAATCGTGAACATGGCGTCAATCTCCGGTGTGATCGGTTTCTACGGTCAGGCCAATTACGCGGCCGCGAAGGCCGGAGTCATCGGCCTCACGAAGGTGCTCAGCCGCGAGTTCGCGTCGCGAGGCATTACGGTCAATGCCGTCGCTCCCGGAGTCTCGCTCACCGAGATGGGACAGACGATTCCCGAGAGGGCCCGGGCCGAGATGCTCAAGCAGATCCCGCTGGGACGGTTTGCAGAGCCGGAGGAGATCGCAAACGTGGTGCTGTTCCTCTGCTCAAATCTGGCGGGCTACATGACAGGGCAGACACTGCACGTCAACGGAGGGTGGTGGGCGTGAGCGGCCGAATTCAGCAGTTGCTGTGCACGGCCGACGAAGCGGTCTCCCGAATCGCCGACGGATGCACGATCGTCTGCGGCGGGTTCGTCGGCGCAGCCCATCCGGAAGGGCTGACCGCCGCACTGGAGCGCCGGTTCCTGCAGTCGGGAGCGCCCCGCGACCTCACACTCGTCTATGCGGCCGGTCAGGGAGACGGTCGGACGCGCGGTCTGAATCACCTGGGGCATCCGCAGCTGCTGCGGCGCGTGATCGGCGGACACTGGGGACTGGTCCCTCGCATCTCGCGGCTGGCACTCGACAACCAGATCGAGGCTTACAACTTCCCGCAGGGAGTTGTCTGCCAACTGCTCCGCGACATCGCTGCCGGACGGCCCGGCTGCGTCACGCACGTCGGGCTCGGCACGTTCATCGATCCGGAATTGGGCGGCGGGCGACTCAACGACGTGACGCCTCCGGGGCTGATCGAGCGGGTGGAACTGGCGGGGAGAACATGGCTGCTGTATCACGCGTTTCCCGTCCACGCCGGGTTCATCCGCGCGACGGCCGCCGACCCGTTCGGAAACCTCGTGATGGACAACGAGGCCGTCATCGGCGAAGTGCTGCCCATCGCGCAGGCGGTCCGCAACTGCGGCGGCCTGGTCATCGCGCAGGTGCAGCGCCTGCTGGATCATCCGGCTCATCCGGCTAATGTGCGAGTACCGGGAATCCTTGTGGACGCGGTGACGCTCGCCGCCGGCGATGAGCACAACCAGACGTTCGCTGAGGAATTGAACACGTCCTACTTTACGCCGCAGGGACCATCCGGCCGGTCGCCCGCTCCCGACTCGCACTCCGAATGGAATCCGGCACGGTTGATCGTCGCCTCCCGCGCGTGTGACGAGCTGACGCCGGGGTCCATCGTGAACCTGGGGATCGGGATGCCGGAAGGGATTGCGGCGATCGCCGCGCGTCGCGGGATCCTGGATTCCGTGACTCTGACCGTCGAAAGCGGTCCCATCGGGGGCATGCCAGCGGGGGGACTGAGCTTCGGGGCGGCCGTTCATCCGCAGGCCATTATCGATCAGCCCGCACAGTTCGACTTCTATGACGGCGGAGGACTGGATTTCGCCGCGCTGGGAGCGGCTCAGATCGATCATGGCGGCAATGTCAACGTCTCCCGCTTCACCGATCGGCTGGCGGGCGTCGGCGGATTCGTCAACATCAGCCAGAACGCGAAAAGACTTGTGTTCTGCAGCACGTTTACGGCAGGAGGACTGGAGATTGCCGTCGAGAAAGGGAAGCTGCGAATCCTGCGGGAAGGGAATTCGGTGAAATTCGTCCGGCAGGTCGAGCAAATCTCATACAGCGGAGCCTGGGCCCGCAGTCACCGCCAGGATGTGCTGTACATCACGGAGCGGGCCGTGTTCCGGCTCTCCACAGACGGCATTGAACTCTGCGAGATCGCTCCGGGCATAAGCCTGGAGCGGGACGTGCTGCAACAGATGCAGTTCCAGCCAATCATCCGTGAATTGCGGGAGATGCCGCTGGCCGGTGTGGAGGGTTAGGCGGTTGTCAAAAAAAAGAGCCGCGGAACTGTCATGCAGCTCCGCGGCCTCAACTTGCCGATCAGTGCGAACTCGTTTCAGGGCGTACCCTGGAGATTCGAGGTCGCCCCGGGAGCGGCTCCTCCTGTTGCAGGCGGCGTCGCGGGGGCCGGAGCGGTGCCGGGTTGCGCCGGGCCGGGCCGGGTGTTTGAACCGGGCTGGCGGACCGGCGGGCCGATGTACTCAGGATGAGGGCGGTCACCCGTGGTGTTCGTCCGCTGCCTGTTCCGGTTCCCATTGCGGAGTTCCGGCAACTCGTTAGGAGGGACCGGTACATCGATATCGGTTTCCCGACCAGGGAGCCGATCCATCGGCGTGGTATCCGGAGGCGTCTGACCCGAAGGATCGATCACGCCATCGCCGTCCAGATCGACATCGAGAATGCCGTCGCTGTCGATGTCCCGATCCCGCACGCCGTCGCCGTTCACGTCGTCGATCACGCCGTCGCCGTCCAGGTCTTCATCGATAATGCCGTCGCCATTGGTGTCCTGGTCGGGGACTCCGTCGCCGTTCGCATCGACCGGGGCGCCGTTGAATCCAAAGCCTCCCGCGAACCCGGCGGGAAATGCACCCCAGCCATTCGTCGCGACACCCGTGGCGCTCGCCGTCTGCATCAGGGCGTTGTACAGCCAGTCAATCTGCTCCTGCTGGCGGGCAACGATGGCCTGCAGCTCCTGTACGCTTGCCTGTCCCATCCGGTCACCATTGGGATACCGCTGGAAGTCCGGGTTCACGGCGCCGTGCGTGGAGGTCTCACTAGTGTCGACCAGCACCCGCTCGTGGCCTTCGGGGAGTTCGAGCGTGAAGCTCATTTCCTCTCCGTCGCGCAGCACAACCAGTTCCACGTTGGTGCCGCCGTCGAACTCATTGAGGACGCGAAACAGCGATTCGGGCGTCAGCACGTTCTTGCCGGCGGCCTGCTGGATCAAGTCACCATCCTTCAGGCCTGCCTTGGCAAGGGGAGAGTTCCTGTCGATGCGCACGACCGCAATGCCCTTCGTGTCGGTGGCGAGCGTAGCGCTCAACTCCACCGGTTTGACGACCTCCGTGGCGACTTCCGGTGCATCGCCTTTCAGAACTTCGGTCGGCTGCGGAGAAGCCTCCGTGGTCCGCACGGAGTCCTTGCCCGCCGGGCCTCTTTCGGCGATCAGCGAGACCGTGCGCTCCGTGCCGTCGCGGCGGATCGTCACGGTCACCGTTGCTCCGTCCTCCATTTCGGCCGTGGCGTCAAGAATGTCTCGTGGGGCGCCGACCGGCACTTCATCCAGAGTCACGATCTCGTCTCCCGCCTGGATGCCGGCCTTATCGGCCGGGCCATCGACGCGAACGCTCGCCACCATCAGGCCTTTCGGGGTTCCTTCGAGAATCAGACCGAAGCCCACCGGCGAAGTGGAGTCTTCGATGCTGGAGGTGGATCGTGCCGTGTCCGGTTCGTCGGTTGTCGGTTCATCCTGCAGAACCACCACGTCGGTGATGACGTTGCGGTCCTCCGGATCCCGGTAGACCTTTATTCGCGCATTGGCGGGAATGTCGGCCAGCCGGGCGGGCCGCTCGTCGATGAAGACCTTCACTCCGGGGCCGGAGATGAATTCGACCTGTGTGCCCTCATCTCCTTCGCCTTCGACGAGGGTGAGGCGGTGCTCATCGGTACTGACGATCCGGCCGAAGACCGTGTTCTCGGTGGCGGAGCGAGCCCGCAGCGGATCGTTGACGGTCGTCACAGGGCCGTCCGGCGGAGTAACGCCCGAAGTCGCTGGCTCCTGGGCGGAAGTACTCAGTGGATATCCGGCGATCCATGCTCCGGCCGCCAGCCCAAACAGGCCGGTGCGTGTCCTGGCGTTTCGTGGGCGAAGTAACATGGCAACTGCTCCAACATTGAATTCTGGTGAGGGGTGGCTCGCGGCCGCTGGACGGCATGTGTCCGAATGGTCGCGTCTCACCAAAATGCAGATCGCAAGTGGCATGCCGGAACGTGGCCGGCCGAGTCGGCGGCCGATGCTGCTCCCGCTTCAACACAGCGAGTTGTCCACGTAACCGTTTGTATCTTTGAAACTTGCGTCGACGTTCAGTGGCCTGGGCGATGCCGGTATGACAGCCGGTTTGCAATGCACCGGTCATTCGCCACGGATCTGCCGCAGCGGTCCGTCAGCGACGATGGTGACGTTTGAGCGACCACCTTCGATGTCCGTCGACCTCACCAACCGCCGCCGCAGCTTCGAGGCGGTCAACCCGTATTGCCGCAAGTGGTTGCGTCGGGGTAAAACCCCGTCGGCCCGTGCCGGACCAGCCAGGTCCGATTGCGCGCCCACAAACGAGTTCCTCGGCGACGCCGCCGCGACGACTGATACACCGGACTGGGCAGGGATGCTCCGCAAGTTCCGCCGATGGATGCGGCCCGACCTGGCGATCGACCTCGGCACGGCCAACACGCTGGTGGCCGTGAACGGAGAAGGGATCGTCGTCAATGAGCCGTCCGTCGTGGCCCTGCAGAAGGGGACGCGGCGCGTGCTGGGGCGGGGAACGGCCGTCGGCAAGCTGGCGCGGCAGATGGTGGGCCGCACGCCGGATTCGATCATTGCGGTCCGCCCGCTGCGGGACGGCGTGATTACCGACTTCGAGCTGTGCGAAGCGATGCTGGAGTACTTCATTCGCAAGGCGACCCGCGACAGCCGCCGACTGAGGCCGCGAGTGGTGATCGCCGTCCCGGGAGGCATCACCCCCGTGGAGCGTCGGGCGGTGTTCAACAGCGCGGAGCGAGCCGGGGCGGGACGGGTGTACCTGGTCGAGGAGTCGAAGGCGGCGAGCATCGGGGCCGGGCTGCCGATCTCGGAGCCGATTGCCAACATGATCTGCGACATCGGCGGTGGCACGACGGACGTGGCGATCCTGAGCCTTGGGGACGTCGTAGCGGCGAAGTCAATCCGGGCCGCCGGCGACGAGATGGACGACGCGATCGTCGAGTATGTGCGGCAGCACTTTTCGCTGCGGATCGGCACGCAATCGGCGGAGCAGTTGAAACTCGACATCGGCAGTGCGTACCCGCTGGAAACGGAACTCACGGGTGAGTTGCGCGGCCTCGACACGATCAGCGGCATTCCGAGGAAGGCGACGATCACCAGCGAAGAGGTCCGGGAAGCGCTGCACGGGCCGCTGGAAGCCATTCTCAACTGCGTCAAGCACGCGATCGAGAAGTGCAATCCGGAACTGGTCGCCGATCTATCGGACACCGGGCTGGTGCTGACCGGTGGCGGCGCCCTGCTGCGCGGGCTCGACCTGCTGATGCGGGAGCAGTTGGGGATGCCGGTTCGTATCGCGGACGATCCGTTGACAACGGTGGCGCGGGGCACGGCGATTTGCCTTGAACACCTGCAGCAGTGGCGGGACAGCTTTGACTCTGAGTAAAGGATGGTTGACGACGGATGAGGCAGGCTTCGGCAACACCGGCTGCGTTCGCGGTACTCGCCCTGGCATGGCTGATCGGGGGCGGTCTGTGGGTCGCCCCGTCGGAGATCAGCGACGCGATTCGCTGGCCGGTGCGCGATGCGATGCAGCCTGGACAGGTCGGACTGGCGGTCGTCGTCGACGCCGCCGAATCCCGCTGGACGGAATGGCGGCGTGATGATCAAGACGGCGAATTGAGGTCGGTGGAGAAGGAGCGGGACGAGTGGCGGGATCGCTTCCTGGCTTTGCAGGCTGCCCAAGCGGCCGAGGCAGGAGAGGGAAGCGATCCGCAAAGGTTGCCCCTTGAGATCGCCGCTTCGCCGTCGGAGCCGTTGACCGTTCCGGACGTGGTCCATGCCGCCGTGCTGGGAGTAGAGCGGGACCTGCTCCGTAAGCGAACGTCGCGGCTGCTCAGTCGCGGAACGACCGACGGCATCGCGGTGGACGACATCGTCCTCGCGGGGCCTCTGCCGCTGCTCGACCAGGGAAGCGACTCGCAGGTCGCCCCCGACATGCCGGTGCTCGCAGGCGGGTGTGTGGTCGGACGCATCAAGCTATCCGGTCGCTGGACCAGCACGGTGGAGCCGGTCACCGATCCCGAATTCCGCAGCTATATCCGCCTGGTGCGGCCGACCGCGCGCGGGCCGTTGTTTGGGGCCGAGGGGCTGCTGGTCGGCAATGGTGACGGGACGTGCGGACTGGAACTGATTGCAGCGACTGAGCCGGTCTCGGTGGGGGATTACGTCTACGGCCGGATGCCCGACGCCGCTTCCATGGCGCCTCTCTGCTACGGGCGAGTCGTCGCGGCCGAGCTTCCGGAGGGGGCCGCGCACTGGGTCGTCACTGTCGCGCCCTTTACATTGCTGGACGAGCATCGCAGCGTGCAGATCCTGCGCGAGCTTCCCAACCCCGTGCGGATGGCGAGCCACTTCGAAACTCCCTGAGAAGATCGCCCTGCCATGATTTCGAGATGCGGACTGGCCGCACTGATTTACGCTGCCGCCGTGCTGCAGACATCGGCCGTCCTGACTCCGGAAAAGGGAATCTCGGTGTGCTGGCTGTGCCTGGCGGCCCTGCTCTGCGTATGGACGATGGCGGCCGCTGAAGCGGCTGCATGGGGAGGGCTGATCGGTCTGGTCGGGGATGCAATCTCCGGAAGTCCGATGGGTGTGCAGCTCGTGGGAATGAGCACGCTCTGCTTCCTGCTGGCGCTGTTGCGGGAGAAGTGGGACTGCCGTTCGCTCGCCGCGCTGACGCTCATCGCGATCGTTCAGACGGCCGGGCTGCTGGGATGCGCGGCTCTCACCGCGCGCCTGGGGGAGTCGCATCCGGTCCTGACCGACGAGGCTTACCTGATCGTGGGATGCTCCACGGCAACCGGACTGTGCGCCGCCCTCGTGGTCGCGTTGTGGCGGACGTTGCGGACTGGATTCGTCTCGCTGGTCTTTGCACAGCGAACCTGACCCTGGACGCATGCTGAACAAGCCCCTCCATGACGCCCAGTCGCTGCGTCCGGATACCGGTCCGGCGCTCGACCACGCTCCGCAGTTGCGGATCGCGCTGCTGCTGACGGCTTTTCTGTTGCCGGTGGCGGTGATCTCGGCGCGGCTCGGCTATCTGCAGATCGGGATTCCGGAGCAGTTTGTCAGCGGATGGGACCGGCAGACCGAAGAGTATGAAACGCTGCCGTGCCGGGACGGGCGGATCCTGACGGCCGACGGGATGATCGTCGCGTACGACGAGCCGCGGTTCGATTTGCTCGTGCACTATCGCTGGCTGGAACACCCTCCGAATGAATCGTGGATGGTGCAGCAGGCCCGTTCCCGGCTCACCCCGTCGGAGCGGCGCGATCCCGAGCGACTGGCCGCCGCACGGGAAGAGGTGCTGGCCCGCCGGGACGCGATGCTCGCTTCGCTGGCGGCGGCCACCGGCCTGGACCCCGGCGATCTGGAGACGCGGCGGGAGCGCATCCAGCGGAGAGTGGAGAGAATCCACGCCTATGTCTCGCGACTCAGCGGACAGCGTCGTGCCGAGTCGGCCGTGGTCGAGCGCAGGACCGATACGTCGCCGTGGGAGCAGGCCTGGGATTCGTTCGTGAGCGAACTGACTTCGGCTCCGGAGCGCACGAATCGCGATCCGCTGGTGATCAAGGAACAGGAGCAGTATCACGTCCTCGTCGAGAACGTTTCGATGGAGGCTGTGGGCGCCGTGGAGGCGCTGCCGTCGCAGTACCCCGGCGTCCAGGTTGGATTCTCAACGCAGCGCGTCTATCCCGCCGGAGACTTTGGCGCGCACATCGTCGGGGTCCGCACTTCTATCACGCCGGATGAAATCCACACGCGGAAGCAGGCGTACCCGCACGGTGACCCGCTGGGATACCAGGAGCAGGACCGTATCGGCCGCAGCGGACTGGAGCGTGCCTACGACACGAGCCTGCATGGGCGGGCCGGACTGCGGCGAATCGTGAAGGACCGGCACGGCGTGATCGTGCACTCCGAGGTGGTGCGGGCGCCGATTGAAGGGGAGGACCTCGTACTGTCGTTTGACAGCCACCTGCAGTCGCGGGTGGAACGCCTGCTGGACGAAGCCCTGCAGCCGGCCGGCGGCGCCGTGGAGAACGGTGAAGCGATTGACGCTCCCCCCGCGGCGGCCGTTCCGCAGGGAGGCTGCATCGTCGCGCTGGACGTGCACTCCGGCCGAGTCCTAGCCGCCGCAGCCGCGCCGCGATTTGATCTCAACCTGCTCGTCGATCCCGACGCAGCGGAATGGGAAGCGGCCAACGCCGATCCGCGGCAGCCGTTCTTTCCGCGCATCACGCAGATGACCGTCCCCCCGGGATCAGTCTTCAAGATCCTGACGTCGGTCGCGCTGCTCGAAAGCGGCGCCGTGGATCCGGACGCCCCGTTTCACTGCCGCGGGTACCTCGATCGGCCGGATCGAGACCGGTGTTTCATCTACCGTCATTATGGCGTCGGGCATGGCGATGTGGACCTGGAGTCGGCCTTGTGTCATTCATGCAACGTGTATTTCTTCGATGCGGCGAGGCGGATCGGGCCGGAGGCGATCCATGGCTGGGCGGCGCGCTTCGGGCTCGGCGAGCCGTCGGGCTGCGATGTGCCGGGCGAACGGGGCGGCCAGCTCCCCTCTGCGGAGGACGGAGAGACTCCCTGGTATCCGGGAACGACCCTGCAGTTCGCGATCGGACAGGCGTCGCTCACCGTGACTCCGCTTCAGATCGCCCGCATGATGGCGGCCGTGGCCAATGACGGCCGGCTGGTGACGCCGCACTTCGTGTGCGATACCGCGGGGGGCGGGTCGGACCAGAGCGGCTCCAGTGTCCAGCTTGTCTCCTATGAGTTTGAACACAGCCAATGGCCTGCGTCGCGAATTGAAGGACTCTCCGCCGACACGCTCTGGAGAGTGCGGGCCGGCCTGAAGCGTGTCGTGGAAGATCCGCGCGGCACGGGGAAGCACGTGCGCCTGGAGCAGATCTCCATCGCCGGCAAGACGGGAACGGCGGAGGTGGGGGGGGGACGCCCTGACCATGCCTGGTTCGCAGGGTATGCGCCGGCCGATCACCCGCGCGTCGCGTTCGTCGTCGTCCTGGAGCACGGCGGTTCCGGCGGCCAAGTCGCCGGACCGGTCGCCCGCCAGCTGGTCGAGGCGATGCTGGAAACCGGCGCTCTGCAGCCCGACACGCGCGATTAGAACGCAGCCGGAGACTCCGAGGTTCCGCCAAACCCTCTGTAGCCGGCCCCTGTGAGGCCGGGCGAGCGGGCGAAAGCTCGACAATCCGGTTGATTCGGACGGGGTCACAGACCCCGTCTACAGGTTTTGACGAAGGTTCTACGTGACTTCGCCCAGTACGTCCTCCGAGACGTAGATCGGCAGGTGTGGCTCGTAGTGCACCGAGAGCGCGAGTGCGTCGCTGGGACGGCTGTCGATCTCGATCAGCTCCCCCTCCTTCCGAATGCGGATCGTCGCGTAGTACGTGTGATCGACCAGGTTGGTGATCACGATGTCCTGGACTTCGCCGCCGAGTTGCTCGATGACGCTCTTGAGCAGGTCGTGCGTCAGCGGCCGCTGCGGAACGTTCCCCTGCACGCGGCGGTCGATGCTGGTCGCCTCGAAGATGCCGATCAGGATCGGAAACGACCGCGGCCCTTCGATCTCGCGCAGAAAGACGACCTGCTGGTCGTTGATCTCGCTGATAATGATCCGCGCCAACTCCATCTGCACGAGCACGGCAGAGTCCCCCAAAGGTATCCAGGAATCCGGCGAGCCACTCCGTCGCATTCGGCGGCCGCAACAAATGTTCTCAGTCGGCCCCTCGGGCGGCTCGTTACGGAGCCGATTATGGCACCGACACTCCGCCTCTTACCGGGCGGCCCGCTCATGCATCGACCGCATGCATCCGCAGTTCTTCGAGTGAAACGAACTCGAGCGACGACATGTGGGTCGCCTCCAGCACGACCTGCGGCGCCACTCCCGCATCATACGCTTCTTTCCAGCGTTCCACGCAGAGGCACCAGCGATCGCCGGGCGACAATCCCGGGAAGCCGTACTCGGGCGCGGGAGTGGACAGGTCGTTTCCGCGCAGCCGGCTGAACTCCAGGAAGTCCGCTGTCATCTCGGCGCACACGATGTGCAGCCCGAGATCGTCGGCGCCGGTTTCGCAGTAGCCCGTGCGATAGAACCCGGTGAGCGGATCCTCGCAGCAGCAGGTCAGCGGTGTTCCAAGCACGTTCTTTGCACGGGGCATAACAATATCCAGCGATCGGGGGCAGACTGCTGGATTATGATCGGCCCCTGCACCGGGATGCAATCGCCCCTCCCCCAGGACAGTCCCGCCGCCGGCCCAGCGCACTGCCACATGACCAAGCGCGTGACCAAGCGTGCTTGTGAGTCGCTTCAGAGCGACCCCTGACTGCTTGCCCGGCTGGTAAGTGAGATCTTCCGCCCGCCGCAGATCCCAGCTCGTTCATTCAGGTGTAGTGCAGCTCCGCGCGCGAGTTGACGACGGAGAGGAATCGCGGCGTCGCAGCAATGTGGGCCGCATGGAAATCCCGGCGGCCGGTGGCAATCGGGACCCGACGGCTGCCGGCGTCGAACGGCTGCTGCTCGCTGAGCTCCACGTCTTTGCGCTGCATCTCGTCGAGGATGACCGCATGCCAGTCAGCCCGGCGCTTGTCCGGTTCCACATGATGAAGCCTCGCCCAGCGCCGCAGCCTCAACTCTTCCACCAGGTCGAGAGTCACCGACGTGTCTCGCATGCCGACCCTTTCCATTTCGCGATGGTCATTCGGATTCCAGAGTCCGCGCCATGGCGGCGCAAGAGCCGGGTCGTTCCCGGCCGCCTGAGAGCGGCGCCGCCCCCTTGAGGGTGGACGCGGTGCACGATCGGCCACGCCAGGGCCGAAGCAGTGTCGCCACTGACCGTGCCCGATACGGCAGTTCGTTCATCGACCGGCGAGAACTGCCGGTCCGAGGTCAATTGCGTACTCGGCGAACGACGGCGCGATTCGACTTCGCCTTCCCCACATTCTGCACAGGCGCGGCGCCTTCGTTGCGGCGGTTGCAGAAGGTGCATTGGGCAGACCCGTCACAACCGTTTCCGCGTCATCAGCGGCTCCGCTCCGATCAGGACGGAGAGGGGCGACAATCAGTTCTGGTCCGCCGTCCAGCCGTCGGCCGCCGTTTCGGGCAACTGCTGCCACTCGCGCCGTACCTGAGCAAGTCCCTGCGAGCAGAGTTCAAACTCGTCGCTCAGCCGCCGCAGCACCGGCGCTTCGTCCTGGAACGGCGCGTCCACATAGGTGCTGGCGATGTAGTAAGAACGTTTTCCCTGCTCCTGGTAGTCCAGCAGGGAATCCTTGCTGCCGGCCGGCTTAAGCCGCTGCAATGCTTCCGGATACACGCCGGTCCAGAACAGGGTGAAGTCGCCGATGTGCCGGTGGACCTCGCGCTTGGGCCGGCCGGATCGCTGTTCGGCCTCGAGCAGCATTTCGGCGACTTCTTCGAGCCGCCTGCCGACGACGTCGCGTACGGGGAAGATGGCATCGATGCGCACAAAGCGGACGAGCATGTCCGAGAGGTAATCGACGAGCGGAGGGTCTGCTACGCCGAATTCGACTTCGAATGTCTGCTCGGTGAGCGCCGCAAACAGTCGCTTCAGTTGTTCGCCGCCGCTGAGAATTCGCATCGTGCGGATCTCCCTGACAGACTGAACGTGCTTAAGACGATGGCCGCTCCTGCCGGACCTCGATCGCGCGAGTCAACACGGACCGCGACATACCACGTTTGGGCGGATCAGGAAAGGCTGATCCGTTCCTTCAATGATTCGCCATGATTGCAGCCGGGTCAAGACGATTCGGCGGCCTCGCTGAATCGGGAGACCGGTCTCGACAACGAATCACCCATCGGCCACAGTTCCCGCATGAAACTCACTTTTCTTGGGGCGGCCGGCGAGGTGACCGGCAGCCAGCACCTGATCGAAACCCGCAAGCTGCGGGTCCTGCTCGACTGCGGACTCTTCCAGGGCCCGCGGGCCGCCTCGCGCCGCAAGAACGAGGTCTTCCGCTGCGAGCCGAAGCGGCTGGACGCTGTTATTCTCTCGCATGCTCACATCGATCACTGCGGCAACCTGCCGCGCCTGTATGGCGAGGGCTTTCGCGAGACCGTGTTCTGCACGGACGCGACGGCGGACGTCGCCGAACTCATGCTGTTGGATGCGGCCAAGATTCAACAGGAGGACGCGCGGTACCTCAGCCGCAAGCTGCTGGCCGGGCACCCGCCGGTCGAGCCGCTGTATACGGTCGAAGATGCCGAGGCGCTGATCAAGCGGATGCATCCGCTGGCGTTCAACGAATGGCACGAGCTGTCTCCCGACTTCCGGCTGCGATTCCACCAGGCCGGCCACATTCTGGGTTCGGCCATCACGGAGATGGAGATCCGCGACGCCGGGGAAGTGAAGCGAGTCGTATTTACAGGCGATCTCGGACGCCGCGGGATTCCGCTACTGGTTGATCCCGTGCCGGTGCAGGGCTGCGACGTGCTGATCACCGAGTCCACGTACGGCAACCGGGTGCATCCGCCGGCCGACGACATCAAGCGCGAGCTGCTGCGGATCATCCTGGAAGCCGTGCAGCGGCAGGGGCGCGTCATTATTCCGGCGTTCAGCCTGGGCCGCACGCAGCAGGTGGTGTACTACCTGAATGAACTGTTCAACGAGAAGCTGTTGCCGCGGGTGCCGATCTTCGTGGACAGCCCGCTGGCGACGCGGCTGACCCGGATTTTCCGCCGTTACAACGAGGCGATGGACGACGACGTGCGGCGGACGCTGCTGCGCGACAAAGACCCGTTCGGATTCCAGACGCTGACGTATACCGACTCGCAGAAGGAGTCGATGGCGCTGAACAAGCTGGACGGGACATTTGTCGTCATTTCGGCCAGCGGCATGTGCGAGAGCGGGCGCATCGTGCATCATCTCAAGCATTCGGTCGCGGACGAGCGGAACGTGATCGTGCTCATCGGGTATCAGGCGCCGCACACGCTCGGCCGGCAGCTGGCCGATCGCAGGCCGTACGTGCGGATCTTCGACCGCGAGTATCCGCTGAACGCACGCGTGGAAAAGCTCGAAGGGCTGTCGGCCCATGCCGACGTCGAGGATTTCCAGTGGTGGTTCGGAAAGATGTCCGCCGACAGCCACATCGGCCAGGCGTTCCTGGTGCACGGCGAGCCGACGTCGGCCCGGGCGCTGGCGGAGTTAATGCGCGACTACTGCGATGAGGACCCGATCATCCCGGAGCAGTTTGAGACGTTCGAAGTGTAATACGGCCGCATGGGCAGGGCCGAAGTCGAACTCTGACAAACACCAGAGAGGCGGCCCGATTCCGGGAATTTCCGTGCGGCCGCGCGCATCCTAATGGGCGTTCCAACATGAGAGGCCGGGCCTGCCAGTTGGCTCGGTGCGACGGTCCCGCATGCAGCGACTTTCGTAGTCGGCGGTCGTGCCGCGTCATGTGCCCAATCCCTATCAAGCCCGCTTCAGGGAGGTGTGCGATGCGTCGTGCGCTGATCTTGCTGCTGATCGCTCAAGTCTTGGCCGGTTGCGGAAACAACACCCGCGAGGGGCCCGAATCAGCCGATGCCGTACTTTACTCGGAAGCCCCCGCGCACGATCCCGGCATGATGGCGCCCACGGCAATTCCCGCGATGGATGCGGAAGCCGCCGAGCCCGAATTCAACACGGAGACCTACGACGCGATTGTCGAGAACGCGTTCCTGCTCGCTCAGAACAATCCGCTCTCCACGTTTTCCATCGACGTGGACACAGCGTCGTACGCCAATGTGCGGCGGTTCCTCACGCACGGCCAGATGCCGCCGCCGGGCGCGGTCCGCATCGAAGAACTGGTCAACTACTTCAACTACGACTATCCCAACCCGGAGGGAGACGTGCCCTTCGCCGTCAACGCGGAGATTGCCGCGTGCCCGTGGGCGCCGGATCACCGGCTGATCCGGTTCGGACTGAAGGGCCGCGTCATCGAGCATGACTCCCGGCCGGTGAGCAACCTGGTCTTTCTGCTCGACGTCTCCGGCTCAATGGCGGATGAGAATAAGCTGCCGCTCGTGAAAAACGCGATGCGGCTGCTGGTGGAGCAGTTGGGTGAGAACGACCGCGTCGCCATCGTGGTTTACGCTGGCAGCAGCGGGCTGGTGCTCCCGGCCACCACGGCCGATCAGAAGCAGACGATTCTCTCCGCGTTCGATCGTCTCAATGCGGGCGGTTCAACAAACGGCGGCGAGGGGATCGAGCTGGCTTATCGCGTGGCCGTCGAGAATTACATCAATGGCGGAGTGAACCGCGTGATCCTCTGCACCGACGGCGACTTCAATATCGGCACGACGGATCGCAGCAGCCTCGCGAAGCTGATCGAGGAAAAGGCGGCGAGCGGCGTGACACTCAGCGTCCTCGGCTTCGGCATGGGGAACTACAAGGACGCCACCGTCGAACAACTGGCCGACAAGGGCAACGGCAACTACGCCTACATCGACACGATTAACGAAGCCCGCAAGGTGCTGGTCGAGCAGATGACCGGCACGCTGATCACCATTGCCAAGGACGTGAAGATCCAGGTCGATTTCAATCCGGCCCGTGTCGCGGCGTACCGGCTGATCGGTTACGAGAACCGGATGCTCAAGGCGGAAGACTTTGCGGACGACTCCAAGGACGCCGGGGAAATCGGCGCCGGGCATACGGTCACGACCCTGTACGAGATCATCCCGGCCGGCGTGGATGTGCCCGATTCACTGACGGCTCCGCAGTCGAAGTATCAGCAGCCGTCGGAGCTTTCGGAATCGGCCATGACGGACGAACTGCTCACGCTGCATCTCCGCTATAAGGAGCCCGACGGCGTCACCAGTTCGGAACTGGAGTTCCCAATTCGGGACTCGGGCGCTGCATTCGGTCAGGCGACGGACGACTTCCAGTTCGCCGCCGCGGTGGCCGCGTTCGGCATGCTGCTCCGCGACTCGGAGTACAAGGGAGACGCGACCTATGCCGCCGTCGCCGAATGGGCACAGCCCGCCCTGGGCGCCGACGCGTACGGCTACCGCAACGAATTCCTGCAGCTGGTCTCGCTGGCCTCAAGCATGCCCTAGAGCCGCAATATGCACTGCACTTGCAGTCGGTTGTCGGAATGCCGAATAATCGAGCGGACGTCGATTGGGCGTCCGCTAGACTTTCACGTGCACCGCGGCCCTGCATGCGCATCCAGTTTCTTGGCACCGGCGGGTATCATCCCAACGACAGGCGGCATACCGCCTGCCTTATGCTGCCCGAACTGGGAGTGCTGTTCGACGCCGGCACCAGCTTCTACCGGGTGGAGCCACGGCTGCAAACACAGGACGTTCAGGTCTTTGTCTCGCACGCCCACCTGGACCACATCATCGGGCTGACGTACTTTCTCGTGCCGCTGCTGCGCGGCAACGTCAAACGGGCGCGCGTGTACGCCAACGAGCCGACGATTGCCGCGATCCTCGGACAACTGTTCAACGAGCGGCTGTTCCCCGTGCTCCCGGACTACGAGTACACCCAGGTGGAGCAGGCGCCGCGGATTGAGGTGCCGGGAGGCGTCGTCACGCACCATCCGCTGGTGAGCCATCCGGGGGGATCGACGGCCTACCGGCTCGACCTGACGCCCACGGACGCGCAGCCCGCCCGCTCCCTCGCCTACGTCACGGATACGACGGTCGACGGGACCTACACCGACTTCATCCGCGGCGTGGACCTGCTGATTCACGAGTGCAACTTCAACGACGGGATGTCAGAGTGGTGCGAGCGGACAGGTCATTCTCACACCAGCCAGGTGGCGCGGCTGGCGCGGGACGCCGACGTGGGACGACTGGTGCTGATCCACGTCGATCCGATCCTGAATGGCGACGATCCCCTCGACATCGCCGCAGCGCGGGCCATCTTTCCGCACACGGACCTGGCTGAGGACCTGATGGAGTGCGAGATCTGATCGGGCGGGGCCCGGATTCCGCCCGGCCGGAAGCGGCGGGAACTCCGACTGGCCGCAATGTGGCCAAGCCTCTAGAATTCACCTCGATCGGGGCGTCTCCGCGCGCTGACGGGCGACGCGAGCCGTTGCCGCCGGTCGTGGCCGTTGAGCGAATGAGGTCGCCGTACCGCTGCTCATCGCGGTCGTTATCCCAGGAGCAGCATGCGCAGTGGTGCGCATCGGGCAGCAAGGCACGTTGATTCATGGCCGATCCCCGCATCAACCTCAAGACCCCCTGGCTGGCGGCCGTGCTGACGTTTCTCGTGCCCGGCGCTGGTCAGCTCTACCAGGGGCGGGTCTTCAAGGCCGCGATTTACTTCTTTGGGATTCTGGGGTTGTACTTCGCGGGAATGCGGATGGCCGAGTGGCGGGCCGTCTATATCCACCGCCCCCCCGCCCACGAGAGGATCCGCGGCAAGCACCATACGCTGCAGTTTCTGGCCCAGGCCGGCGTCGGTCTGCCCGCAGTCTGCGCGGTTATTCAGAACAAGCGTTACTACAGTTCCGAGAACGAGTCGTCCCGCACGCTGGATGAGCCGCTTTCGGCTCCCTTTGAAGGAGATCTGCGGCTGGAAACAGAGGACATCGAGGGACCTGTTGCCGGCAGGATCGAACTGCAGCCCGCGATGGGACAGTTCGGACGAACGGTGCAGGGCACGTTCGTGGGGACGTTCGAAGACGGCAGTCCGGTCGAACTGCAGCTTGGCGAGCATGTGAGCCTCGAAGAACCGATTAAAGCGGACCCGCGGCGCGAGCTGGTGGCGTCCGTCGTCGAAGAGGACGGCCGTGGCCAGCGCATCATCGGAACGCTTGATGGCTCGATCTCGCGTCCCCTTCACAACTGGTTCGTGGTCCCGGTGGACACGCTGCAGGAGCGGGCCCTGCATCGCGACCTGGGGAAGTTTCACGAACTCGCGATGGTCTTCACCTGGGTCGCCGGCCTGCTGAATATTCTCGCCATCTGGGACGCGCTGGAAGGACCCGCTTATGGTTACGGCGACGAGGAAGCGGAGGCGCCGTCCGAGGGAGATCGGCAGAAGCCGGTCGTCGCCGAACCGTCCCGCAAGAAGACCGCCGCCACGGCCTGAGCCGCGATTGACAGGATTCCTCCCATGCTGACTCTGGCCCAGATCGGACTCACCTGGTACCTGCTGCCGCTGGCGGCGGTAATCAGCCTCGTGTACAGCGCGACGCGTTACGAGTCGCCGGCCCGCATTCTGAATCGCGGCGGCAAGCTGTTCCTGCAGGTGCTGTTCTTCATGTCGATTATTCTGGGCGTGCTGATTGCGCTGTCGTTCAACCTGTAACGGCACTCGTTGACGAAGCCGCGACTGTGAGCCGTCGGCGTTGTGATGTCACGGCAATCGCGAATGGAGGGCACGTCCGTGCGCCCGGCCCGCAGGGCCGGGGCTAATCGGAGTCTGGACGCTTGCCACCGTTCGGCGCGGTGCCGCATGATGGGGCTTCGCAGGTTCCTGCCGCTCGATGAGCCCTTCAGAGTCGCTTTCCATGACGGACTACGAGAAGCTTGGTGCGTTCTATCTGGGCCGCCGGTTCGATGTTCCCGCGGGGATGCTCGCCGAGGACCTGGTGCTGTACGACTCCAAGGATCTCACGACGCACGCGGTCATCGTCGGCATGACGGGAAGCGGCAAGACCGGGCTGGGTGTGACGCTGCTGGAGGAGGCGGCGATCGACGGAATCCCCGCGCTGATCATCGATCCCAAGGGGGACATGGGAAATCTGGCTCTGCAGTTTCCCGATCTCGCCGCGGGCGACTTCGCTCGCTGGATTGAACCGGACGCCCCGGCTCGCAAGGGGATGACGCCGGAAGCCTATGCCGACGACGTGGCTGCGAGCTGGCGGAACGGCCTCGCCCAGTGGGGGCAGCCTCCCGAACGCGTGCAGCGACTCTGCGATGCGGCGGACGTCACTATCTACACGCCCGGCAGCAATGCGGGGGTTCCGCTCAGCGTGCTGAAGTCGCTGGATGCTCCGCCGCAGGCCTTGCGCGAGAATCTCGACGCCTTCCGCGAGCGGATTACGTCCTGCGTCTCCGGACTGCTGGCGCTGCTGGGACGGGAGGCGGACCCGCTCCGCAGCCGCGAGCATGTGTTCCTGTCCAACCTGCTGGAACGGGCGTGGACGGAAGGGACGCACCTCGACATGCCGGGACTGATTCGGGCGATCCAGTCTCCGCCATTCACTCAGGTCGGCATCATGGACCTGGAGTCGGTGTTTCCGGCGGCGGACCGGATGCAGCTGGCAATGACGCTCAACAATCTGCTGGCGTCCCCCGGTTTCGCGGCGTGGACTCAAGGTGAGCCGCTCGACGTTCAGCGGCTGCTGTGGACGAAGGAAGGGAAGCCGCGGATGTCAGTGCTGTCGATCGCCCACCTCGGGGATCGCGAGCGGATGTTCTTCGTCACGATCCTGCTCAACGAGGTGATCGCCTGGATGCGGTCGCAGTCCGGCACGTCGAGTCTGCGCGCGCTGCTGTACATGGACGAAGTCTTCGGGTATCTGCCGCCGACCGCGATGCCCCCCTCCAAGACGCCGATGCTGACGCTGCTCAAGCAGGCCCGCGCGTACGGACTCGGTCTCGTCCTCGCCACACAGAACCCGGTGGACCTCGACTACAAGGCCCTGTCGAATGCGGGCACGTGGTTCCTGGGTCGGCTGCAGACGGAGCGCGACAAGGAGCGGGTGCTCGACGGGCTGGAAGGGGCTTCGTCCGCGTCGGGAGCGGCGTTCAACCGGCAGTCGCTGCAGCAGGTGCTCTCCGGACTGGGGAGTCGCGTGTTCCTGATGAACAACGTGCACGAGGACCAGCCGGAGACGTTCCAGACCCGATGGGCGCTCTCCTATCTTCGCGGCCCGCTCACGACGGCACAGATCGGGACACTGATGGCCGAACGGAAGGAGGCGCCGGCTGAAACCGAGCCCCAATCACCCGACTCCGCGACCCAGAAACCCGGTTACTTGGAGAAACCGGGGTTCTCCGCGCCGGCGCAGGCTGCGTCACAGGGGCCGCCGGTGCTGTCTCCCGACATCACGCAGAAGTTCGCGGCCGTCTCGCGCGCGACGCCGCGGGATGCCGTCGTGACCTACCATCCGGCGCTGTTAGGGACCGCCCGCGTGCACTTTGTTGACGCCCAGTCCCGGTCCGGCGTCGATGTGTGGCGGGACGTGGCGTGCCTGGTCGATCCCGATCATCTCGCTGCGGCGCAACCGTGGGAGTCGGCGACCCCGGTTGACGTCGAGACTCTGGGTCTTTCGGAGACTCCCGATTCGCTGGCACGATTCGCGGAGCTGCCGTCGGACGCGGCGCAGACGAAGTCCTACACGCGCTGGAAGTCCGATCTCAAAGACCATCTCTATCGGAGCGAGCGGCTCGTTCTCAGCCATTGCCCGGTGTTAAAGACCTATTCGCAGCCCGATGAAGCGGAAGGGGACTTTCGCGCGCGACTCCAATTGCTCCTCCGCGAGCAGCGCGACACCGAAATCGAAAAGCTGCGCAAGCAGTATGCATCGAAGTTCGACCGCCTGCAGAACGCCATCCGCCGGCATGAGCAGCGCGTCGAGACTGAGAAGTCACAGGCCAGTTCGGCGACCATGTCGACGGTCGTCTCGTTCGGGACGACGTTGCTGAACGCGCTGTTCGGCCGCAAGCTCGCCAGTTCCGGCAACATTTCGAGAGCGGCGACCAGTATGCGTTCGGCATCCCGTGCGGCCGACCAGCGGGGCGACGTGAAGCGTGCCGAACAGAACCTGGAGGCCGCAAAAAATGAACTGATTGCACTGGAAGTCGAGCTTCAAACCGAAGTCGATCTGGTGCACGCCGACCTCTCACCAGAATTACTCGTCCTTGAACACTATGAAGTCGCCCCTCGAAAGTCCGACTTGAACGTGAGTCTGACAATGCTTGTCTGGCTTCCGTTTACAGACGGCACTGCTCATCGTGCATTTGAAGTCGACGTACCCCGTCAATGAGGCATCCCAAAGTCCGGATTGCATGCAATGGGTTCCCCCTAGCAATCGGGGAATGCCGGAGCGAAGTCGCTTGCATTTTCGGCAGGGAGTGGCACAATTCATCCCTCTCTTTCCCGCGGGGGTTTCCTCCCGTTCTCTGAGGTTCGTCGTCCTCCTTTTCGCCGCTCCACACATCTGCGGAGAGCATCTATGCGCACGTCGTCTCCACGTCGTCTGTCATCCATGAAGCGGCCTCTGCCGCGCGGTTTCACACTGATCGAACTGCTTGTCGTGATTGCGATCATCGCAATCCTGATTGCATTGCTGCTCCCGGCGGTCCAGCAGGCACGCGAAGCGGCCCGCCGTACCCAGTGCAAGAACAATCTAAAGCAGATTGGCCTGGCGATGCACAACTACCACGACGTCTTCAAGACGTTCCCCCCCGGAGTGATCCAGATCGGCAACTGGACCAACTGCACAATCATGTCCAATGGCGTCGCCGTGCCGAATACCGAAGCCCGGTCGTGGGGTTGGGGAACCTTTATCCTGCCGTATATAGACCAAGCCCCGCTGTACAACATCCTGAGGCCGGACGGCTGCCGGATGCCGAATGAAGGCACGCTATACAATGGTCAACCGGTGCTGCAACAGACACTGGAAGCGTACACCTGCCCGTCAGACACGGGGAACGACCGCAACGTGTATCACAATAACTACGCCAAGTGCAATTACCCGATCAGCGAACAGATCGGAGATAATATCACCAAGGTTCAGATCCGCGATATCGAGGATGGCACCAGCAACACGTTCATGCACGGTGAACGCCGGCTGAAGACCGATCCTCAGGGACAGCGTTACACGGGCGCTATTGCCTGGGGGCGGAGCAGCACCACAGACGCGGGATCCAAGTTTCGCCCGGGACCGCAGATCAATTTCACGCCAACTCCATTCACCACGACTGGATTCGGCACTGACAACGGATGTGTTCGTCACGGCGCAAGCAGCGCGCATGAAGGGGGCGCACACTTTTTGATGTGTGACGGTGCGGTGCGCTTCGTCAGTGAGAATATCGCTTCGAACCCGCTGTCATACGATCCTGCCACTTGTGGGGCGGCTCAGAACATTGGGAATACCGGCGCGGGCTCGACGTACCAGAACCTCTGGTTCCGGTCCGACGGCAATCCGGTCGGTGAATTCTAACTTGGCCTGTTCGCCTCCCACTCATGTTCGTTCCGGCAGTGGGAGGCGATCGATGCTGCAACGGGGTTGCCTCACCGGTTTGCCCCTGCGCAGCAGGCGAACGTCGACCGCCGCACCTTCACGCAGTGCAAAGACCAATGATGCGCCTGACGCAGACCGCTCTGTTAGTCGCCTTTCTCCTGATCACTGGCTGCGGATCGTCCGCCAGCGAATACCAGGGGCCGACCCGGTTTCCGGTGACCGGCAAAGTCACGCTGGATGGACAGGCCGTCGACGGCGGCGTCATCGCGTTTGTCCCGCTGGCGGAAGGGCAGAAGCCGGCTGGGGGCGTGATTACTGCGGGCAACTATGCCGTGCCCGAGCCGCAGGGAGCCCATGCTGGTCAGTATCGGGTCGAGATCCGCTGGTCGAAACCGACTGGCAAGAAGATCATGGACACCCAAGACACCGGCGCCGAAATCGACGAAGTCGCCGAGGCCGTTCCGGAACGCTACAACATCAATTCGGAACTGACGGCCGACGTTTCTGAAACTCAGACGAACTTTGATTTTGAGCTTCGGTCCGAGTGATGTTCGCGATGAAGCCAGGAGTGCTCCCGCCAGCTTAGCCCGCCTCGGCCTGGTCCTGCGACTGGTACTGGTTCAGCTTATTGTACAGCGTCTTGAGGGCGATCCCCAATTCGTCGGCCGTTCTGGGCTTGTCGCCGTGGTGCTTCTCCAGCGTCTGCTGGATGGCTTCCATCTCGATCTCCCGCAGCGTCAGGGGACGCGGGAAGTTGCTCACCAGGAACGGGCGGTCGCCGTCGTGGGACCGTTTGCTGACGCTGTTCGGCAGGTCCTCCGGATAAATGTGCTGGCCGTCGGAGAGGATGACGGCGTGCTCCAGCGCGTTGGCCAGTTCGCGGACGTTGCCGCTCCATTCGTGTGAGCGGAGCAGCGACACCGTTTCCGGAGCCAGGATGTCCTGCGAGATCTCTTTTCGCTTGAGATGCCGGGCCACGAGATGCCGGGCCAGCACCGGGATGTCGTCCTTTCGCTCCCGCAGCGGGGGGAGGCGGATTTCGAACGTGTTGACGCGGAAGAACAGGTCCTCGCGGAACGAGCCTTCGCCCACCATGTCCTGCAGGTCGCGGTTCGTGGCACAGACGATACGGACATCGACGTGGAACGCGTCGTTCTCGCCGACCCGGCGCACCTCGCCCGACTCCAGGAATCGCAGCAGCTTCACCTGCATCGACTTGTCGAGCTCCCCCAGTTCGTCGAGGAACAGCGTGCCGCCATTCGCGACTTCGATGAGTCCCTTCCGGGGCTGGTCGGCTCCGGTGAAGGCCCCTTTCTTGTGGCCGAACAGCTCGCTCTCGACGAGGTTTTCGGGAAGGGCGCCGCAGTTCACCGCCACGAACGGCATGTGGGCCCGGTTGCTCAGGTCGTGGATCCGCTTGGCGACCAGTTCCTTGCCGGTGCCGGTCTCGCCGAGGATCAGGACGGCGGAGTCGGTCGGTGCGATCTTTTCGACGAGTTTTTTCACGCGGAGCATCGACGGCGTGTCGCCGATCAACTCCGAGGTGCCGCGGACCGCCTGCAGCTGATGCTCCAGGGCAATCGTCTTGTTGGTGAGCGTCTTTTTCTCGGCGATCCGCTGCAGGACGTTCTGCACTTCCACCAGCTTCGTCGGCTTGGTGAGGAAGTCGTAAGCCCCGCGGCGGAGGGCCTGAATGGCGTCATCCAGGCTGCCGTGCCCGGTGTGAATGATGATCTCAGTGTCGGGCGCGACTTTCTGCAGATGATCGACGACGTCCCAGCCGGTGAGGCCGGGCATCCGGAGGTCGATGATCGCGGCGTCGAACGAGTGCGCTTCGAGTGCGGCGAGGGCGACGCGGCCGTCCTCACAGACGGTGGCATCATGCCCCATCCGCGGCAGCTCTTTCTGCATCAAATTGCGGATCGGGGCCTCGTCGTCGACGAACAGCACCCGCAGTCGGTTGAGCGGCTTCGAGCTCAAAATCGTCTCTCCTTGACGATCCGGGCGCAAAGCACCCGGCTATTCCCGGTTCCACCGGGAGACATCCTGTCGATATGGCGAGCGGCTTGTCGGCGGACCGGCCTTGCGCGCAGAGCGCGCCCTGCAGGCATCTGGCCGCCGGTCGCCGATGACCTGAAACGAGAGGGCGGGTTGATAACAGAATCCCCGGAGCGGAGCAATCGGGGTTTGCCGCGGACAAATGGCCCTGCGCCGTTGTCGAAGCCGGAGCCCGGATCGTCGGAGGTTCGTCTTTTTCCAGGGTTTGAGTAACGACGCCGGCGTGCATGGAGTCCGGAATCCGCGGCGGTTACCCTGATCTCCCCGATCTCGTTCCTGATAAAGGATTCGATCACATGTCGACTCGCCCTCTGATGCTTTCTGCGATTTTCGGCGTCCTGGCCGCTGCATCCGTTGCCGTGGTGATAGACCGGCCTGGTCCCGCCCGCACGCTCGCCGCGGAGGAGAGCCTGCGGTGGTACAAGGGGAACCTGCACACGCACTCCCACTGGAGCGACGGGAACGACTACCTGGAGATGATCGCCGTCTGGTACGACGAGCACGACTACGATTTTCTGGTGTTCACCGACCATAACGTGCTGGCAAACACGGAGCGCTGGGCGGCGGTGGACAAGACCAAAGGGGGCCGCGAAGCCTATGACAAGCTCAAGGCCCGCTTCCCCGACTGGGTGGAGGAGCGGGAGCAGGACGGTCAGCTGGAGGTTCGGCTGCGGACGTTCGAGGAGGTCTCGGACAAGATCGCCCGGACCGGGGAGTACCTGCTCATCCAGGGAGAGGAGATCAGCGACCGGTTCGAGCGGCTGCCGATCCATCTGAACGCCAGCAACGTCCAGGAACTGGTGACGCCCCGCGGCGGCGAGAGCGTGCTGGAAGTGATGCAGAACAACGTCGACGCCGTCGTTTCCCAGCGCGAACGGACCGGCGAGCCGATCCTCGTCCATCTCAATCATCCCAACTTCGGCTACGCGATCACGGCCGAAGACCTGGCGCGGGTCATCGGGGAGAACTTCTTCGAGGTCTACAACGGACATCCGGGCGTGCACAACTCCGGCGATCACGTGCACGTCTCGAGCGACCGCATCTGGGACATCGTCCTCACCCTGCGAATTGGCGAACTGAACCTCCCGATCATGTACGGTCTGGCGGTGGACGATGGCCACGAGTATCACAACATGCCCAGCCGCGGCAGCAATCCCGGCCGCGGGTGGGTCTACGTGCTGGCCAACGAACTGACCCCCGCAGCCCTGATCGACTCGCTGGAAGCGGGACGGTTCTATTCGTCTTCTGGCGTGCGTCTGCTGGAAGTCTCGTCGTCGGAGCGGGGACTCGCCGTCGAAGTGGAGGCCGAAGAGGGAGTGGAGTACACGATCGAATTCATCGGCACCCGCACGGGCTTTGACGCCGCCAGCGAGCCGATCCAGGACGAGGATGGGAACGAGGTCTACGCGACGCGCCGATACAGCGACGACGTCGGAGAGGTATTCCAGACAGTGGACGGAACCCGGGCCGCGTACGAGTTCACAGGGGATGAGCTGTACGTCCGGGCCCGCGTGACGTCGACAAAGCCGCATCCGAACCCGTCGGAGCCGGGAGAGTCCGAACGCGCCTGGTGCCAGCCCACCCTCGGACCCGCGGCGCCGGAGCCCGCCGAACCCAGCCTCTGAGGCGATGAGTTGGGGAGAGGTTGGCGCCAGATCCAGATTCAGCTGCGAGCAGCCTCGCTGAAGTCTCACGTCCGTTCGAACGGAACAAAGCTGACCTATCCACCGGTAGAAGGCCGAACTCCATCGAAAATCGAATTCAGCCCGGAGGGCTGACAGACGATAGCCGGCGGTTGAGCGCAGCGACACCGCTGGAATCGCACGCGAATGGCACGCCGACCCCGGCAGGGGTCGCATCTGCGTCGGCTATTCGACTTCCCGACCTGCCTGTAACCCCAGTTCGCTCTCCAGTATCGCGAACAGTTCCTCAGCCGTCTCCGTCCGCCCGACGACCGAGTCCATCTCCGGCGACATCAGCACCGGAATCGTCTGCGCTCCGCTGCCGGCGTACGCCTCGACGTCCGCCGCGATTCTCGCCGCGATCTGCGGATCCTCGAGCGCCGACTGCAGCGCTTCGGTGCCCGCCACCGACTCCGCTTTCGCCCGGGCCTCTTCCAGCGATCGCGGCCGCTCCGGCTCGAACAGCCACGCGTCAAATTCCGCATACGCCTGCGGAGCGACGTTCCACACGGCGAGCGCGAGCGCGGCCAGTTCGCACGCCTCGGCGAACCGCCGCTCCGTCTCGATCACCGTCGGGTTGCAGTCCGCATCCAGCGGCATCGGCAGCAGCACCACCACGTACTGCTCAGGATAGCGCTGCAGTCCCTCCGCCAGGAACCCATGCGTCGCGCGACAGTGCGGGCAGCAATAGTCGAACAGCAGCACCAGCACATGCGGAGCGTCGGGGTTCCCCAGGTGCGGCACATCGCGCACAGCGACGACTAATTCTCCGTTGAGAACGGCCACCTGCCGCTCCGGGCCGGGACCGGTATCGGCGTTCTCTCCGGCCGGTAGGCGGGCGACCGCCGCACCCGACTGATTCACGAACATCTGCACGCCCGCCATCACCATCACGGCTGCCGCTCCCAGCAGGACGCCGGCGCCGCCGCGATGCTCGCCCGCACTTGGCGTTTCGACGGCTCGCACTTTCCTCCACTGCCAGACAATCAGTCCAGCCAGCAGAAAACCGATCCCATGCTCGGCCATGCACCACAGGCAGACCGCCTTCAGGACAAACAATTGCAGGCCGACAAACCACACCGCCCCCAGCGTGACGGCAGTGGCAACGCCGAGCAGTCCGTGCCTGCCAATGCGCCGCAGCGATTCGAGGCGCGAGCGTTCTGCAAGGAACGAGAATACGATCGCCGCTGCGTACGCCACGCACGCAGCCGCGCCGACCGGCACGCCGGCGACATGCGACCAGCGGCTTCGAAACACCTCATCGCATCCCGACCCCGCCCCACACCCCAGCGGAACGCCGCGCTGAGAGAGCGAGACGATCAGCAGGTAAGCGCCCACCAGCAGCCCAACGACGCCGACGCCACGAATCGGCCACCAGCCAGCATCACCCGGTGGCAGCGGCAAGGGTTCGGAGAAGTCGAACTCGTCATCATACACAGACGCCATAGCGCTGGTGTCCTTGTCCCTCGATGCACAGCATTCACCGGGGCCCCGAACTCTGGCGAATTCGGCTACGAAGGACCGCGTCTGCAGTCCATCCTAAGATCGTCGGCCGGCGAGCGAATCGCCTGTCAACTTACCGCAGCGCATCACGAGCGGACAATCAACATGGATGATGCACTCGGCTACGTCGTGGGATGGGGCACGCTGGCACTGCTGAACGCAGGCCTCGCGCAAGGCAAGAACCGCAGCGGGCTGGCGTGGTTTCTGCTTTCCCCTGCTGCTCGGCCCGGTCGCCACGTTCTTCCTCGTCGCGTTCTGCAGCCGTCTGCCGGACGCGTGAGCGACGCCGCGCGTCAGTTGCCGTTGTTCCCCGTCTGCCACTGCGCGGTAGCGATGCCGAAGAGCGCTCCTTCCAGCAGGTGACGCTCGAAGAATGCGGCCACCGCTTCGACCTTGGTGTACTGCAGCAGGATCATGTCCCCCGGCTGGATGAGGATGTCCTCCTGAGGCCGCCGCAGCGCCTTGTACAGGTCGACCTCGATCGGGAACCGCCGCCCGTCCGGCAACGTCCGCAATACGACCGCACGGCTGGGACTGATCGTCACGTCGCTGTTGAGTGCGGAGACGCCCCCCACGCCGCGCGGCGATGAAGCGCTCGATCCCTGGGCCTGTGCGATCGAGATCGCCTGCGTCACCGTGATGTCGTAGTCGCGCGGCAGCGTGAACTGCCCGCCTCCCAGCAGTCCTCCGGTGTAGAAGACTTCGGTCTCGCGCGATTCGATGAACACGATGTCGCCGTCGTACAGCGTCACGTCGTCTTCGGTGATCTGCGGAAACTCGCCGTGCCCCAGACGGACAGGGATGCGGATGATGTTCGGGTCGCCCATCGTGTGCAGCGCGGAGAAATCGCCCCCCCAGCCCCACTCAGTCGATCGCCAGTCCGGAACGGGCGACATCGCCGGCGCGAAGGTGGAATGCCCGGTCTGCAGGACAGTGTGAGTTCCTGTTGCAGACGGCGAATGTCCGCCGGCAGGAGTGACCGCAGCGGACTGCGGTGCATCGTAGGGATGGAACCCCGAGTGACCGCCGGTCGGGCCGAACATGGGCGCGGCTCCGGGAGGACACGGCGGCGCCCCCCAGCCGGGCAGAGCGGGACCAGCTCCTCCGTGATTTCGCCGCCTCAGGATGTAGATCGTGTTCTCCGCGTCCAGGCCGGGGAGTCCGTCGGCGCCTTCTGCGCGGGCCAGCGCGTGCAGCACGTCGTTCTCATACGCCCGCAATTGAACGATCTTCGCCGTGCCGCGCTTCGAGTTACCGATGTTCAGGTTCGAGACCTGGTTCTGCGACGCCTGCAGGTCGGACATCTCCTGACGGACGACGAGGATGCGGTATTCCCGCGGCCGCTGTAGGCTCACGACGATCCGCTTCTCGATCTCGTCCACGTTCGCCAGGATCGTCGAATCGACCGTGTAAGCACGGCGGATGGCGTCCTCCACTTCCGGCAGCGTCCGGCCGGCGACATGCACCGGGCTCACATAGGGCAGCGGAATGGTTCCGTCGTCGCGCACGGTGACCGGATAACCGATCGTCGGCGGATCCGCCGGAGAACTTGGATTGTTGATCGGCGGCTCTTCCCCCGCCTCCTCCAGGTTCACCGACAGCTTTCCGAGCACGCCCGGAATGTAGATCGCCAGCACGTCACCGGCGTCCACCCGGTACTGGTCGGGGGGCCGGCGGACGAGCAGGCTGAGGTTGATCGTCTCCTTGCCGGAGCGCTCCTCGCCGCGATACTCGTGCGGCATGTAGCTGGCGGGGACGCCGCGCAGCGGATGGAACGCGGCACAACCGGACAGTGCACCGGCGGCGACCAGCACGAGCGTGAGTCGGGCGCGGAACAGCGCCGGGGCCGCCTTGCGAGCGGCGAAGTCATGGCCATCCATGTCGTTGCGTCCCTTGTGCCCGCAGCATCCTGCCGCGAACCGTGTTGTCAGTATTCGCAGTCCGGCGTGTCATGTGCCGGCTTGTCTCACCTACTTACCAGCCGCATGCACCCTGATCGCAGCACGCTCCTCCCGCAGGGCAGATGCCGCCGGCAGGAACCACGTTGTAAGCCTTCCAGCAGGAGCCGAGCGCGCGTTGCGATCCGGCGGCGTATCCCGCGAACCAGTGACTGGCCTCGCAGTAGCCGTCCGGATGCCGGTTGCACGACTTCCAGAACCGCTCGGGCGGGATCGGCGGAATCCGGCCGTCACCCCCCAGCGCAACGTCCACGTAGGCCTGCACGAAGCCGTACTTGAACTCGGACTCGGCGTGCGGATGGCAGCGTCCCAGCGCGTTGAGCGCCCGCTTCTCGGCAATATGGCGGGCATGCGCCTCGTCGAAGTGCCGCGAGTATTCCGGGACTTCAGGCCAGTCGCCGGTGCGGTCGCGCGTCAGCACGTGACAGCCGGAAAGACCGCCGACGATCAGCAGCAGGAGCAGGCGATTCTTCACAGCGACGGAATCCATTCCTCGATTCAAGCGCAGGCGGTCTCCGGACGCGCCACTTCGGGGTTATCGGCCGCCCCAGCAACCGGAGTCTGTGCATTCCTCCGGAGGGTCCCGTCTCCACTGGTCTGCTAGAGTCGACCAGACGCGCAGTTCTTCACCAGTCCTCCCGTTTTGACGTTATTAACAATCCTAACCCGAGGCGGCCCGGAACAGGGTTTGCATCGCAAGTGCACAGTGGCACAATACTTATCTCAGGACTCACTCACTCAGGAGGGACCGCATGGCGACTGTCACCGAAACCGATCTCAAGTCCAAGTCTTGCAAGCCCTGCGAAGGGGGCGTCGAGCCTTTGAGCCGGGACGAGGCCGAGAGGCTGCTGAACGACCTCAATGGCTGGCAACTGTCCGACGACGGCGACCGCATCGTCAAGAAGTGGACTGTCCACGATTTTCAGGCAGCGATCGACTTCTTCAACCGCGTCACCCAGATTGCAGAAGCGGAGCAGCACCATCCCGACCTGCATCTGACGGACTACCGGAAGGTCGCCGTCGAGCTGTCGACGCACGCGATCGGCGGTTTGTCGGAAAACGACTTCATCGTGGCGGCCAAGATTGATGAGTTGCCGATCAGCGTGAAAAAACCCAAATAGCAGCGTCACGTCGTGCGTAAGAAAGACCCCGGCCTCGCTGTGAAGCCGGGGTTTGTTCTTGCGCCGGGTCGCTCGTGGTCGCCGGCGGTTCTCCTCAGCCAGGACCTGAATTCGGAGTCCGATTCCGTCCGTCCGGTGTTACACTGATGTCGTCTCCGTTGATCTTCCGCTCGCATCGTCTCAGGAGCGATAAACCGATGACAGTTCGCGACGTACTCCGCGCACCGTGTTTGAGGGTGTGCGTCATTGCATTGCTCACGTCGGGAGCGCTGTACGGCTTCGTGGACGACAAGGGGAACGCAGTCGCGCTCAAAGAGCACAAGGAGGCACTGTCTCCGTTTAACGATCTGATCGGAGGCTGGCGCGGCACGGGACAGGTGCGACGCGGCTCGGCCCAGGGGGCGTGGCGCGAGGATGGAGAATGGATCTGGGAGTTCACCGAAGCCGACGTCGCCATCCGTTACGACGTGACCGACGGCGAGCATCTCCAGACCGCACGGCTGACGTTCGATCCCGCGGCGAAAGAGTTCGTCCTCGTCGCCACGCTGCCGGATGACTCGGAGCGCACGTACCGCGGCGCATTCGCCGACGACCGGCTGACGCTCACGTCCGAAGCGGATGACGCCGGAGACGTGCACCGGATCACCGTCACCTTGCTCAACGAGAAGCGGACGCTGGTCCTGTACGAAAAGCGGCGAGAGTCGCAGCAGTCGTTCCAGCGCGTGGGCGAGGTGGGTTATACCCGCGAGGGCACGAGGCTCGCGTACAAGGACGGCACCGGACCGGAGTGCGTGGTCACCGGCGGCGCCGGGACGATCTCTGTGAGCTACAAGGGTCAGACGTATTACGTCTGCTGTACGGGCTGCAAGCAGGCCTTCGACGATGATCCCGAAGGGGTGCTGGCCGAGTACGCGGCCCGCGTGGAAAAGGAACGGCAGGAACGCGAAGCGTCGAAGTAACGCCTGCGTCTGTGTGCTTCCTACTCGCTGTCGGCCGGCATCGCGGCGATCCATTCTCTCAGCAGCGCAACCGCCTGCTCATCGACGATCGAACTGGCCAGCGGCGGCATCTGCCCGCGGCCGCGGCGGTCCATGCGGTACAGCACCAGCGATCGCTGCGGGTCGCCCGGCGCCACGATGCGGGCGTTCGTGAGATCGAACGTCGTGTGGACCGGGCGGCCGTCGATGAGGCGGGCTTCGTCCGGCTTGGCGATGATCTCGAAATCGACGGCCGAGTTGCCGCCCCCCGCCTCGACGTGACAGAAGGAGCAGTTCGCGTGCAGATACGAACGCGCCCGGTGGTCTACGTCGGCCGTGTGATCGTCGAGCGCTGACAGCCGCTGCATGTCGTCCGGACGCTCAGGAAGTTCCTCCACGAAGAGTCCGAGCTGTTCGAAGACTTCGATCTGATTGACGGATCCGGCGGACGCTTCGTGAACGCGATTCAGCTGCGCCGTTGAGATCCCCAGCACGTAGTTGGCCGCACGCGAGTGGCAGACCATGCACTCCGTGCGGCTGGGGTAATGCCAGGTCTGTCGCCGGACGCCGCCGGGCGCGGTGGCATCATGGATCGCATACTCGACATCCCGCCCCTGCTTCTCGACGAGTTCCGCGTCGGTCTGCTCGTCGTTCCACAGGTATGAGTAGCCAACCCATTCTCCCTGCTGGCGCGTGAGGAGGCGCGTTTCAATCCAGCGGCGCGATTCGGGCACGCCCGCTTCCTGTTCGAGCGCGAAGCTCTTCACCAGCACAGTCCCCTCCGGCAGGTCCCAGCCCCGCTTCTCGCGATAGCCGATCTTTCCGTCGGCCGGAATCGCCAGCCAGCGTTCCTTGTGCGCCCCGTCCGACCACAACTCGACATTGACCGCATACGGCAACACGCCGGGCTGCATCTCGTGGCTCTCCACGTCGGCGAACAACCCCGTCTCGCTCAGCCGGCGGGGAAAGGGCTGCGGCGACTCTTCTGCCGGATTGGGCTCCAAGCGGTAAAACCCGCCGCCGATATCGACGACCAATAGTTCCCCGGCGTGGTCCGGTCCGAAACCGGCGATCTGCAACGATGTGTCGGTCAGTTCCTCGTGGTACGTGACCTGCGTTCCGTCGTGCCGGACACCCCAGATCTTGCCGGTGGAGTAGTCGCCGTAGATGAAGGCCCCCTGCAGTTGCGGGAGCGCCTTTCCCCAGTAGACGACGCCGCCGGTGAGGCTGCGGGCCTCGGAATGATGATGCTCCGTCGTTGGAGGGGTGTGCGGTTGCGGGCCGAGTTCCCGCTCCAGGTAGAACGGCTGGCTTCCCTCGTACACGCTCCAGCCGAAGTTGTCGCCGCGGTTCACCAGGTACACCTGCTCCCACAGGTCCTGTCCGTTCTGGGCGACCCACAACTGGTTGAGCCGATGGTCGTAGTCCATCCGCCACGGATTGCGAAAGCCGTACGCCCAGATCTCCGGCCGCGCATCGGGCACGTTGACGAACGGGTTGTCCTGCGGAATCGAATAGGGCCGGTCGCCGTCGGGATGGTCGACGTCGATCCGCAGCAGCACGGCCAGCAGATCGTTCAGCCCCTGGCCGGTGACGAGCGTGTCGCTGTCGCTTGTGCCGTCGCCGGTCGGGCAATACAGATACCCATCCGGACCGAATGCGAGATCGCCGCCGTTGTGGCCGTTGGAATCCCATTCGAGGATTGTCAGCTCGCTGTTCGGTTCAATCGTCGGCGGCGACTCGCGCGAAACGGTGAACCGCGTGATGCGATTCTGCCGGTTCTCCGCGCCGACGGGTCCGTTCCAGATGACGAACAGGTAACTGTTCTCAATGTAATTCGGATGAAAGGCGAAGCCATAGATCAACCGGTCGCATTCCAGCAGGATGTCCGCAACTGCGACGCCGGGCCGATCGACGAACGAGCGGATGCTGGCGGGACCGCTGTCGTTGCCGTCGACCGTGACGACGAACAGCCGGTCGCTGCCAGGCTCCGGCCTCACGTAGATAGGCCGGTGCAGCGTCAGCTCGGGATAAGCGCGGGCGATCCGGTAGGGCGGCGGCGGCTCCGGTGAACCGACGACGCGCGACTCGTTCCACTCGATGCGCTGCGATCGGTCCGCTGCAATCACGAACGTCCCACCACTCAGCGCGATCATGACCGCACAGCACAGCAGCCAGCGTATCATCAGCAGATCCTCGGTAAGCGAAACAGGAGGTTCCGCCAAAACGTCTGTAGCCGGCCTCTGTGAGGCCGGGCGAGCGGTGAAAGCTCGACGACCCGGCTGGTTCGGACCGGGGCACAGACCCCGTCGACAGGTTTTGACGGAGGTTCACGCTCATCCCTACGGTAAGCTGCGATTTCAGACGGCACAAGCATTCGCCGACCGGACTGCTGCAGCAACCTTTGGTCGTCGAAGGCACAGTCCTCTGTGCCGTCCGCTGCAGTGACTGCAAAAACAAAGTGAACCCTGGGACCAGGCAAGCCCCCCACACAAATTCGCTCCTGCACCCGACTTCGCTGGAACTGCGTCCGCTGGTTGTCAGTTGGCGGCGGCCGACCTACCATCGCTGCGGAGACGAAAACACGATCACTCACCGGGCCCAAGGAGAGCAAGATGGTCAAGACGGCATCCACCATGCTGCCGCTGGGAAGTGCGGCTCCCGATTTCTCGCTGCCGAACGTGGATGGCAAGACGGTCTCGAAGCAGGACTTCGCCGGCAAGCCGCTGCTGGTGGTCTTCATGTGCAATCACTGCCCGTTCGTGATTCACCTCCGCGACGACCTGGCGAAGTTCGCTCGCGAATACCAGGAGCAGGGGCTGGCCGTGGTCGGCATCAGTTCCAATGACGTGTCGACGCATCCCGATGACAGCCCGGAGCGGATGCAGGACGAAGCCCGGAAGTACGGCTACACGTTCCCGTATCTCTACGACGAATCGCAGGACGTGGCGAAGGCCTACCACGCGGCCTGCACGCCGGACTTCTTCCTGTTCGACAAGCAGCACAAGCTCGTCTACCGCGGCCAGTTCGACGACAGCCGCCCGCAAAGCGGCATCCCGGTTACCGGCGCCGACCTCCGCGCCGCCTGTGACGCGGTGCTTGAGGGCAAGCCGGTCTCCGACCAGCAGAAGCCGAGCATCGGCTGCAACATCAAGTGGAAGGCGGGGAAGGAGCCGAAGTATTTCACGGGCCAACCGGCGGTGTGAGATGAACTGTGGCGTCGGCTCACGAATCTTCCGAATCTGAATCGATCGGCTGCTCAGCGCGACGGCAGGTGACTCTTCGTCGCGTTCTGACGATCGGAGTGGTGTTCGTCGGGATCGCAGGTCTGGCAGTCCTGTTTCAGCCGTTCGTCTCCCAATACCTGCTTATTCAACGGCTTGAATGCCGAGGCGCGATTGTCTGGCACGACCTGGCCACGCCAGCCTCGATCCGGCAGTTGCTGGGCAACCGGCTTGTCCGTGCAATCGACCCCATCATGTATGTGGGACGTTCTCCGTCGTCGCAGGATGACGCCGCGATCACTGCACAGATTCTTGATGACATCGAAGGTATCGACTCGATAAGGGTGCTTTCGCTCGACCTGACCGACGAACAGATTCACAGGCTGGACTGCCCATCGCTCGGCGTGCTGTCGCTCTATTCCAGTGTGACCGACGAAGGACTCAGTGAACTTCAGCGTTTTCCGAACCTGATCGCAGTCACGTTGACCGACAGCCAGGTAACCGACGCTGGAATCGGGCACTTGGTGGAGATTCCCGATCTGCAGACGCTGAATCTGCATCGATGCGACGCGCTGACAGATAGTGCTCTTGAACCGTTGGCCGGAAGTACATCGGTACGATTTGTTGAGATCTATGATTGTGCGCAACTGGGGGACGGCGCTCTGCGCACGATTGGATCCTTCTCCCGATTGCGGCGGCTGAGCATCGAACGCTGCGGCCGGATGACGGACGCGGGACTCAGCTATTTCGAGGGAAGTCCTCTGGAGCGACTCGCAATTTCCGACTGCGCGTCGATCCGCGGACCGGGTTTTCGACACCTTCAAGGCTGTCGTTCCCTAGCGGGCATCGACGTCTGTGGAATGGTGTACGACGACGCAGTCCTTCCGCATTTGAGCGGACTTGATCAGGTCCAGCGAATTCTCTTTCTCGACACCCGCGTCACTGAGGATGCAGCTTATGCCCTTGAGGAGCTGTTGCCCCGAGCCGATGTGCAGTTCGACTGGCCAGCAGAGTGAACCGGCCAAGGATTCGAGCCAGCGTATTTTGACCAATCGCGTCGACCTGAATCAGTTGCGGTGAAACTCCGGCCACCGCTGCCAGGCGTAGGTCCATTCCATCCACATTCGCATCAGCGACCAGAGGGTGCGCATCTTCTGCAGCTGGTCGGCCGGCATCGGCTGCTGGCCCTGGAAGGCGTCGACCGTGGCTTCGCGGAGACCCCAGCGGTCGGCGAGGTCGCGGCAGATCCCGTCGGCCGACAGGTCCGGATCGGCCTCGTCTCCCACCAGCCCGGCCCCTTCCGCCGCGACGAACAGCTCGAACAGCCGCGAGCGATAGGGGTCGACTTCGAGAGGCTTGCCGGCCTTTTCCGCTTCCGCGAGCAGTGCATGGATCTGGTCGAGGAGATCGTCGGCGAGTGAGGGATCGGCGGAGGTTGAAGTCAGATTCATCGGGGCTGGTGCTTTGTCAGCAAGTGGATTTCGATGACGCCAGCAGACCAGATGATCCCGCAGCGTGCAAGCGAGCAGTGCAGCGGGTCCGGCGCGCGAAGAAACCCGGCTTCTTCGAGAAACCGGGTTTCTGGATGCGGCAGCAGACTGGGCCCAGTGTTCGCTTGAAGGCGACTGTGCGGCCAGCGGACGGCACACACGGTGTGCCTGCGACCCTTAGCGGACGGCGGTCTGGATTTCGTCGATCTGCAGGACGACTCGCGTCTTGATGTACCGGTCCGGCTCCTGCTTGAAGAGCTGGCGGTTGTCATCGTCCACGAACAGATAGAGTTCATCGTCGTAGAACGCCGCGTACCGCGTGCTGCCGAGGACGGCGCGATCTGATTCGAGCACGACCACGGCATCGCAGCCGAGGAAACGCGGGGCGTAGCGGCCGGGATTCTCGTTGAATTCGGCGAGCAGTTCGGCTGAGGCGAAGTCGTAAACCTGGCCGCGGTGCTCGGCCCGAAACTGTGGGCTGCCTTTCTCCCAGCGGCGGTTCTTCCAGAGTGTGACGGGGCAGTAGCCGTCGAGCATCGGCTTCTGATCGCCCGCGGTCGTCAGCAGCGTGGCGGGGGGCCGTTCTTCTTTCTGCCGTTGGGCAACGAGGTCGGCGTAACGGGTGGCAGCCCGGGCGAGGGCCGTGGTGTATTCGTTCTGGCTGCGGTAACCGGTGGACTCCACGATCCGCGTTCCGTTCGGCTCCAGGAACAGGTCGGACGGGAGCGCGTTGATGTTGTACCGCTCAGTGACTTCCGGGTTGCGGTCGGTGTTGATTTTTACGGCGACCACGTGCTTGCGGATGGCGGCCTGCACCGCTTCGCGATGCAGGACGTTCTGCTCCATCTGGCGGCAGGGACCGCACCAGTCGGCGTAGAAGTGCACGAGCAGCGGCCGATCGAGCCGCTGAGCTTCCGCCAGCGCTGCGTCGAAGTCGGTGAGCCAGGCGTCTCCGCTGGTCTGGGCACACGCCGACTGCGCGCCGGCCAGCACCAGAGTTGTGGACAGGGCCCAGACCGCGATCGACCGGCGCATGGCATCTCCTCGAATGCTGCGCGACGCGGATGCGGAGGCCGTTCTCTCGCCGCGGGAACACGGTGGGGCCTGCCGCTGCCTGTTCCCGGGAACGCGTGTCGGGTGGAAGACACGGCGATCCTGCGAGCTTCGCGGCTGAAACGGCCAGTTGGAGCCGATCCGCGCGCTCTCCGAAATCCAAGTATCGGCGCGCCTTGAGACTGCGATTCGCGGTTTGTCGCAGATGCCCTGCAGCAGAGGGGATACACATTGACGAACGATCGGGCTGTGACGACACCCGCGCCCGCACATTCGGTTCGTCCGGAAAACCTCCACAGCACTGCCGCGCGAATGCGCGCTCCCTGGAGCGGCCTTCACCTGACCGCCGGAAGGTGCGCGATGCAGTGGGAGATCATTCCGCAGACAGATCGGCGCAAAGAACGCCCTCCGTCAGCGCAACTGACGGAGGGCGATGTGTGAGGCGCTTCAGATGTCGTCCGGTTCAGCGACGTTGGAGCAGGAGCCAGCCGATGGCCAGAAGTCCCACAAAGAAGCCGACCTTCATCCACATCGGAATCTCGTCGAAGTTGACGCTCGATGAGGAAGGTGCGGCTGTGGCGGGCGCGGCATTGTTCGCCGGCGCGCCGCTGGTCGTGGGATTCCCCGCGGCCTCCGGGTAGCCGGTGGTCGTCGAACCGTCACTGTTGGCCGTCGCGACGGCGGCCGGAGTCGCCCTGTTCCAGAACACGATGCCGCAATGCGGGCATTTGTCGCCGTCGCGCACTCCGGCCGGCAACTCCTTGCCGCACGTGGCACAGGTATAGATCGTCGTGCCGGGGGGAGCCGGCGGATCATCGGTGTCGTCCGGCTGCATCACCGGAGCGGGCGTCGCGGTGACTTCCGGAGTCGAGATCACGAGTGGTTGCGAAGTCACAGGCTCCGGCATGCCGGTATCGGGAGGCGGCGTGTTGCGAACGACCGCCGGATCCGGATCCGGGCGACCGGGACTTTGCGGAATCTCTTCCCCCGGAGCGAATCGCTCCAGCGGATCAAAGACGTCGACAGTCTCGATGCTCACGCCCGAAATGCGATTGGCCCGGCGCAAGAGACTGGCAAACGCCTCGTCCTCCGGGCTGTAGTCGAATTCACCATCCCGGGTGCGGATCGTCTTGATCTTGTCCATCTCGATCTCGACTTCCTTGCCGGCGGAAGTCCGAATGGTGACGACCTCCTCCGTCAGGCTGATCAGCGTAAAGACCCGGGCTGGGCCCGATTTCTGGCGAATGCTGGCTTCCTTGGGAGGGGACAGCGTGACCTGCTGCACCTTCCGCGGGGCGTCCTGGGCGACGGCGGCAGATACAGCCACGAGCGCAATCAGTGTCACCCCGTGGGCGATGAACTTTTGCATTACCCGCTCCTCAAAAAGCATCGCGAATGACTCGGCCTGAAGCGCTTCGCGCCAACCATCAGGTTAGCAACCGGTCCGTACTCCGTAAAGCGTACAATTGTACGATTTCGTAATGCCCCTGCAATTCATTGATGTAATCGGAGCGCCACTTCAGTCATGCAATCCCGTCGGGAGGTTCTCCAGTCGAGTCCTCCCCCAATAACGGCGCAAGAGGGCCCTCTCTTATAACAAGCTGAGGGAACTGATGATTCGCGAAATCATTGTGGTTTGTTCCAATTTGAGCGCCGCATTTTGCCGCAGTCAGCACGCGGATGGCCCCGCCTGGCGTCCGATATGACTTCCAGGAAGCGGTTTACGGCAATCGATCCCCTGCCGACTCGCTGCGTACAGTGCGCGAGGCGCGTCGGAGGGCCCCGAACAATTCCGCAACTGAGACGCAAATCTCGCTGAGATCGTTGCACCAATCTCGACCCGCTCTGCCGCCGCAACGAGATTTGGAATGGAGGCCCCCCCGCCTCACCAGGGCGCTTCCATCATTCCCACAATCTGGCGAGCCAGCTGGTCCACTGCCTGCTGCGTGGCGGTTGCCAGAGACTGGCCGGACTCCGGGGCAAACGTCGTCTGCGAGACTAAGTGAGCGGCCTGCGGATCCACCGGGATTTCCGTCATCGACAGGATCTGACCGGTGCGGGCATCCTCCCAGCGGACTTCGACTGCAATTGCCAACTCCAGTTCGCGCGGGTCGTCGTAGCGGTTCTGGTTCTCGACCCGCTTGTCGATGCTCACGATCCGGCCGATCAGACGCGTATCAGCGTAGGGTGGCTTGGCGAGTTTGTACGGCGTACGAAGCTGGATCTGCTTCTGGACGGCTTCGGTCAGCTGCAGTTCGTAGCCGCGACGGAACGAGTCGTTCGTGAACGTCGGCACGTGGACGGAGCTGATTTCGGAGACGTGAGCGTTGCCCACCATGTAGCCGCAGCCGGCGAGCGCGACCGCGCAGCAGGCAAGCCAGGCGCGGGCCGCCGAGCGCAGGCGAACGAGTGGTGCGGCGGGCAGCGACATCGGAAGCCGTCCTTGTCGTGACAAGCGCGGAAATTTGGAGCCGCACCGAACTCTACAGGGCAATGCGTGCGGGTGGTTCGCTGCCTTCCGAATCATTCGACTCCGGTTCGACCGGCCTTAAATCAGGCGGTTTCTCCGGACGGCGGAGCAGACGTTGAAAGAATCCGGGGCGATCAGCGTCGTTCGGCTCTTCAGATTCAACCGGCAAGCTGCCGAAGGTCCCGGGTGCGGGCGCCGACTCCGCGCGGCCTTCACTCAGCAGCGTCGGTTCGCTCCTTGCGTTTTGAACTTGCTGCGACTGCAGCATCTCGCGGGCGCGATCCGCGTAGGATGAGTCGGGGTGATTGTTGATAATCTGGTTGCAGTACAATGCCACCGATGCCGGCTGGCTCTTCCAGCGGTAAAACTCGACTTTCTCCCAGAGACGTTCGACCTCGGCTTCCTGGATGCGGGCCAGCTCCGAATCGAGCCGCTGCTTCTGCTCGTCGGTGAGGTTCACGAACATCTGCCGCGCCGTCCGCTTCAGATCGCGCGCCTGATGGAGCGTGGTGCCGTCGTATTCCGGGCCGGTGTACGAGGCCAGCGTCACGTGCGAACCGAGTAGAAACGCATCCTGAAAGTGCTGGCTGTCGGGGTACTGCTCGCGAACCAGTGCGTAGAGTCGCGCCGCTTCGACGTAGTCCCCTTTCTGCTGGTAGTACGTCGCCTGCAACATCAGCGAATCGTCGGCAAGCGGACCGGCTGCGTCGTGCCGCCAGATCGATTCCAGGGCCTGCAAAGCTCGGCCGTGCGTGTCGAAGACCGGGCGAGTGCGGTCAGCGATGTTCGGCACAACTGGCCAGGTGGCCGGACCGGTGCGGACCTCGATCGACGGCGCTTCTGTGCCGTCCGTCCGATGGTCCACGAGTTGAACGTCGTTGGTCTCTGCCGGGACGGTCGGCACGTCCAGCCAGTACTGCGCGACGAAAAACAGACGGCGCGTGACGCTGTCGAGATGCCGCGTGGATGGATACTTCTCCAGCAGGCTGCCATAGCTGTCCTGCGCCCATGAGTATTTCTTCTGCGCGAACTGCGACTCCGCCACCATGAACAGGGCGTCTTCCTCAATGGGGTCGCCGTAGCCGCCATAGAGATCGGCAGACGGTTTCTCCCGGGCGAAGATCTCCTGCCAGCGCGTCTGCCACGTTTTGCCCGCGCGGGACCGTTGCCGTGCGAGGGCTTTGAAAGCATTCTCTGCGGCACGATACTCGCCGGCGTCGTAGAACCGCTGCGCGGCTTCGAACTCGGCAAGTCCCTCCATCGGAACGCCGCTGGCTCGAAGCCGCTCGCGTCGTTCTTCCCAGGATACACCCTGCAGCCGACGTTCGGTCGGGCCGCGTACGTCGCTGACATCGATGTGTTCGTCGACGGCCGGACGCAGTGCGGCCACGCCCGTGGACTTGCAGCCGCTGCCGAACGCGCCCCATGCCAGGCTGCACGCCAACCCCAGCGCGGGGACCGCGCTGCGGCATGCGGAGCTGGAAAACGGCGAGGTCATCCGGTGCAGTGCTGTTTCGATGGCCGGGAGTCAGAACGTCAGGTAGCGCAACATCCGCGGCCGCTTGTCCAGGAGCTGACTGACGGCCGCCGTGAGGATGCGGCGAAGTTCTTTGGACTGTTGAGGGGTCAGGGCGATGCGCTGCCACGCGTCATCGGTGGAGGAGACGAGGCGGCGGAGGACGGCGATCGTGCCGCCGTGGACTTCGGTGTGTTCGTATTCAGGACGTCCGCAACGGGAGCAGATCAGTCCGCCCTGCGAGACCCAGAAACGGGCGCCCTCGCCGAACGCGACCGGCTCGTGACAGATGCTGCAATCTTCGAAGTCGGGCAGGTGGCCGATTTCACGCAGCAGCGTCAACTCGAAGTGGAACAGGGACAGACGTGGATCAGTGGGGGATTCGAGCCGTCGCAGCGTGGCCGTGGCGGCGTCGAACAGTTCAGGATGGGGGTCGTATTCCTCGGTCAAACCGTCGAGCAGTTCGGCGAGGTAGTAACCGGAATACAGTCGCGACAGGTCTCTTCCGGCCGGTCTAAACCGTGACCGAAGCTGGGCTTCCGTCAATATGTCCAGTCCGGACGAGGATTTTCGCAGGAACACTACGCGACATTCCGCGAGCAGGTCAAGAGCAGCCTCGAACGAGCTTTTGAGGCGCTTGGCCCCCTTGGCGAGGCCCGCCACCTTGCCGAAATCGCGGGTAAACAGCGTGACGACCTTGCTCGACTCGCTGAAATCAGCGAGACGGATCACCAGGGCATCGGTCTTTTCTGCCGACATGGGGGCGCAGGGCTCTGATGCAAAGTCACGAAGTCGCAGAGGTTCGCAAAGAAGAGTCTCGATGGCGAGTGCGGTGCGACATGATTCAGGAGTGAAGTTCAAAGTGACCCACCCGAATCCGCAATGAGTTCTTTCTTTGCGCGGCTTCGCGGCTTGGCGGCTCTGCCTCGAACACAATCCGGATTGACCGAAGCATTCTACCGCTCGTAGACTCCGCCCCCCAATTGAACCTGACCAGCCGGTTGCGGAAGGATTCGCGAGGCTCATGTCGGCTGCTGAACGGTATCCGCTGTCTACCCAATTCGAGCAACTGCGCACCGGGCGGGACATCGTCCGGCAGGAGGCGGACGCGCTGCACGACGTGGCCCGGCGGCTGGACGCCAGCTTCTGTGCCGCGGTGGACCTGATTGTGGGCTGCTCGGGGCGGGTCGTCGTCACCGGCATGGGCAAGGCCGGACTGATCGGCCAGAAGATCGCCGCGACCCTGTCATCGACCGGCACGCGGTCGCACTTCCTGCATCCGGCCGAAGCGGTGCACGGCGACCTGGGATGCCTGCACGACAGCGACGTGGTCCTCGCGCTCTCCAACAGCGGAGAGACGGAGGAACTCTCGCAGATCCTGCCGACTATCAAGCGGCTGAACGTGCCGATTGTGGCCGTCACGTCCACGGAACGCAACACGCTGGCGTCCAAAGCCGATGTGGTGATCACCATCGGCCGGCTGCAGGAGGCGTGTCCCTGGGGACTGGCTCCCTCGACCAGCACCACGGCGATGCTGGCCGTGGGCGATGCGCTGGCGCTGGTGGCGAGCCGCATTAAAGGGTTCACGCCGCAACAGTTCGCGGTCTTTCATCCCGCGGGCAGCCTGGGACGACAGTTGAAGACGGTCGCTGAACTGATGAGGCCGCTCGAACAGCTGCGCGTGGCGCACGCGACTCAGACCGTGCGTGAAGTGTTCACGAAGTTCGCCGGCATGGGACGCCGCAGCGGCGCGATCCTGCTGCTGGCCGACGACGGTCGGCTGGCGGGAATGTTCACGGACAGCGACCTCGCGCGGTTGCTGGAGCGGCGGCGTGACGAGACATTTGACCGACCCATCGGCGACGTGATGAACACGTCGCCCCTTCAGATCCATCCGGAGGCGACGTTCGCCGACGTCGTGGACCTGCTGGCCGATCGCAAGATCAGCGAATTGCCGGTGGTGGACGCCGACGGAGCCCCGGTCGGGCTGATCGACATTACCGACGTGATCGGCTGGATGCCTTCACCCCCCGGCGAATGACGGCCGCGAAACGATGATGATCGCTGACGCGTCCCCGCCGAAATCCGCGGCGAACTGCTGCGGATGAAGGGGCGAGTCGCGGACCTGCCCTCAAGGCCGCTGCATGCATCGCACCCGTCTCACGCTCGCCGTCGCCGCCACGTTCTGCCTGACGTTCCAGGTCTACGCTCAATGGGCGGAGTCCTTCACCCGCATCGAGGTGGAGCCCCCGCCGCCGCCGGCCCCTTCGCAGGCCCCCGCCGTTCCGGGCGTCCTGAAGGAAATGGCGACGGCCCACCTGCCGGACGAGCAGTGGATGCGGCAGGCGAAGTTCACGTTTCAGCGGTCGGATGAGCTGTTTCTCTACACCGACTCCGCGGAAATCGTGGACGATGCGAACGGCAACCGCGTGCAGTTCGCGCCGTTCGTGATGATGTGGATCGATCCCGACCACCAGGACGCCCAACCGTATATCGTGCGCTGCGAGACCGCGCGGGTGCAGTTCGAGCGTCCGTTTAAGGTCGAACTGGATGCGGAGAACCCCGGACGCCTGGTCTCCGCGGCGCTCGACGGCGTCGTGGTGATCACCGGACCGGACAACCTGCGCGTCACCGGACAGAACTTTGTGTTTTCCGAGGAGTCGCTGCACCTCTATAGCGACTACGGCATCGAGTTCGACTACGGCCCGCGTGAAGGCGAAACGAACGAGGTTCACGGCACGGCGCACGGGGTACAAATCAACCTGCTGCCCGGTTTCGACTCTCCGCTGGGACGCGACATGCCGCGCGTCAGCGGCATCAGGAGTATCGCCCTGCGGCGCGACGTCGTGCTGGACCTCAAGTATGAGGAACGCCGGGAGGACGAAGAGCCGCGCGTGATGACGGCCCGCGTCACCTGCGACCGAAGCCTGGAGTACCATGTCGAAGAACGGTACGTCACGCTCGAATCGAACGTGCTCGTCGAGCGGCCGACCGGCGGTCCGGGACATCCGCTGGAGGCCGATCGCCTCCGCTGCAATCTGCTGGCGATGGAGTTTCTGCCCGAGGGAGGGGACGACGCCCCGAAAGTCAGGGCCGTCGATGAGCCGGTGGAAGACACTGCCGAGTCGGGAGAGAAGCCGCAGAACGACAATGGGCCGAAGAAAGAGAAAAGCCGGCGTGGCGCCCATCCCTTCTCCGGCCTGCGATTCAGCCGGTTGCTCGCGCAGGGGAACCGGGCGGCATTGCAGTCCGACGAGCACGGCCTCGTCGCCAACATGCATCAGCTGGAGTACGACGCCTCCTCCGGTCTGGCCATGCTGTCGGATTCCGAAGCAGTGCGGGTACAGCGTGACGACACCAAGCTGATGTGCCCGGTGGTCAAGGTGTGGCGCGATCCGGAAGGAGACGCTCAGTCGCTGAAATGCGATGGGGCCGGACAGCTCGAGCAGCGCAACGAACTGACCGCCGTGCCGGAGTTTCGCGCGTTCTGGGACGACCAGTTGATGGTGCATCCCGATCCCGAGAGCGGGCTGACCATCATCCGCGCGGACGGCCGCGCGCGGGTCATCCAGCCGGAGCAGACGGGACTGATGGCCGATCACATCACACTGTGGATCGACCGGGAGGCGGCCGAAGAAAGGCAGCGCACGCGCCACATCCGCGATGAGACGACCGGCCGCAATGAAGAGAAAGACCGCGACTCCGGCCTCCCTGTGCAGGCGCTGAAGCTCGCGCTGGCGGAAGGCAACGTTGTCATGGCGGGTCCGCAGTTTCATGTCGAGGCGGCACGGCTGCAGGCCACATTCGAGTCGGGAGTCGTGCCGGACGAAAAGAAGCCGGTCAAGGACGCCCGGCAGACGAACGCCGAAGCACCGGCGGAGGAAGAGCCCGATCCGGGCTGGTTTGCTCATGCACGCGAAATCGAAGTGCGGATCGTGCAGGATCCGGATTCGAAGAATACCCGTGTGGCGGAAGCAACGGCCACCGGCGGCATTCGTATGACGCAGATCGAACCGCCGCCAGCCCCGCAGGAGGACGAGAAGAAACAGAAGCCGCACAAGCCTGTCTCCCTGAGCGGCTCGCGGCTGCATCTGACCAATCAGGGGGGCACTCAGCAGATCGTGAACCTGTTCGGCTCTCCAGCCGAATTGAAGCAGGGAGACGTCCGGCTCGAAGGCCAGGACTTGCGGTTCGATCGCGGCGCGAACATCGCCAGCATCGTCGGCGGCGGGCTGATGCAGGTGCCGGTTTCGACCGGACTCAGCGGCGAGGATCTGGAGGTCCCCATGCTGCTGGACGTGCAGTGGCAGGAAGGGATGACCTTCGACGGTCAGGAGGCCCGGTTCCTGAAGAATGTGCTGCTTCGGCTCAACGACAGCCGCATGTACTGCGAGGAAATGACGGTCGGACTCACGGAGCGAATCCGGTTCGCCGACGAGGAGCGTCCCAGCTCAGACGAGGTTCAGATTCAGCAGGTAACCTGCAAGCACGGGGTCCGGCTGGAGATTTACGAGTGGGAGAAGACGCGGCTGGTCGGCATCCGCAAGGGGGAGCTCGCGCAGTTCACGCTCAACCATCAGACTGGCGAGTTTCGCGGCCAGGGACCGGGAACGATCAACGACTGGACCCGGAAAGGAAGCCGCCGGATTGCGATCGCCCCGAAGGCCGTCGCACGGGCCAACGAGCCGGTCGACTCCGACGACCTGGAATGGCAGTTTATGAACCTCCGGTTCTCGCAGTTGCTCAAAGGGAACTACAAGCAGAAGCTCGTTGAACTGAATGGCCGCGTGCGCGTGCTGTACGCGCCGGTCGAGCATGCGTTGGAGACGTTCTCGCGTGATGAACTGTCGGGCGATTCACGCAGCGCCGCGCATGCCGTCTGGCTGGGCTGCGACACTCTCTCGATCACGCTGCATCCGCGCGACACGCAGTCGGAGGCGTCCGCCGAGCAAGGGGGACTGCTGGATGGGGACTACGCCATGATTGGCGGCAGCGGTCATTGCGAGATGGAGGGACAGTTGTTCCGGGCCGTCGCCGATCATCTCAGCTACGACGAATCGAAGAATCTCTTCACCCTCAAGGGGCTCGGGACCCACGAAGCGAGCATCTACTACCAGGAGCGTCCGGGCGCCGATCCCAGCCGTTTCCCGGGGCAGACGATCCAGTTCATCCCGTCGCAGCAGCGGATCAAGCTCGAAGGATCCAGCGGCATCCAGGGCGTGCGCTGACGTCCCGACCGTTTAGCTGCAGTCGCAATATTTGGAATGGTGAAGTGTGGGAGGGCGACGCTCCCGCGGAGCCGGTCGTATTAACGCGTCCCCTGACGGAACTGGCTCGGCAGGAGCCTCGCGCTCCCGGTTTTGACACCACCTCTTAACCGCGACCCGCAGGGAGCGCGCCACGCGCCTCAGCGGATCTTCTTATGACAGCGCTTGCAGCGGACGCGATTGCCCGTGAGCTTGCCGCACTTTGTGCAGCGTCGTGCCTTGGCGGCGAGCCGGGCCTTGGTGCGGGGACGGTAGACCATGACTGTGATTGCCTGATTTCTAATGCGAAGTGAGGAGGCGACGGCTGCCGTCAGCCGCGGGCCCGGATGACGTTCAGCGACGCGTCGGAGTTGAGCCGGGCGGCACGGGCATCGAGGATGATCTGCCGGAACCGCTGGGGGCGCGGAACGCCGGCGAGCGTCATCAGCAGTTCGTCCTTGCCGCTGTACAGTTCCAGGTCTCCCGCCTGATAGAACTCCTGGCCCGGCCTGACGCGAACCGCGATGTCGGCGATATCCGCGAGCGAGACCGCGCCATACATCCGGGGGCCGAGCGGCGACCGCTGCTTCACCGCACGATTGGTCAGGACGTAGACCGGATCGAAGGCCTTGAACTTGAGGTAGCCGAGCAGGGCGAACGGCGCAAGGAGCGGGCCGAACAGCAGCTGCGACAGCTTGATCCCGCCGATCGACACCGGAATGCTGTCCATCAGCCGGCCGATGAACTGTCCCAGACCGGACGCGGCCAGCGACGGGTACACCTCCTCGATCACGGCTTCTTTGCCGGCACTCACGCCGGAAATAGCCTGTGGGGCAGCGGCTGCGATCATGACTCAACGGCTCCGGATGTCCCGCCGGCAACGGCGGGATCACGACGTCAGGGAGCGAGGAAATTACCAGAGACCCGCAGCGTTTGCCAGCAATGTCTCACAGTTGGCAACCCGCCGAGAGGGTGCAGTGACCTTAATAATGGTCGCAGGCACAGTCCTCTGTGCCGCCCGCTGGACTGACTGGGAAACACCGTGAACCCCGGGACCCCGTGTGTCCTCCACAGAAATCGGCGAAGACACCCCGCCGAGGGACTACGCTTGAATCTCAGGAAAGTCGGGCGGTGGCATGCTAAACTGCTCGCTGGTTCATGATTGGGGACTGCTCCGATGGTCACCGCTGCTTCTCCACAAACTCTGGCCGACCTCGTGCGGCAGATCGGCGATGTGCCGCTGGATCGGGTGAGGCTTCATCCGCCCCCCGGAACGGCGACCCGTGCCGACGTGTTGCGGCTTGCGGATGGCGAGCCGAAGCATCTGTGCGAACTCGTCGACGGCGTACTGGTGGAGAAGGCCATGGGGCACCGGGAATCGCGTCTGGCCGTCATTCTTGCGCAGAAGATTCTGAACTACCTTGAGGAGCATGATCTCGGAATCGTCGCCGGCTCGGACGGCCCACACGAGTTGTCGGACGATCTGGTCCGGTTTCCCGACGTAGCGTTCATCCCGTACGAGAACATCCCGGAAGGCGCCGATCCCGACACTCCGATGCCGGACTGGCCCCTCGGGCTGGCGGTGGAAGTCATCAGCCGCGGCAACACGAAGGCCGAAATGGCCCGGAAGCTGCGTGACTACTTCGCGCATGGAGCGCGACTGGTGTGGTACGCCGATCCCACCCGGCGGATCGTACATGTCTATACGGCGATCGATCAGGTCAACACGCTGGGGGACGGCGACGAGCTCGACGGAGGCGACCTGCTGCCGGGCTTCCGGTTGTCCATCCGCGAATGGTTCGACCGCGGAACACGCCTCAAAGGAGGGTAAGGCGGACTTGGTTTCGCCTCTCCTTCCGCGCCCTCAGCGTCCCCCGCGGTTTAACGCCTGACCCCGGACGCCGCAGGGAGCACCGGGAGATGCGCCGCATCGCCGGCCATCCCGCGGGCGCGGTTTCACGCAAAAACTGGCCATGACTCGCCGGCTGGGTTCCCCTATCATTTTCGCGGATGTCCCGGCCATTATTCCCCTTTTGGGAACGCAATGTCCGGCCGGGGCGGCTTTGGTGCCGTGGTGAAGGAGCTTGTTGATGTTTGTCCGAATCTCCGCCCTGTCGGCGGTCCTGCTGCTGATCATCTGTTGCGACCGTCCGGCTCAGGCCCAGGTCACCGTCGAGCAGATCTTCAAGTACAAGCCCGTCCAGAAGGACGTCGAGATTGAAACTCCTCCCGCGGCCGATCTGGCCAAGTGCAAGGTGGAGGTGGAGCGCAACGGCAAGAGTTCCGGCTGGGCCGTGTTCGGCCCGCAGGGGCAGGGGCACATCCTCCGGCGGTTTATCGATACCGACGGCGACAACGTCGTGGACCAGTGGCGGTATTTTCAGCACGGGCTGGAGGTGTATCGCGACATCGACACCAATGCGGACAACGACGTGGATCAGAGCCGCTGGCTCAACACCGCCGGGACCCGCTGGGGGATCGACTCCGATCAGGACGGGAAGATCGACCAGTGGAAAATGATCTCGGCCGAGGAAGCCTCGCGCGAGGCGATCAAGGCGATGGCGGCCGGGGATGCCCAGGGGCTCGCCGCGGTGCTGATCACCGCGGAAGACATCAAGACTCTCGGCATCACCGCGGACGTCGCCGGCAGGCTGCAGGAAGCGGTCAAGGATCCCGGCCGGCAGATGGCTGAGGCCGTCAAGGGCTCGGCTTTGATCAAGCCGGGGACACGCTGGACGCGATTTGACTGCTCGATGCTGATGCCGAACATGGTGCCGGCTGAGTCGGGTGTCGCCAGCCGCGATCTGCTGGTCTACGAGAACGTGATGGCGATCGTCGACACCAGCGGTCAGACGGGCGTCGTGCAAATCGGCGAGATGGTGAAGGTTGGGGACGTCTGGAAGCTGACGGGGATCCCGAAGCCGCTGGAGGGAGAACTCTTTACGGCTGAGGGGGGCCTGCTGATGCAACCGAACCTGGCGATGTCTGCGCCGGTCGGCGCCGAGCTTTCCCCCGAGATGAAGCAGCTGATTGAGCAACTGCAGAAGCTGGACCAGGCTGCTCCCAAACCGGAGTCGGCGAAGGCGGAGATCGCCGCCTACAACACGCAACGGGCCCAGTTGCTCGGGCGCCTGGCGGATGTCGCGACGACGAACGACGAGCGGCAGACGTGGAAGCGGCAGCAGATCGACCAGATCGCGGCCGCCGTGCAGCTGGACGTGTTCCCCAACGGCGTGCAGGCGCTGCAGGCCATCGAAGCGGACCTGCGCACCAAATTCGAGGGGACGCCGCTAGTGCCGTATGTGGTCTACCGGCGGATGATGTCCGAGTACAACTCACAACTGGTGCAGGCGGACGCCTCGCAGCGTGTGGAGATTCAGGCGACCTGGCTCACGGCCCTCAAGCAGTTCATCACCGACTTCCCCCAGGGTGAGGATGCTCCCGACGCGATGTTGCAGCTGGCGATGGCGGAGGAATTCGCCGGCAAGGTGACCGACGCCAAGGGCTGGTACACGAAGCTGGCTGCGGACTATCCCAATTCGTCCGCCGCCGCGGTCGCCAACGGCGCGCTCCGCCGCTTGAACCTGAAAGGCCAGATGTTGACCCTCACCGGCCCGGCGTTCGGTGGAAACGGGACGATCAACGTCGCCCAATATCGCGGCAAGGTGCTGGTGGTGCTGTTCTGGGCGACATGGTGCCGGCCGTGCACCGAGGACCTGCCCCAGATCCAGGAGCTGTACCGTCAGCACAAGGGGGCGGGACTGGAAATCATCGGTGTGAACGTCGATTCGCCCGGAGCGCCGATCCAGGAATACCTGCAGCAGTACAAGGTGGCCTGGCCGAGCATTCACGAGGAAGGAGGACTGCAGGGGGGCGTCGCCCAGCAGTTCGGGGTGATCACATTGCCGACGACGTTCCTGGTGGACAAGTCCGGCACGGTGGTCAATTCGGCCGCATCAGTGGACGACCTCAAGAAGCAGGTTCCGGAACTGCTGGCGCAGTAATCCCCGGCGAGCAGGCCGGCTGGTCGGAGCGAATCGCTGCAGCGAGATCGCGCGGCTCGACGATGTGTGCGCTAGCGCTTAACCGGCACCCGGCGCTGATCGCACCGCACAGGTGAATTGCCGCAGCGCATGAAAAAAGCCCATCCGCGTCCTGCGCGATGGGCCTTCAGGTTGAGCTGAATCAGGCTGATATCGTATCAGGCCTTCGGCTCGGGAGCGGTCTGGCCGGGTTCGGCCGGCGGCTCCGGTGCGTCTTCGACGGCCGGCGGCGGAGCCTGATTGCTGTTGGGCGCCGGGCTGTAGTTGCTGCCGGTCTGGCCGCACGGGGCACAGGCGGAGCCGCAGGGGGTGCTGCTGCACGGAGCACAGTGGCTCGCGCACTGCACCGTGCGAGGAGCGCAGCAGGTCGCGGCCGGAGCGCAGGTCGAGCAAGCCGACTGAGCGCACGGGCTGCAGGCGGACTGCTGAGCGCAGGGGCTGCAGTGGCTGGCCTGGATGGTGTGGCACTGCGTCTGGCAGCGCGCCTGACGGAAGCAGCACTCATCGTCGTCGTCCGCATGCACCTGCGGAGCCAGGACGGCCATCAGGGCCGCCAACGCAGAAGCCGTCAACAGTCGTTGCAACATGGTCTCACTCCTCGTTGGTTCCGTCTCGGATCAGAGGGGTAAACTCCTGAGAGGCCGTTCCGAGCTCTGATGATGCGACCGCTCAGCTCCGTTCAAACTCCTGCCGACGACATTACGGTCTGGCGAGACAGGTGCTCTGCACAAACCTTGTCGATCACGGCGAATCTGCGGGATACAATAGTGGCCGCGCCCCTGATGTCAAACCATCCCCCGCCCTGGATCAGGGGCTCCTGCAATCTTTATGTCATCGCGGTTTCACCGCTTGACGGAGCGGCGCAGGCTGCTCCGGACCGCCGGCTCACGCATGCACGATCTACGAACCTGGAATATTCACGGCCGGGAACGCCCCACCGGCGCCGCCCCCCTGCTGATGGGAATCCTCAACGTCACGCCCGACAGCTTCTCGGACGGAGGCCACTGGCACGCCTGCGACCGCGCCGTCGAGCATGGCCTGGAACTGGCCGAGGCTGGGGCCGACATTCTCGACGTCGGCGGTGAATCGACCCGGCCGGGCGCTGAGCCGGTGCCGCTGGATGAAGAACTGCGGCGCGTGGTTCCCGTGATCGAACGCCTGCGGCCCCGCTGCCAGACCCTGATCTCCATCGACACTTACAAGGCCGAAGTGGCGCGGCAGGCGCTGCAGGCGGGGGCGGACATCGTCAACGACATCTCGGGACTGACGTTCGACGCCGACATGCCGGCCGTCTGCGCGGCGAGCGGCTGCGGCGTGATCTGCATGCACATCCGCGGGACCCCCCGGACGATGCAGCAGGACCCGCGATATGACGACGTGGTGGGCGAGATCATCCGCTATTTTGAAAAGCGGCTGGACGCGTTGGAGTCGGCGGGCGTCGCGCGGAGTCGCGTTGTCCTCGATCCCGGGATCGGTTTCGGGAAAACGGCCGAGCACAACCTGGAGATCCTCGCTCACATCGGAGACTTCCGGGCATTGGGGCGTCCGGTGCTGATCGGGCACTCGCGCAAAGGGTTTCTGAAGAAACTGCTCGGCCGTCCTATCGATGAACGCTCCAGCGGGACCATCGGAGTGGCGATCGCGGCCGCCATGCAGTCGGCCGACATCCTGCGAATCCACGAGGTGACTTCTGTGCGCGATGCGATCGTCGCCTGGCAAGCCGTGGCATCACGGATCGATCAAACGCCGGAAAACTTGAACAGGAGGTAACGGAGAGAACATAGGAAACAGAGGAGCGTTTAGCCCCGGCCCATCGGGCCGGGCGTCCGGCACGCGTCTCACCGGTCAAGACTGCTCACAGCGCAGCATCGGCATCCCTCCCGAATATCCTCTGTTCTCTCCGTTACCTCCTGTTCAATTATCCGATTTCGGCCTCCGCCCCCAGCAGGTGAGGAGGACCAGGAAGGCGGCGAGCGGGCCGAGGCCGATGGCGGTGACGATCCACGGTTTAAGGTCGGGCGTCTGCTCGAGGACGCGGCCGATCCAGCGATGGAAGAAGAACAGCAGACCCCAGGTCGAGAACGCCAGCGTGCCGCCGACTTTCCCCTGATGCCGGGCCGAGATCTCCTGATTGAGCGAGTAGTAGATCGGAAACAGTCCCAGCGAACCGAACGCGACGCACAGCAGTGCCCCGATGAACAGCGGGCCGCGCGGGAGGAACTCGGCCGGGATGACGAACGAGGCCAGCAGGCCGCAGCCCAGGAAGACCGTCATCCGCGCGGTATGCACGTTCCAGCCGCGCTGCGACAACCGCTGGGTCAGCCATCCCGCGAATAAGGCCCCCGCAAACGTGAGCACGTAGTAAATCGTGGTGAAGACCTGCAGGAACTCTTGCGAGTACTCGCGTTCCTCGACCAGCCAGATCGGGAGCCAGACGCGGATGTAATGCCACACCAGGTTGATGCCGCACACTACGAACAGCAGCAGCCACCAGCGCCGCGTGACGAACACCTGCCAGAAGGGGATTTCCTGCAGTTCGCGGTCCTCGCCTGGACCGGCGCCGGTTTCGTTGGTCTGGATGACGGGCCGCCGCAGGTCTTCCTCCTGCACCATCAGCAGCCAGGCGATCGCCCAGGGGACTCCCAGTCCCCCGACGATGAAGAACGCCCAGCGCCAGTGCTCGGGCCAGTGGATCAGGATGGCGAGGACCAGCAGCGGCGTGAGCACCGCGCCGACGGACGCCCCGCTCTGCAGAATGCTGTTGCCGAGCGTCCGCATGGCGGGCTTGAAGTTCCGCTGCGTGGTCCGCAGGGAACAGGGCCAGTGTCCCGCCTCGAACAGCGCGACGAGGAACTGACAGACGCTCAGTGCCAGAACCGTCTCCACAATCCCGCACGCCGCACTGGCTGCGGAGAACGCCAGCACTACGAATGCGAACAGCCAGCGGACGCTGAGCCAGTCGGCCAGCACGCCGAACAGCAGGCCGCCGAGTGCGAAGCCGATGGCGAACCAGCCGTTGACGTCGCCGTAGGTCTGATCATTGAGGCCGAATGCCTCCTTGATCGGAGTTGCATTCTGATTGAACGCAAAGCGATTGGCGTAGTTCAGCAGCGTCCCCGAAAACAGCACCGCGCACAACCCCCAGGTCCATGCCATTGAACGGGGCGGCGGAGCGGATTGAGACATGTGATCCAGTCAAAAAAACGGACCGCGGATGAGGAGTCGATAGGGAACCGCGAAAAGGGCGAAAATCGCGAAAGGACCAATCAGGTGATCAGGCATTGCAGCCCGCTTCTTTCGCAGATTTCGCAACTTTCGCGGTTCCCCTCTACCCTGGCACTCTACACCTGCTCTTCGATCACCGGATTCGTCAACTGCCCGATGCCGTCGATTTCGATGGTGACCTCGTCGCCCGGTTGCAGGAAGACCGGAGGCGTGCGGGCTCCGCCGACGCCGTGAGGCGTGCCGGTGAGGATGACCGTCCCGCGATTGAGCAGCGTGCTGCCGCTGAGGAACTCGATCAGAGTCGGGACGTCGAAGATCATGTCGTCGGTGCGCCAGTCCTGCATCGTCTGGCCGTTGAGGATTGTGCGGATCGACAGGTCATTGGGATTGGGGATCTCGTCGGCCGTCACCAGGCAGGGACCGAGCGGGCAGAACGTGGCGAACGTCTTGCCGCGGCACCACTGTCCCCCTCCCCACTTCATCTGCCAGTCGCGGGCCGAGACGTCGTTGGCGCACGTGTAGCCGAGGACGTACTGCAGCGCATCGGCGCGCGACACGTTCTGGCAGGCGCGGCCGATCACAACGGCCAGTTCGCATTCATAGTCCACCGCGTCGCTGCGGAGCTTGCGTGGCAGCACGATCGGATCGCCCGGGTTCTGGATCGCGGACGAGGTCTTCATAAAAACCACCGGCTGCTCGGGGATCGCCTGCTTCCCTTCCTCCGCATGCCGGCGATAGTTGAGCCCGATGCAGATGATGTCGGTCGGCACCAGCGGTGCGAGGAGCTTATGCACGTCGGCGGCGACGCCGGTGTCTTCGTGCTTCCCGAATAAACCGCCCGCCAGGCGAGTAGCGGACCCGTCGGCGTGCTGGCAGCCGTATTCGCTGCCGCCGGATGAGGTTTGATAGCGGATGATCTTCATATGCTCAGATCTGGAGTGCGCTGGTGCGTCAGAGAGATATCGTCGAACGGGAGCACACTATACGGGACCGGCCGTGACGGGTCACCAATGCGCGATTGATGGCACATCACTGCGAGCTTCCGTTCGCTTCGCTATACTCCTGGTTCGTCGCAGACTCACCGGAACAGGACGCGATCTTAATGACCTGGACGCAACGCTGCCTTGCAGCGCTCGGGGCGGCCCTGCTCACCGGAGTCGTTACTGCTGCCGAACCTGCTCAGCAGGAGCCGCAGCAGCCGGCTCGGCTCCAGCGCTCAATCGTCGTCGAACTTGATTACCTGATCTATCTGCCCGACGGTTACGAGAATCAGGAGTCGTGGCCCCTGCTGTTGTTTCTGCACGGTTCCGGAGAGCGCGGCAGCGATCTGGAACTGGTGAAGGTGCATGGTCCACCCAAGCTGATCTCGCAGGGTCAGAGTTTTCCCATGATCGTCGTCTCGCCGCAGTGCCCGACGGACGAACGCTGGCAACCGGTTACCCTCTCCGCCCTGCTGGATGAGATCGAGGAGCGGTACCATGTCGATCCTGACCGGATTTACGTTACGGGCCTGAGCATGGGAGGTTTCGGCACCTGGGCGCTGGCCGAGTTCTCGCCGGAGCGTTTTGCCGCAGTCGCTCCGATCTGCGGTGGAGGGGAGAAGTTCTGGGCGCGCCGGATCGGAGGCCTGCCGGTGTGGGCGTTTCATGGAGACCGGGATGCCGGCGTCCCTGTCGAGCGCACGCTGCAGATGATCGAGGCGCTGCGGGAAAAGGGGGGAGAGCCGCGGGTGACGATCTATCCGGGCGTCGAGCACGACTCGTGGACGCAGACGTACGCGAATCTGAAACTGTATGAGTGGCTGCTGGCGCATCGCCGCCGCGACGCAGTGGCGGAGTGACCTGACGGGGCCATCGAAATGAGCGGGAGAGGATTGTGAACGATACGGTTGAACTGCGAAGCGACACCTATACGCGGCCGTCGGCAGGAATGCGCAGGGCCATCGCCGAGGCGATCGTGGGGGATGACATGGTCGGCGAGGATCCGACCTGCAATGCGCTCGAGGGGCGGATGGCGGCGCTGCTCGGCAAGGAAGCGGCCGTCTTCGCCTGCTCGGGGACGCAGTCAAACCAGATGGCCGTCTGGACGCACTGCGGCAGCGGCGACGAACTGCTGATCGAAGAGACCGGCCATATCGCGAACTACGAAGCCGGTGCGCCGGCGGCCCTCAGCGGTGCGAGCGCCCGCCGCATCCGGGGCCGCGGCGGACTGCTGGATCTCGACGACCTCAAGAACTCGCTCCGCCCGCCGAACCTGCACTTCTCGCCGACGCGCCTGCTCTGCCTGGAAAACTCCACCAACCTGGGAGGCGGGCGCACCTATTCGCTGGAGCAGATCGCCCGCGTCTGCCGGTGGGCTCATGACAACGGGCTCAAAACGCATCTTGACGGCGCGCGGCTGTTCAACGCCTGCGTCGCTCGGGGCTACTCGGCCCGCGACGTCGCGGCCCACTTCGACACTGTTTCGATCTGCTTCTCGAAGGGACTCGGTTGCCCGATGGGATCCGTCCTGATCGGGTCGCGCAGTGAGATTCAACGTGCCCGCCGGGCGCGCAAGCTGTTCGGCGGAGCGCTGCGACAGGCCGGCATCCCGGCGGCGGCGTGCCTGTACGCACTCGATCACAACATCGACAGGCTGGCGGACGACCATGCCAACGCCCGCACATTCGCAGAGGCAATCGCTGACATTGACGGTATTCATGTGCGGCCCGAGGAGGCGGAAACCAACCTGGTCTTCTTTGAAGTCGATCCCGAACGCGGCACGGCCGCGCAGCTCTCTGCCGAGTTGCGGGAGCGCGGGGTAAAGATCAATCCCGCCGGCGGCACACATCGACTTCGGGCCTGCACGCATCTGGACGTGGACCGCGCGGGCGTGCTCCGGGCCGCCGCAGCAATCCGCGAATGCCTGTCAGGCGGGCTGCGATCCTCTCCCGAGATCAGCGCCCCGGCCGGCGCTTATGCCGGAGCGCGGTGAGGCCGCGCGAACGGTGAAGTCACCGTTGATTGTCGCAGGCACAGTCCTCTGTGCCGCCGCTGGGCTGCCTGCAAAACTCGGCGAACTCCGGGAAACACGTCCGCCCCCCCCTCCGCGACAGAAACTTTCTCCTGCACCCGCTCCGAAATCGCCGTCGCGTCAGCCTTTCGCCCTGCGGCGGAATCCGCTATTCCGCTGATTCAGCCAACTTGTTCATCTGTCATGGATTCCGCCGGCGAGACCGCCATTGACGAGTTCTCCCCGACGACCGCCTCCGAGCTGTCGCGGTGGATGGCGGACAACGCGCGCGACGACCGGCGACCCCTGATGCCGGTCGGCGGCCGCACAGCGCTGCAATACGGCGGCCCCGTGCTCCGCGATGCCGTCGCCGTCGCCACATCCCGCCTCAACCGCGTGGTCGATTACCCCGCCCGCGACATGACGATCACGGTCGAGGCCGGGATTCGCGTCGAAGACCTGCAAAAGCTTCTGGCGAACGAGAGGCAGCGGTTGGCGGTCGACGTCCCTCAGGCCCACCGCGCCACGCTGGGAGGCGCCATCGCGGCCAACACGAGCGGTCCCGGACGCTTCGGGGCGGGCACCTTCCGCGACTACGTTATCGGCATCTCGGCCGTGGATGGTCAGGGCCGGCTGTTCTCCGCGGGAGGGCGGGTCGTCAAGAACGTCGCCGGCTATGACCTCTGCAAGCTGCTGATCGGCTCGCTCGGCACGCTGGCCTGCATTTCGCAGGTCACGCTCAAGCTGCGTCCGGCGCCGGAACGCCGCACCATGGTCTGGGCGACGTTTCCCGACCTGCTGGTGATCGACGGGGCGCTGGAGCGATTGTTGAAGTCGGAGACACGACCGGCGGCCATTGAGGTGCTGAACCCGAAAGCGGCGTGGCAGTTGAAGTCCGACAGTCCGCCGTCATTGCCGGCGGAGCGACCGGTGCTCTGCCTGGCGTTTGAAGGGAGCGAGCGGGAAGCGGTGTGGCAGGCCGAACGGGCGCGCGATGAACTCCGGGACGCTTCCGCAGCGGAGATCGTGATCCTGGCGGACGACGACGCCGATTCGCTGTACGGAGCGCTGGTCGAATACGAGGCCGCGTCCGACGACCCGCTCACCTTCACTGCGACGCTCCCTCCGTCACGCGTCGCCGAGTTCCTGGCCGTGGCGAATGAGTCCGAGATCGCGCTGCAGGCCCATGCCGGCAACGGCGTCGTCATCGGCCACTTGCCAGACCGGTTCGCCGATCCCCGCGCCGCGGCAACTCTGCTCGATCCCCTGCGGCTGCACGCGGAACGTCACGGCGGCGCACTCGTCATCCTGAGTTGCGATCCCGAATGGAGGCGCGAACTGCCGGTGTTTGGCGCGTCACGTCGAGATGCGGTCCTGATGAAGGGAATCAAAGCGGCCCTCGATCCGCACAATCTCCTCAGCCCAGGCCGCATGGGATGGTGACGCGCCAGAGTCGCAGGCACACTCCGTGTGCCGTCCGCTGGGCGATCCAAGGCATTCAGCGAGCATCGGGAACAGCTCAAGCGGCGCCGCCCGTAGCCGCCTCCTCCACCCCCTCTCCAACCCGCACCAGTTGACTGCTGCAATTCCCCCGCAGCGCCTCTAGGATGCATGGCTCAGTGAACCACAGCCAGAATATGTCCAGCAGCACTCACGGAGCGTCGGCCCCTGAGTCCGGCTCCGCGGAGCCGCGACTGGGGTCGAGCATTGACTACGACAAGTTCCTCGACTGCGTGCACTGCGGGCTCTGCACCGCAGCCTGTCCCACCTACCTGGAGACCGGCAACGAGAACGACAGCCCGCGCGGCCGCATCTACCTGATGCGGGCCGTTACCGACGGGCGGCTGGAACTGACGGACAAAGTCAGCCGGCATCTCGACCTGTGCCTCGACTGCCGCAGTTGCGAAACGGCCTGCCCCTCTGGCGTGCAATACGGCCGCCTGATCGAGCCGTTCCGCGTCGAGATGCAGCAGCGCGCGGCCCGGCAGCCGGCGGGTAAGAAGCCCGGCTGGTTCGAGAAGTGGATTCTGTACGGACTGTTCCCCTATCCCGGGCGGATGCGGCGGGCGTTGTGGCCGGCCCGCGTCATGCAGACCCTGCGGCTTGATCGTCTCGCCACCGCGCTCGGACTGACTCGCCTGCTGCCTCAAAAACTTCGCCGCATGCAGAACCTGCTGCCGCGGTTGCGGCCGAGAGGGGCCGAGCTTGCCGAAGTCATGCCGGCCATCGGCGAGCGGCGGGCGCGCGTGGCCCTCTTCACCGGCTGCGTGGCCGACGCGATGTTCCATCACGTCAATCGCGCCACCGCGCACGTCCTGCAGGCTAACGGCTGCGAGGTCGTCGTGCCGAGGACCCAGGCCTGCTGCGGGGCGATTCACTATCACAGCGGAGCGGGCGAGGCGGCCGTTGCTCTTGCAGAGCAGAACTGCGCCGCGTTTGATCCGGACGAGTACGACGCGATCATCATCAACGTCGCCGGCTGCGGATCGATGCTCAAGGACTACGGCCACATGGCGGCCGAGGTGCGGCCGGGTGATGCCACGCTGCACGACCGGCTCGAACGATTCCGCGCGAAGGTGCGGGACGTCTCCGAATTTCTGGTCGAGCTGGGGCCGCGCACTCCGACCCATCCCGTTCCGCTCACAGCCACCTATCACGACGCCTGCCACCTCGTGCACGCACAGCGCATTCGCGAGCAGCCGCGCGACCTGCTGCAGCTCATTCCCGGCCTGCAGCTGACGCCGCTCCCCGAGTCGGACATCTGCTGCGGCGCGGCCGGCAGCTACAACCTGATGGAGCCGGAAATGGCCGACCGGCTGGGAGCGCGCAAGCGGCGGAACATCGAGGCGACCGGAGCGAAGGCCGTCATCTGCGGCAACGCCGGCTGCACGCTGCAGATCGCCGCGCAACTGCGCGATGCCGGGCACGACACACCGGTCCTGCACCCGGTGGAACTGCTCGCAAAAGCGTACGGTTTCAGAGAGTAGTGGACCTGCGACGCTAGACGAAACCGTAAGAAGTCCGGTGGAACAGGAACGGAGATTCTGTCAACCGCGGCACGCTTGCCCCAACGCGGCCCGACCCTTTTCGGTGATGTGAATCTCTGAGAAGTCTTCCGCTCTTGGGGTTTCCTCTACCAATCCATCATTAATGAGCGCTCGCAGCTCACCTGCGTATCCAAACTCGATGAACTGGTACGTTGTAGTCCGCCCCCCAGCCTCATCCAGCATTCTCAGCAGTCGATTGATCAGATCAGGTTGCGACATTCCGCCAGTATACCACTCCAGCATCCACCGTGCCGCCGACATGCCGCCACGCATGATATTCCACGTCGCCCAACGACTTCCGGAATTCTTCGATTAGTCTGACCCACTACGCGGCCTTGGAAGGCCAGCCTACAAAGTCAAGTTGACGGTCAGGTAGGAGGAGCGCCGGCACCGCAGAAACCGGCGTTCTCTCACGCTGCGTCACACAATCAGCGCGGTCTCTTCGTCAAAGCCGTACATCAGGTTGAAGTTCTGCACGGCCACCCCCGCCGCCCCTTTGATCAGGTTGTCGAGCGTGGCGAGAACCACGACGCGGTTGCGCACCAGCCGAACTGTCGCATCAAAGTAGTTGGTGCCAGAAACGTCCCGGGTCCGCGGCAGGTGGTCGACGATGCGGACGAAGGGCTTCCCCGCGTAGTACGCCCGCATCGCCTCCAGCAGGCCCCGCTCGTCCACTTTGCTGCAGGGCGTTGCGTAGATCGTCGCCAGAATGCCGCGGTCCATCGGCGTCAGGTGCGGCGTGAAGATCACTTCGACCGGCTTTCCGCTGGCCTGTGACAGCACCTGTTCGATCTCTGGCGTGTGGCGGTGCGTCCCGACCGAATACGCGGAGATGCTTTCGTTGCACTCCGCGTAGAGGATGTTCTGCTTCGGTGTGCGGCCCGCGCCGGAGACGCCGCTCTTGGCGTCGATGATGATGCCGGTCGGTTCGACGTGGCCGCCGGCGAGTAGCGGCGCCAGAGCCAGGATCGCCGTGCTGGTGTAGCAGCCGGGATTGGCGATCAGTTCCTGGCCGGGGATGCGGTCGGCGAACAGTTCCGGCAGGCCGTAGATCGTGCGTCCCAGCCGCGTCGGATCGGTGTGCACGTGCCCGTACCAGCGTTCGTAGACCTCCGGGTCGCTGAGCCGGTAGTCGGCGGAGAGGTCGATTACCTTCAGCCCGGCCGAGAGCAGCTTCGGAATCGCCTCCATGCTGGCGACGTGCGGCAGGCAGCAGAAGCAGAGATCCGCCCGCTCGCCCAACTGCTCGGGAGTCAGATTCTCCAGCCGCAGGTTGAGCCGTCCCGAGAGCGAGGGATGGACTTCGGCGACATGAGCCGTCTCCGACCGGCTGGTGAGCGCCGTCAGTTCCACGTCCGGATGCCGCAACAGGATGCGGATCAACTCCAGCGCCGTGTAACCGGTGGCCCCCTGGATCGCGACTCGAATCATGCTCTCTAGCCTCGGCATCGTTCCCATGCGCACGCACGTGCGTTCCGCGATGGTAGACAAAATCGGGGATCGTTGCCGCTCAATGTTGGATCTTCAGAAGCGAATTCACTCGTCAGGGATTCACGACTAGACTGACTGACAAATTGCGCTGGCGAAGCGGCGCACGGCGAAAGTGATGTTCATCCTCTTAACTCCGTCGCCCGACGGTCTCCGATCGTGTCCAAGTCCCGCGTCAATAAAATCCGGAGAACTCCCCGTATCCTGTGGGGACTGCCGGTCCTGCTTGCCGCCTGCATCAGCGTCCGGGTGGGCGCGGAAGATGCAACTGTAGAATCCGATGACACCATCATCAGGCTGAGAATTCAGCAAGCGGGCGGTGAAGAGGGGCAAACTGAACCTTGGAACGGCGTTGTGGTGCTGAAGGACATCATGGCTGATGATGGAACATTCGTCCGACTGCGGGACGAAGCGGCCGATCAAGATGAGATGCCGGAAGTGACTCTGCGCATCAAGGATGGAAACCTCTCACCCCGCGTCTTCGCCGTGCGACCTCATCAGTCCATCCGCATCGTCAACGAGGACGACGAGGTGTACTGTCCAAGTTTGGCCGCCATCCGGTCCGGAGGACTCAGTCAAGTGCTCGCTCGGAAGGGCGAGATGGTGTTTTCATTCAAGGAGATCGAGCCCGTTCCGTGCCGGCTGGCCCTGGATGGCGTTGACGGCGACGTGTCTTATGCCTTCGTGAGCGACGACTCGGTCCGATTCGCGCAGACCGATTGCCGCGGGATGGTTCAGATCTCAGTGCCCTCTACAACCTGCCGATTGCAGTTCCGGACCCTCAGCAAGTTCAACAGAAGAATCGCCACGGCTCGGATCGATGGAGATGGTGCTGTGTGGAAGGACAACCTGCTTGTCATCGATGGCCAACGCACGCGGGACGGCGAGGTTGTGGTGACCGTCGACTAACCGAACCGACTCGTTCGAAAACTCCGCACCGATAGTGACCCCTGCGGCCGTGCCTAGGTTCGCATGGTGCGTGCCTACGTGCTCCTTTGCCGCTGGACTTCGTAAAGCAGAACTCCGGCGGCGACAGCCGCATTGAGCGAACCGACGCAGCCTGATTGGGGAATCGTGGCGACCTCATCACAGGCGGACACCAGCGAGTCCTGAATGCCGGTCCCCTCGTTGCCAAGCACGATGGCGCAGGGCTGCTTCAAGTCGATGCTGGAAATCGAGTGCTGCGCCTTTTCCGACGCGGCGACAACCCGGATTCCCCGTTCTTTGAGCAAACGGACGGACTCAATCAGGTTCGGAACCTGTGCGATCGGCACGTGATTGACCGCGCCGACTGAACTCCGCGCCGCCTGGACGGTCACCTCGGATTGATCGTTCGTCCCTACAATGACGCCGCAGGCGCCGAACACTTCGGCTGATCGGACGATCGCACCGAAGTTGAACGGGTCCTGGAGGGAATCGAGAATCACCAGAAAAGTCGTGGCCGAACGTTCGGCCAGCAGTTCTTCGAGTGGCGAATACGGAAACGGCGGCATTCGCGCCATCAGCCCCTGATGCGCTAGACTGCCGCACCGGCGCGACATCACTGCGCCGGTGGTGAGATGCGGCTCGATGTCGAGGCGGCCGCACAGCAGCCGGGCCTCTTCACCGTACTGCGGCTCGATGTCGTCCGCGATCCAGACCTCGTGCGGAATCCAGCGGCCGGCCCGCAGCGTCTCCAGCACCACGTGCCGGCCGTACAGCCACGCCTTCTGGTGGCTGCCGAGGTATTCCCGCTTCCGACGATGTTTGCGTTTCCCGCCGACCATCAGGGACTCACGACCCATGCCTCACTGCGCCGATTTCGCCGGGCGGTTGAATCCCCTGCGGCGTGGCGCAACAATAATCCGTCGCTGACGGAGGAACAATGCGGAGACTGCTGACACTGCGCCGCGGGCGGAAGCTGCCCGTTTATCACTCCCAGGAGGAGCGAAACGGGCTGCGCGCGGCGGGACGCTTCAATGCCAGACTGTTCGATTTTCTCAGGCCGTATGTGCGCGAGGGGGTCGCCACCGGGCGGCTGGACCGGCTGGTTGAGGAGTACACGCGCGATCACGGCTTCATCCCCGCCTGCCTCGGCTATAACGGGTTCCCCAGCAGCATCTGTGCGAGCGTCAACGAAGTCGTCTGCCACGGAATCCCCGACAACTATCGGCTCCGCTCCGGCGACATCGTCAACATCGATTGCACCACAATTGTCGACGGCTGGTACGGCGACTCGTCGGAAACGTTCCTGATCGGCGAGGTCTCCGACGAAGCCCGCCGCGTGACACAGGCGGCTTTCGACGCCATGTGGGAAGGCATCCGCGCCCTCACCCCCTACTGCTCAGTCGTGGAGATCGGCCGCGCGATCAACCGCCTCGGGCAGGAGCGCGGCATGGGGGTCGTCGAGAACTTTCAGGGACACGGCATCGGCCGGATGTTCCACCAGGAGCCCGGCATTCCTCATGTCCCCATGCGCAAGTCGCGCCGTGACCTGTTGTATCCGGGCGTCTGCTTCACCATCGAGCCGATGCTCAACCTGGGGCGCGGCGAGACGGCGCCGGTTGAGAACGACGGCTGGACCGTCCGCACCATCGACGGCAAGCTGTCCGCCCAGTTCGAGCATCAGATCCTGATGACCGAAGACGGCCCCGAAGTGCTGACGCTGACCCGCCACGGCCCGCAGGAAGGGCACGTGTTTTGACGGGGTTTTCAGTTTTCAGTTTTCAGTAAAGGCGAATGTGGCGTGAACTGCTGATACGTGCTCGAAAAAGCGACCTCTTTTACTGTCAACTGATCACTGACAACTGAAAACTCTCCCCCATGCCTGACTCCACCGCTGCGCCTGCCGCGGAACGGCGACTGGCGAACGTGCTCCCTCGGCGCGAGGGGCGCGTCATTGCCGTCATGCCGGCCTACAACGCGGCGACAACGCTCGAGCAGACCGTCGCCGATATCCCGCAGGGCTCGGTGGATGAGATCATCCTCGTCGACGACGGCAGCCGTGATCACACTGTCGAGATCGCGCGCCGGCTGGGCCTGACCGTCATTGTGCATGAGCAGAACAAGGGATACGGGGGAAACCAGAAGACGTGCTACCGCATGGCGCTCGACAGCGGTGCGGAGTTCGTGGTGATGATTCACCCGGACTACCAGTACGACAGCCGCGTGATCCCTGTGGCGGTCGAGATTCTGCGGCTGGGAATCTGCGATGTCATCCTCGGCTCGCGCATCCGGACGCGACGCGAGGCGCTGGAAGGAGGCATGCCGGGCTGGAAATACCTGGCGAACCGGCTGCTGACGATCACTGAGAACATCGCGCTGGGACAGAACCTGGGAGACTTCCACAGCGGGTTCCGGGCGTACCGCCGCGAGGTGCTGGAGCGCATCCCGATCCAGGCGAACACCGACGACTTCGCGTTCGACAGCCAGTTCCTGGCGCAGGCCGTCTACTTCGGCTTCAAACTGGGCGACATCCCCGTTCCGGTGCGCTACTTCGACGAGGCCTCGAGCATCAACTTTCGGCGGAGCGTCAAGTACGGGCTGACGACGCTCTGGATCCTGACTCAATTCTGGCTGCAGAAGCTGCGGCTGGGACGGTTCCGCATTTTCGCGCGAAACGGATCGGTCGGCACTGCGGAGAAATCTGACTGACGCCGTGTTCGTCGGGCGCGACGATCAGCACATCGGCGACAAACGCGGCCGACTCCGATCCATCGCTCGACTCAGGAGCGATCGATCGGAGTCGGTGACCTGGCAGGCGTCCGGGTTGGAATCGGCCGGTGTTGACGCCTGGCTATCTTCAGATGTCGCGGCTTATCGCTCGCGCTCCGGGCCGGATCGCGAGAGTCCGGAGACGCTGTAGCTCTGGTTGACGCTGCCGAATGCCGAGCCGACGTCGTTCAACTCACTGTTGATGCCGGCGGAGACCGAGCTGAGTCCCACGACGAGTCCGATCACCAGGATCGAGGCGATCAGCACGAGTTCGGCCGAGACGATGAAGCCGGCGTCGTCGCGGTAGAGGCTGGCGATGAGTTTCTGCATGACCGGGCGTCCTGTGGCTGAGTGCTGTTTGAGGCGAGTCGTTCGGAGCAGCAGGGGATATTGCAGCGGAGATGCCGGTGCGGGTGCGAATGCTTCGGAATCTTTGCGCGGATCGCACTCCGCAATCCGTAAACTTATGTCGGGACACGTCTTACCTCGCGTCCAAAAAACTGAGCGCCTCGGCTGTGCGCTCGATCACGCCGGAGCAAGGCGCGATGCAACGCGGCAACACGAAGCGGTACTCAGGCCGCGCGTTGATGCCGCAAGTCACGGTGTTGTCAGCGATTAGCTGCGCACCCCGGCACGTTGCCCAATGATGCCCGGCCGCCACATCGACCGGGCTTCGGCCCGCAGGCTTACCGGTTCCCTTCAGAAGACCGGGCCCGGCGTCCAGGGACAGAACTCTTCATCGCCGATCCCCTGCTGCTCGCTCTTCGTGCGCTCGCCGCCGGCGACTGCGATGATCTTTTCGAATAGGTCGCGGCCGACATCCTCAATCGAACTGCCGTCGAGAATGCAGCCGGCGTTCACGTCCATGTCGTCCTGCATCCGCTCGAACATCGGGGTGTTGGTCGCCACTTTGATGGTGGGGACCGGTTTGCAGCCGAAGCAGCTGCCACGCCCGGTGGTGAACACCACCACGTTCGCGCCTCCCGCGATCATCCCGGTGACCGAGGCCGGGTCGTATCCCGGAGTGTCCATCACCACGAAGCCGCGCTCCGTGACCGGCTCGGCGTACTCGTAGACAGCCCGCAGCGCCGTGGTCCCACCCTTGGCGATTGCCCCCAGCGACTTCTCGTAGATCGTGGTCAGCCCGCCGCGCTTGTTCCCGACGGACGGATTGTTGTCGATGTGCGCCCCGAAACTCGCCGCGTACCGTTCCCACCAGCGAATCCGCTCAATCAGCTTCTCGCCGACCTCGCGGCTGATGGCCCGCCGCGTGAGCAGATGCTCTCCGCCATAGATCTCGGGCATCTCGGAGAGAATGGCCGTTCCGCCGTGGGCGACCAGCAGGTCGCTGGCGTAGCCCAGCGCGGGATTTGCCGTCAGTCCGCTCGCGCCGTCGCTGCCGCCGCATTCGTTGCCGAGAATGATCTCCGCAACCGGAATCGGCTCGCGCTGTGCGCGATTGACGTCAGGGAGCAGCTCGCGGAGGGCGGCCACGCCGCGCTGCACCGTCTTCCGCACGCCTCCCTGATCCTGAATGTTCATGACAAGCGGTTTGGCCGGTGCGCTGGCCCCCGGCAGGTCGATCTGCACCAGTTCGTGCTGATCGGTGAGGAACGAGGCCTGGGACGTCTCGCAGCCCAGGCCGATGATGACATATGCGGCGATGTTGGGATGCCGGGCGAATCCGGCGAGGGTGCGGGCAAGCTGGCGGTGGTCGTATCCGCCGTACTCCATTGCGCAGCCCCCTTTGTGGGCCAGCGCGACGACGCCGTCGATGTTCGGATAATCCGCCAGCACGGATTCGTCGAAGTGGTCGGCGATGTACCTGGACGACGTCGCCGAGCAGTTGACTGTGCTGATCAGGCCGATGTAGTTGCGCGTCGCGGCTCGCCCGTCCGGACGGCGGTAGCCCTGGAACGTGCGGCCGGTCGCCGGCTGCGGGGGAGCCGGCACGTCCGTGCAGAACTCGTATTCCTGCTGGAGTTCACCCATGCCGAGATTGTGCTGATGCACCCACTCCCCCGGCTGAATGTCCCGCATCGCGAAACCGATCACCTGCCCGTAGCGCCGCACCGGCCGCCCGCCGGCAATCGACCGGATCGCCATCTTATGTCCCAGCTCGATCGCCTCGCGGCTCGTCACTCCGGCGCAGTCGGAGGGCGTCCACGCCGCTCCGGCGGGCGCAGAACGGCGGCAGACGACGACGTCGTCATCGGGATGCAATCGGATAAACGGCTGGTCAACCGGAGTCATAGCGGGTTCGCAGGCAGGCACGACGCGCCGCGCGGTCTGCGCGGCTCTCTGAGACTATCGGAGAAGCGCCCGCACGACAACGACCGGCCGGCGCAGTGAATCGCAATGCATCGCCACGTACGACACAATGAGCATTGATCTCTCGGAATTCTCTGGAGCCACCGATGCCAAGCACGATCCTTCGCGTCTCGCTCATCCTTGCCCTCACCGCACTCGTCGCCGTAAAGGCGGCTGCGGCGGACTCCGGCCGGCCGGAGCGACCGAACATCGTCATCATCTTCACCGATGATCAAGGTTACGGGGACGTCGGATGCTTCGGTGCGGAAGGGTTCGAGACGCCGCACCTCGACCGCATGGCTGACGAAGGCATGCGCTTCACCAGTTTCTACGTCGCTCAGGCGGTCTGCGGGGCGTCGCGGGCCGCGCTGCTGACCGGGTGCTATCCGAACCGGATCGGCATGCTGGGCGCTCCCAGTCACGCGACGAAGCATGGCATCCACGAACGCGAGATGCTGCTGTCGGAACTGGTCAAGCAGAAGGACTACGCGACCGCAGTCTTCGGCAAGTGGCATTTGGGGCATCAGGTCCAGTTTCTGCCGCTGCAGCACGGGTTCGATGAGTATTTCGGATTGCCGTACTCCAACGACATGTGGCCGTACCATCCGGACGGGCCAGGGCGCTTTCCCGACCTGCCGCTGATCAAGGGCAGCGAGATCGTTGATCCGTCGGTGACGGCGGAAGAGCAGATGCAGCTCACAACCTGGTACACCGAGCACGCCGTCGACTTCATCGACCGGCACCACGAGCAACCGTTCCTGTTGTACGTCGCCCATTCCATGCCGCATGTGCCGCTGTACGTCTCCGACAAACACGCCGGCGACAGCGAGCAGGGGCTGTACGGCGACGTGATCGAGGAGATTGACTGGTCGGTCGGACAGATTCTGGAAGCGCTCGCGCGCCACGGGATCGATGAGCGGACGCTCCTGATCTTCACCACCGACAACGGACCCTGGCTGTCCTACGGCAACCACGCCGGTTCGGCTGGGCCGCTGCGTGAAGGGAAGGGGACGACGTGGGAGGGAGGCGTGCGCGTGCCGTGCATCATGCGCTGGCCGGGCCAGATTCCCGCGGGAACGACCTGCGAGGAGCTGGCCGCGACCATCGACATCGTGCCGACTGTGGCCGGACTGATAGGCGCACCTCTGCCCGATCATCCGATTGACGGGCTCGACATCTGGCCGCTGATGTCCGGCGAGCCCGATGCGCGGAGTCCCCACGAGGCCTATCTGTATTTCTGGGGCAACGAATTGCAGGCGATTCGCAGCGGCGACTGGAAGCTCCACTTCCCGCACGATTACCGCAGCCTCACCGGCGAGCCGGGCCGTGACGGCCGCCCCGCCGGCTACACGCAAGCCCGCACGGAACTCGTCCTCTATAACCTGCGTGACGACATCGGCGAGACCACGAACGTTGCGGAGCGTCATCCGGATGTCGTCTCGCGTCTGCAGATGTTCGCCGACGAGGCCCGCGAAGAGTTGGGCGACTCGGGACGAAGCCAGACCGGCGCCGGTTTCCGCCCGCCTCGGCGGATTGGCGGTGATGACGATTAGGTTGCCCTCAGCGAGACGAAATGTGCTCCGATGGAGCCGAGTCTCGTGCATGGCTTTAAAGTAGCCGCGTCGCGGCGTGACCCGGAAGCGACGCACGGACGCGAGTCGGTGTCGTTCTGTCGACAGCTGTCGAGGATCGGCGAGCAGGTCGAAGGCTGGCTCCCTGTCGCGCGCATTGCTCGCGACCAGAAGAGACGCTGCGACTTTGTTCCGGCACGCCGGCCGGCGCTACGCGATCGCCGGTGCGCCGATCATTGTCGCTGCAAATTCGTCAACGGTGTCGGCCGCGAGCGGCGCGACGCTCTCGGCCGTGTGTGCCCACCAGTTGCGTGCCAGCCGCGTGTTCCATTGGCCGGCGGACGCGCATTGCCCCAGAGCCTCGTCCAGTTCCTCGACATCGTCGAAACGGTCCTCGGGCCGCTTGGCGAGGCAACGCATGATGACGGCTTCCAGATCGGCCGGAATGTCATCACGCAGCCTGGAGGGTGGCGTCGGCTCCTCGCGGGCGTGCGCCATGACGATGTCGAGCGCATGCTCGCCGTCGAACACCGGTGATCCCGTGAGCAGGTAGTACGCCGTGGCGCCAAGGGAATAGATATCGGTGCGACGGTCCACCGGGTGGTCCTGCCGGGAGACCTCGGGGGCCGCGTACAATGGCGATCCGACGGCGACCCCCATCTGGGTGTGCCGCACGTCCGGAGCGGCCGCATCGGTCGATTTCACCAGGCCGAAATCGAGCAGCTTGGCGAAGTCGTGGATGCCGCCGCGCTCGGCAGCGAAAATGTTGCCGGGCTTGAGATCGCGGTGAATCAGTCCTTCGCGGTGCGCTTCGGCCAGCGCCGAGCAGACCTGCCGCAGCAGGTGGATCACCCGTTCCGGCGGCATCGGCCCGGTGCGCTCCACGATGTCCTGCAGGCTCATGCCGGGGAGGAACTCCATCACGTAGAAGAACGTGCCATTGTCGGTGACGCCGTAGTCGTAGATCTCCACGGTGTTGGGGTGCGTCAGCCGGGCGGTCGCCTGGACCTCGTCCTCGAACCGGCGAATGGACGTGGTGTCTCCCGCACGATCGGGGCGGATGAGTTTGACGGCGCACGGTCGCTTGAGCAGGCGGTGCTCGGCCAGGAACACTTCGCCCATCCCGCCGCTGCCGAGTGGTCGCAGAAGCGTGTAGACCCCCACGTTGCGGAGGTCGAACGCTTCGCGGCGCAGCGTGCCAAAGCGATGCGACCCCCACACGGCGACGATGGAGCCGACCGTCATCTGCAGCAGATTGGCCGAGATCGCGCCACTTTCACGAAGCGCCGTGAGGAGTTCCGGCCTCTGCACGCTGGCCGCGACGGCAGTCGCCACCGGGCCTACGGCAATCAGCGCCACGATCCCTGTCGCCCGCCGCCACGTATTCGGGATGAACAGGCCGTAGATCAGCAGCGTGAGCAGCCACGGCACGCTGTCGGCGATCAGCCCGAGCCCCGCGACGTCGCGATCCACACTCGGCAGCGCGAGCATTTCCCCGTACTGCATGTATCCAAGGAACGCGGCTGGAAGGCCGAACATCGCAACTTCGATGACACGCAATTGGAACATCGAGAAAGTGCAGCGCCGGCAGAGCAGGGCGGCCAGCACAGCTTCCACGAGCGTCACGACGATGTGCGTGACGCGCCACGGTCCGGACGCCTCGAAGGCGTCGCCACCGATCAGCAGATCCCGGATCAGGAAAGCGAACAGCGCGCCGAACAGCAGCACAGCTGCGATGCGCAGCCGGTTGCGGAGCAGGTCGCGAACCTGCTGGCGGAACTCGAACGACGACTTGGCGACCAGGCCGCCATGCGGGCAGAAGCACTGCGACGGCCCGCTTCCTTCCCGCGTGACCTCAAGCTGAGAATCAACTGAGAGTAACGGCCGTGCATCAGACATTTGCAAATCCCCTGCCGCACCGAATTCAGGCCCGATTATAGGCACAGCGACTGCGACCGGACACGGGATGAAAGTCCCGTGTTCGGATGATTGGTCCAGATCAATCCCGGCATCAAACCGCCAAGGGACGAATCGGACATTTGAGTCTGGGATGTCGCAATGGAACCCCCTGTTGACGGAGAACTTAGGTGCGAGGGGAGACCAGATCGGCTAAAACTGATCTTTAGAGATACTTGCCGCTTCCCATGTCCGGGAAACGAGATCGGACATCATGCTCCGTTTGGACCCGGCGCAGCACCGAAATGGTCTCGTCTTTGGTTTTTTGTCCGCGGAACCCACCGGACAGTTCGAGCGGCCGCTCATGTCGGATGCCGGCCATGATTGGAAGCGTCCTAAACCTGAGAAACAGGTCTGGCGGGCGGGTGCGCTCAAAGGTAAAGAAGCCGATACCTGAGGGAGTTGATTGCATCTGCGGCGAGGAGCATAGGAGCACCGCAGTTGCTCCGGCCAATTGGTCCAATGGGACTCCGAACAGAGGAACTTCAGATTGCTAGATTCCAGCGGCCCATGCCCACCTCGTCCCGCAGTTGCCTCCGATACCGCCAGAATGCGGCGTTCGCAATGTTTACCTGCGGTGCGTTGCTCGCATTCATTGGGATGTCGCGGTGGTGTCACGCAGAGAACCTCTTCAGGGTGCTGATGGGTTCTACCAGCCTCCACACGCTGCTTACGGATGAATGGATAGTTGCCGGGGCATTTCAGGCGATCGGATTGCCCCTCATGATCATCAGTGTGGCATGGCGGGAGTTTCAGGACTGAGCCCATGCCCAGCGCGACCACTCGCTGCCGCGCCGCAATGATGATTGGGGGCGCTTGCAGTCTTGGCTGGTTGACCGCATTCGTTCTGCCGTGCTTCGACGTTTTCCCGCACACCCTGCTCGGAAACATGTGGGTTGCAGCTGGAGTTGCTGTGGGCACGGTGGCCGGTGTGATTGAGCACACAATCAGATACAAGTCATGACCGCCTCGCCCCGCAAGCCGCTGATGGTGAACCTGATATGGGCTGCGATGCTAGCGCTGCCACTTCTTTACGTCACCGTCTGGGTCGTGCTGCCCTGTTCGATGTATCGGTACGGAGTACCAGCCTTTTCGTCGTGGAACACCATCGCCCCGGCATTCGCGCCACTGGACTGGTACTGCGACTCCAAAGTGCCGGGCGGGCAGTCTGTGAAGGCGTGGCGGAACAGGCTGCTGTGGTGCTCACTTGCGGCACGATCGCGCGAGCCTCCGGTGGATTAGTCACACGGCGCTATCATGCAATCAGAATCGTGTTTCAAACACGGACACCACTCCATGTTCCCCCAGACCCGCCTGCGACGCCTGAGACAGCACCCGCGGCTGCGCGATCTCGTACGCGAGACAGAATTGAGTCCGGCGGATTTCATCCTGCCGCTGTTCGTCCGCTACGGTCGGGATCAGCGGATCCCGATCTCCTCGATGCCGGGACACTGCCAGCTCTCAGTGGACCAGTTGAGCGACGAGGTGCGCGAGGCGGAATCGCTCGGCATCCCCGCCGTGATTCTCTTTGGAATCCCCGAGCACAAGGACGCCGTCGCGAGCGACGCCTGCTCCGATTCGGGCATCGTGCAGCAGGCGATTCCCGCGATCAAAGAGGCGGCGCCGAACCTGCTCGTCATAACGGACGTCTGCTGCTGTGAGTTCACCGATCACGGGCACTGTGGCATCGTCAACGATGCCACCGGGCGGACCGACGTCGACAACGACGCCACACTCGGCATCCTCGTCCAGGAGGCGGTCAGCCACGCCCGGGCGGGGGCCGACATGATTGCGCCGTCCGGCATGATGGACGGCATGATCCAGGCGCTCCGGGGAGGGCTCGACGCTGCAGGCTTCACGCATCTGCCCATTATGAGCTACGCCGCGAAGTACGCATCCGGCTTCTACGGTCCGTTCCGCGAGGCGGCCGAAAGCACGCCTCAGTTCGGAGACCGGCGAACCTATCAGATGGACCCGGCGAACGCCCGCGAGGCGCTGCGCGAAGTCGCACTGGACGTGCAGGAGGGGGCCGACCTGCTGATGGTCAAACCCGCGCTCAGCTACCTGGACGTGATCCGCCGCGTGAAGGACGCCCATCCGGACGTCCCGCTCGCGGCGTACAACGTGAGCGGCGAATTCGCGATGGTCAAGGCCGCCGCGGCCAACGGCTGGATTGACGAACAGCGTGTCGCACTGGAGATCCTGACGAGCATCAAGCGCGCCGGAGCCGATGTGATTCTGACCTACCACGCGCTGGATGCGTGCCGGTGGCTTGGCTGAGAGATGCAGGCGCAGTCCGTGTCATTCGGGCCTCACCAACTTCTGAACGACCCGCTCCCCTCGTCGATAGGAAACGCCAGTCGCGTATTCTTCGAGGATGGCTGGATCGAATTCGAAAAGGCCAGGCGTCACGTGACGCAGTTGCACGGACTGACAATTCTCGATGAAAAGTCGATGGGAGGCCCGGACCGAAGTCCTTGCTGGACGATGACAGTCTATTACGCAGGACAGGCGTTCTTGATTGACTCGAATAGCCATGCCAACACGACGCTGTTCATCGTTGCCGAAGCGCGATGCCCCGACGAAGCCTTGCTGCGCCTGGTGAAGCACTTTGACGAGCTGCGACAACGCGAACGTTCGATTCGTCCGTTCGTGCTTCTCATGTTGGGAATCATCGTGACAGTAATCGGATTGACCGCATTGATGCTGTTTGCGAATCCAAATCTCCGATGAATGGCGCGTCTGTGGCTTCATCCGCGGATCTCCCCATCGTCACCACCTGTGAAGGCTGCGGGGCGTGCTGCCTGGAGCAGGGCGCGCCGCCGGATTACGTCGCGCTGCGGCTCAATCCGCACTTTGCTGAGGATCCCTCATTCGCAGAAGATGCTGTGAGGCTGCAGTCGCTGCCCGATGAGGCGCGAAAACTGCTGGACGGCTACGTCAACGCCGCATCGCATGCGGGGGCGTCCGTCTGCGTGTGGTTTGACGCGGCGATGCGCGGCTGCCGGTTCTATGAGCATCGACCGTCCACTTGCCGCGTTTTTGAATTGAGCGGCCCCGGTTGCCACATCTATCGCCGCCGCCATGGGATCGGCGTACAGCAGGACGTTCCCCAATGATGAAGGCGGCCGAGTCCGTCTAGTCCCGACCGGGGCCTTCTGCTCTAATCCGCCCCCGCGTGATGAGGCGGCCGAGACTCCGTATTCCTGCTGCGGAGTCTGCTGCGCCTCGCGTCAACTGCCGCAAGGATGCGACATGTCGAGCCTTCCGAGTCCCTCCGCCCCGCGCCGCGTCATTGTGCTCGCAGGCGGCACGTCTGCCGAGCGCGAGATCAGCCTGTTGTCGGGGCAAGCCGTGCTGTCGACGCTTTTGGAGCGGGAGCAAGACGCACAACTCGTCGATCCAGCGATTACCGATCTCTACCAGTTCGCCTGGTCGCCTCAGGACGTGGCGTTCATCGCGCTGCATGGTGCGTTCGGCGAGGACGGCGAAGTGCAGGCGCTGCTGCACAGCGCCGGGATCCCCTACACTGGCAGCGATGCGCAGGCCTCAAAACTGGCCTTCAGCAAGTCCGCCGCCAAGCTGCGGTTCCAGCAGCACGGAGTCCCCACACCCCGTTACGCGCTCGTGCACCGCAGCGATAGCGCCCGCCGCCTCGCCGAACAGGCGGAGCGTGTCGGATATCCGCTCGTGTTCAAGCCCGATCAGCAGGGGTCCAGCCTGGGAATCGAGTTCGTCGCGGATGCGGACGAACTTGAAGACGCCGCCGAGCATTGTTTCTCCTACGGACCGTTCGCGCTCGTCGAGCAGGTCATTGAAGGGACCGAGTGGACGCTCGGCATGTTCGACGATGAGGCCCTGCCGCTGATTCAAATCGAGACGCCGCAATCCTTCTTCGACTTCCAGGCGAAGTATCACGACGAGCAGACGCAGTACCATTTCGACTCCACTCTGCCCCCTCATGTCCTGGAGAGCATTCGCGACGCCGGAGCAGGCGCCTGCCGGGCAATCGGGACCGCCGGAATCGCCCGCGTCGATCTGCGGCTGGATGCCGATTACCGCCCCTGGGTCCTCGAGGTCAACACGATCCCCGGCATGACTGACCACAGCCTCGTCCCGAAAGCGGCCGCTCACGCCGGGATTTTGTTTGCCGAGTTGTGTGAACGGGCAATCGCATCGGCCGTCACGCGGCACAATCGGCTGGCCGCCGGACGAGACGCCCTGACACCCGGCCCCGCGGCACGGCGCCGCCAGGCGGGTTGACGTTCGTCGGAACCGCGGCGAAGCGAGGCGATCTCTCGCCAGCCTTCAAGGTCAGCCATCTCCATCCAAGCACGGTGACTCAGGTGCCTCGAAAGCCGGCATCCCGTTCACAAGCCGACTCAGCAAAGCGCCCTTCCCCCGCGCCGCAGCGAGGTTGGTGGCGACGCGTCCTCTTCCGGCCGCCGATGCTGCTCGCCATCGCGCTGCTGACGGGGGGACTCTATCTTTACCCGTCTCTGCAGGCATGGCTGCCCGATCTCGGCGACCAGCCGGAGTACCGGATCCGTGCTGCCGACCTGCGCATCAACGCGCCGCATCGCTGGGTTCCAGACACCCTGGTCGAGCGCGTGTTGAGCGACGCCGGCATTCCCGAGGAGGTCTCCCTGCTCGACGGCTCGCTGGCAGCCCAGTTCGCCGAGGCCTTTGCCGCTCAGCCCTGGGTGGCGGCCGTCGAGTCGGTCCGCGTCTCGCGGCATCACGGGATCGAGGTGCGGCTCGCCTACCGGATGCCGGTGGTCATGGTTGAGACTCGCGGCGGCCTCTACCCGGTGGATCGAGACGGCATTCTGCTTCCCCCGTCGGACTTCACCTCCGAAGACCTCGCCTCCTTCCCCAGGCTGCGAGGAATCGAGTCACCCCCCGCGGGGCCGGCTGGCTCGGCATGGGGAAGCTCCGTCGTCGTCGCCGGCGCTCATCTGGCCGAGGCGCTGACCCCCGAAGGAGACCTGAGTCGTTACTGGCAGCGATTTCACCTCGCGGCCATCGATTCCGTCGCCGGCAACGATGACGGACCCGTCTCGTTTGAACTGGCGACGGTCGGCGGTTCGCGAATCATCTGGGGGCACGCGCCCGGCCAGGACGAACTGGAGCCATCGGTGCAGCAGAAGCTGGGGCGACTGGAGAGCTATTTCGCCGGCCACGGCGGCATCGACTCTCCCCATGGCCCCCGCCGCATCGATATCCGGCACTTCGACACGATCGAAGTCATTTCGCTGGATGGTCCCGAACGCGGGCGGCTTCAGTAAAGTCGGCCGCGACAGGATTGCGCCGGCCTGCGGAACAGCGGTGCGGCCACGCGCTCATTGCCGTCAGACGATGAGGTCCATTTCTTCCCGGCTGATCTGACCGCCGGTCCGCAGCACCGCCTCGGTGAGCTCAACCACCCACGGCTCGACCCCTGTCCCCTGCATCTGCTTCAGCACCGAGTCAATGTTGTAGTCCGTCCGTCGGAACGACACTCGCCCGTCCTGAATCACCGCGTAAGACGCGCGCGAGTCTCCGTCACGGGGCTGGCCGACGCTGCCCGGATTGATGATCCGGCGATCCCCCACTTCAAGCTCGAAAGGTACGTGCGAGTGGCCGACGCAGATCCAGTCGGCTTCCACTCCCTTCAATCGCTGCGTCCAGGCGGCTGTGTCGTCGGTGAGATACTCATCGAGCGGGTCGCGCGGCGTAGCATGCACCAGGTACCATTCCCGCTCGTCCAGTTCCAGGCGCCGCGTCATCGCCAGCCGCGATAGATACTTCATCCGCTGCGAATCAATCTGCTCCCAATGCAGCGAGCGCGTCGCCGCCGCCAGCCGGCGCAACCCCGGACCACCGCGCGGCGGAACGCGCTGCGCCACCGCATGATCATGGTTCCCCCGAATGCTCGCCACGGCATGTTGCTGCACCCAGTCGATGCACGGCAATGGCTCCGTGCCGTACTCGACGATGTCCCCAAGGCAAATGCACGCGTCGAATTCGCCGCAGTCGGCCACGACCGCCTGCAACGCCGTCCAGTTCGAATGAATGTCGGCGATCAACAGGATCTTCATCTCGACATCGGCCCCGCAGGGGAATTCGAAAGATCGCAGACGAAATCGGACGGCTTCGGCAACTGTTGGGTATTGGACCCTGGTTCAGATTAACGCTCGCGCTTCGGATCGCCGATGGGAATCCCAGCGCCCCGCATGCTGCTCGGAGGTTCCCGCCCCCATGCGCGACTGGCGGCACGAGGTTCGGGACTCTCGCCGCCCGCTGCGTCCGCGGAATCCCGGTTTGATGAAAGTCCTTAATACATCACGATTTCCGAATCAGCTTCTTGACGCCGGCGCCGGGCGCTGGTTTAATCAGGCAGTCACATCCTTGGCCGAGTTACACGGGCCCTCTCCGGGCCTGGCTCAATGTGCTCCCTGCAACAATCCTGTGTGGGGCGGATTGCGGTTGGAATCTCCACCGGCGGGAAGCCGCGATGTCTGAACGACCGCTCGACAATCTGACGCTCCGCGAAAAGTTCATCGAAGTCGACAAGGTTACTCGGGAACTGATCGATCATCTCGAACGGGGCTTCATTCCCAAAGCCCACGAACTCCGACGCCTGGCACGCCGCGCCAATGAACCCGATCATCAGGACGAAATCAAGGATGTGACGATTCGCAGCAGCACCGAGGGGTTGCTGCACACCGACGGATATACCAGGCAGCTGCGCGACAGGATGGGACAGCTGTTGTCGGCCATAGAGCAGGAGGTTCGGACGATTTTTGAGCACGGGTAGCGATGCTGGGGAGACTGTCGCGGGACAAACTAGGACAGATCGCTCGGCGCATCAGGACGATCAGTGTCGGAAATCAGTGGGAGGCGGCAAGCTACGGATGGCGAACCAGATTCTTAGACCGGAACATGCGTCGACGCGGCGGCCCGTCATGGCATCCAACACCATTGCAGTTCCGGGGACGGCGGCGGACAGCGAAGGATCTGGAACGCGCCAGCACGCCTTCCTGCGTCCGCTTCCCGGCGAACGCCGGCCCGACGATGCAGGCCCCTCGCCTGCCGACGGTGAAGGTCGTGTCGTTGCGCTTGCTCCCGACGTCGAGGTTCTAACTCAGCTCTTCCCTCCCGATCGCGATGGGTCTCCGGGCGCCAGCGCTCCCGACGCAGCCCCCGGCTCGGTCGCCGGAATTCGACTGGGTCATTTCGTGATCGAGGAGCGGATCGGATGCGGCGGCATGGGCGCCGTTTTTCGCGCCGTGGACGAGCGGCTGAATCGGGTCGTCGCGCTGAAAGTCCTCTCCCCCTTCCATTCCCGCGATCCCGGATCGGTCGACCGCTTCCATAACGAGGCCCAGGCCGCGGCGCGGCTGGATCACGAGAACATTGCACGCGTTCACTACATCGGCGAGGACCGCGGAGTCCAGTTCATCGCGTTCGAGTTCGTGCGCGGCACCAACGTCCGCGACTTCATCCTGCAGAAAGGGACGATCAGCCCTCAGGACGCCGTCAATTACATGCTGCAGATCGCCCAGGCCCTCCGGCACACGATGGCGGCCGGGGTCGTCCACCGCGACATCAAGCCCTCGAACATCATCATCACCCCCGCCGGTCACGCCAAGCTCGTCGATCTCGGACTGGCCCGGCAGGATCGCGACCAGGAACTGACGACGTTCGGCACCACGCTCGGCACGTTCGATTACATCGCTCCCGAGCAGGCGCGCGACCCGCGTGATGTGGATGTCCGCGCCGACATCTACTCCCTCGGGTGCACGCTGTACCACATGCTCGCGGGAGAGGCGCCGTTCCCGCGGGGCAATTTCATCGCCAAGGTCATCGACCATCACCGCGACACGCCCCCGGATCCCGCCGATCGCAACCCCGCCGTCTCCGACCAGCTGTCGCGCATCGTGCGGAAAATGATGGCCACCAACCGCGATGAGCGGTACGCGTCCCCGGATCATCTGATTCACGATCTTGGACTGGTCGCCAACGCCCTCGGCCTGAGGCCCATGCACCCGGACAATATGATCTGGAGCAAGCCGCTCTATGAGCGGGAGCCGGCGTTCTGGGAGAACAATCGGGGCTGGCTGCTCACGGTGGCGGCTCTGCTGGTGATCACCCTCGGAATCGACCGCATTCCCTGGCAGATGCTGGGCGGTCAGGATGACGTCGCGGCGCAGAGCACGCCCAGTGTCGACGGTGGCCTCTCGGCCGTTTCGGCTGACCCCGTCCGTCCGGATACGGACACGGTTCCGGCCTCGCAGACGGAAGCCGATTCGGGGACCGCCCCCGCAGCTCCCTCGAAACCGACGCCGATCGGCCTCGCGCATGGCGTGGGCGGATTCCCTGCCCCGGCGCTGGCGCAGCGGGCCGAAGCCCCGGACCAGTCCACGACGGCGGCGCAAACCAGTCCGGAATCGGGTTTGTCCCGCAGCACTCCCGCGGACTCGACCACCAACGTCGCCGACGCCTCATTGGCGAACGAGATTCAGAACCTGATCATGCCCCTCCCGGCTGGTCCCGCCGCGCGGCGCACCGATGTGAATCCGGTGACTTCCGCGCCCGCCGCAAGCAGCCCCTTTGTGGTCATGGATCCGCTCACCAACAAGGAGCAGTCGTTCGACACGCTGGAGGCGGCCTGTCAGCAGGCGCCCAACAATGGCCGAATCGAATTGCGGTTCACAGGCGCCTGGCCCCACGCGCAGCCTCCGATCCGCATTCACAACAAGCGGATCGTCATTGCGGCCAGGCCCGGGGAACGGCCGGTGATCGAGTTCCAGGCGGCCACCGAGCCGGGACGGAACGACGTGACGCAGATGATCTCGATCACCGACGGAAGTCTTACGCTGGAGGACGTGAGCCTCGTCATGCCCGTGAAGACGGCCCTCTCGGAACGCTGGTCGCTCTTCTCGCTCGCCGAGGCCGAGAGCCTCGACCTCAGGGGAGTGGCGATCGTGGTCACCAACCCCCAACGGCTTCCCGCCGCAGTTGTCGAGGTCGTTCCCCCACGAAATCTCGACCCCCTGCGCATGATGCCTGACAGCATGATGCGGCGGCAGGTCGCGCTCGACTGGCAGGACTGCTTGATCCGCGGCGATTGCGACCTCCTCGTGCAGGACACGCTCGACCCGGCGGAATTGCGCTGCGAGAACGTCGCCGTCGCCGTCCGCGGGACGCTGGCACGCGTCTACGGTCGCGAGGCGCTGGACGGCCGCGTCAGCGATGATCGGCGACTGGCGATTCGCCTGCGACAGGTGACCGCCCTGCTCGGCGAGGGGCTGATGCGCGTTGAGACCGATCTGTTTCGCGAGTTCACCCCGCTCGACTTCGACTGCGCCAATTGCGTCGTCGGAGTTCGGCCCGACCAGTCCCTGCTCAAGCTGACCGCGCATCAGGACCTCGATGCGCTCCGCCGCCGCATCCACTGGCAAAGCCACTGGAGCTACTTCGACGTCACCGGCTCCGTGTTGGAGATCATCCAGGAGCCGGACGGGGAGCAGGTCGACTTTGGAATGGCCGCGCTCGGAGCCGCAAGCGACCAGTTGATCTCCGAAGGCCTGTTTGCGGATCCGCTTCCCTGGGGGGACGTCGATCTGGCGACGTTGCCGAGGCGGTTCTTTGACCAGCCTCGCGGCGCTACCGGAGACGCCGCCGCACGCGCCACGTCGGCGGGCGTGCAGTGGAAGGGCCGCATTCCCCTGGCCGGCGACCGCTCGGTCACCAGCACTAGCACGCCGCCCATTCCCTGAATGGACGCCGAGCCGTCGCACCGGCGGCAATTGCCGGTCGCGCCGCGGGATTGGCTGGATTCTCAGGCAGTCGGGCGGAACCGATGAGCTCCTGTTCCGCGCTCGCGGACACCACGGTATCGTCCGGAAGTGCGGCTGCCTCGATCGACACCCAACGCCCTCAATTCGGCCGTCTGGTCCACCGACGGAAAGGAGTCCGTACCGTGCGCCTGTCGAACCTGATTCCCCTGTTCCTTCTCCCCCTTCTCGCTTCCACCGGTTGTCAGTTCATGCCCCACAGCATGCAGCCCAACCAGCTCTGGAAGATGAACCGCCAGGACGCCTGGGACGAAGGCGGCTACTTCTCGGTCAGCGATCCCGCACGCGAACGGTTCGGCGGCGAGACAGTGGATCATCCGGCTGACGAATCCCCGGCTGTCAGCGGCAGATGAGACTGCGGTCTCGGCGCACGGGGCGCTCGGGTTGATGTCAGTGACGCCACGCGACTCATGCAATCATTTCAAGCGGGAGTGGATGGGAATCGAACCCACCGAACGCCGGTATACGGCGTTCCGCCGGTTTTGAAGACCGGGGCGGTCACCAGAGCCGCATTCACTCCCGAGGTTTGTCCCGGCAATCTATGCCGGGACGACGTGACTTGCCAACGACTGCCGCCGCGCGGGGATGCTGTAACCCTGGTGGAGGAACCACGGAATACACGGAAACGACGCGAGGGGAACCGCGAAAGGTGCTAAAACGGCGAATTGGTGCCAATCAGAGTTCCTATGGTCTTTGCTCGTCTTCTGTCAGCCGATCGCAGATGACGTCTTCATCGTCGGTTGAAACCGTGCGCAGGTCGATCAGCACGGTGTCGTCCTGGATGCGGGGGAGGATGGCGGGCGATCCGCGGCGGAGACGGGCGGCGAGTTGGGACGCGTTCGTGCTGGTAATCGCGATCGCCCAACTCGGCAGCGTCTGATCCGGCAGACTGCCTCCGCCCGCCGCTGATGCGACCTTTCGCAGCCCGAACCTGACAGGTGCGTCCGCCTGCGCTGCGAGCCGGGAGACCAGCGCTTCGCCCCGTTTGTGCAGTTCGCCTTCGGTCGCCGCCAGTTGCTGCAGCACCGGGATCTCTTCGAATGCCCGGCCGGCGCGGTGGATGGCGAGCGTGGCCTGCAGGGCCGAGAAGGTGAGCTTGTCCACGCGCAGGGCGCGGGTGAGCGGATTGCGACGCAGGCGGTCGATCAGTTCCCGGCGGCCCAGGACAACGCCGCATTGCGGACCTCCCAGCAGCTTGTCGCCACTGAACAGGACCAGGTCCGCACCGGCGCGCAGGCTGTCGCCGATGATGGGCTCGTCCGGGAGACCGAAGCGGCTGAGGTCGTACAGGCAGCCGCTGCCGACGTCGTCGATCGCCGGGATCTGCCGTTCGCGTCCCAGGGCCACCAGCTCGGCGATCGAGACTGATTCGCAGAACCCGGAGATGCGGTAGTTGCTGGGATGCACGCGGAGCAGCGCGGCTGTTTCGGCGTCGATTGCGGCGGCGTAGTCGCTCAGCCGGGTCCGGTTCGTGGTGCCGACCTCAACCAGCCGCACGCCTGCCTGCCGGAACACGTCCGGCAGCCGGAACGAACCCCCGATCTCAATCAGCTGGCCGCGCGAGATGACGACGCTCTTCCCTGCGGCGATCGTCTGCAATGCGAGCAGCGTTGCGGCCGCACAGTTGTTGACGACCAGCGCCGCTTCGGCCCCGGTCAGCTCCTGCAGCATCGCTTCGACCGCGGCCCCGCGCCGTCCACGGTGTCCGGTAGCCAGATCCACTTCCAGATTGGCTCCCGTCGCGACCGCCGCGATCGCGTCCACGGCCGCCCTCGCCAGCGGAGCACGCCCCAGGTTGGTGTGAATGACGATGCCGGTGCCGTTGATCACCTTACGCAGCTGCAGCGTCTCGCTCTGCTCCGCGATCTCCCACACAATTCGCACAACCTCCGCCTCAACCTGCGATGCATCGTCCGGCAGATGATCGAGCCCTCCAGTCCGCACCGCTGCGACCGCTTCGCGCACCCAGTTTGTGACGGCCGCGCGACCGTGCCGCGCCGCGAGTTCCGCCACTGCGGCCACATTCAACACACGGTCCACGGCCGGGAGCAGTTGGCGGCGCTGTTGTGGAGAGGCGGTCACTGCGACACCTCCGCCAGCGGTGTCGAAATCCGCGGCCCCGCCGATCGCAGGTCCCCATCGCGCTGCGTGATCCCGCATTGATCGAAGTACTCAAAGATCGGCACCGCGTGCTTTCGCGTCATTCCCCAGTACTCGCGCACTTCGCTCACCTTCGCGGTTCGATGCTTCTGAAAGTACTCCGACAGCCTCTGCCGTAACGACTCCACCGCGTCTCGGGTGATCGTGAGCTGCGGAGTCAACCGGATCAGCGTACCCTCATCGACGGCCACCTGCACGATCGCTTCGAGATCCGTCAGCGTGAAGCCGTGCTGCTCCGAAAACTCCCGCAAAGTCGGCGGCGTCGCGGCCGCCTGGGTGACGTCGGCCAGCAGTTGATCGAGCATCTGCCGCTGCTTGTGCGACAGCTCGGCTCCGCCCGGCAGCCCGATCTTGTCGCCCCGGCGCACAAGTTCCCGGTTCGCCGCCAGCCGTTCGACGGCCGCCTCCAGCACTTCCGGACTCGCCCCCTTGCTGATCGACGCCAGCACCGCAGAGAGCAGCACCTGGGCGGCCGGCTTCCGCCGCTCGAGTTCCGCCTTGCAGGCCCGAATGACCTGCTGCTGAACCTTCCGGAATCGCTCGGCCGTCACGTAGATCGCCGGCGTGCCGGGCGCTGCGACGATCCGTTCTTGCTGCACAAGCTTACGCGCCACCGTCCGGCACGTCGCCGGTTCCAGGCCGAGGGCCGACTCGCTCGCTTCGTCGAACTTCGCTTCGCGCTTGAGATCGACGTACGCGAGCAGCCGCTCGGCGGGATCGGCGCTGTTCAGCAGCGGTGCGGCTGCCAGGCAGCGATTCAACCGATCCGCCGGCGTCAGTGCGGGGCTGATGATGACGCCGCCCCCCAGTGTCGTCGCCGGAGACAGCTGCCGGATCACAAACGGCTGGCCGTACTCGGCCACCACCGCCGCCTTGCAGCGGAGCACGGCGAAGGCGGATTCTCCGGCCCCGATCTCGCGCTGATCCATCAGCACCTGGGCCGTCACCTGCCCCGACCCCGAATGCAGCCGGACGAACTGGCGGTGCCGCAGTTTCGCGACCGCATCGGCGACGAGACGGACCTGAGCCAGGTGCCGCGTTGCCGGGGTGAACGCGTCGGGCGTGGCCAGCTCATCACCGCGGCGAACATCCGCCACCTTCACCCCCGCCAGATTGATCGCGGCCCGCTCGCCGGCGACGACCCGTTCCACGTCGGCGCCCTGCGACTGCAGCCGCCGGATCCGCACCGGCGTCCCGGCCGGCAGCAGCTGCAGCTTGTCCCCCACCTGCACCGCACCGCGCCAGACCGTTCCGGTGACCACCGTACCCTGCCCCGCCATCGAGAATGCCCGGTCGATCGGCAGGCGAAACCGCGGATCCTCCGCGGCCCGATCGGGCGACTGCAGCGCCGCGCCGATCAACTCGGACTGCAATTCGGCGACCCCCTCTCCTCTCTGTGCGGCGACCCGCAGCCGTGGCGCATCGGCCAGCATCGTCGGCGCGACGAGTTCATCGACCTCCAGATCGACAAGCTCGAGTTGCTCTTCGTCCACGAGGTCGCACTTGGTGATCGCGATCACGCCCCGGCGGACCCCCAGCATCTCCAGCAGGGCCAGGTGCTCCCGCGTCTGCGGCATCACGGAGTCGTCGGCCGCGATCACCAGCAACGCGGCATCGACCCCCGACGCCCCCGCCACCATGTTGTGAATGAACCGCTCATGCCCCGGCACATCGACCAGCGCAAACCGCCGTCCGTCCGCATCGAAATGCGAGAACCCCAGTTCGATCGTGATTCCCCGCCGCTTCTCCTCCGGCAAACGGTCCACCCGCCCCCCGGTCAGCGCCTGCACCAGCGTCGACTTCCCATGATCGATATGCCCCGCCAGGCAGATCACGTACTGCGATCGGGAAGAGTTCGTCGCGGACATTCGGCTACAGGACGCGGTGTCCGGCTGCAGCCGGAATCAATGGGAAGATCGTGAAAACGGGTAGGGCTGAGATATGATAACCGCTTGCGGGAACAGGGGCGAACGGCCAAAGTAGGCGACTCGCTCCGCGAGTCGCTGGTGAAATCGCCCATTTTCTCGCGCGAACTCTCCGTGAGATCACGTCGACACGCTCCACTCGCGGAGCGAGTGGACTACAGAGTTTCGACATCGCTGCATTCCGGGACGAACCGATGACCAATCCTGTTCGACTCACCCAACTCGCCAAGCGGGCCGGATGCGCCGCCAAGCAGCCCCCGGGATACCTGCTGTCGCTGCTCGGCAGCCTGCCCGCCATCACCGATCCCAGCGTCCTCATCGGCAGCGCCACCGCCGATGACGCGGCTGTCTACAAGCTGTCGGACGATCTCGCCCTCGTTCTCACGACCGACTTCTTCACGCCGATCGTCGATCGCCCGTACGACTTTGGCGCCGTCGCCGCCGCGAACGCCATGAGCGACGTGTATGCGATGGGGGCCAAACCCATCACCGCCCTCAGCATCGTGGGCTTCCCCGACGCACTGCTTCCCCCCGAAGTGCTGGGGGAGATCCTCCGCGGCGCCGCCGAGAAAGCGAACGAAGGCGATATCGCCATCGTCGGCGGACATACGATCAAATCTGAGGAACCGATCTTCGGCCTGGCCGTGGTCGGCACGGTGCATCCGGAGCGGGTGCTCTCCAACGACGGCGCTCAACCCGGCGATGTCCTGATCCTCACCAAACCGCTCGGACTGGGCATCATCACCACCGCCGCCAAGAACGGCGAGGACAGGCTCGGCGCCATCGACGAGGCGATCCGAGTGATGACCACGCTCAACCGGACGGCCAGCGAAGTGATCGCCGAGCGGGGCGCCCATGCTCTCACGGACGTCACCGGCTTCGGACTGCTCGGCCACCTCCGCAACGTCGTCGCCGCGAGCAAGGTGGGCGCCCGGATCTTCATGGACCAGGTCCCCGTCCTCCCCGCCGCACGCGAGTACGTGCACGCCGGCATCTCACCCGGCGGCACCCACGCCAACCGCCGGTTCCTGGCCGACTGGGTTAGCTATGCCGACGACATCACCAACGAAGAACAATTGATGCTCTGCGACGCCCAGACGTCGGGCGGCCTCCTGGCGGCAGTGGCTCCCGATCAGATCGATGACATGCTCGCGGAACTGAAGGTGCGTGGCGTTGAGGTCGCATCCGTTGGCGTCATTGAGGCGACTTCCCAGGCACGAATCACAGTTTGCCGCGATCGTCGGTGACATGCTGCAGATACGGCCCGACGAAATAGAGGTAGTTGTGGTCAGCGGATACTACGGCGGACAAGGAATCATCTACCGATGGGGTACGACATTCACATCACTCGGGCAGACCATTGGACCGATAGCGAATCTCAACCGATCGGACGCGAAGAGTGGATTTCCTTTCTCACTGCGGACGCTGAGATGCGGCTGGACAATTTTGCCGAAGCCGAGACGAGTGGTGGGGAGATCATTCGATACGAAAACGAGGGCCTGGCGGTGTGGACATCATACAGCGGAGACGGCACGGCCTGGTTCGACTACCGACACGGAGAAATCATCGTCAAAAACCCAGACGAGGAGATCCTTGGGAAAATGCGTCAAATTGCGACGGCATTCGGGGCGAGAGTGATGGGAGACGAAGGCGAACTCTATTGACTTGCCCACAGATCGCCGCGTCTGAACGGGTTGCCCGTCTGCCCGATTCCCCCTAAGATCGACACTCACGCCGCGACACGCCCCCCCTACAACTAACTGATGTCCTCCAAACGATTTATCCTCAACTCGTCCCGCTCGTCGAAGCAGGGGACGCTCATCAACGTCGGGAAAGATTCAGAAGAGTATCAAGCTCTGACCAACTCGATGACGATGGCGGCCGAGGATATGAAGGAGGTGGGCATCACCGCGGGACAGATGGTGCTCATCCGGACGCAGTTCGGGGAGGCGGCATTTAAATGTGAAGCCGGGAAAATCCCCCTCGGCATGATTTTCGTCCCTTACGGGCCGCCGACGTGTAAGCTGATGGGAGGAGACACGGACGGCACGGGCATGCCTACCTCCAAGGGGTGGGAAGTCGAAGTTGTGCCGCTCTGACAACGGAATTCCTGATCCTGCAGCCTGCTGACGCAGGAGTGACTGAACGATGGCGCACGAACAATCCGACAAACTCGCCGGCGCGGTCGGCCCGCATTTCTCGACGGAACATGATTCCGCTGAGGATGTCGCCGCCTGGACCGAGATCGAAGAGGGGCGGTTCATGCCCCGCCGCATCAGAGGGAGCTGCCAGGGTCGCGCCCTTGGCTGAACCTTCACCATCCCGTCGTCCGGTCCGGATGACGCCCGCTGCGAAGATCAACCTTGAAGTTTCACCGTGATATCCCGCGATTGGAGGGGAACCACGGAATACACGGAAACAACGGAAAAGGGTTAAAAGGCACGAATAGATTCTTCATGAGTTGATGCGTGCTCCGACGTCTCGCCATGAAGAATTGAACCGCAGTCGTTCAATTTAGTCTTTCCGTTTCTTCCGCGTATTCCGTGGTTCCTAAATCGCCCTCAGGAACAGATCCATGAGCCTGCAAGTCATCGAGAACGCCACCTGCACCTTTTGCGGCTGCGTCTGCGACGACATCAACCTGCACCACGATGAGACCCGCATTCACAAGGCGGATCGCGCGTGCGTGCTCGGCACGGCCTGGTTCCTGAATCACACGGCCGAGAAGAAGTACCCGGTCGCGCTGGTGGACGGCCGCGAGGCCACGCTCGATGAAGCGATCGAAGCGGCGGCCGTCATCCTGCACTCGGCCGACATGCCGCTGGTCTACGGCATGAGCAACACCACCTGCGAGGCCCAGAAGGAATGCGTCGCGCTGGCGGACCAGCTGGGAGGGCTGCTCGACAGCCACACCTCGCTTTGACACGGCCCCACCGAAATTGCCGCCCAGTTGGGTGGTAAGGTCACTTGCACGCTCGGCGAAGTGAAGCAGCGCGCCGACTTCATCGTGTATTGGGGGGGGAACCCGGCCGAGTGCCACCCGCGCCACTTCACGAAGTACACCATCATGCGCAAAAGCCGATTCCTCCCGCGCGGGCGGAAGGACCGGACGATGGTGCTCGTCGACATCCGCGAGACCAAGAGCGCCAAGGCGGCCGACATCTTCCTGCAGGTCCGTCCCGGCAAGGACTTTGAGCTGATCACGCTGCTGCGGGCAATGATCAAGGATCAGCCCGTCCGCGATGAGCAGATCGAGGAGACCGGTCTCACGCGGGAGACGGTTGAAGATCTCATCCGGCGGATGAAGTCGGCGAAGTTCGGCTGCATGTTCTTCGGCATGGGCCTCTCGATGACCCGCGGCAAGCACATGAACAGCGCCGCACTGCTGATGCTCGCCGCCGAGATGAACGCCTTCACCAAGTTCGTCGCCATGCCGATGCGCGGGCACGGCAACGTGACCGGCGCCGACGTCATCATGCGCTGGCAGACGGGCTACCCCTTCGGCATCTCGTTCAACCGCGGCTATCCACGCTACAACCCGGGCGAGTTCTCCACCGTGGATGTGCTGGTCCGCGGCGACTGCGACGCCGCCTTCATCATTGGGGCCGACCCCGGCGCCACGATGCCGCAGCCGGCGATCGACCACCTCGCCCGCATCCCGACGATCGTCCTCGACCCGCACGTGACGCACACCAGCCGCCTGGCAAAGGTGCACATCACCACCGCGCCGCAGGGAATCGCCGCTCCCGGGACGGCGTACCGCATGGACGAACTTCCCATGCCGCTGAAGCCGGCTCTCAAGTCGCCCTATCCCAGCGACGAAGAGGTCGTCCGGCGAATCAACGAGGCCATCGCACGAAAGCCCTTCTGGCTCCCCGACGGAAAACAGTCGCCGCAGATGTGGACCACGCAGGTCAATCAGTAAAGTATCTCGACGCAGAGGCACAAAGTCGCAAAGACGCGCAGAGAACCTCGTCGAGATGCGCTTGTGCGTTGGCGCAGGGCCCGCCTGCTCTTATCGTCTTTGCGCGTCTTGGTGTCTTGGCGGCTTTGCGTCAATCGCCTCATTGCTAACGCACTCCTTAGCTCATGCTTCGAATCTCCGGCGGCAAAGTCTACGACCCGGCCAACGGCATTGACGGCCAGGTACGCGACGTGTGCATTGGGGACGACGGCCGCATCGTCGAGTCCGTCGCAGATGGCCGCACGATTGACGCCACCGGGATGATCGTCTTTCCGGGGGGCGTGGACGTGCACACGCACGTGGCCGGCGGAGCGATCAACTTTGCTCGGGCAATGACGCCCGAGGACCATCGCCGCACGCAGGCCTTCATCCGCACCAAATCCCGCCGCAGCGGACTCGGAGGCATGGCCCCGACGACGTTCGCCACCGGTTATCTCTATGCCGGCATGGGCTGGACGACGGTCAACGAGGCCGCCGTCCCGGTGCTCTCCGCCCGGCACACGCATGAGGAGCTGGCCGATATCCCGATCGTCGACAAGGCGTCGCTGACGCTGATGGCCAACAACGAGATCATGCTCGATCAGCTCGAGCAGGGAGAATTCGAGCGGGCGAAGCAGGTCGTGGCGTGGTACCTGTGGGCCGCGAAGTCCTACGGCATCAAGGCCGTCAATCCCGGAGGGGTCGCCGCGTGGAAATGGGGGCACGACGCCAAGCAGCTCGACTCCCCCATCGACGGCTACAACCGGCTCACCCCCGGCGGCATCGTCACCCAGCTCGCCCGCATCTGCGACGAACTCGGCCTGCCGCATCCCATGCACCTGCACTGCAACAATCTCGGCGCGCCCGGCAACATCGCCACCACGCTCGACACACTCGCGCGGCTCGAAGGTCACCGCGCCCACATCGCCCATTCTCAGTATCACGCCTACGGCGGCGACGACTGGGACACGATGTGCTCGAAGACCGCCGAACTGGCGGAGTACTTCAACACGCATCCCCACATCACGACCGACGCCGGCGCGGTCCTGTTCGGCGACACCGTCACCATCACGGCCGACGGCCCCTGGCAGCATCTGCTCTACAAGCTCACCGGCCGCAAGTGGGGCAACCTCGACGTCGAGAACGAGACCGGCTGCGGCATCGTCCCCTACACGTACCGCCCCAACAACATCGTCAACGCCGTGCAGTGGGCGGCCGGCCTGGAGCTGATGCTCCTGATACGCAACCCCTGGCAGGTGTTCCTGTCCACCGACCATCCCAACGGCGGCTGCTTCTGGCGCTATCCCGAGATCATCCAGCTGCTGATGTCGGCCGACTTCCGCCGCGAAGCGATGCGGAAGCTCCCGGACAAGATCAAAAGCCGCATCACGCTCCCCGAGGTCGACCGCGAGTACACCCTCTACGAGGTCGCCATCTCCATGTCGGCCGGGCCCGCGCGGGCGCTCGGCCTCACCCACAAGGGGAATCTCGGCGTCGGCTGCGACGCCGACGTCGTGATCTACGAAGAGCATCCCGACATCGTGCAGATGTTCGGCCACCCGCGGTACGTGATGAAGCGGGGTGAGATCGTCCTGGAAGACGGCGACATCCGCGAAGCGCCGCAGGGGCGCGAGTTCCTCGTCAAGCCGCCGCTGGAACCGGGTATCGACGACTTCATGCGTCCCCTGTTCGAAGACTGCTACACGATGCAGTTCGACAACTACCCGGTCGAAATTGAGCGCATCGAACATCCGGAATGGCGCGACTGCGTGCCGGTGAACAGTTGAGATCGACTCAAAGGCACAGAGGCGCGAAGACGCGCAAAGGGCTCGCCATGAAGATTACCTTAGTGCTGCTGATGGATTCGCGCTGACCTTAACCTCATTTGTCTTTCAGGTATTGGCAAGAGCGCCCTTATCAAGCAAGCCTCTGCGCGGCTTTGCGTCGCAGCGGCTTTGCGTCAGTTTGTCGGACTGTTGAAGTAGAGTCAGCTACTCGCCCATGCCGGTTACCTTCCAACTCAAGCGATCCCCCGCCGTCCCGCTCGAAGCGGAGGTCCTCTCGCCGGACGTCATTGCCGAACTGTCGAACGATCAAATCCGCGCTTTGACCGTCTATCACGGCAAACGCCAGCTGCCGCTCGGGGAATTCTTCGATGTCGAAGGTGAGCACAGCGACGACCTGGTGCTGCACGGCGCGATGCAGAAGGTCCGCTGGGTCGGCCGCGGCATGTCGCGCGGCAGCGTGACCGTGCATGGCGCCGTCGGCATGCACCTGGGGGCCTACATGCGTGGCGGCCGCATCGACGTCCACGGCGATGCAGGGGACTGGATCGGCGCGGAAATGAAAACCGGCATGATCCACGTCCACGGCAATGCCGGCGGGCAGATCGGCGCCGGCTACCGCGGCAGCCTCCGCGGCATGCGCGGCGGAACCATCGTGGTGGAAGGCTCCGGCGGGATCGAAGTGGGCATGCGCATGCGCCGCGGCACGATCGTCGTCAAAGGCCCCGTTCGCGATTTCGCCGGCCTGCAGATGAAAGGGGGCACGCTCATCCTGCTCAGCGGCGCGGAGATCCGCACCGGCGCGTGGATGAACCGGGGCACGATCATCTCGCTTGCCCCCATTCCCCTCATGCCGACATTCGCCTACGCCTGCACGTACAGCCCCAACTTCCTCCGCCTCTACTCGCGGCACATCGCGACGATGGGCCATCGCATCCCCATCGATCCCGCCGCCGGAGGCTACGAACGCTACGTTGGCGATCTTGCCGTCCCGGGCAAAGGCGAACTGCTCGTCTGGAAGCCGCGCAGCTGACCGCCGGCCGGGCGTAGACCTATCGTCGTCCGAGGCGATGAGCCAGATTCGGGAAGGACGAACCAGCCACGACCACTGCGCCACTGGGTACGGGGCAGGTCAAGCACTCCCTACTGACTGCGCGATTCATTCTGCCAGGTTCGTGGTCGCCGCCAATTAATCCATCGCGCCTTATGAGTTGCGTGTACTTCTGTGTGGTGGTAAAACAGCCACTATTGGATGGGCTGGGCCATCTTCGCGGGTCATCTTTGGGCTAGGTCAGGGACTTTCTCGGCCGCTTCTGATCTGAAGTTCTGTGCTGCAGTTGTTTCTCGCGTGAGGTGCTTCCGTTCACCCGATCGTTTAATCGGAGCCACAAATGTCCTGTCGTCGTCGTGGATTCACGCTCATCGAGTTGCTCGTCGTGATCGCCATCATCGCGGTTCTGATCGCCCTGCTGCTTCCCGCTGTCCAACAGGCGCGCGAGGCCGCCCGTCGCACCCAGTGCAAGAACAATCTGAAGCAACTCGGGCTCGCGTTTCACAACTATCATGACACGTTTAACGTCTTTCCTCTCCAGCAGACGTGTTGTTACACCGCGGATCCCAACAGCACCGCGACTCCTCCCTGTTCCCCTCAGACGTGGCGCATTCGCCAAAGTTGGACTGTTCGCATTCTGCCCTATGTCGATCAAGCACCTCTGTATAACCAGTTCAGCTTCGAGACCGACGGCCTCTGCGGCACCAACTACTCCTTGAAATTGAACAACCAACCTCCGGTCGTGATCTGCCCCTCTGACCCCAATATCAAGGACTCAGAAGTGGGGGCCGACGACAACGCTTCGCTGGTTCGTCGCCAAACCGATTACGCCATCTCGGCCGGCGGGCACCCGAATTCAACCGCGACGAACCTGGGTACCAGTGGCGCGGGCTACGGACAGTTCAGTACGATCAATTCTCCTCGGGCCCGTGATGTCCGCGGCATGTTCTCCAGGAGTGGCTACAGCGCGCAGATTGCGCACGTCACCGACGGCACATCCAACACGATCATGATCGGCGAAGTGCTCGGCAACTGGTGCAACTGGCAGGACTGGGGCTTTCAGAGCTGGGGCACGATGGCTCATCCGATCAATTTTCGAAATGCCGAATTCGAGGCCGGTACTCTCGGTGCAGGGGACGCCAACGCCTGCATCGGTTTCCGCAGCCGGCACGAAGGCGGAGCCCACTTCTGTGCGGCCGACGGCAGCGTGCATTTCGTCAGTGAGAACATTGACGGCCGCGTTTACGTCTTCCTTGGCAACAAAGGGGACGGCAACCCTGCGGGATTCAATCAATAGCTCTCCTGCACAGGACGCTGCCCCGCAGGCTTGTCCCAGACAGGCCTGTGGGCGCGGCTCGCATTTGAGACGCTTGACCTCCAGTTTGGCAGGCGGCAAGTGCGCTGAACGCCAGGCTTGATTCTGGTGCGCTTCGCGGCGACCCCTGCCGGCTCGTCCGGCAGGTGAGTCAGATCATTCGCTCGCGCTGCAGATTTAGCCTCGTTCGTTTGCAGAGGGTTCAAACCCGGCGGTGACCGCCGGCACGTCGCGTCTGATTGAGCCATCGGTTCTTTGAATGTTCCCCCACGGATTCCGGCTGGAAAGGACTGACTGATGTTTGTGGACGTGAAGCGGCGTTTCTCTGCGCTGGTCGTCACCTTTTCCTGCCTGGCGGGATGCGGGGGTCCGGGCTATGAGAAGCCGGACACCGCACCGGTCAGCGGTACGGTCCAGTTCAAGGGACAACCCATCGCCGACGGCGAGATTATCCTGCAGCCTGTCGGAGGTCGTGCGGCCCACGGCGAAATCGATAACGGGCAGATCGTGAACGTCTACACCTACGAACCCGGCGACGGCGCCCCGGTCGGAGATCTGCAGGTCGCCGTCTTCGCCACCGAGCCCGACACCTCAGACCCCTCCGGTATGGGCGTCAAATCGCTCATTCCCGAGAAGTACAACGACGCCGCCAAGTCCGGCCTCACGGCCAAGGTCGAGACCGGTCTGGAGAACAAGCTCGAACTGACTCTCACCGAGTGAGAAGCGGCCGTCACCGCGAACGATCCAGGTAGCCGGCATCGGGGCGCCGCTGCACTCACTTCCGGGGCGTCGCCGCCGCCCCGCGACGCGCCCACGCCTTGTCGATGTACCGCGCCGCGTCCGGCGTCTTGCAGCCGGTCTCGCCGTGGTCCACTTCCACCCGACCGATGGATGTCGCTGCTTTCAGTGCCGCGTCCCGCAGCTTCTCGCTCCGGCAGCCGATCGCGATCAGCGCGCCGTTCATCGCATAGCGTGTCCGGTTCGGGCGCTGATGGATCTCCGTCCGGATCGCCCTCAGGTACGGCCGAAAGTAAGCGTCCGTAGTATCGTCAAAGTTCATCGCCCGCCACGCCAGCATCACCCACCCCGCGCACGAGACCCACTCCGGCCGCGATTTCGTCCACTGCGCGATCTTCTTCTCCGCGAACTCCGTCTGCGCCGCATACCGTGCGAAGGCGTCCGCCAGCACCCCGTTGTCCAGGTCCTTCGACCAGGCATCCAGCTGCTTCGACGTCGCCTGTCGTGGATCGGCCACCATCGTCGCCAGCACCCGTGCATCGTGGACCCCGCACTCCCACAGCCCGAGTGCCAGCTCGTGGTCGATCCTGATCGCCTTTCGCAATTTGTTCAGGTTGGCATAGCTCACTCCGAACATCGCCGGCCCCACGCCGTGCCGGCCGTAGACCTTGCGATTCTGGGCCGTCCCGTAGGACTCCAGCTTCGCCATCGCGTCCGCGAGCGTCATGGTGATCTCCATGTCGTGGGGTCGGCGAATGCCTCGTACTTGCCGGTCCGACTGGACGCCATCGTGGCGGCATACGGTCCGGCCGGCAACCGATGCTGGTGCAGTTCCCGCCGGTTGCCCCCCATGCACCGTGGGTGTATCTTCGCTCAGTCGGGCTTCCACTCGAGTGTTCCCAACCTGGACGGCACACAGCAATGACGGTCCGCATCGGCTTGATCGGCGTCGGATTCATGGGCATGACGCACTTCGAGGGAGCCAAAGCCCTTGAGGGGGGACGCATCGCCGCCATCGCCACCCGTAGCGAGAAAAAGCTCCGCGGCGACTGGAGCGACATCCAGGGGAACTTCGGCCCCCGCGGCAGCAGCGACGTCGATCTCGCTGACGTCGCCAAGTATTCCGATTATCGACAACTGCTGGCCGACCCGCAGGTGGACCTTGTCGACATCTGCCTCCCGACCGATCAGCACGAAGAGGTCACGCTCGCCGCCCTCGCCGCCGGCAAGCACGTCCTCGTCGAGAAGCCGATCGCGATCGAGCTCGACGCCGCCGACCGCATGGTGGCCGCCGCAGAGCAGGCCGGGCGCCTGCTGATGGTCGCTCACGTCCTCCCCTTCTTCCCCGAGTTCCGCTACGCCCGCGAAGCGATTGAATCCGGGCGGTACGGCAAGCTCCGCTCCGCTTTCTTTCGGCGAGTCATCACGCCTCCCGACTGGTCGGGCGACATGCAGGACTTCCGCAAGCTCGGCGGGTGGGGGGTTGATCTGCACATCCACGACAATCACTACATCGGCCTCGTCTGCGGCGTCCCGCGGGCCGTCTTCTCCCGCGGACTTCTCATGGACGGCCTCGTCAATCACGTCTCGACCCAGTACGTGTACGACGACCCGGAGAAGACCGTCACCAGCATCAGCGGCGGCATCGCGGCCGACGGACTGAAGTTCGGGCACAGCTTCGAGCTGTTCCTCGAACAGGCCACGCTGCAGTTCGACGCGGGCACCTACGGCAGCGACTGGGTCGTTAATCGCCCGCTCACGCTCATCACCAACGACGGCGAGGTCGCCCAGCCGTCCCCCGGCGGCCGTGCCGAATGGTGCGGCGCCTTTACCGATGAGCTGCAGGAAGCCGTCAACGCGGTTCGCGACAACACTCCGCCGCCGACCCTGAACGGCCAGCTGGCGCTCGACGCGCTCCGGCTTTGTCACGCCGAAGCCGACAGCATCAACCGGGGTGCAATCGTCGAGATTTGACAAGCGCCTCACGACGCCTGATGGAGCCGCCGCCGACCCATCGGTTCCACAGGGACGGCGAACTTACTTCGCGCGGACCTGGAACGTAATCTCACCCGACTCGCCGCCGAGCAGCGGCTCGGCCAGCTCGAAGCTGAGGATCTGGCTGCCATCCGGCGCCAGCTCGATGTTGAGCTGCCCTTCCCGCTCGGTGACGGCCGAGCCAGGGACGTAGTCCAGCCGTGGCGAGAGGTGGTCCATGATGCGGACGTTGGTGAGTTCCCGACCGCCGTCGTTGAAGAACGTAATCTTGTACGTCAGCACCTCGCCCGGCTGGATCGCCAGCTGGTCCGCCTGCTTGACGACCCGCAGGTCGCCGACGGGCCGCGGATCCTCCACCACGGAGTATTCCTCGACGTGATCGCCGGCAATCACCTCCTGCCCGAAAACGTCGCTGGCGACAATGATCGGCCCGATATCCGTGATCGCCTCGCCCGCGATGCTCAGCACATACGTCTGGTAGGCTTCGCTGGTCTGGTGCAGCCGGCCTTCGGTCAGGTAAGCGCGGTCCTCATAGGTATTATTGATCTTGATGTGCTGCTCGGGCGAGACGGCCAGATGCACGTTCATGTCGCCCGCTGTCACAGCCACGCCGCTGGCGCGGAGCCGCAGTTGCATCGCATTCAACTGATCAGTCTGCTGCTGGATCGCCAGAGGCAGTCCGTCGTTGATGCCGGCCGCCGCGAGGCCCTCGTGCGCGCCGCCGAGCCGATCCACCGAGTAGTCCTGCACCGGCTGGCTGATCGTCCGCACGGCCGCGAACTTGGGGGCATAGACGCAGGTCCGCGAACTGATCCGGTGATGGGCCTTACCGGTATGATCGACGTAATCGGCGACAGTGTCCTCGGGATCGAGGCCGCCGACACGGTCTCCCTCATAGTGGAAGGGGTAGAGGCGGTCGCCGCCGTCGCAGAGAATCTCCTCAGGATACGGCGGCATCTCCATCGGACCGGCCGGCAGCGCGGGATAGCCGGGAGGACACGCGCCGACGCCCGGAGGGCAGTCGGCGGGCAGATGGACGCGCGGCTCGGCGGAGTGAGCGATGGTCTGGGCGACCTGATCGTCCCACAGGGCCGTCTGTTGGATCGTCGGCCGCGGCGCACTGATGCGCGCGCTGGCGGCAGAGGCGTCGGTCAGCACGTCGTAGCTGAGCGGCTGGACGATGCTGTCTGCGTGCTCGTCGAGCTGATAGGCATTGACCAGTTCTGGATCGTAGTCGTACTGAGTCCGCGTGGTGTAGCGTTCGCGACTCGTGACATCGACGGGGCCTTCAGCACCACTCCTGGCGGCCGCAGTCTCGGATTGCGGGTTCCAGCCTGTCGTGGTGCAGGCGCTGGCTGAGAGCAGCATCGCGGCCGATGCAAAGAGCGCGGTGCGGCGCTTCGCAGCGCGGGAGAAACCGGCGCGGGAGACACCAGGCTTCTTTAAGAAACCTGGTGTCTGGAAATCGGTACTCGCAGAACTGAAAATGCTCATGGCTCGGAGGGGGTCGGGAGTTTCACCTGCACCGGAGCAACGGGCAGGCGGAGGTCATCAGGCGAGTTGGGCGCCGGAGTGCGGCCCCCCATGCGGAGGATCGCCATTGGACGCCCCCTCAGCCCGGCGTCCTCCACGAGATTCGAACTCGGCAGCAGATCGGTGATCCGCAACTCGGGTCCCAGGTAGTTGGGCCGCGGCAGGTCCTGCCGTTCCAGGTAGATGATCTTGGTCACCATCCGGTCCTGGGCGACGGCCGCGATCTCTTCCGCAGTGATCTCGATCGGGATCGGGTACTCGTCCACGAGATGGGACGGAGGATGGAGCCGGTCCAGAACTTCAATCGTCGGCCAGAGCTCCATGCCGGGGAATTCGGGCATGTCGCTGATGCGAACGCGGTAGGCGTAACCGCAGAGGAGTTTCGCTTCGCCGGGAGCGGCGACCGTGATCCCTTGCGGGTTCGTGCCGTCGAAGAATGTAACGCGTCCCTCGCCGGGGACCATAATGCGGACGGGCTGCGGATAGCCGTGGATGTCCGGCCGGGCGAGGACGTTCCAGTGAGCGTTCTTGCCGACGGGGACGCGATGATCGAGCGGGTAATGACGGCTCTGCGCCGCCGCGGAGGACACGCCAACGATGCACAGCAGGCCCGTGAGCGTCAGTGTCGAGAGAAGGTTCCGCATGGTCGTGACCGGAGGGAGGGGAACCACGGAATACACGGAAGGCACGGAACTCGTCTGTTTGATGGAAGAGGAACCACGAAGGAAGCGAAAGTGGCGGCGGCACTCAGTCAAGTCGCAAGTCGCTATCTTGGTTGAGTAATCGGTCCGGGTGACCAGGTGACGCTGCTGCTTGACTGGTCCTTGACGATCCTCGATCCCTTTCGCTGATTTCGCGTCGTTCGTGGTTCCCCTTCGATTCGAGTTGCTCCGTGGTCCCGTTCGTGAATACAGGCCGCGGCGTTCCGGGAGATTTCGGAACGCCGTGGCCGAGAGAGGCATCAGGTTACTGGCGAGGCATCTGACCCGGCGGGCAGTACGGAGCGGCTCCGCCCGTGGCCCACGCCGGATGCGAGAGTTCGCCCGTGTGGTACACCGGATGGCTTTCGGTGTACTGCACGTGGTTGACCGGAGGAGGCAGGCTGATGCCCGGCTCGTGCTTGACGTCGATCAGCATGTCTTCCACCGGTCGGCCGACGTTCACATCCGTCAGGTTGCGAACGGTGTGCGTCTGCAGTCCGGCCGGACGTCCCAGCGGGATGTGCGGCGGGCCGACGAGTCCGATCGGCGTGCCGGTGTGCGGATAGCCGTACATCATGGCTCCGCTCACTCCGAGGATCGGATCGAAGGGAGGCTGTGCGGGGCCGGCCGGGCCGCCCATCATCATGGCGGAGGGGACGGCCGAGCCGCTGTGAGTGAAGCTGCCGATGGCCATCGGCGGCTGGAACTGGCCTTCCTGACCGTCCGCGGCGGCCTGGTAGGAGGTCTGCTGCAGTTCGCCGCCCATCTGGGCCGGCATCTCGAGGTCCATGTTGCCGATGCGGAGGACAGCCATGATCGTGCCGCGGCGGTCGGCTTCCGCCACCGGATCGAGTCCGGGAGCCAGGCGGGTGGAGACCAGTTCTTCGACGCCGGCAATGGCCAGCTCCTGGAACTTCGCATCCGGCAGGTAGATCACCTTGGTGACGAAGTTGTTGGTCTCGACCTGGTCGAGGTCTTCGTCCGTCAGGCGGATCGGCAGGGCGTTATGCGAGAGGTAGGCGTCCGTGGTCGGATGAGCCGGGTACACGTGCAGCGACGGGTACAGCGGCGAGCCTTCGCGTCCGGGGATGTTGCTCAACTTCAGCCGGTAGGTGGCGGCCTGCGGGAAGTTGTAGCGATCGGGGGCGGTGAGCTGGTTGTCGGCAAAGCCGGTCGGAACCTGCCAGCCGATGCTCATCCCCTCGGGGCCGAGGAAGCGAATCTGCGTGGTGCGGGCGACGGCCGGTCCCGGAGGAGGGGCCATCATGCCCAGCACCCCGGGTCCGGGTCCACCCACCATCGGTCCAGGATGCGCGAGCATCTCGGCCGGTGGAGCGTGGTACTCGCTCTTCTGCAGGATTTGCTGTCCATCGTATGCGCAACCGACGCATACGACGAGCAGGGTCGCCAACGCCAGAAAGTAAACCCTCATGGCCTTCCCTTTTCGGTTGCTGGTCCCGTCGAATCGCCTCGGTTTGCGGTCGACCGATCCGTTCGTGTCCCGCTAGAATGGCGTGCTTGGGAGTTTGGGTTGATAGTGGGTAGTGGATAGGACGACAGCGCCTGCTGTCCGCTACCCACTGCCAACTCCGGTTCGCAGTCCCTTCTGTTTTCGGCGTAGTACGAAGCGAATCTTTGGCAAATCCGGCAGTTTCGCGACAACATGCACAGGCTGATCATTCTTCCCATCCTCGCAGTGGCCGCAGCGGGCGGTGGTGTGCTTGTGGCGCGGCACGTGGTGGCCTGGCAGGCGGAATCCGCTGCGCCACAAGAGGATGCGCCGAACAGCGATCCCGCCGGGGCAGAGGAAACGGACGCAGATACCTCAGAACCCGCTGCCGAACCCGAGCCGGATCCGGAGATCGTGGCGGCTGCGGCAAACTTACTGGAGGCCGCGCGCGACAAACTGTACGGCTACCGCTCGGTACAGGCCAAAATGACTGAGACGGCGTCATTCGGCGCTCGACGATTTTCAGCCGAGGGGGAGTACATCTCGGGCGTCTTCCCGCAGATGTGGCTGGAGTACCGCGTTCAGGTCGGAGAGAGCGAAGGCCGCTTGCTCGAAATCTGTGATGGGCAGATCCTGTTCACGGAGAAGGAGGTTCGTCCGATCGGCTCCACCGCTCCGGCGTCGCTGGGATCGCAGGATACGCAAATTCAGGTAACGCGCAAGGACGTCAAACAAATCTTCGATACGATCGGCAGGGGAACCGACATCCCTCCCGAAGCCATCGTAGAAGCGGAACTCAGCTTGGGAGGGCTACCGACCTTGCTCGCTTCGCTGCAGCGGACCATGCTGTTCGATGCCGTCAAAGAAGGAACCTATCAGGGTCACCCTTACACCATCCTGCAGGGGCGGTGGAAGGAGGAGTACCTGATGCAGTTGAGCCAGCAGATGGGACAGGCGGCCCAGGCCCTGGCCCCGTTTATGCCCGACCGGGTGCGCGTTTATCTGGACGGCGAAACGCAGTTTCCGACGCGCATCCTGTACCTCAAGCAGGCGACCGTCGAACCCGTCACGTACCAGGCCATCATGACGCTCGAGTTTACGGACGTCGTTCTAAACGAAGAGATTGACCCCCAGCGATTCCGCTACGTGCCGCCTCCCGGAACGAACGTGATCGATGAGACGGGCGTGTATCTCAACATGATCCAGGGGATGCGCGCCGCCGCGGACGCTCAACCGCAGGATGCGACCGAGCCGCAGGACATGACGGAGCCGGGGCCGGAAACCGATGCCGGCGAAGACAGTGACAAGCAGGGCGCTGAATAAACCAGCCGCATCGCTGCGCGGGTTGGCCGCATCATGAGTTCCGTTCTTCCCTACCGGTTCCTGTTCCGCTTTGAGTATGCGGCGCGCCGCATCGACGCACTGCCCCGGCGCAAGGGGCTACGGCCGCTCGACCTGCCGGAGTCATGCCGGCTTCAGGACGGCGGTCCGCTGGACGGCCAGGCCCCGTTCGCTCATCTGAGTGCCGCGTGGAACGTTCACGGCGTCGGGTTTCAGCTCGATGTGCCGCAGCGGTCGGGGCGGCTTGAGTGCGACCCCGACAAGCCGGAGCAGTCGGACGGCCTGCGGATCTGGATCGATACCCGCAGCACGCAGAACGTCCACCGCGCTACGCGCTTCTGCCACTCTTTCGTCGCGATACCGCAGGGAGGAGGAGATGACGGCCGCCTGCCGTCCGCGATGCAGCTGCCAGTGCCGCGGGCTCGCGAGGATGCACCGCTCTGCGAACCGGAGGACCTGTTGATCGCCGCCGAAGTCTTGCGGGACGCCTATCGGCTCGAACTGTGGCTGCCGCGAGACGTGCTCCAGGGATTCGATCCGGACGCCCAGGCTCGACTGGGTTTTCATTACCTGATTCGCGATAATGTGCTCGGATCCCAGACGCCGGCCGTCGGAGCCGATTATCCCTACGAGACCGATCCCAGCCTGTGGTCCGTCCTCAGTTTAGAGTCGTAGTCACAGTCCTCTGTGCCGTCCGCTGCGTGTCATACGGGGTTGGGCGAACAGGCGGCGCGAACCGCGAACGCTCGTCGTGTTCACCGGGGGTAAAGTGGTCCCGGAGGTCACGACAGGTTGCTGTCAGTCCGATGGACGGCAAACGGTGTGTGCCTGCGACTCTTGGCAATCCGAAGATTCGACAGCACCCGAGCGGAGCCTCCGGTGTTCAACTCATTCGTGGAGTGGACGCCGCGTCCGTCCGCTTCGCTTGCAGAGGTCCCAATGAGTCAATCCATCATGCCGCACTTTGCTCTCAATCGCCGCACGTTCATCCGCGCATCGGCGCTGGGCGCCGCGTACTTCACCACGCGCGGACTGTTCGCAGAGGAACTCGTCCGCACTCCGGCACAGACAGAGGGGCCGTTTTACCCCGATGAGCTCCCGCTTGACACGGACAACGACCTGCTGGTCATCAACGACAATATCACGCCCGCCGTCGGTGAAGTCACGTATCTGAGCGGCCGCATCCTCAACGCCAATGGAGATCCAATCCGCAACGCGGTGGTTGAGATCTGGCAATGTGACAACAACGGCGCGTATCTGCACACCGGCACGAGCAACGCCGATCGCCGTGACGGCAACTTCCAGGGATTCGGCCGGTTCACCACCGGTTCGACGGGGGAGTATCTGTTCCGCACGATCAAGCCGGTCCCCTACCCCGGCCGCACGCCGCACATTCACTTCGCCGTCAAGCGCAAGGGAGCCGAGCAGTTCACCACGCAGTGTTACGTGCAGGATCACCCCGGCAACGATCGCGACAGCATCTACCGCAGCATCCGGGACGCCCAGCAGCGGGCTGCAATCACGGTCCCGTTCGTGCCGCTCGAAGGTTCGTCCGCCGGCGAACTCGCTGCGAAGTTCGACATCGTCCTTGGTGTCACGCCCGAGTCGTGAGATTGGTCACGTCGACACAGATGGCCGGAACCAGCGGCCGCCGAGGACGTCAGTGTCTCCGCGAATCGATCCTCGGCGCATCTGCCGTCAACTCGCGAACTCAAGAAGGTCACCAGACCTTCATTCGCAGCAATGAGAGGATTTCGCTCTTGTTGAAGTCAAGCAGCGCGGGGGTGGATTGACCCCGTTCTTTTGCGCGTCGGACGAGTGCGCCAATCTCGGCCACCGGGTAGACGACCGCGATCTCGCGACAGGCGACCGCCGCGATTGGAATGGGACGCCCGAATTCAGCTCGGGTCGCCAACTCGGCATCGCTCTCGATCGCGGATTCCTGCGCAACCACCTCCTCCAGGAAGTCGCAGAAATCCCGCACGCCTGCCCGCGATTTCTGCTGTGTCAGATCGATCAATTGCACGTTCAGCAGGACGCACAGGTCCTCGAGCCCCTCATTGACCTGTGCATTGTAGTGGCCAAAGCAGGCCAGCCCGTTCCGCAGCAGGAACGACACAGGCACATACTCCGCCGCGGTCCCGACAGCCCCGATCAGCCGCGTCAACTCCTGTCGCTCCATGACGGCCCCTTCTCTTTCCGGGAAAGGCGGTCTGCAGTCGTTCCCCGACTTGCACATCCGCGCGATCGCGACCGTCTCATCAATATCGCGAACGAATGTCCTCGGAGATCGACGAACTTGTAGCAGCGTCACATTGGCGCCGCATGAAGTTCCCGGAAACTTCAGATGAAGTTCGACACTCCGTTGTGCAGCGCGCACGCCCCCCGGCGGAGACAACGAAGTTCCGAGAGCGTCCAGCAGCCGACTGCGGCCCGCCGATCCGTCGTTGTCATTTGCGGACCACGATCGTCTTGCCCAGGCGGTCTCCCAGCCGGTTGCCTGTCGCGAGCAGCATGATGATCTCGGCGAGCACCATCAGCAGGATCACCGGAGTTCCCAGCAGGAATCCGATCAACGGCAGGGCAAACAACGCCCATCCGACGACCAGCGTGATGTTCCGCAGCAGCCGGGCGCCGGTCGTGGATTCGGTTCCGTCGGCGTTCCGAACCTCCAGTCCCAGGAGCAACTTTCCAATGCTCGCGCCTCCGACGTCACGCAGCAGCCAGTATGCCAGCAGCGCCAGACCGATCAGGAAGTTGCCGATCACGGGCACCAGAATCAGCGGTCCGACCAGCAACGTGCAGAGCGCATCAATGATGTAGGCCCCGGCACGGGCTCCCACCGATGCGACCTGACCGGATGCGGCGACCGTCGGTGCTGCCGGCGTCGGCGCGGGGACTGGGGGCGGAGCCGGATAGGCGGGAGGCGTCGGAAAGACCGGCGGCTGCTGATTCGCAGCCGGCGGCATCGGAAACGGCGGCGCGGTGGAACGGCCCGATGTCATTTGCGGGACCGGCGGCGGGACGGGGAATTGCCGGTGACCTTCCGGATTCGTCGTCATCTGCGTTCCTCGAGTTGCAAAGGACCAGGCGAGACGGACGCGAGCCCGAACAGGTGACCCACTGGCTCAGACACGCAACGGTCAGGTATCGGACAGTCTATGCAGGGGGGACTGTCGGCTCAACCTGCCATGAAATTGGAGCAAAGACTTCAGCGGGGTTCCGCTGCGGCGCTTTGAAAACAGAGCTCGTAGCCGTCGGGATCGGTCACGAACACCTGATCCATGCCGTAGAACACCCGTGCCGGCGGCGGAAGATCGAGCCCGCGGTCGGCGAATTCACCGTGAATCGCGGCCGCATCGTCGCAGTTGAAGAAGAATGCGATTCCGCGACCCCATCCGTCGGGAGGGCCGTCTTCGTCGCAACCCAGCTGCAGCATGATCGCCGCGGAGTCCCGCTCCAGACGGCACCACGTCAGCACGCCGTCCGGCTCCCAGCTCTGCGAGATCACGAATCCCAGCCGGTCCTCGTAGAAAGCGACGGCGCGCTGAATGTCCTGCACACGCAGCAATGGCACGAGTTCCCTGACGGCGGACATTGACTTGATCTCCAGCGTGGTCTTCACGCGCGGCGTTGCGCGCGTCCGACGAGGTATCGCTCCAGGCTGCGGTGGTAGGGTTCCGAAGTGACCGCCCGGGCGTAGTCGATTCCCAGTCCGAGACAACGACGCGACCAGCCGTCGAGGAACTCCCGCATCCGCTGCTCATAGGCGGCGCGGACTTCCTGGACGTTCAGCCGCACGCGACTGCCGGTCTCGCTGTCGACGAACAGTCCATGTTCGATGTCGGGCAGGTCGATTTCCTCAGAATGCAGGATGTGGAACAGGATGGCCTCGCCTCCGGCCTGGGCACGCGCCGCCAGCGCGCGGGCGACCCCCTCCACGTCCTCAATGAGATCGCTGAAGACGATCAACAGCGAGCGGCGGGACCCCTTGCGCGTCAGTTCATCGATGGACTCCGCGAGCCGGGCGGGGCCGAGCGGCCGGACGCGCTCCATCGTCTGCAGAATCCCGGCCAGGTGCGGCATTGTGCTGTCGGGGGGGAGGTAACCCCGCAGCCCCTGTTTGGCGACGCCGAATGAAAAGCGGTCGTGCTGCTTCATTACCAGGAAGGCGATCGAGGCGGCGAGGAAGCAGGCGTAGTCGTACTTGGAGAGAGACCTCGCACCTGAGAGACGGGGGTTGCTGAAAAAACCTGGCTTCGGCTGCGCTTCGATGCCGCGGAAACCCATCGACGCGGAGGCATCCACCAATAACTGCACAGTCAGTTCCGACTGATGCTCGAACAGCTTGATGAACAGCTTGTCGCTGCGGCCGTAGACCTTCCAGTCGATGCCGCCGATGTCATCGCCGGGGAGGTACTGGCGATAGTCGCGGAACTCGACGCTCTGTCCGCGCTGCCGCGTGGAGTACTGCCCGGAGTAGCGGCCTTCCACGATCCGCCGCGGCGCGAACAGCAGGTACTCCAGCCGGCGCAGATCGGCCAGCTGCAGATACCGGTGCTTCGACTGGCCTTGATTCCGCGTGGCGCTCATTCAGTTGGTTCGGTGACGTTCGACGCTAAGGCACAGGGACGCGAAGACGCGCGAAGGAACTGTCAGTGGTCACAGCTTCGGCTGTTCAGTTCCACAACTCCTCAATTGCTCTAATTCAAGTTGCTGCGAGTCATAGCGGCTTACCGTGCGCTTCGACGTCCTTTGCGAACCTTTGCGCCTCACCGGCTTTGCGTCGAGACTTCTTCGAATTCAGGACCGCGCCGCTCTGGCATCGCTGATCGACTTCAGTGCCGCCACCGGTGATCGGGTACCCGTTTGCGGCGACGATTTGTCACCCTTCACCGGCGGCGGCTCGCTTCCCGGCTCCCGCACCGACTGGAGGATCTTGCGGATGATCGCCGCCGAGTCGATCCCTTCGCCCGTCGCGCTGTAGTTCGGCAGCACGCGGTGCCGCAGCACGAGCGGGGCCACCTCACGAATGTGCTCGGATGTGACGGCCGGATGTCCATCAATCGCGGCGAGGGCCTTTGCTCCCAGAATCAGGTGTTGGCTGGCTCGCGGCCCCGCCCCCCAGGATACGTAGTCCGACACAAACTTCGACGTCAGTTCCGCCTGCGGCCGCGTGGCGCGAGCGATGGACACCGCGTATTGCACCACGTGCCGCGACGCCGGGATCCGCCGCACCAGGTGTTGAAACGACTGGATCTCGTCGATCGAGCAGACGGCGTTGACCTGCGGTTCGAGGTCCTCAGTCGTCGCCAGCACGATTTCGATCTCCTCATCCGACGAGGGATAATCCATCCACAGGCTGAACATGAACCGGTCCAACTGCGCTTCGGGCAGCGGGTAGGTCCCTTCCTGCTCAATGGGGTTCTGTGTCGCAAACACCAGGAACGGCCGCGGCAGCTTGTGGGCCGTCCCCATGCTGGTCACCTGGTACTCCTGCATCGCCTCCAGCAGGGCCGACTGCGTCTTCGGCGGCGTGCGATTGATTTCGTCCGCGAGGATCATCTGCGCGAACAGCGGCCCCGGCACGAACCGCATGGACCGCTGTCCTCCGCCGGCGTCCTCCTGCAGCAGTTCCATCCCGGTGATGTCGGCCGGCATCATGTCGGGCGTGAACTGGATTCGCTTGAAGCTCCAGCCGAGCACCTGGGCGACAGTCTTGACCAGCAGCGTTTTTGCCAGTCCCGGCACACCGATGACGAGCGTATGCCCCTGCGAGAACACGCCGGCGAGGATCGCGCGGACCGTGGCGTCCTGGCCAATGATGACTTTACCGATCTCGCCACGCAGACGCTGGCCGACGTCGCTGGCACGCTCCAGCAACTGCAGATCGTCCGCGGCGAGTGATGGGGGCGACTCCGGCATGCTGCGGCCTGCTCCTGTCACGACAACGAATGGAGGATCGTCTGCCACAGTATGCTACACGAGCCGTTTGGGGGATTGCGAATGAACGCCGCTCTCTCAGAGTCTGCATATGTCAGTCGACCCCCATGCGTGACGATCCGGTTGTGGAAGTGTAGAACATCCAACAATGCCCGAGTTCTCCCCGAATCGACCGGGGCTTTTCGGCGTTTGAGGTGGGCGCGGTTTCATAGCGTCAATGAAGTCGGAGCGGACGGTTGATCCGGATCGATGCATCTCACATTGAGCGTCCGGCATGACGGCGATCCTCGGGTTGTCCGCCTTCTATCATGACTCCGCTGCGGCGCTGATCGTCGACGGCCGGATCGTGGCCGCGGCGCAGGAGGAGCGTTTTTCCCGCAGGAAACACGACGCCGGGTTCCCGGTGCAGGCGGTTCAATACTGCCTGGAGGAGGCGGGGCTCACGGCGGGCGAGCTCGATTACGTCGGCTTCTACGACAAGCCGTTGCTCAAGTTCGACCGTTTGCTGGAGACGTATCTCGCTTACGCACCGTCCGGGTTCGTGTCCTTTGCAAGGGCGATGCCGGCCTGGCTGAAGCAGAAGCTGCACCTCCCTCGCGAGATTCGTCGTCAACTCAAGGGAGCATACCGGCGGCGGCTTGTCTTTACCGAGCATCACGAATCTCATGCGGCGAGTGCGTTCTTTCCGTCGCCGTTCGAATCGGCCGCGATTTTGACGATTGACGGTGTCGGCGAATGGGCGACCGCGAGTTTCGGCCGTGGCAGAGGGAATCGCATCGCGCTGAGCCATGAGCTGCGTTTTCCGCACTCGCTCGGCCTCCTGTACTCCGCATTCACGTACTTTTGTGGATTCCGCGTCAACTCCGGCGAGTACAAGCTCATGGGACTCGCGCCGTATGGCGAGCCGCGGTATGCCGACCTCATCCGCCGTCACGTCGTCGATGTGAAACCGGACGGGTCCCTCCGGCTGAACATGGAGTATTTCAATTACTGTGCCGGGCTGACCATGACGTCCCGCCGGATGGAGCAGCTGTTCGGCGGCCCGCCTCGATCGCCGGACGGTCCGCTCACCCAGCGGGAAATGGACCTGGCCGCATCGGTTCAGAAGGTCACGGAAGAAGTCGTGCTGCGGATGGCTGCGCATGTGCATGAGCGGACCGGCGAGTCGAATCTGTGCCTGGCCGGAGGAGTGGCGCTCAATTGTGTGGCCAACGGTCGTCTCCTGCGCGAAGGTCCGTTCGAACGCATCTGGATCCAGCCGGCCGCGGGGGACTCCGGCGGCGCACTGGGTGTGGCGATGTTCATCTGGCACCAACTGCTGGGACACGACCGTACGGTTCAAGCAGAGGACTCGATGCAGGGAGCACTGCTCGGGCCGCGGTACTCCAACGAAACGATTCGCACTGTCCTGGACGGGCAGCGGGCCCCTTACACCCACTACGAGGATGAGGCGGAATTATGCCGCCATGTGGCAGAGGCAATTGCCGGAGGGGCCGTGGTCGGCTGGTTCCAGGGGCGGATGGAGTTTGGTCCACGGGCACTCGGCAGTCGCAGCATCCTGGGAGACGCGCGGTCGCCGGAGATGCAGTCCCGGATGAATCTGAAGATCAAGTTCCGTGAGTCGTTTCGTCCGTTCGCGCCGGCCGTTTTGGGGGAGCGGGCGAGCGAGTACTTCGATCTCCGCACCGGCGAGACCAGTCCGTACATGCTGATCGTGGCCGAGGTCAGCGCGCAGCATCGCCGGCCGCAAGCGGCTGGTGACGCAGCACAAGGTTTGGACCGGCTCAAGGTGCTGCGTTCCGACGTTCCCGCCGTCACCCATGTCGATTGCTCTGCTCGCGTGCAGACCATTGATGCCGCACGCCACGGACGGTTCCACCGACTGCTTAAGGAGTTTGAGTCTCAGGCCGGATCGGGGGTGATGATCAATACGAGCTTCAATGTTCGTGGCGAGCCGATCGTGTGCACTCCGGAGGACGCCTATCGCTGCTTCATGGCGACTGACATTGATGTCCTGGTGCTGGAGCAGTTTGTCCTCTTGAAGGATCAGCAGCCCGAGGCAGTCCGCAATGCGGCAAGCAGTTACGTCCGGGACGTTCCGCCGGACTGATTCGAGGTTCACACTCCTGTGATACACCCCGGATGACGAACTGGATTGCGCGATTCACATGCTCGAGATCGACTGGCGACCTGATTCCCGGCGGCTGCGCTGGTTCGCCGTGCTGCAGTGGCTGTTCTGCGGTGGACTGGCGTGGGTCTGGCGGGACGCACTGGGATCGACCGGTCTCATCGTCCTGGCGACTCTCTCGACGGCGATTGCCGTTGTGGGCCTGATCGCGCCGCAGGCCATCAGACCGGTGTACGTGCTCTGGATGGTGATCGTCTTTCCGATCGGGTGGCTGGTCGGCCATCTGCTGCTGGCGATCGCCTTCTATGGCGTGCTGACGCCGATTGCACTCGCAGTCCGCTGGAAGCGAGGCGATCTGCTGCAGCGAAGTTTTGACCGTGACGCCGCCACCTGCTGGGCCGAGCGCCCGCCGCAACCGCCCATCGAACGCTATTTTCGGCAGTTCTGAGATCGCTCTCCTGGCTGCCGGATTATGCACTTGCTGATCACTCGCCCGCCGCGATAGGTTAAGTTCTGCAGGCAGGCCCCACCAGCCTCCCACAACCATGCCCTCATGACGTCCGACCGGGATCCCGCCGATTCACCCGAGCCCGAGCAGGCGTTTTCCCAACAGGCCGACTTGCCGCAGGTTGGATTCTGGTGGGAGTTTGCCGAGTTTCTGCTGCACAACAAGAAGTGGTGGCTGATTCCGCTCCTGCTGGTGCTGGCGCTACTGACGCTGTTCGCATTTCTCGGCAGCTCCCCCCTTGCCCCATTCATCTATCCAATCTTCTGAGCGAGTGTTCGCAAGCACCGGCCCTGTCCCAATTGCGGCCGGTCGAATTCACTGACACTGCCGCGGGAGCGTGGGAGACCGATCAGAATATGCCGCAGATCGAATACAGCTACCCGGACATCGCGGGGATGATCGACCATTCCCTGCTGAACCCGACGCTCAAGCAGGCGGATCTTGAGGCAGGGATTCAACTGGCGCTGGCCTATCAGGTGGCGAGCGTGTGCATCATGCCGTTCTACCTGAAGCGCTGTGCCGCGCTGCTGTCGGGGAGCGAAGTCCGCGCCAGCACGACCATCGGCTTTCCGCATGGAGGGCACACGACGGCGATCAAGCGGAAGGAAGCCGAGCGGGCGATCGAGGACGGATGCGAAGAGCTGGACATGGTGGTCAACATCAGTCAGGTGCTCAGCGGCGCGTGGGACTACGTGCGGGACGACATCCGGGCCGTCATCCAGCCGGCGCACGCCGCGGGTCGCAAGGTGAAGGTGATCTTCGAGAACTGTTATCTCAACGACGACCAGAAGCGGCGACTGTGTGAAATCTGCGGCTCTCTCGGGGCGGACTGGGTGAAGACCTCCACCGGCTACGGCACCGGCGGCGCAACCATGGAGGATCTCCGCCTGATGATCGAGTCGGTTCCGTCCCGGGTGCAGGTCAAAGCTGCCGGAGGTGTGCGCGACCTCGACAAGCTATTGGAGGTCCGCGCGCTGGGCGTCACACGCATCGGCGCCAGTGCGACCAGCACGATTCTCGACGAGTGCCGGCGGCGGCTGCAGCTGCCTCCCGTCGATCCGCCTCTTGAATCGGCGACGGCCATGGGCTACTGACGCGCAACGTCTCCCCGCGGGCCGATCCCCTTTCCTATATGGCAGTGTCGTCTCACATGATCGCGGAAATCGTCGCCATCGGCACCGAGCTGACGTCCGGACAGAAGCTCGACACGAACAGCCAGTGGCTCAGCTTGCAGTTGGCGGAACTCGGGATTCCCGTCCACTACCATTCCACGGTCGCCGACGACTTCGACGCGAACGTCGCAGTCCTGAGAACCGCCGCCCTGCGGGCTGATGTGGTGCTGATTACGGGCGGGCTCGGGCCGACGCTGGATGATCTGACTCGTGACGTGCTCGCGCGACTCGCCGGAGTCGACCTGGTGCTGGACCCGGCGTCGCTGGAATTCATCGAAGGCTTCTTTCGCCACCGGGGACGGGAGATGCCGGAGAGAAACCGTTCGCAGGCCCTGTTTCCACAGGGCAGCACTCCGTTGCCGAATCCTGTCGGAACCGCACCGGGAATCTGGCTCGAATTGATGAAGAACCGTCTCTGCGAAGACGGTGACGACACCGACACTGACGGACAACGCTCGTCAACTTGTCTCATCGCTGCAATGCCGGGCGTGCCGAGCGAGATGCACCGGATGTTCTTCGAACAGGTGCGTCCGCGGCTACCGGGTGGGGCGCGCGTCATTCGCCGCGCCCGAATTCATTGCTTTGGTCTGGGCGAGTCACACACCGAGCAGCTTCTGGGTGAGTTGACGGCGCGAGGGCGCGATCCCGAGATCGGCATCACCGCGCACGAGGCGACGATTACACTCCGCATTGTTGCCGAGGGGATGAGCGAGGACGAATGCGGGCGAAAGATTGCCGCCGCTCGCGAGGAAATCCAGCGCCGGCTTGGACACTACGTCTTCGGCGAAGAGGATGATGAACTGGAGCACGCATTGATCCGGATGCTCCGGGATCGAAGTGTGACGCTCGCCACGGTCGAGTCCGGCACGGGAGGGTATCTGGCACAATGCCTGACCGGAGTACCGGGTTTTGAGCCGGCCTATCTCGGAGGCTGCGTCGTCCCGACCACCGAGGCACGCCGGAATCTGCTGGGACTCGATGATGCAGGCGAGGCCGTCAGCGGGGAGGTCGCAAAGGCGATGGCCGTGGCCGGCCGGGAGCGATTTCGCAGCGACTTCGCACTGGCGGTGACGCAGTATCCCCCGCTCGATCCGGCGCTCGTCATGTCGGGGGCTCCGGCGGCGTATCTTGCATTGGCCGGAAAGGCGGATGTCGCCGTGCAAGAGATCAGCCTGGCCGGGAATCCGGCCATCCTGCGCAGCCGCACAGCCCGATCGGCCATGAACCTGCTGCGACTCCAGTTGCTTCGCGACGTGGACTCGCAGGTGAGCCTGTAAATCGGCGTCCGCGCGGCAAGCGTCGATCAGGGGCTGGTCCAGTCGGGAGACTCCGCTGGCGTCGACGCAGGCGGAGCGGCGGCCGGTTCACTGGCGCCCGTGAACTGAATCCGGTTCGGCTCGGCCCCCGTTGGCGCATCGAATGTCACGAACGCCGGGAGCGGCTCCTGCGTCCAGCCGGCGCGACCGGAGGTGCCGCGCTTGAGGTCCGACTTCAGCGTGCCGGAGCGGTACGGACCGACGCCCACGACATACCAGTTGTTGTCGTCGGAACGGGCCAGCGACTGACCTCCCGGTCCCAGAACGTGTCCGCTCTTGGGATCGTAGGCCACCAGCCCGATCTTGGCCGTCCCTTCCTGCCGGGTCCGTGTCATGAAGCGAACCTCCGGCAGCGTCACCATTCCCGGCAGCGCAATTTCAGGCACGCCGACGAACGATTCCGAACTCACGGTGCCGACGCCTCCACTGCGAGGCTCGACAACGATGCTGGCGGAATCCGCACTGGTGACCAGTGAGGCGCCCGACGTGAGCAGACGGTGCCGGATGGACGCGATCACGTAGTTCTTATCCACGCAGTCCACATACTTTTCTTCAAGGTACACCGCCTGCCCGGCAAACGGACGGAAGTCCACCTTGTCGAGGGCATGATCCACCGCGTTGGAGATCAACAGTTGCTCGGTCGATGTCCGAGCAGTGTTGGTTGTATGCGCGGTCGTGCAGCCGCAGGCGATCAGGCCGGTCAACAAGACCGATGTGAACCAAGGGCGAGAGGACATCCCTGTTCCTCACATTTCCGCGGGCATCGTGCCGGCGAGTGACTCGACAAACGCAATTCCGGCCCGGATCGGCGCCGCAATCACAGGCGCCGTCGGGTGATGGATGGGCACGTTTAGTCCAGATCGTGCGCGAGGGTCAACAGCGGATCAGACGGCGCGCCGGAACGCAGGCGGACGGCTGCGGACTCTGCCGCATGCTGCAGACTTCGAGCGACTTTTCCGGTTGTGCCGGTCCTGACCGTCAGCGGAGAGATTCGGCCGCTCGGCCCCCTCACAACCGTCACAACATGCGCTTCACGCCCGACTTCGACCAGGGCGGCTTCGGGCGGGCGAGCCGCGGCGAGCGCCATAGCCGTAAGGGTCGATACAGACAGCACCGGCGAATCAGCCGGACTTGCGTCTGTTCGGGCACGCCAGGGTGGGCGATGCAATGTCCGTCAGGCACGCTCCGCGATGTGTCCCACGCCGGCTCATGCAGGTGAGCCGGGCTCCGGGAACCGGCCGCGGGCGGCCTCAGTCAGGGAGGGGAGCCGTGCCGGCTCGTTGCGGCGTGAGGATTCTGCTGCCGGTCGTCGTCTGCGCGCTCTGGCTGCCGCGGGCAGCGCTGGCACACGACTGGGTGCGCCCCGGCGATATCCTGTTTACGGCGACGGTCGACGAGCGCTCGCTGATCGACGCGCCGATCGAGATCGTGCCAGCGTCCGGTGACAGGTACGCCGGCACCGCGTTCGATCGGGACGTCCCGCCGCTTGAGTTGCCGAGCACGCCAGGATCACACGTGCACGACGGATGGTCGCCGGTGCAACAGTGGAGTCCACCCGCGCCGGGATCCACCCCGAACCCCTACTGCGACCCCTGCATCACCCGCCCTCACGAATGGCAGGTCCTGCCGGAGGGACTGATGTATCGCTCCTATCTCGCCGGCGAAAAGGAACCGCGAATCGGACTGTCTGTCCTGAACGACCGGTCGCGCGGCTGGCTGTGGGAAGCGGCGCTCGGCGGACGTGTCGGCATCCTGCGGCACGGCACACGGGGAGGAGTGAACCCGCAGGGCTGGCAGATCGACCTCGAAGGCGCCGCGCTGGCCCGGGTCAACCCGACCATGGCGAGCGCGCCGCTCGAAGCCACCGACTACCGCATGGGCGTGCAGTGGACGCGCCGCACCGGCCCGACTGCCTACAAGGTGGGCTACTATCACATCAGCTCGCACGTCGGCGACGAGTTCCTCGACCTCAATCCGGGCTTCAACCGGATCAACTACGTGCGCGACTCGCTGGTGTTCGGCGTGACGCGCGACGTCACGCCCGATGCACAGGTTTACGGCGAGATCGGCTACGCCCTCGGGGCAGATGGCGGCGCCGAACCGCTCGAATTCCAGTTCGGCGCCCAATACAACCCGCTGGACGACACCGGCCTCCGTGGGGCCCCCTTTGCAGCCGTCAACGTGCACCTCCGCGAGGAAGTGGACTTCGGCGGCGGCATCAATGTGATGGCCGGGTGGCGCTGGCGCGGCGCCGACAGCGGCCGGCTGCTGCGCGTCGGACTGCAGTATTACAACGGCAAGTCCATCCAGTACTCGTTCTACAACGAGGACCAGCAGATGTTCGGCTACGGCATCTGGTTCGACTATTGATGCCGGAAGGCAGACTATCAAGCACCGTAGCGAAGGCATCTCCGCCGGCGAGCTATCGCGTCCGGGGAACCGTCATCAGGTGCGGCGTCGGATCGAAGGCCCACATGCGGAAGCCGTTGGGCAGCGCGGTCACGCCCAGCTTGGTCATGTCGGGGATCTTCCGGCCATTGCCGTCGATTGCCAGGTACTGCACGTTATTGGAGAACTTCGGCAGCAGCGGGTCCATCTGCTGATTCGCGCCAAACCGCTGCAGAAACGCGGCGATTGCGGGATCGTTCCGCGACTCGAACGAGCCGACGGTCACGATCGAATGGTTGCGGTCGTGCCAGACGAACGCTTCGACGTTCTCCACCGTCCGCAGGGCGGCCGTCAGGTCGCGCGCCTCTTGGGCTGCGATATCCAGGTCGTCGTCTTCCTTGAACTCCTTGCCGAGCCCGCTGAAGCCGAGCGGCGTCTGAATCCCGCTCTTTCCACCGAACGTTGCGATGACCAGCGTGTAGCGGCCCTTGTTCTCCAGCAGCGAGTTCCGCTCGGAGTGGTTCAGCCTGAGCACGAACGTGTCGATCCCCTTGAACGCCTCGATCTCTTCCGGCGTCAGCAGCGGATTGATTGTCAGGAACGCGGCGGCCAGAGGGGTCGGACGCTTCTCCGTCTTCTCGAACACGACCCCTTCCTGCAGGCACGTCGGGCTGTAGTCCTTGATCCATTTGAGGGTGCGCTGCGCCACGTCGTCGTCCAGCGTGGGGTAGTTCCCCGCCAGCACGCCGATGGACGTCACCTGTCGCAGGTTCTTGCGGCGCACCTGTCGTCCGGACCGGTCCACGGTAGTGATCGGATCGCTCGCCGGCTGCATCGTATGCACGTAGGCCGGGATCCCCTTCTTCCGCAGCTCCAGCACGAGTTCGTCGGCTGCCTCCTCGGGAGTCTTTCCGATCTGCGTTTCGCCGTCTTCAGCCGTGGTATGAAAGCTGGCCACCATGACCATCCACGGGCCATGGTTCTTGGTCAGCGTGTACCGCTTGCCCGGCTCCGCTTCGATGCGGGCCGCGTGCGCCGTCGCGGCGGCCGTAGCGGCAAACAGCGCGGCAGTCAGAGCGGTCGAGAACAGACGACGCAGCATGGCACACTCCATTGTGTCATGTAGCCGAACGGGGCGATGACAGCACCGCGCTGCCGAGAGAGTCCGCGCAACCGAAGTCGCCGCAGTCGATGCCGCGGACCGGAGACGGAATCCATCAGCTCCGGCGGGCATCGTCGTCGTGACGGGCGGCCGGGCGGCGTTGCTTCGGTGAAATTCGAGGGAAACTTGAGAGAATCAGTGAGAGAGGGGCCGGCTTTTATCAGAAGCCTCAGGGCGTGTCCAGAGGCCATTTCTCTCCAAGCGAACGGCGCTGCAATTCCTGCAGCTGCGCCAGCCCGCTGCGTGCCGACGCCAGCATCTGCAGCAGCTGCGCCTCATCGAAAGTTCCCTGCTCCGCGGTCCCCTGAACTTCGACAAATTCCCCGGCCCCCGTCATTACGACGTTCAGATCCACCTGCGCGCGGCTGTCTTCCTCATAATCGAGGTCCAGCACGACCTGTTCCCGCCAGATGCCGACGCTGACCGCCGCCACGCTGCCGGTCAATGCGCTCCGCACGTCGAACTCGGGAGCCTGAATCGACTGCAACGCATCGACCAGGGCGATAAACCCGCCGGTGATGCTCAGAGTCCGCGTCCCGCCGTCGGCCTCCAGCACGTCGCAGTCCACGGTCACCGTCCGCGGACCGAGTGCCGCCATATCGACCACGGCCCGCAGGCTGCGGCCGATCAGGCGCTGGATCTCGGTGGTGCGTCCGTCGACGTGCGTTCGGTCTCGCTTCTTTCGAGGCGACGTGCTGCCGGGAAGCATGTTGTACTCCGCGGTCACCCAACCGGTCGGGTTCGGCTGAGCCATCTTCCACGGGGGGACCGACTCATCGACCGCCGCCGTGCACAGGATGGTCGTCCCGCCGGCCTGAATCAGTACGCTTCCGGGACTGCTGCGAGTAAACCCCCGCTGCACGTGGAGCGGACGAAGTTGATCGGGAGCACGGCCGTCGTGTCGCATCGTGAAGCGGTCCTTCAACGCAGAATGTGTGCGAAGCCTGTCAAAGGGGGTGTAACCGTCTGTGCCCAGTGAATCAACGGTCGAGCGGAATCACTGCACAGGACCGGCCCGACAGAGGGCTGCTGCGTCCCCGACAGCTTCGCACCTACTGTTCCCGCTTAACGACCGTCGGGAACACAGGGGCGAGACGGCCGGCCCTGATGACGCCTCCCTGCATGACGGCGATCAGGCGGTCGCGCTGCTCGAGAATCGAGATGTCGGCGATGACGTCGCCATCGACGACGAGCACGTCTCCGAGTTTGCCGGGCTCGACGGTGCCGAATTCCGCCTCGCGGCCCATGATCTCCGCGCCGGTCTTCGTCGCGCAGGTGATGACTTCCAGCGGCGTCAGTCCGACGTCCTTGACGAAGAACGTCAGCTCCCGGGCGTAGTCGCCGTGCGGATTCCATCCGAACCCGTAATCGCCACCCATGCCCAGTCGTCCGCCCGCACGAAGAATGCGCCGGGCGCTTTCGGCCCCTCCGTCCAGTGTTTCCTGATGCCCGTCGATGACCCTTTGCGGCAGCTTGAACTCGGGGCCGCGCTCGATGCTCGCCTTCTCAAAGTACAGCGCCGGAATGACGGGTGTGTTCCGCTCCAGGAGCAAATCCAGCGCTTCGTCATCCATGAACGTGCCGTGCTCGATGGTGTCGTAGCCGGCGCGCAGCGCGTTCTTGATGCCCTCTGTTGCACGGCAATGACCGGTGACTTTGAGCCCGTGATTGTGCGCCGTCGCGACCACTGCATGCATCTCATCGAACGTCATGCAGAGCGTGTGATGGTCGTTGATGTCGGGAGACGCCGCATCGCCGGTCGGGTACGTCTTGACCCACTCGACGCCGTCCTTCACGAGGGCACGCACGGCCCGTCGTGCGTCGTCGGCCCCGTTGATGATGAACACCAGCCCTTCCATGCCGATCTTGCGGAACTCCGGATTCCAGTCCATCAGTCCGCCGGCGGAACAGATCTCGCGTCCGCTCGCCGCCAGCCGCGGACCGGGAATCAGGTCCTCTTCAATCCCCTTCTTGAGCCAGAAATCCACATTGAACAGACAGCCCCCGGAGCGGGCCGCCGTATAGCCGCACTCCAGCGCCAGCTTTGCATTCACCGACGCCAGCAGCGAGACGTACTCGACCGGATACTTGATATCCAGATCTTCCAGTGCGGCGATGTTGAAGTACGTCGCGTGAAAGTGCGCTTCGACCAATCCCGGCATGATCGTGCCGCCGCGGGCGTCGATCGTTTGTTCGTCCGAAGCGCCGGCGGGTGCATCCACGGCAGGGCCGGCATAGGTAATCCGCCCGTCCCGCAGCAAGACCACGGCATCGGGGATCGGCGGAGCGCCGGTGCCGATGACCAGTTGTCCGTTCTCAATTCGGGTAGCGCCGGCTGCACGTTTCATAGAGGAGCATTCTGATCAGAGCGGTCGCTGGGCAGTCGACGAAGCTCATCGCGGCACGGACGCGTCGTCGTCCCGAAGCGGCTCAGGCTGGACGTAGTCGGGCAGGCTATGCTTCTGAAACCGCAACCGGACATCTCCCTGGCAGCATTCGCAGGGCTGGATCTCGTACATGGGGATCGAACAGATGTCGCACCAGTAATCGGTATACATCCGGTCCCCCTGCTCGTTGAACGTATAGACGGCGATCACGCTCAGATACGGCAGACCCGAGCGCCGAAAGCCGATCAACTCCACCGGCCGGTCGCGCAGTTGTGCATCCTGGTAGAAGGCGCGCCCCCGCCAGTCGGACAGGATCGGAATCAGTTCGCCGGAATCGGTCTCGAGCACGACGTGCCCGCCCGTCTCGTCGTATGTGTCGATGCCCCGGCGGCCCAGTGCATCCGCCAGAAATACGACCTTGCCCGCAAAGAGCTGCTTGGGCGGCGACTCCTCCGCTTGCGGCTCAGACGCCGGTTCAGGCGGTTCATCGTCCGCCGAGATCACAGCGGGCGCCACCATCAGCAGCCCGGCAAGAATGCAGCCGAGCAAGCGCATCGAGATGGAGGAGCACGACACGGAGATCACCAGCACGGCCCTCAACCTTTCGACTCGCCGACGATTACGAGCCGAATCGGCACTTTGGAGTCGCCGGCGCCGGTCCCCGGCAGTTGCAGGATCCAGAACTCCTTGGATTCTTCGTGGACCAGACCGGCTTCCGTGAATTCCGCGTCGGACGCAGGCAGGAGCGAGAAGATCGCCGGATGAGTTGTGCCGGACGCACCTTCGCTCTTGTCGAAGAGATCATCCTGGCTGGCGATGGGAGCCGGATCGGCGTCATCGGTCGCCGGCACTGCCAGCAGAAAGTCTGACGTCTCGCTCGTGCCGATATGGTTGCCGTCCATCGGCTGCTGGCCATAGCGCAGCGTGTAGACGCCGTCGTCAATCTCCTGACCGCGAAAATCCACCAGGCCCGCACGCCGCGGCACGCTGATCACGCCGATCAACTGACCGGGCGTGAACGGATACTTTACGGCGAGCGTGGGAGAGAAGCCCTCCTTAACGGCCAGTTCTTTCACCAGCCACACCTGGCACAGATCCCGGCGAGGCCCGACCACCTTATGGCCGGCCGGATCAAGCTGCGCGGCGATCTCGGCGGGGACGTCATCCGGCAACTCGGCCGCCGCTTCAAAGGTGTAATCCGCGCCTTGCGCCGGAACGATCAGGCACAGACATGTCATGACGCCGGAGAACAGGGCATGTCGCATCGGGTCGGCTCCTCAGTTCAGTATCCTGGTGTCGATCTCGGGATGAAGGATGCAGTCTGCTCTCGCGACTCCTGCGGAGGTCAGAGCGACTCTGATTCCTCGCCCCAACCGAGCATCACGTTTCAGGCAACGACGACGCCGCACGCTGAGGTCAGCATGCGGCGTCGGAGCAGGACATCAGATTAACGCCGGAAGGTGGCCAGAAACGCGCTGCGCGTGTTGTTGTAGTCCCACCTGCCGCCCAGGTCCTTGCCGGAATAGGACTGCTTGAGCGAATAGGCGGGCATCGCCTGCTGCACGTCGAGCAGCGGCTGATAGAAGACCGCCTCATTGGTACAGACGCAGTCCCCCTTGCCCAGCGCCCTCGTCTCGATCTCCGCGAGCCGTCCGGCTTTCAGAGTTCCGCGCATGGCGTAGTAATCATTCTCGATCTCGACGGCCGCCCGCTCCACCTTGCGGACATCCCCTGTCAGTTCGGCCGCGGAGTCCTTCACGAACGCGATCAGCGCCTCTTCCTGATCCGCAGTCGCCTGCTCATCCACGACGATGACCGACGCAATATGCCCGGCATCCTGCTCAAACACGCCGTCGTCGCCGAGGGTTCCCTCGGCCTTGACGATCAATGCCACGGACAACCCGGCCAGCGACTGGCCGTTCCAGCCCCCCTCCTCCACCTTCCAGGCCATCACCGCTTCCTTGCCGGCCAGCGCCATCTCGGCGTTGGCGAAGCAGGGACCGGTGTACACGTCGCAGGTGCGGGCCTCGATGTACTGTCCGCGAATTTCGGCCGCACTGGCGGATGAGGCCAGCCAGGTCAAACCGATGGCCGCAATGGCAAACGCGCTGCGCATACCAGCGTCTCCTTTACAATGAGTGATCGCCCCTTCCGATCAGCTGCCGCGCCCGGCGGACCGAATCTGCGACGGCCGTAACTCCTTGATTCTCACGCTCCCGCCGGAGGGAGTCAAGACGCCCATCGCCGCATCTGCCCGTCTTTCTCTGCAGAATCGCCGCCGGATGCAATTGCCGTCCGGGACCAGTATAAACGATCGAGTGCGACCAAGAGATCATGCCCCCCTGCACGGGCCAGACCCGCACTGGCCTGAGGAGTTCCTCGATGGCTGATTCGCCGTTGACGCGCCGGGAGTTCGCCGGTCGATTCGCCATGACCGCCGGGACTGCGGCAGGAATCGCCACAGTCTGTTCGGCCGACGAGGCTCCCGACGAACCGCAAGAAACCCAGGCGCCGCCGCAGCCGAATCCCGAGGATTACCTCCTTGCATGGCTCCTCAGCACATATCCGGCCGGGCATCTGACGGACGAGGCCATCGCCGGGGTCCGCGCCGATATTCGCGGCAATCTGGCGCAGGCTGAGCGACTGCGGGACTTTCCGCTCGACAATTCGGACGGGCCTTCCACCATCTTTCGGGCCTGGCGAAAGGAGTAATTCATGTTGCGCCGCATCGCGATGGTCGTGGCCGCCGGACTGCTCGTCGTGGCTGGCTTTGGAACGAGTGTCGACGTCTGGGCGGTGATGCAGGCCGATGATCCTCCCGCCGCAGAGCCGGCGCCCGGGGATGTGGACGTCGAGGCGAGCCGAATCTACGTGTTCGTCGGCAAGCGGCGACTCGGTCACGAGCATGGTGTGGAGGGGAAACTGAAGTCCGGGAACGTGCAGCTCAATGCCCGCGACGACGCCGGCGAGTTCGTGTTCGACATGACGTCCCTCTCCGCCGATACCGACGAGGCCCGCAAGTACGTGGGTCTGGAGGGGACGACCGACGACGACGAGAAGCGAGACGTGACCGCCACGATGCAGGGATCGAGCGTGCTGGACTCCAAGAAGTTTCCAACGGCGACGTTCGAAATCAATTCGGCCGCGCTGGCCGTCGAAGAGACGGAGGATGGCCATCCGCAATACATCCTCGACGGCGAATTGACGCTGCACGGCGAGACGCAGGCCGTGAAGGTCGTCGCCGCCGCGGTGGAGGAAGAGGAAGGCCGCGTGCGGCTGAAGGGGGACTTCACCATCAAGCAGAGCGACTATGGCATTAAGCCGTATCGAGCCGTCGGAGGACTGGTCGCCGTCACCGATGAGCTCAAGGTCTTCGGGGATATCTGGGTTGTCAAAGAGTGAGGACGGCGCGAGCGCCCGCCGATCCGCGAGGCCAACAGGAGAGAATGCGATGCAGCTTGGTTTCGTCACGGCCATCCTGCCGGAACTTACGCTGGAGCAGGTGCTCACGTTCGCAGCCGAATCCGGGTACGACTGCGTCGAGGCGATGTGCTGGCCGGTCAGCAAGGCTGAGCGGCGGTATGCCGGCGTGACGCACGTGGACGTGAGCGACTTCGACGCCGCGGCCTGCGAGCGCGTCCGGAAGCTGACGCAGTCCACCGGAGTCGGCATCAGCGCGCTGGGGTATTACCCGAATCCGCTCACACCGAATGCGGAGGAGGCGCAACGTGCGGCGGCTCACATCCGCAAAGTGATCGCCGCCTCGGCCCGGCTCGGCATCGGCCGGATGACGTCGTTTATCGGACGGGACTGGACGAAGTCCGTGGACGACAACTGGCCGCAGTTCCTGGAGATCTGGCGGCCGCTGATCAGGTACGCTGAGGAGCAGGGTGTGAAGATCGGCATCGAGAATTGCCCGATGCTTTTCTCCAACGACGAATGGCCGGGAGGGAAGAACCTGGCGATCTCGCCGCGGATCTGGCGGCGGATGTTCGAGGACATCCCCAGCCCGAACTTCGGACTGAACTACGATCCGTCGCACATGATCTGGCAGCACATGGACTACGTTGCGCCGATCCGGGAGTTCGCCGACCGGCTGCACCACGTGCACGCCAAGGACGTGCGGATTGACCTCGAGAAGCTGGACGATGTCGGCATCCTGGCCCACCCGCACGACTATCACACGCCCAAGCTGCCGGGCCTGGGGGACGTGAACTGGGGCCGCTTCTTCTCCGCGCTGACGGACGTGGGCTACCAGGGACCGGTGTGCGTCGAAGTCGAAGACCGCGCGTATGAAGGTTCGCTCGAGTCCAGGAAGGCGTCGTTGCGCCAAAGTGCGACGTTCCTGCGGAACTTCATTCCCGCGCACGACTGAGGCCGGGAGCACGTATCGGCAACACTCTGGTAATTTCTCCATACTTGGCGAGACTGAACTGAAACGGTCGCGGCGCCGCTCTGGCTTTCATTGCCAGTGCTCAGTGGGGAGTGAACCGACTCATGGACGACCTGTACGCGGGAGTGGACCTCGGTGGAACGTCAGTCAAGTGCGCGCTCGGCACGGCGGACGGGCGCATCGCTGCCGAAGCCAGCATCATGACGGACGCTCACGAAGGACCGGAGTCCGTGCTGCAGCGCATCGCCACGGCCGTCAAGGGGCTGACAACGACAGCCGGAGGGCGGCCGGTTTCGCTGGGAATGGGCGTCCCCGGCCTCGTTGACATCGGACGTGGTGTCACGAAGTTCCTGCCGAACCTCGCCGGACACTGGAAGGATGTGCCCGCGGCCGAGTTGTTGTCGGATGCCGTCGGCTGTCCGGTCAAGTTGCTCAACGATGTCCGCACTGCCACGCTGGGGGAGCTGAAATACGGTCACGGCCGCGGCGTCAACACGATGGCGCTGTTCGCGATCGGCACCGGCGTCGGCGGCGGGATTGTCGTGGACGGCAAGCTGCGGCTCGGCCCGCTGGGGGCCGCGGGTGAACTGGGCCATATGACCATCCTGCCCAACGGCCCGCCCTGCGGCTGCGGAAGCCGCGGCTGTCTGGAGACGATCGTCGGCGCGCCGGCGATTGCGGCCGAGGGAATCCGGTTGATGCAGATCGGCCTCGCGCCGCGGCTGCGCGAGATCGTGGACGGAGACATCACCCGGATCACCCCCAAGGAAATGGCGGAGGCGGCCCGCGCGGGTGACGAGGACGTGACCGAAGCCATTGAGCGCGCAGCGGGCTACCTGGGCCTGGCCGTCGCGAACGTCGTCACCGTGCTGCATCCTGAACTGGTGGTAATCGGCGGGGGCGTGGCGAAGATGGGCGACCTGATCTTCGATCGCGTCCGCGAAGTCATGCGCCAAGACGTCCGCATGTTCCCCGCCGACGACGTGCGGGTCGAACAGTCCAAGCTTGAAGAGAAGGCCGGCGTCATGGGGGCTCTGGCGCTGGCGGCCTTCGGCATCCCTGGCGAGTGAAAGGGGAACGGAAGGCAGCAAGGCTCGCGTGTATGGCTGTAAGAAGTCTGTGTCCGCTCTTAGGGTGATATCGCTCCTTTCGGCATGTCTCGTCCGGACAGCTGGGGATCGCTTTCCGCCCGATGGCAGTTCTGCGGTCCGAGAGACGCAACAATGGAGCGCATCGAGTGGCTTGAACCGTGGGAGGCTGTCGGCGAGTTCGCCGACAGCCTTGTTGCGGAATTGCACCGCGAACTTTGCCCTGCGCACTGTCTATACCGTCGCAAGGTTGTTGCGCTGGGGCGACGGCGAGGCCGGGATGACGTTCTGTTTCGTCTGATTGATCACCAGCAGGCATTCGCAATCGTGCACCTGACGTGGCGTCAAGAGTCTGATCCCGACTTCCCGTGGACGACCCTCTACGCGAATCTGGATGAGATTCATCAGAGGTTCAGACGGGATAATCAGTCCCTGACCGAGTGAGCCAATCTCAGGGGACTTATTTCGTCCCTTTGCTTTCTTTGCTCCCTTCTGTTCAACTCTTCCCCGTGCGGCGACCTGCCGCGGTGAAACGAGTTCACGATCGTAGGGAGACAGCAATGCCGACTGAGGTCGCGGCGGTGGAACATGTGCTGGTGGTGCCGACGTCCCTCTTTCACGAGCTGGGGCACTTCCAGGGTTTCCAGCCGAACGCCGAACGCTATCTGCCGACGCTGCTGGACCCCGCCTGGACCAGCTACCGCCCGCGCAACGAGGTCGAGGAGGACCCGAGCTTCAAACAGCTGATCCCGTACTGCATCTTCCGCCACGACGGCGAGGTGTTTCACTACACGCGGGGCAAGCTGCAGGGAGAAGGACGGCTGCACAGCAAGCGGTCCATCGGGATCGGCGGTCACATTTCGTCCGATGACTGCCGCGCCGAGTCGTGCGTCTACCGCGAGGCCATGCGGCGGGAGATCGCCGAGGAAGTCTTTGTGGAGACGGACTTTACGGAATGCTGTCTCGGCCTGATCAACGATGATGAGACGGAAGTGGGCCGGGTCCATCTCGGCATCGTCCACATTTTTGATCTCGAAGCGCCCAAAGTTCGCCCACGGGAAGAGTCGATCATACAGACAGGATTCGCAAATCCGGCAGAACTGGCGCGCGAACGCGACCGGTTCGAAACGTGGTCGCAGATCTGTCTCGACCACCTGACGCGCGGCTGAGGAGGGGGCGGTCTCAGGATGGGGCCGGCGCCGTCATGCCGCGCGCAGCAGGATTTGCGCGATGCATGGACCCGCCCGGACAAAGGAGTGTCTGACGATGCCCACCACCACCCGCCGACAACTGCTCACGGGCGCCGCCGCCGCCGCCTTCGGTCTCACCGCCGCCGGCTCGTCTGTCATGGCCCAGGCCGAAGCCCGCGCGCCCGGCCAGCTTAACGAAGAACAGCTCGGCCAGATGATCGCCGCGCTGGGCGTGAAGCCCGACAAGCAGCAGCAGCGCTACGATTTCGCCTTCCGCGCCAAGATGGGCGAGGCCGAATGGGAACTCTCCATGTCGGCCGTCCTCAGCCAGGATGAGAAGACCATCTGGGTGATGGCGTGGCTGGACGAGCTGCCGAAGTCGGCCAACGACGTTCCCCGCAACGCCCTGCTCCGCCTGCTCGCGGAGAACGACAAGATCGGGAACGGAAAGTTCTTCGCCTACATCCCGTCGAACCGGCGGTTTGTCCTGCAAAAGATCGTGGCGAACGAGAACATGACCAGCGCCAAGTTCAAGGTTGTCCTGCAGGACCTGGGGACAACTGTCGTGGAGACCCATGGCGTGTGGTCCACCGCCAACTGGACGGAAGGGGCTCCGACGACGAACACCGCCGCCACCCCCTCAGCCCAGCAGCCGACGACTCGCTCCGCCGAGAATTCGTCGAAGTTCGAGCAGCCGATCCGGCGGTAACGCGTGCGGCCAATTCAAGATGCGCACAAAGAAACCCGGTTTCTGGTAGAAACCGGGTTTCTGAACGCGCGGACACTCAATGAGCGGCGGCTGACACCGCGTTCGAAGCGGCATTGACCTCTCGCGGATCGTGCTTGCCGAGGGACGACTTGCTGACACCGCCCGTGAGCGCGCCGCAGATGTGGTCCACCTCGCGGCACGTCTGCCCGATCGCGTCGACGAACCGGTCGAGTTCGGCTTCCGAAATCGTCAGCGGCGGCTGGATCCGCAGCACGACCGGATTCGACCGCGTGTTCTGCGTATAGATGCCGAACCGGTTCAGGAGGATGTACATCGCCTGCAGCGTGTGCAGCGCGGCCACCATGCCGTCGTATCCCTTCACGAGGTACTGAGTCAGGCCGGTCTCATCCAGCGACTTCCAGTGATTAATGGCCGTCTGCGGCCAGCGCTGAAACTCGATGCCGATCATCAGGCCCATTCCGCGGACTTCCCGCACGCATTTGTAGCGGCTGAGCGTCTCCCGCAGGTTCGCGACCAGCCGTTCCCCCAGATCGCGGGCCCGGCCGGCGACGTCCTCGCGAACCATCGTCCGCACCGCGGCGAGAGCAGCCGCCGTCGGCAGGCTGCCGCCGCCGAACGTGCTGGTATGCAGCAGGCAGTTCTGAACGGTGCCGTAAGCACGATGCCAGACTTCGCCATTGGCCACCATTGCGCCGATCGGCATCATGCCCCCCCCGAGCGATTTGGCCAGCGTGAGCACGTCCGGCGTGACCCCTTCGTGCTCACAGGCGAACAGCGCGCCCGTACGGCCGAAACCGGTCTGCACCTCATCGACGATCAGCAACGTGCCCGTCTCACGGCAGAGTTCCTCGGCCCGCTTCAAATAGCCGGCCGGCGGCACGTAAACGCCCGCCTCTCCCTGCACCGGCTCGACGATGAATGCCGCGTGCTTGCGGGTGATGAGTTCCCGTTCCAGCGCTTCGATGTCGCCGTACGGGACCGGATGCGCGCCGGGGATCAGAGCACCGAACGTGCTCTGCAGTTCGGTCTTCCCGGTGACGGACAGCGCGCCCAGCGACTTCCCGTGGAACGACGCGTACGTATGCAGCAGTCCGGTTCGGCCGGTGGCGGCCCGAGCCAGCTTCAGCGCGGCTTCAGTCGACTCCGTCCCGCTATTGGTGAAGAAGACCAGCTCCAATCCGGCGGGGGTCAGCGACACCAGCTCCTCTGCCAGCGCCGTCGCATACGGATTGACGGCCGACGGTGTGAATCCCGGCGGATAGGCCGCCAGGGCCGACTTCACGGCTTCGGCAACCGCCGGATGGTTGTGCCCCAGGTTGACCGCCCCGTACCCGGCAACCAGATCGAGATACCGCTTGCCGTCGGCGTCGTAGAGCCACACCCCCTCGCCCCGCACGAACGTCCGCGAGATTCCGGCCTGGCCGGTGAAGGCGGCCAGCGGCGGATTGACGTGCCGCCGGTAACAGGCCAGAGCGCGTTTCGCGAGTTCCGCCGCTCCCGCCCGTTCCGGAGTGCGGACAGGCTGTCGCTTAGGATCGCGGCGGACGTGCTTGCGGAACGCGGTCAGCACCGAATCGTCCATCAACTGGCCGAACGAGCAGAGCCGCGAGAAGCGGAAGCCGTTGGCCGTGGCGATGCTGCCGATCTCGGCAATCTTCTCCACATCGAGGACGCGGCCCAGCGAGTAGCACTCCGGCCGGTCCTCCAGTGCGAGCAGCATGGTCTCTCCCATGCAGCTGGGAATCATCCCGCGCTGAAAGCGGATGACGCGCGGCGAATGCCAGCGCCCGTCTTCCGGGACTGCCGCGAGACCGCCGGTCAGCACCAGCACGTCCGGCCGCATCGGTCCGTCGCCGATCACGTCGGAGGGAACACCGACGTCCACCACGATCGTGCCCGGTTGCAGCGTCGTCTGGTCGATACAGTTGCCGGACGATGTCGCCGAAAGAATGATTCTCGCGCGTCGGCAGGCCTCATCGACGTCGAGCAGCAACTCAACACCCAGCCGGTCCGCCAGCTTCTGAGCCGGAGCCGACGCACGCCGTCCGACGAGCAGCAGTTGCCCGCAGTGCGGCGCCAGCAGCGTGGCCGCGGCCGACGCGATGCTTCCCGGCACGCCCACGACCGCGATCGTTTCCTGCCGCAGATCAAAATTGAGCTCTTCCGCCGCGTGAAACAGCCCCTGAATCGCGGCGTAGACCGTGAGACTGTTGCCGGTCGTGATGGCGATCGGGCTCCGTTCGGCAATGTAGGTGCCCCGTCCGCCGACGACCGCAGTCATCGCCCCGAGTCCGACGACTCCCGCCCCCCAGTCGGCCGCCATCTTCACGGCCCGCTCGATGTGCTCGACGGCCGCGTCCGGGAACTCCAGGATCTCGGCCGCCTTCATCGGGATCTCGATGAGGCGTCCCTGCACCGGCTGGCCGTTGCGGGAAACGGGCCCGCAGATCTCATCAATGACAACCGGCTGCGTGTCGCGGTCTGACGAATTATATCGCCGGGCCGCCTCGGGTCCGTGGATGCGGGCGAGCAGACCGAGGGGATCAGTTCCCCACGTCTTCAGAACGCCAGTCTCCGCATCCAGTCGTGTCAGATCACTCACCTCCGTGCTGATCGGGTGAATCAGGAAAGCGAACTTCATTGAGGAGGATTCCCGGAGGTACAGAATGGCCGTCAGGGTCAGTAAGCGCCCGCCTCGGAGGAGACGTCCCGTCCGGCGCATCCCTTCCGCTTCCTGGCCAGTTGGTTGCCAGGATTTACGTATCTTAACATGCTGTCAGAAAGCCACACGGTATGCAATTGCCTCAGGCCCACCTGGACGCGATCGCCAGGGAACTGTTGCGCGGAAACGGATTAGGTCAAGTGCAACGGTGTTCGGGATTTGGGGACTGTCGAAAGTCCCTGGTTCCTTCACGGGCTGGTATTACTGGCCGCTGCCGGACTTGCAGGAGTGAAGGATTTGCCGCAACTTTTCCAGGTTGACCGGCTTCACGAGATGGACGTCAAATCCCGCATCCAGCGCCTTGCGCACGTCACTGGGCTGGCCGTAACCGGTGAGGGCGGCCAGAAACGTCTTTGTGTTGCCCAGGTTCGTACGCACCTGGCGGGCGACTTCATAGCCGTCGAGGCCCGGGAGGCCGATGTCGATCAGGGCAATGTCCGGTTGATATTGCTCGATCACCGCGAGACCCTTCGTCCCGTTCTCCGCCGTAAACACCTCGCACCCCTGGACTTCAAGTAATTGCTTCAGCATCCGGCGATTGTCGGCCGAATCCTCGACGATCACGACGCGAGACTCGAACCGGCCGGCGGCGGATTGTTTTGTGAATTCAGCACCGCGCTCCTGCTCCGCGTCCGGTTCTCCCGCAATCCTGGGAAGTTGAATGGTGAACTCGCTCCCTCTCCCCGCCCCGTCGCTACGCGCCGTGATCGTTCCCCCGTGCAATTCGACAATCGACCGGCTCAGAGTCAGACCGATCCCCATGCCGGTCCCTGACCGATGGAGCGTCCCCTCTCCCTGCACGAACAGGTCGAAAATGGAATCCAGCTTTTGAGGAGGGATTCCGATTCCCGAGTCGCGGACCCGCAGCGAGATCACGTCGTCGTCCGCCGAGACCGACAGAGTGACATTGCCTCCCGGAGGCGTGTACTTCACGGCGTTTCCCAGCACGTTCGCCAGTGCCTGCTGCAGTCGCACCGGATCGCCGTCGACGCAGAGTCTCGGATTGGTTGCAGTCGGTTGCTGAAAATCGATCCGCCGCGCGTCGATCTGCGGTCGAGTGGCCTCCAGAGCGTTGCGCACGATTTTCCAGACGCTGCATGTCTGCCGCTGAAGCTCGATCTTCCGCTGCGTGACGCGAGAGACGTCGAGCAGGTCATCCAGTAGCCGGCCGAGATGAGCTGATTGGCGATGCACCACGTCGCAGGCCTCGCGTGTCTCATCGTTCTCATCGCAGATCACATTGAGCAACTGCGAGGCGTTCTGAATGGCGGCCAGTGGGTTGCGCAGTTCGTGGGACAGCATCGCCAAAAACTCATCCCGCAGGCGCACTGCCTCAGACAGTTTCTCCTCCGCCTGCTTCAGCGGCGTGACGTCGATCAGCGTGAGCACAATACCTTCGTACGCGGACTTTTTGCGGTAGGGGAGGATCCGCAGGTACCACCATTGTCCGCGCTGGTCACGCACCTCGCGATAACAGGGCGCGTTCGAAGAACGGACTTGCCGAATGTCCTCCATCAGCTTGTCGTATACGAACGTATGCGAGAAGCCGGCAATCGGACGGCCGATGTCCTGCGGCAGCAGGTGAAACACCTGGCCTCCCTGCGGGGTAAACTTGCGGATACTGAGATCCGGATCCAGAAAGATCGTGCCGACGTCCGTGCTCTCCAGCAGGTTGTCCATGTCGGCCGTCAGTTCTGACAGCTCGGTGATCTTCCGCTGATACTCTGCATTGACGGTGAACAGTTCCTCGTTGACGGACTGCAGCTCTTCGTTCGTGCTCTGCAGTTCTTCGTTGGAGGCCACCAGTTCCTCGTTCGTGGCCTGCATCTCCTCGTTGCTCGTCTCCAGTTCCTCAATGGTCGCCTGCAGGTTCTCCTTGCTGAATCGCAGTTCCGACTCCAGTTCCTCGATGCGTTCGCGGCTGGTCTCCTGCGTGTCATAGTCGCGCGCACGGGGCGACGCCGGCTCTGTGTCAGCCGATTCTGCCGCGGGCCGCAGCACGATCAGCAGCTGCGCCAGACGGGAGCGCGGATTGTCGACCGGTTCCACCGATAGATCGTAGAGCCGCTCCGCTCCGTCCAGTCTCGACCGGATCCCGCTGTACCGAACGGCGGCCCAGTCCTTGAGTACGCGCTGGACGGCGCCGACGACCGCGGTCCTCAGGTCGCCGGGGAGCCCATCAAGGGCATCGCTGCTGGGGCGGCCCGGCTTTACCTGCAGCAGTCGCTCCGCGCCGCCAAACACATGCAGCAGTTCGCGGCGCTCGTTGATCAGGATGGCCGGCGGCATGTACCTCGCCAGCAGCGCATCGTACGCACCGATCAGACCGGGGTCGGGCAAGCCGCGGGGCGGAGCAGACGGAGCGAGATTGATCCCCCTGGGGAGGAGCGTTGCAGTCGTGGCGGGCGTGCGTAAGTCCACCGGCAGCCGCACGTCGCGCGACTTGCGGTACATCTTCCAATGCGGATCGATCGTTTCGAATTCGTCCTGGAACTCACCCGGAGTCTCGCTCGGGCCGAGCCACAGCGCTCCGCCCGTGCGGAGTCCAAAGTGAAACAGCGAAATGGCCTTCTTCTGCGCGAGAGGTCGGAAATAGATCAGCAGATTGCGGCAGGCGATCAGATCCAGCTTGGTAAACGGCGCGTCCTTGATCACGTTGTGCGTCGCGAAGACGAGCATCTGCCGCAGCTCGGACGAGACATGATAGCCGTCCGGTTTTCTCGTGAAGAACCGCTCCAGCCGGTCAGAAGAGACCGCCGCCACCGAGTCTTCCGGGTAGATCGCTTCGCTGGCGACGCTCAATGAAGCGCGGTGTACGTCGGTGGCGAAGATCTTCACGCTCAGCTTCGAACCCGCCGCATCCAGTAGCTCGCGCAGCAGGATGGCGAGCGAGTAGGCCTCCTCGCCGGTTGCGCAGCCCGCCACCCACACACGCAGTTCGTCGTCCGCCTTGTTGATCAATTCCGGGAGGACTTCCCGCTCCAGCGTCTCAAACGCTTCCGCATCCCGGAAGAACCGCGTGACGCCGATCAGCAGATCGCGGTACAGCGAATTGAGCTCGGCATGGTCGGACGTCAGCCGTTCGGCGTACTCCGGCAGACTCCCGATCTGATGGATCGACAGTCGCCGCTGAATCCGCCGGATGACCGTATTGGGCTTATAGTGAGAGAAGTCGATTCCGTACTGCTCGTTGAGCAGTCGAAAGACAGTCTTGATCCCATTCAGTTCCGGAGTCGGCTCATTCGGGCTGCTGGGCGCCACCAGCGGCAGCTGCCGGATGTGCTGCTCGATGACGGAGGGAATCTGTTCCGGTGCGCAGACGGCGTCCACGTCGCCGGTGCCGAGCGTCGCCAGAGGCATGCCGTCAAACTTGGCCGTCTCTTCGCTTTCGCACACCACCAGCCCGCCCGCCGCATGAATGTCCCGCACCCCGCGGGACCCGTCGCTTCCGCTGCCGGACAGGATCACTCCCACCGCGAACTTGCCCGAGTCCTGCGCGAGCGACCGGAAGAACCGGTCGATCGGCATTGACAGCGCCTTATCCGGGTCCTTGTCGGTCAGCAAAAGCCGCCGGTTCGAGATAATCATCTCTTTCTTCGGCGGGATGAGATACACGGAATTCGGCTCGACCGGCATCCCATGCTCCGCGCGATGAATCGGAAGCTCCGTGTAACGCGACAGGAGCTCATCCATCAGGCTCTTGAAGTCGGGTGAAAGATGCTGGATGACGACGAACGCAGCCCCCATGTTGACGGGCATGCTGCGAAACATCCGCTCGAGCGATTCCAGTCCGCCGGCCGATGCGCCGATTCCCACGATCACGAAGGGGGACGCAGGCGCGTCATTCTGATCCGGATCATCGGCATCGGTGTCCGGCTCCATACGATCGCCGATGAGTTGGCCAAGGGCGGTGGCATCGTGTCCATCCTGCTCGGAGGGAGAGACTGCCAGCTGGGATGCTGCGGCCGCGCCCTCGTCGTCCTCCCGGTCCTGGGAGCGGCGGCGATTGGTGGCGTCCATCGTTTGGTCTCCTCCTGACGGAAACGATCCAGCTCTCGGGATGTCTCAACTGGCCTGAGCCGGAAGCAACGGGCGTGCCGATCGCTTCAGGAGTTCCCCGGTGCCAAATTCAGTGTTCCACAAGTCTTGTTCCGGTTGTCACTTACGCGCCGGCGGCGACAGCACCCCATCGCCCCGGTTTCCATGCAGGGACGTTCATTCCGACTGGACGTTCGACGGGCGATGTGGCTTCCAGGGCATCGTAGACGTATCGAGGCGATTGGCGATGCGCGGCGAAGTTTCGATTCGGCGGGGGGCCACTGTTGGCGAGTGCTGATTCGATTCGTCGACCAGCACTTGCCCAGAGCCGCTTTCAACGTCGTCAAGCTGCAAGGTTCCGACATTGAGGCGCTGTGGAAGAAACTCGCGTCAGTCAGCCCGTCGAGCGTTGCGATTACCCCGAATGGCGTTCCTCAGCCGCTCGTCGAGATGTCGCGCCGGCAATCCTGCACTTGCGTTTGCGGGAGGCTTCTTGAATTGCTCGCGATCCTGCCGGTAGAATCCGGCGAGTCTGCCTCGCCAGCCGGAATCCAGCAGCTTCGCGAAAGGTCATGTCGCACAAGTCGACCGACATTCGGGTTGTGGAAGCCCTCATCTCATTCGAGGACTGCCCGTTCCGCACCCCTCTCAAATTTGGCGGCCGCGTCATGTCCAATTCGCGGCTGATGAATGCGCAAGTGACGGTCGAGTCGCGCGACGGGAAGCATGCATCCGGGTTCGGCAGCATGCCGGTCGGCAACATCTGGGCCTGGCCTTCTCCCGCCGTTTCACCGGAGCAGGGCGAAAAGGCGATGCTGGAGTTCGCCGAGGAAGTCGTGCGGCTTTCGGAGACGTACGACGAGTTCGGCCATCCGGTCGATCTGGTCTATACGATCTCGGCCGAGTACGCGCACCTGGGCAAGGCGGTGTCGCAGCGGCTCGGGGTTCCTGAGCCGCTCCCCCCTCTCGCTCAACTCGTCGCGGCCAGCCCGCTCGACGCGGCCATCCACGACGCATACGGCCGCGTCAACGAAGTGAACAGTTACGATGCGCTCTCCTCGGACTACATGAACGACGACCTGAGCGCGTACCTGGATGAGCAGTTCGCAGGAGAGTATCTCGACCAGTACACCCTGCGGCAGCCGAAGCAACGGATGCCGCTGTACCACCTTGTCGGAGCGATCGATCCGCTGACCAAAGCCGACGTCGCAAAACCAATCAACGATAAGCTGCCCGAAACGCTCGCCGAGTGGATTCCGTATAACGGCCTGACGCATCTCAAGATCAAACTGAATGGCGATGACCTTGATTGGGACGTGGCGCGGGTGATCGCCGTCGAGCAGGTGGCTGCCGAAGCTCAAGGCCAGCGCGGTTGCAAGCAGTGGTTCTATTCGACGGACTTCAACGAAAAGTGCGCCAACGTCGAGTACGTGCTCGAATTCCTGAACCGTGTGAAGGAGCAGTCTCCGGCCGCCTTCGAACGAATCCAGTACATCGAGCAGCCGACGCACCGGGACCTGGAGAGCCATCCCGAGAACCGTATGCACGAAGCGGCGAAACTCAAGCCGATCGTGATCGACGAATCGCTGGTCGACTACGAAGCGCTCTTGATGGCTCGTGAGCAGGGCTACACCGGCGTGGCGCTGAAAGCCTGCAAGGGACACACGGAAGCGCTCTTCGCAGCGGCGGCAGCCCAGAAGTTCAACATGTTCCTCTGCGTGCAGGACCTCACGTGTCCGGGTTACTCCTTCCTGCATTCGGCAAGCCTCGCGGCACGGGTGCCGGGGGTCGCGGCCATCGAAGGAAACGGCCGACAGTATTGTCCTGCAGCCAATAAGAAGTGGGCCCGCGAGTTTCCGACGATGTTCGAGATCAAGGATGGCAGCGTGGGGACGGGCGCACTCAACGGGCTCGGCCTGGGCTTCTGAAAGCGATGCTCCAATCACGCGGCGCTCGCGTTCCGGCTCGTGCCGAGGTTCTGACTGTAACCAGCTCTCTCGAGGCTCTGCCTCGTCTCCACTATCCGAGGCTGGCCAGCTTCACCCAGCGGCGCTCGTCCACGGCTTGAAGAATCGCCCGATTGGCACGCAGGGTCTGCCGTCCTTCCTGCAGCGTGCATGCGGGATTCGCGCTGCCCTCCACGGCATCCAGCATCCGGGACGCCTGGGCGATGAACAAATCGTCCCGTTCCAGAGCGTACCGGCCACGTTCACGCCACGCCTGACCGGGCTCTACAGCCGACATCCAGCGGTGACCGTGCATCTCGATGCGCGCCGTCCCATCGCGGCAGACCACCGTGATAACCGACTCATTGGGGGCCTGGTGTTGGTTCAGACTGTATGACGCCATCACGCCCGAGTGCCGAGCCACGACATGAACTGTGTCTTCCACCTCAACACCGTCCAGTCGCAGGTGCGCGGCATCGGCGGCGACTTCCGTCATCGGGCCGACCAGCCATTCGACAGCGTTGACGGGATGCGTGAGCGCGTCCTGCACCGCCCCGCCCCCGGTGGCCCGGTCGCGATAGTAAATGCTGCGATACGCCGGACGATAAAAGGGAAAGTGTTGTCCCGATTGAACCGTCACCTGCAGCGGCGGCCCGAACTCACCTCCCTGAATCGCCTGCCGCATCTCCCGAAGCGCGGGATGGGCCCGGTAGACGTAGGCCACGCTGACGACCAGTGAACGTCGTCGCGCCTCGTCGGCCAGCGCGTCGATGCCGTCCTCCGTGGTGCTCAGCGGTTTCTCGATGAGCAGATGGCAGCCATGTCGAGCGGCCTGTAGGGCATGCGAAACGTGCCAGTCGGCCGGCGTGCAGATGACGGCGACCTCAAATCCGCCTGCAAACGCCTCGCTTAAATCGGCAAACGCGCCGGCCGTCAGTCCGCAGACGCCTGCGACGCGGGTGCGGACCTCTGCGTTGATCTCGCACAGGCCGACGTCGGCGCGGCCCAGCCCTTGAAAGCAGCGGGCATGTCGCTCCCCGATCGATCCGCCGCCGACAATCAGGACCCGATGTCGCACAATGCCATTCCTCCGGGTGCAGACCGAGTCGCGGGGCCGCGCCGGCGACCGTCAGCCGACCAGCCGGCCCTGTTCGTCCTTCTTGGCGGACAGCATGCGCAGCGCGGCCTTTGCGCCGTCTTTCACGGGAACCTTTTCAGGCTCCGCAGCGGTGCGCCACTTGATCTCGACCTGCCCCTGCTGCAGTCCCTTGCCGCCGATGACGATCCGCAGCGGGATCCCGATGAGATCGGCGTCCTTGAACTTCACGCCGGGACGTACGTCCCGGTCATCGTACAGCACGTCCACGCCCGCAGCTTCGAGTTCTTTCAGATACTGGTCGGCGATCTTGACTGTCTCCGCATCGGTGACGTTGAGCGGCAGGAGCAGGATCTCATACGGGGCGACCGCGAGCGGCCAGATCAGTCCATTCTCGTCGTGCGACGTCTCCGCCAGCGACGCGATGATGCGGTTCACACCGATCCCATAGCAGCCCATGATGATCGGATGCCGCTGCTCCTTTTCATCGAGGAAGGTCGCGTTGAGCGAGACGCTGTACTTCGTGCCGAGCTTGAAGACGTGCCCCACCTCGATGCCGTGCACCAGTTCCAGGTTGTTGGCGCACTTTGGGCAAGGGTCGCCATGTCCGGCGTTGCGCAGGTCAAACGTGGTCGTCAGTGTGTAATCGCGGCCATACGTCACTCCTTTATGGTGGGCGTCCGCAGTATTGGCGCCGGTCACCGCGGCTGCGACGTGCGGCACGTCATGGTCGGCGATGACCTCGCATTCGAGTCCCACTGGGCCGGAGAATCCGACCGGAGCGCCGGTGACGCTCTGAATCGTCTTCTCGTCGGCCAGTTCAATCTGACCCGCGCCGAGTGCACGGCGGATCTTGTTTTCGTTCGCTTCGTGGTCGCCGCGAATCAGCACGGCGATCGGCTTTTCGTCCGCCATGTAGATCAGCGTCTTGATCATCTGCTCCGGGCGGCACTTCATCACCTTCGAGACCTGTTCGATGCTTGTCGCGCCCGGCGTCCCGACAGTCTCCAGCTGAGGGGCATCGCCAGGGATCTGCGGCAGGGCGGCCTTCCGACCGGTCTCCGCCCGTTCGAGGTTCGCACCGTACGTGCAGTTGGCGCAGCGTACGATGCGATCTTCCCCGTTGCCGGCCGGCACCATGAATTCGTGCGACGCATCCCCGCCGATCGGCCCGCTCTCCGCCTCAACGGCCACATAATTCAGCCCGCATCGGGCGAAGATCCGGCAGTAGGCGTCATACATCCGCCGGTACGCCTCATCCAGCTGGCCCAGCGACGTGCCGAAGCTGTATGCGTCCTTCATCAGGAATTCGCTGGTCCGCAACACTCCGAAGCGCGGCCGCTCTTCGTTACGGAACTTGGTTTGAATCTGGAACAGCGTAATCGGAAGCTGCCGGTAACTGCTGATGTGATGGGCGACGAGATCGGTCACTACTTCTTCATGCGTTGGCCCCAGCGCCAGGTGCACCTTGCGGTCGCCACGGGCCAGCAGAAAGTTGATCAGGACGTTGCCGAAAGCCGAGCGCCGTCCCGTCCGCTCGAACAGGTCAATGGGCTGCAGTGCGGGCATGAACAGCTCGACCGCACCGGCCCGCTCCATCTCTTCACGGACAATCGCCTCCGCCTTGCGCAGGGCCCGGTATCCCAGCGGCAGATAGGTATAGGCCCCGGCCATCAGCTGGCGGATCAGCCCGGCCCGGAGCATCAACCGGTGGCTGGGAATCTCCGCGTCGGCGGGATCTTCTTTGGTGGTGGGAATTAACGTTTGCGTCCAACGCACCGCGCATCTCCTGCTGTTGAGCCTGGTCCGGCGGCCCCGCGCCCCTCAAGTCAATACGTTGTGATTGTCGGTGGGAATCGAGAATCGCCAGCGTGGCCGGATTTTAGGATGAACGCCCCCGTGGCGGAAGCCGATGCGAATCCGCACCCGATTTGCCGCATAGGGCGGTGAAATGCAGCCGCAATCTTTCGACACCGGCGAAATCAGGTCCGCCGTTTCGCTCCTGCAATTGAGAGACTTGGGAGGGCGCTTGATTTCATTCCGGGGATGCCCGAGAATTCCGCGCGAAATCGTCTGAATCACCACGCCGAGACTGCACCGGCGGTTGAGGCGCCCCGCGTCCTGATCCTGCTGACATGTCCATTCAACGCGCCGAACAACTCAAACGGGACCTTACGGACAAGTACGTCGTCGTCACCGAGGGAATTCCGGAGCTACGGCGTTTCGGGGGACTGACCGGCCGCGTAAAGACGGTCAACATGAGTTGTCGCGCACTGGTCCAGTTCAATGGCCCTGCGGACATCGGCTGGTACGATATCGACCCAACCTATCTGAAGGTCGTGGATGGTCCCGCAATGAAGGCCGCCGCCGCGGCTCATGAGGCGCCGGCGACCGCGACCACCGCGAAAGCGGCTGCAAAGCCGCCTGCCGGCAAGAGCCCGCTCGAGATGGCGCGGGCTCAAGGAGCTGCCAAGGCGGAAACTCCTCCGGCTTCCGAGAAAAAGCTGTCGCCGCTGGAGCTGGCCCGGCAGCAGGGCGCGGCCAAAGGAGACGCCCCGGCTCCGGCAGCGGCGCCCGCCCCGGCCCCCTCCGCCGGCGGCGACTCCGGAAAGAAACTCTCACCCCTCGAACTCGCACGGATGCAGGGGGCTGCAAAGAGCGGGGCCGCCGCGACACCGGCCGCTCCACCTGCACCGGCCGCGTCCCCGGCGCCCGCCGATTCCGGCAAGAAGCTCTCCCCGCTGGAACTCGCCCGGCAACAAGGCGCGGCGAAGCCTGCCGGTGCATCGCCGTCGCCTCCCGCGGCGCCACCGGAGCCGGCTGCCTCAGAGCCGGTCCCCCCACCTGAGCCGCCGGCGGCGCAGCCCGCCGCATCGGCTGCACCGGCGCCTCAATCGCAGCCGGTGGATACGTCGAATCTGTCAACGGCCGACATCCTGGCGCTCTGTCGCCAGCAGGGGGCGTTCAAGGGATAACCGAAGCCGTTTGCCTTAAGCAGCATGATTCACGTCATCGCTATCATCGAGTTGCAGGCCGGCACGCGTGAGGACTTTCTCCGTGAGTTTCGCGGCATCGTCCCGTCAGTCCTGGCCGAACAGGGGTGCATCGAATACGGGCCGGCAGTCGATGCCCCGACCGATCTCTCTCAGCAGCAGATTCTGGGAGAGGCGGTCGTCACAATCGTCGAAAAGTGGTCCGACGTCGACTGTCTCAAAGCGCACCTTGTGGCGCCGCACATGCTCGCTTACCGTGAACGTGTGAAGCCGTTCGTCCGGAACGTCCGCCTGCACGTCCTCCAGCCCGCCTGATGTCGGCGGCACTCCCCCCCATTCCGCGCATGGATGATCGACTGCCAGCATTGATCTTCGGCGGATGCCTCGTGCTTGGCGGGATTGCGGCATTGGTCTGGCACGTGCGCTCATGGCGGACGCGCCGGGCTGATCCCTCTCTCAGCGGCGACGAGCGGCGCTATTTTCGCCGGCAGTTGGCGCGACGACTCCAGACCAGCGGCCTGATTGTCGTTATCGGCATCCTGCTCCCGGTCGGGGATGGACTCATCCCTGAGGAGACCTGGAAGGAACATCCCGGCTGGTTCGCCGTGTACTGGATGGTCGTGCTGGCGCTGGCCATGTGGGTGCTGGCCCTTGGCTTCGGCGACCTCCTCTCGACCCGACTCCACTCGAGGGACGCGTTGAACCGCCTGCAGCAGCTGCGCCAACAGCAGCGCGAGCTGGAGCGGGAGATTGCCCAACTCAAATCCGCTTCATCCAGAGAGCTCCCGCCGGAACTTTAGCCCCCGGCTGCTTTGCGGCCGGCCAGCGGCTCCCATGGGCTGCTCAGGATTGCTCGCCAACGAGCACAGCCGGCGGGCCGACGAAGGCGCTGCGCATCCACAGTCATTCTCTCCGCCCCGAACTGCGATGCCGGCGGCTACGCCTCGATTGGCTCAACAAGGATCTGTTCGGCCGCCGGACGTCCGATCGACATTGTTCGCTTCCCCAGTCGGAGCGACAGCACGCCCGCCATCTGCTCATTGGACGTGATCTCCGCCTCCTCTCCCAGGTCCAGTCCCGAGTCACTCAGGAACCGCAGGAACTCGCTCCCCTGCTGCAGCACCCGCGTGACGCGCACGCGCTGGCCGGGACGGCAATCGGCCAACGGCACCCCCTGCCGGTCGTCCCCCCGCATCGTCCCGTCCGCACGCGGAATCGGATCGCCGTGCGGATCATGCGACGGGCTGCCCAGGAACGCGTCGATGCGGTCCACGAGGGCGTCGCTGACCGCATGCTCCATGTGTTCGGCCTCTTCGTGGACCTCGTCCCAGGCGAGTCCCAGGGTCTTCACCAGAAACAACTCAATCAGCCGGTGCCGTCGCAGCATCCGCAGCGCGAGCGCTTCGCCGGAACGCGTCAATCGCACTCCTTCGTACGGGCGGTATTCCGCGAGGCCTGACTCCGACAGCGTCTTCAGCATGCTGGTCACGGTGCCGGGCGCCAGCGAAAGCGCTTCCGCCAGGCGGCCCGTGGTGACCCATTCGTCACCGCTCAGCACCCCCTGCTGGTACATGGCCTTGCAGTAGTTCTCGACAGTCAGGCTCGCCATCGGTTGCTTGAAATGGGGATAGTCAGATGCGGCCGCGCTCGGCGGGGCTTCGACCCCGCATCACGAACCAGTTGCTCAGGATCGCTCCCAGCACCAGCAGGACCGCCAGCGCGATCAACCACGAATACGGATCGTCCACGCGGAGGCGTGTCGGCTCGTAGCGCTCGGGCGGAGTGCGGCGTCCTGATGATAGCGTAAGCAGGTCCGATTCGACCGGGTCGAAGAAGTTCACGGCGAACAGCGTCGTTGCTCCCCCCTGCTCCCGCACCTCGTACACGCCCGGCTCATCCAGACCGGCGATTTCGACCATCTCCCGGCGATCCCGGATCAGCGGCCGCGACCGTCCCGATGGCGTGTACAGCAAGAGATCGCCTGCCCCCTCGCGCGGCATCGGCGACAGCAGGCGGACGGTCTCCAGGGTTCGATAGTTCCAGCGTTGCAGTCCTGGCAGCGCATTGCGGCGCAGCTCGACGAGATTCGCCAGCAGGATCGGCCAGTCCGGAGTCCGGGTGAGGTTGGAAGAGGGGAGATCGATGTTGAGAACATACGCGGTCGCATCAGTCCCGGCCAGTTGGGCCAGCAGCGGCATGCGGTCGCACGTGGCCAATGGAATGACGGCCGTCCGCAGTGGCTCTGCACCGGACCAGATCACGCCATCCAGCGTCACCCCCTCAAGCAGGGGGTGTTGCTTGTCGAGTATGTAAGGGCCGCTCAACGTCACGGGAGCAGCCGGCGAAGTTCCCTCGGTCTCGACCGGGCCGATTCCCAGCCACCACAGGTCGTCCCGCGACTCCGGCAGCGCCGATGCCGGGCCGATGAGCAGGTGGGCCGTCTCGACCGGGCCGTATTGGACATCCGGCAGCGCGGCGAGGACCCGTTGCACGTCGCCTCGGGCTGTTGTGTCCTCCGGCAGTGCGACGGCCACCGTCACCGTCCTGACTGACGGCTCGATCAGGACGACTTGATTGTCCGTCGCCAGCCCATCTCCCTCAGACGAAATATCTACGGACATCTGTCCGATTCCGCCAGGCACGGCGAACTCCAGCGGCTGGTCCGTTCCCGCCGCCGCCGGAATCGAAGTCTCGAAGATGACGGCATCCTGAGCACGGCCGACGATGGACACCTCGACCGGCGAGCTTCCCATGTTGGACACGCGGAAGTAAACCAGTCCGCGGCCGCTGCTGCTGTCAAACGTCCAGCGCGCCGCCGAGATCGCCGCATTCTCGAGCGGTCGTCCCAGCGCGATGAGTTCCAGTTGCTGTGGCAGTCGTTCCACTGCGTCCGGGACCGTGTCTGTGAGAAACAGAAACCGGCCGGAGCCTTCCGCCACCTGTGCGGCCTCATCCCATGCGGCGTCAAACTCGTGCCGCGGCGCGCGGGGCTCCCATGCTCTGAGCGCGGCAGCCGCTTCGTCTCCGGTCATCCCCCGCTGTCCCAGCAGCATCGGCTGCGGCCCGCTGCGGATCAGCGTGAACCGCGTTCCCCGGCCCCCCGCCGCTCCCCGCCGTTCCAGTTCCGCAGCGGCGAAGTCCCGCGCCGAGGGCTCCCCCGGCGCATGCGCCAACATCGACGCCGAGTCGTCGAGCACCGCGATCACATGCGCCACCTCGTCGGTATCTCCGATTCTCGGTTCGCTCAAAGCCAGCGTCAGCAGCAGCGCCGCCAGCAATTCCAGGATCAGCGAGAGCGTGACCGGCACCCGGTCCTTCCGGCGGCCCGCCGTCGTCACGCGCGTCTCCAGTCCCCACAGATGCGCGCCCCCGACCAACAGCGGCGGAAAACGCTGATGAAACAGGTGGATGGCGATGATCGCCGGCACGGCCACCAGCCCCAACAGCCCCCACGGGTTTGCGAAGTACATGCCTGGCTGCCGACCCCGCTGGTGCTGTACGTTGCGTGTCCGTTGCGCCCCCCCCGATGCGGCACGAACCGAGCGTACCAATTGATCGCCCGCACCGTCCACGTCTCCCACGTCCTGAAGCGTTGGATCGCACACGCCGCGCCCTCACCACGGGTGCGCAAAAAAACACGCCGGCGTTTCGGCCGGCGTGCTGGACTGACTCTTTCAGGCGAACTTCGACAAACTGCCGCGCTTAGAACTCACCCAGCGGCAAGCCGTCATCGAAGCGTCCCAGAAACGCCCATGTGCTGCCGTCGATGTTCTCGCTGACGAAGCGGACCGATCCGTCCATCAGCGCGACGTGCACGCCCCCTTCATGGAAGCTGCGGGCGATACCCCAGTTCGATCCGTCGTTGCTGGTGCCGTTGCAGCCGTTCGGGGTCGAAACGTTGCGAATCGTGTAAGCAGTGCCGCCGATGGTAGGCTGCGCCCAGCCGAATTTGCCCTGATTGTTCGACGCCGTGCCGCACTGATTCGTGTCCTGAGCGAACTCCGAGAAGCAGGCGGTGTTCGAAGTGCCGTCCGTGATCATGGCGATCTTCACCCACGGGTGCACGTAATTGCCGATCGGATTCGGCATCGTCACGTCGTTGCGAATGCCGTTGCGTTCAGCGAACACACCGGAATTGCCGTGGACGCCGCAGAAGCCGTACGGATGGTCCGAGCCGGTGCCAGGATAATTGTGCGTCGCGAACTCCATCAGACTGCCGAACACGGTGGTCCGGCGAGCCGCACAGAGGCTCAGCGGCGACGAACTGCAACCGGATGACTACAATTCATACTCGGTCTCCGCGCAGCCTAGCACTGCCATCCAGCCGCTGCATTGTAATGCCCCATCCATCTCCCTCCGGTTTTATCAGCCTCCCGGAAACAAGCGATCGCCGTCGCCGGCGAAACTGGAGGTGGCTAAGCGTCCTCGCCGTTGGGATTGCGACCGTAGCCTGGGTCGCGGTCTCTGCGTTTGGACCGGGGCAACCTGATCCAGACAGCCGGTCGAGCGGTTCGACGACGGCCGCTGCCGGTTCCGCCCCTGTTTCGAGCGTCGAGGCCGCACTGCACGCCGCTGGAACCGGAGATGTGACCACCGCTGAGCGGATGCTGCAAGACGTCCTCGAGCGAAACCCGCTCGACTCTCGTGCACGCACCGAGTTGCGATGGCTGTACTTTCATGAATTCCGTGTTCGCGACGTCGAGCGGCTGCTCGAAGAGGCCTTGCAGCGTGAGCCTCATGATCTCGAGACGCTCACGCACCTGATTCTGTCCGAATTCCGCGGTCCGGTACCACAGGAGGGACTGGGCCGCCTGCAGATGATCGAGGCCCGCCAGCCGGGCCAGTTGTGCGTCTTGCGGGCGCTGGCTCATTGTCATGCGCATCTCGGCCACACCGAGGAGGCCCGGCAGTCGCTGAATGCGGCGCTGGCACAGTCGCCGGACGACGTTGAGACTCTGCTGATCGCGGGCGAGTTCTGCATCGCGCGGGGAGACGCGGCTGCAGCGGCCAAGACTGCCGCGAGACTGAATGCCGCGCTATCGGATGGAACGGCCACGGACGATCGAATCTGGTCGCTGTCAGCTGAAGTCGCCCGGTTGCAGGGAGACACGCACACCGCGCTGGAATGCAGTGACCACGCACTGCAGCGACGACCATTCGAGCTGCGGTATCATCAGCGTCGCGGACTGCTGCTCAAATCGCTCGGGCGCGAGGAGGAATCCAGCGCGGCGCTCCGTCGCGCACAGGAGCTGGCGGATTGCCAGATGCGGCTGACGGAGTTGGCATGGTCCGGCGCGCTGCAGGATCCGACGGCTGACGAATGCGCCGAGGTCGCCTCCCTCTGCGCGATCCGCGGAAAATCATTGCAGACCGAGGGATGGCAGTATTGGGCCGCGGTGTTGCAGCAGACCGGTCCTTCGCAGCGATAGGGACGACGGAGTCAGCATTGTCGCCTGGAATTCGAGATCGCATGCCGGCACGACCGATTCGCGCAGCCGTCCTGTTGATCGTCGCGTCGGGGTGCGCGGAATCGACGGACCCGGCTGCTCCACTTCAGGTTCCGGAACATTCCGCTCTCCAACCGGATCGGCCGGCGCCGTTCCAGATCAGCACGACCGTCAGTGGGACTTCGATTGATCCACCGCTGCGATTCGAGGACGTCACGGCGGCATCCGGCGTTGATTTCGTCTACTACGGCAACCCCAGTCCCGATCATTATATGACCGAGCAGAACGGCGGCGGGGTCGCCCTGCTTGATTTCGACGCGGACGGACGGGTCGACCTGTACTTTGCCAATGGATCGCACTTCGATCACCCGGCCGAGCATGCCGGTGCGCAGCATGCGCTTTACCGCGCGGCCGGAGAGCTGCAGTACGTCGAGGTAGGCGCGGCGGCGCACGTCAACGTCTCCGGGTTCGGAATGGGTGTTGCCGCCGGTGACTATGACAACGACGGCTTCGTCGACCTGTTCGTTGCAGGATACGCAGAGGACCGGCTGTGGCGCAACAACGGGGACGGCACGTACTCCGAGGCGACGCTCGACCCTCAGCGCGACCCCGCGCTCTGGGCGACGAGTGCGGCGTTCGCTGATCTGGATGGGGACGGCTTTCTCGATCTGTACGTCGTGGACTACGTCGATTATGGTCGTGACGACGCGCCCTGCTATACGCAGCATCAGCCGCCTGTCCGCATCTCGTGCGGTCCGCTCGGCCGGCCCGGTCAGAGGGATCGGCTCTATCAGAATCAGGCGAACGGCGATTTCCGCGACGCCTCAGAGTCGTCCGGGATTGCGATTGAGCCCGGCAAAGGATTGGGTGCATCGGTCGCCGATTTTGACGGTGACGGACGACTCGATCTGTATGTGGCCAACGACACGACCCGGAACTTTCTGTTCATCAATCGCGGCGATTTTCGCTTTGAAGACCTGGCAGTGGCATGGGGCTGTTCCGTCGCCGCCGATGGACGACCCACGTCGGGCATGGGAATCGGTTGCGCCGATTACAACCAGGACGGACGCTTCGATCTGTTCGTCACGAATTTCGAAGGTGAACCGAACGACCTCTATGAGAACGGCGCTCAGGCGGGGTTCAGGCCGCGCAATACCGATCTGGGCCTCGACTCGCTCTTCCGTCCCAGGCTTGGCTTCGGCGTCTCCTGGACGGACTTCGATCTGGACGGGTACCCGGACCTGATGGTGGCGAACGGGCATGTGTGGGACCTGCGGCCGACCGGGGGGACGTACGACTACGCCATGCTGCCACAACTGCTGTGGAACCGGGAGGGGCGATCTTTCGCAGATGTCTCAACGGCAGGTGGCGTGTACTTCAGCCGCCAATGGCTCGGACGCGCCACGGCGGTTGGCGATCTCGATGCGGACGGCGATCCGGACCTGGTCGTCAGTCATCTGGAGCAGCCGGCCGTCATTCTGCGGAATGACAGCAGGCTCGCCGCCCCGGGCGTGCGGCTGAGATTGATCGGACGGCACAGCGCGCGAACTCCTCTGGGAACCGCGGTGGAATGGCATGACGGAGCGGTGACGTGGACCAGCCGGATCCCCTCGGGCGACAGCTTTCAGAGCAGCAGCAGCGACCGGATCACGATTCCCGCCCCCGGTGGTCAGCCGCCTGAGAGGATCACAGTCCATTGGGCCGCAGGCAGGTCTGAGACCTGGGGGGTGCCGGCTGACCGGGTTGCTGAAATCGTCCTGATCGAAGGCATGGGTGAACTCTCGAATGAACGCCCGCCTCAGTGATCGAATGCACAACGCCCGCGAGGAATTGCCTCACGGGCGTTGCTACTGAAAATGTCCTGCTACTCAACCCGTGCTTATGGGTGCTCGCCCGGGATGTCGCCTGTCTGCGGCGTGCCGAGTCGATGCCAGGTATTGCCGTCGATGTTCTCGCTCACGAACGCGACGCGCCCGTCCATAAACAGGACATGCACGCCCCCTTCGTGGTAACTGGCCGCATTGGAGGCGTTATAGCCACCATACTGCGAAACGGCGCTGTTGGGCGTCGACAGAGGCCCGATCGAGTACAGCGTGCTGTTGTAATACGGATCCGCCCAACCCTTTCCGCGATCATCCGCGCCCAAACCCGTAGTGGGGACGCCCTGGGCCGTCTCCGAAAACGCCATCGTTTCGCTGGTTCCGTCGGTAATGCTGCTCAACTTCAAGTTCGGATCAGCGGGACCACCCGCCTCCTCCAGGATCCCCCACCGCATGGAAAACACGCCGTTCTGAGTACGACTGCCATGGCGACCGCAGCCGCCCCACCCATGTAGCGTCCCGGCCCCCGGATAGTTGTGCGGGAAGACCAGCGGGGCTGGACTGGGATAATTGCCGGGAGGAGTCATTGTGCCCGCAACATTCGTCGCGTTCGTCGGCACATGGCGCTGTGCGCTGGGACAGATATACGCGTCGATTCGTTTGTCGATCACGCCGACATTTTCGAAGAACGGCCGACTGAAGTTGTACTGGTTGTAGAGCGGCGTCTGATCGATGTACGGCAGCAGCATCGTGTGGACGGTATGCCCGGGAAACCAGTCGGCATTGGAGCAACAGCATCCCAGCCCACGATTCACATACACTCCGCGCGGCATCATCTCCTTGGTGACGTCCAGGTAATTGTGCAGCGCCAGGCCCATCTGCTTCAGGTTATTCTTGCACTGAGTGCGCCGCGCCGCTTCGCGCGCCTGTTGCACGGCGGGCAGCAGCAGCGCGATCAGGATCGCAATAATCGCGATCACCACCAGCAGTTCGATCAGTGTGAAACCACGTCGTCGCATCGCTTCACCTCCGAAATTCAGGAACGATTGGAAAGTACGTCGCCGCGCCCTCGGACGGGCCAACAAGGTGCATCACGCGGTCAAGAAGATCTGTTGGACTGAAAGATTCGATGGAGGGGAAACCAAACACATCACTGGGCAGCCAGATCGAAGTCGAACGAGGTCTGTTCCGCAGACACATTCGCCCGCAGAGGACTGTCGGCCCCAAACTTCGCAAGAGGGTCGTCTGCGACGATTTCCGCCGGGGCCGTGCCGGGATCCTGATTGGTGGGTAGGGGCTGTTCGACGCGGACAATGTATTCCGACGGATAGAGGTCTGAGAGGGCATACGCGCCTTGTGAGTCCGTCCGGCCCGTCTTGGTGCGGTCCGGCGCCGGGATCTCGTTGTTGACTGAATGAAACGTGACCTGTGCATCGGCGACGGGATCGGCGCCCATCGTGATCTTGCCCGTGACATCGACGGGCGAGCCATGTTCCGATCCGCATCCTTGAAGCCACGCGCAGGCTATGACGAATGAGAATAGAGTTCCCGGCTTCACTCGGGTCAGCTCCCCGTTAATTGATTGGTTTGAACACAGCCAGTCGCAGAACGCGATGCATCGACGAAACGTGTTGCGTTCAGTATGCCCATCATTTCAACAATCGTCCAGCAACTGACGGGCCGAATTCTCCCGAACTCGTAAAGTTCGATGTGCATATCAATGGAGCAGGCAGGCGCGGAGAATTGGCCTCCACCACCGATTCGAATTGACTTGTTGCGGCGATACGCCCGGTCCTTGGGCAGTCGCCTGCCCGGTCGAGACACTCAAAGAACGCTCAGATCGAGCAATTGATTGTCGATCTCCTGGACTTGATTGCGCGTTGGACAGGCAGGGCAGACAAGCAGTTCGGAGTGGCGCGGCGCCCAATATCGCAGGCACAAGGGGCGGCGCCGACCGCTGCACGACAGGGTACGATCCGGCGACAGTTGCGCCGCACGCCCCGCCCCGCACGTGCTGCAACCGCGAATCGCCGACGGATATCAAGAAGTCAATTCGACCGTTCTACGTTGGTGCCGGTACTGTCTCGGTGTCCGAAGCATCCGTCACTGCAGGTCCGCACTGATAGTTCCATTCCGCTTTCACAACGATCGTGTCTCCCTGGCCGAGGTTGCCGCTGGCGTCATTGACTACGACGGTCGCCAGCCAACGTGCTGTGACGGTGTCATCAGCGGTCATTACCACCGGATTCGTCAGGAGATTGTTGCTCGATCCTTGCTCCCGCACGTCGGTCACTCGGGGTGTGGTCGTCCATACACAAACTGCTGGATCCGGCAGCTCGACCGAATCCAGACGGACTCCCATTGTCACTTGAATCCCCATTCCGGGGTTTGTGGACGTGATACTGTCGATGGTCAGAGAGCCATAGGTGGAGCTGCTCTTTGGTGTCATGCTGTGCCCTGTTTTTTGATGATGAGAGACCCGTTACAAGCTGCTTCGATACCGGAACGAGAAATCGCGCACGCCGGCGCCAGAGCCTCGTCCGCTGATACCGATTCCGCTCCTGCCAGTGCGAAGCCACTCGACGTCAGTCAGGCTGGTCGGCATCCACACCTCTTCTTGATCAGTTTCCAGGAGTACGTGCAGCTTGTCCTCATCGACCCAGATTTCGATCGGAAATGTCCAGATTTTTCCGGCCCCCGATACACCATCCGGTATCGGGACATCACGGCGATCCACCTGATGCGTGTGGAGCAGTGCGGCGTTGTCAAAGTGCCGTGCGTCCAGAGTAATCTCGCTCAGTACTAGCTCTGCACTCGCAGCAAGATCGGGACGCGCGAGCTCTAAGACCAGGCAGCGATACTGATGATCCGGGAACGCCTCCAGGTCATGCCTCAGCCCCCAAACCAGCCCGATTCGACCGGTCCCCCCGCTCAGTTCGAGTATGGCTCGGGCCGCGAACGGCCGTCCGTCGATTTCACCGGCTCGAGCGATCCACATGGCGCGATCGGAGCGGATATTGTAGCTGTGTAGCTCAGCATCGAAGACAGGCTTCGAACGACCCGTCGCCAGACGCTCCCAGGAAATGATCGTAGGTTCAACATCCAGCAGCGATTGCCAACGCCCCGCAGGCTCTGCAATCCACTGTTCGGGATCCCGATCGTCGTCCGGGGATGAGACAGGGCTTTCGGCAGGCCGCGCTGCCGCATCGGGCTCAGCCCGATCCCCTGTCACATAGGCGGCCGCCGTCAGCCCAATCACGGCGACTGCAATGACTGCTGCTGCGATGCCCCACGCGCCGCGCCTCGGCTTCTGAGATGGAAGAAGCTTACTATGAGGAATGTCGGATGGCAGATAGTCTCTCAGCGCGCTCGCCAAGGCGTCACAAGTTAAGTACCGACCATCGAGTACCTTCTCGAGGCACTTGAGGCAAATGCGTTCCAGCTCCGGGCGAACATCCTCGTTGATGGTCCGCAGCGGCCGCGCCGGTCGCGTCAGAATCTGCTTCCGATACTCCTCCCGGCTCTCCGCCTTGTAGGGCAGTCGCCCCGCAAGCAGTTGATACAGTACGACCCCCAGGCTGTAGACGTCCGTGCGCGCATCGCACAGGTGGCTCTCGCCGCGCGCCTGCTCGGGAGACATGTAGCGCCACGTCCCCATCGTTCCGCCGGATTCGCGGAGCATCTCGTCCTCGGACGTCGCCAGGCCAAAGTCCGTCAGCACGGCGGAACCGTCCGGGCGCAGGAGGATGTTTCCGGGTTTGACGTCCCGATGAATGAGCCCCTGCGTATGCGCATGGTGCAGGGCCCGCGCTACCTCCATGACAATCCGAATCGCCTCCGGCTCACTCACCGGTCCGCGCTGGATTCGCTGCGAGAGCGTCTCTCCGGCGATGTACTCGCTGACGATATACACGCCGAGATCGTCGCGCGCGATGTCATAGACCGGCACGATCGATTCGTGCTTCAGCGATGCGGCGCGGCGCGCTTCGGTCCGGAGCTGATCGATCATCACCCGGGAGATCCGGTCCGGACGGGCCAGCTTCACCGCCACCGCGCGATTCAGCTCCGGATCAAACGCCTTCCAGACTTCTCCAAATCCCCCGCGCCCGATCTGACATTCCAGCCGGTAGCGCCCTACGAAATCGCCGTGATTCCGCGTCAATCCCGGAGTGATAGCCTCGGAGATCCGATTCCACAGGTCCGTCGAACTGAACGATCGATGATGAGACTCATCGGCCGCGACGGTCTGCAACAGCAGGAACTCGGAAGTGATCTGGCGAAGGAACTGCGGATATCGCCTTTCATACTCCGCAGGCTCGACGTGCTCGCCCTGTAGCGCCCGGTGGGACAATTCAATGCGCAGCAGGCGCGAGAACAGAGATGCTTCCTCTCCGGCGGCGGCTCTCGACAGCCACTCCCGGAGCGAGGGACGCTCCCCACTTCCCCAGCCTCGCTCGAACTGAATGCAGCAATCCTCGTAGGGATCGTCGGCAGCGACGAAGCCGGCGACAGTCCTCGCGCCTGCACTGCCTGACGACATCACGGCCCTCCGCCTGCACCTGGAGTCCTGCACAACGGACTATGAGCACCAACGAGGCGACTGAACGAGAGTCTATCACGCGGCGATTCTGGAGTTCAAGAAAGCGCCGTATTGCGGCACTAAGTCAACACCAAACTGGCTCGTTCATTAGAGATGAAGCGACGCGCGCAGGCCGGCGATGACGGCGGTGTCGTTGGCGACCTCGCCGGGATTGATCACCTGCAGGTCGTAGGTCAGGCGGAACCAGGGGGTGACGGCGGCGTTGTAGTAGATTTCGCCGCCGTAGGGGTCTTCGACGTCAATGAGGGGGCTGGCGAGCCGCTTGAAGTCGTCGCTGAGACCGGTGTAAAAGACGCCGACGCCGCACGAGTCGAGCGGACGGCGGCTGCTAAAGCCCTGTGCCTGCAGCGTGACGAAGGAACTCCACTGGATAGGGTTCGGATTGCCGTCCGAGACGCCGACCGCCGCGAGGATGCCGACGTTGCGTTTCGGATCGGTCCGATCCACCCACAGTTTCTGCTCGAGGAAGTACGCCCCGTTGCAGGTTCCGTCCTCTTTGTCGGCGACAATGCCGACCTGCGGGATGAACGACCAGGTGAGCGGATCGACCGACGTGTAGGCGCCGTTGGAGTAGATCCCCATCAGAGCATGCGAGCCGGGGAGGCCGAAGGCTTCGGTGAAAATGCGGTAGTAGCCGATCCCGACGGCGCCGCTGTCGAAAGCATCACTGAGGCCGGTCGTGGTGGAGACGTTGTGCAGGTCGTAGATGCCGAGGGAGCCTTGGATCTGACCTTCGTGCAGGGTCGTGACGTTGGCACCCAGCATGCTGAGGTTGGTGCCGAGCCCCGAGGAGAGGGGAAGGAGATGGGAGATATTCATAAAGCCGTCGATGCCGCGGCCGGTCTGCGGATACATCTGGTTGATGAGATCCAGCATGTTGAACTTGCCGGCCGTGATGACGCAGGTCTCACTGAGGGCCTGAGTGAACAGCAGGCCGGTGATCGCGGTCACGTCCTCACCGGGCCTGGGGTAGAGCATGTTGGCGTTGACCGGCGCGAGGCCGACGGCGTCGAAGATGACGTCGTCGCCGTAGCGGGTCTCGGCGTGCAGCGTGATGAAGAGGCCCTTCCACAGCCCGGCCTTCTCACCGTCGATGTTGACGAACTGGTCGATCTTGCCGCCGTTCTCCGCGTTCCGGCGAATGCCGCCGTGCATCACCCCCTGGTAGAAGTGGGTGGCGAAGGCGTCGTAGGCGATGCCGTGCTGTGCGAGCGCCGGCTGAAGGCCGAAGAAGCCGCCGGTGAGGGTGGGGCGGGTGCACAGTTCGCCGCATGACGAGGGAGCGCAGCCATCGTCCAGGCAGGGGCCCGGATCAAGGCATGCGGACGGCGCGTCGCAGCTGACCCAGCCGGGATAGCTGTCGGTGAAGCAGTTCTGCGCCGAGGCCGTGCGGCCCGTCGCGAAAGTAGTGAGAAGAATTGCGGCGGTCGAGAGGCTGGCGCGGAGCGTGAGCGCAGACGGGGCCATGAGCGCGTCCCTGCGAGTGTGCGATGGAACGGCGTCCTGCCTGTCCTGAAGATTCCTTTCGTTGATCGTTATCGACCGGTTGTGTCCTGTGTCTGGCATGAAGCGGCTGATCGGGTGCTGCCCGATCGAGCTCACGCAGCGCTCACGACAATGTTGACGATCGTGATGGGGACGCAGCGGCAGAGGCTGCCGGTGGTCGTGCCAATTCACCGTCCGGAGGGTGATTGCAGAGGGACGTGTGAGAAGTGGGGGCGTTGCCAGACGCTTGGCGTTGGCTCGCGCAGCCGGCTCGCGCAGGGAACTCAGAACTGGAGGCCGAGGCCGACGTTGGAGAAGAATGCGGCGGCGTCATCGTTGAGGCCCCAGCCGACGCGGACGCCGACCTCGCAGTCGGGGCAGACCAGATAGTGGACGCCGGGGCTGAGATACTGGCCGTTGGTCTCATCATCGCGGCCGTCGGTGAAGATGCCGAAGTATTCGCCGTGGATGTTCCAGCGCTCGCAGACGGGGACTTTGAGAACGACCGACGGCGCCCACTGATTGAAGTGGTCCCCCTCCTCGGTGGTCGCGATGTAGCGCAGCGAGGAGTCGAGGACCCAGTCGTCGAAGAATGTCCATCCGAAGACGTAGCCGAACTGAAAGTCGGTGTCGGACTCGGGCCCGCTGGTGGGGGTCCCGGCGGGATGGGCGAGCCATCCGGCTGCACCAACTTGGAAAAGACAACGCTATACTCGCCAGCCGGAATCCCCTTGTCACCGGTGCGATAAATCAATTCATACCGGCCGGTCGCATCCGTCATGACAAACGCTCCCTCGCCGGTGCTCGATCCGGTCGGAACAAACCGGACCGACACGTCCTCCGCCGGTGCGTCATCGATGGTTACGGTTACGCTGACCGGTGCAAGCGGCGGAGCGACCTCTTCTGGAACATCTTCGCCACATCCAGCGCATCCGGGCGGATTCCCTGAGCCGGCCGTCATGCGCGTGCTGATCGCGCTCCTGTACCGGGACATTGGCGAACACGCGAGAGTGTCGGCGATGGGCTCTAGGTGTGGTCGCCGGTTTGAGGTGGTGCGGACGCCGGAAGTCCGCGGCTGTGGAGCGCAGCCGATGTGCGCTCCACAGCCGTCCAAATATCGGGGCTGTCGGCCCACTACATGCCGCCGAGCGTCGATTCGATCTGCTCCTGGATCTTCTCCAGGTTGAACGATCCGGGCTTCTGGCTGGGAGGATACTCCTGTAAGGTTTTGAAGAACTGGGCTGCGACCTGCTGCATGGGAGCGATCACGAACACACGGGAGAGGAACCAGTCGTTGTAGGTGTTTGAGTTGTGCTGAGCGCGCTCAAACGGGTCGCGGCGGAGGTGGAATAGTAGTGGGACGCGGAGATCGGTGAACGGCTCGCGCCAGACTTCGAACGCCTGTCCGCGGTTCTCCTGGAATACGGCTTTCCAGTCGTTGTAGCGGAGGGCGACGACCTGGCCGTCATCGTTCACGTAGATGAACTCCTTGCGCGGTGACTCCTCGGTCTGGCCGCTGAAGTAGTCGAGCTGGTTGTAGCCGTCAATGTAGTTCTTGTAGGAGCGGCCGTTGAGGTCGACTCCTTCGCGGAGCTTGTCCTTGATCTCGGGATCACCGCCGGCGGCGGCGAGGGTGGGGAGCCAGTCTTCGTGGGAGACGATGCCGTTGAGCGTCACGCCTTCCGGGAAGTGGCCGGGCCAGCGGGCGAAGCAGGGCACTCGGTACGCCCCCTCCCAGTTGGAATTCTTCTCGCTGCGGAACGGCGTGTAGCCGGCGTCGGGCCAGGTATTGAAGTGCGGGCCGTTGTCAGTGGAGTAGACGACGATAGTGTTCTCGGTGATACCCAGTTCGTCGACGAGGTCCAGGAGTTCGCCGACGTGGTTGTCGTGCTCGACCATGCCGTCGTGGTACTCATCGCCGCTGGGGCCGGAGATGCCGCGGTGCTCTTCGCGGACATGGGTGCGGAAGTGCATGCGCGTGCCGTTCCACCAGCAGAAGAACGGCTGATCGGCCTCGTGCTGACGCTGGATGAAGTCCTTCGCGGCGGCGATCGTCTCGTCGTCGATGGTTTCCATCCGCTTCTTCGTCAGCGGTCCGGTGTCTTCGATGGTCTGGCCGCCGTTGCCGTCGGCCTTGCAGTGCAGGACGCCGCGCGGTCCGAAGACCTCCTTGAAGGTCTTGCCGTTGGGGAGGACGAGGTCGCCGGGATAGTCCTCGTTCTCCGGCTCCTCTTCGGCGTTGAGGTGGTAGAGGTTGCCGAGGAATTCATCGAAGCCGTGCATCGTGGGGAGGTGCTCGTCCCGGTCTCCCTGGTGGTTCTTGCCGAACTGTCCAGTGACATAGCCGAGGCTCTTGAGGACGGTGGCCATGGTGACATCGGTTTTCTGCCAGCCTTCTGGGGCGCTGGGGATGCCGACCTTGGTCATGCCGGTGCGAACGGGGACGTTGCCGCCGATGAGGGCGGCGCGGCCGGCGGTGCAGGACTGCTGGCCGTAATAGTCGGTGAAAGAGAGACCTTCGCGGGCGATGCGATCGATGTTGGGGGTCTGATACCCCATCATGCCGCGGTTGTTGTGGCTGATGTTCCAGGTGCCGATGTCATCCCCCCAGATGACGAGGATGTTGGGCTTGTCCTGGGCGGCGGCCGTCGTGGCAAACGCCGCGGAGAGCAGGAGAATTGCAAGTCGATATCTGGACACTGGTGCTACTCCAGATGGGGTGCTTGTGATGAGACCGGCGAGCCGACCGATGGTCGGCGGCTCAATGGAACGATGCGATCGGTTGTCAGTTCGATGGACCCGCTGGGGGAAATACCTCCTTCCAGTCGGCCTGCATGTTGACGATGGTCCATCCGCGCTGTGTGGCTTCGTCCAGGGCCTTGTCGAGCTTGCCGATGTGCGATTCGCGGTCGTAGGCGTACTCGCGCTGGGCGTCTGTATGATGCACGATGAGGGCGAAGCGGGGGCCATCGCCGGCGGTGGTCCACTGCAGCATCTGGAGGTCGCCGTCGCTGTTGCCGCACGCCATCACCGGACGGCGGCCGATCATCTGCTGGATGCCGACCGGTTTGCCGGGACCGTCGTCGATATGGGCGATCTCCGGCAGCTTGCGGAGGACGGGCTGGCCGTCCTTCATTTCCAGCTGCAGCTTTCCGCGGCTGCCGACGACCTGCTCGGGCGGGATGCCGTACACCTCTTCGGCAAAGACCCGCATGAACTCGACTCCCCCGCCGGAGACGATAAACGTCTTGAAGTCGTGCTCGCGGAGGTATGCGAGGAGTTCAAGCATCGGATGGTAGACGAGTTCGGTATACGGCCGGCCGTACTTCGGGTGGCGGGCCGCTTTGAGCCAGTCGGCGACCACGCCCGAAAACTCGTCGGTCGTCATGCCGGCATGAGTGACTCCGATGATTTCCGCAACCGCCTTCTCACCCCCGGTCAGCGCCGCGGAAACGTCGCCGGCGAGGATCGACTGGAATGGCTCCTGACTGCTCCACTCCGGATGTTCCGGAGCGAGAGCCTTGATGCGGTCGATGGCAAACGCCAATTGAAAGTACATGGGGTTCTCGCACCACAGCGTGCCGTCGTTATCAAAGACGGCGATCCGCTGCGGAACAGGGACAAAACCTTCACTTCCTTCCGTCGTGACACGATCCACAAACTCGATGACTGCGTCGCGGGCGGAGCCCTCATTCCAGGAGGAAAGCGGTTCGGCGGCGGAGAGCCTGGATGCAATCAGTGCGACAACAGCGCAGGCGGCAACACGCTTGAACCGGGGAGCAAAGTGCGGCATGAACGGCGCCTCATTGGTAAGGCGACATCCATGTCGCGGGAATCGTCTTGCTGGGATTGTCCGACGTTGTGCCAGTCATGGACTGGGCGGCGACGGGTAACTCACCTCCATCGACCGAATCGTCCCGTTGAACTCGTATGGGGCGTGGTCGTAGTAGTCGAGCGAGACGGGGGAACCGAGATCGATGCCGACGTCGAGACAGTCGTTGGCGGTGAAGGCGAACAGCGCCAGCCGCGGAACCTTGACCTCGAAGGCCGGTGCGCCGTTGACCGTCACGGTCACGTCGGCGGCCGGAATCTTCGTCTCCCCTTTCGTCGGAGTCGTGACGACCTCGATCTGCACGTCGCCGGTCGGAAGGGGTTTCTCGGAGCGGCCCTGTGTTCGTTCGATTTCGAAGAGGTTGTACTCGTAGCAGAGATGGCCGTCCTGAACGTACAGGGCGAGGCCGCCGGAGAAGGCGCCGAGCGCGTAGAGCACGCCGTTGGCGTTCTCCGGGATCTCGGCTTCGATGGTGACGGTGTTGCTCACTGCGCCGAGCCGCGGCGCGGCGAATTCCGGCATGCGGCGGACGTCTCCAGTAAAGCTCCAATGCGTGTACGGCGTCGCCACGCGGAACTCAGGATGCATGATGACCCAAAGTCCGCCGCCGATCGGGAGATTGAGGTTCTTCGTGGACTCGATCATGAACAGCTCTTTGAGTTCGGCGAGCTTATCGGGATCCTGCGCGGCGAGGTCGTGGGCCTGCGTCCAGTCTTCCTCGAGGTTGTAGAGTTCCCATTGATCGTTGCGCGGGTCCCATTGGCCGGCATTCGGAGCGCCGGGGACCCAGGGCGTTCGCGGGCCAAAGGCGCAGGCGAACCAGCCGTCGTGATAGATGCCGCGGCTTCCCATGATGTCGAAGAACTGTGTCTTGCGCTGCCCCTCGGCCTTCGCATCGTCAAACGTGTAGGCCATGCTCATGCCGTCGATCGGGGTCTGTGGGATGCCGTTCACCTCGCGCGGCGGAGTGATGTCGAGCACGTCGTAGACGGTGGGGACGACGTCGATGACATGATGGAACTGCGCACGGGGAGTGTCGTCGTGCTTGATTCTCGCCGGCCAGGAGACGGCCATTGGCTGCCGCGTGCCGCCGAAGTGGGCGGCGACGAGCTTGGTGGAGCGGTAAGGCGTGCTGCCGGCCCAGGCCCAGCCGGCGTGATACATGTTGTCGGTCTTGGGGGAGCCGAGGACGTTGATGCCGCCGAGCTGATCGAGCGCGTGGATGTGCTCCTGGATCGTGGTGTCGATCGCGTTCTGCGCGAGGAGTTCGGAGATCGTGCCGTTCTGTCCTTCGGCCGAGGAGCCGTTGTCCCCCCAGATGTAGAAAACCAGCGTGTTGTCGAGCTTCCCCTGCCGTTCGATCTCGTCGAGGACGCGGCCCGCGTGGTGATCGGCGTGCTCGGCGAAGCCGGCGAAGATCTCCATCAGGCGGCGCTGGAAGGGCTTCTCGTCCTCTGGGATGTCGTCCCAGGCGGCGAGAGTCTCCGGGCGCGGCGTGAGTTCGGCGCCGGCCGGAATCCAGCCGAGTTCTTTCTGCCGGGCGAACGCGCGTTCGCGGTAGGCGTCCCAGCCGTCGTCGAACTTGCCTTTGTACTTGTCGGCCCACTCCTGCATAATGTGGTGCGGTCCGTGCGCGGCGCCGGTGGCCCAGTACATCAGGAAGGGCTTGTCGGGCGCGAACGCCTGCTGCTCACGGAGCCAGCGGACGGCGTCATCGGCGAGGTCCTCAGTGAGGTGATATCCCTCTTCCGGAGTCTTCGGAGGGTGGACAAGCGTGGTGTTCCGGACGAGATTCGGTTCGTACTGCGAGGCCTCGCCGGCGAGGAATCCGTAGAAATAGTCGAAGCCGTAGCCGGTGGGCCAATAGTCAAACGGCCCCATGGTGGTGGTCTGCTCGGCGGGGGTGTTGTGCCACTTGCCCCAGGCTCCCGTCGTGTAACCATAGGCGCGCAGCACTTCTGCCAGCGTGGCGCTCGACTTGGGGATGATGCCGCTGAAGCCGTCCCAGTCGTTCGCGAGTTCGCAGATCTGGCCATTGCCGATGCGGGTGTGATTGCGTCCGGTGAGCAGGGCGCCGCGCGTCGGCGAGCACATGGCCGTGGAGTGGAAGCGGTTGTACGAGACGCCGAGATCCGCGACGCGCGAAAGGTTGGGCGTGTTGATCTCACCGCCGTAGGTGCTCGGCGTGCCGGGACCGGCATCGTCGATCAGGATGACGAGGACGTTGGGCGAATCTTTGGGAAGCCGGCTGGGCGTGACGCGCGTGCGATAGGTCGAGTCCTGCATCGTCGCCGCCGCAGTCGAAGCGGAGGGCGTCGGGGGGAACGGCAGGGATTCCTGAGCCGCGGCGCGGTGCGGGCCGGGGAGCAGCATCAGCATCAACGCGATCGTGACGCCCGAGACAACAAGCTTCAGCATGTGTAACTCCAATGTGGTGACTGTGAAAAGCAGCAATTCCCTGGACCTGTACCGGGCAGGCTCGAAGGCGGGAATCCCTACTTGAGACGCCCTCAGCTCAGGATCGGGTTGCGTCAGACCTCCGCAGCGGCGCGTAAGATGAGGTTGCGGGCCGTGGACTGGATGCCTGTGTGTTCATAGTAAATGGTGGTCATGTCGGCGGCGGCGGCGAGCCAGTCTCCTTTGCTCTCGACGCTGCCGAGCGGACCGCGCAGCTTCGAGGTGATGTTGTCGGGGCGTGAGGTTCTTCTGGGCGACGATGTTCAGCCTAGACCGCCTTTCAGGAATCGAATGCCGCGAGGACGACGCTGACGTTGTCGCGGCCGCCGGCTTCCAGGGCGGCGCGGACGAGTTCGTCGCAGGCGGACTGCGGTTCCCAGAAGCGGCCCAGGACATCCGCAACCCCTTTGTCCGGCAGCATGTTGGACAGTCCGTCGGTGCAGAGCAGCAGCCGGTCTCCGTCTTCCAGTTGAAAGTGTTCGACCTCCGGGTACGCCCTGGTCTTCTGGTTGGCGGAGAGGCAATTGACGAGCACGTTCTGCAGGCGGTCGTAGTCTTCATCGGGGAGGCCGGCGTTTTTGAGCAGTTCGCCAAGCGTGTGGTCGTGCGTCAGGAGCCGGCAATCGCCGCCGCGCCACAGGTAGGCGCGCGAGTCGCCGATGTTGCTCACGACTACGTCCCGCCCCATGATGTGCGCACAGGTGCAGGTGGTGGCCATGCCGGAGAGGTCCGGATCCTCCCGCCCCAGTTCCTTCAACCGCTCTTCGATGCGGTCGACGTAGGCATTCACGCGCTCCCGCAACTGGAGCGCGTCGAGGTCTGTGAACTTCATCACCCAACTGGTAGCGCGGCCGGCCAGCTCCCACACGCTCTCCAGCACCAGACGGCTGGCGATCTCGCCGAAGGCGCCGCCTCCCACGCCGTCAGCCACCGCGAGGACGAATGCCGCCTCCACGCTCGGCGGAAATGAGGACTCCGGCAGGCTGGAGAGCAGCACATCGCGCATCCGGGTGCGGCGGACGATCGCGTACTGGTCTTCGTTGGTTTTCCGCACGTGTCCGACGTGCGTCGCAGCGCCGAACGTGACGCGCACCGGCTTCTGTGACGGGGCGAAGAACAGCTCGGCGAACTTCTGCGCCGACGGCATCTCGGCGGTGTCTTCCGTCGCGGGGGTCACAGCAGGTCTCTCAAGTCGGCGCCCGCAGATTCCATAAGCCACGTTAGCCGTATCCAAGAATCGCCTGGAATCTGTATTCCGTTGGCAATGCGCATCAGCAGGCTGGAAAACTCATGGAGACACCTGGGGCGAAGTCCATCGGCACGGCGGTCCTGATTCGCAAGGGCATTGGCAGACGCGAGCGACACCCGACCACGGCGACCGCTCCGATTAGCGACGCCAGACGCACAGGCTGATGCTCCGAAAAGGAGCGAGGACGTGATTGCCGGACTGAAAGTCCTTGAGATTGGTTGTGACTTGTAGCAGACTCTAGCAGGCCAGCATGAAGGTACAAGCGTCCCGTATGAAGAAGCGGTTCAGAGCGGAAAGATTCTCGCTACGGTGCGGCCTCTGGCTGGATTTCTGTCCCGAAAGGGAGCAGGATATCCGCGCTGCATCAGCTCACGTCACGTCAGCACTCGGCCGACATTCGATGGCCCGGCTGAAGCCGTCGTCTCAGGGGCCGTCGTGGAAAACAAGTCGACGATGGACGCCGCCCTCGAGCCGCGTCGGTCATTCCGTGTGCATCGGATTCCGTACATCCTCATTGAAGGGCGACATCATGATTATCAACAGAGAGCGTTCGCATGCGAGAATCACTCCTTTTCTGGCGGCCCTGATCTGCTGCTGCGTCGCAAGTTCGCCGGCTGCAGCTCAAAACGAAGAATTGCTGAAGGGGATCCCTCCCGGGGCCAACGCCATCGCGCTGATCAACGCGGAGTCGCTGCTCAATTCGGACATGTCGGTTCGGGCCGGCTGGAAGGACAAGCGCGACCTGCACTACGGCGAGCGGCCGCTAATGATCCCGACCGAGGCCCAGACCGTGGTGATTGGCGCCCAATTGAATCCCGCCGAGGAGATGGCGCGCGTGTGGGAAGTGGCGATGATGGATCTGTCCGTGGAGTTCCCGATTGCCGCGATCGCCCGCACGGAAGGGGGGTACGTCGATCCTATTCGGGATCTCCCGGCGGCCTGGACTCCGACCAACGCCTATGTTGTGCAGTTTGAAAGCAAACGGCTGGGGATGGCGTTTCCGGCGAACCGGCAGGTGGTGTCGCGCTGGGTGGACTACGCAACGTCCAGCGAATCCGCGCACCTCTCGGAATACCTGCAGTCGGCCACGGGGCTGCTGAGCGACAAGACGCAGGTCGTTCTGGCGGTTGATCTGAGAGACATCCCGCAGCAGCACAAGGTGGAGGAACGGCTGTCGGAAGCCGAGGAGATGAAGGGGCACGAGAGGCAGATCGACAAGCTGGTTCCGCTAATCGTCGGGATCCGCGGGGTGACGGTCACGATTGACGTATCGAGCCGGATTACGGCCAAGGTGCGGGTGGATTTCAGCGACAGCGTGGCGCCGCTGGGGGATCTCGCGAAACCGCTGGTGCTGGCGGCCCTCGACCAGTTTGACGCGCACCTCCACGATCTGGATTCGTTCGGCGTGGAAGCGGAAGGGACATCGGTGACGCTGTACGGCGTGCTGTCCGTCGAGGGCCTGCGGCGCGTGGCGAGTTTGCTGGAGGTGCCTTCGACCAAGTTCAGCGACCTCAAGGACGTCGAGCCAGCCGAAGAGGGAAGCACCGACTACGTGCAGGCGTCACAGGCGTACTACACCTCGGTCGCGGCGCTGATCGCCGATCTGCGGCAATCCCTCTCCAACAATCGCGACAACCACGCGCTGTGGATGGAACGCTACGGCCGCAAGATCGACGCGCTGCCGATCCTGAACGTGGACAACGACCTGCTCACGTGGGGCGCATCCGTGTCCGAGACGTTCCGGAGCATGGGGATTGCCGAGCGGTCGGCGGGGGTACGGCAGGGGGTCCGGAAGTCGCAGGTCTACGGTGATTACTCGTACAGCGGCGACGGCTACTACAACTATCGGCCGGAGAGCAGCCGGAAGAATGAGATCAAGCGCGAGGAGGAAGCCAAGGCGACGCTGATGCGGTTTGACAGCTGGAAGGCGATCGAGGATTCGCAGGCGGAGATCCGGCGGACGATGACGCAGCGGTACGGCGTGGAGTTTTAGAGCGATTCTGTTGCGGCCAACGACAGCGAGCGGCCCGGTCGATTGAAGGCGACCGGGTCGCTGCGTTTGCATGTCGCCGACGTCACTCGGGCGCAGCGGAAGTCTCCGCTACGACGACGCGCAGTCCCTTGATCTCGCTCCCCGTGGCGACGATGACGAGCGGCGGCGCTCCGGACTGTTCGCTGAGCCACGCCACTTGAGGCGTACTACCGAGGCCCGGCATTTGCGAGACGACCTCTCCGTTCGTGAGATCCACGACCAGGACCAGACCTCCCCGCAATCCGGCGACGGCCCAGGGGAGATCCTTCGCAATGGCGAGGGAATCACAGTGCTCCACTGAGCCGTGGAGATCGAGCGTCCACTGCACGTTACCGTCGGCGTTCAGCGACACCATCTGCTCTCCGTTCTCGCCCGAGCCGATCACGACGATCATGGCTCCGCTCTCATCGGGCCCGGCTGCCCTCACGCGGACCATGTTGCAGTAGATCGGGGTCTCGAGATCCCCAATCGACTCGCCGGCGGCGTCAAACAGATGGACCTGGCCGGTCGCCGAGGTCGTGACCACCTCCACCTTTCCGTCGCCGTTCACATCTCCTGCAGAGACATTCCACACATTGCCAATACTTGTCGTCTCCCAGCGGCGCTGACCATCATGACTGAAGACGTGCAGGCCAGTGCCGCCGTTGTATCCGACGATGACTTCATCCAGACCGTCGCCGTCGAGATCGGCCGCCGCCACGTCGTTGATCCCCATGCCTCCAGACTCCTTCCACAGCTCCGTGCCCTCGTCGCTGACTGCGAGAACGGAGTCTCCCCAGCCTGAGAAACCGAGCAGTTCGGTCCCCGAGCCGGCGCTCAATTCAGCCGTGCGGAGCACTTCGACCGGAGCACCCAGTTCGAAGGTTCGTACCTCCGAGCCGGCGCCGTCCAGGACGGCGCACTTTCCGCGCGATGTTGTGGCGTAGAGCAGTCCGGCATTGTTAACAGCGACTGCGGCAAACGCTCCGTCGCTGGACCAGGCCTCCTCAAATCCCAGGGGCTCGACCGGAGCATTTCGCTCGCGCTCGGCCGCGAGCGCTTCTTCGGCGAGGTTCTTTCCCGAGAGCAGATCATCCAGCTCCTGGCTCAGTTTCTCCTTGATGTCCGGCCGATACCCGATATGTACAACCTGCACCACGCCCTCCCTGTCGATGAGCACGAGCATCGGAATGCCCTGCACGCCGTACGCGTCTCCCACGGCAGAATCCGTGTCCAGCCCCACCTGGAACGTCAGTTCCTGCTCTTGCTGGAACGCTCGGATTTCGTCCGGCTCCTCTCCCTGGTTGAGCGCATAGAACACGACCCCTTTGTCGCGATATTCGTCGGCGACCTCGACGAGCAAAGGCATTTCCGCCACACAGGGGCCGCACCAGGTGGCCCAAAAGTCGAGCATTACAATGTGTTCCCCCCGGTGCCGCTCCAGGCTCAGGGGGCTGCCATCCAGCAAGGGGAGTTCCACGGGGGGCGCAGGCTGGCCGACGAGCGGAGACAGTTCCGGCTCGCCGGATCCACCGAAGAAGTCATCCACTTCCTCGGCTCCTTCCGGCGGGGTGAAGACGAACGACTCTGAAGGGGGCGGCTGGTTGACCTTCCAGTCGCGGAAGGTCTCCGTCATCGTCATCTGCAATTCGCCGCCTCCGAACTGGTCCGCGAATTGCGCCATCGAACGGCTGAGGTCGGACTCCACCTTGAGCAGCAGCGGGTCTCCCTCGGCGGCCACCCACGCGTCCCAGTCGAGCTGCTCCTGCAGGCAGCGCACATGGTGCGCGGGGACACCGTCCAACAGCTCAATACCGACGTATTCAGTCTCGGTGACTCCCTCCATCATGCTCCCGTACGGGTCTTCGCTCAGCAGGAGGAGCACAAACGGCGGCATGCCGCCGCCGGGACCTCCCATTACCAGCGGATTCGCCAGCAGTTCTTCGATGTCTGCAGGCGCATCGGATTCCATGTACTGGTTCATCGTCGGGACGTACGTCACGAGGGTTTCGCCGTCGCTCACAAAATCGATCGCTGAGTCGTCTTTGCCGCTGCGGATCGACAGGCGATTCGGCCGTACCGCCGCGATCGTGCGGCTGCTCGTATTCCGGTTGTCCATGCCGCCGATCGCCATCCGCATCGTCTGCTCGCTCTGGACCTGAAGGGCGTCCACCTGCCGGAAAAAGTCCGCCATGGAGCGCAAGAGGGCATCGGGTTCGACGGGCTGCGGAGCAGAGTTCCCGGGAGTCGCCGCCGCTGCGGGCGGTTGCGACGGCACTCCCGGCTGAGAGGCAGCTTCATTCGCCGGATCCGCAGGCTGCGGTGCGGCGGGCTCTTGCGAGCAGGAGGACGCGGCAAGGGCAATCAACACAGCAAGCGCGCAAGCAACAGGCCTGGACATCAGCCACCTCGCGGTTCGAGAGAGGACACAGTGAACACGACGCAGAAGCAGCAGGCGCACTATACCGGCCATCCCGACCAGCAGACCACCTCCCGAGCCTGCGATCCAACGTTTTCAACGTTCCCGGGGCGCGTTACTCTTGTAGAAGTCGGCGCCGGAGCGGCGGACCGGTTGTTTTCCTTCGTTCACCAGCGGGTGAGGTGGCGACCGATGCGAGCGTTACTGGGAATCTGTTTCTGCATCGGAACTCAGGTCGCGGCCGCCGACGGTCTCGATCCTGCCCAGGTGGAGTTCTTCGAGGAGCGCATCCGTCCTGTCCTGGTGGAGCACTGCTACGAGTGCCACGCCGGCGCCTCCAAGCAGCTGCGCGGCGGTCTGCGAGTGGATGCGCGGGACCTCATTCGAGCCGGCGGCGATTCGGGGCCGGCGGTCGTTCCCGGGGACGTGGCGGCGAGCCTGCTGATCGAGGCGCTGCGGTACGAGAGCTACGAGATGCCGCCGGAAGGAAAGCTGCCGGACGACGTCATCGCCGATTTCGTGAAGTGGGTGGAAATGGGGGCCCCCGATCCGCGGGAGGCGGTCGGCGCGGTGGGCCCGGCCGGCGGCATCGACATTGAATCCGGGCGGGAGTTCTGGTCGTTCCGGCCGCTGCACGACGAGGAAGCTCCACAGCCGGCCGATGCCGCCTGGCCGCGGACGGAGATCGACCGCTACGTGCGCGCACAGCAGGAGCCGGCCGGTGTGGCCCCGGGACCGGATGCCGACCGCCGGGCGCTGATCCGCCGCGCCACATTCGATCTCATCGGGCTGCCGCCCACTCCCGGCGAGATCGACGAGTTTCTGAATGATGATTCGCCGGACGCGTTCGAGACGCTGGTGGACCGGCTGCTGCGGTCTCCCCAGTTCGGCGTGCGCTGGGGGCGGCACTGGCTGGATGTCGCCCGTTATGCCGACTCCACCGGCGGCGGCCGCTCGATGCTGTACGACGAATCGTGGCGCTTCCGCGACTACGTCATCGACTCCTTCAACGAAGACAAGCCGTTCGACCGGTTCATCATCGAGCAGATCGCAGGCGACCTGCTCCCCTACGACGACTATGAGCAGGGGCGCGAGCAGCTGATCGGGACGGCGTTCCTGGCGCTCGGCCCGACCAATTACGAAGAGCAGGACAAGGACGTGCTCCGCATGGACGTCGTGGACGAGCAAATCGACACCATCGGCCGGGCCTTCATGGGGATGACGATCGGCTGCGCCCGCTGCCACGATCACAAGTTCGATCCGATCCCGACTGCCGACTACTACGCCATCGCCGGCATTTTCCGCAGCACGCAGACGCTGATCCATGACAACGTCTCGACGTGGGTCAAGTCGCCGCTGCCGATGGACGCGGAGCAGCAGCAGTTGTTCGAGGAGCATGCGCAGGTTGTCGCGGCGCTACAGACGCGGATCGACTCGCTGCAATCTTCGCTGCAGGCGCTGAAGAGCCAGCTGCCCATCGTCACCGTCGATGACGAGGAGCTGAAGAAGTTCACCGGTTCGTGGAGCCAGAGCAGCGGGGTGAAGGAGTTTATCGGCAAGGGCTACAGCTACGCGTCGGGCGGCGGCGCGGCGGCGGAATACCCGGTGCCGCTGCGGTACGCCGGCCGCTATGAAGTCCGCGTGTCTTACACCGCGCATGAGAACCGCAGCCCGAACGCGCTGGTGCGGGTGCGGCACGCCGACGGCGAGGCCGAGGTGCGGATCGATCAGCGGGTCAAGCCGCCGATTGAGGATCTGTATATCGCGGTTGGCCAGTTTGAATTCGCTTCCGGCGTGCAGAGCGTGACCATCAGCACGGAGGGGACCACCGGGGCCGTCGTGGCGGACGCGGTGCAGTTCGTGCCGCTGTTCCGGGTTGAGGGATCTAAAGGGGGGGGCCGGATCGTGGGCGATCCGGCCAGTCTGCCCGGCGTCGTCGTGGACAACACGGCGGCGGAACTCGTCGGCGACTGGACGCCGTCGGTCTACACCAAATCGTTCGTTGGCGAGGGGTACATCCACGACAATCGCGAGGGGCGCGGCGCGAAGCGCGTTATCTACCGCGCCGACCTGCCGCACTCCGGCAAGTACGACGTTCGCCTGTCGTACACGTTCGCCGATTCGCGCGCGACGCGCGTCCCGGTCCGGATCACGCTTCCCGGTAAGGAGGAGACGATCTACCTCAACCAGCGCGAGGAGCCGAACATCGATGGGCTGTTCGCCACACTGGGGACGTATGAGTTCAGCAACGACCAGACGGCCGTCGTCACGATCTCCAACGAAGGCACCGAGGACGGCCACGTCATCGCCGATGCCGTGCAGTTCCTGCCCGTCGAACTGATTCGCACTCCGGCTGCGGACGAGGCGGACGCAATCGCGGCCGACGCAACGGCGATGGACGTCCTGGCGCAGCTGACGACGCAGGAAACGGAACTGGCCGCGCTCAACGCCGAAATGACGGCCCTCAATCAGGGGGCGCCGGCGGCGCCGGAGACGGTCGTCTCCGTGAGGGACGAAGAGACCGACCGCGGGGACTTCCGCATCTGCATCCGCGGCAATCCCAAGAACCTGGGCGAGCCCGTCCCGCGCGGGTTTCTCACCGTGGCGATGACTGGGTCCGCTCCGGACATCGGACGGGATTCGAGCGGGCGGCTAGAGCTGGCGGAGTGGGTCGCCAGTCCCGACAATCCGCTCACCGCCCGCGTCGCCGCCAATCGGGTCTGGTCACATCTGTTCGGCGTCGGGCTGGTGCGCACCGTGGACAACTTCGGCAGCACCGGCGAACTCCCTTCGCATCCGGAGCTGCTGGATCACCTCGCGCAGCGGCTGGTCGATCACGGCTGGTCCATCAAGCAGTTGATCCGCGAGATCATGCTCTCGCGGACGTATCAGTTGTCATCGCTGGAGGACGCGGCCAACAGCAGCGCCGATCCTGAGAACGCGCTGCTCACCCGGCAGAACCGCCGCCGTCTCGAAGCGGAGGCGATCTACGATTCGATCCTCGCACTGAGCGGCGAACTTGATCTCGCGCTCGGCGGCGACACCGTCCGTCCCGACACCAAGAGCGAGTACGGTTACAAGTTCGAAGTCGGCCGCCGGGCGGCGTACCTGCCGGTGTTTCGCAACCAGCTTCCTGACCTGTTCGCGGTGTTCGACTTCCCGGACCCCAACCTCTCGCAGGGCCGCCGCATTACAACAACGCTGCCGACGCAGGCGCTGTTCCTGATGAACAGCCCGTTCGTCGCCGAGCGGGCGCGCATTGCCGCCGAACGCGTGATGGCGGAACAGCCGGCGACGCCGGCCCGCATCGACCTGCTGTATGAACGGGCGCTGGGACGGCTCCCGACCGACGGAGAACGTGTGCTGGCGCGGGACTTCCTGGGAGAGGACCCATCCGCCGAGCACTGGACCGGGTTATGCCAGGCGCTCATCAGCAGCATCGACTTCCGGTATGTGGAGTGACGGCGGCAGAAACCAGGTTTTCTTAGAGAAACCTGGTTTCTGTCACGCGGCCCGACGAATCTGCACGTGACTTTCTTCGGGAGCGACGCGCCGCAGGACGGCTTCGGCGGCGCGGACGACTCCGCCGGTGCGGGCGGCGGTCTCGCGCAGCTGCAGCAGATCGCCTCGCGCAGCGGCCAGCGACTGCGGATTCGTCAGCCAGTCGTCGAGGATCGCCGTCATCTTCCGTACGTGCCGTTCGACGCCGCGCGAGATGGGGAACTCGGGGATCATGGGCCGGTCCACCATCAGGTTCGGCAGCGACATGTATTTGCACGTGACCAGCAGCCGCACCATGAGTTCCGTCAGCACGCTGCCGCAGTACAGCACGACGGCCGGGGTCCCCCGCGCAAGCAGCTCCAGGCTCACCGAACCGGAGACCATCAGGCAGCAGTGGACGGTGGCGATGATCTCCGGCGTGCGCCCCACGTAGAGATCGATCGGCAGCTCCGCGTACTCGCCGGTGAGCTGCGCGCGAATTGCATCGCGGTGCGCTTCACGGTAGCAGGCGACGGGAAACCGGACGTCCGGATGCTGCGCATGCAGCCCCTTCAGCACCCGCAGCATGACGGGGACGTTGCGCCGGACCTCGACCGTACGCGAGCCGGGGAGCACGCCGACGAGGCGGGGGGAAGTAGAGGATGGAGGATAGAGGATTGAGGATTTAGGGCGTTCCTTGTCGCTGTCTTCGATCCTCGATCCTAGATCCTCTTCGTTCGAGCCACGGCGCAGCGATCGGCAGAATGCGGCGTCCAGTTCGTGCTCGGCGACTTCGTCGAAGAACGGATGGCCGACGTACTCGACGCTCACGCCGCGGGATGCGTACCACTCGGCCTCAAACGGCAGCGCGGCGAGGACGTGGTCCACATACTTGCGGACCTTGCGGATCCGCCAGGGGGCCCACGCCCAGAGCTGTGGCGGCATGTAGTAGATCACCTGCGCCCCGGCCCGCTTCGCCTTGCGAGCGATCCACCAGTTGAAGCCGGGGAAGTCGATCAGCACGACGGCGTCAGGGCGCTGCGCATCGATGTATTCTCCTGCACGGCGGACGAGTTTAAAGAATGTCCACAGCAGCGGCAGCACGGCCCACACGCCGATGACGGCCAGGTCCGTCAGCCGGTGCAGCGACTCCAGCCCGGCCTGCTCCATCAGCGGCCCGCCGAATCCCGAGAACCGCGCCTGCGGATGCCGGCGACGGATCTCGCGCATGAGGTGCGCCCCGTGCTGGTCGCCGCTGGCTTCGCCCGCCGAAAGAAAGATGTGCATCCGTGCTCACCCCATGCCGCTGCCCGCGAATCGCGGCGGAAACGTACGGCCCGACGGGAGTTCGGTCAAGGTGAACCGGTCGTGACCGATTCCGGCGAATTCGTTAGCATCCCCGCGCTTCCTCGTTCGCGGTTCCCCCTCCATGCGCGGCCTGCAGCCGTACCTGATGGACGTCATCTCCCGCCGCCGAAACGACGCGGCGGCGCTGGTGCTGCGTGCGCTGCTGGCGGCGGCGGCGGCGTTCTATCGAGCCGTCGTCGCGCTGAGAAACCGGCGCTATGACCGCTCGCCCCGGGCCGTCCACCCGGCCGGCGTGCCGGTCATCAGCATCGGCAACCTGACCACCGGCGGCACGGGCAAGACGCCGCTGGTCGGCTGGATCGTGCGCGAACTGCGGAATCGCGGCGCGGCGCCGGCCATCCTCAGCCGGGGATACCGTTCGCTCGACGGCGGCGGAAACGACGAGAAGCGGATGCTGGACCGCCTCTGCCCCGGCGTCCCGCATTTCCAGAACCCGGACCGCGTCGCTTCTGCGGCCGCCGCCGTCGCCGACTCCGCCGACGTGCTTGTCCTCGACGACGGCTTTCAGCACCGCCGGCTGCACCGCGACCTCGACGTGGTACTGATCGATGCTCTCAATCCGTGGGGGTACGGCCGGCTGCTGCCGCGGGGCCTGCTGCGCGAGCCGCGCACGGCCCTCCGCCGGGCGCAACTGGTCATCATCACGCGCTCCGACCTGTGCAGCGCGGATCAGCTGCATGCTGTGCATCGTGCCGTCAGCCGCCGGACCGACGCGCCCATCGCTCACGCGGCCTTCCGACCCGCGGGCCTGATCAACGCCGCGGGGGAACAGGCGCCGCTCGCACAGCTTTCGCAGCACCGCTGGCAGGCCTTCTGCGGCATCGGCAACCCGGCCGGCTTCGAGAAAACGCTCGCCGCGCTGGCCGAAGAGTCTGGGGACTACAACCTGCAGGCTTTCCCCGACCATCATCATTACACGCAGGACGACATTAACTGTATGGTCCGCCGGGCGCAGAGCCGCCGCGCCGCGGGACTGCTCACTACTGAGAAGGACCTGGTCAAGTTCCCCGACGTCCGGTTGGGGGGGCTTCCGCTGTGGGCGTTGCGGATCGAGGTTGAATTCACGCACGACGGTGAAGCGGTGCGGCGTGCCATGGCCGATGTGTGCCGGAAGCTCAGCGAATTCTGCGAGGAGCTGGAGCCGCGGTCGGGCGCCGCGTGACCGGGCATCACGCATGGTCGCCGAAGAGTCGCCAAAGACCTCGGTACTCGCCCGTCAGGGCGTGAAGCACGACTCCGGCCCAGATGGTCCCAGTTCGCTCGCGCAGCCAGCCAAAGAGGAGGCCCGAGCAGAACGTACGCAAGCCCCAAGCTGGATCGAACTCCCACACCGGTGTGTAGGGGCGTGTCGGATTGAAAACGTGGATCGCTCCGAACAGGAATGAGGAGATCAACAAGCCCGGGCCGCAGCGTGCTCCGAGGACATCCCAATCCCGTCCGAATGCCGCACGCAGACGCGATTGCACATACCCGCGGAAAAACAGCTCCTCACCGAAGCCCGTGCACAGGACCAGCGACGCGCCCCAACCTATGACCGGAGCGGGGGGAGCGCCCCAACACAGTGCGATCGCGATGGGGAGGACGACGGCGAAAAGCAGCAGCGCCAAACACCACCTTGAGTGTGATGGGTGCAGCGGCCAGGGGCGCAACCCATATTCATGAAGATGGACTCCGTGGGAGACTATGCCGGCTACGCTCCCGGCGATCATCAGAGCGCCAGGCGCGGAATTGAATGGGGAAAGCCGGAAGTGGATCGCCGCCTTGTAGCCCACCACGACCAGGATCGTAGCGAGCGTCACTTCGGCCGCAGCTGCGAATCGCGACATGGCTTACTGCGTGATGCCCTTGGTGATCGCCATGAAGGCGTCTTCGAGGGTCTGCGTCTTGCCGGTGAACTCCAGCACTTCGAAGCCTTCCTCGATCATCTTCCGCAGCAGCTGCGCCTGGGCGGAGGCATCGGCCGAGAACTGAAACGAGACCTGCTGGGGGCCGATCGCCACTTCGCTGACGAAGGGCTGCTCGAGCAGCCAGCGCTCCAGCCGGTCGATGTCGTTGAGCACGCGGGCCGCGAGGATCGTGGACGCCGCTTCGGCCGCATCGATCGCGTGCCGGCGGCGCTCGGCCTGGATCTCGGCGATGGTGCCGCTGGCGAGGATCCGCCCGGCCTCAATGATCGCGGCCGAATCGCAGATCTCTCCCAGCTCCGTCAGGATGTGCGAGCTGATGAGCACCGTCTTGTGCATTTCGGTCGCGAGCAGCTTGATCAGCTCGCGGAGCTCGACGCGGGCGCGGGGATCGAGTCCGGCGGCCGGCTCGTCCAGGATCAGAACTTCCGGGTCATGAATCAGCGTGCGACCCAGTCCCAGCCGCTGCGACATTCCTTTCGAGAGGGACGTGATCGGCTTGTCGGCCAGCTTGCGCAGCTCGGTAAAGACCAGCACGCGCTCGACGGCGTCGTGCCGCTGCCGCCCCTTGAAGCCGTACGCCCGCGCAAAGAAGTCGAGGTACTCGACCACGTTCATGTTGGCGTACCGGCCGAACGAGTCCGGCATGAAGCCAAGCACGCGCCGCACCTTGTCGGGATCGTCGATGACCGAGTACCCGCAGACCGTTGCGTCCCCGGCGGTCGGCAGGTCGAGCGTCGCCAGGATCCGCATCGT
>JBGTSJ010000001.1:486550-675912 GCA_041940305.1 Planctomycetaceae bacterium
GCCGATGAAGCCCACCACCTGCCCGGGATACGCCCGGAACGAGACGTCGTTGACCGCCTTCAGCGACCCGAAGTAGCGGTGCAGATGATGCAGTTCCAGCGTGGCCGCGCCGCGGCCGTTGCCGGCGCTCCGGTCGACGTCCACGGCGTTGTTAGCGGCAATGGTGCTCATGGCCGTCCGGTTCAGTAGTGTCCCACGAGGACGTGCAGCGACTTCTCATCGCGCGTGGACGCAAGGCCGGTCTCCACGTCGGGGTTCTCGGCGAGCACCGCCACGTATGACGAGTTCGCCAGGCGGTGGTCGGGAGAGCGGATGTTCGCGACGGACGCGAGGTTCTGTTCCAGCAGTCCTTCGTGGAACGTTACCTCCATTTCGTCGCCATAGTAGGCGCCCCAGTAGAAGAAGCCCCCGTCGATCGAGCCGCTGCCGTACTCGTTCAGAAAGTCGGGCGGTCCGGGTGCGTTCTGCTTGAGGCGTTCGGAGAGGTCGCGGCGGTTGTCGGCCGTCGCGCGCGCCAGCGTCGCCACGCCGCCCGCCGGGATCTCCGTGCCGTAATACAGCACGCCGGATTCGTCCGCGACGATGATCGCGCCGATGCCCCACTCCAGGCCGTTGGTCAGTTGCAGCTTGTCGCCCTCCTGGCGGGTCTCGATGCGCCCGCGCTGGTCGGCGTGATTGACGGTGAAGAACTGCGTCCGCATCCTTGAGCGGAGCCAGCCCGCATGCAGCGACTGCGACTCGGTCCAGTCCACCTGTCCGGTCTCAAACCCTCCCCGCGGCGGCCAGACAGGATACACGGCCGTCTGCGGCGAGAACGTCAGCCCGCCCGACGGCGCGAGGCCCGAGTACAGCGACAGCCGGTTGAGCGTCACCGTCGTCCCTGCCTGCTGATCGAGCAGCGTGAGGCTTCGCATCCGCGAACGCGTGGAGAACCCGTGCGCGACCGCGGAATAGCCGAAGAGCGCCAGGCTGGTCGCCAGCGCGATGAGCGGGATCGTGAACACCAGCAGGTACAGGCGGCGGCGCTTCCACAGGTAGATGTAGTTCAGCGGGCCGATGACCACCGTGAAGAGCGTGATCAGGATGAGAAACGCGCCGACCGGGACCCCTTTGACGGACGGGATCAGGAAGTTGAGGAACTCCTCGTTGGCGGTGCGGGCCGACATCCCGTGCCGCCCCGGCCACGCCAGCTGCGACAGTCCGGCGGTGTTGATGAACCATGCCCAGTCATTCGCCGATCCGGGAAAAGGATTGCCGCCGAACGCATAGACATTGCCGAGCATCAGGTTGCGCGAGAAGAACGCATCGTCCGGCCAGCGGTAGATGTGCGAACTGACGGGCGACCCGTCGCCGTCGTAGATGACTGTCGTACTGCCAATCTCGCGCCGCAGGCCGGTGTCCGCCGGATGCCACTCCGTTGCCGAGGCTGCATGCCGTTCGAACTGCAGCAGTGCATCCAGCTGGTCAGTGTCCACCTGCGTCCGGCCGGCGTTGTAGACGAGCAGCGTTCCACCGGTGTGGACCCAGTCGAGGATCGCCGTGCGCTCATCGCCGCTCAAGCCCGACAGCACGTCGTATGCGATCGCGACCACGTCGACACCCGAGTAGTCGATCCACGACTGCGGCAGCATCTCCGGCCGGATCGTCTCATGATCGCTCGAAATACTCCCATACGCACCGTATGGCGAACTTGCCCCGATCAGCACGTCGATCGCGGCTTCATACATGTCGCAGTTGATCGTCGTCGGCGCGATGACCAGCAGCGACGGACGGGCCTGGCCCTGCGTCTGCACGTCCGGAAGATTGATGTTCGTGGACAGCGCCTGGATGGGCCGCCCTTCGTGGAGGACCTGGATCTCGCCATAGGTCCCGGACGAGACGCTGGGGATGGAGAGTGTGAAGCGCACGGTGGCGTTCTGAGCAATTGCGAGGCTGCGCGACACGGTGGGGATGGACTCGCCTCGGCCGCTGAAGGCGAACGTCAGCACGCGCTCGGGACCCTTGTTGAGCACCTTGAAGCGGACGGGGTAGTAGCCGCCGCTGGCATTACCGCACCAGCGGGAGTCCACTGTGATCTCAAGGTCCGAACCGCGCTTGAGCGATTCGTTCCCGATCGCATACGCCATCTGCGGCGTCGCGCCGATGCCCGCCAGCAGCAGGGTGGCCGTGAGAGCCAGCGCCGCTCGAAACCGTCGCGTTGCGGTGGAAATGCGTCGCGCCATCAGACCTGCACGTCCTCCGGAATGGCTCGGGCGACTTCCGGAACGGCGTTCAGCAGCCGGTCCACCATCTTCAGCGTCGTCCATCCCTCCAGCCGCGCGGCGTAGTCGAGAATCAGGCGGTGTCCCAGCACGCTCGGGGCCACGCGACGAACCTCGGCGAAGCCCACGTTCGGCTTGCCCGCCAGCAGGGCCGCCGCCCGCGACGTACCCGCCAGCGCGATCGCGGCACGGGGTGAAGCACCGTAGCGAACGAATCGCCGGCACTCTTCGGGCGCTTCGTCCCGCTGCGGATGCGTCGCACTCACCAGCCGCGCAATGAAGTTCGCCACCGCCTCGGGCAGGTGCACCTGGTCGGTCAGGTCGAACAGCCGCTCCAGTTCGACTCCGGTCACTACGACGTCCACCTGCGGCGGACGTCCATGCCGCCGCTGCGACACGATCCGCTGCAGCGTCTCGCTACCGACTCCTTCCACGCTGATCTTGAACGTGAACCGGTCCAGCTGCGCCTCCGGCAGCGGATACGTCCCCTCCAGTTCGATCGGGTTCTGCGTCGCCAGGACAAAGAAGGGCTCGGGCAGGGGATGCGTTTCCCCCAGCACCGTCACGCGGCGTTCCTGCATCGCCTCCAGCAGGGCCGATTGGGTCTTCGGCGTCGCGCGGTTGATCTCATCGGCCAGCAGCAGGTTGGTGAAGATCGGCCCGCGGTGGAACATCAGTCGCCGCGATCCGTTCACCTCCTCGAGGATTGGCGACCCGACAATATCGCCCGGCAGCAGGTCCGGCGTGAACTGCACGCGGCGGAACTCCAGCCCCAGCAGGCCCGAGAACGCCTTGACCAGTTCGGTCTTTCCCAGACCCGGCAGCCCCTCGAGCAGCATGTGCCCGCGGCTGAGGATGCAGATCGTCGCCAGTTCCAGCAACGACCGCTGCCCATAGATCACCGTCTCCAACCCGTCGAGCAGCCGCCCGATCAGCCCTTGAGCTTCCGAAACCTCCTGCGGCGTGAGCAGTTTGCCGTCCGTTGCGTTCATTGCCGCGGGCATGGGGGGAGGAGTCCAGGAGTCGAGGAATCAAGGAGACGAGGGGTCCAGTATGGAGAGTGAATCAGCGGGAAGGGAGTCTCAGGGTCAGATCAGTCAACCTTGTTCCCAAGTTTCACCTGGGAACGCACTCTCACGAAGTTCCGCTTCGTCGGCCCAGTAGAGTGATCGAGGCCACATTGACTTCTCCCTCGTCTCCTTGATTCCTCGACTCCTCGTATCCTCGATGCTACCCCCCTCGCTCGTCCGATCCGAAATACTCCCTGACCACATCCCGATGCCGGGGCCTCAGGCGACGGTCCCAGGTTTCCCGGCCGGAGGCCGCATCGACTTCGCGGCCTGTGGCGCGGGGCGCCGCGGAATCGGGCGTTTCGTCCGGCGGCGCGAGTGAGACCCCCTGCACCTCATCTTTGGGGTCTTCCTGGAAGCCGGGGGGCAGCACGGTCTCCTTGAACTTCAGTCCTTGCTCGTCGGTCTCCTCGCCCCAGGTCAGTTCCGCATCGGCCCGGCCGCGGTTCACTCCGCCGCTTCCCGGCCGCCCGTCACCATCACGCGATGCCAAGCCGCCCGGGTTCTCACACTGCCCCCCTTCGCACTGCCCGCTGCCGCACTTCGAGCATTTTCCCCCCTGGCACTGCTTTCGCGCTTCCGACAGTTTCCGCTGCTCCTGCTCCAGAAACTTCTGCAAGTCGCCGAGCATGGCGCGCCGCTCACCCGGTTCCCTCGGCAGACCCTGCAGCTTCCCGTTCTGCATCAACTGCTGCAACTGGTCGCGGAGCGACTGTGACGCCGAGTTGAATGCTCCGGTCTGCTGCATTTTTTCGAGCGTCTCCAGCAACTGCTGCTCCAGTTGTTCGCGCTGCGCCGCCGAAAGACTGCTTACCTCTCCCTCGGCCAGTTGAGCCAGCAGTTGAGCGGCTCCCGAAGCCTTCTCCGCCAGCGCCGCGGCTTCGTCGAGCTTCATCCGCATCTTCTGCTCGAGCGCGTCCACCGTCTCCCAGCGTTCGTGCGTCAGCGGCGAGTCTTTCGTCTCCTCCGCCAGCTTGGAAATCTCCTGCCGCAGCTCTTCCCTCTGTTCCTCTTCCAGGACCTCCGCCTCCTCCAGCGTCTGCAGCATCTCTGCGAGCTGCTCGGTCGCCTGCTGCGCGGCCGTCCGCGGCTGCAGCGGCGTCGCCGACGTCGTCCGCAGCGGCACAAAGCACACCGCCACCGCAAACAGCAGCGGCAGCCCCACGTGGGTTGCAAACCGCCGCGGCCGCAATCGCGGCAGACTGCTCCGCCACATCCGGTCCAGTTGCGGCAAGCGCGACTCCCATTCCGAATCCGGCGCCTCATGCAGCGTCATCAGCAGGCCGCCGGCCCCCAGCGACTGGTCGAGCAGCGCCACCGATTCCCCCTGGGTGAATCGCCCCCGCTGCGACAAACGCCATGCCGCCAGGAGGCAGATGAACGCCCCCGCCGCGGCCCAGAGCACGTGCGGCCACAGAGACGGAATCAGCACTTTGACGATCAGCACCAGAGCCCCGAACGCGAACAGATATCCGCCAACCCACTCCCCCGCATGATGCAGGTACTGCCCGAACCGCAGCCTTCGCAGATGACGACGTACCCACTGGTCCCGCGTTGACATGGTCAGCCGCTCCGAGGGAGTTTCACAGCGCACCGCAGGTGATGCCCACGGTTGATTGTAAGCGGACCTTTCGCCGCCAACCAGTCCGGGTCGGAGGCCAGAGGTCGGAGGTGGGAGGTCAGAGGTCAGAGGTCAGAGGTCAGAGGTCAGAGGAAGATTGGAAGATTGGAAGATTGGAAGATTGGAAGATTGGAAGATTGGAAGATTGGAAGATTGGAAGATTGGAAGATTGGAAGATTGCCGATCATCCTCAATTCCTGATCTGCTATCCGCTATCCTCGATCCGCCATCCGCTACCCGCCACTGGCTATCCGCCACCCTCAACGTCGGAGTCCAACAGTGCCCCGTCCCACGCTCGCCAACTGGAACGGCGAATTCCTTCCCCTCGCGGATGTCCGTGTCTCGGTGCTCGATCGCGGCTTCCTGTTCGGCGACGGAATCTACGAAGTCCTGCGCGTTTACGCCGGACGCCCATTCCTTTGCGAGGAGCACATGCAGCGGCTGCGGCGCAGCCTGCGGGAAGTCCGCATCGACTGCGACGCCGACCGTCTGGAGCAGCGGATGCAGGACACGCTCCGGCAGAGCGGCGTCGAGGAAGGGATCATCTACATTCAGGTGACGCGCGGCGCCGCCGCCAACCGCACCCACCGCTTCCCCGATCCACCCGTACCGCCTACCGAACTGATTTACGTTGAGGAGCTCGACGGCGATCCGTATGCCCAATACCGCCAGACCGGCGCCCGGCTGATCACCGTCCCTGACGTCCGCTGGGGCCGCTGCGACATCAAGTCTGTCAATCTCCTCGCCAACTGCATGGCCGCGCAGGCCGCCAAAGAAGCCGGCTGCATCGAGGCCCTCCTCGTCAAACCTGACGGCACGATCACGGAAGGCTCCCACACCAGCATCTTCGCCGTCAAAGACGGCCGCATCCTCACCACCCCCCTCGGCCCCCAGATTCTCCCCGGCATCACCCGCGGCCTGGTCCTCCGTCTCGCGGGAAAGGCCGGAATTCCGGTAATCGAACGAGTCTTGCGGCGGGATGACCTCGCGTCGCTGGACGAAATGTTCCTGACTGGCACAACGTCGGAGGTGCTCGCCGTGACGCAGGTCGACGACCAGGCGATTGGTGACGGCACACCCGGAACCGTCACGGGACAGCTCTTTGAGACTTATTGGCAGGAGGTCAGAGTCTCGAGGCCAGAATGACGGCTGCTTCCTCGGGGGTTCTCGAAGGCTAGCAGCGCATTGTGAATGTCAGTTCAGTTAAGTGAATTCCGCACACGGTGTGTTGACATAATCCTTTCATTCCCTTTATGTTAGCTCGGTTGCGGAGTTCGTCTTCTTTCTCCACTCTTTCTCTCCGGAGGGTCGCTCGTGGTCAAATCTCGTCGCGGGTTTACACTGATTGAGTTGCTGGTGGTGATCGCGATCATCGCGATCCTGATCGCACTGCTGCTCCCGGCTGTGCAGCAGGCGCGCGAGGCGGCGCGCCGGACGCAGTGTAAGAACAATCTCAAACAGATCGGTCTGGCGCTGCACAACTATCACGACGTGTTTAACAGCTTCCCGATCGGGAACCGGACGTCGACGTGGGAGGGTGGTTGGGGCGGCTCATTCTGGATGGCGCTGCTCCCCTACATCGATCAGGCACCGCTCTATAACCAGATGACGTTTAACGGCCAGTCGTATGGTTACACTGGACAGGGAACGGGCAACACTGTGAATGGCCCCCTCGTCCGCGGCATGCGAATGAATTTCATTCTGTGCCCGTCAAGCCCGCTGGAGCCGATGGGCGATACTGGGGGCGGCATCATCACGACCAAGTCGCAGTACGTCGGCATCTCGGGGGCCGTTGACGACGACTTGACTGTCAATCCGAACGGATTCATCAATTCGACGTCGTCACCTCAGTTTAACAGCAACAACTGCTGCTCGTGCACGCCGCAAGGCATCCATGCACGCGGCGGGGTGCTGTTGGTCGTGAAGACCATCAACTTCAAGGACATGGCCGACGGCAGCAGCAATATCATCGCGATCGGTGAGCAATCGGACTTTGCCAAGAACGCGCTGGGACAGGACGTTCAAATCAACTGCCAGCATGGCTGGATGATGGGAACGGCGAGTAACGACATCACGTACAGTGAACGGCACTTCAATCTGACGTCCGTCCGTTATCAGCCGAACGCCGTGAAGCAGATTGGCGGAACCTCGCTGCAGGGCGTCTGCAACAACGACGGTGCGAATAACGGACTTTTCTCGCCCCACGAGGGAGGCGTGCAGGTTCTCCTCTGCGACGGATCATCGCGGTTCGTTGGAGAGAACATTGACCTTTCCACGCTCAAGCGTGTCTGCACCCGCAATGACGGGCAGGTGACGGGAGAGTGGTAAGCCTGCTGACGACCTGAATTCGGAAGTCCACACGTCCCGCATTGAACTCGACGGCGATCCGTACGCCCAGTACCGCCAGACCGGTGCCCGGCTGATCACCGTCCCTGACGTCCGCTGGGGCCGCTGCGACATCAAGTCTGTCAATCTCCTCGCCAACTGCATGGCCGCGCAGGCGGCCAAGGAAGCCGGCTGCATCGAGGCCCTGCTCGTCAAGCCGGACGGGACGATCACGGAGAGTTCCCACACCAGCATCTTCCCGTCAAAGACGGCCTCATCCTCACAACGCCCCTAGGCCCGCAGATCCTACCTGGCATCACCCGCGGCCTTGTGCTTCGGCTCGCTGACAAGACGGGGATTCCGGTGACGGAGGGGGTTTTGCGGCGGGACGAGCTGGCGTCGCTGGACGAGATGTTTCTGACGGGGACGACGTCGGAAGTGCTCGCCGTAGTGCAGGTGGACGGGCAGGCGATCGGTGAGGGCAAGCCTGGAACGGTCACGGGGCAGCTCTACACGACGTATTGGCGGGAAGTCAAAGCCGCGGTGCCAGGTTGACCGCTGCGAACGCCATCGTCACGCCGAGCTGGTCACCTTTGGGTTGACGGTAGTCCAGTCAATCGGGCTGGCGTGTAACAGGGACGTTGCACCACGGACAGCGGAATCCTGCATACAGGAAGTTGACAGATTCCTGTCATTCCCCTTATGTTGGGACAGCTGCGGAGTTCTTCCATTTTCTCCACTCTTTCTCACTGGAGGCTCGCTCGTGCTCAGATCTCGTCGCGGGTTTACGCTCATTGAGCTGTTGGTGGTGATCGCGATCATCGCGATCCTGATCGCACTGCTGCTCCCGGCTGTGCAGCAGGCGCGCGAGGCGGCGCGCCGGACGCAGTGCAAGAACAATCTCAAACAGATCGGTCTGGCGCTGCACAACTATCACGATGTGTTCAACAGCTTCCCGATCGGGAACCGCACATCGGGGGTCGGTGAAGGCGGATGGGGCGGATCGTTCTGGATGGCCCTGCTCCCCTACATTGATCAGGCGCCGCTCTACAATCAATTGACGTTTAATGGTCCCTCGTATGGTTACACGGGCGCCGGCACCGGGAACACTGTCAATGGTCCGCTGGTCCACAACAAGCCGATGTCATTCGTGATTTGTCCGTCCAGTCCCTTGGAGCCTGTTGGCCCCACGGGAGGGTGGAACTCGACCAAGTCGCAGTACGTCGGCATTTCGGGCGCCGTTGACGACGATTTGACAGTCAAACCGACCGGCTTCATCAACTCGACTGCGAGCCCTCAGTTCAACAGCGATAACTGCTGCTCTTGCCCGCCCCAGGGAATTCACGCCCGCGGGGGTGTGCTCCTGGTCATCAAGACCATTAACTTTAAGGACATGGCGGACGGCAGCAGCAATATCATCGCCATCGGCGAGCAGTCCGACTTCGGCAAAAACGCATTGGGCCAGGACGTCCAGATCAACAATAACCACGGCTGGATGATGGGTACCGACGGCAATAGCGTCACACACGCTGCGCGTCACTTCAACTTGACGACCGTCCGCTATCAGCCGAATGCGGTGAAGGCGATTGGTGGGGCGGCGCTGCCAGGTGTCTGCAACAATGATGGTGCGAATAACGGACTTTTCTCGCCCCACGAGGGAGGCGTGCAGGTTCTCCTCTGCGACGGATCATCGCGGTTCGTTGGAGAGAACATTGACCTTTCCACGCTGAAGCGTGTCTGCACCCGCAATGACGGCCAGGTCACGGGAGAGTGGTAAGCCTGCTGTCGAACTGACACTGATACATCGCACGTCCCGCATTGCGACCTCGCAATGCGGGACGGTTGGCTTTATAGATACAGCCAGCGGCGTGTGCTGACCTCATGCAGGGCCGGCGCCGGCTGTGCCTCAACTGCTCGACACTCAACCATTGGAGGAAGCTGTGCGGAAATTCGTGGCCACAAGCGTGATGCTGTTGCTCGCAGCCGGATGCACGGGGGGGAGCTCACTTCCCGAAGGAGAAACCGGCACGGTGAAAGGGACCGTGACGTACAACGGCCAGCCCGTGCCGGAGGGCTCGACGGTGATGTTCATGAAGGTCGAAGGAGGCTTTCTGGGCATCGGCACGACAGATGCGGCCGGCAACTACACCCTCGCCATGCAAGGCGCGCCGGATATCCTGGCAGGGCAGTACTACGTGGGCATCAGCCCGCCGGTCGCCGACTCCGGATTGACGCCAGAGCAGATCATGGAGCAGGGTTCGGACGCGCTGCCTGAAACACCGAGTGTCATTCCGGAGCGCTACCTGAGCGCCGAGTCGTCCGGCCTTCGGAAAGACGTTGCGGCCGGGGAGAACACGATCGACATCACGCTGACGGACGCCGAGTAATCGAGAGGGGTCGTCGCGGGGGTCCGCTCTACTGCCCGGCAGCGGCCGCCGCGCGGTGATAGCGATCCGCGAGGTCCGCCTGTCCCAGTTGTTCGTAGATTCCGGCCAGCTCAGTGAGGCGGTCGGCCTCGCTGAGCTCCGGATCGGATCCCCGCTGCAACTGCACCAGGCGCCGGGACAGCGCCGTTAAGCGCCGGTTCTCTTCGAGAAACAAGGCGGCCTGCTGCTCGCGGCCGGTGCGCAGCAGGAGCTGGCCCAGCAGGTAGTTCGCCTGCTTGTTCCGCGGCTGCCGCGCGAGCACCGCGCGCAGGGCGGTCTCCGCGGTCTCATAATCCTGCCGATCGAATGCAATCGTACCGCGCAGCTCCTGCGCCTCGATTCCCTCAGACTCGGGGGCAGGCAGGGCGTTCGCCAGTGTCCACGCCTCGTCCAGGTTGCCCTCGAGACGCAGGAGCCGGATCTCGCTGAGGCGGTCTTCCGGCTGCGCGGCGGCCGAGGCGAGCAACTCGCTGTGGGCGCTGCGGGCACGCTCCCGATCGCCGAGGAGCACGGACAAGCGCACGACGGCCCGCAGTCCTTCGGATTGTTTCGACGACCCGGATTCGGATTGCAGAAAGCTGTTGTAGGCGTCCAGCGCCGCGAGGGGGTCAGCCTGCTGCTCATATGCCTGGGCGGCGGCGAGCCACGCCTGGGCGTTCGCCGGCTCGAGCTGGAGCAGTTCCGTAGCCGCATCCAGCGCCCGTGCTGCGCCGTCCGTCCGTTGATGCAGGTCGATCAGCCGCCGCAGCGCATTCGCGCGTTCGGGGCTGCCGGGGGGTATGGCGTCGAGCGCCAGTTTCGCCAGCAGGGGCAGTCCCGCGCCCGCGGCTTCGTCGGCCAACTCCAGCAGCGCGGCATGTCTGAGCCCGGAGGGGCGATCAATCAGTGTGAAGCACCCCAATGCTTCGTCCATCCGGCCCGATCGGAGCAGCGCGCGGGTCCACAGCAACTGCGCTTCCGGGTAGTCGCCGGCCTTCAGACTGACCGCCTCTTCCAGCAGGTCAGCGGCCGCTTGCGGATTGGAATCCAGCACGGATTCGCCCTCCGCGGCGAGCCGTGCGGGCCGGGTCGCTTCCCACCACCAGGCGGCCGCCGCGGCTGCAAGCAGGACGGCTCCCAGAATCAGCCAGCGGCGCGGGACGCCGCGAACCGGCGCAATCGGCGCGTGGCGGACGGAGCGTTGCGGTTTCGGGCGTTCAGTCTTCCGCCTGGCCATGCCCCTCGATCATCACGCAATCGGTCCGCGGAGGCAATGCCGTGAAGCGCTCCCGCCGCCCGCTCGGCCAGTGGACTGTCGCGTCGACGGCGTCCTCGTCCTCACCCAGGGCGAACAGCAGCCGCAGGTCGGACTGTGAGCAGAACCCCGCTCCGCTCGTCACGAACTGCGTGCGCGTGCGACCGAACGCGGTGACGGCGACGGATGCTCCGACCGGCTGGCGGGGGCCGGCGGCGCCGACCAGCTTGAGGCGAATCCAGTTCGCGGCGGGCCGCCGGTTGGCGAGGAGGACAAGCGGCTCATCGAGGGAACTGACCGCCAGATCCGGGGCGCCGTCGCCATTCAGATCGGAGACGGCCCCCCCGCGTGCGGCGTGCGGGATGCTGAACCACGGACCGGCCGACTCCGTCACATCCTCAAACCGGCCCTCCCGATTGCGGTAAACGAACGCCGGCTGCCGAAACGGAAAGTGGCCGGTGTGATAGAGCACGTGGCCGTTGAGGACATAGAGGTCAGGCCAGCCGTCGGAGTCGAAATCGTGCAGCCCCGTGCCGAACCCCACCATGCCGCGCGAGCGCCCTCCCAGACCGGCGGAGAACGTCGCGTGCTGAAACGCCCCCTCTCCTAAGTTGCGATACAGTGAGTTGTCCTCAAGCTCGAAGTTGGTGACCCACAACTCCGGCAACCCGTCTCCATCGACGTCGGCCGCGTCAATCCCCATGCTGCCTTCGGGCGTCCCTGCCTGGTTGTACGCGACGCCGGCCGGCTCGGCCGCTTCGCGGAGCGTCCCGTCCTCCTGCGAGAGATAAAGGTGATTGGCGACGACGTCGTTCGCCACGTAGAGATCGGCCCGTGCATCGCCGTTCAAGTCGGCGGCAACGACTCCGAGCCCCATCCCGTCCTTGCGAATGCCATAGGCCTCGGATCGATCGATGAACTGGCCGTCGCCCGAATTGACGAACAAACGATCGGCGACAGGCTCGTAGCGCTGCGGCGGACAGACGTCCTGCACTTCGCGGGAGCGGTCGCCGCACCATTCCTCCGGATCGGGCCGCCAGTCCAAGTAGTTCGCTACGAAGAGGTCCAGGTGCCCGTCCCGGTCGACGTCGGCAAACGCCGCCGCGACGGACCAGGCGTCTTCCGACTGATTGAGCGAGGCCGTGGCGTCGCTCCAGGTGCCGTCACCGAGATTCAGCCACAACCGCGACCGGCCGTAGCACGTCAGGAACAGGTCCGGAAAACCGTCGCTGTTGACGTCGCCGGCCGTGCAGCCGTGGGAGTAGTGCGTCACCGGAGGCAATTGCGCTGCGGCCGATACGTCCGCAAACCGGAGCGACGCGAGGTGGCGGTACAGGGACGCGGGGACGCCGCCGGCGTGCGCTGTGCCGGAGTCGATTGTCCCCCCTCCTACGCCGAAGAGATCGGCGTTGCCGTCCAGGTCATAGTCGAACAGTCCGAGACCGCCGCCGACCGTCTCCAGAATGGTGAAGCGGCCCGCATCCCGGCCGGTGCTGTAGGAGGAATCGACGCCGGATGCGGAGGTGACATCGGCGAACCAGTCGTCGTCACGTGGGCTCGGGCGTCCCGTGTCAATTATCGATTCCTCCGATGCAGTCGGTGGTGCATCTCCGATCGACGATGACTCCGTATCCGGCCCGGCGGGCTGCCGGCAAGCCGCGCAAACAATCAGCAGAATGGAGACCAGTGCTCGAGGTGGGGCGTGCGCCGACATGGGACGATCAGTGTCTTCCGCGACGGGGATGTGTGCAACCACTCCGGAGTGGCCGCGGCCCGTAGGAGCGCTCATGAAAGATCCGACTGCTGTTCAACGTGTTGTCGCGCCCCGCCGTGGAAATGAACTAACGGCCGGACTGAGACACATCTTCTGGCGACGTCCGACGGCGCGAACGCCGTCCACATGAGCAAGGCCAGAAGCGAGTTGAGCTTCCAAGCCGGATTCGCCTGCGTGGCATCGATTGAGCCGGCCGGTTACCCTGAATACGCAGGCAGTCGTCTGTTCTCGGGGAATCTCAGCAAGTATCACTGCAATGAAGCTCGTATCCGGAGCACTTCTGCTGGTTGGGGCGGAGCAGGCGTATGCGCATGCCAACCTGGTGCAGTTTCCGAACTATGAGCCCGCGGCGGCGGTGCTGTTCCCCGCAGCGGTGGTTTTCCTGGCGCTGGGCATGCCGCTGTTCGTCTGGGGTCTACTGACGGAAACGCGTCAGTGTGCACCGGAATCCCGGCGGAGTGACTGATGCCAGCCGCACGGTCGCCAGGAAAGGAATGCCGCGACTGGCCGGTGCGGGCAGCGTGCATCCTGCTCGCGGCTGCCGGTTTGACCGCGGTGCTGCGTCCCGTTGTTCTGCCCGGCCGGCAGGAACGCTCGTATCGTTCACTGAGGGCCGCGGTCGCGGCGCGAGACAGTCGCGCCGCCGAAATCGGGGCGGAGCATGTTTACCGCTTTCCGGATGACCTGGCCGGAATCGTCCTCGCCGCTGACGCCGCGGCTCAGCGTGGGGACCATGCCGCGGCAATCTCCTTTCTGGAGCGTCTCCCGAACGACGGGGGGCAATGGGAGGCCCGTCGCGAGGAGGGAATCGGTGACCGTCTTGCGGCCATCGGCCGTTTCTCCGAGGCGGAGCGGCGTCTGACGCGAGCCTTGGCGATTCATCCGTATGACATCGGCGCGAGCAGCCGGCTGGCTCATCTGCTCCAGGTTTCAGGCCGCGTGTGGGAATCGGCGCCGCACTTTTTCAATCAGATTCAGAACGGGAAATGCCGCGGCGATGAACTGCTCGGCATTTCCGCCACCGACCGTTTCTTTCGCTCCGACGAACGAATGGAACGGCAGGGACTCGCGGCTGACCCGCCTGATCCATTGATCCTGCTGTCCGAGGCGCGCCGCGCCCTCATGGACAATCGCGGCGCAGACGCTGAGCGCCTGCTCCGCACAGTGATTGCCGCGCGGCCGGACCTGGGGGAAGCCCAGGGGCGACTGGGGCGGATCATCGTCGATCGAGGAGATCACACGGAGTTCATGCTCTGGCGGGGCGGGCTCGCCGATGAGGCCCGGGCTCATCCCGAAGTGGCGTTTGCCGAAGGACTGCAGGCACGGCGGCTGGGGCAGATCGAGAATGCCGTCTACTGCTTCCTGTACGCGCTCCAGCTGTCGCCGAATCACCTTGGGGCTAACCTGCAGGTGGCAGGCTGCCTGGAGCAGCTCGGCCGCGTCGAAGCGGCGAAACTGTTCTCCGATCGCGCGGCGCTGCTGGCGAAACTGGAAGCGAACCTGAACGTCCTGCGCTCCGAGCTGAGCGAGGAGCGATTGCTGGATACCATCAGCATGCTCGGCGCGATGGGCCGATACTGGGAGGCAGCCGGCTGGGCGCAGGTGTCCACGCACGTCGATATTCCGCAGGAGCGGGTGCGGGCGGCACTCGATCGCTGGATGCCGCTGGCGGTGCGGGGAGAACCCGCCAATGCGACGGCGCTGCTGCCGGCCGTCCAGGGAAACCTGAAACCGCAGGACTTTCCAACGCCGTGGTGGCCTCCCGGTGAGAACTCGCGATCTCCCGCGCTTGGTGCTGACGAGCAGCCGACGGCCGCGACGGTCGATTGGGACTTTCAGGACGAAGCCTCTGCGGCCGGCATCGAGTTCCAGTACTTCGAGGGGACCGACGAGGCACATCGGCTGGAGCACATCTTCAACGTGATGGGGGGCGGACTGGCGGCCGTTGATTACGACATGGACCTGTGGCCGGACCTCTACCTCGCGCAGGCCAACGACTGGCGGGATCCCGTGCCTCAGCTGGACTATGTTGATCCGCTGTACCGCAATCTCGGGGGGAGGCGGTTTGTGGAGGTGACGGCCGCAGCCGGTGTCGGAGACGCCTCCTTCTCGCACGGTGTCACGGCAGGCGATTACGACCAGGACGGCTTTCCCGATCTGTACATCGGAAACAAAGGGGGCAACCGCCTCTATCGGAATCTGGGAGACGGCACGTTCGAGGACGCGACGGAGTTCGCCGGCGTTGCGGGGGATGACGAAGACTGGTCCACGAGCAGCGTCTTCGCGGACTTGACCGGGGACGGCTGTCCCGATCTGTACGTACTGAACTACACGCTCGTCACGCCGACTGCGGAGAAGGAGTGCACGCAGGGGGACCGCCCAGTCGCCTGCACCCCGGACGTCCTGCCGGCCTGTCTGGATCGCTGCTTCGTGAGCAACGGAGACGGCACGTTTCGGGACGTGTCGGCCGCCGTGGGCATTCAGATGCCGAACAGCCGCGGCCTGGGTGTGATCGCCTGGCCATTCGGCACGGATCACAGGCTCGGTCTGTTCGTCGCCAATGACACGACCGCCAATGCGCTGTTCATCAACGAAGGAACGGACGAATCGGGTACTCCGCGATTCTCAGAATGCGCAGCGTTACGCGGCGTGGCCTACGACGTGGACGGCAACGCTCAGGCGTCGATGGGAGTTGCCGCCGGCGATGTGACCGGCGACGGCCGGATCGACCTGTTCGTCACCAACTTCTTTGCCGACTCGAATACCCAGTACGCCCAGGACGCGGCGGGGTTCTTCCAGGACGTGACCCGCTCGCTGCAGCTACGCGACGCCGGATTCTGGATGCTCGGGTTTGGCTGCCAATATGCCGACCTCGACGGCGACGGGTGGCTGGACATCATCACGACCAACGGTCATGTCGATCAGAAGAGCTCGCGGGGGGACCCCGATCACATGCCGCCACAGGTCTTTCGGAACCTCCGCGGACAGAAGTTCGTCGAAGCTGCGGCTGCGGACCTGGGCCCCTTCTTCCAGTCCGTCTATCTCGGACGCGGACTGGCCACGCTCGACTGGAACGGCGACGGTGCAACCGACTTTGCGATTTCTCATCTGCATGCGCCGTTCGCCCTGGTGTCGAACAGGTCACGCCCCAGCGACGACTTGGAGACTCTGACTGTACGACTCATTGGGCGATCCGGCTGCCGCGAACCGACGGGGGCCATCGTTACGGTCACTGCAAATGGCCAGCCGATCACGCGGCTGCAAACAGCGGGGGACGGCTTTCTGGTGACGAACGAACGGCGCCACACGTTTGCAGCGCCGCAAGACGGCGCGATCAGCATTACGGTCCAGTGGCCCGACGCAAGCCTGCAGCAATGGGACGGTTGGGCGCCCGGACAGGATGTCATTCTCGAGGAAGGGCGGGCGGAGCCGCTGCCGCTCCGCCCCCTTCCCCGATTCTGACATCAGAAGGCCGGGGTGCTCCGAGGCTTACTTGAGCTTGGCGAGATCGAAGTCGAAGGTGTTTGGGCCCGGCTTGAGTTCGAGCACGATGCCGCTGGTGTCGAACGACGTGAACTTCTCGGGGATATCGCCCGCCGTCGGTGTCCGAGCCGCTTCCGCATTGGCACCCTGTTGCATGATCTGCTTGTATTCCTCCGAGCCCATCTGGACCGGAGGCGGGGCGGGCGGGCGGATCATCACCCGATAACGTCCGATCGGGATACCGACGTCCGGATTTGCCGGCCGAAGCGTGTAATTGCCCAGAGAATCAATCTCGCCCGCCGCGGTGACTGCCGGATCCAGGCAGGAGAAGACCACGCTGCTGTCCAGCGTGACGGGCGTGCCGTCATACGTCACCTTGCCGGTGACTGTCGCCTGCTCTCCAGTCGGTTCGGCGGAATCCTCGCTGCACCCCGAAGCCAGGACCGTCACCAGCAGCATCCACTGAACAACTCGCAAACAATCTCGCTGCGACATGGATTGATCCCATTGGAAATGGCTGCGCCTGGCGACCTGAGCCGTCTGCCGGGCGCAGCCAATATCGTGCCTGCGAAGCCGCTTCGACCGGTGGTCGAACGGACGTGACTTCTAGAACTCACCCAGCGTCGCACCATCGTCTCGAGTACACAGGCGCCGGAGCGTCAGCATGTCGACATTGTTGCCGATGAACCGGACCGATCCGTCGCAAAGCAGCCCGTGAATTCCTCCCGTATGTGCCGAGTTCAGCGGATTATTCGACCCGTAGTTGTCGCCGATGCCGGGCCAGGCCGGATCGTTGACAATTGCCGGCGCGTTGGGAGCGTAAGCCAAGGTCGTCATGTTGAATGGCCGCTCAGCAGTCCCTCCTCCGCCCCAGGCCTCTACGTTATTGAGATTCGGCGTTCCCATCAGGATCCCGTGCGTCCCGTTGACCTGCACCGGCGCGCCGAGGGAATCACGAATGAAATTGGAGTGTTCGCCGACGATCATGGTGTTCGTTGAACCGTCCGTCGCGTCTCCGATCTTCTTCGCATCGTGGATCACCAGCATGCCGCCGCTGCCAATCCGGCCCGTCAGTTCCTGCCCCGAACAGCACCCGCAACAGGCGGCGGTACGGTTCGTCGGGTTCGTAAAGCCGTTTCCATTCAATGCTCCCGAAATACCCATGTACTGGGCATTTGTAATGGGTTTGCCGCCACCTGCGTCACGCTTGGGGAGCATCGGGCTCGAAGGACAAATTGCGAATGTGAAGTGTGCGTTTCTGAGGACGTTCCCGTTGAGTTCACCTCCCACATTCGCTGCATCGCCGCAGCAGGCCCACCCCGGATGGACGCCGTTGAACGTCAACTGGTTGTACACCGGAGCCTGATCCACATAAGGAAGGATGCGGATATACCATGACGGTCCCCATCCTCCCACGGAACTGGCGACTCCACCGTTCGGAAACATCGTGTAGACGTCGTGATAGTTGTGCAGTGCCAGGCCGATCTGCTTCAAGTTGTTCTTGCACTGCGTCCGGCGGGCGGCTTCCCTCGCCTGCTGGACGGCCGGCAGCAGCAGGGCGATTAGAATCGCGATGATCGCGATCACCACAAGTAGTTCGATCAGTGTAAAGCCGCGGCGACGTTGCATAACGCTCTCCTGAGAGTGACAAACGGCTAATTGAAGAGAAGAGAGTTCTTCAAGCAGGCCCAAGAACCGCATTACAATACTTCACAAACATTAGTGGTTTCAAGTGCATTACGAGTCTGTGCTCTCGCCAGCGTTTCCAAGAGCATTCTCGCCCTGCCTTGCGACGCAAAAAAAGACGGCTGCTTCATTGCGAAGCAGCCGTGGCGGAGTTCGGCAGGGGGCCTGGCAGTCCGTCGAAGAAGTCGGCTAGTAAGGAGACCCCCGGTTTCTCGCTGGGTCTGGCCGAGAGTCTCCCGCGGGCAGCGAGACTGACCAGGCATCTTTAGGAACAGGGTTTCTGGTTCCGAGACCTTGTTCAACGGCCTGCTAGGGGTTGGTCGTCTGGTTGAGGATGGAGAACCGCTTCTGCAGGCGCGGGATCAGGAAGTGGCGGGGATTCACGGGCTCGGTGGTGATTTCGGCGAGCGTCCATTCGCTGTCGGCGAAGGCCAGCCTGGTGTCCGGGATTTCGTCGTGGTCCTCATCGCTGAAAACGAGGTCGATCTCGCCGTCGTTGTTGGTGTCGTATGAGATGCGGACGCGGGGATAGGCGCTGGCGACGAACTCGAAATCGAAGCCCGTCTCGTCGATGTAGGCCCCCATCAGCTCCAGTTGTTTGATGCTCTTGCCGCCGTAGCTGTCGCCGTCGAGGTCCAGCAGCACGCCGACCGGCGGCTCGCCGGGGCCCATGCTGATGACCATGGTGTCGAAGTAGCCGTCCTGGTCGGCGTCCTGCAGTTCGTAATACATGCCGCCGGGGAGCGGGTTGGGAGCGGGGACGATCGGCTCATCGGGCCAGAGCGAGAGGAAGTCATCCACTTCCTCAAGGTGAATGTGGAATGAGAACTTGCCGCGGTCGACGCCGACCGTGGTGTCGATCGTCGGAACGGCGTACGACACGGCTACGAGTTCACCTTCGTCGTTGACCAGCGGACCGCCGGAGTCGCCGGGGTTGAGGCCGCAGGTGGACAGGAATACGCGCTTCCGCTCGGGATCGTTCTTGAGCGACTGCTCGAAGTGGGCGCGGTCGCCGCTGGAGATGCTGAGCAGGTAGAGGATCTGGTCCATCTGGTCGTCCGGAAAGATGCCCACGCCAGCCAGTTCGCCGCTGCGGAGCGTCCAGAGCGTGCCGGCGGCCGGATGTCCGACGGCGACGACGTCCTCGCCGGGCATCGGCGTCTTCTCGGCGAATTTAATGACGGGCACCTGCTCCATGCCCGGAGGCATTTCGAGCAGCTTGAGCAGCGCCAGGTCGGCCCGGATGTCGCTCTTGTAGACCAACGCGGGAATCGGCTGATCGATGACGTGCATCCAGCCGTCCTTGTCCAGCGTGCCGACGTTGATCTGGACGACCTGGCCGTTGAGATCACGGCTGTAGTCGGCGTCCTCCACGACGTGGCGGTTTGTGAGCAGCCATCCGTCCTCGCGGATGAAGAAGCCGGTCCCGTGGCCGTAGTAGGTCATGACGACAACGACGGCGGGAGCGATTTCGGGGTAGACGAACTGCCCGAGTCCGCGGGTGTCCTCGTCCTGGTTTGCGGCCAGTTCGTCCTTGCCACGTCCCTGGCGGGCGACCTCGGTGCGGAGGAGCTGGTTGAAATCGGTGAAGGGTTTGGCGGCATCCGTAATGCGTTCGTCCGGGATGAGATCCTTGACCGCCGGAGCGGGCGCTTCGTCATCCGCCATTAGCGGAGCCAGGCAGGCCAGTGGGGCCGCGGCGGCCAGAAAGAGTTTCGTCAGTCTCATGGGATCCCGCTCCAGTCTGGGGTGGTGGTCGTCGTGCAGCTGAGCCGGGCTGCTGTGAATTTCTGCCCGTTAGACGGGAGACATACGGCAGGGTTAACGAGATAGCGGACGGTCCGGACGACTGCCGGCCGGTCCGTGTGATGAGTCGCTCAGCAACCACTGTCGCCGAGAATACCGTGATGGCCGGCCGTTCGCCCATCACAATCCACGCTTACCGTGCGGCTCACTCCAATAGCGGTTTCAGGTAGTCGAGCAATGGCTGTCCGCTTCGTGAACCCGGGGGAAGTTGAAGAAACGCAATGCTCTTAATGTTATCGATTCGCAATTGCTGACCGGAGCGCGACGCGAGTTTCTGCATCCGTTCAAGATCAGAGTAGACGAGGATCACCTGATTTGCATCGACTCGCACGCTTCTAATGCGCCATCGGGTAGCCAGAACCTCCAACTCCCGAATTGAGACCAGATTCTTGACTTCGGCCGGCAACGGGCCGAATTGACTCTGCAAGCTGCTCACTGAAGAGACGAGTCCCTTCTGACCTTGCACGAGGGACAGTGTGCGATTCACCACCGTCCTGTCCACTTCGGACGGTGCGTACGAACTGGGGACGTACGCCTCAACGGGAAGATCGATTTCGACCTCGGCTGGCGCGACGTTCCAAGAAATGCGGCGGATGACGTAGCTTCCCGGCTCAGGAACTGCATCGGGATCGTCCGATCCGCGGGTGGCGGTGACGGTCGTGTCGATGAGCCGGGCGAGGGGGCTGGTCAGCTGGTCATCCGGACCGCGCGTCTTGGCCCCGATCAGCTGTTCCTGCTGCAGCTGCAGGAGCTCATCCAGGGCATTTTGATCCTTCGCGCCCACGGCGATGACAATGACATCTTCCCAGCCGATCGTCTTGTCGTTGATCTTGAAGCCGATCTGCTTCTCGAGCGTGCCGCCGACCGGGATCTGGTTGATGCGGGAATCGCTGCTGGTGCGCGGGAACCGCGGGTCGATCGAGTAGGCGTTGTCGATATAGAACACCACGATCGACACCGGCTCCGTCCCGTTGTTCGTGATCTTCAGTCGCAGTATCTGATCGACCTCGACGGTGGACGTCTCCAGACCTTCCGGCACAAACGGCTCGCCGTCCCGCAGCACCTCAATGGCGACGTTCACGCTGGGATCGGCGGACGCGGACGATTCCTCGGCGAGCTTGCGGAGGTTCTCGGCGCGGGCGATGCGCTCCAGGTCGTTCGTGAGGATGTCGGCCAGGTCTGCATCGAGGGGGTATGGATCACCGAACGCTTCACCCCGGCGACGTGCCAGGTCGAACGCGTCCACATCGGCGAAGTCAAACTTCGGGCTATCGGTGCGCTGCAGAAACGCGCCCTCCGGGGTGATGACGACGGTCCAGTCGGACTTCTCGCCGGCGCGGGCCAGGCGGAACAAGGCGCCGTCCGCATCGGCACTGGCGGCCAACTGGTCACGTGCGTCGAGCAGCGCCTGCTCGGCGGCGGCCGCATCTTCGAACTCTCCGTCCAGTTCGAATGAGACGCTCAGCTGCAGCGAACCGAGGTCACGATACACCACCTCGCAGCGTCCCAGGTCCGGGAGATCATCGACAGTCGGAGTGGCCCCCCAGGCGGTGGGCTGCACAAACGATGAGAGCGGAAACACATTCGTGACCTGCACGTACCCCGCGACCGCATTCGCATTGTCTTCGCCGGCCGGGGGATATACGGCCAGGACACTGCCGGGCGTGACGCCATGCAGGGCGCCGCCGGTGACCGTGATGCCGACGTCGGAGTTCCGGAGCGTCAACTGCGATCGCCCCGGCCATTCCTCAAGACCGAGGACAGTACGGTCGAGCGCCGTCCCTTCGATGCCCGGCGTGCAGCGGCTGATCCATTTGTTCTGCTCGAACCGCCACAGGATCCGCTGGGCCAGTTCGCGATAGGTGATCTTGTGTCCGCACTGCGAGAGCACATCGTACACCGTGTACGACAGCCGGCCGAAGTGCGGGCTCGTCTTCGTGGGACGGGACTCGATCGCCTCCTGGTGCGACTGCACGGCGTAGAGCGCCACCAGTCCGCTGCTGCCACCGGCGGCCTGCGCCGCATCGAGCCAGTCGGCCTCGCTCTCGCCGTTGCCGGCATCGGCGGTCTGCTGTGCGGTTTCCAGAGCATCCTCAGGAACGCCGAGTTCGCTCGGATCCACGTCGCGGGAGCGTTCTTCGTAATCCTCGTCGTCCTCTTCCGCGCCTCCACGGGTCACTGTTCCGGAGTGGCAGGAGTCGGCGATCGCGAAGACGAACGCACCTTTCCCGACAATGTCGCTGATCCAGCCGCGAATCTGATCGTCGGTGATGGCGTGGTCGATAGCCTGAATCCGCTTGTTCCACGTGCCGATGTTGCAGGGCAGGAAAAGCTCGTCGAGGCCGTCCGGCTCGGGGTCGATGCTCGAATCCTTGTCCAGATCCGGCTGGCGGCAGCCGTGGCCCGACATGAGGACGAAGATCGTATCGCCCGGCTGTGCTTCCTCGGCCAGCCGCTCATACGCCGCGGCGATGTTAACGTCCGTCGGGAGCTCGCAGGCGACCGAATCCTGCAGATCCTGCGCGGCGAGAGCCTTGTCGATATCTTCCTGCGTCGCCAGCACGGTGACGTCTTCCGCATGGAAGCCGAACTGCTCGATGAGCAGCTTGCGGAGCAGGACGACGTCGTTGGCCGGCCCGCGCAGATCGCGACGCGACGGCAGGTTGTCATACTGCGTGCAGCCGATCAGCAGTGCATACTGGCGGCCGGCGGCTTCGGGCTTTGGAGCATCTGCGGCGCAGAGCACTCCGGCACTGAGTGCCGCGGTGATGATGGCCGTGCTGAAAGTTCGAACGAGACTCATGGCTATGGCTCCGCATAAATGGAGCAGGTGCAGCCGGGTCTCTCGCACGCGACCGGGATGCACCCGCATCGGGGGTTGTCCTTACCAGTTTGCCAGCACGTAGAAACGCTCCCACACGGTTCCGACGTTCTTCACCTTGATGGTAAAGGGGCCTTCGAACCGGGTGGTCCAGTTGACCACGCAGACGCTCGACAGGTCGGTGTCCGACCCGATCTGGTTGCCGGTGTTGCCGTCGTAGACCCACAGGTCGAGGTCTCCGTCGCCATCGCCGATCACCAGGATCTGGGCCGGCTTGCGACCTTCAAACACGACGTTGTCCAGCGTGAGCTCGTCACCCGGATCGAGGCGGTCGTGGCGGGTATTGATGACTTTGAAGATCACCCCTTCCAGTTCGATCGACTCCAGGTCCTTCCCTTGACGGAAGACGAGACCGCGTGAGTTTGACTCGATGGTTTCGATCATCGCTTCGACTGCGGCCGTCAGCGCCTCGTCCCCTTCCGCGAGTTCGCGGGCTCGGGTGATGAGGGCGTCCATGTCGAGCGGCGGGAGTCCGCCTTCCGCTTCCTCGCCGGTCGTCGCGGCGGCGACGTCATCGGCGGTGCGACGGCTGTCCTGCAGATCGGCGACGATCTCGGCTGCCGCCAGCAGCAGCAGCGGTGATTCGCGGTTCTCACCTTCAATGGCAAGCTGAGCCGCAGTCACGGCCAGCGAGAGATCCGTGCCGGCCTTCGATTCGTCCTGGCTCGCCGCGGCATTGTCCCCGTCTTTCTGTGGGTCGGCCGAAACGCCGACGGCCGTCAAACAGGCTGCGGCGACCGCCGTCGCGGCGATGCGGGTCCAACTGGTCTTCACAGACATCATTTCGCGTTCTCCAGGACGAGTGAAGTGGGGACGACGTGTAGGCTCCGAAGACGCATCCTAATGCGGTCCGGCAGCCAGTTCACGCCAACAGGCACACCGCTGCGCGCCTCTTGACTATTGGGGAAGCGCCACAGGAGGGAGAGTTAAGAAGATTCTGCGGAATTCTCCGGCGCGAGATGAAGTCGACCGGGCGGGCGCAGTGTTCGACTTGCTCGGCTTCGCACCGATGACGGCCGGATCGCGGCGAACACCCCATGCATGGCCCGAAATCGCAGTCATTCTGATTGCGTTAGCGATCAGCGACCGATAAGATATTGTTGATGAAAAGCTCGCCCATTCTGGAGGAGCGGTGACGATGCTGCGCGTACTGGGATCCCCTCGACGGCTATGTGATGGAATGTCGCGGCGCGACCTGTTGCAGGTCGGCAGTGCGGCGTTTGGCGGGATCGGTCTGAGCCAGCTGCTGGCGGCCCAGGCAAGTGCGAGTTCCTCCGCCGCGATGAGCGACAGCTTCGGCCGCGCGAAGCATTGCATCGTGCTGTTTCTGTACGGCTCCCACAGCCAGCTCGAAACCTTCGACATGAAGCCGGAGGCCCCGGAGCAGATCCGGGGGACGATGCGGCCGATTGCATCCTCCCTGCCCGGCCTCGATGTCTGCGAGTATCTGCCGCACACCGCGCAGATCATGGACCGGACGACGGTGATCCGGTCGGTCACGCATCCGTATCCGATCCACGGCGTGGCCTACGCGATGACGGGCATTCCGATCATCGACGTGGCGATGGAACTCAACCCCCGCGATCCGGGCCACCACCCGTACTTCGGGTCCTGTGTCGAGTACATCGAGCGGCAGCGCCGCGGCGGCAAGGCGGACGCGTTCGTGCAGAACGTGGCGTTGCCGTTCCCCTTCAGCAGCAAGCGGTCCGATCAGCCGTTCCGCGCCGGCCCCTATGCCTCGTACCTGGGCGGAGCGTATCACCCGCTGTGGACCGAGTTCGTGGGCGAGGGAACCACGATCGTTCACAAGGAACGGCCGGGCTTCAGTTATGACGGACCGGAGCCGTATATCTCCTGCTCGCGCGACAGCCACTTCCGTCTGGCGGCGGTGGACAACGGCGGGGGCGTGGCGCTCGACCGGCTGGATCGCCGCAAGAGCCTGCTGGAACAGTTCGAGGACTCGCGGCGGCATCTCGACCAGTCCGCGATCGGCTCGTCCCTGTCCAAATTCCAGGAGATGGCGTACGGGCTGATCGGCACTCCCGAGGTCGGGCAGGCGCTGGATGTACGTCAGGAAGCCGATGCCGTTCGCGACATGTACGGCATGACGCTATTCGGCCAGTCGTGCCTGGCGGCGCGGCGGCTGATCGAGTCCGGCACCAAGCTCGTCTCCGTGTTCTGGGACGAGTACGGCCTCGCAGGCGATGCGTGGGACACCCACTTCGAACACTTCCCCCGCATGATCAATCAGCTCATGCCGGGACTCGACATGGCGCTGTACGGTCTGATCCTCGATCTCGAACAGCGCGGGCTGCTGGATGAGACGCTGGTCGTGCTGGTCAGCGAGCACGGACGAACGCCGCGGATCAACAGTGCCAGCGGCGGCGGACGCGATCACTGGTCGTCGGCCTATTCGGTGATGATGGCGGGGGGCGGCATCAAGCAGGGGAATGTGATCGGTGCGACCGATTCCATCGCCGGCGAAGTCGTCGATCGCCCCGTCTCGCCGAAGGCCCTGCTGGCGACGATGTACCACCTGCTCGGCATCGATCCCCACACGATGCTCAAAGACCACAGCGGACGCGAACTGCCGCTCGTTCCCGAAGCCACCGAAGTCATCGCCGAGGCGCTGGCTTAAGAATGACGTCTGAAGATGCCGCAGGCCGAACGCGGCGTCTCTCTGCCCTCAGCGACTTCCGTTGCTAACCGGGGCGCTCGGGTCACTCGGCCGTATTGATCTGCAACGCCGGATTCTGTCATTCCGCGGCGAGAGCCGTCTCTGCGACCGGTTCCGCGGATGCTGCCGCCGGGGCGCCGCGGCCGCCGGCCCGGTAGTATGCGTCGTAGTCGGCGGAGCGGTAATCGTCCAGAGCGGGATCGACGTCGTTCGCCACCACTCCGATGATCGTGGCGCCGTGCGCGTCGAGGGCGGTCAGCGTTCGCTTCAGGGCGCCCCGCTTGTTCTTCTGCATGCGAACAACCAGCAGCATGCCGTCGGTCTCCGGCGCGATAACGGCTGGATCGCTGACGGCGAGGATCGGCGGCGTATCGACGATGACGAAGTCGAACTCGTCGCGGGCTCCGTGCAGGATGCCGCGGAGGTCGGAGGCGATCAGGAGCTCGGCGGGATTGTCGGGGCATTCGCCGGCCGTCATCAGGCTGAGGCCGTCGATCTGCGTGGGGCGGAGGGCGTTGGGCCACTGGAGTTCGCGGCGGAGGACGTCGGCGAGGCCGATCTCCTGTGGGACGCGGAAGAGCGAATGCACAGTGGGTCGCCGCAGGTCGGCATCGACCAGCAGCACGCGCTTGCCGGACTGCGCCAATGCCAGGGCCAAATTGGCGGCGGAGACGCTCTTGCCGTCGCCGGGCTCCGGACTGCTGACCTGGATCACGCGTCCTCCCTCGCCGGTGTGCGAGTGCAGCAGCGAGGCCCGCACGGTGCGGAAGGCCTCGGCCTCCCGGGACGCCGGGCGATGGAAGTAGCAGAGTCGCCCGTCGAAGCCTGAGCGGACGGCGGCGTGCGCGAATCCCGGCACTTCCCCGAGCACGGTAGCGTCGACCACTTCACGCAGCTCATCCACCGAGCGGATTCGCGTGTCGCTCCACTCACGGAAGTAGGAGAGCGCGAAGACGGCCGCGATCCCCAGGACGCCGAAGGCGCCGACGATCTTCATCATTCGCTTCATCGACTGCTCGACCCGCACCTGGGCGATCTGCTCGACGCGATAGCCCTCCTGCTCCTTGCGGACCCCGAACGTTTCCAGCTCGGTGGTGACGGTCTTCCACTGGTCCTTCTTGCGGGCGATCTCGTCCTTGCGCCGCTGGTCTTCGACTTCGAACAGCGCGGCCCGCTTGGCCTCGTCCTCGGCGTCGGCCAGGTCCGCCTTCAGTCGCTCGTCCAGGTCCTGCAGGTGCACCAGGTCCTGCTGCAGAATCCGCTTGTAAGCGGCGACGAGGTCGCGGCGCTGCGACTTGCGCTCGGACGGAACTGCCGAGTCGGCTTCGACGATCGCGGGGGGCGTGAACGACTTCTGGTCGTAGAACTGCATCAGCGTGTCGATCTGATGCCGCAGCTTGCGGACGTTGACGTGGTCTTCCCCCAACTGGACGCGGAGCCGGTCGAGCAACAGATGCAGTTCGAGGTAGCGGCGGTCGAGATCGGCCTGGACGGCGGGTTCGGTCAGGAGGTTGCCGCCCCCTCCGCCCCCCTGCTCGCCGGTCGAACTGGGAGCGGCCGTCAGCCAGTAGGTGATGAAGAACTCCAGCGCCTCCTGCGACTCGCCGCTTTCGGCGAGCTGCTCGAGCGTGGCGATGCGTGAGCTGATCTCGGACTGGCGCAGCATGTTCTTGCCGATGTCCTCGCGGACCTTCTCGACACGGGCCTGATACGGGTTCTTGCCGGGGATGACGTTGCCGTTGACCGACACCGTGGGAGGCGTCGCCAGGTAGTAGGGCGCATCGTCGCGGAACAGATGGTAGGCGGACTGGAGGCTTTCAATGTCCGACTCCAGTTCCGCCTGCCGCGCCTGCAGCGAATCGTAGAGGCCGCTGGAGTTCTGCTGTCGCTGCACGTCGAGATAGTCGCGGTAGGCGTTGACGACGGCATCCACGACGGTGCGGGCCACGTGCTTGTCGGGATGGATGTAGGCGATGTCGATGATGTTGACGAACGAGGTGTCCTGTCCGGCCGAGCGCTTGGCGGTGAGCGAATCAAGAATGTCGAGCACCGGGTCGCCGGCGCCGGCGAACTCCGGCAGGTCCTTGAGCCCGTGATCGCTGACGGCGCGGCCCACGATGGCGTCGCTCATGATCAGGTGCACGTGCTCGGTCCGCTCGCCGGAGAAGTTCGGCGTGCGGTCGTCCGTGGGGATGGCGGACTTCTGCGCGACTTCGACGCGAGTCATCGCCTGGTACGTCGGGCCGAGATAGAGGTAGGCGGCGATCCCGGCGCCGATTCCGAGCGCGAGCCCGACGACGAGCGGTTTCCAGATCGAGAGCGTGAACTTGACGATGTCGATCGTCTTGCCGCCGCCGTTGGGGCTGAGAATGCCGAGCGGTGCGAACTCCACGTTCTGCGGCTGATGGTCGGACTGGGCCACAGGTCGCCTTTCAATCGAACGGACGGACGGAACGAGCCGGGAGCGAACGGAATGGCGAATCGCGTGCCGGACGGAGGCGGGTGGCCGCGGCGCAAACTGGGGATCAGTCAAACCCCTTGACAGCGGGCCGAATTCCGTTCAGATCGCTTAGCGCCGGGGGGCGTCCGGGAAACATAGCTCGCGGCCGGACGTTGCCATTGGACAACATGCGAGCAGCGGGCGAGGCACGGCGGCGACATCCGCGCGAATCGTTACAACCGATTGCGGCGGAGGCGCCGATGGGCGAACGAGACGTGCGTTCGGACGGTGAGACGTAGCGACCGCTGTGCGACGCTCGGCCCTTGCCGGCGCGGCGGGCTGGAGTGTCGACTTGTCTAACGGAGCGACAGTCGCGACCAGATGAGGCGGTGGTCGGAGGCGTTGGAGCGGCTAATGTGGCACGCGTGAACCTGCCAGGCGTCGTCGCAGAGGATGTGATCGATTCTCAGCCACGGGGTGTTGGCCGGCCAGAGGCGGCTGGTGTTGCAGGGGGCGGTAAACCCATAGCCGAAGCCTGCGGCGTCGAACGCGCTCGTGTAGCCGCTCCAGACGTCCGTAAACAGGCTGCTGTTGGGGGGTGTGTTGAAGTCTCCCAGCAGGATCAGCGGGCGTCCGGCATAGGGGGCGACGAATTCCAGCGTGGCCTCGGCCTCGAGCCGTCGCTGCCACTGATGCCATTCGAAGTCATCCACTCCGTCGCCGCTCAGAGGAGAATGCCAGCGGAGGTCGGAGAGCCCGTGACGAGCCGTATTGAGGTGGATATTACAGACGAGGACCGGTCCGTGCGGCGTGTCGGCTTCGCACAGAACGGCGGACGGACGATCGAATGCGTCCGGCGTGCAGACATCGATGAGTCGCAATGGATAGCGGGAGCCTAGCCAGAATTCTCCCTCATGGATGACGTGCCACTCGGCGAAGTGGGCGGCGAGTGGTGCGACGCCCCACTTCGTTTCCTGCAAAGCGACGATGTCCGCATCGACGGCGTCGATCTCGGCGAGCAGCGCGTCGAGGTCGCCGGCCCCGTTCTGGACGTTGCCGGAGAGGATCGTCAGCGCGGCCGAGTCGTCCAGGAGGGGCGGGGCGGACGAGAGGGGAGCCGTCAGTCCCATCACCGGGCCGGCGACGATCAGCGCGGCGAGGATGTTCACGAGGACCAGGCTGCGGCGGAACAGGAGCGCTGCGGGGATGAGCAGCAGCGAGGGCCCGAGCCAGGGAATGCGCGGGAGATAGCCGAGGGCGGCGCTGAGCCACCAGTCCTCCGAGACGACGCATAGGAGGATCAGCAGTGCCGCCACGAGCAGTGCGTTAATGGTGGTGAGTCCCGTGACCCAACGCGCGGCACGACGCCGCCATCCCGCCGTCGATGCAGGGCCAGGGCGGGGAGTGGTTCGCTGTTCCAGCAGAGCGGTTGGCATGTCGGGTCCGTGACGAACGGCGTGATGTAGCAGATGGGGATTCGGGCCGCGAGAGGGATTCGGGCGGGTACATCGGACAGCCGTACCGGCCCGTTTTCACCACGTGGTCGCCAATGTGCTTGAGTTGGCGACATTGAATATGCGTGGCTCGGCGGAGCGAATCTGCAGCAGTGCTTCAGAGCCGCTCAGGCCCGGATCTGATTCCGCCAAGTGGACGAGATGCGCCATTTCCCAGGCGGTGACGTAGTGGTACCGGAGACGGTGCTGTTCGGCATGCTGTGACAGTTCGGCGTGGAACCGCTGCATCTCGGGGCCGAGCCAGGTATCGATATTGCCGTCCTTGCAGCCATGTGTGTGGAGTTTCACGAAACGCCAGTCGGGCCGTCCGGCGACGTGCACTCCGGCGCGGAGCCAGTGCTGGAACCGCCGCCAGGTGGCGGGCCGACCGGCGTGGATGTCGCCGTTTTCGATCCGCGGGATCATTCCCCATTTCCGCTGGTCCCAGTCGAGGACGAGCGGTCCCTGGACCATCAGCAGGTGATCCGGCGGGGCGGGGAAGCCGGCGCGGGCGAGGGCGCCCTGGTCGTGTGACTTGCGGCGGCCGGGGAGGTCGCGAGCGTAGTAGATGGAGTTGATGGTCCGCGTCTGCGCGGGGCTGGGGGCCGAGGGGAGCGTGAAGTCGGCGTAGCAGCCGGTTTCGAGGAGAACCGTCAGTTCCTGATCGACGCCGCACCAGCGGCCGTCGGGGCGGGAGTTGCAGAGCGCCCAGTTACCGTGGATGAAACCGTAGACAATGCGCCCGGTGACGGGATCTGTTCGCAGCAGCCCGTGGCGGTTGTGGAGGGCGTCGCGGAATTCGGCGAGTTTCTGCCGCAGTCCGTCGGCGGTGTCCCGGTCGTGATGCAGATGGATGTCGACGTCGCCGTAGCCCTCGGCGCAGAGTGCGGCGAGTTCGTCGAGATACTCAGGTCGATACTCGTCCTGTGGGAAGAAGAAGGTGTGCTGAGGGGGCCTTCCATCCACATCCTGGAAACGTCCGAACAGCCGGGGGTATTCGCAGACCCAGCGGGCCACGCGGGCCTGAGCCTCCCGCCGCGAAGCGCCATAACACTCGGGTTCGAAGTGATCGCAGACGGCGATGAAGACGTCGCAGTCTGATGACCGGGCGGCGAGCGAACGACGCTCGGACCGTGTGCTCACGTATGGGCCGATCCAATACTGCATGCTGCGCGCGCGGAGCAGCAGCGCGATACCGGCCGCCGCGGCGACAGGCAGTGCGAGCAGGAACAGGATCAGCCAGTGAACGGCAGTCATGGATTCGATGCAGGGTTACCGCTCGTCCGGCGGCCCCAGCGGGAGCTGCAGGGACGAAGGCACCTCGGGAGGCTGGCCGCGCAATCGCTTCGACAGGGGCTTCTGCAGGACGATATCGAGATTGATCGTGGCCAGGTCCTCGAGTGTGAGGCCGCGGAACTCGTAGGGAAGCGGCAGCTTCTCCAGGAATGGGATGCTGTCGCGGTCCACGTCCCGACCGATGGAGCGACACTCGAAGCCGGCGTCGCAGAACATCTCGATAAACTGCGAGGCACGCAACCGGTTGATGTACTTGAGCCGATGGCAGAACCAGCGCTGCCAGGTGCGCTGGTCGTACTTCAGGTATTCCAGGTGATTGCGGGCCGGATCACGGACGGCCGACTCGTCGGTCATGCGAATGCGGTGGATCGCCAGACCGCCGGGCCGCAGGACGCGGATCGACTCCTGAATCACGCCCCGCAATGGCGTGAGAGGAATGCACTGCAGGACCAGATTGCTGAAGACGAGGTCCGCTTCGCCGTCGGCATAGGGTAGACGGGACGTGTCGAAGGGGGCGCGATAGCAGCCGCCCAGTCGGCGGCAGGCCGTGCCGAAGTCCGGACAGTCTTCGATCTCTGTGAGGCGTTTACGGACGGACTCGACGGGGAGATCGGCCGCGGCGGCATAGTCGGGCGATCGGCGGAGCAGTTCGTTGATCGTCCGTTCGACGAGCGCGGGTTTCACCAGCCGGGCGACGTCATAGGTCTCGACCCGCGCGCCGCAGGCGAGGAATGCGAGCGGCACGGCCGGAACCCAGCCGGTCCCGAACTCGACGGCGCGGACATCCCCCAGTTCGCCGCAGAGCTTGCGGGCCGTGCGGACGAACCAGGCGGCATTGTCGAAACGGCTGCTCTGCTCCAGCCGGGCGAGTTCGCCGCTGCGTTCGCGCAACTGCGAATGCAGCCAGCGCCCTCCCGGCATGCGGGCCAGCGTCCATTCGGCCGACGTTTGTACCCACCAGCGCATGGTTTCCTACCTTTCTGCCGTGACGCCGGCGACGGCGAGATCGGACATTTCGTGATCGTTGGATCGCTCCCCCAGATACGTGCGCCGCAGGGCGCGGTAACCGCTCGGACCGAGCAGGCGTTTGGGAAGAGCGAGGAGTTGTTGACGGCAGCGCTCACGGCGAAAGCGTCCCTGCGCGAACGCGGCGACATCGGCGGCGGTCGTCGTCTGTCGAATGGCGACGCGGCCGACATGGAGAGGGCCGCGGCGGCGCGTGTTGGCGTGAGTGGACGAAGTGAAGATCAACCGGTACCCGGCTTCAACGGCGATCCGGCGAACGCGCTCGTCGACGGCGCCGTTGGGGATCGAGACAGCGTCCACGGATCGGCCAATGATGTCTTCGAGCTGTGCTTTCGATGTCTGCAGCTCGCTGCGAATCTGATCGTCCGGAAGCTCGTTGAGGAAGCAATGCGTGTGCGCGTGGGAGCCGATGTGAAACGTCCGCTCGTCGATGCGCCGCAGGTCGTTCTCTGTCACAAAGTACGGACGGTCGATGAGGCCGGTGGTGACGAACAGCGTCGCCTGCCAGCCGCGCTCGGCCAGCAGCGGTCCGCCGAGATCGACGCAGTCCTTCCAGCCGTCGTCGAACGTCAGATGCACACTCTTCGTGGAACCGTCGAGATCGCCAGTCGCGTAGAAACGGTGCAATTCCGCGCACGTCAACACGCGGGCAGACTCTGACAGCCGCTGCAGATGCGACGCGAAGTCACTCGCGCTGACGAAGTAGTTGCGAATCGACGGGCTCAGCGCAGCATAATCTCCCGCGTCCTGTGCGGAGACGACGTTGTGATACATCAGGCTGACGAACGAGCCGGACATCAACAGGCTCCCTGCAGCAGGGATTCGGCGAGACTCCCCGACGAGGCGGGGCGTTCCGAGACGAGTTCATCCAGCAGCACGGCAAGTTCTCCCGCGAGGTGCCGCCGCTCGAACTGGCTGACGTCCCAGTCGTCGGTGTGGGGCATCACGCCGCAACGATGACGCTCCAAAGCCGTGGCCAGTGCGTGCGCGATGCCGCCGATGTCCGATGGTCGGCAGAGGACCGTCTCCGGAATCTCGCTCACGACGTCCCACACGTCCCCCTTGGGGGCGATGACGAACATCGGGCGGCGGGCGGCGATGTACTCGAATGCTTTGGCGTTGATGATGCGGTGCGTCTGCGGGAGATCGGCGTTGAGCATCAGCAGCGCGTCGGCGTCGCGCATGACTCCGACGGCCTGGGAGTGCGGCAGGAACGGCAGCCGCAGGACGCGGCAGGGGAGCCCGCCCAGGCGGTCGAGTTCGCGCTCCTGCTCGGGCGTGCGACGGCCGGCGAGAACGAGATCGAGACGTTCGGCCAGGGCCGGCGCGGTCTCGGCGAGTCGAAGCACGGCCTGGACGACCGATCCGATGGGATTCAGGTTCCACAAAGTGCCGACGAACGCAAGGCGAAAGCGGTCGGTGCGGCGTCCGTCGAGGGCCTGCAGTTCAGCCGGGAGCGCCGCGTTCTGGAAGTCATCCAGGTCGAATCCGTTGTAGATCCACGTGGAGCGGGCCGTGCTTCCGGCAGAGGCCGCCACTTCGGTCAGGTGCGCAGCGCTGGAGGGGGTGGTCGCCAGGAGCACGTCGGCGGCTCGAACCGCCGAGTTCTGCATGCGGCTCTGGATGCGGTTCGCCAGCCCCCCCTGCTGCTTGTTCTCCCAGTAGGCGTTGCTGATCCCCCATTCGTCGCGGTAGTCGAGAATCAGCGGGAGTCTCGTGCGGCGGCTGAGCGTCGCTCCGACGAGCAGAGAGGAGAACGGCGGTCCGGTGGCGATGATGGCGTCATGCGGCGTCTCGCGCAGCAGTTGCAGTCCGGAGCGAATGGCGGCAGGACGCCAGAGAATCTGCGGATCAGGCTGCAGCACCGTATTGGCGATGCCGCGCAGCATCGAGCGGACGGCATGGCCGGCGGACGAAAGCAGGCCCGGCCGCTGAGACGCGCCTCCGGCGACCCGTCGCTTGATCCCGTAACCCGGCTCGAGCGTGCGGGCACGGCGGATGATGGTGCTCTCCGGCACGTCGCGGCAAAGACCCTCGTCGATGAGCGGGACCGACGGATTCCGGGCCGTCAGCACCGACGATTGCCACCCGAATTCCGGCAGGTACTTCACGAACTTGGCCGCGCGCTGCACTCCGACTCCTCCCGTGGGGGGGAAGAGATAGGAGACGAACAGGACGCGTCTGGAACGATGACGATGCATCTGTATGATCTGGCGGGTTCTCAGGGACAGACTGCTTCCAGGGAGGTGGCTTGCAGTCCGCGTGGTATCTGGCCCGCGCAACTTTCCAGCAGCGATGTGATCTCGTCCGCGCAGTCGCGCCAGGAGCGCGGCTGGTAGCGGGCGGCGGCCGTGCGATACTCGCCGTCGAGCAGCGTTTCCACCGCGCCGGCGAAGCTGTGCGGATCACCCGGCGGGCAGAGAACGCAGAGTTTAGGATCCGCAATCTCCCGGATGCTGCCGACGTCGGTGGCGACGAAGGGGGCGCCGCAGGCGAGTGATTCCCGCAGCACGTTGGGAAGCCCCTCCGACCAGCTGGACAGAACGGTCGCATCCGCCGCACGGTACCAGTCGGCAAGCTGCGCCGGTGGCAGCGGACCGATGCAATGCACCTGCTGCGACAGGTTCCGTTCGTGGATCTCGGCGTCCATCTGCTTCCGCAGCGGTCCGTCCCCGATCAGGTACAGGCGGAAGTCGCGGCGGCGGCGCTGCAGCTCAAAACAGGCGCCGAGCAGAATGTCGAGTCCCTTCACGTCCACCATCCGGCCGACCCACAAGAACGCCGGGACGTCTTCAGACAGATTGAGGCTTCGGCGCGCGGCGGCTCGGTCTCCCGGAGTAAACAGATCGGTGTCGATCCCCTGATAGACGGTGTGCACGCGGCCTGGATCGACACCCAGCTCCGTGACCGCATCCCGCAGCCCGTCGCTGACGGTGATGACGGCGTCGCTTTCCTCCAGCACTCGGCGAACGCAGGCGCCGCGCGACCGGTCGCGCGGCAGCAGCAGGACGTCCGAACCCCCGACGATGACGGCATGCGGCACACCCAGTTCCTGAGCCGCCCGCAGACCGGCCTCTCCATCGGGATGTGCCCAATAGCTGAGCACGGCATCGACCGCAGTCCCTGCGGCCATCCGCCGTACGGTGCTGCGGACCGAATGCCACAGGCAGGCGCCCAGCCGGGACCGCAGGAGGCCGGGGGAATACCAGAAGGTCGGATACCGGCAATCAATCCCGCGGGTCCTGCACTCGTCGGGCGCCGAGAACGGGCCTCGGCGACCGAAACGCTCGCCCCAGCCGCGCGGCGCGATCACGTCGACGCGGTGCTCCTCCGCCAGCGCCCGGCAGAGCGCAAGATTGTACGTTCCGCGCGATGCGGCGTTCGCATCGGGAAACGTCATGCTGATGAACAGGAGATTCATTGCAAGTCTCGGTCAGCCGGCGCTGAGCTGCAGGGTCTGTTCGAACGCGGCTTCGAAAGAAACCGTGGCTCGCCAGCCGAGCCGCGACTTCGCTTTCTCGTTTGAGTACCGGAGCGGTCTCCAGAGCGATGCACTCCGGTAGCGCGTGATGACGGGAGGAAGCTGGCCATGGGACCGGCGGGAGTACCATTCGTAGAGGCCAGAGAGCGCGCTCACGCTCCAGCCCGGCACTGTCAGGGTCCGCGGCTTTGCAGTGCGACGACGCAGGTGGCGGAGAAGAGCAGTCGTGTCCGGGACATCTTCGTCGATGATGTTAAAGGCCTCCCCTTCGATTCCCGGCGTGAGCCCCGCCTGGCGAATCGCAGCCGCACAGTTATCGACGTACGTGTAGGGAAGCGGACGACGCCCACCCATCCGGATGAGCACTCCTCCCAGCTGCAGCCCGAGTCGTCCGCTGATCAGTCCGCGCCCCGGTCCGAAGAGCACTCCCGGCCGAACGACCACCAGCGGCAGTCCCCGTTCCCGGTGCGCCTCCCAGGCGACCTGCTCCTGCATGATCTTGCTGTAGGTATACGGATCGCGTCGATGCGGCTGCGGATCCAGCGGAGCCTCCTCCGCAACGACCGACCACCGCTTAAGCCCGGCGGCGGCGTAAACACCCAGGGAGCTGACGAGGACAAACCGCCGTGCACCCATCTCGAGCGCGGCCTCGATCAGCGAGCGCGTCGGCACGACGGTGTTGAGAAACAGCGTCGAGCAACTGCCGGTCAAACCGGCGGCGACGTGATAGATCGTGCAGTTCGGAGTCAGCGCCCGGCGGCAGGCGTGCCGGTCCTGCAGAGAGATCCGCTCGCAATCCACCTGACGCCAGTAAGCTCCCAGGCCATCTCGCAGCGAAGTCAGATCGCTTGAGGGGCGGACCAGGCAGCGGACAGACGCACCGTCCTCGCACAGCGCGCGGACTACGCGCCGTCCGAGAAAGCCGGTTGCACCTGTCACGATCGCGTCCACGGTGTTTTACCTCTCTTTGCACTCGAGAAGTGCGAGACTGAATGGCTGCGCGTCGGACCGTGGACAGTGTCGCGAATTGCCGGCAACGCCGGTCAGTCCCGTCATCGCCGCGGACCATGCCGCCACGGCGCAATCGGCAGAGCCTTTGCGGCGGCAGTCTGCGAAAACATCGTCCATCACGGCGGTCACCCGGCGGATCTCACGATAAGGAATCGGCGGCGCCGACCGGTTGCGAATCGCGTCATAGAACCGGCGACAGAGTTCGTGCATGCCGCCGAAATAGTGGATGTCGCTGCGGAGAAACCGCCACAGGTTCCGCCGCAGGTTCCGTGAGGCTTCGCGCCACTGGCGATACGGCGTTTCCAGTTTTCCGAATGCCCCCGGCAGTCGCGGCCGCGGCGATCCACGCAGGACCTGACCGTCGAGATCGACTTCCAGCAGACCCCTGTCGCCGTAGACCCGGGTGATGCGCTGCGGCGGGATGTTCGTCGCGAAGGTCAGGCAGGCGGTTGCCGAGTCGCTGCGGAAGTGCGCCCGCAACTCCGTCGGGAATCCGGCCCGGTGCGAAAACCAGTGGGCGTCCACCTCCAGCGATTCTTCACCAGTCAGATCGGTAATGCGGTACAGCGGATGCGAGAGGGTGTTGTGGAACAACCCGCCCGGCAGGCGATGCACCCAATGGTCGGAGTCCGTCGCCACAAGCGAGCCGAACTGGCCGCTGATGGGATAGCCGAGCACGCTTTCGACATGCCGCACGACACCGATTTCGCCGACCTCAATTCGCCGTCGGCATTCCAGCCAGATCGGATCGAACAACTGATCGTGCCCGACCGTCACCATTCGCCCGGCGGCTTCGGCGGTCGCCAGCAGTTCGTCGCATTCCGCGAGATTCAGCGTAAACGGCTTCTCCACGTACACATGGCAGCCGCGCTGCAGCAGCGACGTCGCCAGTCCGCAATGCGTGTGGGCCGGAGTGGTGACATGCACGACCTGCGGCCGCGCCTGCTCCAGCATCCGGTCGAGATCATTGAAGGCGGCGGGGACATCGAATCGTGCCGCCGCCTGGTCGGCAAGGTCCTGATGCATGTCGCAGACCGCCACGACCGACGCCTGCGGCAGTCTCCGGATCTGCTGCAGATGCGCATCGGCAATCTGACCGCAACCGACGATCGCCACTCCCAATGGTTCGTTGGACATCACGCCGCACCTCCGTGACCCACGGCGTCCTGCACGATCTCCGAGTACAGCCGCTCGTATTCCTGCACCATGCGAACGACGTTGAAGTTCCGTTCCACTCGTTCGCGGCCCAGTTGCCCCATGCCCGGCCACAGTTCGCGATCGGCCCACATGGCGACGATGGCGTCCGCGAGAGCGGCAGGGTCTCCGGCGGTCACCAGCCGCCCCGTCACGTCCTCCTGCACGACTTCCGGATTGCCCCCCACGCGCGTCGCTAGGACCGGCAGGCCAACGGCCATCGCTTCCAGCAGCGTCAGCGAGATGCCTTCCGTCCGTGACGAAGACACGTAGCATCCGGCCTGCACGAGCCAATGCGGGACGTCCGATCGCTCGCCGAGAAAATGCACTCGATCTTCGATCGCGAGTTCGCGGGCAAGCGACTCCAGGGCCGTGCGCTCGCCACCGTCGCCAACGAGCTGCAACCGCAACTCGGGCACGTGTGCCGAGGCGATCGCGACGGCGCGCAGCAGCGTGGCAAAGTCCTTCTCCGGCGAGAGCCGCCCAACCGCGATCAGCGTGGGCTCCAGCCGCGACCCGCTGTAGGCGAACCGGCCGACATCGATGCCGTTCCAGATGGCGTCAATGCGGCTCCGTGAACGTGGATCCTGTTCCCGGCATAGTTCCGCCGCGTCACGCGAGACGCCGATGACACGCGCGGTGAATCGATTCGCGATGCGAAACTGGAGACGCGCCTTCCATCCCGGTCCGCACCCTCGGCCATGCTGCGTATTGACGACGCAACGGATGCCCGCCAGCCGGGCCGCGATCGCCGCATAGAAATTCGCGTAGGTATTGTGCGTGTGAACGAGGTCGATCCGTTCGGTCACAAGGAGTCGCTTCAGTGTGAGCAGCGTCTTCCACTTGCCGTGGGACTTGAGGTCCAGTCGATGGACTGCATACCCAAATCCGGCGATGTCATCGGCCGGCTGGCCGACGTCTTGCAGCGCGACAAACACCGGCTGCACGGATTCTCGATCATGCAGCCGCGCGAACTCGACCAGCAGCCGCTCCAGTCCGCCGGTCTTGAGATGCATGCTGACATGACAGACGCGGAGCGGGCGCAGACCGCGATCGGCCGCAGGGCGGAGTCGTTCCGCCGCGGAGCGTCGTTCAACGCCGGCCGTCATCTGCGTCATGTCTCCCTCGGAACGCGTCATGCGTTGTCGGCATGGCCGTCCGCCTTGCTCCGGCGACCGGCGACCAGCCGCTTCGCGCGACGCATCATGTCGATGGCGCGGTTCCGGACGGACGCTCGCCTCACTACGGCCCACACCAGGTGGTTGGCATGCGTGGAGAGGTTCTCCTTGTGCCGCTTGTCGCCGACAAGAAAGTCATAGGCCGAAAAGCCCCGGCGGAGCGCCTCTTCCATACACAAATAGTGAGAGACGATGCCGGGACTGGGTTTGCGCTGAAAGTCCGCGAACCCCGAAAGGTAGTCCAGCAGCCGGCCGCGGTCGTTCAGCAGCATCAGGCAGCCCACGGTTTCCCCGTGGTGCCGCACACGGACCAGCGCAACCCGCTCATCCGGCACAAGCCGTGCGACCAGATCGCGCTGGAAGCCGAGGAACCGCGGGCTGGCGAACGCGCCCGGCTGCCCCACCGCCCGCCAGCGGGCCTGATGCAGTTCCACAAGCTCGCCCAGGATGTCGTCCGCGTCGTTGAGAGACGTGGCCCACTGGAAGTCGAGAGAACCGTACTTCTTCAGCGTTCGCCGCAGTTGTGAGCGGGTGCTGCCGCCGAGTCGCTCCAGAATGCCCGCGCCGGATTCGCGCGCTGCAGCCAGATCGAAGTAGCGGCTGATCCGCCGTTCCCGATGGACCGACGCATCCTCCAGGCGATCGATCCAACTCTGCTGTTCAAAGCCGTCCAGCCGCAGTTCGTCCCAGTCGGCGTCCTGCTGAAGGTGGTTCCACAGCTTGACGGCGAAATGCTCACGCTCCTCGGGCATTGCGAGAACGGCGTTGTACTCGACGCAGACAGAGTCAGACTGCGGCTCACCGGCGGTGCCGAGGTGCCGCGTCCGCAAGGGAACCGGCCCCGCCCGCTGTGTGCGGGCATCGGTCACCACACAGACTCCGCATGTGGAGCCGCCTCGCGCAGCAATCGCGATTTGTGGCGATACCAGATCGCCATAGTGATGCAGCCATGTTTCCGTCCAGGCGGATGTTGCGGCGAGCGGCACTTCCCCAATTTGCCGTTCCAGGGCCGCCCAGTCGGACAGCGCCGCGGAGTCCGCCGGCCGAAGGCGGATGTCGAATGTTTCATCGTCCTGTCGGGAAACAGTGCCGAGATGGGAGAGCGAAGTGGTCGTCATGTCGTGGCCTCCGCTCGCGCACCGGTGAGACTGCGCATGTCCGTCAGATTCCGATCTCGCGGAAGCTTGTCCCACGCCATCCGGCACAGGCCCAGCACCGCGCCTCCCCCCGCCGTAACCGACAGAATCGCGAACCATCCCGCGGGCAGGTCGAACCGGGACACCGCCTCGCAATACGCCCACAGCACCGCCAGCGGCAGCAGCGCAGGCGCCAGCATTTGCCTCGCAAGAGCCCGGCCGGGAACGGTGATGGCCTTCAGGCTGTAGGGCAGCAGCAACCCCAGTTCGATGGCGACCATCGGTATCAATGTGCCCCAGGCGACGCCGATGATGCCCATGCTCCGCACCAGCAGCAGCGAGAGCACCAGATTCGCCGCGGCCTGCGTGACGTCGAGCAGGGCCTGCAGCCGCACGCGCCCCATCGCCAGCAGCACCTGCCGGGCGACGATCATCGGCTGCGCGACCACCTGTGCGCCGAGCAGGATCAGCAGCACAACCTGCGACTCCGGATACGTCTCTCCCATCCAGGTGACCAGCAGCCGCTCGCCAAAGTAAGCGGCGCCGATCCACAGTCCTCCCGCCAGCAGAAAGGCGAGCCCCATTCCCTTCGCCAGCAGGGCGTGCAATTGTGCGCGCTCCCCGCGGGCATGCAGTTCGCCGGCGGACGGCAGCACGACGTCGGCGATCTTCTCCAGCGGGGTATGCACCATCTGCACCAGCCGCGACCCGATGTAGTACGGCACGATCGCTTTCGGACCCAGCACGAAGCCGATCACGACTGTGTCGGTCAGATAGATCAGCCGGCCCGAGATCCAGCGCAGAGCCGTGAACGCGCTGAAGCTGAAGCACTCCTTGAGGACCCCGCGCGTCACCCACCGGCGGCGGATGAAGAGCGTCGGCGTCTGGCGATACGCCAGCATGGCCGTCAGCCCGTTCTCGATCAGCGTCACGGCGAGAAAGATTCCGGCGAGCGTCAGCAGGCCATGCTGCTGCTGCAGAAACAGGATGGTCAATCCCAGGCGGATGAGGGCCGTCGCACCCTGGACCCAGCTCACCAGATCGAACCGCTGGGCGGCAAACAACACGCCCCCGTACACGCTGCCGACCATGCCGGCCGCCATGTTCAGCCCCAGCAGCAGGATCGCCAGCTGCACTTCATGCAGCGGGAGCGACCCCCACTTGTCGATCCACGCCGCAGCAACGGCGAATCCACCCGCCAGCAAGAGGACGACCGCGCCGGCCGCGAGATACACCGCGACAACCGAACTCACGACCCGGTTAATCTGCTCCCATTCGCCGCGCGCCCGGTGATCGGAAACGTAGCGGCAGACCGTCGGCCCAAATCCCAGGTACAGCACCCCGGAGTAGCCGGCGATCGAATTGACAAACACCCACACGCCGTAGCCTTCCTCCCCCATCCGCTCCAAAACGAACGGAACGAGAAAGAAGCCGACAAGCAGCGTCACCAGATGCGCCAGCCAACTGGCGGCAATGTTCTTCCGAAGTGACATAGAATCCGATACCCGCTCCAACCTCGCTGAATTTCTATCCCCGCTCCCTGACCTCTGTCCTCTGACCTCAACGATGTCCCGACGCCAGCCGGGCGCTGCGCACCGAATCAAGCACGCGCACCGGCACGAACGTGGCCAGCCATTGCGTCAGCGCGCTCAGTGTCGGCCTGCGCCAGAGAACGCGATTGAAACAGCTTCGCGCGGAACGCAGATCGCGTACGTGCAGCATCGATCGCCCGTACTCCGCGTAGATCTGCGCCTCTTTCTGCTGCAGAACGCTCCGCGGCAGACCGAGCGTTGCCGTAATGCTCCGGGCGTTGTGCAGCTCCGCCTGAATGATCCGTGCGACCTGCGTTGAGAGGCTGCCGGCGGCCGGCGTGTAGTGCGACAGCTCGTCGTCACACTTCTCGATCTTCCACCCCAGCGCCAGCATCCGCAGCCAGAAGTTGTAGTCCTCGATCCCAATCAGCGCGGGAGTCTCATCAAATCCGCCGAGCGCCTCCCAGGCCATGCGGCGGACAACCGTCGTCGAAGTGCCGATGCGATTGAGTTCCCACAGTCGCTCGAACGTCAGCTCCCCTTCGTAACGAAACCGCTGCGGCTCATCGACGACGTAACAGTGCACCGCTCCCACGGCCGCGTCGTCGAAGTAACGGCTCTGCCGCTCAAGCTTGGTCGGCAGCCAGGCGTCGTCGGCGTCCAGCAAGGCGATCCACTCGCCGCGCGACAGCCGCGCCCCCTGATTTCGGGCGGCGCTGGGTCCCGCGTTGGCCTGGCGAATGACACGCACCGGCGGGCCGAATTTCTCAGCGATCGCCGCCGTCTCATCGTGCGAGCCGTCGTCCACGACGAGCACCTCGATGACGGGGCGCGTCTGCGCGAGGACGCTCTCGATCGCCCGCGCAATGAACGGCGCCGCATTGTAAGCGGGAATCACGGCGCTGACGGTGTCGATGGTGTGGTCCATGGTCGTCTCTGGATCTCTGCCCGTTCGTTCAGCCTCCGCCGTAGCGCGCGAACACCTTGATGAACAGGAAGCAGCACGCCAGCAGCCCGGCGCTGCACATCGCCCACCGCTGGGCGGAGTACCAGTTGAACGTGATCAGCGGCGCCGGCTGCGCCCGGTAGTATCCGACGAGATTGAGGTACGCAGCGGCGACGCCGGCCACCATGTACGTCGGGGGGACATAGCAGCGCGACAGCGACGCCATCCCCATGCACCAGCCGGCGATGATCGCCGCTACGTAAGGAAACATGCGGGCCAGTTCCGGATGCGGGATCGGCATCCCGCTCCGCTTCATCCGGAAGAACGCATACGCGGGAAAGAAGAAGCAGCCGAAGAACAGGGCGCCGCCGAAGAAGCCCAGTTCGACAAACGAGTGCACGTACGAGTTGTGGGCCACGAGTCCGGCGACGTTCTCGTACTCTCCCTCGCCGATCCCGAAGAAGATGCGGAAGCTCTTGAGCTGCACCAGCCCGTCGCTCCACGCCTGGATGCGGTGCTGGCCGGTGCCGCTGGACAAATCCATGCTGGCATGCCGCCCGAGTGCGATCGGCAGTGCCGCGGCGCCGAGCACACCTAATGCGATCGCCACTCGGCCGCCGTAGCGCGCCGCCAGCCAGACCATGCCGGCGAATCCCATCGCCAGCAATCCGCCGCGAGAGAAAGTGTGGTAATACGCGACCGCCATCAGCGCCAGCGAGCACAGCCACAGCCAGCGTGCCGGTCCGCTGCGGCGGTCCAGGAGGAAGTACGTGGCGATGATCGACGTGACGGCGATGAGCAGCGAGAGATCATTGGGGTCATGAAAGATCCCCAGCCCGCACAGGCGGAACATCCAGACCTCGTCCCCGTCGGCCGATTCCCCCGCCACTTCGGGGATGTGCCGCAACTGCCGCGGCTCGCCCGGCGAGAGCCAGCGTTCCTTCTCCATGATCTCGCGGATGTCGGTCCGCCCGGACCATTGCTGGACGAAGCCGAAATAGTCGTTGAGGCTGAGCGCGATCATCACTGTCGAGCACAACCCGGTGCTTAGCAGGAACGTGCGGAGCCGCTGGGGCGTATTGACCAGGGCGACGAGCAGCATGTAGTAGATGGCGACCTTGGCCATCATGAGCGCGCCGACGGCAGCGGAGCCGATTGCGCCGCGCGTGACGTGCGAGAGCACGATCGCGACGACAACGCCCACCACGCAGAGATTGATCGGCTGCTGCAGCATCGTCCGCAGCGTGACCTGGTTATGCAGCCGCTGCAGGGCGCAGGCCACCGTGGCGGCGACGAGCAGCATGTACAGCTGCACGTCCCCCAGCGACGGCATCAGTTCCGCCGGCCGGATGAACAGCGCCGCATTCGCAAGCAGGAACAGCAGGAAGGCCATGCCGCCGGATTTCCGCCAGGGAGAGTCGCCCACAGGGCCACAATTGCGCTGCGCCGGCGATGCCTGGACCTTCGGCGCAGAATGAAACTGTGAAACTCTACAACCGGTGCGGAGCGACTCGTCGGCTTTCCGCCACCATCGCCGTCGCCGCATGTTGATATTCGGCAACACTCCAGCAGGACGCGTTGTGTTCGCGATGCGAAAGGAGCAGGTTGCTAGACGGCAACATCCGAGAGGTCGATGCGCAGGCCGAACAAGGGACGCGACTTGTGTGAATCCGGCCCGCTCGCCGAATTCGGGCCGACCCGCGTCCCCGGTGGCAGCTATATCAGTGGTATGGAAACGGAGCGGGCCAATTGCACAACGATCGCTGGCGACCGCGCCGACGCTGCGCCTCCGGCCGACGATCTGTCATGGGATGCAGCGCAGGATGAGCGGACGACCACTGAAGATTGCCGTAATGTGCAGCGGGCTGGGGCACATTGCACGCGGCGTGGAGACCTGGGCCGACGTCACGGCGACGAGCCTGCACGAACGGGGCTGCGACGTCACGCTCTTCAAAGGGGGTGGCACGGCGACGCGGCCGTTTGAGCGCGTCGTCAGTTGCGCCCGCCGATCCAGCAAACTGGCCCAACGCGTTCCCCGTTGGACGCCCGGCTGCGCGTGGCGGTTCGGCTGCTCATCCGCTTACGACGTGGAGCAAACCACATTCGCGGTGAACTCGCTGCGCGAACTGCGCCGGACGCGATTCGACGTCATCCACACGCAGGACCCCTGGCTGGCTCTCGTCCTCCAGAAGTCGCGGCGAATCCACGGCGCGAAGGTGATCCTGGGACACGGCACCGAAGAGCCGGAGTGGTTCCTGCGAAAGTTCGAGCACGTCCAGGAACTCTCGCCGTTCTATCTGGAGCGGCACGGCGACCTGCAGGGACGGCAGTGGTTCGCCGCGCCGAATTTCGTCGACGCGCGGCGATTTCGGCCCGGTGATCGCAATGCGGTCCGCGAGGCCCTCGACCTGCCGCGCGACAAGTACGTCGTGCTCTGCGTGGCGGCGCTCAACCGCTCGCGCAAGCGCGTCGACTGGCTCGCCTACGAGTTCGCCCGCGCGAACCTGAATAATGCGATCCTCGTGCTGGCCGGGGCGGAAGAGGCCGAAACCCCCGCGCTGCTGGGAGAAATCGAGCCGCTGCTGCGCGACCGGCTGAGGGTGCTCAAAAACGTCCCGCATGCCGACATGCCGCTGCTCTACCAGGCGGCCGACGTGCACGCGCTCTGTGCCCTGCAGGAGGTGCTCGGACTCTGCCTGCTGGAGGCGATGGCCTCGGGCGTGCCGTGCATCGGTCATCACTGGGGAGCGACGCAGTGGGTGATCGGCTCGGGAGGCACGATCGTCGACATGCAGTCCCCCGGAGCATTGGCCGAGGAACTGGAACTCTACGAAGACCACGTGCTCCGCGACGTCCACGGCCTGCTCGCCCGCCGCCGCGTCGAGACAACATTTTCCGTCGACGCCGTCATCACTCAGTACGTCCGCATGTACGAGCAGGTCGCGGGGAGGGACGTCAGCTATCGGCAGCGCCGGATCGATCGACCGGGTGAACAGAGCTCCGTGGTCTCCGTTCATTGATTCTGTTGCAACGGGCGATACCACTCTCCTGGCCCGAGAAAGCCGGCGAGGATCTCAGTCAGACCTGCGCCCAACACTTCACCCGCCGCAGCATTACCCGCATCCTCCCATGTGGCTGCCTGCAGAAAGCCGAAGAAACGAGGCGAATGATCGCGCAGCAGGATGCGGACGAGGATCTCGGCGAGCGAATAGGCGAGGCGCTGCGTATCACCGTCGGGCGATGAGAATGCATTTCCCTCCCAGAAACCCTCCAACGAATCCCGTCCCCAATGTTCGCGGTGTTCCCGCCTCAATTCGGGAGTCGGATTGAAGGTTGACTCGCCCAGAATCCGATCCTCGAGGACCTGCGTGATTCCCTCTTCGACCCACAGGGGCAGGTTGAGTGCACCGAGGACGCAATGCGTCAGTTCGTGGACCACGGTGCGGCGCCACTCCCAACGGGCATGCACGAGCGCGACGTGCTGATAGTCGCCTCGCAGGCAGACTCCGACACTGTCGCCGTACTCGCCATCGGGATAGAAGGCCGAAATGTATTCCCAGTAACGTGGCTGCTCTGCGAAGGACAACACCACGAATTTCCCGTATCCCTCAGCGCCAACCGCTTTCGAGAGGAGCGACTGAATTTCGGTCAGGCAATTCTGACAGAACGCGGCAAAGCGCTGCGCCGCGTCCGGTTCCGCCGGACAGATGACCAGAAAGTCCTCCGACTCCGCCCCACTGTACCGGTCCGGCAATCGCAACAGCAGCACGCGCATCCACAATCGCGCCGCACGACAATAGACGTCGTTCCACTGCTCGCGCGGAACGTGATTGAATACGAGCTCGTTAAACTCAGACCAGCGCGGACGGGGAAAGCCGTCATCATCGAAGACGAGTGGCGTCGGCAGATCCGCATCGGTGCAGTCCACCGGCACCGACAGTCGCGAAGTGCGCCTGTCGTCCTCCGGCACATCCACGTACGCGGCACAGTGCGGACAGACCTCGACACGACCGCTCGCCGAGGCTGGGAACGACAGCCGCCGACCGCAATCCTCGCAGTCGAACTCGATCGGGAGTAAATCGTCGTCCGACATCGCTGCTGGAGTTTTTGGGCGATTTCAGGGTCTGCGGCGATCCCGGCCAAACGCACGCTTGCGTCTCACGCCAGTTCCTGCAGCCACAGGCGCAGGTCGTTCTCGTACTCGCTGGCGAGATCGCCGCGGACGAGTTGCCGCTGAAACTCCGCCGCGCCGAACTGCTCCGACAGGTCCGCTTCCTCCGCCGACGTGAAACGCTCCGCCGGATCCGGCGCGATGAGCCGCTGCAGCAGGTCGATCAGCACGCCGTTCCGCAATACGTCGTCCGGCAGCAGGTCCGTCAGCTGTTGCGGCAAGCGCCGCTTGGCTTCCGCCAGTTCATCCCCGTCGGTGGCATCGGCGAACGGATAACGGCCGGACAGCATCTCCACCAGCACGTAACCCAGGCTCGCCAGGTCGGACGCCGCGGTATGCACGTCCCCCTCCAGCACTTCGACGGCGGCGTAACGGGGCGTCCACGTGGGGCGCAGCGGCGGTTCCTGGCTGACGAACGCCGAACCGAAGTCCACAATTTTGCAGCTTCCGGTCCGCTTGACCATGATGTTGGCAGGCTTGATGTCGGCATGCAGCATCTCCTCGCGATGAAGAGCCGCGAGCGCGGAGAGGCAGTCGCGGAGGATGGCGATGGCGATGCCGGGCTTGAGACGCACCTGAGAGCCGCTTTCGGTGACGATCACGTCGTTGACGTATTCCCACGTGTCGCGGTCGCTGGTGCGGCGCATATGCTCGAGAGCGCCGGGCGCGAGCAGGAAGCGCAGGTCGTAGCCGTCGACCCATTCCATCACGAGCGTCTGGATGCCGTGATGCTCGATGACGTTGTAGACATCGACGAGGTGGTCCTGCTGGATGCGCGCGAGGCGCATCGCCAGCCGTGCCAGCCGCGACATCTCCTCGCGGTAGATCTCGGCGTCGGAATAGCCGTCGGGCTGAAAGAACTTGAGCGCGAGGCGAAACGAAGCGCCGAATGCGCCGACGCGGTCCGCAAGAAAGACGACCCCCTGCCCGCCGGATCCGAGCTTCTTCAGCAGCCGGTACTCCACCTCCCAGTTGATGCGGTCCCGCTGAACGAGCCCCTCAAACTGTGCGGAAAGCGCACGCGTTTCCTCCGCGAGCTGGTCGAACGTCTTGGTGGCGTCGTCGCGCGTCGGCCCGGTAGCGGCGTCATTGGTGAACACCGGCTCCGGGAGAGACGTTTCGCCATGCTCGTTCCGGACCGGAACGTAAATGGCGGTGGGATCGAGCGCGGCACTGGGGTCGGTCATTGAGGTCGTCCATGGAACAGCGTGCATCCTGCGGTTCGGGGAGATTATAGCAGCCGGGTCAAGCGGACCCGGTCGGACACGCGGCAAATGCCGCGGGTTCAGCCAAACAAACCCGTCAGCACGTCCCCCCCGCTCAGGGGAAACGGCCGGTCGAGCACATCCCGGACTTCAGTGTGCGGATCAATCCCCAGCAGCGCAAACATTGTCGAGGCAAGGTCGTCGGGTCGGACGCGGTCGCGGGCCGGATAGGCCCCCTGACTGTCGGATGCGCCATAAACCGCGCCCCGTTTCACGCCGCCGCCGGCCAGCAGCACGGTGTAACAATCCGGCCAGTGGTCGCGGCTGATGTTGTCGTTGATCTTTGGCGTGCGCCCGAATTCCCCCATCCAGATGACGAGCGTCTCGTCGAGCAGCCCGCGGTCGTCCAGGTCGGTTAGGAGCGCGGGAAGCGTCTGGTCGGTGAGGGGGAGATGGCGTTCCTTGAGGATGGGATACATCCGCGTGTTGTTGAAGCCGTGCGTGTCCCAGCCGCCGCTGGTCGTGCTCTGGCCGCCGATGCTCTGATCGAAATAGACGTTGACGAACCGGACTCCGGCCTCGACCAGCCGTCGCGCAAGCAGGCAACCCTGGCCGTACGTCGTCCGGCCGTAAGCCTCGCGAAGCGCGGACGGCTCCTGAGACAGATCGAACGCCTCGCGCACCGCCGTGGAATTCAGCATCGACAGCGCCTTGTCGTAGTAGGCGTCGATCCCGCGGGCCTCGGCCGAGTACTCCAGCAACCGCGTCTGCTGATTGACGAGTTCCTGCAGCGCGCGACGGTTCTGCAGGCGGTCCACATCGAGACTGGACGGCAAGCTGAGTTCGGGCAGGCGAAACCGATCGTCGTTGGGGTCTTCGGTGACCAGCAGCGGATCATGCGCCTTGCCGAGAAAACTGGCGTGCTGGCCCGGAGTGACGGACCCGTCGCGGATCACGTGCGGATACGCAACGAACGTCGGCATCCCGCTCGTGTTCGCCGCGAACCGGTCGGCGACCGAGCCATAGGCGGGAAAGAGTTCGAGCGTGTCCTTCAGCCGGATGTCATCGACGGGGGGCGCATGCCCCGTCAGAGCGTAGTACGACGCCGAGTTGTGGTTCTTCATCGTGTGGTGGGCGCTGTGAATCAGCGTCACCTTGTCGAGCACCTTCGCCGACTGCGGCAGGTGCTCGCACACCGGGACTCCCGGGATCGCGCTGGGAATCGATCCAAACCGGCTGCGAATTCCCTCCGGGGCGTCCGGCTTGAGATCGAACGTATCCAGATGGCTCGGCCCGCCGAACTGGTACAAAAAAATGATCGACTTCGCCCGCGCAGGCAGGAGCGACGCCTGCTCGCCCGCGCGCAGCAGCTTCGGCGCCGTAAGGCCGAGAAAGCCGAGTCCGCCGATCTGGAGGAGCTTGCGGCGACAGAATCCCGGAACTGTGATAGGCATGCTGGCTCAATCAAACAGAGTATGGCTTTTCAAGCTTACCTGCGTAACAGGAACTCCGACGAGTTCACCAGGCTCCACAGGATGTCCTCGGTGGCGCCTCGCCGATTGCCGGATTGCAGGTGGCTCGCCGCCGCGGACATTTCGGCGGCTGATGCGGGCCTGCTGAGCGCGCTCCAGTAGAGAGCGGAGACAACATCCTCGTCGGATGTGCTGCGCTCCAGCAGGTCACCTACGGCATTACCCGGCTGCCCAAGCAGCTGATCAATCAACGGCCCGCTGACGAGATCGAACGTCTGCGCCAGCGTCGCTTCGTCGGACCGCTCGCAGTCGCACGACTGCAGGCGCGGAGGCTTGCCGAACTTGATGAGAAAGCGGTCCCCGGACGACGGAGGTTCGTCGCGGGGGCGGATGGCGCGCACGCCCGGAATCTGGGACGCCCGCATGCCCGGCGGATAGCCGTTGAACCGGATCGAGCCGCCGGTGACCTGGACCAGCGAGTCCAGCAGTTGTTCGGCCGTCAGCCGCCGCACGATGCCGCGCGAGAAATGCGACTCATCCCCCGCGTTCGTGTCATTGGGCTCGGATGCGAGCTGATACACCGAGGAGTCCATGATCGTGCGGATCAGCCACTGCTGGTCGTAACCGCCGGCGATGAACTCCTGCGTCAGCCAGTCGAGCAGTTCCGGGTGGACGGGCGGATTGGTGAGCCGAAAATCGTCGACGGGATCGACAATTCCGCGGCCGACGAGCGACTGCCAGATCCGGTTGACCTGCGTGCGGGCGAAGTACGGGTTGTCGGGCGAGGTCAGCCAGTCGGCGAGTTCCTCGACCGGAACATCGTCCCGGTCGAGCGCGGCCTCTGCGTCCAGCAGGCGTGGAGCACGGGGCTTCCCGGTCCGCGGGTCGTCCAGACGGTCTCCTTTTCCGAAAAAGACGATCTGCTCGCCGATGAACTCATGCTTGTCGTTGCTGTCGCGGCGGTTGTTCTCGATGACTTTGTAGTCGATCCGCGAGAAGACGCTGGTCCAGCCGTAGTAGTCGTCCTGCGTCCAGCGGTCGAACGGATGGTTGTGGCACTTCGCACATTGCAGGCGAATGCCGAGGAACACCTGCGCCGTCGCCTCGGCCCGCGTGGCCGGATCGCGCAGGGCACGGTAGTAGTTGGACGCCGGAGAGGCATACGTGCTGCCGCGTCCGGACACGAGTTGCCGTGCGAGCTCGTTGAGGGGCGTGTTCTGCGCAACGTGATGCCGGATCCAGGCATGAAAGTTTTCGACCCCCTTGCGGTCGAGCGTCCGTTCCTCGTTGCGAAGCAGGTCCGACCATTTGATGGCCCAGAAGTCGGCATACTCCGGCCTCTGCAGCAATTCGTCCACCAGCCGTTGCCGCTTGTGCGGGTCGTCGCTATCAACAAAGCGGCGCGCTGCGTCGCTGTCGGGAACGGCTCCCAGCAGATCGAGATAGGCGCGCCTCAGGTAAACCGGATCGTCGCAGATGTCGGATGGATTCAGCCGCAGCGTCCGCAGCCGGTCGAACACCAGCCGATCGATCTCGCTTCGAATCGCTGGCGGGTTCCAGTCGGATTGCGGACGAGCGGGCACAAACGCGACTCGGACCGCAACCTGCCGGCTCAGGAATCGTGCCACGACGGTCGCTTCCCCCTCCCGCTCGCTGGAGACGACTCCGTCGTGCGAAATCGACAGCACCGGCGAGGACGCCTCATACACCGCCAGGCTGGTGACGTCCCGCCGCGCACCGTCCGAGAACGTCGCACTCACCTGCAGCGGAATTGAACCAGCGGGAAGTTCGCGCACCGCCTCCCGGGGCGTCACCTGGAGAATCTGAAGTGTGGGCACGCCTGCTGCATCCGGCAGTGCCCCGGCCGCGACCCAGTCCCGCAGGATGCGGTATTCGGCGGAATCCCCTCCAAAGCGGCGACCTCCTCCATGAGCCACCTGCATCGTGGCTTTCCGCAGGATCAGACTGCGCTCAGGTTCAGCGACATTCAGCCGCCGGCCGGAGAGCTCATGCGTCAGCCGCTCAAAATCGCTGTCCGGATTCTCCCCGCGCAGCGACAGTCTGAAGCCCCCTTTGCCGTTTGCATTCCCGTGACAGGTCCCGGCATTGCAGCCAGACTTGGACAGCACCGCCATCACATCATTTCGAAACGACACTGTGTCATCCGCCCGCGCGACTCCGGCCTGCAGCAACGCCACCAGCCACAGGACCACACAGCGGCGTCGACGCACACCTCTGTCGTCGTCGTCACCTTCTGTCACCCTCTCCGGGTCCGGCTGTCGCGACGCGAGGTGAACACACTGGCGCCATCGGCGAAGAGTGCCGGAGCCGGCCCGGCGCGGTCTGTCCGGTGCACGTCGCATCATCGAGTTCGACCTTTCCGCAGTCGCCGGCCAGGTCCTGTCTGGACGGCGAATCGGCAATGATTGACCATAGACTCTCAGCGGTCTTGTCTGCCCCCTTGCAGTTTACATAACCTGCAAAAGGCGTTATACCTTCGCCGAGCCCCGGCGGTCTGGCGATGGCGTCTGCAGGCGGACAGCGCCCGATTCCTCGGAGATGGTCCCGACAGACTTTGCTCACATTGGGCGATGCCCGCAGGACGGAGCAGGCGGTTCTTTCCCCGGACTTCCCCGCACTCGATCCAGACCACTTTCCAGCGTAGGAGATGATGAGTGGCAACTGAAGAAAAAGTCATGGACATTGTCAGCGAGCAGCTGAGTGTCCCCCGCGAAGAGATCACCCGCGAAAGCTCATTCGTGGACGACCTGAAGGCCGACTCCCTCGATGTCGTCGAACTGGTGATGCGCTTTGAGGACACCTTCGGCGTGACGATTCCGGACGAAGACTACGAAAAGATCCGGACGGTCGGCGACGCGGTGGACTACATCGAGGCCAAGGAGAAGTCGTAGGTGATGTCTCGACGCGTTGTCGTCACGGGATTGGGCGTCGTCACCTCGCTCGGCCTAGAGGTCTCCGAGCTCTGGGACAGCATCTGCGCCGGCAAGAGCGGCGTCGGCCGCATTACGCGTTTCGACTGCTCGAATTTCAAGGTGACATTCGGCGGCGAAGTCGCGCAGTTCGACGCGGGGGCGCAACTCGGAATGGTCGAGAAGGATGTCAAGAAGCTCGACCGCTTCGTGCAGTTTGCAATGGTGGCTGCCGACAAGGCGATCCGGCAATCCGCGATCGATTTCAGTGCGGGAGATCCGTACCGGAACGGGGTCCTGATCGGCAGCGGCATCGGCGGGCTGAGCGAGATCGAGCAGCAGCACAATATGCTGTTCGACCGTGGCCCCACCCGCGTCAGCCCGTTCATGATTCCCAAGCTGATGGTCAATGCCGCCAGCGGGAACATCTCCGTCCACTGGAAGCTGCGCGGCCCCAACAGCGCCGTCGCCACAGCCTGCGCCTCATCCACGAATGCCATCGGCGATGCATTCAAGCTGATCCAGCACGATATGGCGGACGTGATGGTCACCGGCGGCAGCGAGTCCGCCATCACGCCCATGGGGCTGTCCGGCTTCGCCCGCATGCAGGCCCTCTCCACCCGGAATGAGCAGCCGCAGGCCGCCAGCCGTCCCTGGGACCGGGACCGCGACGGGTTCGTGATGGCTGAGGGCGCGGGCGTCGTGGTGCTGGAGGAGTATGAGCACGCGAAGCGCCGCGGCGCCAACATCCTGGCTGAGGTGCTCGGCTACGGCATGACGGCCGATGGCACGCATATGACCGCGCCGGACCCGGAAGGCCGCGGAGCCGCCCGTGCCATGAGCGCCGCGCTGCGGGATGCAAAGATCGATCCCCAGCGGATCGGTTATATCAATGCCCACGGCACCAGCACGCCGTTGGGGGACAAGGCCGAGACGGTCGCGATCAAGACCGTGTTCGAGGACCACGCGAAGAAGCTGGTCGTGTCCAGCACCAAAAGCCACATGGGCCACCTGCTGGGCGCCTCCGGCGGCGTGGAGTTCGTGATCTGCGTGATGGCCCTCACCGAGCAGGTTGCCCCACCGACGATCAACCTCGACAATCCCGATCCGGAGTGCGACCTCGATTACGTTCCGCACGAGGCCCGCAGACTCCCGCTCAATACGGTGCTCAAGAACAGCTTCGGCTTCGGCGGTCACAACGCCTGCCTCGTCCTCGGAAAGGTCGCCTGAGCGGCGGGCGAGGTTTTGTGTCCCAGATCGCTCTGCAAAGGTTGGCCGCGGATGACGCGGATCTGGCGGATTAACTCAGATTCACTTGTCCGTATCTGAGTCCATCCGGTGAATCCGCGTCATCCGCGGCCCCGTTTGACGGTTACCCCCCGATCAGGAAGCGAGATCCGGTTCCCCTCGCTCCCGGTGCTCTGATACCCTGAACGTTTCGCGATCGACACCCTCCCCGGCGGGTCCCCGACCCGGACCACTATGACCAGCGACACCAACTCTGCCCGCAACGTCGTCATCACCGGGCTGGGCATTCTCAGTCCCATCGGCATTGGACGCGACGCGTTCTGGGACAGCCTCTCCACCGGACGCGGCGGCATCTCGCAGGTCCAGATGTTCGACTGCTCGATCATCCCCGGCGGGGTCGCCGGCGAGATCAAGGACTTCACCGACGAGACCGCCAAGAAGGTCTACCTCAAGGCCCAGCGGAAGAGCATCAAGGTGATGTGCCGCGACATCCAGCTGGGTGTCGCCTCCGCTGCACTGGCCATCGAAGACGCGAAGCTCCCGCTCGACCAGGTCAACCACGAGCGGATGGGGGTCGAGTTCGGCGCAAACCTCATGCTCACGCCGCCGGGCACCCTCCTCGATCCCAACCAGGCCTGCCTCGACGAGCAGCAGCAGTTCCACTTCGAGAAGTGGGGCACCGAAGGGCTCGGCGACATGGAGCCGTTGTGGCTGCTCAAGTACCTGCCGAACATGCCCGCCTGCCATGTCGGCATCTATGCCGACGCCCGCGGCGCGAGCAACTCGATCACGCTGGAGGACGCCTCCGCCAACGTGTCGGTTCGCGAGGCGGCCGCCATCATCCGCCGCAACCGCGCCGACATCATGATTGCCGGCGCCACTGGCGCCCGCGTCCACCCGGTCAAGGCGATCCACACACTGCTCTGGCACGAATTCGCCTCCAAGGCAAAGGACCCGAATCGTTGCGTCCGTCCCTTCGACGTGAATCGCTGCGGCACCGCCCTGGGTGAGGCTTCCTGCACCCTGATCATGGAGGAAGAGCAGCACGCCCGCGCCCGCGGAGCGGAGATCCTCGGCACCGTTCTGGGAGCCGGGTCATCCTGCGTCGCCGACGCCAGCGGCCGGGCCAACATCCGCCAGTGCGTCGCCAACGCCATGCGCACCGCATTGAGGGTCGCGGGCCTGGAGCCGGCCGAGATCGGCCACATCAACGCCCACGGACTCGGTGGGCGCGAAAGCGACCTGGAAGAAGCCCGCGCGATTCACGACGTCTTCGGCGCGCACGCCGGCACGGTTCCGGTCGTCGGGCTGAAGGGTTTCTGGGGGAACTCCGGCGCGGGGGACGGGGCGCTCGAGATGGCCGCGTCCCTGCTGGCCCTCAAGCAGGGCTGCATCCCGTTCACGCTCAACTGCGACCAGCCCGACCCCGAATGCGGCCTCAACATCGTCACCGGCCAGCCGCTGCCGACAACGAACAAGACGTTCATGAACGTCAACTTCACCCGCATCGGGCAGGGCAGCGTCGTGATCGTCCGCGGTGAAGGCTGACTTTCGAACGCAGAGCGAATCAGCTCTCGGGCGGATTCTGGGCCTCGACAACATGTCCGACGATCAAAACGAACGAAAAGGTCAATTGATCGTGGGGCTGGCGATCGCTGGCTGTTTCGTGGTCGGCATCATGGGAGTCGCGCTGACTTTCATCGTTCCGAATGGCATCTCCCTGATTGCATCAGCGATTGCATTTGGCGTCCTTGTCCATGCGTTCGTCCGCTGAGTTCGGTCGGGCCTCCACTTCACTGTGCCTGGCCGCTAGAGTCCAGTGCAACACGACTCGTTGCGTGTCTTCGCGGCTCAGCGTCTTTGCGTCGAAGTCCCGTCCACCTCCGCCTGCAGCCCATCGAACTCCGCCTTGAGTTCCGGTCCGCCAAGCTCCGGGTAGAGCACCCGCGTGACGCTCAGCAGTTTGCGGCACTCCTCGGTCTGTCCGAGCTTCAGGCACGTTGCGGCCACCTGCAGCCGGGCCGACAGCCATGCCTTCGACCCCGGCTGCTCCAGCGCTTCCAACCGGCGCCAATACGTCTTTGCCGTCTCCCACGCTTGCTCCTGCCCGGAGTCGGTCAGTAACTCGGCCGCAGTCCGCAGCAACCGCTTGTCGCGCGGCGATCCCTCCAGCAGGGACTCGTAGACGGCAATGGCGTCATTCGGACGCCCGACGGCCGAGTACGCCTGCGCGAGGCAATGATCGAGCAGCCGGGCGTCGGGCGGCTCCAGCTGATCGCGGTGTGCATCCAACGCCTCTGCCGCCTTGAGCTGCAGTTCGCCCAGGGCCCTCTCCCGTTCGGGACGAATTCCGGCCGCCATCTCGGAAAGCCCGTTCAGCACCCCCAGCAGGACCTTTGGGTCGGACTGCGGGAGCGAATCGAGGATCGACAGCGCGTCATTGAGTCGGTCCTGCCCCGCGAGGGACACGATGCGCAGCTGCGTGGCGACATGCTGCAGCGCGGGCCACGTGGGATCGGGAGTCTGCCCGTTCGTCTCGGCGTCGCGCACCGCGGCCTGGCTGCTGCCGATCACGCGATCCAGCAGCGCATCGGCTGATCCATAATCGGGAGTCCGGTGGTTCAGCAGAATCCGCGCCAGCCGCAAGGCGACGTCGGCGTCGAGAGGCGACAGCCGGGCCGGGGGGAGCGGCATCGTATCGAGATACTCGGTCAACTGCGCGACCGCGAGGTCCTCCCATTGATCGGGAGGCTGCCCGATCTCGCGGAGACGCTGCAGGATCTGCTCGTAGAGCGCCGCCACTCGTGCCCGTGCGGCCGGACCGCGGGCATGATCGGTGGGAATCAGGACGTACAACTCCAGCGCTCGCGTCCACTGCTGGCGCGCTTCCTCGAAGGCCGCCAGCATCCACGTGGCGTCCACGAAGGTCGGTGCAGCAGTGAATCGCTGGCGGTGCGTTTCGAGGGCCGCGGCGTACGCTTCGCGGCGGGACTGGGTCGGGCGCTCTTCCCACAATCGGCCGAGGCAGTACGCGTAGAGCAGATGCGCCTGCGCGGCGCGATCTCCCGCATGCGCGTCATCCGCAGCCGCACTGAAGTCGACCGCGGCCTGCTGAAACTCTCCTGCCTCAAGGAGGATCGACGCACGTGTGTAGAGCAGTTCCGGCACGGCCTGGTGACGGCCGGCTTCGCGCACCGACGTCATGGCGGCCGCATAGTGTTCGGCCGCCGCGGTGTGATCGCCGTGCTGGTAGGCGGCGCGTCCCGCCTGCAGTTCGAGTGCGGCCTCGGTGCCGAACTGCGCCGCCTCCCGGCCGACGGTCAACAACGCCTGGCTGCGAGCCCCCCACGGCCCGCCCAACTGGCTCGCAATGCGCTCCGCCTCCGCAAGGAGATCATCCGCCAGCGGCTGGTCGCCGCGAGCGACGGCTGCGTCCCGCGCTGCCAGCAGCGATTCCACGTTGAGGCTCCGCAGTTCTTCCGACAGCCAGCGTTGCTGCTCCTGCTCGGCCAGCAGGCGCTCGAGCGCCTGATCCGGGCGCTCCCGCGCCAGTTCGATGCGGACAAGCTCGGCAAGACCTCTCGTCCTCACCGGCGGCGGCGGGTCGTCGCGGAGAATCGCATCCGCCAGCGACTGCGCCTGATCCAGTTCGCCGCGGAGGCGCGCGGTTTGCGTTCGCAGCAACCTGGCTTCCCACTCGAAGTCGTCCGGGAGCGATTCACGAAGAAGGGGGCCCAGCCGCGATTCGGCCGCATGCAGAGCGGCCGTCCGCTCGATGCCGGACGGCAGGAGCCTGCCGAGTTCCACAGACAGCGACGCCATCCGCAGCCGCGCCTCCTGGCTGAGGAGCCGGATGTCCGCCGGAGTCAGCGCCCCGGCGGCGCGCTCCGCGGCCGACGGCATGCGGGCAGTCCGCTGGCTCGCGGTGAGCGTCGCCTCCGCCTCGCCGAGGCCCCGCGCGGCGGACTGCAGAGCGGAGACCGCCTGTGACTGCAGTTCGGCATCATACGGTGCGATCCGCGTCTGCCAGGCCAGCAGTTCCGCCTGTTCCGCCGGAACGACGGCCGACTGCAGGAGCAGCATCTCGCGACGCGGGCTGTTCGCGTCCCGCTGCAGCTGTTCTTCCACAATGGCAGCGGCGCGGCTCCACAGCTCCTCCTGCTCCTGGCCGGTGCGCCACGCGGCGTGATCCGCCAAAGTGCGGGACAGCTCGACCGTCAGCTCCACGCGGTCGGCCGCGGGAAGTTCCGGATCATCCAGCTCGCGCAGGCAGTACGACTCCGCCACCGAGAACAGCCGGCGTTCCCGCAGACCGCGCAGGTACTCGCGTGCCGGTTCATCGATCGCCCAAGCCACGGACCAAGCCGACAGGCAGACGGCGAACCACGCGACCAGCACGCCCACAGGGCGGCCAATGATCGAACGAAGCGACATGCCTGAACGATAGGAGACACGCCGCCAGAGAGACAAGGGGGATCGGCACGGCGCCGGCCGCCGCCCCACCACTGCGAACCCGCGAAATTCCGCCGAATCCGCGTCATCCGCGGCCCACCCTGGTCGCCGCTACTCCAGCCCGAACTCCCTCGCATCGAAATCCACAATGCGAGCCCGGGTCACCGCATCTTTGAGTTTCGCCACGACGAAGTATTTGTGGTTCGCTACGGCCTGCTCGGTGATTCCCAGACGCGCTGCTGCCTCCTTGTTCGGATATCCCAGCACGAACAGCAGTTCGATGCACCGCAGCCGTTCGAATTCTCCCTTCTCGACCCAGCACTGGATGAGTTCGCGGAGGCAGCCGCCGATTACTTCCTCCTCACGGGACTGGCGTTCGCGGCTGCGGGCCATGCTGGACGCGACCCGCACCCGGCCGGATGGTTCATAGCCGCCGGATCCATCAGCCGATTCCAGCACGCCGGTCAGTGCCGGTCGGCGACCTTGACGGCGGAGGAGGTCCGTCAGCTTATGGGCGGCGATGGCGAACAGAAAGCTCTCGATCGGCGTATCGTCGTCGTAATTGGGGAGCGCCGTCAGGAAGCCGAGGAACGTATCCTGCACGACGTCTTCGGCGGCCGCGCGGTCGCGGAGCCGGCTGTCGACGAACGCGATCAGCCGCCCCTCGTAGCGGTCGATGCACTCCTGCCACGCCGCCTGGTCCTGCGTGCGGATGCGCGCCACGAGCAGTTTGTCGGCGGCGTCAGCGGGCATGGCAATCCGGCAACAGGAAGTCGATCCCTAATGGAACGGTCGGGACAGGAGTCGTTTGCCGGATTATGTCAGCATCACCGTGGCCGCTCCAGCCGCGATAACCACGGCCGCCACCGTAGCGGGGCCGATCGATCGCTGCCGCCGCCCCTCGTGGGATCCCTTGCGGAGCAGTCCGCCGACCAGGGCAAACGCGAGCGTGAGCACGCCGATCCCGATTCCCAACCATGTGATCCGTTGCTGGACGGCAAACGGCCGCCAGGCCTCAAGCAGCCTGGCGCGGACGTCGGGAGTGAGTTCGAGCTCCCAGTACATCCGGTACAGCGATGGGTTGAACTCGCCGATCGGGAGCGTCGACGTCTCGTGCAGGCGGCGAGTGACGGCTCCGGACTGCACGATCGTTTCGGCATCCGGCATCCAGCCGGCAGCGGAGGGATGCTCCCAGGCCAGGTAATTGCTGAGCTTGATGGCGGCCAGGTTCGTCAACTGGGCGTCGGCTTCTTCCAGCGTGGCCCACTGATCGCTGACCAGCACCTCGCGCCGCTCGTCGATGAGCCGGTGAATCTCGGGATCGCTTTCGACCCACTCCGGCAATTTAGGCAATCGCTGGCCGACGACGTCCCGGCCCACGTACGCGACCAGTTCCAGCGACGGATCGTCTGCATCCGGCACTGGTGTCGCGGACTCATCATGGCTCGTTGCCGGCTGTTCATCGGACGTCCCGCGCCAGTCCAGCACCTGCGACGGCACGGCCGGCTCCGACTCGACGATCGCGCGCGGCCTCGATTCCTCCGCCCGGTATTCGTGCAGTGCCAGCGACAGTGTCTCCAACTCCTGCCGGGCCTCGGCACGCCGGACATCCTCATGCACTTCCAGGCGGACAAAGTACAGGCCCCCCATCAGAGCCGCACCGAGACCGAGGAGCGCTACCAGCGTCACGGGGATCAGCAGCACATGGCCGCTGCGGGCGAAGCGCACGATGGCCCAGATCCCGGCAGCGAGCGCCGCCAGTGCGAAGATTGCGAACAGAATCAGCCAGATTGCGAACATCTCAGCGGGTCCCTTCCGATCGGACTCTGCCTATTCAGTCAGCCGTGTCCCACGCGATTCAGGCGGCGTCCACACCGACGAAATCTGCACGACGCTCGAGATCACCGCCGCCCACACAACGGCCCACGTGTGCGGGAACGCCCACACCACGGAGATCAACCAGGCGAACATCATCGTCAGCAGCAGCGACGACAGCTTGAAACGCGTCGGGCGGAACGCGTCCGCGTGCCACCACCAGCGGCGGAGCGAGAACAACAGTCCGAAGAACACCAGGTATCCGAGGTACGACGGCCCCCCCGTTCGGGTCAGCGCCTGCGACCCGACGTTCACAAACACCGCATCAGTATGCCTAGGCAGCGAAACCATCAGTACTTCGTTCAGTCCCCACGCCGCGCCGCCCGCGATGCAGCCCATTGCCAGCAGCACGAGCCGCCGGGTCCCGCCGTCGATGCGGCGACCTTCGATAAACTTCGCTCCGCCCATCACGCACCATGCGGCGATGACGGCCGTCCCCGCGAACAACGCGATCGCTCCCGGGTCCAAAGAGTCGGCGCCATACGAGTTCGCGAAGAACTCCGGCGACACCACGGCGATGCCGGTGGTGAGCAGGGCAGTGAGCAGGGCGGCGACGGCGGCGCTGCCGGCGAAATCTGCGGCCCGGCCCCGCAGGGAGATCGCCCGCGGCGTATGCGGCGTCAGGCGGCCGTTGCCGCGACGATGTCGGGCCATGGGGGCGGGTGCTCCGCATCGTCGATGCCGGTGATCCTGCACCGGGCGGGCCGCGACGGTCGCAGTACGACTCGACGGTTCCCGCGCCTTGCCGTATGCCCCGTAGGCCACGGCCGCCATCGCGGCGACGGCCATGAACGGGCCACCCGTAAACGGCGATAGACACAGCGCAATCAGACCGCCGAGCAGCCAGGCGTCGGCGTTGGTGCGCGGCCAGGATGTGTGTCCCGTGTTCGTCGCGCGGACCGGGCGGGCAAGCACTTCGTCGGCACTCAACACTGTCTGCACTGCGGCGGGTTTCTCATCAGATGTAAATGCCGCCTCCGGAATATCGAGCACCGGACGGCGGCCGAGCACGGCGTTCTCGAAGGCGCCCGCCAGTTCCGCGACGTTCGGGTAGCGACGCGCCGGATCCTTCTCCAGGGCGCGGGCGATGACCGGCTGCAGCCGCGGCGGCAGCACGCTGACGTCGGGCGGCTCAGAGAGATGCTTCATCAGAATCTCGCCGGTCGATTCCCCCTCGAACGGCACTCGCCCCGTCAGCATCTCGTACAGGATGATGCCCATCGCGTAGACGTCAACTTCCTTGCCGTACTTTCCCTTCGCCACTTCCGGCGCCATGTAGTACACGGTCCCGACGCTCTGCGTCTGGGCGCTGCGGCGGCTGGGGGTAATGAACTTCGACAGGCCGACGTCGCCCACCTTCACCACGCTGTTCTCGATGAAGATGTTGCCCGGCTTGAGATCGCGGTGGACGATGCCGCGGTCGTGCAGAAAGCTGACGCCGGCCGCCAGCCCCGGCAGCCAGCGGCGGATCTCCTGCATCGGCATCCCGGTCGGATAGCGGCGGATCGCGGCGTCGAGCGTCTCCCCGCCGATATACTCCATCAGGATCCAGTGATCCCCGTCTCCGTCCTGCTTGACGTCAAAGATCGTCACCAGGTTGGGGTGAGAGAGGTTGAGGCACTGCTTGACCCCCCGCAGTTCGATTTCCGAATTGTTCTGCAGCAGCTTGAGCGCCACTTCGCGGCCGGCGTCGGTGAGCGCGTAGTACACTTCGCCAAACCCGCCACGGTAGATGGCGCGCTTGATCGTGTACCCTTCGAGGGGGCGCGATTCGGGGGCGAAGGTGAACTTCATGGCGGTGTCCGTTATCCCATCTCGGCGTGGGCGAATTCCACGCGGAACCGCAACTCGTGTCCGGTGACGACTGATCCATCCCGGACGGCCGCGTCTCCGGCCACCTGGCAGCCGTTGACGAAGATCTGCCCGTTTTCCGCGGCCACACTCCCAGCGGAATCGCGGCCGGCTTTGCACCACAGTTTCCCGTCGCGGCGGAACAGAATGACCGTCTGCTCCCATTCCGGACAGACAATGTGGCAATCGGACGTCGGGCCAATCAGGCAGGTCTGTTCCATCAGCACAATGCCGTCAATACGCCGCACCGGCCGGTGGCTGCTGGCGAATTCCAGCCGCGCCGACAGGGACAACGGATTCGGCCGGCGAAAGATCAATTGAACTGCGCCGGCCTGGCCCAATCCAATGATTTCCTGGTCGTGCAGCAGGCGGCGTTCGGTCACGCGCTCCTCCGCGACCGTCGCCGGCCCGTTGGCAGTGAGCCAGTAGGATTCCCCGTCGCGGTCAATCGCGGCGTGCAGTCGCGACAGGTCGGCGAGCAGCTTGACCTGGGCCGCGTCTTCGCCGGACGACGTCGAAGGGCCCCCGATCGTCAGCCGCTCCTTCGTGCAGAGCAGCCAGCAGCCCACGCCGTCGATCCACAACAGCCACTGACCCCGGTCGTTGGAACGCGGCGCCGGGCGCGTCTCCGCCTGAGGCTTTGTCGCCGCGACGGTGGCGGCGGGGGCGCCGTTCCGTTGATACAGCTGGCCCATGAAGACGCGTCCGCAGACGCCGCACTTGCCGGAGCGAACCGGATTGCCGGCCGCCTTCCAGCGCACGCCCCCCATTTCCCAGACCGACGTCTCGGCCCCGCACGGGCAGCGCATCAGCCAGCCGCGCGACTCGGCCTCCATGGACGCCGCCCACGAGTTCGGGAGGACGTTGGCCAGGATGTCCTGCAGCGTGCTCATGGATCGGGGGACAGGGATCAGGGGACAGGGATCAGTATTCAGGATAGCGAATTCAGTTCTCAAAAGTCGCAGGCACACTCCGTGTGCCGTCCGCTGCGCGTTCATCCATTCATCACCGAACAATTGGGGAGCACTTCGGCTTCATCGCAGTTCCATTCTTCCGTTCTTCAGCGTTGTGCGGCGTTCCGTTCATCGCCCAGCGTTTCAGTTCATCCATTGGACGGCACACGGAGTGTGCCTGCGACTTACTGACCGGGCCGCAGCCCGCCGGCTTCCTTGCAGGCGGGCTGACGGAGGACGGTACTTCTACGGTTCCGCAGGGAGTCGGCAGGAAACCGTCACGGAGAAACCCGGTTTCTTGAAGAAACCGGGTTTCTGTCGCTCGACCTAGAACGCACCCGCCGGAATCTCAACTTCCGACGACTCGCGCTGGAAGTACGAATCCACCTGGTCGACGATATCCTCCGGCACCGACAGGTCTTCCTCCACCGGAATCAGTCCGGCGAAATTGGCGTCGGCGTCGAGCAGCTTCTCTTCGACGTCGAGCTTGCTGTCGATCTCACGGATCATCTGCTTGCAGCGGGCCAACTGCGAGTCGTCGATCGCGAGTTCGCTCACCGTCTTGCGGGCTTCGATCGTGCGGACGCGGGCTTCCAGCCGCTCGATCTCCACTTCCAGGCTCTTTCGCTGCGAGAGCATGCTCTCCAGCGTGTCGCGGTGCGCCTGCAGCGCCTGCTCGCGGGCGGCGAGCGTATCACGGTCGGCGTTCAGGGCGTCTTCGGCAACCTGGTAGCGGCTGAACCGCTCCGCCAGATCGCGCTGCACTTCGTCATCGTTGTACCGGCGGCCATGCACCACGAAGTGCGTGTCGCCGCTCTTCAGATGCGCGCTCAGCGCCAGAATCGCTTCTTCCTGATCTCCCAGCTCCGCCTCGCGGCGGGCGATGGCTTCCTGCAGATGCTCGCATTCCACCTGCTGCTTGGCGATGACATGCATCGACTTCCGGATTTCCGGGACGAGCTGGTCCACCTCGTGGCGGGCCCGCTCGATCTCGAACTCGACGGGGACTTCCCCCCGCACCGCTTCCCGGGCCGTCTCAATGCCCGTGCTCAGATAGCTGACCGCATCGCGGCCGAACACAAATGTGCCGACTGCGGCGACGGCCAATGAACCGATCGCAATCTTCTTAATCATGGCTCCGTCTCCTCTGTATGGGAAAGTCGCTGCTACCCGTGACCGTGGGAGCTGCGACCAACGCAGTGCGGTCACGTACTGCTGGTGATTCGCGACGGAGAGGCGAATCTTTGCAAGAATTGCAACGAAATCGGCACAGGGAAGCGGCCGGGGGTCAGCGTTCACCGGCCGACAGCCCAAGCTGCAACTCTTATTGCAATTTGGGTTTACGGCAGATGAGGAACGCTAATCTCCGCTAATAAACGCTAATGCATTTGATCTGCTCGGATTCCGAGAGCGCGGGGGCCGCGGAACGGAAACCGCGTCATTAGTGTCAAATAGTGGAGATTAGCGTTCCTCTCCCTCCGTCTCCTCGACGGCGGCTGAAGCCGGCAACGGCGTGCCAGGCTGGGGTTCGTCGGCCGGTGGGTAGACGGTGATCTCGCCGTAGAGATCAGGCTGCGTCGCCCGGAAGCCGTGGTGCCGAATCAGCTCCAGGACCGCCAGGAACATCCCGACGATCTTGCTGCGCAGCGTTTCGGCGTCGAACAGCGACGTGAAGCGAACTTCCCCTTCCTCACGCACGCGGGCGCCGATCTGCTCGACGTACACCCGGATCGGAGTGTCGTCGTAGCGGATGCGGGCCTCGTCCTCGACTTCCGTCCGCCGCAGCACCCGGCCGAGGGCGCTGATCAGATCCCACAACTCGACTTCCCGAATGCGGTCGGCGGCGTGGTCCTTCCCTGTTTTCGGCCGGTCGTCGGAGAGACGCGGATAGCGTTCCTGCCAGACGGCGGCCCGCTCCTCCAGCGCGTTCGCGGCGTCCTTGAACTTCTTGTACTCGAGCAGCCGCTGGATCAGTTCGCTGCGGGGATCGTCCCCCTCAATCGGCTGTTCGTCTGCCTCGTTTATCTCTTCCTCGGGAGTCGGGAGCACGCAGCGGCTCTTGATCTCCGCCAGCGTGCTGGCCATCACCACGAAATCCCCGACGACATCGAGGTCAATCAGTTCCAGCAGAGCGAGGAACTCCAGGAACTGCTCAGTGATGCGGGCGATCGGCAGATCGACGACATCCAATTCGCTGCGCCGCACGAGGTACAGCAGCAGGTCCAGCGGACCCTCGTAGTCGTCAAGTTCAACTCGATAACGCGCGACATCCATGACGGCAACTGGCTCCCTGCATCCAAGTGGCAACGGCGCCGGATTGTAGCGGCCCCGTCGCCCGTCGGGACAGGGGATTCCACTGCGGATCGGCTTCCAGTCGGACTCGTTGACGCGGATCGAATGGGGTGTGGTCCCCAATTGATCGTGGTGCGACGGTTCATGCATTTGTAATAGGCTCGGCGTTCACGCCGGGTAACTCGCGAGGGACGGAGGCCTCCAGTCTGGTTCACCGGGCTCCTCGCTGTCGTGGCTTAAGCCGCAAGCATCGAGAAGCCTCGTGAACGAGGCTCCGAGCGATTGATGCCGCGTGAAAAACCCGGCGTAAACGCCGGGCCTACTACAACTCAATCCCTGCACGTCGGCATCACTCAACCACTGCACGTCTGCACCACCACCAAACAGCTTCGTTCGAGCCGTGCATTCGCTATATTGATCGTCAGTTCAGTCCTCGCCGAATGACCGGCCGACTCCCGCCCGATGCCGAGCTCCGCACGATCCACTCCAGCCGCTGCTCCGCCCCGCCCCGGGTCGCATCTCGTCATTCGTGCGTCGGCCGGGTCCGGCAAGACGTACCAGCTGTCGACGCGGTACATCGCGCGCCTGGCGGATACAACGCCCGACCGCATTCTCGCGACGACGTTCACCCGCAAGGCGGCGGGGGAGATTCTGGAACGGATCCTCCGGCGACTCGCCGAAGCGGCTTTGGACGCCGAGCGACGCTCGCAGCTGGCGGAGTCGCTCAATCTCTCCGAACTTCCGAGCGAAACCTGCCTGCAATGGCTGGTCGCCGTCACCCGGAACCTGCATCGAGTGCGGGTGGCGACGCTCGACAGCTTCTTCAGCCGCGTCGCCGGTTCCTTCGCCCTCGAACTGGGGCTCCCGGCCGGATGGACGCTGCTCGATGAAAGCCAGGACGACCATCTCCGCAGCCGGGCCGTCGAAGCCGTCCTGCGCGAAGGGGATCGCCGTGACCTCGTCCGGCTGATTCATCTGTTGTCGAAAGGCCAGGCCCAGCGGCGCGTGACCAGCCTCATCCGGGACTGCGTCGATGAGCTGTACGCCGTCTTTCGTGAGACGGGACCCGAGGCCTGGGAGCGGATCCAATGCCACCCCATGCTGTCAGGCGAACAGCTGGACGCCGCGATCGCGGCACTGGCTGCAGTCCCCCTGCCGAGCGACAAGCGCTGGCACACGGCACGGCAGCAGAACATCGACGCCATCGCCGCCAACGACTGGGAGGGTTTTATCGGCAAGGGGCTCGGGGCCAAGGTGCTGTGCGGGGAGACCAGCTTCTACAAGAAGCCGATCGAGCCGGATCTCGTCGCGGCGTATCGCCCCCTCCTGAGCCACGCCTGCGCTCTCGAATGCGAGGTCCTCTCCAATCAACTCGCGGCGACGTACGACCTGTTGTCTCGGTTCCACATCGCGTACACCCGTCTCAAGCGGGACGCCGGGGGATTGACGTTCGACGACGTCACGCTGCAGCTCGCGGCTGAGTTGTCGGGGCACGACCCGGCCGGGCTTGCGTTCCGGCTGGACGCGCAGCTCGACCACCTGCTCCTGGACGAGTTTCAGGACACCTCACTGCACCAGTGGCGCGTCCTCGAACCGCTCGCCACTTCAGTCGTGGGGGGCTCGCATTCCTCGTTCTTCTGCGTAGGTGACGTCAAACAGGCGATCTACGGCTGGCGGGGCGGAGTCGCCGAGATTTTCCGCACCGTCACCACGCGCCTCTCGGGTTTGTGCGAGCAGTCGCTGGATGAGAGTTTTCGATCGTCCGGTCCGGTCATCGATACGGTCAACCAGGTGTTCTGCCCGACGAACACCTTTCCTATGCTTGATGACGCCGAGCCGGCGGCGCTGGAATGGGTACGGAACTGCCCTCCCCACTCCACCCGCCGCACGGACCTCCCTGGCTATGCCTGCCTCCGGACGACCGGCGACCCGGAGCCGAATGAGAAAGTCGATCATGCCGTTCTGCGCCACGCGGCGGCGCATGTCGCCGAACTGCTGCCGCAACTCCCGGAACCTCTGAGCGTCGGAATCCTGGTCCGCACGAATGACGCCGTGGGACGGGTCATTGCTGCGCTGCGCGAGCACAAGATCATCGCCAGCGATGAAGGGGGCAATCCGCTCGACGACGCGGCCGCCGTGCAGTTGGTTCTCTCCGCGATGCAGTTGGCCGACCATCCCGGGGACACGATCGCCCGCTTTCACCTCGCCCACTCCCCTCTGGGCCCGGTGCTGGACATTGCCCCCGACAGCGATGACGGGCAGGTCGAGGACGTCGCCCGGGACCTCCGTCGCCGCCTGCTCGAAACCGGTTACGGTCCCGTGCTGGAACAGTGGCTGCACGTCCTCGCCCCGTATTGCGACTCCCGAGAGCTCAATCGCCTGCGGCAGCTCGTGGCCCTCGGCGACGCCTACGAACCAATCGCCACGCTCCGCCCGTCGGATTTCGCAGACTATGTCCGCGATCAGCGCGTCGAGGATCCGCGGGCGGCCCGCGTGCGCGTGATGACCGTTCACAAAGCCAAGGGGCTGGAGTTCGATGTCGTCGTGCTGCCGCAGCTCGACACCGATCTGACACGGACGCCCCAGTTCGTCACGCGGCAGGACGACGCCGGAGCCGCGCCGACCCGCGTCTGCCGGTATCGCGGCCAGTCAATACAGAAGCTGCTGCCGGAGGACCTGCAAACCGCTTTCCGGCAGACAGCCGAGCGACAGGTCCGGGAAGCGATGTGCGTCCTGTATGTCGCGCTGACCCGCGCCGTCCATGCTTTACATATCCTCGTCGCCCCGAACCCAAAGCGATCCAAGACGTACGCCGCGATCGTGCGCGCGGCGCTGGCCCCTGGCCGTCCTACTTCGGCCGATGCGGTGTTGTACGAGTGCGGCGATCCGCAGTGGTTTCGCCAGCTCTCTTTGCCGCATGCTCCGACCACTGCCGATCCGTCACCGCAACCCGCCTCGCCGGACGCCGCTGCGCTGCAACTGCGGCTGGCGCCGATGCCGGACGGACGGCAACGCGGCCGGCCGTTCCTGGCGCCGTCTCACCACGCGCCGCTGCGTTGCCTCACGATCAATGACGCGATCCGCTCCACGGACAGCCGTGCGCTGGAACGGGGATCGCTCCTGCATGCCTGGTTCGAACACATCCAGTGGCTTGATGACGCTTTCCCGGCCGAAGAGGCCCTGATGCCGATCGCCGGCCGCCTGGGGTTCAGCGGTGACTGGATCGCTGACTGCCTCCAGGAGTTCCGCGGTCTACTCAAAGCGTCCCTCATTGGCGATCTCTTCCATCGCCAGCGGTATCTCCGGGCCGCGGGCTCGCTGTTTCCGCCGGGCCTGATCGACACGGCGTGCGAAGTCTCGGTGAACTGCGAACGCCGCTTCGACTATCCTGCGGCGGACGGCATTCTCGCCGGCAGCATCGACCGCCTGGTTGTCTTTCACCGGAGCGGCCGCCCGGTCGCCGCCGACATTCTCGACTTCAAGAGCGACTCGATCTGGGGCGACCTCGATTCGGCCTCCCGTCTGCTGGCGGACCGCTACCGCGATCAGCTCAGCGCGTATCGCGAAGCCGTCGCCGCGATGTACTCGCTCCCTCGCGACCGAATCGCCGCGCGCCTCGTCGTGCTGGCGGGTCCGGCGGTGATCGATATCAACGCGACGTGACGGGACGGGAATAGACAGCAGGCGCCGACGGTGTCTCACGCGCGGGCCCGGATCGTGCTGCATCGACGATAGTCGCCGGCACGGTTGTCGCATCGCATGGCGGAGGGCTCAGCCGCTATACTGAGGGTCCGTGGCCGTCCGCAGCGTGACGCCTCCCCGACGCAGTATCCGGCGGCCGACGCCGATTCTTTCGAGTAACAATGCCGAGCCATTACGTCGTTCGTTACGGACTGATGCGGCACCTGGGCGACTTTGCCGCAAAGGGGCAGGACTTTGGTCGCTCTGCGCAGGTGATCGTCCGCAGCCATCGGGGAACGGAATGGGGCGAGGTGCTCTGCCCGGCGACGGAGCGGACGCGAGAGTATCTCGGCGCCCGCGACGCGCAGGGGAAAATCCTGCGATCCGCCACTCCGGAAGATGAGCAGATCCGGGACGGGCTCTGGCAGCGGGAGCGGGAGTTGTTCAATGGTTGCCGCGACCTGATCGCCGAGCGGCACATGAACATGCAGCTGGTCGATGCCGAGCATCTCTTCGGCGGCGAGAAGATCGTCTTCTATTACACGGCCGAAGCGCGGGTCGATTTCCGGGAGCTCGTCAAGGCGCTCGCCAAAATGTTCCACGCCCGCATCGAGATGCGTCAGATCGGCATCCGGGACGAAGCCAAGCTGCTGGCCGACTACGGCGATTGCGGCAAGCCGACCTGTTGCAACACCTTCCTGCAGGAGATGCCTCCCGTCTCCATGAAAATGGCCAAGCTGCAGAAGGCCTCCCTCGATCCCAACAAGATCTCCGGACGCTGCGGCCGTCTCAAGTGCTGCCTCCGCTACGAATACGACACGTATGAAGATCACCGCCGCGAGTTGCCGTCGGTCGGTAAATGGATCATGACGCGTGACGGCAAGGGACGCGTGCTGGCTCAGGAGATCCTGGCCCGCAAGCTCCTCGTGGCCTTCGAGGACGATCGCCGCATCCTCGTGGATGCCGCGGATGTGCTGACCGTCGTCGGCGCCCCAGCGAAATCGGACGCCTGAGGCAGCGGCCCGGCAGCGTCTGCCGACGCGACGTCCCCATTCGATCGACCGATCCTGAGTTCATCCGCCGGCTGGATTCGCCAGTGCCTCACCTGATCACCCACCCGACCGTTATCGCGGCCGCCGGCAACAAACCGAAGCGGATCGAAGAGTACATCGGCCGCGTCAATTCACAGGACTCCGGCGTCAGCATCGCGCGGATGGTGTCCCCCTCGGGCTGGGTGGAGCCTGGACAGCGACCGGACTTTCGCGAGCTGACAGTGGTGCTTCGCGGCACGCTGCACGTCGAGCACGAGGCGGGCGCGCTGGATGTCCATGCGGGACAGGCCGTGGTGACGGAACCCGGCGAGTGGGTCCGCTACAGCAGTCCCGCCGCAGAGGGGGCCGAGTACATCGCGGTCTGCCTGCCTGCTTTCTCTCCCGACACCGTGCATCGCGATTCCGAATGATCTCTCTACGCCCCATCCGGTCAGCCCTGATCCTGGGAGCATTGCTGATGGCTGCCGCCCCTGTCTGCGCCGCGGAGCCCGACCCTGCAGAACGACTGCACGAGCTGTTCGACGCCGAGTGGGAGCGGACCATGCGCGAGAATCCGACGTGGGCCTCCGCGCTGGGAGACCTTCGCTACAACAATCGCTGGGAAGACCTGAGCGTCGCCGCCATCCAGGCCGCGCACGAGGAGGATCAGCGGGTCATCGACCAACTGCGGGGGATCGACTTTGACGCCCTCTCGCCGGCCGACCAGGTCAATTACCGGCTGTTCGAGCGAGAGTATGAGCTGCGCGTCGAGGCGTTCCGGTTCCGCTGGTGGCTGGTGCCCCTCAATCAGCGCGGCGGCATTCAGGACGCCGGTTCGCTCGCCGATTCGCTCACGTTCGCCCGCGCCGGCGACTACGAAGCCTGGCTGGCGCGGATGGAGGCGTTTCCCGCCTACATGGATCAGACGATTGCACTGATGCGGGCCGGGGCGAACGAGGGAATCATCCATCCCCGCGTCATCATGGAGCGACTGCCGGCGCAGATCGACCGGCAGATCGTCAGCGACCCGGAGGAACAGCTCTTCTTCAAGCCGTTCCTCGAAATGCCCGGCGACATCCCAGCCGCCGAGCGGGAGAGCCTGCAACGCCGCGGGCGGGACGCCGTCAGCAACCTCATTCTGCCGGCCTATGAACGGTTTCGCGATTTCTTCAATGGCGAGTACCTCCCGGCCTGCCTGCCTGAGGTCGGCGTCTGGCAGGTGCCCCAAGGAGACGAACTTTATTCATTCCGCTGCCGCGAATTCACGACGACCGACCTGACGCCCGAGCAGATTCACCAGATCGGCCTGGACGAGGTCAGCCGCATCCGCGCCGAGATGGAGCAGATTGTCCGTGACGTAAGGTTCGACGGAACGTTTGCGGAGTTCCTCGAGCATCTCCGGACGGATCCGCAGTTCTACTACGACAATCCCAATGACCTGCTGGCTGAGTACCAGAGGATCTGCAAGCAGATCGATCCGCAACTGGTGCGGCTGTTCAAACGTCTGCCCCGAATCCCGTACGGCGTCGAGGAGATCCCGTCGTACATCGCGCCCGACACCACGACAGCCTACTATCGCCCTCCGGCAGCCGACGGCACCCGCGCGGGGACCTACTTCGTCAATCTGTTCCGCCCCGAAGTCCGTCCCAAATACGAAATGGAGGCGCTGTCACTCCACGAGGCTGTCCCCGGCCACCACCTGCAGATCGCCCTGGCCCAGGAACTGGATGACCTCCCGGAGTTCCGCCGCTACGGTGGGTATACGGCCTACGTCGAAGGCTGGGCCCTGTATGCGGAAAGCCTCGGTGACGAACTCGGCCTCTATCAGGATCCCTATTCCCGCTTCGGGCAGTTGACGTACGAAATGTGGCGCGCCGTCCGGCTGGTCGTTGACACCGGCATGCACCATCTGCATTGGACCCGTCAGCAGTCGATCGACTTCTTCGCCGCCAACACCGCCAAGACGCAGCACGACATCGTAAACGAAATCGACCGCTACATCGCCTGGCCCGGGCAGGCGCTGGCCTACAAAATCGGCGAACTCAGGATTCGGGAACTTCGGCGGCGCGCCGAGGCCGAACTTGGTGACGCGTTCGACGTGCGTGAATTCCACGATGTCGTCCTCCGGGAGGGGGCTGTCCCTCTCGATGTGCTCGAATCGATCGTTCTGACCTGGATTGAAGCGCGCACAGCAGCCGCGGTCGACGAGTGAACGGCGCCCAAATGACCGGCATGCCGCCCGTTCAGCTTTGCCCAGACCGCATTCCGCTTCTTCCGCGTGAAATCGTCGGGCCTCGGACAGACGGCCTCCAGACGCCGCATTTTTTCCAAAGTGCGTTGTTGACTCAGGTTTCGGGCACGGCTAGCCTGATAATTCACTTATGTTGAGGTGCTGCGCGCCCCGCTCCGTCGTTTCGGGTCAGTGAAACTGGCTTAACTTCGTCGACTCTGCGGGCTCCGGCAGTATGCCAGTGATCCGTTCTTAGTCGGTCGCCTCTGAGGATTCAGGTATGTCCTTGTCTCGCGCCGCTCGCCTGCGTTGGAGTTTTGTCGCCGGACTGGCCGGCGCTTTGGTCGCCCCATCCTGGCAGTCGTTCACCTGGGCGCAGCAGCCAGACCAGGCGACGACCGTGAAGGCATCCGAACTGCCGGAAGGAGCGGTGGACCTCACCGACAAGGTGACCGTCACCGTCAACGGCAGCCTGCGGAGCACCGCCAGGACGAACCACTCGGCCGCCATCAGCGTTCAGAATACGTCCACAGAAGATCTGAAAGGTCCTCTGGTGGTAGTCGTCGACGGTACCGGCATCGCGACGCTCGTCGTTGAGGACGAAGCCGGCACGCTCCCGACCGGCCAGCCCTACATCGACATCCTCGATCAGCGGGGCACGCTGCGGGCCGGCATCACGCTCCGCACACAGAAGATCGACTTCAGCTCGGACGATGTCCTCACGCTGGCCCAGCGGCAGCAGTTCGAACTCAAGTTTCGGGTCCTGTACCTCCCGGAAGAAGCGCGGACCGCCCAGTCGGAAGAGGGGGACGACGACAAGATCCCCGGCAAGAACTACTCCCAGAAGGACTTTGACCGCATTGCCGCCCTCCAGGAGAAGTGGACGATTCCGCTGATCCAGCGCGGGGACGGACTGGTGTACGGCACCGGCCTGGCGGAGAACGACGAAGGCGACCTGGTCATTCGCGTCTATGCGCAGCGCCCCGGTGTGAAAGAACAGCTCCCCCGGGAGATTGACGGCATCCCCCTGCAGATTCGAGGCATCGGCGAGCCGTTCCACGCGGGCCCGGCCTTCGACCACGTCATCTACGTCAACGGAAAGCCGGTCAAGGCCGGTTCGCTGGACGATGCGGATGCGGAAGAGGGAGCGGATCGGCCTCAGGTTGCCGAACGTCCGCTGCCCATTATCACCGACCCCACGCAGCGCTTTGCCCGGCCGGTGCCGATCGGCATCTCGATTTCCAATGCCGACCGACTGTTCGATATTGTTCCCCGTGCATTGTGCTACTCCGGCACCTTGGGCTGCCGCTGCGTCGATCCGCTCGGCAACGAGTACATTCTCACGAATTGCCACGTCGGGGCGGCCTTCTACAGCCCGACGTTCGCCACGCCGCTCAGGCTGACCGGCATCGTGGGCGAGCGGATCGTTCAGCCCAGCACCGGTGACCTCCTCCCCATTCCCTGTAACCTGATTCCGACGGACGTCCTCGGGTTCCTCGTCGATTTCGAGGACATTGTCACGACGACCTTCCAGGTCGCCGCGCTTGGCGGCGCCCCTCCGCATGTCATGGATGCATCAGTGATCCGGGCGCTCCCCGGCCAGGTGGGCTTCGCCCCCGCGCCGGGCACATACGCAGGCGTCAAACGCGATGTGCTTTACCAGCCTCGCTTGGGAACGCAGGTCGAGAAAGCCGGCCGCACAACGCTGTTCACCAACGGCCAGATCACGGGTGTCAACGTCGCTGCCATCGTCGGCATCGGAGGAGGGACGCGCGTCGGCTACTTCATCAAACAGTTCGAAGTGGCCAACATGGTCGCTGGCGGCCACCCGTTCAGCCAGGGTGGCGACTCGGGATCGTTGATCGTCGCCTATGACCCGGGTGGCGAGAACGATGGCAAGCCGATCGCCCTACTGTTCGCCGGCGGACCTTCCGGAGCCGTTGATGCGACGCTCGCCAATCCCATCGGACCGATTCTGGCGAGGTTTAATCTCATGATCGACGACGGTAACGGCCCGCCGTTCCACGCCGGTCATTCCGGCACCATGGGCGGCGCTGTCGGCCCGCTCGACCCGCCGTCCTACGTCAAATAGGACTGCGGCATCGGCTCTCGACGAGCGGCGGGGTTCAGCCCCGCCGCTTTTTCATTGGAACCGGCGCTCATTCGGCATGGGCTGGCGGACCCAGCCGCAGGCCCCGCGAGCCGATCTCAAACGGCACGATCGACTCGTCGCACGCACTCCCGCGATGCTTCGCCACGCACAGCGCCCGCGTCATCCGCCGGCCGTCCCGCACCTTGCCCATCAGCAGGATCGTGTTGGCGTTGGAGAGCAAGTCGCCGCTCTGCAGCGGCCGCGACAGCAGCGGCTCCAGCAGGACCTCATGCGTCGTGCATAACAGCAGGCAGCCGATCCGCCGGTAATTGTACGCATGCGTCTGCACCTGCGGCTCCTGCTCCCGGTACCCCGCGCGAAACAGGTCCCGCGCCGTCCAGTCGTGCTCCTTGCGCAGGATCTGGTGATAGATGTATTCGAACAGTTCCAACTGAAATGAGTCCGTCGGGCGGTCCGATGGTTCGATGCCGTCGATCACGCACCGCCGGACTCCGTGGGCGAAGTTGCAGTAAAAGAACCGGATCGTCTCCTGCAGTTTGTGGTTGAGTTCCGCCTTCCACACCCGCAGGTCGTCCGTCGAAAGCTCCGTCGCCGTCACACGGCGCCCGGCCCGTGAGAACAGGCGGCAGAGGTCGCGGCGGGATTGTGCGCGATCCCAGATCGACTGTGCGTCGAACGCGAGACCGGGCGTCTGCTCGTCAAGATTCCAGCCGAACATCCGCTCGGCGTACTCCCGATGAGACTGCGAATCGCCGCGGGCCGTCATGTCGAACAGGATGCCCCGCTCCCCTTCCTGTGCTGCCCCTGCGCCGGCGAACTGCAGGCCGAGCTGCGTCTTACCGATGCCGGTCGCACCCAGCACCACCGTCAGCGTGCCGGGCAGCAGGCCTCCTCCGAGCAGCGAGTCCAGTTCGGAGATGCCTGTGCTCAGTCGATCGTTCGTCTCGGTCATTCTGTTTCAATTCGCAGGAGGAAGGGGAGACCGTGCGCCGACCAAATCGTCCGTTTGTCGGAGGAACTGGTGTTCCCGTCAAGTGGACGGCATGCAGTGACTTTCGGTTGTCGCACGCACAGTCCGCTGTGCCGTCCGCTGGTCTCACTGCAAAAACACGGTGAACCCTGGGACCAAGTGTGCCCCCCACGAAAATCCGCTCCTGCATCCAGTCGACGGCGACGGCTCCGCAACCCTTGGACAGGCGCATCCCGCGGGGTACAGTGAACGCCGGTGCGGAGGTCGTTTCCACTCGGCGGGTTGATCAACAGGAGAGCCACTGATGAACACGTTCCGGTCCTGTCTCGCGGCTGCGGCCGCTGTGTTGCTGTGTGCCACGGCCGCGACGGCTGCGGACGTCTATGGTCTCGAAAAAGGGACTCCCGATCTCAAATCGGCCGACGTCCTGGCGTTTGGCGTGGACGGCATCCTGTTCGTCGGGGACACGCAAAATGCCGCGGTGTTCGCCATCCAGACGGGCGACAAGAGCGGCAACCCGGCCGAAGCGACGTACGACATCGAGGGCCTCAACGTCAAGATCGCCGAGCAGCTGGGGGCCGACTCGCAGTCGCTGTCGATCAACGACCTCGCGGTGAATCCGGCGAGCGGCAATCTGTATCTGGCCGTCACCAGCGACCGGCAGCCGGCGATCGTGCGCGTGGATCAGCAGGGGGCCATTTCGCAGGTGGAACTGAAGGACATTCCGTTCGCGCGCGCCGATTTGCCGAATCCGCCGCAGGACGGCGAAGTCGGCGAAGGCCGCCGCCGCCGCAACCCGCGCCGCGAGTCGATCACGGACCTGGCTTTCGTCGATGGACAGGTGATCGTCACCGGTCTCAGCGCCGCCGACGCTCCGTCCACCGTCCGTTCCTTCGCCTTTCCGTTCGCGGAGGTCAATGAGGGAATCAACCTGGAGATCTATCACGGCGCGCACGGCAAGGTGGAAGACTACGCCGTGGTCCGCACGTTTGTGCCGTTCATGATCGGCGGCGAACCGAACCTGCTGGCCGGCTTCACCTGCACGCCGCTGGTGAAGTTCCCACTCTCCGAAGTGCAGGCCGGCGGCGACAAGGTGAAGGGGACAACCGTCGCCGAACTGGGCAACCAGAACCGCCCGCTCGACATGATCGTGTACGAGAAAGACGGCAAGAGCTACCTGCTGATCATCAATACCAACCGCGGCACGATGAAGGTCAGCACCGAGAAGATTGAATCGAATCCCGGCATCACTGCCCGGGTCGAGAATGAGACCGCCGGTCAGCCTTACGAGAAGATCACCGACCTCGCCGGGGCCGTCCAGCTCGACAAGCTGAACGACACGTCGGCCGTCGTCCTGGTGCAGACAGACAGCGGAGCCCTCGATCTCCGCACGACCGAACTGCCGTAGGCGGCAGTGGAGTCTCCTGCAACGCGGCCAGAAACCCGGTTTCTGCAAAGAAACCGGGTTTCTCTGTGCGCCGATATCAAAGCCCCGAGCCTGATTACTCTTCGGGATCTGAATCCGGTCCCAGCGTCTGCAGCATCTGGTTGTTGGTCCCATTCCAGATGCGCAGGACGCCGTCCTGTCCGCCGGCGATCACCAGCTGCCGGTTCGGCGTCGCGTCGACGCAGTGCAGATACGCCTGCGCGTCAAACGGGCCGATGATCTGTCCGCCGTTGTTGGCGTTGTGCTGCCGGACGAGGCGGTCGCCGCAGGCCGAGACGATGAACTCGGTGTCGCCGATGAACCGCACGCAGGTCACGGCTTTGCCGAAGCCCTCGATCGTGCGGAACTGGTCGCCGGTCTCCGGATTCCAGACCTTGATCGTCCCGTCCGCGCTGCTGCTGACGAGCAGCTGCCCGTCGGATTTCCATGAGGTCCCCAGCACGTAGTTAGTGTGCCCCTCGAATCGCCGCAGTTCCGCGCCGTCGGGGAGGCTGAAGGTCCGGAGGTACTTGTCGGCCCCCGCCGAGGCGAGCCGCTTTCCGTCCGGGGAGATCGAGACGGCGAACACGCTGTCCAGATGCGCTTCGGGCAGGTCGAACAGAACGCTGCCGTCGGCGACGTTGAAGACCTTCACCTGCCCGCTCCGCGACGGCACCCCTCCGCCGACGGCCAGCAGGCCACCGTCGTCGCTGAAGTCCAGCCCCAGCACGCGGTCTACGAGGATCGTCGGGTCGTCAATCGCGCCGATGGACCGCTCCAGCTGCCACTTGGGATTCGTCTCCCACTGGATGGCGTTGCCGGCTGCGTCGAGACTCACGAGCAATTCCGGACCTGCGAATGTCGCACTGTGGATCGGCCCGGCGTGTCCGGCAAAGGCGGCGATGGGCGCGCCGGTCTCGGCGTCCCAGGTATGGACGGATGGGTAGTCACCGCCGGTCGCGAGCGTGCGGCCGTCGGGTGAGAAGGCCACCGTCTTCTGCGGGAGTTCCGCGGCGGTCGATTCCTGCTGGGCCTGCTCGAACTGCTGCTTGACCTCCGCGAGCGCGGCGTCCGCGGCCGTCAGCGATTCCTTCGCCGCCGGCACTTCGGCCTGTGCCGCCGCCAGCTCCCGCACCGCCACGGCATGCTGCTGCGCCGCGAGATTCTGCGTGCTCTCCGCCTGTTTCAGCGCAGTCAGCGCGTCGTTGTAGGGTTTCTGCGTCTCGACGGCCTTCGACGCCGCCTGGTTCGCGGCTTCCGCAGTCTGTTGCGCGGCTTGCGCCGGCGCCGTTTGTGCAGCCGTCGCGGCCTGGGACTTCGTCGCCGCATCCTGCGCGGCCTGCTGCGCCGCGGCGGCCGATGCGGCAAGATCCTGGTTGTCAGGCTGACTCTGCGCGGCCGTCGCCAGTTGCGAGGCCCGCATCTGCGCCCGCTGCGCTTCCTCGGCCGCCGTCATCGCCAGCGCATCGGCTTCCTCTTTGGCGAGCGCCGCCTTTTGAGCGACGGCGGCCGCTTCCACCGCAGCTTTCTCCGCGGCGACTTTGGCGTCATTGGCCGTTTTGAAAGCGGCCTGCTGCTGCGTCACCGCGGTGTTCGCGGTCGCGAGCGCCTGGTTGAGGGTCTGCTCCGCCTGTGTCTTGGCCGTCAGATCCTGCTCCGCCGCGGTGACCCGTTGTTGAGCTGCGGCCTGGCGAGCGGTCGCGGCGTTCTGCTGCTGCTGCAGGCGGGCGACGAGCGTCCGCAGGCGGAGATCGCCGCGGAGGTCGATTGGCTGATTGTTCGCTGCGTTCCAGAGTCGCGTCGTGCCGTTGTCGCCGGCCGATGCGTACCGCTGTGCATCGGGACGGACGGCGACGCATTGGATTGGGCTGCCGTGGTTCAACTGCAAAATCGCCTGCCCGTTCTCCAGATTCCAGCGGCGCAGCGTGCCGTCGAGACTTCCCGACAGCACCTGCAGCGGGGTTTCCGGAATCGCGGCCAGTGACGTCACAGCGCCCGAATGCCCCGGGACGGTGCGAACGGCATGAATCGTCGCGGTGCGGACCCCCCCCTCCCCCGCCGCCATAAACAGGGTCGTGCCGGACTCCGCGTCCCCCCCGGCGACGATGTCCGCCGCAGTCGTGCCGTCTCCGTGGACCCGTTCCAGAATCACACCGGTCGCTGCGTCGAACACGTGCACGTCCGGCTGCTCTCCGCCGGTCGCCGCGATCAGATGCAACCCGTCCAGGCTCCACGCGACCGTCTGAACGGGACCGGTCGCATTCGGTATCTGTGGATTTGCGCCTGCCCCGTTGGCGGACTGCCATAACCGGATCGTGCCGTTCTCACCGGCGGTTGCCAGCACCTGGCCATTCGGCGACAGCGCGAGATCACGGATCGCCGCTCCGTGGTTCGCCGTGTAGAACGGGTTGCCGTCGCCTCCGGTCTGATAGCCGCGGATTGTTCCATCGGCCGACGCGGCATACACCTGCTGTCCGTCCGCGTTGGTCGCCAGTCCGGTCACCGGCTGCGTCATGCCCCGCAGTGCGAGCATGAATTCCAGACCCCGCGTCGTCATGCTTCCGTCTGAGGCAGTGAGCCTGATGTGCTGCGCATCGGCCCCGAATTCGCCGCTCACCGACTGCTCGGCGACCATCTCCTGCAGTACCCGACCGGTGGCTGTCTCCCAGATTGTGAGTGACTGGCCCGTGGCGAGCGCCAGGAGTCGCGCGCCGTCCGCGCTGAAGTTGAGCGAGGTGGCCGCGTGGTCGCGGGCGGGGAGAGTCTGCAGCAACTGGCCGTTAGCCGCCTGATAGATCCGCACTGCTTTGTCGTCGCCCGAGAGCGCCAGCAACGCGCCGTCGCGGCTGATCCCCATCTGCACGATTGCCGCCGGATCGGAAATGGCCCGCGTCTGCTGGCCGTTGCTCGGGTTCCAGAACCGCACCGTGTGATCGGCCGACGCCGAAGTCGGCTGGTCGCCCGCCGTGAACGCGACGGCGACGACGGGTGCTGTATGTCCGGGACAGTCCGCGATGAGCGTCGCATCCGCGGCGTTCCAGAGCTTGACGCTGTTATCAGCCGCGCCGGACAGCACCCGGGCGCCGTCCGCGCTGAATGCCACTCCCCGCACTGCGCCGGCATGCTCGGCAAACGCGACCGGCTCGGCATTCGCATCGTTCAGGTTCCACACGCGGACAGTCTGGTCCACGGACCCGGTCGCGATCTTTGACGCATCGCCGCTGAAAGCGATGCACAGCACGTCGCCGGTGTGCCCCGTCAGCGTTCTCGTCACAGCACCATCCGCCGCATTGCGGACGACGACGGCGGGCTGGCCGTTCACCTTGAGCGCGCTGGCCAGCAGGCGTCCATCCGTCGAGGAAACGGTGAGCGTCGCTTCCGCGCCAGCGGCGGGCGTCGTCTGAGTCTCGGATGGGGACAAAGTCCAGATCGTCGCTGCGCCATCCGCTGCTCCCGCGACGAGCCGAGCGCCGTCGGGAGTAAACGCCAGGCTCTCGATGCCGACCAGCGATCCGGAGAGTGTCCGCTGCAGTTCGCCGGTCTGTGCGCTCCACAGACGAATCTGGCCGTCCGCTCCCGCCGTGGCGACCAGCGGCGACGCTCCCTCGGCCGCCACCGGCTGGAATGCAAGCGCGCGGATTTCCCCCTCCGGCCCCTGCCATGCCTTGAGTACTGCCCGCGTTACGGCGTCTCGCACCTGAATGGCGCCGTTGGCCGCAGCCACGGCGATCTGCGTCCGGTCGGCGTTGAGCGCGAGTCGCTGTGCGGCGGCAAGGTTCTCCTCCAGCGGCACCGCTGCCGAATCGGGGACACTCCAGACCCGCAGCAGGTTGTCGTCGCCGCCGCTGACCAGCCAGTAAGGAGCGTCCTCCCGTCCCGTGGCGACGAGTTCGACGGCATTCAAAGGCGTCGGCGCATCCAGCCGGCCGACGAGCTTCGACTCGCCGGTGTTCCAGATCCGGATCGATCCGTCACGGGACGCAGAGGCGAGCAGCCCGTCGGGGAGAAACCGCAGTGACCGAATGACGTCGGTGTGTCCGCTCAGCAGAATCGGGGCCGCTGCCGGATCGCCTCCCAGCGTCCAGACGCGGATGACATGATCCTCCGCCGCGACGGCGACCCATTGGCTGTCATGACTCACCGCGGTCGCCGTTCCCGGCGAGCCGGCGGCGAGTTCCAGCAGCCGGACATCCCGCGGACGCCGCCAGATCTTCACTTCGCGGAAACTGCCGGAGGCCAGCACGTCTCCGTCGGTGTTGAACGCCAGCGCAGGGACCAGGTCCAGGTGAGCAGTCGGCAGACTCTCCTCGGCGCCATGCTGCGCGAGCGCCGGGTCCGTCAGTTCGGCGACAAGCTGGCCGGTCGCGACGTGATAAATGAAGATCCGGTTGCCGCGGCTGCATGCGGCGTACTGCCCGTCCTGCGTGATTACCGCCGCCAGCACAGGCTGAATGCGCTCCGGCAGGGCTCGCCAGTTCTGCGGTGAGAGAGAGGCCGTGCCGCCTCCGGCCGCTCCTTCGTCGATCCACTTCCGGATCAGGCCAAGTTCCTGGGACGAAAGATCCGACGCGGCGACGTCGTTGCCCGGCGGGGGCATGAACGGCTCGGACTGGTGCGCTCCCAGTTCAAGCAACAGGCTTTCGCCGCTCTTCCCGGCAACGACCGCGGGGCCGGAATTCCCCCCCTTGAGCGCGGCGGCGGCCGTCTCCAGCACCAGGCCCCCCTGCTGCTCACTCGCGCTGTGACAGGCGAGACACTTCTGCCGAAAGACCGGCAGGATCTCCTTCTCGAAACTGACCGGCGTCGTGCGGTCGATTTCGGCAATCGGAATCGGCTCCGCGCGGCTGATCGCCGGCGCGGCTCCCAAGGCGGCCAATAACGTGACCAGTGACAGCGTGCGAGTGCGCATGTCATGCATCAGAAACAATTCCTTGCTCGCGGCGCGCTCCCCTGGCGGGTCGCGGCTAAACGGTGAGTTGAGTCAGGGGGTTTTCACTTCCTCGACCGTCAACTCGATCGGCCGGTCGTATTGCAGGTTCTGGCCGTTCCAGTTCATCTGCGTGCGCAGCGTGAGGGTGTGCGTGCCCGGCGTGGCATTGGCCTGCGCGTTCAGCGTGAATTTGCCCTCCGTCTGCCCGTTGGGGACCTGCAGATTCTGGATGCCGATCCCCCCCACGCCGCCGGGCAGGATGAGCTGGAAATTGACGGGCTGATCGAAGCCGTACAGACGCGTGACCTGCACCGCCAACTCCAGCATCTCTCCCTGCTTCACCGTGGACGTTTCGGGCGGACCGGCGACGTTGACCGGGTACTCCGCAATCTTGATGGTGACGGGCGTGGAGGGCGCCCACAGATTGCGGTTCTGGGGGTTTGATTCGTTCTGCTTCTGCTGTGCCTGCTGATCCGCCTGCTGTTTGAGTCGCTGCGCCTCCTGCGCCAGGGCGGTCGCCGCCTGAGACGCCGCGTCGGCTTTCGCCTTCGTCTCCTCGGCCAGCTTCTGTTTCGTCTGGGCCTCTTCCAGTGCTTTCAGCGCGGCCGCCTGCTCCTCCTGGGCGGTCTTCAGTTTCGCCTCAGCATCGGTGACGGCCTGCGCGGCATTGGTCGCCGCCGTCTTGAGGGCCGCATCGTCCGGCTGATCGGCCGAGGCTTTCGTCGCCGTATCCGCGGCCGCGATGGCGTTCTTGAGAGCCGTTTCCAGATCGGTCACCGCTTTGTCGGCCGCCGTCTTCTTGGTGTTGGCCGTCGTCAACTCGGTATTGGCCGTGTTGAGTTCCTGCTGGGCCTTCGTCGCTTCATCGGCTGCCGCTTTCGCCTTCGCGGCGGTATCAGCCATGATCTGCTCGAACCGCGTCTTGCGTTCGGCCGCGGCCTGCGCCGCTTCCGGATTGCGGCGGTACTGGTATCCCTGTGCGAAGCCCGCCACGTAAACGGTGTAGGTCCCCGGCGGCGTCGCGGCCGTCATGTTCAGCTGGAACTCGCCCGACGTCGTGTTCCCGTCGATGTTGAACTGCGGAGCGTTCACGCTCGCGGGCAGGTCCGACGGCATGCCGGAGATGTTCCCCTTGTACTCCCCGCGGCGGACCACGGTGTACGGGATCTTCAGGATCCCCCCGCGCGCAGTCTCCCACACCTGGTCGTTCCCGGCCGCCAGCATCACCGGCGCCGTTTCCAACTCCGAAACCGACACGACCATGTGGCTGGTCATGCGCGCCGGCACGCTGGTCAACATCTGCCCCGGCTGCATCATAGGAGACGCCGCCTGGGCCGTCGCGGCCCGCGCCGTCCGCGTTACCTCCTGCTCTCCGATCACGGCTTTCCCGACGACCTGCAACTGGCCGGTGACGGGGCCGGCGTTTTCCGCGGCCGTGAGGACCAGCGTGGCCGACGTGGCCTTCCCTCCGATGAGAACCTCCGACGAGGTGACCCCTTCCGGCAGACCTGTGACCGACACGCGAATATCCCCGTCGAAGCCATCCTGCCGGAATGCCACGACGCGGATCGAATCCCGCCCCCCCTTGCGGAGGAACAGGGCGCCGGAGGCATCGGCGGGCGACGCCGCCAGCCGGAAATCGGGCCGGTCCCCCCGCAGCAGCAGGCGGTACGTCAGCCGTGGATCGTTCCGCAGCGCGCTGTACCGATCCAGCAGCATCAGGCGGTACGTGCCGTCGGCCGGGGCCGTGAAGCGGTAGACGGGGTCCGTCGTGCGCGTATCAAGTTCGTGTCCCCCCGGGCGATCCAGCTGATCCTCGACGCGCGCGATCAGCGTCGCCGATTCTTCCCCCGCCTCGTCGCGGACGATCTGTTCGATGATCAGGGAGGCGTCCGTCGGCACGCCGAGGCGTTGAGAGAACACCTCGATGTTGACGACGTCTCCCTGTTTCCCGTCAAAGGCGAACCAGTCCCGGTCCCGCTGCGGATAAAACTGTCCCGCGACTTCGCAGGGGAGTTCCAGCCGTTGCGGCTGGGCCGGGTCGTCATTCCCCGCCTCCATTACGACCGGTGCACCGGCGGCGCTGACCAGCGCAAAATTCGACCGACCTCCCGGCCCGGTCACTTGGTACGGGACGAAATCCACGCCGAACTGCTCGGAACTCAGCGGCACGCCCGCAGGATTCAGCTCGGCCACGTTCGCCGGAATCGGGATCGACACATCCAGCTTCTCCAGCGGGCGGCCGTCGAGATCGATCCCCGCCGGCTGCCCCCCCGGCAACTGGCGGCCGTAGAGCGTGAACGCTCCGTTCGTCCCGGGCAGCGCGGCCGGCGGAAACACGTACTCGATGTAAGGCAGCGGGCCGACCGTCAGCCGGTAACCATACTGCGGACCCCCGCGGTACAGCGCATCCGTCACCTGCACGGTCCACACCTCACTGGAAGCCGCCGTGAGATCGATGACGGCTTCGGCATTTTGGGTCTGACGGCTTTGCGCCAGCAGCGCTCCCGCTTCATCCGAGATGCTGACAACCGGATCGAGGGGCGAGTCGATCTGTCCCGCGCGGCAGACGATCAGGATCCGCTGGCCGGCCGTCACCGGGAGCCGGAATGCGTCCACGTCCGCGCCGCCGTTGATCTGGCCGTTGACCAGCAACGGCGCCGCGATCTCTTCCGCTTCGATCGCGGTGTTGTTCGGCTCGGTCTCCAGAGTCTCGGCCAGCGTGCCAATCTCGAACGTACGCGGGTTCGAAACGCCGTACTTTCCGCGCGTGCGGACTTCATACCGCCCCGCCGGCACGTCTCCCGCAATGCTGACGACAAACGTCGCCGGCACGACCTGCGGCCCCTCATCAAACGGCCCCGGCTCGGCCATTTTCTGCCCGGCCGTAATCCCCGGATGCGAAAACTGCAGCGACGCCGCATCATCGAGATCCGTGCCGGAGATCGTCACATCGAGAGTGACGCCGGGATTCCCCCCCGCGGGGAAGACGCCCTCAAGCCGAGTGGCCGGAAGTTGGGCCAAAGACTCGCTTCCCAGGCCGCACAGCACCAGAAATGTCACAATCAATGCGCTGCGCATCGTCATGTCTCGCTCCCGAAGAACGCGATCACCCATCGAATCACATATGTAGTCCACTCGCTCCGCGAGTGGAGTGATCGGATGCTCCTACGCTCAAGGACGGCTCTTGAGAGAACGACGTCCAGCAAAGCGACTCGCGGAGCGAGTCGCCTGCTTAGCGCACGAACTGAAACTCCTTGGAGTTAAACATCGCCCACAGCAGGTCTTCATACGCCTGCTGCTTGTTCTCGTAGAGGGAGACCTGCTCGAGGACGAACTCCAGTTCCTCCGGGCGCGGCGGACGCGCATACGCCCAGTAATAGAGTTCGGTCACGCTCTCGGTATCGAACCGTGTCTGGTCGCGGGCCAGCAGGGCCGCGCGGCCGTTGCCGTTGGCCACCCGGTTCTGGATGTCCGTCGAGTTGAGCATGTGCAGCGACTGCGCCAGATTCGCCTCGGGATTGCGCTCGCATTCGCAGGCGCTCTCCGCCTCCGGCTTGCCGAATACCTGCAGGAAGTAGTCGTTGAAGCCGTTGTCCGGCAGCTCCACGGCCCGCGTCCCCTGCGGCACGCCGCCGAAGGCCGACGTCACTCCCGAGACCTGGTTCACCGCGTCATACAGCAGTTCGGCGGTCAGCCGGCGTGGATAGAAGCTGGAGTAGTTCTGCTTGTCCTTCGCGTTGAACTCCGTGGGCTGCGAACTGAGCTGATACGCGCTCGACGTGCAGATCGTCCGCACCAGGTCCTTCAGGTCGTAGCCGCTCGCTACGAAATGCGCCGCCAGCCCGTCCAGCAGTGCCGGGTTCGACGGCGGGTTGGTGACACGCATGTCGTCCTCAGGATCGACGATCCCGCGGCCGAAGAAGTGCTTCCAATACCGGTTGACCAGCGCTCGCGCGAAGAACGGGTTTTCCGGCTGCGTCATCCAGTCCACGAGGTACTGCCGCGCGTCCTCATATGGGGCGATGTCCAGCGGTTCGCCTCCGAGTCCCTGCGGCTTCTGATCAAGGCCGCTCCGCGGATTGCGGGCCGTGGGAGGATTGCCGTTCAAAGAGACGAAGTCGTTGCGGCCGTCGTTGACGGCGAACCGGCTTGGCCGCATCTGCACCTGCGTGAAGAACGCCTCAAACCCGTAGTAATCGGCCTGGCTCCACTGCTCGAACGGATGATGGTGGCACTTCGCACACCCCAGCCTCATGCCGAGGAACAGCTGCGCGGTGTCCTCCATCTGGATCTCGGGGGAAGAGACTTCGCGGTACCACGCCACCGGCGGATGCGTCTCGGCGTCCCCCGTCGCGCACAGGATGTTCCGCACGAACTCGTCGTACGGCATGTTCTCCTGCAGCGCCGCACGGATCCACGCGTGGAAGCGGAACGTGTACGGGATGTCGTTGTTGTTGCGCCGCTTGTTGCGCAGCACGGCGGACCACTTGTTTGCGAAGTAGTCCCCATAGTCCCCGCTCGCCAGCAACTGGTCCACCAGCCGCTCGCGCTTCTCCGGATTCGGATCGGCAACAAACTGCCGGGCTTCGTCCGACGTCGGCAGACGTCCGGCGATGTCCACCGTCACCCGACGGATGAACGTCGCATCGTCACAGACGGGAGACGGCGGAATCCCCAGTTCTTTCAGCTTCCCGAACACATGCTCATCCACCAGCGTGCGGACCGGCGGCGTCTCTGTCACCGGCAGCCCCTGCGGCACGATTGCCCGGAACACGCTGACTTCACCCTGGAACCGCACCATCACGGCGACTTCGCCCGGCACGTCGTCGGTGGTGATCCCGCCGAACGCGTTGGCCATCGCCATCTCGTCGTCGTTCGATTCGTACGTTGCCAGCCGCGTGACGTCGCGCGTGGTGTTGTCGCTGTAATGCGCGACGACCCGCAGTTGCTGCTGCTCGCGGCGGTTCATCAGCCGCGAAGGGGGATGCACCGTGATCTGCTCCAAGGTCGCGTCCTCCGGCGAGCCCGGCGGCATTCCCTGTTCGATCCAGCTGCGGATTAGCTCCCATTCGTACGAGCCGGGGGACAACCGATGCCCGCCGCCGTGCGGCAGCAGGTTCGCGGGCTTGAGCAGCAGCAGGCTGTATTCCGGGTCGGCCGGGAACAACCGGCGTCCGCGATCCTCGAACACCAGGTATTCGTAGTCGTCCTCAGGATAGAACCCCAGCAGCGAGAGCATGAAGCCGTTCTGCCCGTCCGACTTCCCATGGCAGCCCCCCGCGTTGCACCCGAGCTTGGTGAACAGCGGGACGATCTCGTTCGCAAAATTGACCGGCAGTTCCTCGGCACACCGCTCCACCGTCAGCGGCAGCGTCGTCGTCAGGCCACCGTCGGCGAGCGCCGTGACCGTCGCCGGTCCATCCGTGAGGGGCGTGACCAGTCCGTCCTCATCGATCGACAGGACCTCCGGCCGATCGACATTGAACCGCACCACGCGCGTAACGTCATGCAGTTGCCCGCTGCTGTACCGCCCGGTGACGACCAGTTGCCGCCGGGCATTCCGCCCGCGCAGGACGTTTTCTCCACCGGGTTCGAAGCTGATGCCGACGAGGTTGCCGGCCGGACCCAGCCCGGGGAACGCATCGTCCCCCCGCGCCATTGAGCCCGCCGCCGTCCACCCCAGAAGCACCCCCAACCCCAGAACGAAGCGCATCGTTCGCGGCATGCTGCGTTCCCTCCGCAGAATCAGTGAAAGCGGTCCGTCGTCGCCGGACCGCCTGATTTTCGCATCGGCCATTCACCCATGCAAGACTGCTGATGCGACCTTCCCGTAAGTTTACCTGCGGCCGCCACCACCCTGTTCGTTGAAATCCCCCGGCCAGCCGTGTCTTCCAACGATTGCGCCTCGTAGAATGTCCGCTCCCGGATGCTGTAGACCCGAAACTGTGAGCCGCTGAAAGCATGACCGAGCCGAGCCGTGGTCTCCTGGAGACCTTTGACAATCCCTTTCCGAATCGGGACTACACGATCGAGACCGTCTGCCCGGAGTTCACGTCGCTCTGCCCGAAAACCGGCCAGCCCGACTTCGGCACGCTGACGATCACCTACGTCCCGGACCGGCTCTGCTTCGAACTCAAGTCGCTCAAACTCTACCTGCAGCAGTACCGCAATCACGGCGCGTTCTACGAGGCCGTGACCAATCACATCCTCGACGACCTCGTCGCCGCCACGCAGCCTCGCTCCATGCAGATCACTGCCGCATTCACCCCCCGCGGCGGCATCCGCACGAACGTGATCGTCGAGTACATGCAGAAGAAGTGACGTCCGGTGAGACGATTCCGCTCAAGTCTCGCGTACGCCGTCAACTCACAGAAGAGACGAGAAGGGTGAACAGAAGGCCGCGAAGGAAGCAAAGGCCTTCATTTACGCTTGTTGCTCTTCTCCCGTCTTTGCGTCCTTCGCGATCTTCTGTCACTCCGAATCTCGATCCGTTCCCCCGCCTCCCACGGCCCGTTCGACCAGTCGGCGGTCGAAGTAGTTGGTCTCCATGCCGGCGTCGATGATCAGCCCCTGCGCATTGATCCCGGATGATCGGGGGCTCAGCAGAAACGCGACGGCGTTGGCGACCTCTTCCGTCCGGACCGCTTCCTTCCGCAGCGTCGCCTGTTCGGCGAACAGGTACGAGTCCACGTAGCCGGGAATGCCGGCCGATGCCGAGGTCTTCAGCAGCCCCGGGCACACCGCGTTGAACCGGACCCGCGAGAACTCGGAGAACGACTTGGCGAGAAAACAGAGCGACGAGTCGAGCGCCGCCTTGATCGGCGCCATGTAACCGTAATTCTCCGCCGCCATCCTCGTCGTCGAGATCGAGATCGTCACCACGCTCCCGTGTTCCGAGTCGAGCCGGTCGCGGAACGCATTCGACACAGCGATCAGCGAATAACACGAGACATCCACCGCCTGCAGAAACGCGGCACGGGGCGTCTCATGGAACGGCAGCCATCCGCCGGAGTAATCGGCAAAGGCGATCGAGTGGACGATGCCTGCCAGTTGCGGCCGATCCCGACCGACTTCTTCGCGGAGCCGGTCGATCTGCGACTGGTCGGCCACGTCGCAGACGTAGACGGGCCGGTCGCCGACGAGCTTCTGCACCGACTCCCGCCGCTGCGGGCTGCGCACGGAATACAGCACGTCGGCGCCGGCCTCCGTGAGCACGCGCCCCGCGTGATAGGCCACGCTCTTTCTGTTGGCGGCCCCCAGGACGAGAATCGACTTGCCCGCCAGTCCGAGAAAATCCATCGCTGATGATGCCTGTTCGACCCGGACCGCCGGTCACTGACCGTCGACGACGTTGAATTCCGCCGACGAACCCGTCGGCTTGATCAATTCCAGCCGCACCGACTGGCCGGCGTTCTCCGCGGTCTCGACCCGCAGCGTGGCCGCATGCCGTCCTGCGCTCAACTCGACGACGGCGTCCGGCCCGGAGACTTCTTCCGAATCGATCCACATCACGCTCCCCGGAGGCGCGTCCCATCGAAACTGGACGGTCCCCGCGGCTGTCACGTTCAGTTCCCCCTGCACGTACAGCACCGATTGTCCGGTGGCCTGCACCAGTTCATCGAGCGGTAGCTCTCCGTTGACGCGCGCATAGGCCGGTCGCCACGTCCCGGACAGCAGCACCTGGTCCTCAAAGGTCGTCTCATTGGGGGGGCCGGCCAGCAGTTCTGCGGAGGGACTGGCCAGCACCCGCCAGCGCTGCATCCGCTGCGTTGTGCGGATGGCGTACTCGCCCGGCTTCCCCAGCTCCGAGAGAAACCGGACCAGGTCTACCAGTTCGGCGTGCGTCATGAACTTGACGAGCCCCTTGGGCATCAGCGACTTCCCTTCGATCTCGTCCTCGATGTCGCTGAGCGGGACCTCCTGCAGTTTGCCTTCGGCGTCCTTGAGTACGAGCGTGTCGGCCGTGCGATCGGCCACGATCCCCTGGACCGCGAAGCCGTCGCTCGTCAGCACGACCTTCGTGACGAAGGCCTCCTTGATCTGCGCGTCCGGCTCGTAGATCGACTTGATGATATAGTCCACGGGAGAGCTGGCCCCGAGCGGACTCAGGTCCGGACCGATCTGGCCTCCGGCCTGGCTCACGGCGTGACACTTCAGGCAGCTCAGGTCGGCCCGGCGAAACACCTCTTCTCCGCGCGCTGCATCCCCGTGCGTTTCAACTTCGGCGATCAGCGCCGCCAGTTCCTCCGCAGTGGGAGGCGGAATGTCGCCCGCGATGCCGGCCGCCGCTTCCAGCACCTGGGATAGCTCGGCGTCGCTGCGCCCCACCGAATACATCTGCCGCAGCGCCAGCTTGGCGACATCGACTGGCGGCGGCGATTCCTGCAATGCGCCCGCCAGTGCGGCCGGACCGTTCTGACGCTCGAGAAAGGCCGACACAACGGGAGAGATATCGTCCTCAGCCTCCGCTTGCGCGAGCAGTTCCGCGGCCAGCGCCGCCGCCCGCTCCACTTCAAACCGGGCCAGTGCCGCGACGCCCGCGACACGCACCGCAAACGGCTGGTTCTCGGACGTCAGCGAGTCGATCGTCGTTCGCGCGACGGTCGCATCGATGCGCACCAGCGCGTCGAGTGCCGCATCCCGCAGATCCCCCCCCGTCTCCGCGCTCGCCGCCAGTTCGGCCAATGCGGGAACGGCCGCCTCGACTTTCCACTCACCAGCCAGATCCACGGCGGCTGCCTGCAACTCCGGCGATTCGGCAATCACCAGGGACGCGATTCCCCCGAGGTCACCGGCCGGAACCACCTTGCGATTGCGGGCGGCCGTCGCCAGCTTCTCGAGCACCTGCACCCGTAGCGGCGAGGGATAGGCGTCCTCGTCCAGCACCTGTGCGTAAACGTAGGCGAGGTCATGCTCGTTGCCGCGGGAGCAGACGATGTCCAACACCGGCTCCAGCCGTTCCGCCGGCACCTTGCCGCTCTTGAGCAGATTCAACACCGACCCGACGGCGCTGGGAGGATCATCGGCCCGGGCCGTGACCGCGCTCAACGCCACAACCAGGAGCAACGGCAGCACTCTCGACATAAGTCCTTCCTGAAAAGGCACACCAGTTGTCAGCCCATTGTAACGCGACGTGGGCCGGGGTCAGCCGACGGGACCAGCGCTTTCCAATGAAATCCCCGCCCACGTCTGATTGCACTCCCCCCCGGGATGCACGACATTGAACTGGTACGACGACCCATGTCCGTTTAGCCCCGGCCCATCGGGCCGGGCCTCATTGCCGTTCAACAAACGGGGACCACGCATCACCGCTTATACTGCCCGTCTGGAGTGAATCGATGCACGACGTGATCGTCGTGGGGGGCGGAGTGATCGGGCTGTCCGTCGCGCTGGATGCGGCGCGGCGCGGGATGAGCGTACGCGTGCTGGAACAGGGGCAGTTCGGGAATGAAGCTTCGTGGGCCGGTGCCGGCCTGCTGCCCGCGGGCCCCACGCGCGATACCGGCGACCCGCTCGACCGTCTCGCCGCCGCGACATTCCGCCTCTGGCCCGGATTCAGCGCGGAACTGCAGGAGCAGACCGGCATCGACAACGGGTTTCGCCGCTGCGGTGAACTGGCGTTCGCTGCCGACGAATCCGCCGAAACCCTTGCCGAGACCGACCACTGGCGGCGCGCCGGAATCGAGTACGAAACTCTGACGCCAGAGGCCCTGCACCAGATCGAGCCGGCCATCGCCTGGACGGGGCGAGCTTCCCCCTGCCGCATCGCCGCCGCCGCACAGGTCCGCAATCCGCGGCACCTCAAGGCACTGCTGTCGGCCTGTCACCGGGCCGGGGTGGACCTGCAGCCGGGACAGGGAGTCGTTGCGATGGACAGCGACTCGGATCGCACTTCCGCCGTTCGCACCGCCGGCGAACGTCACGTCGCCGGGCAGTTTGTCATCGCCGGCGGCGCCTGGTCTACGCAGATCCTGTCGCTCTGTGGTCAGCCGCTGGATATCGAACCGGTGCGCGGGCAGATCGTCCTGCTCCGGACCCCCTCGCCTCCGTTCCGCCACGCACTCGAATGCGGCCCGCGATACCTCGTTCCGCGTCCCGACGGCCGCATTCTCATCGGTTCGACGGAGGAGTGGGTGGGCTTTCACAAGGCCAACACCGCCGAGGCCATGCGCGAACTGCTCCGGTTCGCGACGGGACTGGTGCCCGGTCTCGCCGATGCCCAGTTCGAGCGCGCCTGGTCGGGACTGCGGCCCCACGCGCGCCGCGGACGACCGTATCTGGGACGCGTTCCCACATCCGACAATCTGTTTCTCGCAGCCGGCCACTTCCGCTGGGGGCTGAATCTCTCGCCGATCACCGGCCGTTTGATCGGCCAGCTGCTGGCCGGCGAAGCTACCGACGTCTCGCTCGACGACTTTGCGATCGGGTCATGATGCGGGCGGACTGGAGCACAGCGTTGCCAGCAGCACACCGGTTGCCACCGACACGTTCAGAGAGGGAATGGGGCCACGCGGTGAGATCCCGCGGACCTCGTCGGACGATTCGAGCGTCAGCCGCCGCAGCCCGCGTTCTTCGTTCCCGATGAGCACCAGCCACCGGCGATTGCGGTCCACCGTCGCCACATCCAGCGTGGCATGCTCCGATGTCCCCAGCACCCACATTCCGCTCTGCTTTGCGACCTCGATGGACCGGGCGAGGTTCGTCTGCACCGAGAACGGCACATGTTCGACACCGCCGCTGGCGACGTCGTAGACGGCCGCCGTCAGCGGGGCCGATCGGTCGCGCGTCAGCACAATGCCGCGCACTCCAAAAAACGCCGCCGTGCGAAACACCGCCCCGACGTTCTGCGGATCCTGCAACTGGTCCAGTCCCAGCCAGATCCCCGACTCTTCCTCGCTGGCGAACAGCGGCTCCAGGTCAATCCCGCGCCGTTCCCGCACCAGCGCCTCCGATCCCCCCGAGCGGCCGCCCCCCTGCTTCGACTTACGGGCTGATCGATCCTCGCCCCCGATGGACTCTCGGACGGTGATCGACGACTGCCGCGCCAGTTCCGCCACCCGCTGCCACGCCGCGTTTCCTCCGCCCCGCTCCACACGGACCTCCAGCACATCCAGCGGCCGCGTTTCCAGCGCAGCCAAGACACTGTGCGGGTTCTTCAAAGCGAGATGTGACATGTTGACAGAGCTTCTTCAGACAAATCGTCGGGGCCGCATTGTGATCGTCCTGCCCTCTCAGCGGAAGACTTCCGACCGCCTCGAGCGCAGCTGTGATTGACTCGCCTCCTCATGGTCAGTATGCCAGACCACGTTCCATTCGCCGGAGAGTCGACTGCCTGACTGGTCAGACCGGCTCGGCCCGTATCCTGTCACTGTCGACATGTCTTCACGCCCTCTCCACCTGACGCTGCTGACTCAGGCGGGGGTCGCGGCCGGACTGTGGTCGATGTGGCTGCTGTGGGGGAGCGATCGTCCGCTGGGCGTGCCCGGCGAATGGACTTGGCCGCGGATCCCCTTCGACGCGGAAACGATCGCCGGCTGGCTCACCGCCCTGCTCGCCGGAGCACTTTATCTCGCCTTCGTCCTGTTCGGCGGGCGCCGCATCGAACACTCCGGTCGCGGGCTGGCGGGACTCTGGGTCTGTGCGCTGATCCTCGTCGGGGCGGGATGGCTGTTCAGTCTCATCTCGTCCGTTCCCGGAATCGCCGGGCTGCCCCGCACTCACTTCGTGCTCTTCTACGAGCGCTCCTCCGGATACTTCTGGCAGGCGCGGTACGAAGTGGACAGCACGGTGGAATTCCTTGCCGGCTATGAGGAGCGGATGGCGGAAGGGGACTACCTGCACATCGGCACGCATCCCCCCGGTTTGACGCTCTTCTTCCGGGGTCTTCTCAACCTCCTGGATGCGTCCCCCGGGCTGGCCGCGGTTATACGCGACACCGAACCGCCGCCGGTTCGCGACGCGGCTGAGTTGATTCGCACGCAGTCGCTCCCCACGGCCCATCAATTCACCCTGGAGGACGAAGCGTGCCTGTGGGGAGCCGCTCTCGTCGCGATCCTGCTGGCCGCGGCCACCGTCACGCCGCTGTATGCGTTGCTGCGTCATACCTGTGAGCGCCCCGCCGCCTGGTACGGCGCTGCGCTGTGGCCCCTTGTCCCGGCGGTGGCTGTCTTCCTTCCGAAGTCCGACGCCGTCTTTCCGTTCTTCGCCGTTCTGGGTCCGTGGCTGTGGCGGGAAGGCTGGCGCCGCTCCTCGATGACCTGTTGCGCGCTCGCCGGCGGCGTGCTCTGGGTCGGCATGATGCTCAGCCTCGCCTTCGCGCCGCTGGCGCTCTTCACCGCCCTCTGGACCTTGTTCGATGAGATCGCCGCGGCTCGCTCCGGCGCTGCTGCGAAGACGTCGCGCAACCGCCTCCTGCTCATCGCAGCGGCCGCCGCCGGGTTCTTCCTGCCGATCATCCTGCTCGCCGCCGCCTGCGATCTGAACATGATTCGCGTCTGGAGCTGGAACGTCCACAATCACGCGGCGTTCTACGATCACAATACTCGCACGTGGTGGAAGTGGCTGCTGGTGAATCCCCTCGAGTCCGCGCTCGCAACCGGCATTCCCATCACGCTGGCCGCCGTCATCGGCTTCGTAGACGGCCGGCAGGCCGGACGACACGCGTTCGCCGCCGCGCTCGGACTCACGTGGGGACTGCTCTGGCTCTCGGGCAAGAACATGGGCGAAGCGGCCCGGCTCTGGACCCTGTTCCTGCCGTGGCTGGTCTTCGCCGCCGCACCGCTCCTCCAGCGGTGGACGAAATCGGAAAGCTCAGCTCCCCTCCGACACAGTCGCCGTTATGTGGCGATCCTGATCGCTTTGCAGCTGCTGACGGCCATCGCCACGGCGACCCGCATTGATGGCTTTCACTTCGGGGAACTGGCCGCCGATGCGGTCGAGCAGCGGAACTGACGCACGCGATCACGCTGCCGCGAGAATGTTCCGGCGGTCTGGCTTCCGTCGCATCAACTCCCGATCGCCGCAATCCGCAGCGTCTCCGGCCGCTGTTCTCCCGCACATTCCCAGCGGTCGCGGCCGTTCTCCTTCGCCCGGTACAGCGCTCCGTCCGCGGCGGCGATGAGTTCTTCCGGAGTGCGCCCGTCGCGCGGGCAGCAGCCAATCCCCGCGCTGATCGTCGGGCAGATCACCTTGCCGTCGAACTCCACATCCGTCGCACGGACCGCCTCAACAATCTGCTCGGCCACGCGCTTGGCCCCATTGACCGGCACTCCCGGTAGCAGCACGGCGATCTCCTCGCCGCCGTAGCGCGCCACCATGGGCCGGTCCGTCGAACGCATCCGGCTGACGCACGACTCGATCGTCCGCGCGATCCGCCGCAGCACTTCGTCGCCTGCCAGGTGACCATAGCGGTCATTGAGCGACTTGAAGCGGTCCACGTCGAGCATCACCAGCGAGCATTCGCCTCCCGCGTGCAGCGTCAGCTCCAGATGCCGGCGGATTTCGCGATCGAAGGCATGCCGGTTCGCCAGTTGCGTCAGCGCATCCCGTCTGGCCTGCTGTTCGATCATCGCACGGTCGACCGTGCGCAGGATCGTTTCGCGGAGATAGTCGGTCGCCCAGCGCAGCAGTTCGCGATCCCCGCTGGAGAGCACGCTCTCCGCCTGCCTCGCCAGGCACACGACTCCGATGAGCGAGTCGTCGTGGTTCAGGGCCGTGACGAACGCGCCGCACATCGTCGAGCGGACCCGCAGCGCATGCAGGTCCGCCGCGTTATAGAACTGCAGCCCCGACGCATGCATCCCCCGGCGGGCGAGCGCCGCTTCGTCGAGCCGCCACAGATCCGCAATGCCGCGGGGCAGCGCCCCGCCGACGCACACCAGCGGCTTCGCATCCAGCCGCTGACCGGTGGCGAGAAACAAAGTCGCGCGATCGAACCCGGTCGCCGTCGCCACTCGCTCCAGGAATTCCTCCAGCAGCTCCACCGGCGACCCCAGGTGCGTATCGACGAGGCACCGCAGTTCCAGCAGCTCTCGCGTCACGCGCAGCTCGTCCTGTTGATGCTCGATTGCCTGCGAGCGATGCAGAAAGCTGCCCAGCGTCGCCAGCAACCGCTGCACCAGATCGATGCGGGCGTCGATCGCTGACTGCGACGGGGGCAGGTCGGTCGTCACCAGCAGGCCCGAAGGCTGCAGCGCGGTCCCCACCCGGAAAATAATCAACCGGCTGAGCCGTTCCTGGTCGTCCGACGACAACCGGCTGAAGAACGCCGTGCGCCGCGCCTCCTTCTGCACGAGCTGGATGAACGCCTCGCTCGTCAGCCGCACCAGCCAGTCGGGATCCACAGCCACGTACTGTCGCGAGTCCTGCGAGAGCCCGCGGGCTGCCTGCAGGCGCGGTTCGCCGTCCGCAGACAGTTCGAAATAGGCCGCAAAGCTGGCGTCCGGCTCCGGCGTGCAGTGGTCCAGGAGGACTTCCACCGCCTCCGCAGCCGACGCCACTTCGGCCAGTCTCCGCAGGGCCCGGCTCTCGGTCTCTGCAATGGCGCGATCCGCCTCCAGCGACGAGACCCGGTCGACGAACACGTCCAGCTTGCGGCGCATCTCCTGGTTCTCACGCCGCGAGCGCCGTGCGTAGTACATGTGCAGCAGGTACTGCATCAGACAGACCGTGGCCAGCGCAACGGCGTCCACCGTGCTCGGCGCATCGAGTCGCTCGATCAGTGACTGCCAGTCCATCAGTTCGTAATGCAGGAACGGGACACGGACTTCCGTGATGGCGTCGCGGCGATCAGCGGGCGGCGAGTGCGCGAGCCCTGCGATCGAACGGGCACGCTCCTCCCGGCAACCCTAGCATCTCCCGCAAGGCCTGCGGACCGTTCACCCCGGGAACAGGGGAAGGAAATGGCGCACGTGTTCCACATGGGCCGCGCGCCCTCCGCAGGCCTGCGACAATCCGCACGCCGTGCGAATTCGCTACAATCGGCGCATCCCCATCGACGCAGTTCCGCGCCGCGCGTCAACCATGCTTCGCCCGGTCTGTCGGACGGATCGATGCCCGCCTGAGGGACTTCGATGACAGTTCACGACCGAAGGACAAGATCGCCGCGGCCAGACGACACCCCGGGTGACACCACATCGGGACTCGGCAGCGCTCCGAAGGCCTGGCGGGTGGCCGCGATGGTCGGGCTGGCCGCCGGCGTCTTTGCCGTTGATCTGCTCCTGCCCGTCGGCGCGGCCGTCGGCGTATTGTACGTCGCCGTCCTGCTTCTCTCGGTTTCGTTGCGCAGCGTGAGGCTGACGCTCGGCCTGGCCTGTGCCGCCACCGCGCTGCAGTTGGTGGACTTCGTCGTCTCTTCCACGCGGGGCGGCCTGACGATTACCGAAGTCTGGGCCAACTTCGGCCTGTCGCTGTTCGCCATCTGGACGGCGACGGCCCTTTGCTTCAAGCGAATCATCAACGAATCCGCGCTCCACGTCGCGAAGGACTCTCTGGAAGTCCGCGTTTACGAACGAACCGGTGAATTGAAGCGCGCCGTCGAGGGATTGCAGCATGAAGCGGCCGAGCGCGAGCGCGCTCAGTCCGACCTTGAATGGGAAAAGGTGCTTCTGGACGGGCTGATGGACGCCATCCCGGACGACATCTACTTTAAGGACGAGCAGGGGCGGTTCCTGCGGATCAACCGGGCCAAGGCCGAACGCACCGGGTTGGCTTCTCCGGAAGAGGCTGTCGGCAAATCGGACCGGGACTTTTTCCCCGCCGAGCACGCCGCCAAGGCCTGGGGGGACGAGCGGCGTGTGATGGAAACCGGCGAGCCGATGGTGGACCGCGAGGAGCGCCTCGTCTGGCCGGACGGGCACGTCTCCTGGGTCTCCGCCACCAAGGTTCCGCTCCGCACCCGCAACGGCCGCGTGATCGGCACGCTCGGCGTCTCACGCGACATCACCAGCCATCATGCGATGGAGGAGGAACTGCAGGGGGAACGGGACCGGCTGCGCACGCTGATTGACAACCTCCCCGACATCATCTTCATCAAGGACGCCGACTATTGCCTCGTGACCGTCAACCAGGCCTACGTCCGGCAGTTCGGCTTCACGTCCGAAGCGGACGTCATCGGCAAGAACGATTTTGATTTCGCCCCGCCCGACCTCGCACAGATCTATCGCGACGACGACGTCCGCGTCATTCGTGAAGGACTTACGCTCGTCAATCGCGAGGAGGAGATCGTCTCTCCTGACGGCAGCCGCATCGACATTCTCACGACCAAGGTCCCGTTGCGGAACACGCGCGGGCAGATTATCGGGCTGGTCGGCATCTGCCGCGACATCACCGAGCGGAGACAGTCGGAAGTCGCGCTCCGCCAGTCGGAGTGGCTGTATCACTCGCTGGTCGACAACCTGCCGGTCTACGTCGTGCGCAAGGACCTTGAGGGCCGCGTCACGTATGCCAACGCCGCGCTGTGCGACCTGCTCGGCCGCACGCCCGATAACGTCATCGGCAAGACGGACTACGACTTCTTCCCGCCGGAGCTGGCGTCCAAGTACCGCGGCGACGACCAGCGGGTCATCGAAACGGGCGAAGTCTTCGTCGATATCGAAGAGAACCGCAGCGGCGAACGGGCGTCGTACTTCGAAGTCCGCAAGACCCCCATCCGCGACGCCGCCGATCGGATTATCGGCTCGCAGGCCATTTTCTGGGACGTCACCGCGCGCCAGCAGGCGCTCCGTGAACTGGCCGAAGCGCGTGACGCCGCCGAGGCCGCCAGCCGCGCCAAGAGCGAATTCCTGGCCAATATGAGCCACGAGATCCGCACGCCGATGAACGCGATTATCGGCATGACGGGACTGGTCCTCGACTCCCAGCTCTCGCATCAGCAGCGCGACTACCTCGACACCGTCCGGGAGTCGGCCGAGTCCCTGATGGGTCTGATCAACGACCTGCTCGACTTCTCCAAGATCGAGTCCGGCAAGATCGAACTGGAAGCGGAGCCGTTCGAGCTCCGCGAGTGGCTTGGCGATGCGATGAAGGCGCTCGGCATCCGCGCCTACGGCAAAGGCATCGAACTCGCGTACCATGTCGATCCACGCGTGCCGCAGTTCATTGTTGGCGACGGGCTGAGACTGCGCCAGGTCATCGTGAACCTGGTCGGCAACGCCATCAAATTTACCCCGGCGGGGGAAGTGGTGCTTGACGTCGCCGTCATGGGCGACACCAACGGAGAGCTCGACCTCCGCTTCTCCGTCCGCGACACCGGCATCGGCGTCGCACCGGAGCATCGGGAAAAGATCTTCCGCGCCTTTGAGCAGGCCGACATGTCGACCACCCGCCGTTACGGCGGCACCGGGCTGGGGCTGGCGATCTCGTCGCGGCTGGTCGGCCTGATGAAAGGAGAGATCGGCGTCGACAGCGAGCTGGACAGGGGCAGCACGTTCTACTTCACCGCGCGGTTCGGCAAGCCGACCGGCGAGGCAGCCCGCGTTCCGCCCCCAGACATCACCGGCCTGATCGGCCTCCGCGTGCTGATCGTCGACGACAACGCGACCAACCGGAAGATCGTCGAAGAGATGTGCCGCAACTGGCAGATGCAGCCTGCATCCGTCGCCGACGCACCCTCTGCACTCAAGGCGCTGCGGGAGGCGTATGCCGCCAACACACCCTTCGAACTCGTGCTGACCGACGCCAGCATGCCCGACGTGGACGGCTTCACCCTCTGCGAGCAGCTCTCGAACGACCCCTCACTCGGCAGCACGCTGGTGATGATGCTCACCTCGCTCGACCGCAACGCCGACGCCGCCCGTTGCGAAGAGCTGGGCGTCTCGGCCTATCTGCTCAAGCCCATCAAGCAGTCGGAACTGTTCGACGCGATGGCGCTTGCGCTCGGCGCCCATCCCACTGAGCGGGCCGCGGCGGCCGCGACCGAGGCCGCTCCCCAGTTGCCGCAACTCTCCCTGCTGCTCGCCGAAGACAGTCTCGCGAACCAGAAGCTCGCCATCGGCCTGCTGGGCCGCTGGGGGCAGAGCGTTACCGTGGTCAACAACGGCCGCGAAGCCGTGGACGCCGTCAAGTCGCAGCCGTTCGACGCCGTCCTGATGGACGTGCAGATGCCCGAGATGGACGGCCTGCAGGCGACGCAGGCGATCCGCGACTGGGAGCGCGGCTCGGGGCGCCGCCTGCCGATTATCGCCATGACGGCCCACGCCATGAAGGGGGACCGCGAACGCTGCCTCGAAGCCGGAATGGACGCCTACGTCGCCAAGCCCATCCGACCGCACGAACTCGCCGCCGCTCTGGCCGAATCCTTTCCGGATCGCTCCCCGGATCGTGCTGCGATACCCGCTGACGCCGATCAACAGTCCCTTTCCATTGTCTCAGGCAATGGCGCCGATCAGCCGTCCCCGGCCGTCAATTGGCAACAGGCCCTCGCGATCGCCCAGGGGGACGAAGAGCTGCTGCGCGACGTCGTTGATGCCTGCCTGACGGAGCTTCCCATGCTCCGCGATCAACTGGCCGCCGCCATCGAACGGAAGGACGCCCCGGAAACCGCCAGGCTCGCCCACACAGTCAAGGGGAATCTGCGGACCTTTTCCGCCAACGGCTCACCGACGGCCGAGCAGATCGAGCAGGCGGGCAAGGACGGTGACATCGCGACCGCGGCACAACTCCTGCCGTCGTTGCAATCGGACCTGAAGCAGGTGCTCCAGGAACTCAACGCCTACCGCGACCGGCCGATCAGGGCAGGCTGACAGGATGCTTCGGGTCCTGATTCGTCCAATGGTCGATTCGTGAGCTAGGCTGGAGTGACTCGTCATCTCTTGCGCACTCCGTCGCCGCCGTCCCGGGACGCTCCCGCCATGCTTCAGCAATTCGCTCAACTCGCGGACGTCTCCGACCGCGTCAGCTACTATCTGCGCTTCTACCGCAACTACGCGCTGGACCGCTGGGACTCCATGACCCCGATGCAGTACGGAGTGCTGCTCATCGGCATCGGCCTCTTCGGCTGGCTCCTCATGAAAAGCGCGAACCAGAAGTGACCGAATTCCCGCCTCCCGACAGTCGGCTACGAACGACGGAGGTCGCGCTGAGTATCGGGCCGCACGGTTCAATGGGCCAGCGTGGGCAGCCAGTCCATCATGTGCTCGAACGGAGCACCCAGATGATGGGCGTACGACGTATCCGCCCCTTCAATCTCCCGCACGGTCAGCCACGGCCGCTCGGCGGCGGCTTTCAGCAATTCGGCGGCCAGACCGTCAAACGCCGGCGATGACTTCGCCGACTCTCCGGCAATCAGCACCAGTGTGGGAAAACGGACGTGCGGCAGGTGCTTGATGATGTCGTAGTCGTCGTGCGGGCCATACTTGGCGACGAAGCCCGACGCCGGCATCACCAGCGGCATCGGCTGGCGCACCTGCAGCAGCGTCTCTCCCTCACCCCGGCCGACCAGCGCATCGGCACGGCGATAGTCCTCTCGAAACTGCCCGGCAAGCTTATGCCGCTGGTAGTGCGCATGACTGAACCGGGGCGGCGACACCGCCACGAGACAGGCCACATGGTCAACCGGATTGCGCGCCAGCGTGTAGATCGCCTTCACTCCTCCCATGCTGTGGCCGACGACGGCGATCTTGCGGTAACCCTGCTCTCCCAGGAACTTCACCCACGCGGATATGTCGTGCCGGCAGTCCGAGATGTTCTCGTACGCCGCCCCCCCCAGAACGGATCCCCGCTCAGTCGGAATGCGGGCCATCAGGTCGTGGCCGCGCGTATTGACTCGCAGTGTTGCGATCCCGCCGGCGCACGCCTGGTTCGCGAACGCCTCGAGCATTCCGGGGGCCGTGAAGTTTCCCCCCGTGCCGTGCAGCAGCAGGCAGACGTCGATCGGCAGATCATTCCGACGCGATTGCGGTGCACGCAGCACGCCGTCGAGCAGCAGCCCGTCCTGAGTCGCGACGCGGCAGAGATCGGCGGAAATGGGATTCATTGGATTGGGCCTCCGTGGGTGGGGGAGGAGTCAAGGAGTCAAGGGGACGAGGGAGTTCCTGGTCAAACGATTCATCCCCGCAATTGGAAGCCGCATGCCCTCCCTCGATTCCTCGATTCCTTGACTCCTCGATTCCTTCCCTCACTCTTCAATGCGATACAGCGCTTTGTCCGTCCTCAGAATTATTGCACGACCAGCGACGGCGGGGGATGCCTTTATCGCCCCGGCCAGCCGATTTGATGCCGTGACCCGCGGCCGGTCGACCGGTTCGACAAGTTTGGTCAATCCGTCCTCGCTGCAAAAGTACAGGCTGCCACCTGCCAGCAGGGGGGAGGCGGAATAATTGCCCCCCAGCCGGAATTGGGAGATCCGCTTGCCGGAAGCGGCGTCGACCACCGTGCCGACCCCTGTGTTCGACACCATGTAGACCCGCCCCTCAACCAGAATCGGCGATGGTGTCTCCGGCACGGGGCCCCGGTACCTCCAGCGGACGTGCGATTCCGTCACATCCCCGCGGCCGTCCATCCCCACCGCCCACAACTCGGGATTGAAAAACCCGGTGCAGAAGTAGACGGTTTCTCCGTCCGAGACCGGGCAGGGAACGGTCGAGAATCCGACGTACCGGACGTGCCACAGTTCCTCGCCCGTCGCGGGGGCGTACGCATGCAACTGATCGGCCCCGGGGCTGATGAGTTGTCTGCGGCCGGCATACTCCACGAGCAGAGGCGTTGAAAACGCACGATGCGTAATCGGATCGGCCCGCAACGGGGCGCTGCGGTCACGCCGCCAGCGGATCTGCCCCGTCGATGTGTCGAGCGCCGCGACGTATGCGGCGTCGGCGCCGTCGCAGTTGATGATCAGCAGGTCCTCATGCAGCACCGGCGAACTTCCCGGCCCCCCCTGGTGATCGACGACGAGCTCGTTGTTCGTCCACAGAGTTTCGCCTGTCGCGGTATCTACGCAAGCGGTGCCGTAGCGTCCGAAATGACAATACACCCGCCCCGCCTCCACCACCGGCGTCGGTGACGCATAGCTGTTGTCTCCGTGGATCTCGTCGATGTCCTGCGGGCGAAACAGCGTGAGGCTGTGCACGACGTCGCCGGAATCCAGATCAACACAGACTGCTCCGAGCGCGGCTCCATCCATCGACGCCGTCGTGATCCAGACCTGGTTCTCCCAGATGACGGGGGACGAGTGGCCCAGACCGGGGAGCGCTGTCTTCCAAGCCACATTCTCTTTCTCGCTCCAGTTGCGAGCGACTTCACCAGTCGCGACCCCCTGACCCGTGGGTCCACGAAATTGGGGCCAACACAACTCGTGGTCCGCGGAAGCGGCCGGCAGACAAAGTGCCGTCAAGAGGACAGCGGACAAAGCACTCGAACTGGTCACGCGATACGCCTCCTTGCTGAATGCCGTCGCGGCGGGGCTTCTCGGGTTGCTGATACTACGTTGACCAGCCGAATCATGCGACACACTACGTCCCTTTCGCCCCGGACGCTTGCGCCGTTCTGCTTTAGCGCTGCCCGGCGGCGTTGGCCGCAACAGGGGCCGGTCGACGACGGGGGAACTCCCCCATCAGCAGATCGAGCGCCCGCGCCAGGTCGCGGACGGCGCGGGTGAATCGCTTCTGTCCCATTGCGTCGCCCGCCGCCTGCATGGCCGTCTGGTGTCCCTTCCAGTCCACATTCCAGCCTTCTTCCTGCGCGGCGCGGCGCAGCTCCGCCTCGAGGCCGGACAACGTGGCCACTAGCCCCTCGCTCGATTTGACGACGGCCGTCCGGTGGGGACGGCTGAATACGGTCTGTCCCTCGGCGTCGCCGGGGGGAGTCACCGACCGGCGGTGCCGCCAAGCCGCCAAGCCCATCACGATTACGCCGGTCAGTCCCAGCAGCGTGACGGCCAGCCCCTGATACCAGTATTGAAACAGCAGCAGCGACAGACCCGCGACCAACGCCATCGCCGCCAGCCAGAATCCGGCAAGCCACGACCAGCCGAACTCGCTGGCCGGCTCTGCCGGTTCGGGTTCCGGTTCCTGATGAGAGTTCGCGGGCAAGTCCCCCACCCGCACAACGATGACGGTGCAGTTGTCGGCGCCTCCACGCAGATTCGCCAGATGCACCAGCAGTCGGCAGGAATGGGCGGGCGACAACTCCCGCGCCACCGCGCCGATCTCCTCGTCGGTCACCTGCCCGCACAACCCGTCCGAGCAGACGACGTAGACGTCCCCCGGCAGCACCGGATGCGGACCTTCGATGTCCACCTCGACATCCTTTTCCGGACCGAGGGAGCGCGTGATGATATTTCGGTTGTCCAGCATCTTCAGCTCTTCGGGAAGCTGCTTCTTGCTCCGCCGCAGCTCCCACTGCAGGCTGTGATCGAACGTCAGTTGGTCGATGCGGTCGCGTCGGACGCGGTACACCCGGCTGTCCCCGACATGCCCCAGCAACGCGCCCCGCGGCGTAAGCACCAGAGACGTGCAGGTCGTCCCCATCCGCTGGAAGTCGCGGTTCTGGGTGCCCCGCGTGTTGATGGCGGAGTTCGCCGCGTGAATGGCGGCCGAGAGGGCGCTCCGCGCGTCCCCGTCTTTCTGCTTGTAGAACGTATGCGGAACCGTCTCGATGGCCAGCCGCGACGCCAGCTCGCCCACCGCGTGTCCCCCCATCCCGTCGGCAACGACGAACAGGTGTCCTCGCCGACGGAATTCCGCCTCCTCATTGCAGAGGCGCACGTTGCAGGCGTCTTCATTGTTTTGGCGCCGGAGGCCGATGTCCGACGCTGAAGCATATTGCACCTGCTGCTCAAAGCGCATGCCGAGTCCCATTCCCCGCTGCCATCATAGTACGGGGGAATGGTCCGGCAAACTGAGCGTCCCACTCCCGTCAGCAAGCGGACGTCGGGACAGGCTGGCGGAAAGCGCAGGGTGACGCATCGCCGGCCGGCTATCCCACACTGCCTTCCATCTGCAGTTCGATCAGGCGATTGAGCTCGACTGCGTATTCCATCGGCAGTTCTTTGACCAAGGGCTCGATGAAGCCGGTGACGATCATCGCCGACGCTTCCGCCTCGGTGAGGCCGCGGCTCATCAGGTAGAGCAGCTGCTCTTCGGCGATCTTGGAGACGCTCGCCTCGTGCTCGATCGCGACGTCTTCTTCGGCGACCTCGATGTAGGGATACGTGTCGCTGCGGCTGTCCGGGTCGAGGATCAACGCATCGCAGACGACGTTGCTCTTGCAGTCGGTGGCGCCGTCCTGCACCTTCACCAGCCCGCGGTAGCTGGAGCGACCGCCGTCCTTGCTGATGGACTTGGAGACGATCCGGCTCGAAGTGTGCGGCGCGACATGCACCATCTTCGCGCCGGCGTCCTGATGCTGGCCGTCGCCGGCGAAGGCGATGGAGAGCGTCTCGCCCCGAGCGCCCGGTTCCATCAGCCAGACGGCCGGATACTTCATGGTGAGCTTGGAGCCGAGGTTGCCGTCGATCCACTCCATCAGGGCGTCGCCGTAGGCCATCGCCCGCTTGGTGACGAGGTTGTAGACGTTGTTCGACCAGTTCTGGATGGTGGTGTAACGGCAGCGTCCGCGCCGCTTGACGACGATCTCGACGACGGCCGAGTGCAATGAGTCGCTGGAATACGTCGGCGCGGTGCAGCCTTCGACGTAATGCACGCTCGCCCCTTCGTCGACAATGATCAGCGTCCGCTCGAACTGGCCCATGTTCTGGGTGTTGATGCGGAAGTACGCTTGAAGGGGGAATTCGACCTTCACCCCGGGTGGGACGTAGATGAACGAGCCTCCGGACCACACGGCCGAGTTCAGGGCGGCGAACTTGTTGTCGCTCGGCGGAATGATCGTGCCGAAGTGCTCGCGGAACATTTCGGGATAGAGCTTGAGCGCCGAGTCGGTGTCGGTGAACAGCACCCCCTGCTTCTCAAGGTCTTCAATCAGCGAGCCGTAGACGACTTCGGACTCGTACTGGGCCTTCACGCCGGACAGGTACTTGCGTTCGGCTTCGGGGATGCCGAGCCGCTCGTAGGTCTTGCGGATGTCCTCCGGGACGTCGTCCCAGGACTTCTCCTGCTTATTGGAGGCGCGGACGTAGTAGAAGATGTTCTGAAAGTCGATGCCCGACATGTCGCCCCCCCAGTTGGGCATGGGCTTCGACTCGAAGAGCTCGTACGACTGGAGGCGGAAGTCCCGCATCCAGTCCGGCTCCCCCTTCATCTCGGAGATCTGCGCGACGATGTCGCGATCCAGACCCCGGCGCGAGGTGAAGGCGTACTTGTCGGTCGGGTCGTGAAAGCCGTAGCGGTAATCGCCGATGCCGACGTCGGGCTTTTCGGTGATAAGGGCTTCGGTGGTGGACATGGTTGGTATCTCCTGCTCCTCTTGCGGGAGCGATCAATTAACGAATCTTGGAAACCGGTTGGTCGGGATGGTCGGGATTCGGGACCAGTCGAGTATTGGCACAGTCAACCAGCAGGTCAGTCTTTTCGAGGACTGTCTGCCCAATCAGGACTTCATCGCCCAGCACCAGGCATTCCTCGACAGTATCACGTCCCAGCACTTCGACTCGAATCGCATCCGTGACCGGCACGGACTCCTTACGGCCGTGGGCGTACTCCGCAACGCGCTCCCCTGTAAACCCAACGTCCAGCAACTCCGCAACATGCAAGGGAATCACTGTTCTTACGGCGCCTGTATCAACGACGGCGTCCGCCTCGTAAGTTCGTACCTTGTGTGCCGGCAACTGGCCCCGACGCGCGAGAGCCGCATCGACACCATTCGTAAGTTTCGCCCTGACGCGCACTTCGCCCAGAGGGTTGTTTCCCCAATACTCCCGCACTCGGGAAGGACGCTGTGGAATCGTCTGCACTGAGATCGTCATGGCTCGTCTTTCAGGTCGCCGCCGGTTCCCGATCCTGAGCCGCGGCTTCCTCCGCGGCTTCGGCGGGGTGCCGCTCGCGGATGGCGGCATAACCATTGGCGTGCACGTCGTGCGCCAGTTCGCCGCCTTTCGCCGATTCGACAATGCGCCCGGCGAGCATCACGTGTGTGTGGTGCGGCTGATTGAATTCCAGCAGCCTTTCGTGGTGCGTGATGATCAGCACGCCCATGTGCGGACCGGAAAGTTCCTTCAGCCCTTCGCTGACGACCCGCACCGCGTCGCTGTCGAGACCCGAGTCGGTCTCATCGAGGATGGCGAACTTGGGCTTGAGCATCGCCAACTGCAGGATCTCCATTCGCTTCTTCTCGCCGCCGGAAAAGCCTTCGTTGAGGTAACGGCGGGCGAATTCGGCGTCGATATTCAGATGGTTCATCGTGTCGCGCAGTTCCTTGCGGAACTCGCGCATCGGCATCAATTCCTCCCCTTCCTTGCGTTCGGGATTCCGGACGTTGGTGATGGCGTGCCGCAAAAAGTCGGCCACCTTCACGCCGGGAATCGTGATCGGATATTGGAACGCCAGGAACAGCCCGAGCCGGGCCCGTTCGCTGGGATCGAGTTCGGCCAGGTCCGTGCCGTCGATCTCGACGGAACCTTGCGTAATCTCGTACTTGGGGTGACCCACCAGCGCATACGCCAGCGTGCTCTTCCCGGAGCCGTTGGGCCCCATGAGAGCGTGAATCTCACCCTGGCGGATTTCGAGGTTCACGCCCCGCAGGATCGGAGTATCGGCGACCGAGACGTGGAGGTCAGTGATCTTCAGAAGACTGGGCATTACACCGTGAGTAGGTATGGGTGAAGTTTCCTCGAAGCTGGCTTCAAGCAGGATCCGTTACGCGTTAATCAGTTCCGGCTCCTGCACGTAACCGGTGTGATGCGGAACCGGCAGCGTTTCGTGCGATCCCTTCGTAATCTTGCGGGCCTTGATCTTGTCCTGGATGCGCATCAGGCCTTCGAGCAGCGCTTCCGGACGCGGCGGGCAGCCGGGCACGTACACGTCCACCGGGACGACCAGGTCGACACCCTTAACCACGTGGTAGCCCCACTTGAAGTACGGGCCGCCGCCGACGGTGCAGGCGCCCATGGCGATGACGTACTTCGGATCGGGCATCTGCTCGTAAAGCCTGCGGACGCGGCTGGCCATTTTATAGGTCACTGTGCCGGCGACGATCATCAGGTCGGCCTGCCGCGGCGTGGCGCGGAAGGCGCCGGCGCCGAACCGGTCGATGTCGAACCGGCTCGCACCGGCCGCCATCATCTCGATCGCGCAGCAGGCGAGGCCGAACGTCATCGGCCAGACGCTCGACTGGCGGGCCCAGTTCATGGCCTGCTCCAGCGACGTCATGATGAAGCCTTCTTCGAAGCGTCCTTCAATCGGTGTCATTGGTCGTCGGTCCCCACCCGGTGACGGTAATCCACTTGTTCTCTTGCATCGCGCGAAGGCGCTGCGTCCATTGCAACTCTAACAGTCCAAGCCGCTTCCGCAACGCGGCCGGTCCATTTCCTCAGTTTTACGAAACGAGTTCCGGCTGGACTTCGAACTCACAGCAACGGTCGCCGTTGCGACAGCAGGCCGTGAGCACGACATCGGTCCCCAGCACCTCGCTGAAGACAGCCTGCTCCAGTTCACAAATCTCCGGATCGCGGCTGGCCAGGTCGTGGTACGGGCAGACATGCTCGCGGAGCACGGGCAGGCCGGTTTCGCCGGACTCGGTCGCCTCCACCTGGAAGCCCCGCTCCAATAATTCCTGGCTCAGCTGTTGCATCCGTTCGCTGACCTGCTTGCCGCTGACTCCGCGGCCGTATCGTTCGACCATTGCGACACGGAGCCGGTCCAGCAAACGGCTGCGGAGGGCCGGCTCCTCGACGTCGGAGAGCGCCTGCCACAGCACCTCCGCCAGTTCCTGATAGTTGTCCCCCAGTTGACGTAATCCGGCAGGAGTCACCCGGTAATGATGCAGCGGCCGCCCGCGCCCGTGGCGCGTGGCCGTGCGCTCGATGTATCCCAAGCCTTCCAGACGCGTTAGCCGCTGGCGAACCGCCGTGGGCGTGACGCCAATCCAGTCGCACAATTCTCGAACTGTTTCCGTTCCCTGATGAATCTGGCTCAGGAATCGTCGCTCATCAGGGGTCAGATGCGGCTGCATCGCGGAGACACCATTAAAACCATGTCACAATCGAGCCGGTAATACGCTCAAACACGCGGAGCCTCGTCGGCCCCGCGTTCTTTGCTCGCGCCTGGAATTCTAACGGCAGGGCTGTTTTTCACAAGATGATATGTGAAAAATTGAAACACGCCCGATCGGGAGCACTTTGACGCGGACGCCGAATTTTCATAACCTATTGTCGCGACTGCTGATCCATCGCGCTCACCGCTGTCGCGGCGGAATCTGACGCAATACAGGAGTGATCATGTCTGCGTTTCGAACGATGCAACTGTGTGGGGCCCTGATGGCCGCTTGGATGGTGGGCTGCAACGGGTCCGGCAGCAATTCCAGCTCGGGAAATCCGGACGAAATCGTCGTCGGCCATTACGCATCAATGACCGGCCCCGAGGCGACCTTCGGCCAGTCCACCGATAACGGCATCCGGCTGGCGGTCGAGGAGATCAACGCGGCCGGGGGCATCAACGGGAAGCCGGTCCGGCTGATCACGTACGACGATAAGAGTGACACCAAGGAAGCGGGTTCGGCCGTCACGCGACTGATCACCAGTGATGAAGTCGTGGCGGTGCTGGGCGAGGTGGCCTCGGGCATGTCGCTGGCTGGGGCGCCGGTTTGCCAGGAGCACGGCGTGCCGATGATCACTCCGTCGTCGACGAATCCCCGCGTCACGATGGTCGGCGACATGATCTTCCGAGTCTGCTTCATCGATCCCTTCCAGGGAACGGTGTGCGCCAAATTCGCGAAAGAGGACCAGAACGCCACGAAAGTGGCCGTGCTGTATGACCAGGCGGCCCCCTACTCCACCGGACTGGCGGACGAGTTCGCCAAGGCATTCAAGGCGCTGGGCGGAACGATCACCACGCAGCAGACCTATACCGCCGGCGACCAGGACTTCACCGCACAACTGACGGCGATCCGCAGCGGCGACCCGGACATGATCTTTATCCCGGGCTATTACACCGACGTCGGCAATATCGCCATCCAGGCCCGCAAACTGGGGATTGACGTGCCGCTGTTCGGTGGCGACGGCTGGGATTCGTCCAAGCTCGCGGAGATCGGCGGCGACGCGATCAACGGTTGCTTCTACTCCAACCACTACTCCCATCAGGATCCCAGCCCACGGGTGCAGGACTTCATCGCCAAGTACGAGGCGAAGTACGGCTCGACGCCCGACGGCCTGGCGGCTCTCGGCTACGACGCGGCCATGCTGCTATTTGAAGCGATGCAGCGGACCGAGTCGATGGAAGGAGATGCTCTGGCTGCCGCCATCGCCGGCACCGACGGATTTGACGGGGTGACCGGCACGATCTCGATCGACGATCAGCGCAACGCGGTGAAGCCCGCGGTCATCCTGCAGATGGTGGACGGTCAGTCGACCTATGTGACGACGATCGAGCCGGAGGGGCCCGCGGCTGCTCAGTGACATCGTGACTGGTCCCGAGCACACCCGAGCGGCGGTCGCAGTGATCGCCGCTCGTCGGCATTGAGCGGCCGGTCACTGGCGTCTTCCGTGTGTTCCGTGTATTCCGTGGTTCTTCAGCGCCCCTGACTTTGAGGTTTCCGACACAGGCCGCATGGCGGACTTTCTGCAGACGATCGAGACGTCGCTCGCAGTCGGCGCACTCTATGCGCTGATCGCGCTCGGCTACACGATGGTCTACGGGATTCTCAAGTTCATCAACTTCGCGCATGCGGACGTGGTCGTGCTGGGAGCGTGGATCAGCTTCCGGCTGGCGACCGAGTTTCTGCCGTGGTGCGGAGTGGATCCACAGGACGCTCCGTGGTGGGCCGGGGCCGCGGTGCTGCTGATGGCGATGGCGGCCTGCAGCGTGATCGGGTTCACGATCGAACGCACCTGCTACAAGCCGCTGCGCAACTCGCCGCGGCTGAACGTGCTGATTACGGCGATCGGCGTGTCGCTGCTGCTGCAGAACGTGGGACAGCTTTCGTTCTTTTTCGGCACGCAGCCGGAGCGGATGCCGTCGTTGCTGCCGAACCCCGCAGTTATCGACGTCGCGATCTCGCACGGCACGGAAGGGGGTACGCGGCAGCTGGTCGTGGGGCTGGTGGACGTGGTGATCTTCGTCACGGCCGGCGTGCTGATGGTGCTGCTCGAAATCCTCGTCTATCGCTCGCGGCTGGGGATGGCGATGCGGGCCGTCTCATTCAACACCGACACCGCCGCGCTGATGGGGATTAACGTCGACCGCATCATCTCGATCACGTTCGTGATCGGGTCTGCGCTCGCGGCTGCGGCGGGATTCCTGTACGCGATGAAGTATCCGGGATTGAATCAGCCGGCGCACGCCATCTGGGTGCTGCTGGGGCTGAAAGCGTTCGTCGCGGCCGTGATCGGCGGCATCGGCAACGTGCGCGGAGCCGTGCTGGGGGGATTCGTAATCGCCACGGTGGAGCAGTTCGGCGCGTTCTACATTTCGTCCAGCTACCGCGACTTCTATGTGTTCATGCTGCTGATCCTGATGCTGCTCGTCCGTCCGAGCGGGCTGCTGGGTTCGACGGTGCGGGAAAAAGTGTAGCCGAGTTCGGGATCGACGCAGAGGCGCAGAGAGGCGGAGAATCGCAAAGGGAGACTCGTTATCGAGAAGTAGCCTGACGGAGACAATCAGTCCAGCCTTCGATGAACCAGTGTTGAAATACACCTTCTGACCTTCGCGCTTCTCCGCGACTTCGCGGCTCTGCGTCGAATTCCTTCGTCAAATGCCTGAACCACCCACCCTGTCCACCGTCGATCGCGAAGCGGCGGCGTTGCGCCCGCGTCCCGGCGAGACGGCGCTGCGGTCGGTGACGCCGTTTCTGATCGGCGGGGTAGTGGCGGTCATCATTCATTTCGCGGCGCGGCCGCTGGTGGGGGATTATGTCGCCCGCATCCTGCTCGACGCCGGCATCGCCATCATCCTGGCGGTATCGCTCAATATCGTGAACGGCCTCACCGGGCAGTTCTCGCTGGGGCATGCGGGGTTCTTCGCCATCGGCGGATACTCGGCGGCGACCGTGACCTACTACGGCTCGCTGCTGTTGTGGGAAAGCAACGCGAAACACGGCGGCTGGCTGGGGAGCGGGGAATGGCTGTTCGTGGCGGGTTGCCTGATCGGCGGGCTGCTCGCGGCCGGAGCCGGCTACCTGGTGGGACTGCCGACGCTGCGGCTGCGCGGCGACTACCTGGCGATCGCCACGCTCGGTTTCGGCGAGATCGTGCGGGTCGTGCTGACGCAGACGAGCGACGTCATCTACTCGGCCGAAGCGTTGAAAGAGGCGACGGGAGATGACCTGTTTCCACCACCGGTCGGCGGGGCGCTGGGGTTCAGCGGGATCCCGAAGTACACCAGCCTGTTCTGGGTGTACCTGTTTGCGGCGATCACGATGATCGTCTCGCATCGGCTGAAGGCGTCGAGCGCCGGGCGGGCGATGATCTCCATCCGCGAAGATGAGATCGCGGCCCAGTCGATGGGGGTGCACGTGACGCGGTGGAAGGTGCGGGCGTTTGTGATCGCAGCATTCTTCGCCGGGATTGCCGGCGGGCTGTTCGCACACGAGAGTGGCGTGATCATCAGTCCCAAGGACGCCGGATTCCAGCGCTCGATCGAAGCCGTGATTATGGTGGTGCTCGGCGGCAAAGGCTCGATCACCGGAGCGGCACTCGCGGCCGTGCTGCTCTCCTCCCTCCCCGAGTTCCTTCGCGGCTTCGACCAGTACCGCATGATCGTCTATGCAGCGCTGCTGATTGCAATGATGCTGCTCCGGCCGCAGGGGCTGTTCGGCTCGCGCGAGATCTGGGACTTCTTCATCCGCCGCCGTCCAGGAGCCCCGAAGGAGGCGAATGGATGAGCGACCCGGCCCCACCCCTGCTGCACGTGGAGAAGATCGGCATCCGCTTCGGCGGACTGGCGGCCGTGCAGGACTTCTCGCTCGACCTGCCGGCGGGAGGGCTGTACGGGCTGATCGGCCCGAACGGCGCCGGCAAGACGACGGTGTTCAACCTGCTGACCGGGGTGTACACGGCGGAGGGAGGCTCCATCCGGCTGAATGGTCAGAGCATCGCCGGCCGGCCGCCGCACGAGATCACCCGCGCCGGGCTGGCGCGGACCTTCCAGAACATTCGCCTGTTCGGCGATCTGAGCGTGCTGGACAACGTGCAGCTCGCCTGCCAGTTACGGGGCGGACACACGTTGCCGGGGACGGTGCTGCGATCAAGCAGTTCCGTCGCGGTGGAGCGGGCCATCCGGCAGCGGTCGCTGGAGCTGCTGGACGTATTCGATCTGCGGAAGCGAGCCGACGAGCCGGCTCAGTACCTTCCGTACGGTCATCAGCGCAAGCTCGAGCTGATCCGGGCCCTCGCCACGGAGCCGCGGGTGCTGCTGCTGGATGAGCCTGCGGCCGGAATGAATCCGCACGAGAAGATGAACTTGGCAAAAGCCATCCGCTGCATCCGTGATGAGTTCCAGCTGGCGATTCTGCTGATCGAGCACGACATGGGGCTGGTGATGGAGATCTGCGAACGGATTACAGTGCTCGACCACGGCGTGACGATCGCCGAAGGGACGCCCGAGCAGGTGCAGAACGACCCGCAGGTGATTGAGGCGTATTTGGGGAAAGCGGAGTGAAGTCAGAAGTCAGAAGTCAGAAGTCAGAGGTCAGAGGTCAGAGGTCAGAGGGCAGCAAGGATATCCGCCGCTAATGCAATTCGTCCCGTCCGTTCGCGACGCAATCCACATCGGAAATCGATAATCCAGAATCGAATGCCTCTCCTCTCCGTCCGCGACCTGCATGTCTCCTACGGCGCCATTCAGGCGGTGCGGGGGATCAGTCTGGACGTGGAGGCCGGGCAGATTGTGACGCTGGTCGGCGCGAACGGGGCGGGGAAGACAACGACGTTGCGGACGCTCTCGGGCCTGCTGAAGCCGACATCGGGGACCATCGAATTCGATGGCCAGCCGCTGGCCGGCGTTGCGGCGCATGAGGTCGCGCGGCGGGGGATGGTGCAGGTTCCGGAAGGGCGGGGCATCTTTGCGAATCTGACCGTCGCCGAGAATCTGACGCTGGGGGCTTACTGCCGAGCCGATCATGCGGACGTGCGGAAAGCACGCGAGCGCGGACTGGAGTTGTTTCCGCGCTTGAAGGAACGGCTGCAGCAGAACGCCGGGACGCTCTCCGGCGGTGAGCAGCAGATGCTGGCCATCGCGCGGGCGCTGGTGGCGAAGCCGCGGCTGCTGCTGATGGACGAGCCGTCGCTGGGGCTGGCGCCGCAGATCATGCAGACGATTTTTGAGGTGATTCGCGAGATCAACGCGGCGGGGACGACGATTCTGCTCGTCGAGCAAAACGCGGCCATGGCGCTCAAGGTCGCGCATGACGCATACGTGCTGGAAACGGGCGAAGTCGCGATGCATGGACCAGCCGCCGAGCTGGCCAAGAGTGACGAAGTGCGGAAGGCGTACCTGGGAGTGCACTGAGGCGGTCGACTCGCATCGCACCGGCCACATTCAAACGAGCGGGGGCCACGGCATGCTGTTACTGATTCTCGATACGGCCGTACTGGGTTTAATTATCGCGGCAATCAATCCGGACGAACCCCCCGGCTGTCTGCGGACCGTAGCTTGTGCGTTGCTGATGAGCCTGACGATGTACGTTATCGTGCTCGTGCTGCCGGGACTGCTGGCCGTGGCAGGTTTTGTGGTAGCGGCGATCATCGGCGCGTTTGCCATTTCGGCTTTATACGAAGTGACGGCGTCACGTGGGATAATTGCAGCGTCAATCTTTCTCGCGTACAAGGTGTTGACTTGGGCCTGCCTGGGCCTCCTGTCAGCCGCCGGCTCCGCGAATGCGCCGTGATATGTCTGCACCAAGCTTAACCGCACTGAAGGGAAACCCCGAAACGCTCCAGCTGGAATGGAGCGACGGCGTTGTGCATCGCGTTGCATGGCGGGAGCTGCGGGTCCGCTGCCCGTGTGCGACGTGCCGGGGGCATGGTGACGGTCCGCCGCCTCCGCCACCGCCAGGGTCGCTGCCGGTGCTGTCGGCCGCGGAGGCTCAGCCATTGCGGGTATCGGGCATGCGGCCGGTCGGCAATTACGCCTATGGCATCAACTTCAGCGACGGGCACAACACGGGGATCTATTCAATCTCTTATCTCCGAGAGATCGGCGAGGAGCTGGCGGAATCGGCGACTGGAGGCTGACTCCGGCCGATCCGAATGCCGGCGGCCGGTCTGCCTGTTCTTGTGCCTCTCTCGGCGGCTCTGCGAGAGTCCACTTTTTCCGCAGCTTGTTGCTCGGCACGCGCGCCTGGTGAAATCGCCGGTTGACGCACGGGGGAACGATCGACATAAACAACGGCGAACTAGGTTGTCGTCGCTCACGTGAAAGCCTCTCCCGCCATGCCCACACCGCTCGAAACCCTTGTCGCCACCGGTACCAAGCTGTGGCTGGACAGCGTGGACCCCGATGCCATCCGCGAGAATCGCGCGGTGGGCGCCACCGGGGCGACGTCGAACCCCATCATTATCTCCGACCTCGTCAAGAGCGGGCGGTTCGACGATGAGCTGTCGAAGTTCATCGCCGAGGACAAGGACGACGATGTCGTCGCCTGGCGGATGACGGACCTGCTCGTCCGCCGTGCGCAAGAGGTGTTCCACCCGGTGTGGGAGGAAACGAAAGGGAATGACGGCTACGTCAGTTTCGAACTCGACCCGCTGCTGGAGGACGTCGAGTCGCCGTTGAAAGAGGACGAGAAGCGCGACCGCTATATCGCATTGGCGAAGCAGTGGGGGACCGGGCACGAGAACCGGATGATCAAGGTGCCGGCCACCCCCGGTGGTCTCGCTGCGCTGGAAGAGATCGTCGCGGCCGGCATCACGCCGAACATCACGCTGATCTTTTCCGACCGGCAGTATCACGCGGCGCGGGAGGCCGTGTGGCGCGGGGCGCAGCGTCGGAAGGACGAGAAGTCCCTCAAGTCGGTCTACAGCATTTTCATCAGCCGCATCGATGTCTACACCGACAAGCAGGTCCCTGAACTCTCGAAAGAGGCGCAAGGACAGGTCGGCCTGCTCAACGTCAAACGCATCTGGCGCGAGAACGAGGAATGGTGGCAGGACAAGCAGCTGCCGCGCAAGCAGGAGATCATCTTCGCCAGCACCGGAGTGAAGAAGAAGGAGGACCCGGCGGACAAGTACGTCGGCGCGCTGGCGGGGTCGGACATCCAGACCAATCCGCCGGAGACGAACGCGGCGATCCAGAAGATGGAGGGCCGCGTCTTCACCCGCACGGTGGACCGCATGCCCCCGGATGCCGTCGTGCGCGAAATCGACAACAAGGTCGACTTCGAACGGATGGAGCAGGTGCTGATGGAGGAGGGCCTCAAGAAGTTCGCGGATCCCCAGAAGGCGCTGATCAAGCTGATCGGCGAGAAGCGGGCGTCGCTGGGATGAGCTCAAGGAATCGAGGATTCGAGGAAACAAGGAATCAAGGGATTGATTTTCGCAGTCGGTCTCTCCGTCTAAGATCTCCCCCTCGGATCCTAGAATCCTCGACTCCTCCCCCGCCATGACGCTCGAACAACACGAGATCACTCTCCGCGTCCGCTACAGCGAGACGGATCCGATGGGGTTCGTGCATCATGCTCAGTACTTCAGCTACTTCGAGGTGGGGCGGATGGAGCTGTTCCGGGCTCAGGGGGGGGACTACCGGGAGATGGAGGCCCGCGGATATCTGATGGTCGTCGTGCACGTCGAGTGCGACTTCAAGCGGCCGGCGCGGTTCGACGATCTGCTCACCCTGCGGACGCGCGTGCTAAGGCTGACTCCGGCGAAGCTGGAGCACGAGTACGAGCTGACGCGCGACGGCGAGCTGCTGGCCCGGGCGCGGAGCGTGCTGGCGTGCATCGACCGGAGCGGCAGCGTGCAGCGGATCACGCCCGAAGTGCTGTTCGGCGCGGCGACGACGTGACGCGAAATTCCGGCAAAATCGGCATCTACAGTTTCCGGCGTCGCGCGGAGCGTGTTACAATCCCGCCGCCTCTCCCGTCAGTTGGTTCAGTGTGGGAATCCGCTGCAGGCATTTGGCTCGTCTCGAGCCGATCCTGCACGAGGCGGGAGGCCAAGTCCCAGATGGAGTCTTACAGCGATCGGCTGCATGCATTGCTCGCGGGCTGGGCCCGCTGACTCGCTGCGTCAGGACCGGGCGATCCGCCAGGTGAACGACGCAGGCCGCCCGCGAGGCGCCGGACTGAATTCAACTCCGGCGTCCGTTCTTCCGCGTGCGATGCTCCCCGGAACCCTGTTGATCACGTCATGACCGCGAACCCGTCCGTCACTGAGGACCGTACCGACACTCCCGCGCCGACCGATACGGAGGCAGCTGCGTCGGACGCCGCTGCGGAAGCGAACAACTCCGGTGCAACGGACGCTCAAGCGGCCTCGCCACCGGCGGCGGCGACAGAGTCCTCCGGCGAGCCGACGCCCCCGCCCGCCGAGGCGGAAGCGGGGGAATCGGGAGCGAAGCGCCGGGTGCGGCTGAATCCCACGTTCGATCCCCAGCGAGTGAAGCCGATTCCCACGCTCGCGCCAGGAGCGGCGGTAAGCGCCGACGTCGCAGGCGGCGGCGAGAACCCCGCGTCGCAGCCGGCATCCGCCCAAGCCGCGAGCGCGCAGGACGAACCATCGGAGCCGGTCGCCGCGGCGCCGAGCGCCCTCGAAAGCGCCCCGTCGCCGCGGAATGCCCCCCCGGTCGAGATGCCGACGTCGGCCGACCTGGACGCGGAAATGCAGGCGGAGATCGAAGCGGCCCTGGCGAGCGGCGAGATCGGCGACGCAGCCTCCATCCCGCCTCCGGCCCCCGCTGCGGAAACCGCCGACCCCACCGAAGCGGCGCCCGAGCCTGCCTCGCTCGAGCAGCTGAGCGAAGGGACCAAGATCACCGGGACCATCGCCTCGATTCACGAGGACAATGTGTTTTTCGATTTCGGCTTCCGGCTGAACGGCGTCGTCTCGCTGCGGCAATTCAATCCGAAGAAGCCTCCCAAGGTCGGCGACCGCCTGCAGGTCGTCGTCAACAAGGTGGACGAAGAGGAGGGGCTGATCGCCTGCCGTCTGCCGCGCGGCACGTCGCGGGCCTCGGGGGACTGGCATGCCCTTTCGACCGGCGCGGTCGTGGACTGCATGGTCTCCAAGACGAACAAGGGAGGCCTGGAGGTCAGCGTGGGAAGCCTGCGGGGCTTCATGCCGGCCAGTCAGGTGGAACTCGGCTACATCGCCGACCTGACGCCGTTCGTCGGCCAGAAGGTGCAGGCGAAGGTCACCGAAATTAACCCGGCCCGCCGCCGACTGGTCGTCAGCCGCAAGGCCCTGCTGCAGGAAGAGCGGGCTGTCGCCGAGCAGGAGTTGATGACCGAACTGCAGCCGGGGCAGACGCGCACCGGCCGCGTCAAGACCATCAAAGACTACGGCGCATTCGTCGATCTTGGCGGCATCGACGGGTTCCTGCACATCGGACAGATCAGTTGGGTGCGGATCAATCATCCGTCCGAGGTGATCTCCGAAGGGCAGGAGGTCGAGGTCAAGATCCTTTCGATCGACGGCGACAAGAAGAAGATCAGCCTCGGGATGCGCCAGTTGTCGGCCAACCCCTGGCAGAACGTGGAGGCGAAATACGCCAAGGGAATGTCGGTCTCAGGCACGGTAACGCGCACCGAGCCGTTCGGCGCATTCATCGAACTCGAGAAGGGGGTCGAGGGACTGGTGCACATCAGCGAGCTGGACTACAAGCGGGTCCGCAGCGTCACGGACGTGCTCAAAGTCGGTCAGACCACGCAGGTGCAGGTTCTGGAGGTTGATCCGCAGAAGAAACGGATCAGCCTGTCGGTGAAGGCCCTCATGGCCAAGCCCGAAGCTCCGCCGGAAGAGGCTCCGCCGGTGTACGAGCGCAAGAGCAAGTCGGACCTGAAGGGGGGCATCGGCGGGAATACTCAAGGCGGACTGTTCGGCGATCCCCGCAAATTCGGGTGATCGGCCTGGGAGTTCTCTGGAAGCCTTACCGCGGGAGCGCACTCAGGCTCGGGGCTGCGGAGCCTTTGTGTCCTCCGTGATGTTGTGGTTCAATCACAGAGGGCGGAACGCACGGCCACGGCCGTGTGAGATCGCCCGATGGCACCGTCAGCCGCCGGCCTGCTCGCCGGCACGCACTCGTTCGATGATGAGATCTTACTGCAGACTCCGTGAGTGACCCCGCCGACCAGTCCGACCTTTCCGCGATCGCGATCAGCGTACTGATCGTGGACGGCGATGAAGCGCATGCGCTGGCCGTGGCCGACAGCCTGCGGCGGATCAACTGCGACTGCACGATTGCCGGCACCGGCCAGCGGGCGATCGAGCGGATCGAAAGCGAGAATTACGACATCGTCATTACCGATCTGCAGCTGGACGGCGCGGATGGGCTTTCCGTGCTCAGCAAGGCGCGGCAGGAGCTGCCCGAGTCGGAAGTCATCGTCCTCACCGGGCACAGCTCGGTGCATTCGGTCGTCACGGCGATGCAGGGAGGGGCGTACACCTACCTCACCAAGCCGCTCGACGTGCAGGAACTGCGGTCGGCCGTGGACAAGGCCTCCAACCGCATCCGGCTGATCCGGCGCAATGCGGCCCTCTCACGGCGTCTGGATGAGCGGTTCGGCTTCGGCGGGGTGATCGGCAACAGCCCCGCCATGCACAAGGTCATCGAACAGCTGAAGAACCTGGCGCCGACCGAAACCACGGTCCTGATCCTGGGAGAGAGCGGCACCGGCAAGGAACTGGTCGCGCGGGCCCTGCATCAGAACAGCCCCCGCAAGAACAAACCGTTCGTGCCGCTGAATATTTCGGCCCTGCCCGAGAGCATTCTCGAAAGCGAACTGTTCGGCCATGAGGCGGGCGCGTTCACCGGCGCGGCGACGCGGCGGATCGGCAAGTTCGAGTTCGCCAACGGCGGCACGCTGTTCCTCGACGAGGTCGGCGAGATGCCGGCCGAAACGCAGATCAAGCTGCTGCGCGTCCTCGAAGATCGCAAGATCACTCGTCTGGGCACCAACGAAGAGCGGCCCGTCAATGTGCGGCTCGTCGCGGCAACCAACGCGAACCTGAAGGAGGCCATGGAGAACGGGACGTTCCGCCGCGACCTGTACTACCGGCTGAGCGTTGTCACGATCGAGCTCCCTCCGCTGCGTGAGCGGCGTGAAGATATCCCGTTGCTGATCGACCATTTCCTGCGGGACCTCGCGGAACGGACCGGCCGGCAGGTGCAGGGTGTCTCCCGCGCTGCCAAGAGCGCGCTCATGGCCTGGAACTGGCCGGGCAACATTCGCGAACTGCGCAACGTGATCGAGGGAGCGCTGATGCTCGACACCGACGGCCTCATCGATCTCGATGACCTGCGCGAGGACATCCGTCCTGCGGGAGGCGTCGATGCGGAAGTGGACGTCCTCAGCAACGGGGCCGACGCGCTCGTTGGCCGCCCGCTGGTGGAGGTCGAGAAATACTACATCGGCAAGGCATTGGAGACGACCGGGGGCAAGCGGGCCGAAGCCGCCAGGCTGCTCGGAATCGGCGAGCGCACGCTGTTCCGAAAAATTAAGGAATACGATCTACGGTGACCGCTTATCAGGGCGAGCTATGATGGAGAGACGAGTCGATCGCGCGGCGTGGATATGGGCCGGCCTGGCCTGCGTGCTGCTGACCACCGTTTGTGCGACGGCGGCCGAGCCGGAGCGGATCGGGCCATGGAATCGGACGCAGCTGTTCGAGTCCCCCGAGTATGAGTGGGCTGAGACGATCGACGGCGTCCGGTCTCTGTTCTACGAGGGAGGGCCGTACCGCGGAGCGCCGACGCGCGTGTTCGCGTACTACGCCACACCGGGGAGTCTCGCAGGAGATGCGAGTGTCGACGTGAATCTCCCGGCGGTGGTCCTCGTCCACGGCGGAGGCGGGACGGCCTTTCGGGAATGGTGCGAACTCTGGGCCCGCCGCGGTTACGCCGCCATCGCCATGGACCTGGCGGGGCATCGGCCCGTCGAGGGGCTCAATCCGCATGCGCGGGAGAACCGCACGCGGTTGCCCGACGGCGGTCCGGACCAGACCGACGACGAGAAGTTCGGCAGCGTCGACCTGGCGGAGTCGGAGCAGTGGCCGTATCACGCGGTGGCCAATGTCATGCGGGCGCACTCCCTGATTCGCAGCTTCCAGGAAGTGGATTCCGACCGGACGGCGGTGACCGGCATCAGCTGGGGCGGCTATCTGACTTGTATTGTGGCCGGCGTGGACGATCGCTTCCGCGCCGCGGTCCCCGTTTACGGCTGCGGCTATCTGCATGAGCACAGCGCCTGGCTCAGCCGCTTCGCTGGCATGACGGACGACCAGCGAGACCGCTGGGTGCAATTGTGGGATCCGTCGCAGTATCTGCCGCGCGTCTCGATGCCGATCCTGTTCGTCAACGGAACAAACGACTTCGCCTACCCGCTCGACAGCTACATGAAAAGCTACGACGCCGTGCCGGGGACGAAGCAGTTGTGCGTCACCGTCAACATGCCGCACAGCCACCCGGCGGGCTGGGCTCCGGAAGAGATCGCGGCGTTCATTGACCATCATCTGCTGAACAAGCCCGGGCTGGCCGTCGCCGGCGACCCTGAACGCGACGGCGACGCGGCGAGTGTCTCTTGCGAAGGCGAAATTCGCTCCGCCGCGCTGCACTACACGACTGGTTCGGAGGCCGTCAATCAACGCAGCTGGGAGACGCTGGAGGCGGTCGTTGAGGGGGATGAGGTTCGCTGTCCGGCGCCCCCCGCCGGCGCAACGGCCTGGTTCGTGACTTTGACCAATTCACATGGAATGATTACGAGCACGCGCGTGATGCTGCCGGCGTCCGCCGGCGATTCGCCGGATCACTGACCGTACCCTGCGCGGCGGAGCCCCCGCGTGACCGGGAGCGAACTCCCATGCTGCCAGTCACCCGCATACTCAACTCGGTCCGCGCTGGCGATGCCGCCGCCGTCGATCAGCTTCTGCCTCTTGTGTACGAGGAATTGCGCCGGCTGGCGGCGCAGCGGCTGGAGCAGGAGCGTCCCGGGCAGACGCTGCAAGCGACGGCTCTGGTGCACGAGGCCTGGCTCCGGCTGGTGGACGTGGACCATCAGCAGCAGTTCGATTCGCGCGGGCATTTTTTTGCCGCCGCGGCTGAGGCCATGCGCCGCATTCTCGTTGAGAACGCGCGCCGCAAGCAGCGCATCCGGCACGGCGGCGAGTTCGACCGCGTACCGCTCGACGAATCCGTGGGACGCGTCGATCCTCCCGACGACAAAGTGGACCTGATTGAACTGGATGCCGCGCTCGCGCAATTTGCCAGCGACGAACCGCGCAAGGCCGAGCTGGTCAAGCTGCGATACTTCGTCGGACTGTCCGAGCAGGACGCAGCGGACGTGCTGGGAATCTCCCGCCCGACGGCCGCTCGCTGGTGGGCCTTTGCACGGGCCTGGCTGTATGAACGGATGGAGGGAGGCGGCTGATCGTGTCGGCAGTGTCCCGGTGTGCAGGAACTGACCGGGGAATTCGGTGAGGCGCGCGACGGCGTTTCGTCGCATTGACAGGTGAGGACCGGCTACTCTGAAGGGACCACCATGTCGAGCACTCACGCGACAACCCGCACTCCCGGCGAAGGATCGGTCGATCCGGCGTCGGTGGAGGGCCTGTTTATCGCCGCTTTGGGCAAGGCCGATGCGGCCGAGCGGCAGCGTTTCCTTGACGAGGCGTGCGCGGACGACGCGGACCGCCGCCGCCGCGTGGAGGCGCTGCTCCGTGCGTATGACGACGCCGGCAGTTTCCTCGACCACCCCGCCGTGGCGGCCCCGCAGACGACCGGCGAATCGACCGAGGACGAGATTCGACCGTTCCTGTCCGCGTGTTCCACGGCGGGACGCCTCGGCTCGCTTGGCCACTACGAGATCATCGAGGTGATCGGCCGCGGCGGGATGGGCATCGTGCTGCGGGCGTTTGATCCGAAGCTCAGCCGCGTGGTCGCGATCAAGGCGCTGGCGCCGGCGCTGGCGGCCAATCCGGCGGCGCGTCAGCGATTCGCCCGTGAAGCGAAGGCAGCGGCAGCCGTCAGTCATCCGCATGTGGTGACAATCCATGCGGTGGAGGAATGCGACGACGACAGAACACCAGTCACTTCCAGAACCCGGGTTTCTACGCCGCTTCCCTACCTTGTGATGGAATGCATCGCCGGGCAGTCGCTGCAGCAAAAGCTGGACAAGTCGGGGCCGCTGCGGCTGACGGAGATTCTGCGGATCGGCAAGCAGATCGCGGAAGGGCTGGCGGCCGCGCACAAGCAGGGTCTGATTCATCGGGACATCAAGCCGGCTAACATCCTGCTCGAAAACGGCGTCGAGCGCGTGAAGATCACCGACTTCGGCCTGGCCCGCGCCGTCGACGACGTCGCCATCACCCGCACCGGCGAGGTGAGCGGAACGCCGCAGTTCATGTCGCCTGAGCAGGCGAAAGGGGAGCGGGTCGATCACCGCAGCGACCTGTTCAGCCTGGGCTGCGTGCTGTACGCGATGTGCACCGGACGGCCGCCGTTTCGTGCTGAAGGGATGGCGGGCATCATCCACCGGGTCATCAACGACGAGCCGCGCTCCATTGCCGAGTTGAATCCGGAGATTCCGGAGTGGCTGGTGGAGGTCATCGAGCGGCTGCTGGCGAAGGAGCCTGCGGACCGGATGCAGTCTGCGGTTGAAGTCGTGGCTGCGCTGGAGGCTGAGCTGGCGAGCGTGCAATCGATGGCGCCGCGCGTTCGGCGGCATCGTCCGACGTCTGAGCGATCGCCGGAGTCGGCGCAGGATGCGGGGAAGCGTCCTGCTTGGCAGCAGCCGTTGGGAAATGTGCTGGCCACGATCGGCGGGCTGGCGCTCGCGCTGGCGATCCTGGGATTGATCGTCGGCACTGTGACGAATCGCGGCCCGCTGGGACTGGACTTCGAAGAGATTGCCGTGGCGGGGGTCCTCAGCGTCATGCTGCTGGTGGCGGGCGCGGCGCTGCGGCTCGGGGGACTGAGCCCCGAAGTGATGCTGGTGGTGCTGTTCCTCACGCTGGGCCCGTTCGGAATCCTGCTCTGGCTGTTGGGCATGCAGCGGGGAGCGGCGGCGGGGGCCGCGGAGGCTCACACGTCAAAGCCGCGGCGAGCTGAACCGGCGCCGGCCTCCGCTCCCGTGCGCCGGCTTTACATCACGCCGAGCGTGGTGCTGGCAGCGATCATGACAGCCACGACTGTGGGCATTGTGATCGCGCTGGCGGGCTTCACGCATCGGGGCACGGTGCTCGGCGACATTGAGTCGTTCGGCTGGGGCGCCTTCGCCTTATCGAGCTTCATGGCCGTGGTGCTGATGTTTGAGGGCTACCGGCATCAGCAGTCCCTCGCGGCAATCTTCACTGCATGCGCAGCGGCCGGCACGACTCTCTATATGACGGTGGCGCTCTGGGTGGCGGGATTGATCGAGATGGAGCAGGGGTTCCTCCTGGGGCTGGCGATGATTGGACCCGCCTGGTTCGTGCTGTGCGTCGTCGCCCTGCTGACGGCGAGGCTCTCCGTGAAACGGTATTTGCAGGATGAAAGCGGCCTGCTGCGCGCACGGCGCTGCGGCGCGGCGGCCCTGTTGTGGGGCGCCCTCATTTCGGGTTTCCTGCTGACGATCTGGACAGCCGGGCTGGCGCTGCAGGTTATTCCGAGTCCCCGGTTCGACCATTGGGGCTGGACGCCGGATGAGGCGATCAGCTTTCCTCTGTACGTCGCGTGGGCAGTCCTGGGACTGGCGGGGGCGGGCGTACTCGTCCGCTGGATTCCATTGTCGGTATCGCTGACCCGTGAGACAGGAATGGCCGCACTGCTGACGCTGACCGGTCCCCTCTCGCTCATCGGCGCCGCGGTCATCAGCTTGCGGAACGGGAGGCCGGCGGGCGACCCCGGTCCACCATCCGCAGCTTCGCCCCAACGTCGGGTCGGGCTCGCGCTGGGAGTGCTGCTGGTCCTGGTCGTTGTCTCGCTGGCCGGCCTGGCCTACTCGTTGATCGAGCAGCAGTTCGCACGGGGCACACTGGTGTTCCAGCATCCCCCCGGAGTGGACGTGCAGCGGATCACGATCGATGGATCGCGGGCCAGCATCGTCGGCAACGTTACCGATACAGAGTCTCCGGGCATTCCGTTCGGGATGCACGCAGTCCACGTGGAGTACGTGGACGTGGACGGGACGCCGCGGACGTTCAGCACGCAGGTGCATCTGCGAACGGGACAGCAGAAATCATTCGTGCTGCCCAGCAGTGCCGATCAACTGGCCAATGCCGCTTCGAACTGGGAGAGCGGCGACGGGTCGTCCGGGATGGCGTCATCGATGGATTCGGCCATGGCTCCGGCCAAGGCCGCGCTCCTGCTCGCCTTCGAGGATGCAGGGATGTCGCTGATTCTCTCGGCTGACATTGTCACTTCGCCGCCGACGCAGCCGGGCATGATCGGCGGTCCGACGTTTCGCACGAGCGGCACGCACGAGGTAACGGCCGGCAAGTACCGGCCTATCGTCTGCGACAGGTTCTTCGGCTGGGTGAGGCCTGAGCCCGGGACGGCCGAGGCAATGGGCTCATTCGGCATGGAAATGATGATGGGAGGTCCAGCCAGCCAGGACTGCGCGTGGTATCGCCTGCCCGAACTGACGATCGAACCGGGCGCCATTCATCGCCTGACCATTACGCGCGACTTCGCGGCGCTCGCCGCCGATCCCCCGGAACTGAATGCGGGCACTCTGTATCACTTCCTCTGGAACAGACAGGACTTTCTACTGACCGCACAGCAGGGGCAGGTCGTGCAGATGCTCCTCGAGCGGTTCGCGTCCGGCGATCCCGATACGGACGAGTCACTGCTGCTGGAAACGGACCCATCGCCGGGGACGGAATCGTCCTCACTGGCGTCCATCTTCAACGACGGACAGCATCCGGCGTGGGGAGCGATCGTCATTCCGGGCGCCGCTCCGGACTCATTCCGGCTGGCCGATCTGCAGCAACCCGATCAGACAGGTGTTCCATACGGGCCAAGTGACGCAGAGACGGCGACGCAGGCCGCACCGGACGGTCCCCCAGCGACGGTTGCGGGACCGCATGGCCCGACGCTGACGGTCACGCGACTGGAAGGCTACGCGGGGGATGGCGGACAGGGCCGCAGTGCGCTGCTCGACATCAATGTTCGTGACACGGGCCTGTTCATGGCGCTCCGCCGCAAGAGCGCGTTCACCGGTGAAGAAATTGGCGAGGAGGAATCGTTCTCGGAACTGGGCGAATCTCAGGTCATGTTGCCCGCCGGGACCTACGACGTCCTGCTGAAGGACCGGATTGTCGGCTGGTCCGGCGCAGAGTACCGGCGGGAAATCGAACTCCCCGCCGGCAAGTGGGTGCGCCTCACGCTCGCTCGTGACTTCGACCGCTACGTCCTGCCGGCGGAGACGGCGGTGTACGCGCCGTACTTTATCTGGAATGGGCGCAGCAACTCTCTGTCTCCCATTCAGGCCGCCGGCGTGAATCTCCTCCTGGAGCGTTATGCCGCCGGCGCAATCGCCGCCAGCGCTGAGGAACTCATCGGCGCCCTCCGCAGTATCGGCGCCCATGTGCAGAGCGACCAATTCAGTCTCAACAGCATCTGGACCGGAGAGAATCCCTCCGGCGACAACCTGCTCGGGCCGCTCGTCATCCATGATGCCGACGCGGATACCTACCGTCTCGTCCCGCCGGACTTGGTGCGGGGCCGAATCGTGATCGCTCAGAACTTCCTGCGTGTCACCGTCCGCAACGTGGAGTCGGGCGAGCAGACTTCGTATCAGGGACCGGCGAATGTCGACTTCTCGATCGCTCCGGGACAGTTGCAGATTGTGCGCGCCGATGAACTGATCGGCTGGCATTCAGGCAACACCGCCGACGCGCCGAATCTTTCCCGGATCGAGGAGACCGTTCCACTGCAGCCGGGGGAATTGTTCGACATCGAGTTCGTCCGCGACGCGGAGCATTTTCGCCGGCTGGCGACCATGCCGCTGCCGGAGGACGTTGAAGTGCTCAGGTTTCGCTGGGCCGGCAATCGCCCCGTCGGTCAAGCGGCGCTCATGGGCTTTCAGGTGGACCGGGAGCAGGCGCGCTGCATCCAGGCGCTGCTGGCCGCCCTGGCCGATGGTTCTCCCGACTTGACGGAGGAAGCGATCCTGCAGAACGCCGGCATCGAAGGCCGGGCTTTCTCTGAAATCTTCCCGACGCAGTCGCCTCACGGCCTGGAAGAGTCCGAGTGGGCGGCATTGCTCGAACCGGGCAAAGCACCAGGGGCCTGGCGGTTGACACCGCCCCGCGGCGGCATCGCAGAATCCCAATCCTCCGCGTCCATCGAAGATCGCATCCTGCAACTGGCGGAAGAGGAACTGGCGGCAGTTCAGCAGCTGGTGGATCGCCAGGTCGCCTCTGTCGGGGATCTCCTGCAGGCCCGGCTGAAGGTTGCGGAGGCGCGCCTCGATCGGGCCCGGAGGCTGGGTGACGACGCGGAGCAGACTGCCGCGCGCGACGCCATCCTCGACGTCCGTCTGGAGCAACGAGATGCGGCAAAGAAGCTGCACGAGTCCGGTGTGATTACGAAGGCGGAATTGCAGCAGGTCGAGGCAGAGTATCTCAAGGCGGTGCGGCAGGCCGCCGATGCTGAAGATTAGCCTGAGCAGTCACGGTCCCGTTGCGAGAATCACACGTCCCGGAGTGATTCTCGCTCGCTACAAGTGGTATAACCGTGCGAGCCCTTGAGGGGAACTGGCGGTCAAAGCTGGACCACCGTCAGGCATCTCGGCTTCCATTCTCTCGAGCCCGATTGCATCCCCCAGTTGGCACGGTTCCGTGCCCATCGGTGTGATCCGTGGTCCGAAGAATTGCGCAGAACGATCGAATCCGGATCGTGAGTCACACGGAGTAATGTGGACCGTTTTTCTCCGGGCAGCGCGAATCACGCGTCCCTCATGGCGCCGTGCTCGCTACAAACGTCACAATTGCGCCCGCCGCACGCCGTTGGAGGGGGTTCGCCGTTCTCCCTCACCCGGCACGGAGATCCGTCTTGCCCTCCCGACCTGAATGGTAAAAATGGTTGCAGCGACCGGATGCCAGCGGGTATCGTGTGGCCCGTCGCATCAGGGCAGGTGCGAGTTCGGCAGCGGGCAACGAACGTCGATGTCCATGGACGAACCGGCTGATGCGTTTTCCTGGTCGAGGGCCGCCGCAGGATTCGCGGCGACCGGGGGGTGCGTCACATGCCGGCCATGGGTCTTCAGCACGAATTAACGTCGGTAACGGACGACTTGATTCCCGCGCACTCCGACACCGCCCCGACTGCCTGGATTCTGCTGGCCGACGGTCCGGCCTGGTCGCAGATCTACATGCTCTCTGCGCAGCACCCCACGCGCATCGGCCGGGCGCCCGATAACGAGATCGTGCTCTCCGATTCCCGCTGCAGCCGCCATCATTGCGAGATCCGCTACTCGTCCGACCAGTGGGTCGTCCGCGACCGGCGCAGCCGCAACGGCACCTATATCTACGACGAGAAGGTGCTCTCCCCGCACCCTCTTCGGGAAGGGGACGTGATCCAGGTCGGTCCGCACCGTCTCGTGTTCACCGCCGACACCGGCCGTTTGTATGGAGAGGACGGTTCGGATTCCAACGACACCGAAGACAACATCCCGATCCGCACGGCTGCCGCCGAGCCCATCACGCCCTCCCGCCCCAGGCAACGCGCGGAAGCAAACGGAAAGAGACGCAAAGATCACGCCGACTGGACCCGGCGGATGCTGTATCCCGCGACGAACTCGCTGATCGGAGACAGTCCCTCACTGGAGCGGCTCAGAGACCAGGTCCGCCGCGCGGGCCCGACCGACGCCACGGTCCTGATCCGCGGCGAAAGTGGAGTCGGCAAGGAACTGGTGGCCCGGTCGCTGCACGAGCACAGCCGGCGGCGGACGGCCCCGTTTATCTGCCTGAACTGCGCCGCGTTAAGCGAGAGCCTGCTGGAAAGCGAGTTGTTCGGGCACGAGAGCGGATCGTTCACCGGCGCGGCCGACCGCAAGCTCGGAAAGTTCGAGCTGGCGCACACTGGAACGCTGTTCCTGGATGAAGTGGGTGAACTCAGCCCCGCGATTCAAGCCAAGTTCCTGCGCGTTCTGGAGGGGCAGCCGTTTCACCGCATCGGGGGGAGCGACCCCATCCAGGCCGACGTCCGCGTGCTGGCCGCCACCAATCGCGACCTGGAGGAAGCGGTCAAGTCGCAGCAGTTTCGGGAGGACCTCTACTACCGGCTGCAGGTGATGGAGATTATGGTCGAGCCATTGCGGCAGCGGATCGAGGATCTTCCGGCGCTGGCGGAGCACTTCTTCAGATACGCGGTCGACCAGACCAGGCGGCCGGTGAAGGCCATTACGGAGGATGCCATTGCCCGCCTGATGGGCTATCGCTGGCCGGGCAATATCCGCGAACTCAAGAACGCGATCCACCGCGCGGTGATCCTCTGCTCGGGCGACCGGATCAAGCCGGAGGACCTTTACTTCTGCGCGCTGGATGATGACGAGACGTCATCACACCACCTGGCCCGCTCCACGCAACTCAACGGCAAGTCGCTGGAAGAGGTCGAGTTGACGCACATCCTCATGGTCCTGGAGCAGATGTCCTGGAATAAGACCCGGGCGGCCGAGATCCTCGGCATCGAGCGCTCGACCCTCGACCGCAAGCTGAAGCGGCACGACGTGCGGCGTCCTTCCGGAGACCGCACTCTGCACGAATCGTCCTGAGCGGGATCAGCTGCCCCTGAACCGACTGTGAGCCACAGTCGAGCAGCCTCGGAGGGAGCGTGAATCCACCGGCTGATGTGATGATGAACGCCATGAGGTGCGCAAGCAGCAAAGACTGGACGCGATCGCCGCGCTCCTGAGCCGCTCGCGATTCTCGCCTCCTTCGCGGTACTGATTCCGCGGTAAACCGGCCCCCGGGATCTTCTGCGAAAACAAAGAGGTCGAGAACCGGAGCGTTCTCCGAAACGCAACAAAATGGCAACATTGTTATTGACAATTCCGCCGGACCTCAGAAAAATCATGTGGTCCTGACGAGATTGCCGCCGTAGGTGGACCGCGCGTCTGCCGATCTCTTGGACGCCCAACGCTTTGCGTCTACGCCGAAGGAATCGGGACCGCCCGGCATGCGTGCCGGAATGGGGGGGCAGGCCTGGCGAGCATCGTCCGCGGAATTGCGGACAGAGTCCGGACGGATTGGTCCCGGTTGTCTGCGCGTCACCCACAAGCTGAGGGAGGATTACGTATGGAGTTCTCATTCGAGGTCGATCCCAACCTCGATCTGGCCATTGGCACCGAACTGAGCTACGAAGAAGGAGCCGAAGAGTACGTCGATGACGTCAATCTGGTTGATGTGAACCCTTGGACGCCGACCGGCGCCAAGCCCGGCTCGGAAGACAAGGTGCGGATGCTGGCCGCCCGGTATGCGGCGGGCATTCCGCTGTGGCACAACGAAGACTGCTACGATCATGGTCCCGCCCAAGCTGCGGGCCTGCTGGATGCGGACGGCTTCGCCACCGAGGAAGAGGACGACTTCTAAGCGGATGCCCCGCTGCACCGAGCGGCGAGCAGGAATTAAGCCGGGCGTTCATTGGAACGCCCGGCTTTGTTTATTGTCCTGATGTCGCAGTGGATCGGCTCAGTCGAGCACCTTGATCTCGACGTCCTTGAACGAGATCTGCATGTCGTGGCCGCGGTGCAGCTGCAGGGCGATCACTCCCTTTTTTTCGCCGTCCGGATCCTGAATGTCCACGGTAGTCACCCCGTTGATCTCCTGCCTGATGTGATCTCCGTCGGCCGTGATTACGTACTCGTTCCAGTCATCCTTCTTGACGGCCTTCTCCAGTGCGGCCACGATCTCAGGGGTGACGTCGGCCACGATACCGCGGGTCTTCTCGCCGTACAGGATTCCCATGTAGCGTTCACTGGCGATATCGGCCTGATTGCCGGCCACGACGAAGGGGGGCAGCTCCTGTCCCTTGAGTTCCTTGATTTCACGGCTGCGATACTGGATGCCGCTGTTGCCGGAATGGTTGTGGAGGCGGAACTTGAGCTTCAGAATAAAGTTGCCGTACTCTCCGTCAGAGATGAGGAACGTGTTGTCGGGGATATTGCCGTCGGTACGGCCGACGATCGCGCCCTCCTGAACCGACCACAGCTCCTCGTTCCCATTCCAGCCCTCGAGCGTCTTCCCGTCGAACAGGGGCTTGAACCCGTCGTCGTCGGCCCCGCGCAACAGGCCGGTTCCCACGAACAGCAGCACGATGAACTGGAGGGTACGGCGAGTCGGGAAGCGCTTCATCATCGGGGTCTCCAGGCGGAAGGCGGTTGCGACGGGCAGACGGGCGACCGGCTCGGCCCGTGAATGACGGATGTCAGGACTTCGAGATTACGGCGACAGTCGCTAAAACGCCAGTTCGACGGAGGCTGCGGAGCGCGGGCGCCCGTCGGCGGCCGCTCGACGTGCGAACCTGACCGGCCGAAGACGGGTCCGGGTCACGTCCGCGGAGAACCAAACGAACATGATTCAGATTATCGACTACGGGATGGGCAACCTGCGGAGCGTGCAGAAGGCGTTTGAGAAGCTCGGGCATGAGGCCGCAATCTGCTCCGATCCACAGGCGCTGGCCAACGCCGAGCGGGTGGTGCTGCCGGGCGTCGGGGCTTTCCGGGACGCCATCGCGCAGCTGCGGCGGCAGGGATTCGTCAAGCCCCTGCTGGACTACGTGGCGCAGGACCGGCCGTTTCTCGGGATCTGTCTGGGACTGCAACTGCTGTTCGACGTGAGTTATGAGGACGGCGAGTACGAGGGGCTGGGCATCATTCCCGGGCAGGTCGTGCGGTTCACCTCCCAACCTGGGCTGACGATCCCGCACATGGGGTGGAATGGGCTGGAATTCGATGCAGGCAACCCACTCCTGGAGGGAATCGAGCCGGGCGCGCACGTGTACTTTGTGCACAGCTATCACGTCGTGCCGCACGAGGAGAGCGTGATCGCGGCGCAGACGACGCACGGTGAGAAGTTCGTATCGATGGTGCGGCACGGCCACCTGTTCGCGACGCAGTTTCATCCGGAGAAGAGCCAGCAGGTCGGATTGAAACTGCTTCAGAACTTTGCCACACTGCCGGCGCGCTGATGGTCAAAGCCAGCGGCCGACATTCTTCAAACTGCAGGGCGTCCGGATGAGAACGATGCTGATGGGCATGTTGGTTACGGGGACTTCAGCCGGGACGGTGCTGGCGCACCCCGGTCACGGCGTCACCGATCCGGAGACTCCGGCCCACTACGTACTGGAACCGGTCCACGCGATTCCCGTGCTGCTGCTGGTGGCCGCGTGCTGGCTGGTCGCCTGGCGGCGCCGGGCGTCACAGCGGCGTTGACGTCAGTCGCCGCATGAGGATTCGCGCATTGGAGAGAGCGGTTCGCGGCGCTCGGCCCTTGCTGGCGCGGCGGGCTATTGTGCGGTCGGCTTTTTTGGACAGGGCCACTGGCGGAATGTCCCGGTCGTCAATCGACGTACAGGAACTCGTTCAGATTGAGAATGGCCAGGCAGAGGTCGGCCAGACCGTCTTCGGGATGAGCCGCATCGAGGAAGCGTGCGGCCGCTTCCTGTTCTGCTTGTGATGGAAGCCGCGCGAGAGCGCGACGGTACACGGCGGCGATCATGGCGTCGTCATCGTCGCCGTAGGCCTCCCGCAACTGGACGGCAAGCTGCCCGGCGCAGTCACGCGCAATGGGGCCGTTGAGCATATGCAGCGCCTGCGGGGCGGTGGTGGACTCGTTGCGCCGCGCGCAGCTGAGGTTCGAGTCGGGACGGTCGAAGACCTCGAACAGCGGGAACCGCAGATTGCGGCGGACGAACAGGTAAATGCTGCGGCGATGATGGTCGTCGGCCTCGGGAGTGACGGGCCACTGGTCCCGCAGCAGTGTCTCGACGACCTCGTCCGGCAGCGGCGGCCTCACTCCCGGACCGTGGGATGCATCGCTCAGTTCGCTGCATACCGCCAGCAGGCTGTCGCGGATTTCCTCCCCCTGGAGTCGCCGTCGTCGCATGCGACCCAGCAACTCGTTGCCGGGATCGGCTGAAACCAGGGTCTGCCACGCCTGCCCCTCAGGGGATGCGGGGTCCGCACGCAGCCGGCTGTCCGATCGGTAGACGGCGGAGGTCACCATCAGGCGATGCAGCTGTTTCAGGCTCCAGCCCTGGCGGGGGAGTTCGGCGGCGAGCCAGTCGAGCAGTTCGGGATGCGTGGGAGTGTCCCCCATGAACCCGAAGTCGCTGGAAGTCTCCACAAGGCCTCGCCCGAAATGCTGCTGCCAGATGCGGTTGACGATCACGCGCGTGGTGAGCGGATGATCGCGCTTTGTGAGCCACCGCGCGAGCGCTGTTCGCCGGCCTGATGAGGCCGCCTCCTGTTCGGGTGGGGGGACAGCTTCGGAGCTCGCAGTGACGACCCGTAGAAACGCCGGTTCGACTTCGGGGCCTGGACGGCGGAAGTCGCCGCGCAGCCAGAGATAGCTGGGTCGCGGATCGGCCCCCTGTTCGTGAACGACGCGCCCCATCGGCAGCGGCGGCCCGGTGGACGTCTTTACCTTCTTCAGTTCGGCATCCAGCTCCGCGATACGAGCCGCGTTCTGATCGGGGTCGCCGTCGCGCAGACGTGCGATCTCCGCCTCGAGTTCCAGCCAGCGGCGATCGCGCTCAGACTGGAACTCGGCAAGGGCGGCCTCATCCTGCGCCAGCGGAATGGGATGCTCGCGAAAGAGGTCGGCCGGCTCAAAGAACGCCCGCAGTCGATAGAAATCGAACTGGCTGATCGGATCGTACTTGTGGTCATGGCAGGCAGCGCACTCGAACTGCAGCCCCATGAACACCGATCCGACCGTCGAGGTCAGATTATTGAGGAAGGTGTGCCGCCGCTCCTCCTGCAGGTTGATATCGGGCATGTCGGGACCGGCGAGCAGGAAGCCGGTGGCGATCGCCGCATTGGCGTCCCCGGGCCGCAGTTCATCGCCGGCCAATTGCAGGCGGACGAATTCGTCATAAGGCATGTCCGCATTGAAGGCAGCGATCACCCAGTCCCGATACCGCCAGGCGTTGGGCCGAACCAGGTCATGCTCAAAGCCGTCCGTCTCGGCAAAGCGGGCAAGGTCGAGCCAGGCCTGTGCGGCGTGTTCGCCGTATGCGCGGGATGCCAGCAGCCGGTCGACGACGCGCTCATACGCGAGCGGTTGTGTATCGGCAAGGAAGGCGTCGATCTCCCTCGGGGTGGGGGGCAAACCCGTCAGGTCGAACGTAACGCGGCGCAGGAGCGTGACGCGATCGGCTGCGGGCGCGGGTGAAAGCCCTTCGCCTTCCAGTTCTGCGAGGATGAACTGATCGATCGGAGTGCGGCACCAGTCGGTGCGCTGCAAGTCGGGCGGTGTGACGCTCTGCAGAGGCCGGTAGGCCCAGTGATCGCGGTCCGCATCAATGATCGGCGGTTCGGGAGGGACCGCGGACGAGGCCTCATCGTCCGCAGCGTCGGCGGTTGTCGCGAGGAAAATCAACTGCAGCGCGGCAAACGGCCGAAATAATTGGAGGTTCGGCATGGCGTTGAGTCGGAAGCGGAGGGCTCTGTTCGAACGGTTCACCGCGGACGACGACATGGCTGCTGCGATCATTGATTCCGCGCAGCCGGGCTCCCCTGATTGTGGCTGCGTCACATGGGCGACGCAACACGAAGTGCGTCAGCCTGAGGCGATCGTCGACCAGCAGGCTAATGCGGTTGAACCGCGAAAGGAGCGAACGCCGTGCTGTCCTTCCCTGTTCGCCGCCTTCGAGTCGTTCGCGGTTCCCCACCTGCGCAAACTGCGAAATGCCACCCGATCAATTCAGATCCGCCAGCGTCTTCTCGATCAACCTGTCGGCGTAGTCTCCCAGACGCGGCGGCACGCTGTCGGCCTTGCGAGGGAGCGCGGCGATTTCGTCCTTGATCGATGCGGCTCGATCGTCGAGCGCGTCGATGGCATTGAGCGCCGGAACGGCGACGTACAGTCCATGTGACCGAATGTCGGCGAGGTCCAGCAGCACCGGCAGGGCCGCGGCGAGGTCATCGTCACTCCCGTGCTGGCCCAATGCTTCGGCGGCGGCGATCTGCACCGGGGGGGATTCGTCCTGCAGCGCCTGGTGCAGCTGCGTCCGTGCGGCCTCGACCCCCCTATCGTCCTGAGCGAGCAAGCCGATCGCAGCCCAGTAGCGCACTGCGGCGTCCTGTTCAGTGGTCTGACTCGTGATGAGCAGCGGCTTCGTCTCGTTGAATGGAAACCACCCCGACGTCGAGACGTCCACCATGTGCAGGATTGCGTCGAAGCGGTAGTCGGCGCTGTGGGCATAGTCGTACGGCGAACCGCCCGCCGCCCGCTGATGCATCTCCCACTCCGGCAGAAAACCCACGTCATGGATCTCACGTTCCCAGACCCGCAGCGCTTCCCGGAACTGCACGAGCGTCGTCAGATGTCGGGGATCCGCCGCCAGATTCCGGACCTCATCGGGATCATTGCGGAGATCATAGAGTTCTTCCGACGGCTTGCGCTCCCAGAAGTGCGCCTGTTCGGGAGTTAACTCGCCCGCGGCATGCCTGTTATGCCACACGCGCGTCGTCGGCGTCTCGAACATGTACCACAGGTGCTGCCCGTAGATCCTGTGCGGCATGTAGTTGCGGATGTAGACGTACCGCCCGTCGCTGATGCTCCGCAGAAGGTCGATCCGCTCGTCCATCCGGCCGCGAAAGCCGAACACATAGTCCCGTTTCGGAGAGGCGTGCGGACCGAGGAACGCCCAACCCTGCATGTGTGACGGCGGTTCGATCCCGCACAGGCTCAGCACGGTGGGCGCGAAGTCCACGAAGCTGACGAGCCGGTCCGACGCGCCTCCGGGATTGAAGTCGTCCGTCGCCAGCGAGCGCCACTTCTCCGGGATGTGCACGATCAGCGGCACGTGCAGCCCGGAGTTGTACAGCCAGCGCTTGTTGCGCGGCATGCCCGAGCCGTGGTCGCCGAAGTAGAAGATGATTGTGTCGTCGGAGAGCCCGGCCTCCTCCAGTTCCCGCAGGTTCCGGCCGGCCTGGGCATCCATCATCGTGATCCGGTCGTAGTACTGCGCCCAGTCCTTGCGGACCTCGGGCGAGTCCGGGTGATAGGCGGGGACGCGGACCCGCGCCGGATCGTGAATGCGGTCCTGCTCGTCAATCTCGTTGCGGATCTGGCTCTCGTGACTGACGGTGTGATTGAACACCGCAAAGAACGGCTGCCCCTCGCCCCGGTTCTTCCAGTGCGCCTTGTTGCTCGACTCGTCCCACTCCTCGCCGGACTTCTCGACGTTGTAATCCTCTTTCACGTTATTGGTGCAGTAATAGCCGGCCCGGCGAAGGTACTCCGGAAACAGCAGCGCCCCTTCCGGCATCGGCACCATCGACCGCATGTGCTCGGCCCCTAGGCTGTTGGCGTACATGCCGGTGATGATCGTCGTCCGCGCTGGCGCACACACGGGTGCGTTCGACCAGCAGAAGTTGTAGCGGCAAGCGCGCTCGGCGAGCTCGTCCAAGTTGGGCGTCATGGAGTACTCATCGCCATAGCAGCCCAGATGCGGTCCATTGTCCTCGGACGAAATCCAGAGGACGTTCGGCCGGTCGGCGGCGATGAGCGGACAGGCGGCAATGCAAAGGACGGCGGCGAGAGCGATTCGCATGGCGTGCTGAGTTCGTTCAGAGAGTGAAGGAATTGCGATCAGGATGCACCAGTATCGATCGGCTTGTCCGCGTTGACAAACGCGGCGCAGACTCCCGAGATGAAGAACGCCACGGCACACGTCAGGAACGCCGCGTTCCAACTTCCGCCGGAGTGCCGCACGATCGATTCCAGCAGCACCGGCGACACGGCGGCCCCCAGGTTGCCCCACATGTTGCCCCAGCCTAGGACCGAGGCGACGTACCGGCCGCCGACGTCCTGGTCGTAGGCCCACACAGCGGGCGAACCGAGGTCCGTCGCGAACCCCACGATCGCGAACAGGGCCGTCGCCATCCAGGCCGAAGGCTCGAACAGCGCCACCAGAAACGCCGCCATGGCCAGGAAGCGACTGAAGCTGAGCGGCACGGCGCGGCCGATGCGGCGCCCGTAGCGAACCGCCAGCCGATCGGTCCACCAGCCGCCGAAGATCATGCCGATCCAACTGACGGACATGGTGACTCCCGCCATCCAGCCCCGTGTTTCCAGCGATGCCTGATGGACGTCGAGCAGGTAGCCGGGCAGCCAGGTCACCAGAAACACCCAGCCGATGTTCGTCCCGAACTGGGCAATGCTGAGCAGCCACAGGCTGGGACTGCTGATGATGGCCAGCATGGGAGGCGCCCCGACGTCCGATGGCTGCTGCGCCGTGGCCGCGCTCGGCCTGCCATCCTGGATCAAATCCAGCTCGGCCTGATCGATGTGTGGGTGCAATGGCGGGCGGTCGCGGACGATCCAGAAATACAACGCGGCGACGATGATTCCGGACAACCCAAAAACAATCATCGCCGGCCGCCATCCGCCGACGTATAGATTCCGCAGTCCGTCCGGCAGCACCACCTCCAGCACCAGCCGATGTACACGCTCCCGTTGCGCAGCGGTGAGCGGCGAGTCTGATTTCAACGCCCGGGAGGCCTCTCCCTGCAGTTCCAAAGCCTGCACCTCCACCTCCTGGAGGAAGTCGGCATTGCTGATCGCCGCGTTTAGACGCGCCACCAGTTCCAGACGCAGTTCGGTCAGGCCGGGCATGTCCTCGGCGTCAACTCCGTCGCCGCTCAAGCGGGTCAGCATGCGCTGCGACGTCGGACTCAGTTCCGACCAGATGCGCCGCTTGAGTTCGCGCGCAGCGATTTCCGCTTCGGTGGGGGGACCGTCGTCCGTGTCGACTGGTTCCGTTGACGAGGCGAGTGCGGTCGCGATGGCCCGGACGTCATAGATGTCCGCTTCGTTGACGGCCACCGGGGTGCCCGCAGGCACAAACAGAATGACGAGGTAAGCCGTCGCAATCGGCGCGATGAATGCGCCGACGCGTCCTCCCATGCCGATGAAGCTGCTCGCCAGGCCGCGCCGCGAAAGAGGCACCCACCGCCCCACGACCGACGCCGCCGTGGGATAAGCGCCCGCCTGCCCCAATCCCGCCGCCAGCCGTACGGCGAGCAACATCGCGAATCCGGTCACCCAGCCCATCGCCGCCGTAAAGAACGACCAGACGAGGATGTAGTACGTCAGCATCAGCCGCGGACCGTATCGGTCGGTCAGCCATCCCGAGGGTACCTGCGCCAGCGCATACGAGATGAAGAAGGACGACATGCACCAGGCGAGTTGCTGGTTGCTGATCCCCAGGTCTTCCTTGACCAGTTCCTGGGCGTAGTTGACGCAGAAGCGGTCGAGGTACAGCAGCAGCGACGACAGAAACGTGACGCCGACGACGAGATAGCGGATCGGCACTCCGCCGAACGGAGCTCCGCCGGAGTCAGCAGGGGACAGATCGTCGTCGTCCAACGGCATCGTCGACTCCTCAAATGCCAAACACGGCCGGGCTCAGCCTACCCGCGGACCGTTGACACCTCAATTCCGGAGACGCAGTATGACCCGCTGCAAAGAGTGGCAGGCACACTCCGTGTGCCGTCTGCTGGACGGTCGGCGGCACAACGCGAACTCCGGGCGCGGGCGCCTGCGCCCGCTCGCAGACTTGTTCGAATCAGGCTGAAGGGGGATACGGAAATGCAGCGAGTGATCATGGCGGTCCTGGTCGGTGCACTGTTGACGCTGGATGCGCCGGAGACGTGCAGCGCCGGGTGGCGTGCGGGCATATCGCGTATCAACATCACGCCGGAAGGTTCGATGTGGATGTCGGGCTACGGCAGCCGGGATCATGCGTCGGAAGGGAAGCTGACCGATCTGTGGGCCAAGGCGGTGGTGCTGGAAGATGACGCAGGCGAACGGATCGCGGCGGTCTCGCTCGATCTCGTGGGGCTGGATCGCGGCACGGAGCTGGCGATCCGCAACGGGATCGCAGAGAGAACCGGCATTCCGCTGGCGAACTCCGCGCTGTTCAGCTCGCACACGCACACTGGGCCCGTCGTGGGGACCAACCTCAAGGCGATGTTTTCGATCACCGACGACGACTGGGCGCTGATCGACGCTTACACGGAGCGGCTGGTCGACAATGTGATCACGATCGTCGAGCAGGCGGTGGCAGACCTGGAGCCGGTCACGATTTCGTGGGGCAGCGGATACGCGACGTTCGCCGTCAACCGCCGCACCAACCGCGAGCCCGACGTCCCGATGCTGCGGGAGCAGGGGCTGCTGCAGGGACCGGTGGACCACGACGTGCCGGTGCTCGCCATCCGCACGCAAGATCGCCTCAAGGCGGTGCTCTTTGGTTACGCCTGCCACGCCACCGTCCTCAGCTTCTACGACTGGTCGGGGGACTATCCGGGGTTCGCCATGCTGGAGTTGGAGGAGCGGCATCCGGAGACGCTCGCGCTGTTCTGGGCCGGGTGCGGCGCCGATCAGAACCCGCTTCCGCGGCGCACCGTCGAGAACGCGCAGCAGTACGGGACGCAGCTCGCGGACGCCGTCGATGACGCGCTCGCCGGCGTCATGCGGCCAATCTCCGGAGAATTGTCGACGGCGTACGACGAGATCGACCTGAGTTTCGCCCAACTGCCGACGCGCGAACGGCTGACCGAGATGACGTCTTCATCCAGCCGGTTCGAAGTCGGCTGGGCCACGCTGCTGCTGTCTCAATGGGACGCCCACGGGGAACTGGCGGCCACCTACCCCTATCCCGTGCAGACGTGGACGCTCGGCGACGGACCGCTGTGGGTCATCCTCGGCGGCGAAGTCGTGGTGGACTACGCCCTGCGACTGAAGTCGGAACTCGGGCCCGATACGACCTGGGTGGCCGGTTACGCCAACGACGTGATGGCCTACATTCCGTCGCTGCGCGTTCTCAAGGAGGGCGGCTACGAAGGAGGTGGCGCGATGCTCTATTACGGGCTCCCCTCCGCCTGGGCAGAGGACGTCGAAGAAAAGATCATCAGCGAAGTCCATCGTCAGGTCGACTGACGGTGACGCACGCACCGTCAGCGACTCGGACGCTTCGAGCGTCCCCCCCAAAGTCGCAGGCACAGTCCTCTGTGCCGTCCGCTGAGCATTCCGTAACCCACCGCGAGCATTGGGGCCAGGCGTGGCGACAGCGCGCAATGAGCGTCCGGGACGCTGGTCCAGAAACTGGCATTCCGTGTCATCGCTTCAGGACATCAGCATAGACCTCACGGATTCGTTGCGTCATGGTTTCGTGGCGGAATTGATCCGTGAATCGAGCGCGCCCCATCTGGCCGTATCGATGCCGCAGTTCCCGGTCCGACGCCAATGTGATCAGCGCGTCGGCCACCTCGCGAACCGAATCCCGCGGCAGCAGGAATCCCGTCTCGCCAGGAATCACGACTTCGGCTGCGCCGCCGACATCGTACGCGACGACAGGTTTTCCGGCGATCAGCGCCTGCGGCAGTACGCGCGCCAGTCCCTCCCATTGGCTGGTGTGCACGACGATGTCGCAGGCGTTGAGCAGTTCCGGCACGCGATCCGGCGGGACCAGGCCGGTGAACACAAAGTGCCGGTCCAGGCCGGCGCTGCGCAACTCATTCTCGTAGCGCGTGCGGAGGATGCCGTCACCGACCAGCAGGAACCGCACATGGGGTTGAGCCGTCACAACGTCCCGCGCCGCGGCAATGACAAACTCGTGTCCCTTCAAATGAAACAGCCGGCCCACCTTGGCGATGACGATGTGTTCGTTCGACAGCCCAAGCTCCTGACGAACGGCTTCTGGCGGACGCGGCGGGTTGAGGAAGGGCTCCACGTCGAAGCCGCTGTAGATGGTTGTAAAACGGTCGGCGAGTGCGATTCCGGCGTCCACGTACTCGCGCGTCATCGCGTCCGCCACGCTGATGAACCGGGCCGTTCTCGACGCCGCCCACGTCTCGGCCGCCACATACGCCCGGTAGGCCAGCGGATGCTGTCCGTAATGAAAGGCCGCGCCGTGGATCGTGTGCACGGCGGGAACTCCAGCCTTCGCCGCAGCGGCGCGCCCCAGGATTCCGGCCTTGGAGCTGTGTGTATGAACGATGTCGGGATTCAGCTCGCGCAGGCTGCGAACCAACTGCCGATAGACGGACCAGTCCCGCCAGGGATGCAGGCTGCGGCGTAATGCCGGCAGCACTTGCACTTCGAAGTCTCTCCCCTGAGCCCGTTCCAGCAGACTTCCCTCAGGCCCCAGCGCCGGACCGGTGATGAGAGTCACCCGGTCTCCATGCAGCCGGTGCTGGTCCTCGCAGGTGAGCAGCGTGTTCTCCTGCGCGCCGCCGACAATCAGCCGCGTGATAATGTGGACGACATGCATGGCCGCAGGGTGCCTCGCGCCAGGCCTCACGCCTGCGGAACCTGCTGCCGCTGCGCATGCAGCGCCCGGTACGCTTCTTCCTGCGTGGCGTAGTACGGCCAGATCGATGGGAAGTTCATCGTCTGCAGCACCGACAGCATTTCGGGTGAGGCCGCACACATCGCCGCCCCGCCCCGGGCAGTGCGGCAGAATGTGGCCACCGCGTCGAGGATGACCGACCCCACCAGCGTCACCTCCGCAAAGTCGATGATCACGTGCTGAAACGAATGCGCCTGCAGCAGGTGTACGACCTTGTTCGATTCCAGGTGGATGTCCTGGTAAAAGAACTCTCGGATATCCCCCTGCGGCGACACCACCAGCGTGTCACCCAGAATCTTGACCGGAAACACCTGATGATGCCGTGTCAGGAACGCCGCCGAGGAGGCCGCCTCGGCGCCTGTCTTCCCGGACATGTCCTGGTGCGCCTGCCGTTCCACTTGCGGATACCGGATGCGCATGACATACCGGCCCACCTGCAACTCCGCCTGATCGGAAAGATACGCGCACTGCACCTTTTCGCCGTTCACCCGGATTCCGCCCCGTCCCAGCAGGTCCACTACCCATAGCCCCGACGGCGCCAGCAGCAGGCTGCAGTGCACTTTGGAAATCCGATCGTCCGCACACGTGATCCGGCAACGGTCGTCACGGCCGAGCAGTGTCAGCACTCGATTGATCGGCCATGACTTCCCGGCCAATGAACCGCTCGCCATCTCCAACTGCACTTCCGGGAGCACGCCGTACTCCGGACGCTGCTGCGCGCGTGGCCGCACATCCAGCGGCGAAGGGAGCGAGGCGTCGTATGCCCAGCCGTCGTCATACAACTGCAGGGTGTACCCGCCGATCGTCAGCTGATGCTCGGGGGAGAACCACGGCCCCGGAGCGGTCCCGTCCCATTGAATCCCCCGGGCGCTGAGCAGGTCCACGCACAACACGCGTCCGCCGATCACCTGCAGGAACGCATGCCGGTAGGAAACCCCTTCTCCTGGCAGGCACACATGGCAACCACTTGAGCGTCCGATGACGGCGAACGGCGAATCCACCACGACATCTTTCGGCGGCCCCCCCTCGGGCCCGCGCACGGCCAGACGCATGGGATGCGCTGCACCCACGACAAAGCGAAATGTGTTCAGGACTTGCTCGTCCATTGGTCCCGGCGGGGACTGGGCCGTTTGTGCGGTCACGAAAAAGACGCCATGTATGGCGCGCACGGCATCCGCACAAGCGGCCTGCTGGTCAGGTTTCAATGTGCCCGCGCCCGGCGCGCAAGGTGACTTCTGCTTCTGCCGCCCCGATTATGCAGGCGCTGAGCGGCGCGGTCAACGGCGCCCCGAACACACTGGTACTCCCGAACGGTCACTCAGATCGGTTCGGCGTTCCCTACCAGCCGTAAAAGTCTGCTCCACCGAAGTACAGGAACTCCTGAACTCCAGGCCCGTAAGTCGGAAACGCCGGATCGTTGTATCCGTTGTAGTAACGATCGCCGAACCCGTACGGCGGCAGACCGTAGTACGCTCCGTAACGGTACGGGCTGACGTAATGCGGCCCGACATACGGCGGCGCGGTCCAGTATCGCTCGGCTTCGTAGATGTAGCCGTTGGGCCCCGTGGGGATGTATCGCTCGCGGAAGGACTCCTGCGCGGACCCTGGGGATGAGCACATCATCCAGACCATGATCGCGCCACAGATCAGTCGAAGTTGGGCAGCCAATTGACACCTCCCCTTTCTGGCGTTGCGGAGTTCGAAACCCGACGCAAGGGCAATTATATCTTCCCTCGATTGGGATCGCCTTGGGGAGATCGCGCAGGCCGGTCCTCAGGGGATTGCCAGGACCCCCAGACGCGATCCATCTGGTTGTTCCCCCCCGGTCGATCTGATAGAATTCTCCTACGTGGGAGAGGGGCGATCTATCTCGAGGCTTTGCCGTGTAAGCTCTTTTGCGACAGCACTTTAACGCTCTCAGTGCGAATCGTGGCTCAGCGGGCCGCGCGCGGTCTGATCGGGGCGTCAAAGCCGGGCTGCGGCAAGTTTAATCGACAAGGTTCGGGAGCCCCCGGAGCGTCTGTGAGAGCGTGGGTTCAGGCCATCGGTTCCCGCGATTGATAAGCACCCAGTAAGGAGACTTCTTTGTCTGAAGGTCAGATTCCGCCGGATGATGTTCCCGAGGGAGACGAGGAGTCCGGCGCAGCGGGGGGCGCGGATCGCATCGAGCGGCTCGACATCCGCGACGAAATGCAGCAGAGCTACCTGACGTACGCCATGAGCGTCATCGTCAGCCGCGCGCTTCCCGATGTCCGGGATGGCCTCAAGCCCGCGCAGCGCCGCATCTTGGTCGCGATGAACGACCTCAATCTCGGCCCGACCGGCGGCCGCATCAAGTGCGCCAAGATCTCCGGCGACACCAGCGGCAACTACCACCCGCACGGCGAAGGGGTCATCTACCCCACGCTCGTGCGCCTCGCGCAGGACTGGGTGATGCGCGAGGTGCTCGTCGACAAGCAGGGGAACTTCGGCTCCATCGCCGGCCTCGGTCCCGCGGCCATGCGGTACACCGAAGCACGGCTCTCGTCGGCGGCCGCCGAGATGCTCGACGATCTCGAGCGCAACACCGTCGACTTCATCCCCACCTACGACCAGCGCGGCACCGAGCCGGTTGTCCTGCCGTCGCGGTTTCCAAACCTGCTCGTCAACGGCTCGACCGGCATCGCGGTCGGCATGGCGACCAGCATCCCGCCGCACAATCTCGGCGAAGTGTCGGACGCCGTCACGCTGCTGATCGACAATCCAGACGCCACGATCGACGAGATCCTGGACGTGATGCCGGGGCCCGACTTCCCCACCGGCGGCGTCATCTGCGGACGGATGGGGATCAAGCAGGGTTACATGACCGGGCGCGCCACGCTCACGCTGCGCGCCAAGGTCGACTTCGAGATGGAGAAGAACACCGAAGTCATCGTCGTCAAGGAAATCCCCTACCAGGACACGCGCGACCGCATCAAGGAAAAACTGGAGACGCTCGCCAAAGAGGACAAGATCAAGGGGATCGCCAAGGTCGTCGACTATACCGACCGCAAGACCCCCTCTTGGCAGGTCCGCCTGCACATCTATCTCAAGCGCGACGCCGACCGCGACGTCGTCCTCAACCAGCTCTACAAGTTCTCGCCGCTGCAGCAGACGGTCAGCGTCATCCTGCTCGCGCTCGTCGGCAACCGCCCGCAGACCCTCTCGGTCAAGCAGATCCTCGAGGAGTTCCTGCGGCACCGCGTGACGGTCATCCGCCGGCGCACCGAGTTTCTGCTGGACGAGGCGCGGAAACGCAAGCACACCGTCGAAGGGCTGCTGGTCGCCCAGATCGACATCGATCAGGTCATCAGCACCATCCGCCAGTCACCCAGCCGCGCCGAAGCCAAAGTGCGGCTGCAGCAGATCCAGGTGCCGGCCGAACTCGTCGCGCGGGCGCTCGGCGACGATGGCTTCCAGGTCTATCAGGAAGAGTACGGCATCCGCGACGCCTATTCGCTGTCGGCGAACCAGTCGGAGGCGATCGTCTCGATGCAGCTCGGCTCGCTCGCCAACCTGGAGCGCGAGAACCTGCAGGGAGAGCACCGCCAGCTGCTGGAGGACATCGCCGGGCATCGCCGGCTCCTCTCCGACGAAGCCAACATCCGCGCGGTCATTCGGGACCAGATGGCCGACCTCAAGCGGAAGTTTGCCGACGACCGCCGCACCGAGATCACCGACGAAGAACTGGCGGACGTCGATAAAGACGAGTTGATCGTCGAGGAGCCGATGGTCGTCACGCTCTCGCAGCGCGGCTACATCAAGCGGCTGCCGCTCAAGACGTACCAGGCGCAGCATCGCGGCGGCAAGGGGATCATGGGGACCAAGTCCGACGAGGAGGACCCCATCGAGCACCTGTTCGTCTCCAGCACGCACGCGTACCTCCTCTTCTTCACCAACCTCGGCAAGGTCTACTGGCAGAAGGTTTACGACCTGCCGCAACAGGGACGCACCGCCAAGGGTCGCGCTCTCGTCAATCTCCTGTCGCTCGCCGAGGGGGAGACCGTCCAGGACTGCATCGACGTGCGCGAGTTCGTCGAGGATCAGTTTCTGCTGATGGCGACCCGCAACGGCACTGTGAAGAAGACCACGCTCGCCGACTACAGCCGCCCCAAGCGCGGCGGCATCATCGCCATTAAGCTGGAGGAAGGAGACGCCCTCATCGACGTAGTGAAGGTCGGTCCGGGCGACGACGTGGTGCTCAGCACCGCTGCCGGCATGTCCATCCGCTTCAGCGAGAGCGATGCCCGCGCGATGGGCCGCAACACCATGGGCGTGAAGGGCATCAGCCTGTCGGCGGACGACCAGGTGGTCGGCATGGTGGTCGCCGAACCGGAGGCGACGCTGCTCACCATTTGCGAGCACGGCTATGGCAAACGCACGCCGTTCGGTCCGGGCGTCCTCGACGACGACGACTCCGACGCCGAATCATCCACCGACGAATCGTCGAGCGCGGAGCCGGAGGCGACCGCGGAGAGCGAACCCGCTCCAGTCGAGCCCTCCGAGATCATCCCCCGCGGCAACATGCGCTACCGCCGCCAGAAGCGCGGCGGCAAGGGCCTCCGCGATATCAAGACCACCACCCGCAACGGCCGCGTCATCGGTATCCTCGCGCTCCACCAGGATGACCACGTGCTGATGATTTCCACCAGCGGCAAGATCCAGCGGATCCTCGCCTCCGACGTCAGCATCATCGGCCGCAACACCCAGGGCGTCCGGATCATGACGCTCGATGAAGGCGACGCCCTGGCATCCATCGCCCGGATTCCGGCGGAGACGGTGGGATGAGTGTGCTTCCGGGACGAGCCGGACAATTTGTTTGACAGGTTCTGCGACGCGGGCGGATCATCAAATCCATGTCCACCTCTCTCGCCCCACCGCCGCCTGCTCTCGAGACACCGCCCTACCCGGTGCATCGCTTCAGCGTCGCCGAATATCACCGGCTCGTCGAAACCGGCCTGCTCGACGGTCGAACTCCTCGAGGTGGGTTGGATTGTCCCCAAATACCGCGCAGTCCATTACACGATGCGAACGTCGCAGTCGTAGAAGGGCCCGCATCGCGATACCGAGACCACCATCCCTCCAGCGGCGAGATTCTGCTGATCGTCGAGGTCGCAGACTCCTCGTTGACGCGAGACCGTCGCAAAGCCTCCATCTACGCCTCGATCGATGTGCCGAATTACTGGATCATCGATCTGCAGGAGCGCAGTGTCGAAGTCCGTACCCAACCCGAGTCTCACCGCCGCCGATACGGTTCCACGACCGTCCACCGCACAGGAGAGACAATCGACGTGCACTCCGGTAATCAGTTGCTCGCAACGCTGCTCGTCGACGACCTCTTTGCGTGATGCCTGTGGCATCGCCGGCGTCGATTCTTTCTCGGCTCTCGCTCCCAGCCTACAATCGTCGACTTCCAGGCCTCTGTCTCGGGAAGGGACGCATCATGGGTCTCAGGCGTCGTGAGTTCCTGCAGGTCTCCGCTGCCGGCGCGGCCGGTGTCTGGTTCACAACTCCGGTTCGGGCCGCGAGCCCGAATCAGGATCATGGCGGCGATGCGCCCGTACCCGACTGGGTGCATGATGTCACCCGCATGGCGTTCGTGACCTCCGGCGATATCCCGGCCGCGGCGGACGCCGGCGTCCAGGTCATCCACACCAACCTGATCTGGCCTTACTACCCGCTCCGCAGGGACGGCGGAGGACTTTCCCGAGAAGAAGACAGCTCTCTCCGCGAACTCGTCGAGGCCTGCCACTCGCGCGGCATGCGCATCTCCCTCGGCCTCCCCCCCTTCCCCCACGTCGATCTCGTCAACGCGCATCCCGACTGGCGCATTCATCCCGATCGCACCGGTTCCGTTCTGCAGCTGGAGCCGCGCGACGACAACCTCGGCACGCGCATCGGCTGCAACCTGGGTCCGTGGGGCGAGTATCTGATCGAAGTCTGCGCCGAACTGGTCCGCGACTACGGCATCGACGGCTACTCGTTCGACGGCAACTACCATCCGCCGATCTGCTACTGCCCGGCCTGTGAGCGCACTTACCACGAGGAGCAGGGACGCGAACTTCCCCCAGCCGCGAATCTGGATGACCTCGCCTACCGCGAGTACTTCGAATGGCGCGGCCGCAAGCTGGTCGATCATTATCGCAGTCTGCGCCGCCGCATTCAGCAGGAGAATCCCGAGGCCGTCATCATCTCCTGGACGGTAAACGCCGGCCGCTACGGGCATCTGCTGCATTCCCCCCGCGCCATGCCCATCGAGCTCAACCGCGTGTTCGACATGCCCATGCAGGAGTGGTGGCTCGACGAGACCAACCTCGGCGCCAGCATTGCCCCGGTGTTCGGCGCGGCCTACCTCAAGGCCGTCGCCGGCGATCGCCCCGCCGCTTCCGAAGCGTACCTGATGTCGCGCGGCAATCCCTACGGAACCGACAGCTTCCCCGCTCACGAACGGCTCACGCGCACGTTGCTGGCCCTCACCAACGGCTGCATCGCCGCCGAGTCCTTCGGCTGGAGCGGGCATCGCGAATCCACGGCCATGGTGCTCGATGAGGTCGCCCGGCGCGCCGAATGGATGTCGCATCTGACACCAATTCCCTGGTGCGGGATGCTGGTCAGCGAACAGACCCGCCAGTTCTACGCGTATCGCAACATCACCGAGCATTTCCTGCCGCACGTGTTCGGCGGTTTCCGCTGCCTCGCCGAGGAGCACGTCCCGTTCACACTGCTGACCGACGACGACGTCACCCCCGAGTCGCTCGCCCGCCACGCAGTCGTGCTGCTCCCCAACGCCGCCGCTCTCTCCGAGTCGCAATTGGGCGCCCTCCGCGAATACGTGCTCGCCGGCGGGGGCCTCGTCGTCATCGGCGAATCGTCTCTCTGCGACCAGTTCGGCCGGCCGCGCGGAGACTTCGCGCTGGCTGATCTCCTGGGCGTGAGCTACCGCGGCCGCCCGCAGGCGCCCCTCGTGCGGCCCGAACTGGACGTGAATTTTCAGGTCGCCATCGACGAGAACTACTGGCAGCAGCGGACAGGCATCGCCCGCCTGATCTGGGAGAATCCGCCGTTCCTCGACGACTCGCTGCGACGCCTCGTGCCGCACGGTTCAGTGACCTTCAAAGGGACCCTCGTCGCCGTCAGCGAGCCCGAGGACCTCTCGACCGTTTGGGCCCGCATGCAGCCCGACGGCACAAGCGACCTGCTCCCCGCCGTCGTTGCCCGCCAGGCCGGCCGGGGACGAGTGGTCTATCTGGCGGCCGCCCTCGATGCCGCCCTCTGGAGCTACGCTTATCCCTATCAGCGAAGGCTCCTCCGCCGCTGCCTCGACTGGGCCGCGCACTCTCCGCTCCCCGTCGAAGTCGATGCTCCGCTCTGTGTCCTCGTCCGCAGCTACATCCAGTCCGAGGCCCACAGGGACCGGCTGCTGATCCACCTGTTCAACAACATCAATACGTCCGCGGATCGGGGACTTCCTGCCAATGAAGTCCCCCTCCGTGAGGAAACGATTCCGATTCACGGCATCCAGGTGCATCTCGGCGAAAGTCGATGGAAGCGCTTCCGCCTGCAGCCCCAGGACCTCCCGGTGGACTCGCAGACAGACGAGGCGGGTCGATTCTCTTTCACCGTCCCTCAGCTCGATCTGCACGCAATTCTCGTGGCCGAGTCCTGACGAGTCCCCCGCCCGGCCTCCGGGAACTTGACACGCAAGTCATTGCTGATATGTTGAATGGAGCAGACAGGTTGCGGCATTCCGCACTCAGCCCCGGATGGCTCGTGTTCGTCGCTCCCTGTCACGCGTCAACACTCAGCCGGCCCCGCCGCCATCCTCATGGCACTCCCCGGCCTGATCGACGCCCGCCTGACGTGTTGCCTCGCAATTCGGACCCACCCCTGCGGCATCGGAGGAAGCTCGATGCAACGTGCTTTGCTGGCCTGCCTGACAATCGTTTTCCTGTCCGGCATCACCCCCCTGTCCGCCGCCACCCCTGAGCAGCCGGGACCCCTCGCCTCGCTCAGTATCGAACCCAACGTCGACGGCTCCGGCTTCGTCCTCCGCGGACGGGACGCCCGGCAGCAGCTCATCGTCACCGGCCACCACGAGGCCGACGTCGTCACCGACCAGACCCGCGCGGTCACCTACTCCGTCGAGCCCGCCGCCGTCGCCTCCATCGATGCGACCGGCATGGTCACCCCCCTTGCCGACGGCCAGGCTGTCATCACCGCTGCCACGCCCGACGGAAAATCCGCCCAGCTCGCGCTGCAGGTCAAGGACTTCGAAAACCAGATCCCCATCAACTTCGGGAATCAGATCGTCCCCATCTTCACCAAGCTCGGCTGCAACAGCGGCGGATGCCACGGCAAGGCCAGCGGACAGAACGGTTTCAAGCTCTCACTCCTCGGCTTCTACCCCGAGGACGACTACGAGTTCCTCCGCAAGGAGGCCCGCGGCCGGCGCATCTTCCCACCGGCCCCCGATAAAAGCCTGCTCCTCACCAAGCCCGTCGGCACCTCCCCGCACGGCGGCGGCAAGCGCATGGAAAAGGACAGCTACGAGTACCGCATGCTCGTCCGCTGGATCGAGCAGGGCATGCCTTACGGTACCGAGGAGGATCCCGTCGTCACCGCCATCAAGTGCGTCCCCGAAGGCCGCGTGATGGCCCGCAACGCCCAGCAGCAGATCACCGTCCAGGCCCACTACAGCGACGGCACCGTCGAAGACGTCACCCGCATGGCGCTCTACGAGCCGAACAATGCCGACCTCGCCGAGACCACCGAGACCGGCCTCGTCGATACGCTCGACCTCGCCGGCGAAGTCGCCGTCATGGCCCGCTACCAGGGTCAGGTCGCCACCTTCCGCGCCACGATTCCCCTCGGCGCCGAAGTCGCCAATCTCCCGCCGGTCAAGAACTTCGTCGACGAAGCCGTCTTCAACAAGCTCAAGCTGCTCGGCATCCCGCCATCCTACATCTGCGACGACGCCACCTTCCTCCGCCGCGTCTCCATCGACATCACCGGCCGCATCCCCACCGAAGAGGACGTCCGCGTCTTCCTCGCCGATGCCGATCCCGACAAGCGCAACAAGCTCATCGACCGCCTGCTCGATTCCCCCGAGTACGCCGACTACTTCACCAACAAATGGAACATGGTCCTCCGCAACAAGAAGCGGAACAACGAGGACCTCTCCGGCACCTACGCCTTCTACCAGTGGATCTGGGACAGCCTCTACGAGAACAAGCCCTACGACCAGTTCGTCGGCGAGATCATCACTGCTTCCGGCGACCCCGAGATCAACCCCCCCGTCGTCTGGTACCGCGAAGTCGCGCAGACCGACGAGCAGGTCGAGGACATCGCCCAGCTGTTCCTCGGCATCCGCATCCAGTGCGCCCGCTGCCACCATCACCCGTTCGAGAAGTGGAGCCAGGACGACTACTACGGCTTCGCCGCATTCTTCAGCCGCATCGGCAAGAAGAACCTCCCCGCCGGCCAGAATCCTCAGGCCCGCGAGAAGCGCATCTTCCATAACGAAGGCATCGCCCAGGCCCAGAACCCCCGCAGCGGCGTGCAGCTGAAGCCCACCGCGCTCGGCAGCGAGCCGCTCGAAGTCGCGCCCGAGCGCGATCCGCGGCTGCTTCTCGCCGACTGGATGTCCGCCGGCGACAACCCGTTCTTCGCCAAGTCGCTCGTCAACCGCTACTGGAAGCACTTCTTCGATCGCGGCATCGTCGAGCCCGAGGACGACATGCGCGAGACCAATCCGCCGTCCAATCCCGAGCTGCTCAATGGCCTCGCGCAGCACTTCATCGACAGTGGCTTCGATCTCAAGCAGCTCGTCCGCACCATCTGCCAGTCCTCCACCTATCAGCTCACCTCGCTCCCTAATGAGTACAACCTCAAGGACAAGCAGAACTTCTCCCGCTACTACCCCAAGCGGCTCAGCGCCGAAGTTCTGTACGACGCCTTCCACCAGGTGACGGCCAGCTCGCAGAACTACAACGGCCTCCCGCCGGGCACCAGCGCCATGCAGCTGATGGACGTCTCGGTCGCGCCGTACTTCCTCAAGGTCTTCGGCCAGCCCGCGGCCGACACCGCCTGCGAATGCGAGCGCTCCATGGAGGCCAACCTCGCCCAGAGCCTGCACCTCCTCAACAGCAGCGAAGTCCAGAGCAAGATCTCCGGCGGCAGCAGCCGCGCCGCCCAGCTAGCCGCCGACAAGGAACGCCCTCACGAGGACAAGCTCCGCGAACTCTACCGCTGGGTCTACGCCCGCGAACCCGAAACCGAAGAGCTTTCGATCGCCATCACCCACATCGAAAAACACCCCGACAACCCCCAGCTCGCCTACGAAGACATCGTCTGGGCCCTCATCAACACCAAGGAGTTCCTGTTCAACCATTGACGCAGCCGCGTGCCGCGCTGAACCCGCCCGTTTAGCCGCGACCCGCCAGGGGAGCGCGTCACGTTGCTGTTTCCAACCGTTGCAGTCCTCACCCGTTGAGCGGGGAGCCAAAGGCGACCGCAACAAGCCCGCCTCACACGCCCGAACCAGCCGATTTGCCGACCACGGAGGGGTCCCATCCATTAGCCGGTGGTTGAGCGCAGCGACACCACCGGAAACGGGTCAAGAAAACCAGGCGCAAGCATCCCGGAGGGATGCCATCCCCACCAGGCTCACGCTCCCGCCTCGAGTACCGACCAAGTAGCCGGGTCACTCCGTGACCCGGAATCAGCGTCCACCACGCTGAACCCACCAACGTCAATCCCCTCCGCGTCACGCCCTGACGCGGCTGCAGAAAAACCACCGCAAGGGATCCGCCCATGACGAGCGCCCGTCACCTTGGACTCGCCGCTCTCTCGTTCCTGCTCCTCGCAGGCTCCGCCCGCGCCCAGCTCCCGCAGGCCAAGCTCTTCGCCCTCCATCCCCCCGGAGCCCAGCGCGGCGCCGCAGTCGATGTCACCGTCGCCTCCGGTGAAGACATCGACGACCTCACCAAGCTCCACTTCACACACCCCGGCATCACCGCCGTCCCCAAGCTGCAGGACGGCACCGAGCAGCCGGTTCCCAACACATTCGTCGTCACCGTGGCGGGCGATGTCCCCCCCGGCGTCTACGAAGTCGCCGCCGAGGGCCGCTTCGGCGCCACCAACACCCGCCGCTTCGTCGTCGGCGCGCGCCCCGAGGTCAACGAGGCCGAAGGCAATAACGACGCCGCCACTCCGACCCCGCTCGAACTCGAAACCGTCGTCAACGGCCGCATGGACGGCGGCACCGACATCGACTGGTACAAGGTCACTCTCGCCGCCGGCCAGCGCATCGTCTTCGACTGCACCGCGCAGGCCATCGACTCCCGCCTCACGGCCACGCTCGAAGTCTACGACGCCACCGGCCGCCGCCGTCTCGCCCGCGCCCGCAGCATCCACAACGCCGATGCCGCGCTCCCCTTCGACGCCCCCGCCGACGGCGAATACCTCCTCAAGCTCCACGATCAGACCTTCCGCAACGGCCCGGACTACTTCTACCGGGTGATCGCCCGCACGGGACCGCACATCGCCTTCGTGCTTCCCCCCTCCGGTCAGCCCGGTGCCGCCGGCACATTCTCCCTCTACGGCTACAATCTCCCCGGCGGTCAGCGCATCGACCAGGAACTTGACGGCGTCCAGCTGGAGCGGCTCGACACCACCATCACCCTCCCGGCCGAACCCGCGGTTCTCGACCCCGACGCCTACGTCCCCTCCGTCGCGGCCGATACCGACGCCGTCACCTTCCGCCTCGACTCCCCGCAGGGTCCCTCCAACCCGGTGCGCGTCTTCCTCGCCGACGCCCCCGTCGTTCCCGAGCAGGAACCCAACAACGAACCGGCCCAGTCGCAGCAGGTTACCGTCCCCGCCGAACTCACCGGCCAGTTCTCCGCCCCCGGCGACGTGGACCACGTCTCGTTCCCGGCCAAGGCCGGCGATGTATTCTTCATTGAGGCGTATGGAGAGCGGATTGACAGTGCGGCGGACCCCGTCATCACCATCGACGAGATCACCGTCGACGCCAACGGAGCCGAGACGGTGAAGCGTCTCGCCGCCCAGGACGACAACGCGACCACGCTCTATCAGAACGTCTTCGACACCCAGACCGACGACGCCTTCTACCGCCTGCAGGCGGGAGCGGACGCCACCTACCGCGTCTCCATCCGCGACCGCTCCTGGGAAGTGCTCGGCGATCCCTCTCGCGTCTACCGTCTGGGCATCCGTCCCGAGCGTCCCGACTTCCGCGTCGTCGCCGTCCCCATGACGCCGACCCCCGGCCAGGTCTCCCCCGTCGGTCTCCGCCAGGGAGATACCTTCCCGGTCAACGTCCTCGCCTTCCGCAAGGACGGCTTCGTGGGAGCGATCGAAGTGAACGCCGTCGATCTCCCGGCCGGCATCACCTGCAAGGGGACCACCATCGCCCCCAACCAGAACACGGCCACTCTCGTATTCGAGGCCGCCCCGGATGCCGCGCCCGCCTGGTACCAGATTCGCCTCTCGGCCAGCGCGAGAATCGACGACCCCGCCGCGGTCCGCGCGGTCGAAGCGGCGCAGGCCGCACTGACCAACGCCGAGAAGCCGATCCACGATCTGCAGACGGCGCTCGCTGCCGAAGTCGAAAAGGTGACCCAGGCGACCGCCGCCCGCGATGCAGCCAAACAGGCCGCGACGGATAATCCGGACGACGCCGGACTCGCACAGCAGCTCGAGCAGGCGCAGGCCGCGCTCGACGCCGCGACCGCCGCTCATCAGGCCGCAGCCGACAAGCTGGCCGCCGCCGAGAAGACGGTCGCCGACGCTCAGGCCGCCCTCGCCGCAGCCCGGCAGGTCGTCGCCGAGAAATTGGCCGACGTCACCCGCCCCGTCCGCGCCGGCGCCGTCGTCTGGCCGACGCAGGGGAACGTCCCCGCCACGTCCCGCGTTTCGGGGACGCTGGCGCTGTCGGTCATGCCCGAGCAGGCCCCCTTCCAGGTCGCCACCGACGTCTTCCGCGTCGCAGCCAGCCAGAGCAGCCAGATCTTGATCCCGGTGACGATCGAGAAACGCAACGGCTTCGATGAGAACGTCGCCCTCAATTACACCGGCCTCCCCAACAACGCCAACATCGATGCTCCCAACGGCGCGATCGAAAAAGGTCAGGCGTCGAAGGTCCTGCGGGTGTTCGTCAAGGACAACTCCCCGCCGGGCATCTACACGCTCTGGCTCACGACGCAGGGACAGGTCGCGTATGCCCGCTACCCGGAGCGGGCCGCGCGGCTGAAGCAGGAATTCGAAGCGGTCGCTGCGCAGACTATGACCGCGATGGAGACCGCGCAGGCCGCCACTCAGGCCAAGAACGAGGCCGTCGAAAAGGCCAACGCCGCAGCTGAGGCCCTCAAGAAGGCCCAGGCCGATCAGGCCGAGGCACAGAAAGCCGCCACCGAGTCCCAGACGGCATTGCAGCAGGCCCAGACCGTCAAGGACGCGGCCGACAAGAAACTGGCCGACGCCCTCGCCGCCCAGAAGACGGCGGACGAGGAACTGGTCGCCGCCAACAAGGTACTGGCCGACGCCGAAGCCGCCGTCGTGGCGGCTGAGAAGCAGGTGGCCGACGCACAGGCCGCGCTGGATGCCGATGCGCAGAATGCCGACCTGCAGAAGCAGAAGGCGGATGCGGACGCCGCTCTCGTCGCCGCTCAGCAGGCCCGGGACACCGCCAAAACGAATGCCGCCGCCGCGGAGAAGAACGCCGCCGAGAAAAAGGCCGCCTCCGAGACCGCACAAACGGAGCAAACCGACGCCGAGAAGAAGTACACGGACGCGCAGACCGCGTCGAAGCAGGCTGACGAAGCGCTGACCACGGCGAACGAGGCTGTCACGAAGGCCGATGCCGACAACAAAACGGCCCTGGAAACGAAAGCCGCCGCGGAGAAGGCCGAGCAGGAGGCTCTGGCCGCAGCCGCTGCGCTGGAGGAGAAACGGAAAGCCGCCGAGAAAGCCGCGACGGACGCGCAGAACGCCGCCAATCCTCAGCCCAAGAATCACACCCCCCCCTCCACTCCGATCATCATCGAGGTGAAAGCCGCCCCGGTGAAGCTGGCCGCCGAGGTCCCCAACAGCGGCAACCTCAAACGCGGCGAGTCCATCGAAATTAAGGTGACGGTCACCCGCCAGAACAGCTTCGCCGGCCCCGTCACCCTGTCGCTCCCGCTGCCGCCGGGCGTCGCCGGCCTGAGCGCCCCCGAAGTCACCATCGCCGCCGACCAGACGGAAGGTGCTCTGACCGTCACCGCCGCTGCAGACGCCACCGAAGGCCAGCTCCCCAACATGGTCATCCGCGCGACATCCGACTTCAACGGCCCCGCCGCCGTCGACGCGCCCATTGCTCTCACAATCCAGCCGTGAAAGGCTGGAGAGAAAGACGGGAACACTAATCTGCGCTAATAGACGCTAATTGCACATGGGACTCGGCTCCTTCCTTCATTAGCGGACATTAGTGGAGATTAGTGTTCCTGAAACTTTCCTTCGGACTCATGTCACGAATTCCAGTATTGAGCAGGTTTAGCATGTTTCGTTCGATGATTTGCAGCCTGGTGCTGTTCGCGGGGGGAGCGGGTGCGTTGGCACAGGACGCCTCCCAGGCCATCCAGCCGGCCGACCCTCAGCTCGGCCGCGCGGCGGACTTCAACATCGACGTCTTCCCCGTCTTCGAGTCGAAGTGCCTCGCCTGCCACAACACGACCACCGCCGAAAGCGATCTCGTTCTTGAGAACGTCGAAGCCGTTCTGAAGGGAGGCGGCAGCGGCCCGGCCGTCGTCGCCGGCAATCCGGATGAGAGCCTGCTCTACAAGGTCGCGGCCCGCGCCGAAGAGCCGCACATGCCCCCCCTCCCCAACAAGGTGGCGGCCAAGTCCCTCACCCCGCAGGAACTCGGCATCCTCCGCCAGTGGATCACCGAGGGCGCCCAGCCCGGCGTCGCGGCCCCGATGAACAGCACCGTTAACTGGCAGCCGGTCCCCGACTCGATCAAGTCGGTCTTCAGCCTGGCGCTCGACCAGCAGGCCCGCTTCCTTGCCGCCGGACGGGCCAACCGCATCGTGATCTACGACGTCACCGCCCAGCAGGAGGTCGCCCAGCTCACCGACCCGGCCCTCCTCTCCGTGATGCAGGACGGCGCCCCGATGTACGGTCCCGGCGTTGCCCACCAGGACTTCGTCCATGCCCTGGCGTTCAGCCCCGACGGCAACCTCCTCGCCTCCGCCGGCTACCGCGTCGTCAAGCTGTGGGAGCGGCAGCGGAACATTCAGCTCCAGAAGTTCACCGCCGACGCAGCGCCCACCGCCGTCGCCGTCAGCAGCGACGGCACCCTCGCCGCCACGGGCTATCCCAACGGCCAGATCCGCCTCTGGAACCTCGCCACCGGCCAGCCCGGCGCCGTCCTCGAAGGCAACACAGCGGCTGTGAACGGCCTGGCGTTTAACGGCGATGCCACCGTCCTCGTCTCGGGCGCCGAGGACAATTCCCTCCGCACCTGGAACGCCGCCGACGGACAGGCGATCGCCGTCGCCGCCACGCCGGCCCCCATCCGGGCACTGGCGCTCAATCAGGACGGCACACAGGTCATCACGGGCCACGCCGACAACCTCATCCGCGTCTGGCCGCTCCCGCAGCCCGACGTCGAACTCGCCGTCGTGCGCGAGATTCCGGGCCACGGCGGTCCGGTCCAGTCGCTCGTATTGATGCCGACGACGAATGAAGTCCTCTCCGGCAGCGATGATGCGACGGTCCGCGTCTGGAACCTGGAGAACGGCCAGCAGGCGTTTTCACAAAATATCGGCGGCCCCGTGACGGCCATCGCAGTTTCGGCCGACGGCTCCCTCATCGCGGCCTCCGGCGCGAACAACCTCACGCGCATCTGGGGCCGTGCCGACAACCAGCAGAAGGCCGAGATCAAGGGGGACCCGGCGCTCGATCGCCAGGTCCTTGCCATGACCGACGAGCAGACCGTCGCCCAGAGCCGGCAGGCGCTCGCCGACGCCGCGCAGAAGGAAGCGGAGAAGGACGTCACCAGCCGCGACGAGTCGCTGAAGAAGGCGAACGAGCAGAAAGAAGCCGCCGACAAGGCGCTGGCCGAAGCCGAGACGAAGATTGCTCCGGCCGAAGAGGCCGTGAAGGTCGCGACCGACGAACTCGCCGCCGCACCGGAGGACGAGAACCTGAAGAAGAAGAAGGCCGACGCCGAGACCGCGCTCAAGACGGAAGTTGAAGCCCGCGACAAGGCGAAGGAAGCCGTCGTGTCGGCCGAGCGCGCGGTCAACCTCTCGCAGGAGGCGCTCACCGCATCGCAGCAGCGGCTGGAAGAATCGAAGCAAACGCTGGCAACGGCGACCACGTATGCCGGGGAGATGGAGCAGAAGGTCAACGCCGTCAAAGAACAGGCCGCCCAGGCGCAGCAGACGGTCCGTGCCCTTTCATTCAGCCTCGACGGCCAGCAGCTGGCGACGGGTAGCGACAACGGCCTCATTCAACTGTGGAGCGCCGCGACGAGCCGCCACCTGGAGACTCTCGAAGGCCACGCAGGGGCGGTCACGGATCTGATCGCGCTGGAAGGGGGCTCCCTGCTCTCCGCATCGGCCGACCAGTCCGCCGTTGTGTGGGAAACACGCCCCAGCTGGAAACTCGCCGCGCGACTGGGCGCAGCGGCGGAGAACCCGCTGGATATAAGCGCCTCGCCGTTCGTGGACCGCGTCCTCTGTCTCGACTTCAGCCCCGACGGCACAAAGCTCGCTACCGGCGGCGGCGACCCGTCCCGCAGCGGCCAGTTGCATCTGTGGGATGTGCCCAATCGCTCGCTGGTCCGCGAGTTCACCGACGCCCACAGCGACACGGTGTTTGACGTCGAGTTCTCCTGGAACGGTCAGCGGCTCGTTTCAGGTGCGGCGGACAAGTTTATCAAGGTGTTCAACGTCGAGAGCGGCGAGTTCGTCCGGGCCTATGAAGGGCATACGAGCCACGTGATGGGAGTCGCCTGGAAAGCGGACGACAGCGTGATCGCCAGCGCCGGCGCCGACAACGCCATCAAGCTCTGGAACACCACCACCGGCGAACAGATCCGCACGATCACCGGCTACAACAAGCAGGTCACCGACGTGGATTACGTCGGCGTGCAGGACGTCATTATCACGGCGGGCGGCGACAGCCAGGTCCGCAGCTATAACGCCAACAACGGCAGCCCCCGCCGCCAGTTTGGCGGCAGCACCGACTTCGTCTACGCGGTGACGGCCACACCGGACGAAGCGCTGATCATCTCCGCCGGAGAAGACGGTGCGATCCGCATCTGGAACGGCACCAACGGCCAGGCGATTACGACGTTCGAGCCCCCCGCGCCGGCCGCCGAGACCGCGTCCACCAACTGAGTGGACGCGGCGTGAGTGGAGCAGAGGGTTCAGCGTTTCTTCTTCTTCGTCGGGACCACCGGCTGCAGGATGCGGTCATAGACGCATTCTGCCACATCCATTCCGGACCGGATCCCTTCCTGGGCGTCGAAGCGCCAGTGGATGCCGAGATAGATGCGACTGAGCGCATTCTCCAGGATGGCGTCGCTCAGCCGATCGTAATGCCGGACGACGACCGGCCGGACGTTGCCGTACTGGTCGGTGTTGACGCCGTTGAACTCGTCCGACATGAAGTCGAAGCTGATCTCGTCGGTGCCGTAGAACAGCGCCACGGTCCAGAGCGCCGCCGCTCCGAACGTCGCGTGACCCGACGAGTACGCCGGGAACGGAGGCGTGAAATTCGGCGCCCCGGTCGGCCCGTTGGAGTATGGTGCGCCGAGAGGACTCCAGTCGGAGTCGCCGATGGTCAGCGGGTTGCCATCAAACTCGCCTTCTCGAATCGCCACGACGGGACGCCAGAATTCATAGGTGTACTTCGTCGCCCAGGACTGGATTCCGGCGTCGGCCATCGCGATGTTGACCAGCGCGAACAGCCGCGCGTTCTGTGCCGTGGTGTTTCGCCGGTTCCGGGCGATGACGCGGACGATCTGGTTGTACAGCCGCGGCGGTTTGCCGAGACCCGGCGTGCCGTCGTAAGCCCAGAAGATGCCGATCTCCGTCTGCTCGTTGGTGCGGAGCGTGGTGTTCGGGTCGTCCCCGCCGAGCGTGTAAGCTTCGACGTAAGCCTCGTAATACTCATAGGAATCCAGCGCCGGCGGGGGAGGGGAGATGAAGTCGGTGACGTCGCCGATGGCGAACGTCCACACCGATCCAAATAGCGGCGCATGATAGCCCTGATCGGGATTGATCGGATCGGCCTGGTGGTACCCAGGACCGGTCCCCGGAAGGTAGGGCATGTCGAGTTCCGAGCCGTCTCCCTCGCGGTCTTCGAGAATGTTGAGCGCCGTCATCGTCCCCAATTCCACGCCCATGTCGCGCGCCGCGTTGCGCTTGATGCGGGACATCCATTCCTCATAGATGTCGTCGTACCGCTCACACTGTTGCGGATACAGCGCACACAATGCTTCGTAAGCGGCCGTCGCGACGGCCGCATCGGCATTCGCCTTGCGGTACTGCGACAGGTCCAGGCCGTATCGGTCATAGCTGCCGTCGATCGCGTTATAGGCTTCAAACATGGCGATCGAGACGATGGCGAACGCGCGGCTCGTGTAAGTCGGTCCGGGCTGATCGGGAATCGCGAGCGTGGAGTCGATCGCATTCGAATCGAGCATAACCTGGTTCCAGGCCAGCACGACATCTTCGCGCTGCTGCTTCCCTTTGTTCTTCGCCGCAGCTGAATCAGTCAGGCAGGCGAACGCCGTGACGAACAGGACAGATCCGTAAAGGGCGCGCATCGTCTTCGTCCTTTGGCCCGGGGGTGACAATGGAGACCGTTGGATGGACTGCCCATCCCGGCTACCGGTCGCAGTCTTACCGCCCTCCCATCCGTCGTAGTTCTGCACTCTGACCGTTGTCCACAGGATTGACCGCGGCTGCCGCAGGGATTGAAACCCTCGGCCGGCGCGCGTCGTTACAACCGGCGTCGTTGCGCCGGTGTCAACGGACGGAAACGCTTGATTACAATGGATCGGAACGGTGATATGTGTAGCGGCGACCGCGCTGCCTGATCCAGCGGCGGTGAATGCGGGAGCACGGAGTGAGTGAGCGATTGCTCGTCCTTCCTCCCGACGACGCCAGTGCAGAGAACGCCAGCGGCACTGGACCGTCCACACGTTTTTTCAGAGAACTCCGCGATCCATGGGAGCGATGGCATGAAGAACGCCCGCAGCAGTGCCGAATCGCTCGACGCGCTGGTCAATCGAGTGCTGCACGGCGACCGGGATGCATTGGCCGCCGTATTCGCCGTGCATCGCGACCGGCTCTGGCGGATTGTCACGTTCCGTCTTGATCCCCGGATGCGCGGGCGCATCGACGCCGATGACGTGCTGCAGGAGGTGTATCTCAACGCCGAGCGGCGCATTCAACACGTCATTGAGGATGCGCCGGACGGGCTGTTTGTGTGGTTCCGCATGCTTGTCGCGCAGACTCTGGCGGAGATTCACCGCCGGCATCTGGGAACGCAGCGCCGTGATCCGATGCGCGAGCAGTCACTGTCGGGCGGGTATTCGGCCGACGCGACCTCCTTCTCGATATCATCGCACCTCTTCGGGCATCTCACATCTCCCAGCCAGGCGGCGCTGCGCAAGGAACTCTCGGAGCAGCTCGAGTTTGCACTGGCGTCGATGGAGGAGCTGGACCGCGAAGTTCTCGCACTCCGGCACTTCGAGGAACTCAGCAATCGTGAGACCGCGCAGTCGCTGGGTTTGACCGAGCAGGCAGCGAGTGCGCGGTATGTGCGGGCGCTGACGCGGCTGCAGCACATACTGAAGGCGATTCCGGGTTTTGCCGGACCGCGGTAATCCTTCGGGGAGGACTCGCCGGAATCTCAGGCGGCAGGCGATCCGAGTGGTATAATCAAGCAGCTCGCCATCATTTGCTCCGGCTGTGTCCGTGACTTACTCGTTCGACTCCTCCGCATTTGAAGCCGACATCTTCGGCTTGCCGCAGCGCGGACCGTCCTCCGGCTCTTCGTCGCAGGCGCCGATTGAGGAGGTGATCGCGCGATTTCTTGACGAGCTGCGCACGGGGCGGTCGCCATCGATTGAGGCGTACTCCCGTCGTCATCCCGCGCTCGCCGACCAACTGCGCGAGTTGCTGCCGCTGGTGGCGGCCATGGAGCAGTTGAAATCGGCTCAGGAGGCTCCGCCCGGTCCGACCGCTATGCCGGACGATTTTCAAGTCGAGCAGCTGGGGCGCTGCCGGATTCGACGCGAGATCGGACGGGGGGGAATGGGAATCGTCTATGAAGCGGAGCAGGAGCCGTTTCAGCGCCGGGTGGCGGTGAAGGTGCTTCCGTGGCGTTCGCCTTCGGCAGCCCAGTTGCGAGAACGGTTTGAGCGAGAGGCGCGGACGGCCGCCGGACTCCATCATCCCCACATCGTCCCCGTGTTCGAATTCGGGGAGCAGGACGGGTGGTGCTACTATGTGATGCACCTTGTGGAGGGGATCGGCATCGACCGGATTATCAGGCTGCTCCGAGAACCGGACGGGGCCGTGCGGGCCGAGCGCGTGCGCGAGTTGTTCCTGGGAGAAGCCGTGGGGAGCGCCCCCCCCGCCCTTGCGAGGAAGAACTCCCGCGATCGCCGCATTCTGCGCCGCGATGGCTGGTCGCAGTTGGCGCGAATCGGGATTCAGGTGGCCCAGGCGCTGCAGCATTCGCATGCCCGCGGCGTCCTGCATCGCGACATCAAGCCCGGCAACCTGCTCGTCGATTGCCGTGGCTCGGTGTGGGTGACGGACTTCGGCCTGGCTCTCGAAACGGACCAGGTCCTGCAGAGTTCGGCGCCGAACCTGGCGGGGACGCTACGATACCTGGCGCCCGAACAGCTGAACGGCGTTGTCGATCGCCGCAGCGACATCTACTCGCTGGGAGTTACGCTGTACGAACTCTGCACTCTGCAGCCGCTGTTTGAAGCACCGGACCGGGAGACTCTCGTCGAGCGGGTTCGCGGCGATACGCCGCGTCCGCCGCGCGCGGTGCACGCTGCCATCCCGGCGGATCTGGAGCGCATCATTCTGAAAGCGATCTCCAAGGACCCTGATCGGCGATATGCGACGACGGACGAATTGCTCCGCGATTTGATGCGCTTCACGCAGGGACAACCCGTCGAAGGCGCGGCGCGGGATCGAGGGCGTCTCTGGCCGCCGTTTCGACGGGGATGATGTTCCCGACTCGGGGCGCAATCTCCGGGAATCTCCGATTCGTCTGTTGAATTCGCGCAGGGGACATCGTTCTTTGCGATGGAGACGCGATCGCCGGCTCCGTCATCGCTTCTCAGGAGAGTCACCATGCTGATCCCCCTCATCCCGGGACAGCGGTCTCTGCGTCCGCGCGGAGTCGCAAGCTGGACCATGGCCGTCATCACTCTCAGCAGCGTCCTGTCCCAATCTGCCACTGCACAGAACTGCCCTGGACGGACGGGCGGCGGCGCACCGACGGCCCCGGCCGGTTTGGGCTCGGAACTGCAGGCTCAGCAGTTCCTGCTGCAATTGCAGCAAATGCAGGAGGCGGCGCTGCAGCAACAGGCGATGCAGCGGATGCGCCTGACTCAACAACAGGCGTCTGCTTCGCAGCGCGCCCGACGCTGCGACATGCCGGGCTCCGACGGGCAGAATCGGACCGAGGGTGATGCAATCCGGGAGACTGGTGATCGGTTTGCCACACAACGGGAGCACGCGCGACTGCGGCGCGAGGCGCTGGTCGCACGGATCGCGGAGCGCGACGCGGATCTGCAACGGCGACGCGACCGAGCGGCGGCCGGTCGTTAGCCGTCACTTCGCCGGACGGGTGGCTCGCGAGCCGCCCGTCCGGCTGTTCTTAATGACCGGGCGCTGCCGATCCCGGAATGTTTCGGCCAAGGCTAAACTCGTCGCGCCGTCATCGTCCAACCGTCGGCGGCCCGTAACAAAGCGGTCTTTCGGCCGCTAAAAGGGATCGGAGCAGATACCCGGCGCTGAGATTCCGTATTCGGATCGACGACACGATTCGCGAGATTGCGACACCGCGAGCAATCTCGTTCGGTCAGTCTGCGAAGTGCAAAGTATTATGCGCCAAAATGATACGCGCATCAGGCAGAATCTGCCGGTTCCGGCTCTCGACTTGCGGCCTCCCCATGCTGGCTGCGACTGCCGCGCGTCCCACACAGCATCGGCTTTCTTCGATTGCAACGGCGGCAGCGAGCCTGAAGATTTTCAGGAGGACGTCTCATGTCGAAGTTTGTCGCGGCAACTGCTGTGCTGCTGGGTGGACTGCTGACCGGCGCCGACCAGGCCCGGGCCGACCACTGCTACCGGGGCGGCGGGTACTACGGAGATTACGGCGCATACTCTCAGCCTTATGGCGCCTACCAGCCTTACGGCTACAGCGGCGGGTACTACAACTCCGGCCCGTACGGCGGCTCGTACTACGGTACAGGCTACTATGGCGCTCGGCTGAACGTCGGCACGTTCTATGGCGGCGGCTTCTACGGCGGTGGCCGCCATCACCACCATCACCATCATGGCGGTCATCGCGGCCACTGGTGAGTCCCGCGACCAGCTGCAGAATGAAACGCCGTCGTCCCGGACGACTGTTCGGGACGATGGCGTGCGCTAAGCGGGACGGGGCGTTGAACCCGTTTACTCCTTTTCAATCACGTCCATGCCCAACTGCCGCATCTTGCGGTAGAGGTTTGAGCGGTGAAGGCCGAGGATGCGAGCGGCGTCGCTCATGTTGCCGCGGACGCGTTTGACGGCGCGGCGGATGTATTCCTGCTGAAAGCGATTCGTCGCTTCCGTGAGGCCGACGCCTTCGGCGAGGTCGTCGAAGGCGTCGCGATGCGGACTGAGAATGAAGGCGAGGTCGTTGGCTTCGACGCGGTCTCCCTTGGTCAGGAACGCCACACGCTCCATCAGGTTCCGGAGTTCGCGGACGTTGCCGGGCCAGGGATGCGCCTGCAGCCGCCGCCGCGCATCGGGTGAGATGGCGAGCAGCTTGCGGTTCGCCTGCCGGCAGAAGCGCTCGAGAAAAAACTCGGCGAGCGGGATTACGTCTTCCGGACGATCGCGGAGCGGAGGGATGTCCACCGTGACGACGCTGAGCCGGTAGTACAGGTCCTGCCGGAACTTCTTCTGGGCCACCATGTCGGCCAGATCCGCGTTCGTCGCCGCGATCACGCGGACGTTGATGGGGATCGTCTGCGAACCGCCGACGCGCGTAATCACCTTCTGCTCGAGCACGCGGAGCAGCTTGGCCTGTCCGCCGAGACTCATATCGCCGATTTCATCCAGGAAGAGCGTGCCTCCGTCGGCCAGTTCGAACTTCCCCATCTGCATGGCGTGGGCGTCGGTGAAGGCTCCTTTTTCGTGTCCGAAGAGTTCGCTTTCCAACAGGGTCTCAGTGAGCGCCGCACAATTGACGGCGATGAAGGGACGATCGGCCCGCGGCCCGCGAAAGTGGAGGGCCTGGGCTGCGACTTCCTTGCCGGTGCCGCTCTCTCCCAGGATGAGCACGGGGAGGTCGGTCGCGGCGAGACGTTCGATGGTGCCCTGCATGGCGACGATCGCGGGGCTTTCGCCGATGATGGCCGCACCCCCGGCCAGTTGCGCTTTCAACTGATCGTTGCTGCGCACGAGCTGTTCGCGTTCGCGCGAGTTCTGGATCGAGATGGCGGCCTGGGCGCCGAGTTCGGCGAGGCCTTCCTCGTCCTCACTGGTGAATGCGCCGCCGGCCTTGTTGATGAGCTCGAATGCACCGATGCATTCTCCCTCGGCGTCGTACAGGGGCGCGCATAGGAGATTGCGCGTCTTGTAGCCGCTTGAGCGGTCCACACTCTGGTCAAACCGCGCATCGTTGTAGGCGTCGTCGACGCGCAGGACTTCGCGGGACTGAATGACGCGGCCGACGATGCCCTTGTTGTCGGGGAGCCACAACCGCCCCCCTTCGACGCCGAGGGCCGGGCAGGCGACCAGCTGCCGCGACTCTTTGTCCCAGATGAAAATACTGGCGCGATCACATTGAAAGAGCTCCGTGGCGACCTCGGCGACGCGTTCGAGCAGCGGCTGTGTCTCGCGCTCCTGGGCAAAGGTTCGGGCGATTTCGAGGGTGCTCTTGAGCCGGTCGATGCGGCGGTGGCAGGCCGCGGTGCGGTCGAAGCAGTCGAGGCCGATGCCGAGAGTCCGTCCAACAACGAGCGCCGCGGGAAGCTGGGGGGCGACGAGCATCTTTCCCCAGAAACCGGCGACCAAACCGTCCCGCACCGGGGCGACGAGGACGGCCCGCGGATCCTCCCTGGTGGGGCCGCTCCAGCCGGCGGCCTGCCTGTCGAGGGATTCCGCGAGGAGCGATGCGGGGATCGAATCCGGAGACGACCGACCGTGGGCGGAGCGGATGAGCCAGTCGGGAGTGCGCTCAAACAGGCCGCACCATTCCGCGGACAGTTCGACGGCGGCGTCGGCCAGGGTCTCCCGAACAAAGTCGCTCTCCTCGGCGGCTTTGGAGACGCGTTCGGCCGTGCCCTCGCAGAACTGAACGAGCCCTGATTGCGGGTGGGATCGGGTGACCCACGGGAGCTCGCGCCACATCAACCAGTTTGAATTCACTCGATCCTCCTGAAGTTGACGTCATTCAGCTTAGGGAATTGGAGCTGAATCGCGGCGCATCTTAGGAGGGGAGACTCATTGAGACAACCTGTGTGTCGTCAGTGTGACCTTTGAGGGGCGTGCCCTTGTGGAATGCGAGACACGTCCGGCCAGGTGAGTCGGGGCTCAACAGTCGGGGGCGCGGGATGGTTGGGTGCTTCGATGCCTCAGGTGGAGTGGAGTGGGTGGGCGCCAGGACCAATCCGACATTGACCTGACTTTCGGATTCGCACTAAAAGCCCGCAGATTCCAGTTGGATCAATTCGCGCCGATGCCTCTTCTGGATGATGCGGCAGTGGCAGTGGCGTGCTGTGGTTTGGCGGTGTCGAGACACCGGCTGACATCGGTATCCGCAAAGGAGTGCGGTCTCATGCGCTACGAACGGTGGGTGATCTGGGTCTGTCTGCTGGCCGGCTGCGGTGGTTCCAAGTCGACCGAGACGGCAGATGCGAACCCGACCGGTGACGACGCCGTGAAGTCCGCGGCGAGCGCGCCGGCCGTTTCGGAAGATCAGCCGCGGCCCATGCCGGACGACATCGAGTCCGCAGCGGCTGCGTCGCCCGAATCCGGGCCCACGTCGCGGGAACTGATCGCTCAAGCCGAACTGCTCGTGAAGGCGAACGACGCAGTGGGCGCGGTTCGCACCCTGTCACAGGCAATTGCGGTCGATCCGAAGAGTGCGGACGCGCTGTCTCGCCGTGCCGCCCTGCTGGCACAGGCCGGACTGCTGCCGCGGGCGATCGCCGACATGACCCAGGCCATCACTCATCGTCCTGACGATCCACGGCTACGCAATACCCGCGGGTTCTACTTCCTGTCGCAGCAGGAGTATCAGCGGGCCATGCAGGACTTCAACGACGCGATCGGACTCGATCTCAACTATCCGCATCCGTACAACAATCGGGGACTTGTTCGGATTGCACTTGGGGAACATGCGACAGCCGTTGCTGACTTTGACGCGGCACTCAAGCTGGATCCCAGGTACCGCGATGCGCTGAACAATCGCGGGCTGGCTTTGGTGCAACTGGAGAAGTACGACGAGGCGGTCGAGTCGTTTACGGCGGCCATCGATCTGAGCCCGGAGTATCCCGGAGGCTGGAATAACCGGGCCCTGGCTTATCACAAGCTGGGACAGAACGAAAACGCCGTGAGCGATCTGACGAAGGCGATTGAGCTGAATCCCGGCCAGGCCAAGTACTACCTCCAGCGGGGAGAAGCGTATGAGGCGCTGGGCCGGCACGACGACGCACAGTCGGACCTCAACTACGCGGTCCTGCTGCAACAGCTGGGGCAAATCAACCAGCTGATTGCGCAATCGCCGGGGAATGCCGAGCATTGGGTCACCCGGGGGCAGACGTACCTGCGGGCTGATCGCCTTGAGGAAGCCGAGGCCGACTTCGACCGTGCACTGCGTCTGAACCCCGATCTGGCAACCGCCTTTACGGGCCGGGCTGCCGTCGCCATGCGTCGCGGGGACTATGAGCAGGCGGTGAAGGACGCCACCGCGGCCATTGAACGTCAGCCGCATCACGCCGCCTATTCGCTGCGCGGCGACGCCTACCTGGAGCAGGGTGAATACGACCAGGCCATTGGCGATTATGCGTCCGCCAAGCGGCTGGATGGACAGGTGGCCCGGGCCTATCTGCTGCGATCGGAGGAGCGGGAAGCGGCCGGCGAGATTGAACAGGCCAGTGCGGACTTCGAACGGGCCGTGACCCTCGATCCTTCGCTGTCTCCCGAGAAGGCGGCCGAGCAGCAGGCTGCGGCGGAGTCAGCCCCTGTCGTTGAGCCTCGGGAGCTGCCGGTGTTACCGGCCGGCGAGCCGGTGCTGCCGCAGACGACCGAGGAATGAGGTGGTTCGCTCTGCGGGCCGATGCGGCCGGAAGTTTCGGCGCGGTGCGGTCCGGTGCGGATCGACGACGAATCGGTGAATCTGGGCCAATTGGCGGGGCCGATGATTGCCGGGCACGGTCGGGCTCGTCTATCATGCGTGGCCCGCCGCCGGGCTCTTTCGAGCCGGCCGACGCGGAACCGGCGGCAGCGCCGGTGGAACGCCTTGTTCAAGTTCAGGAGACATGAGTGGTCAAGTTGCGTCTGCGTGACAATGAATCGGTGCAGGAGGCGGTTCGCCGGTTTCGCAAGCTTGTGGAGCATGCGGGAGTGAAAAAGGAGATGCGTCGCCGGGAATTCTATGAGAAGCCGAGCGAGCAGCGTCGCCGTGAGCGACGTCGTGCTGAGCGTCGGGCGCGATTCAATCAGATGCAGCAGCGGTAGCAGGCTGCGGCGGACGCGTGCTGTGAGAGAGTCCGCGATTTGCAATGAAGTGAAGGGGATCGGGGGCCGTTGCGCATGCGCAGCGGACTGACGGGCCTAAGCGGGCCCGGCGGAGTACGGCGCGGCGCCGCGCTTCCAGGCGATCACGTCGTCGAGGATCTCGCCCAGCGGCATGCGGGGCGTGACGCCGATGGCGCCGCGAAGACGATCGACGCAGGGGACTCTGCGGCGGATGTCTTCAAAGTCCTCGCCGTATGCCTGCGCGTAGGGCAGGAACGAGATCTCGATGGCGGGGTCGATGCGCTCGACGACGGCCCTGGCGAGATCGAGGACCGACACGGGCTGGTCGCTGCCGATGTTGTAGATTCCGCCGTTGACGGCGGGGTCGTCCATCAAGCGGATCATGCAGTCGACGACTTCGCGGACGTGGGCGTAGCAGCGGATTTGCGCGCCGTCGTCGTAAACGACGACCGGACCGCCGCTCAGGGCTTGATCGACGAACCGCGGAATGACCATGCCGTAGTTGCCGACCTGGCGCGGGCCGACGACGTTGAAGAAACGACCGATCACGACGGGGAGGTCGTGCTTGCGGTGGTGGGCCAGAGCGAGGAACTCGTCGATCGCTTTCGAACAGCCGTAGGCCCAGCGCGGGCGACTGGTGGCGCCGAACACGAGGTCGTCGTCCTCGGTCCATTCCTCCTTGGGGTTCTTGCCGTAGACTTCGCTGGTGGAGGCGAGGAAGACGCGCTGGCGCCCCTGCAGGGCGAGGCGGAGCAACCACTCGGTGGGGTAGATGTTGGTCTCGATGGTATGGACGGGATCATCGGCCACCAGTTTGACGCCGACGGCCGCCGCGAGGTGGTAGATGACGTCGGCGCCCTGGGTGGCTTCGGCGAGCACGAGCTGATCGGTGATGGAGCCGGAGACGAGCCGGAGCTGCGGATGCTCTGTGACCTGAGCGAGGTTTTCGCGCCGGCCGGTGGAGAGGTTGTCCAGGACGGTGACGTGATGTCCGGCCTGCAGCAGACGCTCGGTGAGATGGCTGCCGATGAAGCCGGCGCCGCCGGTGACGAGACAACGCGTCATGGATGGGAATTCAATTAGAATGATCGCCGGAGAGGCCCGCTGGGCCGGAGCCAAACGGCGTGGCCGTGTTTCGGACCGACGTTAAACAATGCGGCAACGATCCGCCACTGCCAGGGTGTGGCGACGAACTGCACCGGGGCGACCGCTGCACGTCGCCGAACCGATGATGGTCGCTTTGCGGCGTTGCAGCGCACCGGTAGGATGCCTCAAAGAACTCATCCCTGAAGACTGCACCCGGGAGTTGCTCTCCATGCTCAAGTTGAGACTGCTGATCTGTGCGACCTGTTGCCTGGCTGCGGCCGGCGTCGCCCGCGGCGAAGAGAATACGCTCACAGCAGCCGAGAAGCTGGCCGGCTGGCGACTGCTGTTTGATGGCGAGACGACGGACGGCTGGCGGAATTTCAAGAAAGAAGGAATCAGCGACGGCTGGAAGATTCAGGAGGGGGCGCTGGTCCGGGCGGAGGGGGGAGCCGGCGACATTATCACCCAGGAGGAGTTCGACAATTTCGAACTGTCGCTGGAGTACCGCATTTCGCCCGAGGGGAACAGCGGCATCATGTTCCACGTGACGGAGGACGCCGATGCTCCGTGGCACACAGGACCCGAGATCCAGGTGCAGGACAACAAGGACGGGCACGACCCGCAGAAGTCGGGCTGGCTGTATCAGCTGTACAAGCCGAATCCGGACCCGTGGACGGGAGAGACGGCCGATTCCACGAAGCCGGCCGGCGAGTGGAACCACGTGCAAGTCCGGATCACGCAGGCGGGGTGCGAAATTAACGTGAACGGATACCGGTACGCCCAGTTCCAGCTCGGCAGCGACGACTGGAACCGCCGCGTGGCGAACAGCAAGTTCGCCAGTATGGAGCGATTCGGGAAGACGGGGGAGGGACACATCTGCCTGCAGGATCATGGGGATGAAGTGGCGTACCGGAACATCAAGATCCGCGAACTGCCGCCGGATGGATCGGTGCCGAATCCCGTGACGGGGGAGCTCGCGGTGCGGCCGGTGCGGGCGTTTCCGAACCTGGAGTGGGAGGGCTGGGAGCCGGTCAGTCCCAACGGACTGGCGCAGGCATTCCGGCCGATCGTGCTGACGCATGCCGGGGACGGGTCGAACCGGGTGTTCGTGGCGGATCAGTGGGGGGCCATCTATGTGTTCGAAAACAAACCGGACGTCACGAAGGCGTCGCTGTTCCTCGACGTGCGCGACCGCGTGCGGTATCGCGACAACCAGAATGAAGAAGGTCTGCTGGGATTCGCGTTCCATCCGAAGTTTGCGGAGAACGGCGAGCTGTTCCTGTATTACACGACGCAGGACGCGGAGCACACGTCGGTCATTTCGCGGTTCAAGGTGTCGCAGGACGATCCGAACCGGGCGGATCCGTCTTCGGAAGAGGAGTTGATGCGGATCGCCCAGCCGTTCTGGAATCACAACGGCGGGACGATCTGCTTTGGACCGGACGGCTACCTGTACGTGGGCCTGGGGGACGGCGGGAGCGCCAACGATCCGATGGGAAACGGGCAGAACCTGGAGACGCTGCTGGGTTCGATCCTCCGGATTGATGTGGACGGGACGTCGGACGGAAAGGCGTATGGCATTCCGGAGGACAATCCGTTCGTCGGGACCGAGGGAGCGCAGCCGGAGATCTATGCCTACGGGCTGCGGAACGTGTGGCGGATGTCGTTTGACCGCGAGACGGGGACGTTCTGGTGCGCGGACGTGGGGCAGAACCTGTGGGAAGAGATTGACATCATTATTCCAGGCGGGAACTACGGCTGGGCGCTGCGGGAAGGGATGCACCCGTTCGGCCCTGAGGGGAGCGATCGTCGGGACGATCTGATCGAACCGATCTGGGAATACGATCATCAGGTGGGGAAGTCGATCACCGGAGGCGTGGTGTATCGCGGCGAGAGGCTGCCGGAACTGGCGGGCAAGTACATCTATGCCGATTACGTCTCCGGCAAGATCTGGGCGCTGACGTACGACGAGTCGTCGGGTGAAGTGGTCTCCAACGAAGCGATCCCCGTCGAAGGTGGAGGAATGGCGATCATCAACATCAGCGAAGATGAGGCAGGGGAGGTGTACTTCACGATCGTGTCGCCGAAGGGGGAAGGGCTGTACACGTTCGAGCGGAAGTAGACCGAGCTTGGGATTGACTCGCGAACTGAATCAGAAACCCGGTTTCGTTGGAGAAGCCGGGTTTCTGTCTGCGCGGAAGACCGTTGCGAGCAGGAGCGCGGCGAGAAAGGCCGCAAGAACCCACCACCAGCCGGCGGGCCCGAAGACGACGGTGGCGTTGAATACGATGAACGCCAGCAGCGCGTGAATGATCCAGCGGCAGGTACGGGGGAGCGATGCGCCGCGACGACGGGCGGTCCAGAGCAGGATGCAGTCGGCGGCCCAGAGGGCGGCGAAGGCGAAGTTGATGTAGAGGCCGCCTCCCCAATGGAGTCCGGCAACCTCGGCGGTGCGCTGGGCCGTGTGCTGATACGCGTGGAGCCAACTCCAATGGTGTTCGACGTGGAACGCGAGCACCATGTGGGTCCAGAGCAGCGCGCAGCCGGCGGTCCACAGCGTGCACTCGGTGAGGGTGGGGACGGGAGCTGATCGCCGCGCGGCCGCAATCAGTCGCGCCAGGTAGCACGCGACGGCGGCCCGAGCGGACCAGATCATCAGCAGTGCAGGGAAGGTCAGTGACGTCATCGCGACTGGTGATCAAGGGAGAACGACTGCCGCGACAGGTCACCAAAGCAGAACGAGCAGAATACAGGCGGCCGTGAGGAACAGGGCCAGTACAGGAACATTGTCATCCTGCTCTGCAGAATTCGCGCCATCAAAGGGGGAAGCATCGGCGATGCGGTCGCGGCGTTCGAGGTTGTCTTCGCTGATTGTTTCGACTGCGCCGGCGATCAGCGAGACGGCCGCAAGAGGAATCCGGATGAGCAGCCGTTCGAGATCGTCCAGGTAGAAGCGTTGGCGAATTGCGCCAGCCAGGCCGCCACATGCCTGTTCGATGCGGGACGGCCAGCGATTGGGCCGAGCATATAGAATCCACGCCATCAGCAGGCTGAGCGCCGTCACCAGACCGGTCAGGCCGGGATTCAGCAGTTGCAGCAGCTCAATGAAAGGAAACTGTGCAGGACTGCCGGAAGCGATCAGCAGCGGGGCGAGGACGATCGGAATCGGGCTCAATGAGGCAATGACGAGCAGCAGAGCGGGTTGCCGGGAAACTGGTTGACGCCCCTCGCCACGGCCAACGAGCCAGGCGCGAAACAGGCCGGTGCTCACGAGCAATTGGCCAAAGATCGCCGCCACCGGGATGATAGGTCCGAGGCTGGGCGCCGGCACTTCCAGCGATTCTTCAGCGGCGACCCCGTCGGCGGGAGACGCTTCCACCAGTGCCGACCGCATCCAGAGTCGAGTGAGTACTGCCTCCTGGCCGAGGATGCCGCCGGCCAGAACGGCGAGCAGGATCAGCAACGGCCAGGCGAGGGCGGTCGACGTTCCCGATTCGTCCGGCGACGCGGCCGCAATCGCCAGGGACCCCGGAACACAGAGCGCGGCCGCGAGAAGGAGCAAGTCCGGTTGTGCCAGCCCTGCAGTTCCGATCCCGCACAGTAGCAGGCCGTAGGTTCCGGAAACAAATGCGGCCAGTGCTCCGTTCATGTTCGGGCGAGTGACGGCGAGAAGCCCCGCCGTCACGAGTGACAGGACTCCCATGCCGCTTAGCAGGGCGCCAACGGCGGGAACCTGTGCCAAAACCGGCAGACTGCGGACCAGGAGATAGCTCCCCAGCGGAAAGACGCCCATGGCGAGTCCGTCTGCGGCTGCCGGCAAGTGGGCGATGTCGAGAAACCAGTTCACAAACGGGAACTGGGCACAGCGCACCAGTACGGACGCGGCAACGCCGAGCGCGATCAGGGTGAACGCTGCCTGAGTTTGCCAGCTTTGTTCCTGAGGCGCCAGCACGGCGGCGAAGTCGAACGAGCCGTAGGTGCGCCACATCGCCATGAGCGCGGTGAGCAGGGGAGCGTCGGCGGCCAATCCGGTGAGGAGCATGCGGCGCGCGGCGGCCGCGTCATCGGCATCGCGTGCGGAGGATGCCGCCAACCGCCACGCAGGGATCAAGGCAAGTTCCCACGCAATGAAGAGCTGCAAAAAGCTGCCGGAGAGGATCGCCAGTTGCGCCGCAGAGAGGAGCACGAGCCGCCATGCGGCGGAGCGCGGTGTGGTGTCCTGCGTGTTGACTGCGGAGTCGATGAACAGCAGGAGCGCCGCCGTCGTGATCATCATCAGCCAGATCTGGGCGAGTCCGTCCCAGTGGAGCAGCCACTCGATGCCGGAGGCCGGACTGCCGTCGACCGAGAGCCAGCGGCCCGCGCCGAAAGTGCTCGGCCCCGCGGTGGCGAGGGATCGCCCGATTGCGAGAATCACACACCCCAGGGAGACTGTGACGGAGACGATCGGCAGGCTGCGTCGTCGTCGGGGACCGGCCACTTCGGAGATCGCCAGACTAATCGCCGCGATCGCCGGAAGCAGAATCGCCGCCAGCAGGATCAATCCCGTCGATGGAAGCGTCCCGTTCATCGTGCGCCTCCTGCAACGGCCGGACTCGCAACATCCGACTCCGAATCTCCAGGTGACCAGCGACGGAGAGCGGTCGCCGAAACGACGAGCGCGCACAACAGGACGACAGGCCAGACGAAGGCGTGTCCAGATTCCGGCCGCGATCCCGCGGCAAGACTTATGACGAGCAGGCCGAGGTGGGCAATCGCCGATCCGAAGACGACGCTCGCGGCATCACGTCTGGCGACGAAACTCAGGATGCCCGTGGCCACCAGCGCGGAGCCGGCGAGCATGTGATTCGCAGCTGCCGCAGTGCGATGTGCCGCAGCGAGGGAGACATCCGGAGCGTTGGAAGCATTTCGTGCTGACTCTTGGCTGGCAAAGGCGCTGCTGGCGGCTGCCAGCAGCAGCGACCACACCACACACGCCAGGGCGGGTTCGGACGTCGGTCGTCGTTCGCCGCTGGGATGATTGCTTGCCAGCCGGCTGCGGCTGCGGCAGGCAATCATGCCGGCAAGCCAGAGTGCGAGCGCTACGATCCAGTTGACTGCATTGCTCTGTATCAGCACCACCCAGACGCCGCACAGGGCGGTGCAGACTGCCAGAGACATGGCGCGTTTCACCCGATCCTGCAGTGCGGCCGCTGCGATTGCGGCCGCCGTCGTTGCGGCCGCAATCAGTGTGAAGGCCAGCAGACTGACGAAGGAGCCGACCGGTCGCAGCAACTCGCTTGCGAACAGCGATCCTCCGATGAGCAGCAATGTCCATCCCGCCGGCATCAGCCAGAACCACGGCTGGCGGTGCGGACTGGCGATCAGCAGATACGCACCGAGCCCGCAGAGAGCGGCGGGGAGTCCGGTCTGAAACATCAGCGCGTGCATAGGCGGACTCGATTGTGACGCAGCGGAAACCAGATGCGAAGTCACTCCGCAGCGGCGCATCTTGCCTGCGTCGGGCGGAGTGATAGACTGGTACGGCACTTCGGGTCCCTCAGTTCGTTCGTTTCGGAGGGAAGATGCGTTGTCTGATGGCCATTTGCGCGTCGTTTGCACTCGCCGCCCACTCGGCGACGGCGGCTGAGGCACTCCCCCCGATCGCTGAGGATCAGGCGCCCGTACAGGTCCTGGTGGATGCGGGATATCGGGACCGGTTTGCCGCACTGCTGGACGATGGCTTTGAGCGGCATCCGGACAGCTTGTCGAACGCCGTCGCACGGAGCGGCAGACTGGAGGAAATGCGCCCGAATGATCCGCGCGTGGACTACGCGCTAGCGCTGATCGCCCTGCGGAATTTCAATCAGTCCGAAGCCATCGGGCACTTGGAGTCGGCCGTCGCGACCGACCCGGCGTACCTTCCCGCATGGCGGGCGCTGCTGGGCCTGCAGTTGAAGGGGAAAGATCCGATCCAGGTGGTGGATCGGTTGTACGAACTGGCGGACGTGGTGGGCCGCGCGAGTGCATCGCCGCCGGACGCCAAGGTGCGGGAAGAGATTGCCGCCTACATCGGGCGTGTCGTCGCATTTCTGGAGGGACCGCTGGGAGATTACGAAGTCGCTGAACTCTGCCGGGCGCATGCGCGCAACCTCGACGTGCTCCTGGGAGACGAACTGCACTCCGCGTACACGGCGGGACGGATTGAATTGACGCGGGAGCATCACGCGTTGCTGGATGAGGAGGAGATCCTGAAGACGGTCGCGGAAGCCGACAAGGAGCAACGGCTGGCCGAGGCGGAGGTTCGGAGCGACGAACTGGATGAGGAGCGGCAGAGTGTGAAGCGGACGCAGGAGGAGTGGGACGCCATCATCAAGGAGGAGGTGGGAGAGATTGATTCGAATCTCTCGGCGCTGGAGAAGCGGCATGGCTCCGTGCAGACCGAACTCAATACGCTGGCGGATGCGATCACGACAGTCCGTGTGGAGATTCAGCGACTGCTGTCGATTCGGGACAGCGAGGAATTCGATGGCGGAAACCGGCGGCCCCGTCCGAGGTCCAACACGGATGCCATCGATCTGCAGGTGGCCGCCTTGCAGGTGGAGCTGAACCAGTATCTGGCGCAGTACGACGCCACGGCCCAGGAACAGGCTCAGATCCTGCAGGCGGCGCGGAGCCTCATGTCTCAGAGGGAGCGGGCCCTTCGGAATTACCAGAAGGCCACCGGCAAGGCGGCCGACCGGATCAAGCAATTGGACCGTTGGACCGATCGCGTCGAGGCGCAGGCGGAGGAAACCGAGCAGCGTCCAGCGTCGGATTCCCGACTGGTGTCCTCCCTGCGGAGGCGAATGCGCACCTGGACCACGTATGACAATTTCGACCTGACTGCTGAAAAAGTCCGTTTACTGGCCGAGTACACCGTCGTTCCCTGAATTAAAGGGAGCGCTGACGCTGCGCATAAGTCGTGGGCTCAGGAGAACAGGACGATGTTCGCTCGCTCGATGCTGCTGGTGCTGATTGCGCTGATCTCCATGGCGGGCAGTGGTTTGGGGTCGCCCCCCTCCTCTTCCGCCGCTGACAACGGCACTCCCGCGGCTGCTCCGACCCCGGAATCACTGGACGCAGCCGTCGACCTCGCGCTCCGTCTGGAATTGGAAGGCCGCAACAGCGACCGCAACGCCCTGCTGCAGAAGGTGCTGGAAGATGATCCGAACCATGCCGCCGCAAACTGGCATCTGGGCCGGATGAAAGTCGGCGAGGCATGGGTGACGTATGACCGCGCCGTCCACGAGGATGAGGACCGCTGGCATCAGTTGTACCTCTACAGCAAGAACCGGTCGGAACGGGGCGACACGATCATCGACCATTTCTACCTGGCCGATGGCGCGCGCGACCGCGAAATGCGGGATGAGGAGCGCGCTCATCTGATGCGGATCGTGGAGCTGGAGTGGGACAACCGGGAAGCGCGGGAGAGATTGGGGGATGTGCTGGTTGACGGCTTCTGGGTGACGCGGGAGGAAGTGGAGGTGTTCCTGACGGGTGTTCTCAGAGCTCGTCAGGATCAGCAGGTTTGGGGGCCGCAAGTACAGCCGATCGTCCGCAGATTACTTCGCTCACGTCAGCGCGCTTGGGAACTGGCGCGCGATGAATTACACGCCATCCGCGATCCGGCGGCGATCCCGGCGGTCGAAGCTGCATTTGCGGGTGCTGAGGACGCGGCGAGGGGGTGGTATCTGGAATGGCTGTCGTCTCTGGATTCCTGGGAGGCTTCCGTCGTGATCGCCCGCCATGCGCTCGCCGCCGACTCGCCGGTCTTGCGCGCTGATGCCCAACGACGACTCCAGGAACGGCGCATTGACGATTACGCGCCGACGCTGATGGCCCTCCTTCGCGCCAATCCCGAAGTGCGCAGCAGTCTGTTTGCGACGCCGTTAGGGGGACTGATTTACGTTCACCAGCAGCGAGTAGAGACTCAGGATGACGTCCGGGTATTGAATCTGGCGGTGCTGTATGGGCCGGAACGCGGGACATGGTTCATCCGCCGCGGCTTCGTCTTAAGCGACTCCTCCAGTCTGATGCGGAATCCAGGCCTGAAAGCGTGGGCGCTTCGGCATCTGCAGGACCATTATCAAGCGCTGTCGCCGCGGCAGGGACGCGACACGACGAGCCGTGTCCTCGTCGACAATGACCGAGTGACGCGCACACTGGCATCCGCGATCGGGCATCCCGAATTGAGAACGTCGCAGGACTGGTGGGGCTGGTGGCAGAACTATCAGCAAGTGCATGTCACGGGGCCGAAGCCTCAATTGCAGCGTGACTATGAAGAAACGTGGTCTGTCGAGAGGCAACGCGGCGTGTCTCGAACGCCAAGTCCCGATGTTCGGGTGCAGGTCAACTGCAGTTGTTTTGCGGCGGGAACACCTGTGATCACGGAGCACGGGCCTAAGCCGATCGAGGAGATTCTGTTGGGGGACCGCGTGCTGGCTCAGGATGTGGAGACGGGGGAGATTGCATTCAAGCCCGTGCTGAAGGTCACGGTGCGGCCTCCGGTGGAACTGATGAAAGTGGTGACCGAGGAGAGCGAGCTGTGCTGCACGATGGGGCATCCGTTCTGGGTGAACTCGCAGGACTGGTTGTATGCACGCGAACTCTCTGCCGGGATGCGGCTACACTCGATTGATGGCAGCGAGGAGATCACGGCAGTCGAGGACGCCGGCCTAAAGGAGCAGGCGTACAACCTGATTGTCGCCGACTTCCACACCTACTTCGTCGGCGATGACCGCGTACTGAGCCACGACAACACGCCGCGCCGGCCGACCAACGCTCTCGTTCCCGGGCTGCAGCCGGATTGGTCTGCCGATATCGAGGCCGATGCCGTCGCCGACTCCCAGTGAATTCGTGACGCCCGAAGTGGAATTGACCCGTTGGCCGGCGGGGGTTGTCGGGTTCACTGCGCTGTATCTTGCGGCCGCCACGATCGCCGCATTCGTGAGCGGGAATGGGGAGTTCCTGTTTTACATCGGGGCGATGCTGGTGCTGGCGGCGGCGGTGGCCGCGGCGCATCGGCGGGTGGGGTTCATGCCGGCAGTTTTGTGAGGGCTATCGGCCTGGGGTCTGCTGCACATGGCGGGGGGCATCGTCCCCGTTCCCGAGTCGTGGCCGATCGAGGGGGACGTGCGGGTCCTGTACAGCTGGTGGATCGTGCCGGACCGGCTGAAGTACGACCAGGTCGTGCATGCGTATGGGTTCGGCGTGACGACGTTTGTCTGCTGGCAGGGGCTGCAGGCGATTCTGCGCGACTGCTCATCCGGTCCGCAGCCGCCGACCCTGGGAATGCTGACACTCTGTGTGGCGGCAGCGATGGGGGGGGGCGGGGCGCTGAATGAAGTGATCGAGTTCGCCGTGACACGGATCATGGCAGAGACCAACGTGGGGGATTACACGAACACCGGTTGAGATCTGGTGGCCAACGCCATGGGAGCCGTGACGGCGGCCGTGTTTATTTGGTCGAAGGGACGCTCGCAACGTTGCGACGATGACAAATGGGTGACTGGGGAGAGCCTGTTCGCGGTGCACGTCAAGCCGCTGTGATAACTTGACAGCGGAATCAGGTCTGTGTGAAATCGACTCAACCTGCGTCAGCTCAGGGTTTCTCACTCGTCGAGTTGAATCCATAAGGATTGGGCGCGCCGCTTTCAGAAGAGAGCGGAGCTCAATTCCGGCGGCCGTTCAGGATCCCCTTGATGGCCAAGGGCCAGCGGACCAATCGCGTTCAGCGCCGCGCCGATGTCCGGCCCCCGTACGTATTTGTCAGCCACGATTCACGGGACGCGGATCTGGCCGGGGCTTTCAGTCGGCTCCTGACGAACGTGAGCCACGGGTTGCTGAAAACGTTCCTTTCTAGCGAGAGGAGCACACATCAGGGGATCGAGTACGGGGCGGAATGGTACCCCCGGATCGTCTCCGAACTGTCCGTCGCGACCGACGTGGTCTGTCTGCTGACGCGTCGAAGTTTGCGTCGACCGTGGATTCTCTTCGAAGCGGGCTACGCGAAAGCCCGGAACGCGAAAGTGCACGGGATTGCCATCGGGATTCCCCTTGCGGAAGTGAACGGCACTGGGCCGTTCGGAAACTTTCAGAATTGCAACGACTCGGAAGAGTCGCTGATCGGCCTGGTGACGCAGTTGCTTTCGCGGATTCCGGATTCGACGCCGCACGCTGAAACGGTCTGTTCGCACGTGCGGGAGTTTCTGGCCGTGAACCGCGCATACGCGCAGGCTTACGCGGAGGAAGAGTCCGCGCGGGTCGGTGACCACCGGGGGAACGGCGAGGTCGAAGGGGCCAAAGTGACCGCGCTGTCGGAGATCGTCGCCAAGCTGGTCAAAGATCTGATGGCGATCGCGGACGAGCGGGCGCGGGAGAATTTCAGGAGCGGCGAAAGTCACTCACAACCGGAAGCGCTGCCGGTGGTGTCGAATTCCAAAGGGGACGCATGACGAAGACTTCAGAGGTTGTCCTGAACGACGTCCTCGAGCAGCTGAACTTTCTCGTGGCGGCGGAGACCGAGTCCGCTGTTCGCAAGCTGCAGCGGGACATCGAAGACGCGGTGGAGCGCGCGGTGGAGGAGCTACGTTCCAGCCTTCTGGCCTCTGACGAACCACCTGATCAACGCACGCCGGCTCCCCGGTGAGTGCGTCCGTCCCTCCCCCGAGATCCGCGCCGCGATTTCCCATGCCGAAAGACACCGCCGCTGCCGTCGCCGCCGCGCAATTGTCGCCTGAGCATCTCGACCTGTTTCTTCGCCAGGCGGCCGAACATCTGGCCGCGATTCGCAAGATCCGGCAGGTGATGTGGGAGCACCAGTTGCGAATCGCACATCTGCAGGAGATCCACAGTTCCGACCAGGAGATGCGGGATGACTGGTACGATGCCTGCGGCCTGCTGGGGGTCAAGATTCTCGAGGGGCGAAAGCTCCAACTCACGCAGGTCGATGCGAGGTCTTATCCACTTCTCGAGGAGATCTGGCTGGCCGACGTGAAGCGTCTCAAGGCGTATTACATCTGGGAGCTCGACGACGCCGGAAGTGCGGATCACAACTACGCCCGCGCGGGGCGAGAGATCCGGACGGCCTTAAAGACCCGCGCACGCTCCAGTCTGGAGAGCTTTCAGGTTGTCAGGGCGTTTTTGGAAACGCAGTACCTGGAGGATGGGCGACTGGCACAGAGTCGGCCATCGGCCCGGCAGATGCTCAGTCGCAAGGCACTCAGAATCTGGGAGTCGACGCAGAACCCGGATGCGATGACAAACTGGTTTCGAGCACAGCTGTATGCCAGCCTCTTTTATGAGAATGTCATTCCGGCCGTGGTGAACGACGACCGCGACGCCACCGCCGCCGTCCTGAAGGCGTTTCAGTTCAGCAAGTCATCCGAGAACCGCTACTTTGTGACGAACTGCTTCGAGGCGGCGGTTGCGATCGAGTTTTTGAATAAGGAACTGGTTTGCGAGATCATGAACGATCCCGCATCCGCTGACTTCTCAATGGTGCCGATGGACTACTGGCCGGAATCGCGAGTCATGCCCTCATCAGCCTCAAGCCGAATTCGGTTCGATCGTGACGACAAACAACTAATCTGCGAAGGTGTGATGACCGAACAGGACCGGACGGCCATGCTGCATGAGTTTCCGGAACCGGAGTACGTGGCCGCGATTCAGCAGCTGTTCGAGCAGAGCCGTCTGGGGCCCTTTTCGGACATGATCCTGTAGAGCATTGATCGGCGAGGGCAGTCCCCGGCGCGGTGTTCGAGACGCTTCCTCGTTTGCAAACGGCAGCGAAATCGCTACAAATGGCCGTTTCCACGTTTGCACGGGGATTCATCCGCTGCGTTCGCGGTACGAGGCGATGTCGGCCCGATTGACCCGATCCGGCCGGGACGAAAGACAGAGAGCAGGAGACGACGTGGCGGAGAAACTGTACGAGGTGATGTTTCTGTTGGACAGCGGCCGGTTCGCCCAGGATCGCCCGGGGACCGAGGAAGCCGTGAAGGAGATTCTCGGCAAATGCGAGGCCGAAATCCTGGCGTCGGCGCCCTGGCAGGACGGCAAGCTCCCGTATCCCATCGAGGGGCACAAGAAGGGACTGCATTACCTGACGTATCTCAAGATGGACGGCAGCCAGGTCGGCGAGCTCGCGCGGCTGTGCAAGCTGAGCGACTTGGTGCTGCGTCACATGGTGATCGACCACACCGAGCACGGCGCCCTGTTCCACGAAAAGCTGGTGCCGGCACTGGCCAGCCACGTGGCGGGTTCGGGCGCTGAGGAAGAACGGCGGGAGCCGGAGTTCGGGGGGCGTGGGGGCCGTCGCTGGTAGCGCACACGGTGGACGTGAACGCGCGTTTAGATTAAGGTGGTCTTGTCGGCGACTACGATCGGCAGCCCACTCGTGGGGCTGGCATCGTCCAACTCGTGCGAGCGACTGCAGAGCGAAACCTCATCCGGCGGCGACGTGCGGGAGGCACATCATGGCCAGCTTCAACAAAGTCATTCTGGTCGGCAATCTGACTCGGGATCCGGAGGTGAAGTACACCACTGGCGGCACGGCCGTCACCGAGATCGGACTGGCGGTGAACCGGACCTGGTTCGACAAGAACTCGAACACCCGCAAGGAAGAGGTGACGTTCGTCGACATCACGCTGTGGGGCCGCACGGCTGAGATCGCGGGGGAGTACCTCTCCAAAGGTCGGTCGGTGCTGATCGAAGGACGGCTGCAACTGGATTCCTGGGAAGACAAGACAAGCGGCCAGAAACGGAGCAAGCTGCGCGTCGTCGGCGAGAACATGACGATGCTCGGCGGCCGCGGTGAAGGAGGCGGGGGCGGAGGAGGCGGCGGCAATCGAGGCGGCGGCGGACAGCGATCCGCGCCGGAGCCGGCCGATTCCTTCTACGACGACGCACCTTCCGGCGAGCCGATGGGGGGAGACGTTCCCTTCTGAAATGCGGGGGTGAAATGGGAATCCCCTCGCGAACGCCCGGCCCGCTGGGCCCGGGCTGAACGAATCATTGGAGTTTTGATCGTCGAGAATTGCTGATCCTGCGCGTTCTCGACAAGCGACTATCGACTATCAGCCATCAGCCATAGACCAACTGACCCATGCCCGGCACACGACAGAATCGGATTCGCTCCAAGGACCATCGCGGCGGCGTTGAGCTGCTGCTGGCCGAAAAAGTCCCGTCTCTCGGCGAGCAGGGAGAAATCGTCCGCGTGAAGCGGGGCTATGCCCGCAACTATCTGCTGCCGCAGGGGCTGGCGACCGTCGCCACCGACGCGAACAAGCGGATGGTGGAACTGCATCGCCAGCGGCAGGACGAACTGGCTAAGAAGAAGATCGGTCAGATCCGCAAGCTGGCGGACGACGTGGGGAAGTACAGCGTGACGATCGAGGCGAACGCCACGGACGAAGGGCACCTGTACGGCTCCGTGCTGGCGGCCGACATCAGCAAGTCGCTGAAGGCCGCCAACTTCCCGGTCGAGCCCGAGCACATCTTCCTGGAAGGACCGCTCAAGGAACTGGGAATGTACACCGTCAAGCTGCAGCTGCATCCGGACGTGGAGTCCGACGTGAAAGTCTGGGTGGTGCCGGCGGCATCGAACTCGTAGGTCCGCAACGGGCGGAATCGAACTCGTCGAAACCCCGGTTTCTCACAGAAGCCGGGGTTCTTCATCGGAAGGCCAATCCTGGAGGGCCGCGCCATGGCGAAGTCGAACGGAGACGCAACGGGCAAACTCCCGCCTCAGGACCTGGAGGCGGAACGGAGCGTGCTGGGGAGCGTGCTGCTCAGTAACGATGCGATCGACGAAGTCCTGCAGCACATCCGGTCGGACCATTTCTACGCCGACCCGCACCGGCGGATGTTCGCGGCCATCCAGGACATGTTCGACGCCGGCGTTCGCGGCATCGACCCGGTCACGCTCGGGCACGAACTGGAGCGGCGCGGTGAACTGGCCGAGATCGGCGGGGCGGCCTACATCGCCCAGGTACTCGAAGCCGTGCCGCACGCGGCGCACGCCGAGTACTACGCGAAGATCGTCCACGAACGGTGGCTGCAGCGCACGCTGATCGACGCCTGCACCGACACGCTGCGGGAGGCGTACCACGGCCAGGACGAGGTCGACGAACTGGTGGCCCGCGCCGAGCGGCGGATCTTCGACATCTCGGAGCGGCAGCACAACGTCGACAAGTTCGCGCTCAAGGACATCCTGCAGGACGCGTTTGAGCGGATCTTCAGCCGGATGGACCAGGAGGGCTCGCTGAGCGGGCTGCACACCGGCTTCACCGGCCTCGACGAGATGACGAGCGGGTTCCAGCCATCGGAACTGCTGGTGCTCGCCGCGCGGCCCAGCATGGGAAAGACCGCGCTCGTCTGCAACTTTGCGCTGGCGGTGGCGGGCGCCGGAACCGGCGTGCTGATCTTCAGCCTGGAACAGTCGAGCCTCGAGCTGGCGGAACGGTTCCTGTCGATTCACGGCAAGGTGAACGGCCACAAGCTGCGGCAGGGAGACCTGGATGAGGTGGAGCAGTACAGCCTGGAGCAGGCGTCGCTGCTGCTGCGCGAGTATCCGCTGTACATCGACGACACCGCAGGGCGGAACGTGGCGCAGATCGCCGCCGTTTCCCGGCGTCTGAAGCGGCGCTCGGGAAACCTGGGGCTCGTCATCATCGACTATCTGCAGCTGATCGAGTCGGAGGAATCCAGCAACCGCAGCATCACCCGCGAGCAGCAGATCTCGACGATCACGCGCCGGCTCAAGTTTCTGGCGAAGGACCTGCAGGCGCCGGTGATCGCGCTGGCGCAGCTTAACCGGGGGGTCGAACAGCGTGAGGACAAACGCCCGCGGCTGGCGGACCTCCGCGAATCGGGCGCGATTGAGCAGGACGCCGATATTGTCATGTTCCTGCACCGGCCGGAGGCGTATGATCCGGAGGATCGGCCCGGCGAAGCGGACCTGATCGTCGCCAAGAACCGCAACGGGCCGATCGGTACGGTCAACCTCGTCTGGCTGCGTGAGCAGCTGCGGTTCGGCGACCGCAGTCCGCTGGAAGTCCCGAGCGGGGCCGGAGACTGGTGACCCGGACGCGATCTCGAGATGTCTCGAAGCGACCTCGCCTGAGCATGTCGTCAGAACTGAACGGAGAGATTTGCTGATGTCCGCGGCGCGACCATCTCCTGTGTGGATGAAACTGGCGATTGCCGCAGTATTCGCTGCGGTGGCCGCACCGGCTTCGGCGATCGGCGACGACGCGGCGATGCCAGGTCGGACGGTGTCGCGCCAGTTTGAGCATCACGGACAGAACCGGACTTACCTGCTGCATTTGCCCGCCGGATTCCAGCCCGACGCTCCTGTCCCGCTGGTGATTGCCATCCACGGCCTGGGGATGGAGGGGCAGGGGATGGAGATCTTCACCGGGTTCAGCGAGACGGCCGACCGGCATGGGTTTGCGGTCGTGTACCCGGACGGGCTCAACCGGATGTGGCGGTTCTGGGAGCGGCCCGAACTGGGGGAGCGGGTCAAGAGCGAGCCCGGCTATATGGACGACGTCGGCTGCATTGCGGCGATCATCGACGACCTGGTCGAACGGGGATACGTCGACTCGCGGCGGGTGTACGCAACGGGGCTCTCCAACGGCGGATACATGTCGAACCGGCTGGCCTGCCTGCTGCCGGATAAGATCGCCGCCATCGCCCCTGTGGCGGGGACGCTCGTCGCGGCGCTGGCGGAGACGAAACCCGACCGTCCGATTCCGGTGCTGTACATCCACGGCACCAACGACCGGATCGTAGGCTATGATGGCGTGGACCAGTTCACGCGTCTCAAGTCGTCCTTCACCGCCGACGAACTGGTCAAGTGGTGGGCCGAGCAGAACGGTTGCGCCGCCGCATCTGTCGAGCCGCTGGACGACTCCTCTGCCGACGGCTGTACGGTGCTGCGGCACGTGTATCCCGCAGCGGGCGAAAATGGCGCTCCCGTGATCTTTTACGAGATCCGCGGCGGGGGCCACACATGGCCCGACGGTCGGCGCCAGCCGGTGCTCGTCATGGGTACGGTCTGCCGCGACTTCAATGCGTCGGAAGTGATCTGGGAGTTCTTCTCGGAGCACTCGCTGCCGGAGCAGACGCCTTAGTTTGCGTCGGCGCCAGAAACCCGGTTTGTCTTTAAGAAACCGGGTTTCTCCGAAGCGGAAGTGCCGTGCTCAGAATGAATTGACCATGGCCCGATCGGGCTGGGCCATGCGCTCGAGCATGCAGTGGTAATGGTAGTGCAGGGCGCACTTGAGGGCGTAGACGAAGAGATAGTACGGGTCGCGGCGGACGCGCCACAGGTTCTTGAGGCGGCGGCGGTACTCGTTGCGAAGTCCCTCGTCGCGAACGCCGCGCATCAGCCGCTGATAGACGACGTAGCCGCGCAGTCCGTTCCAGGACTGGGCCTTCAGCCGCCGCCACCAGTGCTTGCGGAACCAGGCGCGCTGCACGGCGCCGGGCTCGAAGGACGGGTCGAGATACAGGCTGTCCAGCCGGTCGAAATAGGCCTGCGGCTCGTAGAGTTCGCGCATCACGCGCAGGTAGCCGTCGCAGAGTTCCTCGCGCGACATCTGCAGCGGGATGACGTTGGTGCCGAACTCGGAGCGGTCGGCCCAGTCGAGACGATGCTCGGCGGCGAGGCGGGCGTGCAGCGGCGTCTTGGGGATGGCGTGCAGCATGCCGACCATGGCGTGGATGATGCGGGATTCGGTCAGGAACTTGACCTGCGCATCGAAGATATCGGGCGTGTCGTTGTCGAATCCGACGATCATCCCGCACCAGACCTCGATGCCCGCCTGCTGGATCGTGCGGACCTTGTCGAGGATCGTACCCCCTTTCTCCCGCACGTTCTGGATCTTCTTCGTCTCCTTGAGCGATTCTTCGTTCGGGCTCTCGATGCCGATGAACACGCACTGGATATTGGCGTCCACCATCAGCTGCATCAGTTCCGCATCCTCGGCCAGGTCGAGGGACGCTTCGGTAAAGAAGCTCAGCGGAAAGCCATGCTCCTGCTGCCACGCCGACACGTCGCGCAGCAGTTCCTTTACGGCCTTCTTGTTGCCGATGAGGTTGTCGTCCACGATGAACGTCAGGTCGAGTCCGCTGGCACGGAGTGCTTCCAGTTCGGCAATGACCTGCGGGCTGGTCTTGAGCCGCGGGCGGCGGCCGAAGGTGACGATGATGTCGCAGAACTCGCACTGGAAGGGGCAGCCGCGGGAAAACTGCATGCTGCCGATGAGGTAGCGGTGCGCGGGGAGCAGGTCGTAGCGGGGACAGGGGACTTTCGTCATATCGGTGGGCTGCGACTGCTCGTAGCGCTTCGCCGCCGTGCCGGCCTCCCAGTCCCTCAGGAATTGCGGCCACGTCTCTTCCGCCTCGCCGATGAAGATGACGTCGCAGAGATCTTCGAAGTAGTCCTCCTGCACGGTGACCCAGGGGCCGCCGACGACCGTGTAGATGCCGCGCTCCCGGAGGTCCTTGAGGATCTCCGTCATGCGAAACCGCTGGACGCTCATGCCGGTGAGGCCGACGATATCGGCGCGGGCGAGACGTTCGTAGTCGAGCGGCTCGACGTTCTCGTCCATCAGCGTGAGGGTATGCCCCTCGGGAGTCAGCGCGGCCAGCAGCGGCAGGCAGGCGACGGGGAGGTTGGCGCCTTTGCCGAAGTACGGCAGGGCGAACTCCATCCCCCAGAACGAGACTTCGAAGCGGGGATTGATGAGGACGATATCGGCCATGCACCATCCCGATTCGGAGACGAGCGGACGAAGTGGACTCGCTGATTCTAGTCGGGCCGCCTCGATCCGACCACTACCCGATCGGCAGCAGAGGGTCTACAGTGTGAATGCGACCGCTGATCGCCTGTTCGACCATTCCTGAAGCCAACCGGCGACTCGTTCCGCGAGTCGTTTCAAAGCGACATGCCAGACCGACCCTCCACGCTCGGCGACCTGCGCCGCAGCGGATATCAGTCCGTCCCCGTCAAGCAGGAGCTGCGCCGCAATCTGATTGCGCGGCTGCGCTCGGGGCAATCGCTGTTCCCCGGCATCGTCGGCTACGACGAGACGGTCTTCCCGGAAGTGGCCAACGCGATCCTGTCACAGCACGACATGCTGTTCCTCGGCCTGCGCGGGCAGGGGAAGACCAGGATGCTGCGGATGCTAGCCGACCTCCTCGACGAGGCCGTCCCCATCGTCGCCGGTTCGGAGATCAATGATGATCCGCTGGCGCCGCTGTCGAAGTACTCGCGCGACCTCATCACGGAACGCGGGGACGACACTCCGATCGAGTGGATCGGGAGAGAACGGCGGTATCATGAGAAGCTGGCGACTCCGGACGTGACGATCGCGGACCTGGTCGGTGAGATCGACCTGATCAAGCATGCGGAAGGGCGGCATCTCGCCAGCGAAGACGTCATGCACTTCGGGCTGATCCCCCGCAGCCATCGCGGCATCTTCTGCATGAACGAACTGCCGGACCTGTCCCCCAAGATCCAGGTCGGCCTGTTCAACGTGCTGGAGGAGCGGGACATCCAGATCCGGGGCTTCACGGTGCGGCTGCCGCTCGACTTGTGCCTCGTGTTCTCCGCGAACCCGGAGGACTACACCAACCGCGGCCGGATCGTGACTCCGCTGAAGGACCGCATCGGCTCGGTGATCCGCACGCACTATCCAATGACCCGCGAGTTGGGAATCCGGATTACGGACGAGAACGCCTGGACCGAACGGGACGGCGACGTCCGCGTGCATGTGCCGCGGTTTCTCAAGGAGGTGGTGGAGGAGGCCAGCCGGCTGGCGCGGACGAGCCCGCATGTCAATCACGCATCGGGCGTCTCGGTCCGGATGTCGATCGCGAATTACGAGAACCTGGTCTCCAACGCAGAGCGGCGGGCGATCGCGGCCGGCGAGTCAATCACCGTGGCCCGTCCAAGCGATCTGGGTCATGCTGCGGCGAGCGCCCGCGGGAAACTGGAACTGGCGATGACGGAGGAGACGGGCGAGGAGGACCGGCTGATCGAGCGGCTGATCGAGGAAGCGGAAAAGGTGGTGTTCGACCAGCACTTTCAGCCGGCCCAGTTCCAGTCGATCGTCGAGTACTTCGACTCCGGCAAGCGGCTGGAGATCAAGGATGGAGCGACGACCCCGGAGGAACTGCAACAGTTCGATGCGATCCGCGGGTTCCGCAAACAACTCGACCGGGCCGCCGCTGAACTGGAACCGGAACTCGGCGGAAAAGAGACCGGAGAGGGGCTGACGGTGGCAGTGGCGGAACTGATTTTGGATGGCCTCTACGCCCACAATCGAATCAGCAAGAAGGCCAAGCGGACCGGGAGCGTGTACGGCGGTTGACGCTCGAAGGGGGCCGCGGATGACGCAATCGGGCGGACTTACGCGGAAAAGGTCGAAGCCGAACGTTGCTGACTGGGGGGCGGGCTACGGTTCGCCGTTCTGCTCATGCGGCGATGGTTCGGGCAGGAACTCCACTTTGGCGTAGATCTCGGCGATCGGGATGCCGACTTCGAGAGCCGGGAAGTTGACGACGTCCTGCTCCCCGCTAAAGGACGTGAGCAACCACTGAGTGCCCGCGTCCTGTCTTGCGAAATGGTCGATCGATTTCCGATCGGAAGCGATCAGCACGTACTCGCGAAGCGATGAAATCGTGCGGTAGTGCTCGAACTTCTTCCCGCGGTCGTAGCGCTCGGTGGACGGCGAGAGAACTTCGACGATGACGATCGGGTTGAGGAGGTTATCCCGTCGGCCATCTTCGTACTGGGGCGGTCCGCAGACGGCAACGACATCCGGATAGGTCCGCAGTCCCGTCGGGCACACAACTCGAGTGTCACTTCCCAGCACAATGCAGGGACGATCGACCAGCGCATTTCCCAGATTTCGCAGCGCGTTGCTCGCCACGAGGTTGTGCGGCACAGTCGCACCAGCCATCGCGAAGACTTCGCCGTCGAAGTACTCGTGCTTGGTCGGGCTATCGCGTTCGAAGGCGAGGTACTCGTCGACGGAGTAGCGTTTGATTGCAGCGGACATCAGCCTGAGCCCCTAAGTCTCTGATGTCATCTAGTTTACCGGCCAGGATGCCGATCGGCACCTCTTCTTTGCTTCACCGGGGTTCTTCTTTGCCTCACCGGGGTTCGATCTCACCCGCCGAGGTATCGGCGACAATCCGCCAGATCCGCGTCATCCGCGGCCCCCTTTCGGGAAGCGGTTTGGGTCTTGCGCCGGCCGCTTCCTGCCGGGCGCGGCTCATGGTTATGACTTGAGCAGGTCTCTCAGGACTTTGTGCAGGATGCCGCCGTGGCGGTAATACTCGACTTCGACCGGGGTATCGATGCGGCAGGTGGTGACGAAGTGGATCTCGTCGCCGTTCGCTTTCTTCGCGGTGACTTCGACCGCCTGCAGCGGCTTCAGTTCATCGTTGAGGGCGATGTCGAACGTCTCGGTGCCGTCGAGCTCGAGCGCCTCGCGGCTCTCTCCCTGCCGGAACTGCAGCGGCAGGACGCCCATGCCGACGAGGTTGGAGCGGTGGATCCGCTCGAAGCTTTCGGCGATCACGGCCCGGATGCCGAGCAGGTAAGTCCCCTTGGCCGCCCAGTCGCGGGATGAGCCGGT
>JBGTSJ010000002.1:0-36129 GCA_041940305.1 Planctomycetaceae bacterium
CAGCGTCAGTTGAGCCCCAGTCCACCCCTTTCGGCTCCGGTGTTCCTTCCAATATCAACACATTTCACCGCTCCACTGGAAGTTCCGTGGACCCCTAGCTCACTCAAGCCATGTAGTTTAGAGCGCAGTTCCCCGGTTGGGCCGGGGGATTTCACACCCTACTTACGTGGCCGCCTACGCACCCTTTAAGCCCAGTGATTCCGAATAACGTTCGCACAGTTCGTCTTACCGCGGCTGCTGGCACGAACTTAGCCCGTGCTTCCTCTGGGGCTCTGTCAAGCTTGCGCTTTCATCCCCCCTGACAGCGGTTTACAACCCAAGGGCCTTCATCCCGCACGCGGCGTCGCTCCGTCAGGCTTTCGCCCATTGCGGAAGATTCTCGACTGCAGCCACCCGTAGGTGTCTGGGCAGTGTCTCAGTCCCAGTGGTGGGGGTCGCGCTCTCACGCCCCCTAGACGTCTATGGCTTGGTGGGCCGTTACCTCACCAACTACCTGATGTCACATCGGCCGCTCCTCCGGCAATAAATCTTTGCTCTCTCGAGATTATCGGGTATTAATCAGGGTTTCCCCTGGCTATCCCCGACCTGAGGGCACGTGACCGATGCATTACTACCCCGTTTGCCGCTTTCCCCGGATTGCTCCGGTTCTCGCTCGACTTGCATGCCTAATCCACGCCGCCAACGTTCATTCTGAGCCAGGATCAAACCCTTCACTTGACTGCTTGAGCGGCCCGGGACCGAAGCCCCGTGCCGTTGGATAGCAGATCGGAAAGATCAGATCGTTAGAAGTCCGCTCCCCGACCAGGACAAGCCGAAGCCCGCCCTTGCCGTGTCGCGAACCTCCCAAAAGTCAGCCAGCTCAACGAACCTGCGCTGTTACTCTCAGGAATTCACCAACCAAATTGCCAAAGAACTGTCGGGGGAGAAGCTCCCCCCAGCCGTCGCGGCTTTACCGCGGCAGCGAGGGTATATTATCGGCCCGGCGCTGAGTGTCAACTCGCCCGAATCCGGATTCTTGGAAGATTTCCCCTCCGGTGTCCGCCCCTTGATTCCATTTGGGCGGCGCGGGCAATTCATCACCGTAACCTCCCATGAATTCAACGGTTACGGAGACGAGACTGGACATCGGCGGTTACAGCCGAACCACAGGGATCACCGCGGATCTGTCTTGTCGGGACGCCGGAGCCGACTGTACAAGTCGTTTCTCCTCCCAGCCGTCCTCATTCGCTTGCCGGGCTCGGCTCATGCTTCCGCGGGAGTACCTTTCGCGCTGCCTTCTCGGGTTGCTCCTGACCGCCGTCCTCGCTGCGCCCGCCGGAAGCGCCGTGGCCGGAGAGACCCTCGTCGACCTTCGTGACGCCGCCGAGCGGAATGATTCCGATTCCGACGGCGACTGGGACGACGAAGACCAGAGCGGCAGTTTCGTCGGCGAGTTGCTGGGCGAGATCTTTGGTCCGGCGCTGGGGTTCGCGGTGGCGTCTCCGTGGTGGGGACCGCATGTCGCTCTCGCCGACGATCTCGCGGTTCGGCCGGACTATCCTGCGGCCCCCTATTTCGATGATATCCCCGGGCGGCTGCTGATCACTTCCCCTGCCGTTACACCCGTGCGCGGATGGGCCGGCCGCGCCGGATGGCATTACGGAACCGACTTCGGCGACCTGCAATGGTCCACCGCACGGCTGCAGATGGACACTGCCGCCCGGTTCGGATTCGACGCTGAGTGGACCCGTTGGGTGGAGTCCACCGGCCGGCGGAACGATTCGCTCTCCATCGGCGACGCCAATCTCCTCTACCGGTTCGCTCAGTCCGAACAGCTGGAATTTCACACCGGCATCGGCGTCAACTGGCTGGCCGACGGCAGTGACGGCGAAGCCGGCATCAATTTCACCTACGGCATCAGTGCGTTCCCCGCCCGCCCCTGGACGCTCTCAGCCGTTCTCGACGCCGGAACCCTTGGCGACGCCGGTTACTTCCACGGCCGATTTGGCGCGGGCGCGGTGTGGCGCCGCCTGGAGGTCTTCACCGGCTACGAAGTGTACCGCATCAGCGACGTGACGCTGGACGGACCTTTCGCCGGAGTGGGACTCTGGTTCTGAGAGACAGGCATCATTCCTTGCCCGTCAGGAAGATGAAGCGCTCTTCGAGAACCCACTCGTAGTCGGCCGACGCGACATAGCCTCGGAGCCACAGCTGGTCCGGATGGCGGCGGAGATAGAATCCGCTCGGAGTCTGATCCCGGATGGCGGACGCAATTGTGATATGCGTCCCGTCCGGCGGCTGGTCGAGATACTGCAGCCGGAGATAGGGGGCCGCTTCGAGCGGGCACACCGCGAGCCCCAGCGTCGCGGCGCGAGCGAGGATCTCAGCGTAGAAGGCGGCCTGTTGAAATCCCAACTGGCCTGCGGTGAGCACGACCGCTTGTCGCTGCTCGGCGGTCGGAAAGTCTTCGAACCGCAGCTCCTGAAACAGCGTGTCGCCGTAAGCATTGAGCGCAACGGCGTGCGTTTCCAATTCCCGCAGTATCTCCGCACGATTCAGGCCGCCGACCTGCACTGACCTGGTCGACGCCGTGAGCGGATCGAGCTGGTTCGGGTCGGGCATGCAGGCACCTCACTCGACGCCCATCCCGGACACGCAGAACCCCGGTTTCTTCAAAGAAACCGGGGTTCTGACGCGGAGTCCTCAGGCGCCGCTTCAACGCACGCGCTATTCCTTCCTCTTGAAGCCCCCGGCTTCGAAGTCGTGGGCGGCCCGTTCTTCCTGCGTCGCGGAGACACGCGGATTCGGCGTCGCGTCGGCCTCGACTTCGCCGCGGATCCAGTCGACGGCGAGGGCGATGGACTTCAGGAACGCCTCGTTGGTCCAGGTCGTTTCGTTGTGACCGAGGTTGTTGAAGTACAGCTTGCCGTCGCCGTTCTCCTTCACCCAGCAGATCGGGACGTGGTAGCCGAATTCGAGCGGGACCGGATTGTCGGTCGGACTCTTCGAGTAATCCAGGCTCATCAGCACGCGGACTTTCTCGGGCTGCCAGTTGCGGTACATGTAGATCTCGTCCTTGATGACGAACTCCTTGCCAAACGGCTCAACCAGCGGATTGTCGGAATCATGCACGGCCAGCGTAACCGTGTTGCCGGCGTTCCAGGGATGATTGATGAAGGTGCCCCCCATCAGGTCCCAATACGGCTCGTAGTTGTGATACGTATCGGCCGCGGAGTGGAAGCCGAGAATGCCGTGCCCCTCCTGCTTCGCCCACTCGCCGAAGAAATACTCCCGGTCCTCCTCGGCGATCGGCAGGTCGCCGGTGGTGTAGAAGGCGACGATGTCGTAGTGCTGCAGATTCTCTTTCGTGAAATCCGCCGCGACATCCTGGGTGCAGTCGACCTCGAACTTACCCGTCTGCTGGCCGAGCTGAATGAGGGCGATCTCAGCGGGAGCGAGTTCCCCCTCTTTGCGCGTGACAGAACCGTGTTTGAAGCCCACGCTCTGGGTGACGAACAGGATGCGCGACGGCCCGGAATTCTCTTCAGCCGCATGCACCGGCGGCGCGGCACACAGGGTCAGCAGCGTCATGGACAGCGACAGCAGCGAGCGACGTGTCATCGACGATCTCCTCGGAGGTGGTCAATCTGGAGTCGCAGACATGATAAGCCGGGACCCGTGCACCGTCTAACGGAGGCGCAGGAGGATTGACGGGTCCCAGCTACTCCGGGCGGAGCATGGTGAGCGAGACACGACGGCGGGGGACGTCGATATCGTGCACCCAGACGTTGACGACGTCGCCGACGGATGTCACCTCGTGGGGATCCCGGATGAAGCGGTCGGCCATCCGGCTGATGTGCACGAGACCGCTGTCCTTGAGGCCGACGTCGACGAACGCTCCGAAATCGACCACGTTCAGGACAGTGCCGCGGAGTTCCATGCCCGGCTGCAGGTCCTCCAGCCGGAGGATCTCCTGGCGGAAGACCGGGCCCGCGAGGTCCGACCGCGGGTCGCGGCCGGGTCGACGCAGGGCTTCGACGATGTCGGAGAGCGTCGGCACTCCCACCTGTAGTTCGTCGGCGGCAGCCGTGACGTTCAGATCCTGCAGTGGCGCCGAGAGGTCCGACGGTGAGGCGGTCCGCAGCGCCTCGCGGGAGAGGCCGGTGCGTTGCAGCAGCCTTTCCGCGGCAGGGTAGCTCTCAGGGTGAATCCACGTGGCATCCAGCGGCTCGTCACCGCCGCTCACCTTCAGGAACCCGGCGGCCTGCGTGAAAGTCCGTTCGCCGACGCCCGGAACGTCCCGGAGCTGGAGGCGGGAAGTAAAGCGGCCGCAATGCTCGCGATGCTCCACAATCCGCCGAGCCAGCGTGGACGAAAGTCCCGACACGTATTGCAGGAGCGGGGCGCTGGCGCGGTTGAGGTCGACACCCACGAAGTTGACGCAGGACTCGACCACTTCGTCGAGGGAACCCCTGAGCGATTTCTCGTCGAGGTCGTGCTGGTACATGCCGACGCCGATGTGCTGCGGCTCGATTTTGACGAGTTCACTGAGCGGGTCCTGCAGGCGGCGTCCAATGGAGATCGTGCCGCGGACCGTGGCGTCGAAGTCTGGGAACTCATCCCGCGCGACCGGGCTGGCCGAGTAGATGCTGGCGCCGGCCTCGTTGACGATGACATAGCGGGCCTCCGGCAGCTCATCGCCAATGGCGGCGGCCACGAGTTCCTCGGTCTCGCGACAGGCTGTCCCATTGCCGATGGCGATCACGCGGCACTCATGTTCGCGGGCCAGCTCGACCAGGCGGCGGCGGGCGGCTTCGCGGCGGTCGTCCGAGCCGGTGATGTAGACGACGTCGTGGGCCAGGACGCGGCCGACTTCATCCAGCACTACCAGTTTGCAGCCGGTCCGCAATCCCGGATCGATCGCCAGCACTCGCTCGCTCCCCAGCGGCGGCTGCAGGAGCAGGCTCCGCAGATTGCGGGCGAAGACCGACACGGCGTGCCGCTCGGCCCGGTCCGTCAGTTCGCGGCGGACCTCTCTTTCCAGGCTGGGGTGCAGGAGCCGGTCGCAGGCATCCGCCACGCTGTCTTCCAGAAACCGCCGGTGCGGATGGTTTCCCAGCCGCAGTTGCGCCGCCACATCCCGCCGCACGCGCTCATCGTCCCACGCCACCTTAATACGCAGGACTTTCAGATTTTCACCCCGGTTGAGGGCCAGCACCCGGTGCGGCGGAATCTTCGACGCCGCCTCGGAGAAGTCGAAGTAATCCCGAAACGGCTGAGCTTCGGGAGACTCCCCGTTCGCAGCTTTAGAGACCACGCGCCCCGTGCTCCAGGCCAGCGTTCTCGCCGCTTCCCGAACCGCAGCGTCCTCGCTGATCCGCTCCGCCAGAATGTCCCCAGCGCCGGCCAGCACGGCCTCAACGTCCGGCAGCTCCCTCTCCGCAGCGACGTAAGCCCCGGCGGCCGCCTCCAGACCCACTCCGGGTTGACCAGCGTTCCAAATCTGCTGTGCAAGCGGGTCCAGTCCCCGCTCGCGGGCCGTCTGCGCACGCGAGCGCCGCTTGGGACGATAGGGGAGGTACAGGTCCTCTAACTGCTTCAGGGAGGCGGCCTGCGAGATCGCGCCGTCAAGGGCGGGAGTCAGCTTGCCCTGGGCGTCGATGGAGCGGCGGATCGTGTCGGCACGCTCCGCCAGTTGCCGCTGGAGGGTCACTCCGCGCTGGATTGCGCGAATCTGCTCCTCGTCGAGATTCCCGGTCTGTTCCTTGCGGTAGCGGGTGATGAAGGCGACGGTGTTGCCTTCATCCAGCAGCTGCACGGTCCGCTCGACCTGCCGCGGCGCCAGCTGCAGCTCTTTCGCGAGCCGCGCAGTGTCCGCCAAGAATCCGCCCATGCAACGCGCCCCACTGACCGGGCCGCTGCCGTGTACAAGCCGGCACTGCGAGCGACCCGCCGCCATCATAACCGGGGCCGCCACTGGCTCAAGCTGGCTCACCAGAGGGTCATCGCTGGATGACCACCTCGGATCCCACGGTCAGCAAATCGTAGACGATTTCCACATCTTCGTTGTGCATTCGCACGCAACCGCGGGACTCGCTCTTACCGATCGAGTCGGGATCGATCGTGCCGTGAATTCCGTAGCTGTCGCCGATGCTGATCCAGCGCTCGCCAATGGGGTTCGCCGGATCGTCGGCCGCGATCGCCCCTTCCGGTCCGTAATAGGGCGGATTGACGACCTTGTCGAGCACGCTGAACGTCCCGATCGGGGACGATTCGTCCTTCCCGACACCGACGGGGAACTTGTACACGAAGTAGCCGTGACAATGGATGGTGATCTCGTAGTCGCTCAGGTCGACCACGGCATTGAAGGGGCCTTTGATCACCTTGACCTTCTGACCGGCCTGCAGCTTCTGCGGTTCGACCCGGTTCAGGCGAGCGAGATACTCCCAGGTCACGCTGTACTCTTTGGCGATCGACTCCAAGTTGTCGCCCGGCAGCACCATGTACGCGTCCATGTAGTGCGGCTGCGGCTGGAAGTAGATGCGGCGCGCCGTCTGCTCGATCCGGTCGGCCAGTTGCGGCCGACCGGCGGGGTCCTGCCAGTACAGTTCCGACAGGGCGCGATGTGCGGCGATGTCGTCCTCGATCGTCCCCTTCGCCAGCAGGTCATCGATGACGGAGAAGTCGATCGCCTCGATTTCGACGGTCGCATCGGCCCGGGCGACGGTGGTTGGAGCCGCCTCCGTATCGGCAAACGCAGGCTCTTCCGCGTTCGCCAGAATCACATCGCCCGTCACGCCGGCATCGGAGTTGACCCCCTGTCCCTGCACGGCGACGAACTCGGGATTCGGATTGCCGAACGGGTTTTCCGGCGCGGCGGCGACGTGCGGCATCGTGCGCGGCGCGTCGTTCACGGCGTAGGGGATGGACGCCTTGGAATGCGTGGGCGTCGCCGACGGAGTCGGTTCCGACTGACTGAGGAATACGTCGGCGTTCGCCGGGTCGCCCAAATCGGCGTCGGGACTTCCCGCGTCTCCCAACTCAATGCCGGCGCCATCGCCGCTCCGCGTGGCGGCCTCGCGCACGGGGAGCAGGTCGAGTTTCCAGGCGATCGTGGCGCCGGCCGCGGCTAGGATCAGGAACCAGAACTTGAACGAATGCAGCGGATGCGGTCGGGTCTGGCGACGCATGACGTCCCTCCTTGAACGTGCGCAGCAGCGAATTGGTCTCGGACGTGGGGCGGGAACCTAGCAGAAGCCGAAAACCGCGGCTACGGGAGTTTGCCGTCCTGCCGGGGACCCGTGATCACACGCAGCCGCGGGCGAGCCTCCACCTCGTCCGCTGCATTTCCGTGGAACCGGTAACCCTGCCCGGCGATGTATTTGCCGGTGTTATCGACGCGGATCAGCAGGCTGACAGAGTCGTCACCCCGCTCCAGCCCCGTGCGAACGGCTTCCGTCACGTCCCAGGAAATCACATGCCGCCGGCGAATCACCTGCCGCGGCTCGGCCATTGAAGCAAACCGGCCCCCTGCATCGAGTTCGGCCGCCTCCCACGGAACTCCCGGACCCGCAGATTTCCAGGCGACCAGCGGAGCCACCCAGTCGGCCCGGCAGGCATTGCACGAGACTGCCAGCGTCGGCCGACCGGCTAGCCGATTCTCGTCCTCCACCGTCGTCAGCTCGACCACGGCAGACTCCACCCCGTCCAACGCCGGCAGGTCGCTGAATCGGATCAGGATCACCTTCTGCTTCTCCTCCCCCGGCGCGCGCACGGTCAACTCCGCGGGGCGTGCTCCGACAGGCTCGTCCGGCCGGTGGGCATCGACCATTGTCGATTCGCACCCATCGTATGCCGGAATCTCCGCAGATTCTTCCGGCCCGTTGCGCAGCACAACCTGCGACAGCGGCCAGGTCGCGACCAGCAGCGAGTCCGACAACTCGGAGGCCGATCCGTCGTTCCCGAACGACCGCGCGGCCAGATGCAGCAATTCGCCTTGCGGCAATCCCTCGGCGGCCGACCAGTCCACCTCAACCGGTTCGGCGCCCGAGTACGATCCCGTCAGGACGGGGAGCTGGTGCCAGTTCAGCGCCGTAATCGGCTCGCGAGACCAGCGCCATTCGTAGCGAGCGGCATGGGCGGGGGGAGTCCAGCCGAAGGTCAGTCCTTCAGGCAGATTCCGTAGCAGCGAAAGGTCTGCGATCGGTCCTGGCGCTCCCGCCGCAGTTCCGGTGAAGAGCGACATCTGTGCTCCGTCGCTGCTGATCACGTCGGCAACCGAGTCGCCGTCGGCGTCCCCCATCCAGAAATACGTGTACCGGGACGGATAGCGCAGGGGCCGCTCGTCGCCGATCAGGCTGACAAACTGGAACCGTGGCCGTTCGCCCCCCGCTGTCGTCACATTGCGATAGTATTGCAGTTCCGCGTCGTGCTGGCCCTCGATAATCAGGTCCCGCAGGCCGTCCCCATCGTAGTCCAGCACGTTGACTCCGCACTGCATGCCGTAAGCGTTGTACCAGAACGCCTGCGGCGCGAGCGGCGCTCCCTGCTCATCGCAGAGGGAAATGAAGTCTTCGAACTGCGGTGCATCATTGCTCCCCGCGTTTCGATAGAGACGGTATTCCCGCGTTGACGGCCAGATGCCGTTGCTGTTCAGCACGCCCAGTACCAGGTCCACGTTTCCGTCTTCATCCCAGTCCACCAGGCAGGGAAAGCTGCGCATCATCTCCGTCGGCATCGTGTCGGCGACGGTGGTCCACTGCTGGCGATCGGCCGAGACTTCGACCTTGTACTGGTACCAGACGTCGTCCGGTTCCGTGTCCCGCAGCAGGCGGCCTCCCCAATAAAACGGCAGCCGGAATGCATACCACCGCTCTTCGCGTTCGGAAAGTAGAAACCGAATGCGGTCGACCGGCGCCGCCTGCTGCAGATCGATGATCGCAGGGCCGATGTAGTAGCCGAACGTGGTGAAGTTCGGTGCCGCGTCGCTGAGTTGGTTCCCGGGTGTGAACATCGCGTCAGGACGCTGCACCCGGTAATACGGCGAATCCACGCCGTTCTCATCGGTGACCGTCACTCCCCCATCGAGCGTAGCGACGTTCCGTCCTGCGGCGGTCGCCTCCAGCGAGACGATGTGCAGGAAAGAGTCACGCAGATTACCCATGCCGTTCCGGTCGTTCGAGATGCGGATGTAGCGGACGGGCTGCGCGTCGGCGATCGGTATGTCCTGCCAGGACCGGCAGCGGTTCCGCTGTGCGGCCAGGTTGATGGGCGTTCGTTCGTTGAACGTCAAGCCGTCCGCTCCGAGATCGGAAAACAGATACAGCTGTCCGTTGACGCTCAGGATGAGCCGCTTCTGTCCGTCCCCCGTGTCGGGCCATACGGCAGCGGCCGAACCGTAGGCGTCGTATGGCCGAGTCTGGAAATCCGGCGGCACCATCGCCGCGTCCCCCCTGTAGCTCAGGTAGCCGGCAAACTCGTACCGCCCGACACCCTCGTTGCGATACACGGCCGTTCGGCGGAGCGCCCACTTGCAGTGCGCGTCCGTATTGCCATGAATAAGCAGATCGCGCGAACCGGGGGCGAACCAGTCCACGACCACGGGCTGGGCCATGAATTCGAAGCGTCCAAAGTCCCGGCCCCGCAGTTCGATCGCCGGCCCTAGTCGTAGCGGCTGCCCCTCCCCCGCCTCATTGCGGTACCAGCGGATGCTCCCCCGATGGCCGCCGTCCATGACCAGCAAATCGTTGACCCCGCTGTGTCGTATGTCTCCGAACCGAACCTGGACGCCGGCCGGGACTGCCTGCCCGTCCGCGTCGGTCACGGGACGGAATGGCTCGACGATCGCCGGATCGGTCGTCGTGCGCCGATACCAGATCACGGCCGGATTCGTCGGCCAGTCCACGCGGAACGCGTTGCACCGGTACGCGGTCTCGGTGCCGACCAGGTCGAGCAGGCCGTCGCCGTCGACGTCGGCTGCGATCGGGTTCGGTGAGACGACCGGCTCGCCCGCGGAGGTCAGCAGTTCCACGCCGGCATCGAACTCCGGGCGATCCTTCGTACCGACGTTCCGAAAGAAGTGGGTGCTCCTGGGAGGCGCCTCGGAGAGTGGAGCGGCAGGGTCGACCGGATTCTCAGGCGGAGGAAGAGTCGGAGTGCTGACCAGCAGCCGGCCCCAGGCCGTCCACTGCTCCGCTCCGCCGGTGGGGGCGACGCCCGGCGCTTCCTCGTTGAAGCGGCACACGATCAGGTCTTCCAGGCCGTCCCCGTCCCAGTCGGCTGCCGTCAGCGTGAGCACCTGCCGCGCGAAGATCCCCTTGTTCCAGTACATGCTCTCGGGGCCCGTCGAGAAGCGGGCGTTCTCCCGGATCATCGGCTCGCTGCCGGGGAAATACTGGGGCGAGTCGTGCAACCGCCAGTGATTCGGTCCGTGAAGCGTCCCGGTGTTCGGGACGTAGCGCAGCTGCCCGTCGAACATCACGAGGTCGAACAGTCCGTCGTGGTTAAGATCGCAGCGCGTCCACGATTGAGCATGTTCGATCGTCTGCGGCTCGGTCTCCGTCAGGTTGACCGGATACCCGACGGCCAGGCCAAACCGCGGATCCGCCGTTGTGCCTTCGTTCAAGTGCACCGCGAACGACATCATCGCCGTGTTGGGCAGAAACACGTCGAGCAGGCCGTCGCCGTTCCAGTCGATGAGGTCAAAGCCGGCATCGTAGAGAAACTGGTTCCCTTCAATGCGGACTCCCGACGTCGAGATCGACGGCCGGGGTGGGTCGGACGACTGTCCCCTGAGAGTGCCTGCGTACCCTGCGCAGACCGCAAGAAGACACAGATTGAAATGGACCAGCGGACGCAGACGTTTCGACATGTTATGTCCTGCTCCTGACGCTCGTGCTGATCTCCGGCATCGCGGACCGCATTGCTAACCCCGCTGACCCGCTGAGAGTTCGCCGCGGATTGGTCAAGTCGCGGTCCGCGCAGACCAGCCCTTACTCCGAGAATGACGACTTCTTCCGCAGCAGGTGATGGTACTGCTGCGCGAATCGGTGCGCTTCGTCGCGGACGTACTGCAATAGCCGCAGGGCGTAGGAATGGCGGCTGAGCTTGCGCGGGTCCGGTTCGCCGGGGACGTAGACTTCTTCTTCGCGCTTCGCCAGCGAGATGACGAGCGGGGGCTGGATCTCGATCGCCCGCAGTGCGTCCATGGCGGCGCTGAGCTGCCCTTTGCCGCCGTCGATCAGCAGGACGTCGGGGAAGGATTCACCCTCCTGCTGCAGCCTTCGGAAGCGGCGGCTCACGACCTCCCGCATGCTGGCGAAGTCGTCGACCCCTTCGACCGTGCGGATCTTGTACCGCTTGTATCCGTGCTTGAACGGCAGCCCATCGATGAACTGCACCAGGCTGGCGACTGTCTCACCGCCGTGCAGGTGGGCGATGTCGACCCCTTCGATGCGGCGCGGCGTCTCGGCAAGGTTGAAGACCTTCTTCAGCCCGGCGAGGCCGCGCTTGGGATCGATGTAGAACACCTCCGGCTGGACGTGCTCTTCGAGATTGCCGCGGAGGTTGAGGTTCTCCAGCGCCTGGATCTCGTCCCGGATGCGGGCCGCCTTCTCGAACTTCAGTTCCTTCGAGGCGGCCTCCATTTCGCCCCGCAGTTCCTTGAGCAGCGTGGCCTTCTTGCCGTCGAGGAACATCCGCAGGCGGCGGATGTCGTCCCGGTACTCCTCTTTGCTGATCCGCAGGTTGCAGGGAGCCGTGCACTGGTTGATGCTGGCGAGCAGGCAGGGGCGGAACCAGCGCCACTTTTCGTCTCCGTCCTCGATGTCCAGCGAGCAGGTGCGAAACTTGAAAACCTTCTGCAGCACGGCGATCGCGCCGCGGAGTTGCCGGGCGTTCGCGAACGGGCCGTACAGCTTCGCTCCCTTCTCGCGCGGCTTGCGGGTGAATTCGATCCGCGGGAAGTCCTCCCCGGTGACGATTTCCAGGTACGGAAAGGTCTTGTCATCCTTCAGTTCCTGGTTGAATCGCGGCTGGATGTCCTTGATCAGCCGGGCTTCCAGGAGCAGAGCATCGACCTCGCTCTCGGTCTCCAGGAAGTCGATGTCAGCGATCTCCGGAACGAGGTCGCACGTGCGGCGATCGCCGGCGGCGGCGGTACTGAAATAGCTGCCGACGCGGCTGCGGAGATTGACCGCCTTGCCGACGTAGATGACGCGCCCCTGCGAGTCCTTCATGAGATACACGCCGGGCGTGGTGGGCAGGGTGCGCACCTTGTCGCGCGGGTCGCAGGGAAGTGGTGGGACGGCGGAATCGGCCATAAGTCCATTCTAGACGAAGCGTCAAGCAGGCAAGGCTGGTAAGGCGCGCGCTGCGCTTACGAGTGGGGGGGTGTGATTGTTGGCATTCTTACGTGCATCTTAGGTCCTCCTTGCATTCTGAGCCGGGGGCTGGTCGTTCATCGAGCAATCCACGTCGGGTGTTGAGGGCAGATCCTCTCCTCACCAGGATGTTCACCCGGTGCGCGATGGTTGGTTGCATTCGATTCCAGCGTCGGCGAGGCTGCTGCCTAGGGACATTGCTCAGAGGAGACTCCATGCCCGCGGATCGACAACTCGCCGCCGTTTTCGAGGAACAACGACGGTCGTTCCCTGCGATTGGTCGAGAGTTCTGTGGCCAGAAAGTGGCCTACTTCGACGGTCCGGCCGGGACGCAGGTCCCGCAGGGTGTGATTGATGCTGTCGCCGATTATCTGGCGAACCACAACGCCAACTGCGGGGCTCCGTTCGGCACCAGTCTAGAAACTGATGCGATCCTCGACGTCGCGCGGCGGGCTTTCGCCGATTTCCTCGGGACCGACGATCCGGCTGAGGTTGCTTTCGGCCCGAACATGACGACGTTGACGCTCGCCGTCAGCCGGGCGTTGGGCAGAACCTGGCGGCCGGGTGATGAGGTGATTGTGAGCCGGCTGGACCACGATGCGAACGTGACCCCCTGGGTACTGGCCGCGCGGGATGCCGGGGCGGTGGTGAAGCACATTGAGGTGCGCCCGGAGGACTGCACGCTCGATCTGGGCAGCTTCGAAGCCGCGCTCTCTGAGCGGACGAGGCTGGTCGCAGTGGGGTACGCGTCGAATTGTGTGGGGACGATCAATCCGGTGCAGGAGATCGTGCAGCGGGCGAAATCGATGGGAGCGGTGACATTCATCGACGCAGTGCACTACGCGCCGCATGGGCTGATCGACGTAGAGTCGCTCGACTGCGATTTCCTGGTCTGCTCGGCGTACAAGTTTTTCGGGCCGCATGTGGGAATCCTGTGGGGCCGGCGCGAGCTGCTGGAGTCGATCACGCCCTACAAACTCAGGCCGTCGCCAGATGCACTTCCCGGCCGCTGGATGACCGGGACGCAGAATCATGAGTGCATCGCCGGCGCTGCGGCCGCCGTCGACTATCTGGCGTCGATCGGGCGTGAACTGTACCCCGCAGGAGCGGCTCGGCGGACCTGTCTGCAGACCGCATTGAAGGCGATTGCCGAACAGGAACAGACTCTTGGAGCCCGTCTGTTGCAAGGACTGGCCACGGTCCCTGGAGTCCGCATCTGGGGGATCACCGATCCCGCGCGACTCCACGAGCGGGTTCCGACCGTATCCTTCACGCATGAACGGCTCGCGCCCCGCGAAATCGCAGCCGCACTGGCCGAACGGGGCATCTACGCCTGGCCAGGAAATCATTACGCTCTGCCGTTGACCGAGACACTGGGGCTCGAACCGGACGGGACATTGCGAGTGGGGATCGTCCACTACAATACGGCCGACGAAGTGGACCGGTTGCTGGATGAGGTTCGGCAGATCGTCGCTTAGTGAGGGATGAAGGGTTTTCGGGGCTGCCGCTGGCTCCCCGTCCAACGGTAAGCCGATGACGAACGCCAGTGACGAACAGCCGCAAGGAGGTCGTACTGCGGTCGCGGCTGCGCCCTACCACTTCGGCCCCACGGCTGCCGGACTGTCGCTGCTCACGGCGGCGTTATGGGGGGGGACGTCGGTCGGCAGCGCGTTCGCGCTCGATTCGTTTCCGCCGATGGCGGTCGGCGGACTGCGGTTTGCGCTGGCCGCCGTCTTCATGCTCGGCTGGTGCCGCTGGGAGCGCGCTCCCCTCACGCTGCAGCGGCATCAATGGTCCCCGGCACTGATCGCGGGCGGGCTGCTCTTTATTCAGATCGGCACGTTCAACCTGGGGCAGGCCCGCACGACGTCGTCGCACGCGACGCTGTACATCAACACGTACATCTTCTGGGTCGCCGCCATCGAGCATTTCATCACGCAGCAATACCGACTGAACCTGCGGCAACTGGCCGGACTGCTCGTCGCCGCGGCCGGGGTGGTGACGCTCGTCGTCAGCACGGCGACGCCGGCCGGCGCACAGACCTCCTCCGGCCTCGACGAACCGACGCTCGCCGGGGACGCGCTGATGCTGCTCAGCGGCTTCATTCTCGCCGTGAAAGTGATCCAGACCAAACATGCCGTCCGCACCGTGCGCCCCGGCACGCTGACGTTCTGGCACGACGTGTTCGGCGTCATCCTGTTCGCCGCGGCCAGCGGCCTGTTTGAGCAGATCGAGTGGAAGGGGGTGACGTCTCCGTCCGTCGGCGGTCTGCTGTACATTGGCGTGTGCGTGTCGGGGTTCTGCTTTGCCACGCAAGCATGGTTACTGCGGCGGTACAGCGCTTCGATCGTCTCCGTCTTCAGCTTCGCCACGCCGGTGTTCGGCGTGGCGCTGGCCGTGCTGCTGCGGGGAGATTCCATGTCCCCCTGGCTCATCGCAGCCGGAGCGTGTGTTGCCGCCGGCATCGTGCTTGTCACTCGACGGCCAGCCGGCCGTTTATGACGGCGATGATGGGCGGCGTGGGATGGACGGCGGGGACAAGCTAGGATCGTGGTTGGCCAGTGACCCCGACTGCTGAACAGAGCAGGCGATGATCCCTGGGCGGCGGGGTCGAGCCCCGCCACTCGTTTGATGCTGAGCATGACCACCACGCCAATCTCTGATCGCATTCGTGCCGCCTGGTCGCCCGAACTCATCGGCGTCCTCAGCCAGCGTTTGAGCGCACTGCTGCAAGAGCACTTCCAGGGTGTAACGAACCGCAGCGGTCCTGTCCTGAACTGGACGCCTCCCGCGGAGTGCGTTCCGCGCGCCGCCTCATGGCTCGACCGCCTCCCCGCCGATCCTGCGTCTTGCGACGCGATGGCACGCGAGTTCGACGAGCGCATCCGGGCCATCCTTGCGCATGGCAACAACCTGCATCACCCGCGCTATATCGGCCATCAGGTCCCCGCCTCCACGCCCATCGCGGCCCTGTTCGACGCTCTCGGCTCCGCTACGAACCAGGTGATGGCAATCTACGAGATGGGTCCGTGGGCCACCTCGGTCGAGCGGGCGATGATCGACCGCGTCGGCGCCGTATTCGGACTCAGAGGGGGCGAGTTCGCCGGACTGATCACCAGCGGGGGGTCGCTCGCCAACCTCACGGCGCTGCTGACCGCCCGTAACGTCGCATTGGGGGACGCGTGGGAATCCGGGCTGACGGCGACCGACCCGTCGCCCGTGTTGCTGGTCCACGCCGACATCCACTACGGCATCACCCGGGCCGCCGGCATTCTGGGGATCGGCACGCGGAATGTCCTGCGCGTTCCGCTCGACGATCGGCGGCGGATGGATCCGTACGCACTCGATCAGATGCTCAAGGAACTTCAAAGCGAAGGCCGTCCGGTGATCGCCGTCGCGGCCTGTGCGTGCGCGACGCCGATCGGTGCATTTGATCCGCTGCCGCAGATTGCCGACGTCTGCGAGCGGTACGGCGTCTGGCTGCACGTGGACGCCGCGCATGGAGGGGCAGCCGCGTTCAACGAGCGCTACCGTTCGCTGGTGGAGGGACTCGATCGCGCCGACAGCTTCATCTTCGACGCGCACAAGATGCTCTTCATGCCCGCGCTGTGTGCGTTCGTGTTCTACAGGAATCCGGCGCACCGCTATCAAGCGTTCCGGCAGGATGCTCCGTACCTGTTCGACCCCTCCGCCCCAGGCATGGCGGAATATGACAGCGGGATGTCGACCGTGGAATGCACCAAACGCGCGGCTGCGTACGGTCTCTGGGGAGTCTGGTCGCTGTTCGGTCCGCAACTGTTCGCGGACCTGGTGGAGAGGACGTTCGACCTCGGCCGCCGGTTCTACGAGATGTTGCGGGACGCTCCCGACTTTGAGCCGCTGCACGAGCCGCAGTGCAACATCGTGGCATTTCGCTATCGGCCGGAGCGCCTGCGAGACACCGATGCAGCCGCCGTCGGGGAACTGAATCGCCGCATTCGTCGCCGGCTGATTGAGTCCGGTCAATTCTATATTGTCCAAACCAACCTGGAGGGGGCAGGGGCGCTGCGCGTGACGATCATCAATCCCCTGACCACTGAGGACGACCTTGGTGCGCTCCTCGATGAGATCGGTCGTATTGGGAGGGAGACCGGTTGATCGGGGCGCGATCGGTGCATGACGAGCGCGGTCGCCGGAGAGCGCCGCGTCTGTGGCGGGCGGCAGCGGCGCGCCTCAGCGGGAGGCGTCCTGCAGACCGGACGCCGGCCCGGAACATCATCGTCGACGAAAAAAGCCGGCCGGCGAAAAAAATCGCCGGCCGGCTGTGATTGCGAAACGTAACCGGAGTCAGATGACCCGGACGTTCTCGGCGCGCGGACCCTTGGGCCCGTGTCCGGCGTTAAAGGAGACACGCTGTCCTTCGCGCAGGTCTTCGTACCGCGAGCCTTCCAGATTGGACATGTGGAAGAACAGGTCGGCCCCGTTGCCTGTGTCGATGAATCCGAATCCCTTCTCCGTCAGCTTCTTGATCTTGCCTTCAGCCATACTTCCGATTCCTAGAAAAGAAACCTGCGCGAACCTCCCCGGAACACCCGGAGAACGCCGTCCAACATGAACGGCTGATCCGCCACTTACCCCGGGCCGCTACTCAGCGGTCGAGGATTTAACGCTTCGTGATCAGACGGATTGATCGTCCACCTCATCGAGGGGAACATCCGGCTGTGGACCTGCTTCCCGTTGTTGTTTGCGTTCCTGCTTGCGAGCCAGCTTCTCGGCCGATTTGCGCCGCTTCTCAAACTCGCGACGGCGTTTCTCGTACGTGTTCTGGTTCTTTGCCAACAGTGATTCCCCCATCTGGACTCGTGATCTGAGGAACTCCATCCCGACGGGTCTGCGCAGACTCGACCGCCGTCGCCACGCATGCGCGAACAGCCCGAGGCTGAAGCCCCCACACCGCAGCGGTGCGGGACATTCCCGAAGCGAATGGGTGTGTCCGAAGCACGGACCAGGAGGTGATCAACACAGACAGACAATCGACTGGAGACTCTTGTACGACGCGAATCCGATGCGCCGCGGCCATATGATAGAAGATTGATCCGAATAAAGATGCGCCAACTCCCCGACATTCCGTCCATTTTGCCGAAATAGCTATTGCACCGCGATCACGGTAAGATGAGGAGCTGGCGCATTTCATCCGCCCTGTCATCCCGTCCGCGGCCTCTTCCGATCGAGGTTCGGAGGCTGCCGGCCCCCTTCGCCGAACTGCGTCCCGCTCATTCGCCACTTGCGGGATTTCACTGCTCCGCGGCCCGTTCGGAACGCGCCCCCTGGCGCACAGCCGTATCGGCTGCGCCGGATCGAACGACGGCGCCCGACTCCTTCACGTCACGGACTTACGCATGTCGACCAACAACCGCCCCCCACCGCTGTATCCTTCGCCAACACGTCCGCGTTGCCCCGTCTGCGGCCATGTGAGTTACTCGGCGACCGGCGTCCACCCGCAGTGCTCGCTGCGCAAGGCCGACGCCGAACGCATGCGGCGGCAGGCGGGACGCGCCAAGAAACTTGAGAGTGCCGTCAAGCCGCAGGAGCTTTCACCCTGGCAGCGGGTCTGCGCCCGTTGCAAAGCCGTCGTACATATTCGCAAGAAGGTCTGTGAGTGCGGCTTCCGGCTGGTTCAGGGGTCGCCCGTTCGCACGTGAATCCGGGGCGTGAACACTCTCGCGAGCGCTACGCGGCCCGCCGCAGTTCCGGCGCAGTCGTGGGAGCAGCTCCGCTCCATGTGACCAGACGTCCCGCGACCGGGTCCCACAGCCGCAGCTTGAGGCACGCGGCGATGTCCCGCGGATGCAGCGTGACGGTCCGCGGCGATTGCAGTTCGGGCAGTGCCGCCATCGCTTCCGGCAGCCGGTAGAACGGGATCCGCGAATTGAGATGATGCACGTGGTGATAGCCGATATTGGCCGTCATCCACCGCATGACGCGGCCCATCGGGATGTAGCTCGATGAACTGAGCGCGGCGGCGACGTAGTTCCATTCGGTCACCGGCTGGATCGCCGCCTGCGGAAAGTTGTGCTGAGCGTAGAACAGGTACGCCCCAATGCATGAGGCAATGGAGCAGGGGATCAGGGCGGCCAGCCAGAGGTCGTCCACTTCCTGCAGACCGAGCCAGATCAGCAGTGATGCATGGCAGATGATGGCCAGCGCGCCGTCCAAATGCCGCCGGGGATTGGCCAGCAGCGGCCGCACGCACATGCCGTAGAAGAACACCGTGGCGTAGCCGCACAGGATCGACAGCGGATGCCGCACGAACGCGTATTCGATCCGCTCCCGCCGGGATGCGTTGCGGTACTCGTCGGTCGTCATCAGCGGAAACGATCCGACATTGGGACCGGACAACTTGGAGTTGTGGGCGTGATGATGGTCGTGCGACCGCTTCCAGCCGCTGGACGGACTGAGGATCAGGAGGCCGATCGCGCGCATCAGCCAGTCCGCGATGCGCGAGCCGGCGAGGATCGCGCCATGCTGATGATCGTGATACAGCACGAACAGGCGGACGATGACCAGCCCCAGCATGACGCTGGCCGGCACGCGCAGGAGCAGCGGCCATTCGCTGCGGATGATCGCCAGCAGCAGTCCGGCCACGGCCAGCGTGGAGACGACGTGCCACCAGCTCAGTGCGGGCCGCTCCTGTGCGAACGGCCTGGTGGCGATCAGCAGCTCTTTGTGCGTACGCATCCCGATGCTCGGAGGGCGTGCCGGATGCTGCGCGCACGATGCGCCGCGCGATCCGTGAGGGAGGGAAACCACCGGCAGAATCTGCCGGACGCAGGCGGAACGTGGCTATGCCGCTTCGCGCTCCTGCTCGTCGTCTCCGTAGATCAGCAGGTAGATCGCGTCGGTCGCCTCGTTGAGGTAGAAGCGAATGTTCTCGCTCTCGACCGTCGCGGCCAGCGTCTCCAGCGCTTCGACGACGCGGTCGACCTCGTCGCTCGAGATCTCCTCGTAGTCGTCGGCGCCGGCAGCGCCGCCTTGAGCATCCTCCGCGTCAAACGGAAGTTGTCCGGACATGACTTGCCTCCATGCAGAATTCATGACTTCGCGCGCCGTCCGGCGGCGATGGGACCAATCCTCACAGCTGCCCGCGGCGAGTGGTCGACCTTTCTTCCCAAGGCCGTCGAACTCACTCGGGCCGCTGCTTATTTCTTCTTGCCTTTGCCGGGCTTGCCGGATGCATTCTTCTTCTTGGCAGCCGGCTTGACGCTCTGCTTCGCGGAGCCTGATCCGCTTCCGCCGAACACCCGCTCCCAGCCGGATGCAAACTTCTTCGATGACCCGGTGTGCACCGTGTAACCCGTCACGTCAGTACCTCATTCATCTCAGCAGAAACCATCGGAAGCCCGCCACCATTCGCGGCGGGCGGGAAACCTATCAACTGCCTCAAGCCCCCGCCAGTCCAGTTCGCCTCGACAAAACCAGGCCTGCCAGCCGCAGGGCGGAACCGCAAAAAACGCGAAAGTGGCGAAAACAATTCCATCCTTTCGCTGCTTTCGCCTCTTTCGCGGTTCTTTCCTTTCGACCCTTATGGTGCTTCCGCCGCCGGCTGCTTCGATCGCAGCAGCTCGGCCAGGATTTCATCCAGCTCCGCGGGCTTCAACAGCTCGCCGAAGTTGGCCGGCATCAGTGACAGCGGCGACAATGCCTGCTCGTCAATCTCCTCTTTCGGCACACGCACTTCCTCTCCCTTGTTGTTCGCGAGCACGAGCACGGCGCCTTCTTCGCGCAGCGGCAGGCCCGATATCACCTGGCCATCCAGCGTGACGATGGTGGTTGTCCGAAATGCCGCGTCGACATTGCGGCTCGGATCGAGGATGTCCTCCAGCAGCCGGTCCGCGCCGCGCGGGCCGATGCCGTCCAGTTGCGGCCCCACTTTCTTCCCTTCTCCGCTCAACTGGTGACACGCCGCGCAATGCTGTTTGTACAGCGCCCGTCCCCGATCGGGCGTGGTCGCATCGGCACGAAACGACTGCCGGCGTTCGGCGATCAGTCGCTCGACTTCTTCATTCGCCGAAGGCAGACCCGCCGTGAGTTCGTCGATTCTCGCCGCGATCTCGGAGCCGAGCGCCGCCTGCAGACGCTGCTGCAGACTGGCGTCCGTGAGCAGCCGTGCGGAACAGCGTCCGGACGCCACGAGGCTCATCAGGGCCGCCGCGCCGCCGCGGTCTCCGGCAAGCTCAGCGGCGAGCTCTCGCTGTTCACCGGCCGTTGCCTGCCGCATAGCGTCTTCCAGAATCGGCTGCACTTCCTCGCTGCGACGCGACAAGATCAGGGACAGGACGCGCTCGCGCGTTTCGGCCGGCCAGGTCGACGAGGCGGATCCCTGCAGCAGGGCCGACAGGCGCGCATCAGGCGCCAGTTCGAGCAGCGCCCGGGCACAACGAATTCTTGCAGGAGTTCCGGCCTCCTGATTGGCCACGATGTCTTTCAGGCGTGACGCAAGTCCTTCGAGTTTGAGCCGCGCGATGAGTTCGGTTGCGGACTGCAGCGCAGAGAACGCCTCCGTATTCAGCGTCTCAACCGAAAACCGACCGACCGCGAGCCATGCATAGGCGTCGCGCGGATCGGCGTCCGTGATTTCGACGAACACACGCCGTCCCTCGACGCCGGCGAGGTCCCATTCGAACCGTTGCGCCGTGTCGTTTCTGGGGGGGAGTGCCTCGGCGAGCACCTCGCCGCTGGCGGCGTCGTGCAGACGCACCGCGTTGTTCGGTTCGACAGGGTTGGTGGGAAATCCATTGTGTCCCGCCATAAAGAACGACATCCGCGGCGGCGCCGCAAGCTCCGACGAGCGGAGGATGCCCGTCTTCTGTTCGCCATTCGGCAGGCTGCACCAGAACGCGGAACCTGCGTCACCGTCAGCCGAGATGCGCGTCTGCACGACAAACACCTCGCCGTCCGACGCTCGCCCGGGAGCCGGCAGCGCTGTCCAACCCGGGTTCTCATGCAGTCCCCGTTCCAGCAATTCCTCGGCGAGTTCAGTTCCCCAATGGCCGAGCGATTCCCGAGGATCAATGCCCGCCGCTCTCAGTCCTTCGGCCAGGGCGAGCAGGTCCGCGAGTCCCACCTGAGGATTCCCCGCGCTGGCCTCGCGCAGCGTCCCAATCACGTTCTGCAACTGAGGCGGTTCGGCGTAACGGGCGGCGAAGGCAAGGTACTCCGCGTGACGACCCGTATACGGAGCATTCCGAATGCGATGAACAACGATTGCAGCCGCTTCCGGAGTCGGAGCACCAAGGGCCGCATCGGCCAGCAGATCGGCATGGTGGGCCATCGATTGGGCAATCGCGTCGCCGGCCGCGACCTCCGGCCGCAGCAGATGATCCCGCAATGCGATCTTGATCGTGTGCCGCAGGAATCCGTCCTGTTCCCCGACTGCCGCAAGTGCAGCCAGCAGCGGCGGCAGGTTGGCTTCGGCAGGATGACGTCCGGCGGCTTCCGCGGCCGCCCGGACGACGAATGGATTCTCGTCGTGCAGCAACCGGCGCACCGTCTCGCCGGCAGGTTCCGACCAGTCCGGCATTTCGGAGAGGATGCGGGCAAGGTGCGTGCGCACCAGCGGCGACGAATCGACCGCCAGCAATGCCACCATCGAGTCGCTCAGTGCACCGTTCCGCCAGAGCAGCCAGGCCGCTGCCAGACGCTGTTCCGGACTCGCATCGCCGATCAGCAACACCTGCAGCGGCTCGACCGCCTCCATCCCGAACCGGTCCGATAACAGGTTGGCGGCCAGGGTGCGGATCGCGAAATTGTCGTCCCCCAAACGTTCGATCAACTCGTCCAACCCGTCACTCGACAGGTCCGGAGGCGCGCTGAGGGCCTCGACTCCCTCGCCGGTGTAGACGACGCGCCAGATGCGTCCCTTCTCCCGGTCGCGCCGCGGATGGTCGAGCGGTACTTCGTAGTGCCCGATGATGCAGTTGTAAAAGTCCGCGATGTACAGCGCCCCGTCCGGCCCCAGCTTCACATCGACCGGCCGAAACCAGCCGTCATCACAGGTGATGAATTCCGGCTGTGTCTCCGCCCATGGCGACGACCCGCGATAGTCGATATGGTCCCGGTGCACGACGCCGTTCACTGGGTTGCAGAGGAAGATGCACCCCTGGTACTCGGCCGGGAATTGCGGTGCTTCATACCACGCGGCCCCGCAGATTCCGGTCGAGCCGTGATTGTGGTCAATCATGTCCGGGCCGAAGCCGAGCCCGTCGTGAGGCTTGCCGAAGCTGGAGTAGTATGCCCCCCGGATCAACCCCGTCAGCGGCATGGAATGGCAGTCCGCCGTGTAAGCGTTCCCCCAGGGATCGAACGTCAGCCCGAACGGGTTGACCTGCCCCCACGTGTACTGCTCGATTCCCATGCCGTCTTCGCGGAAGCGGAAGGTGTTGCCGCTGTTGAGCGTCAGCACCGTCGCCGGATAGGTCTCGCTTTCCTCGATCGGCAGATGGGCCCGAATGGGAGACGTGTTGCGGAACCCGTGAGTCGCATAAATCCAGCCGTCGATCCAGCGGGTGAACGAACTCGCCATGCCGTGCGTATCAAGATTGCCGATCGGCCCGTACAGCACGATCGACTCATCGGCCAAGCCGTCGCCGTCCGCATCGTGCGCCGACTGGATATTCGGAATGCTGAAGTAGACGGACCCATCCCGCGTCGGAACCTGGCCAATCGGGATGTTCAGGCCGGACACGAAGTGCGTGATCTTCGCCGGCCGCCCGTCCGCCCCGATGCCTTCGATCACTGACAGCCGATCGCGGGGTTCGTGGTCCCCCACGTGCGGAAACCGCTCATCCCGCGGCTCCACTCCCTCACCCCGCGCGGGATACGGATACTCGACTGAATGCGTGACCCACAGCCGTCCCGCGGCGTCGAAGTTGAGCTGCATCGGCTGGCCGATATCCGGCTCCGATGCCACCAGCTGGATCTCAAATCCCGGCGGGAGATGAAACTCAGCCCGCTGCTGATCCGGCGTCAACGGATCGGTCTCCACCACCAGCGGCGCGGCCGGCAGGGAGCTTGAACAAACGAGTAGCCACGCCAGCACGGCCGCCAACACTCGGTGCACAGGTCAATTCCCCATTGAGCACTTGCCAGAAACCCGGTCTCTCCAAGAAACCGGGTTTCTCGGAGCGCTCCCAACCACTCACCGCTCACTCAATCCGCGATCCCCAGGTCGCTCCCCTTCACCGGCGCGTCCCGCGAAATGATGTCGGGCCCCTTGCCGGCGCGCTTCTCATACACGCCGTCGCCGGCCTTCACGTATTTGGTGAACCCGAGCTTATCCAGCTTCTTGTCATCCTTCATTGAGCGGTGCATCGAACTCTCGGTCCACTGTCCGCCGATGAACACCGGCTGAATCACCCGCCGCACCGGCTCCCCGGTCTCCGGATGCACCGTCAGAGGCTTCTCCGTAATAGGCTGGACAACCTCAAACTGCTCTCCGCTCGAGCCGTCTGGGCGGACAACTTCGTATACGTAAACAGGCATCGCTCGCTATGACTCGATTCTCTCTGTGGGCTATTGGCGCCACGTCGCGCCGGGACCACTCATTCTAACATGCCGCACCCTGCCTCGCTCAACTTCCACGCAGGGCCACCGGCGCAGATGCGATGAACCCCCGAAGGTGCGTCCTCCGGTTGCGGCCTGCCGGTGCATCCGAGAATCACCCCCAGCCCCTCTCCCGTCGTCTTTCCCCAGTACCGCCAGAACAGGCAACTGGATTACACTGAAACGACACACCCAACCATCCATTGCGAATCAGGGATTCAATCATGGAACGGTACCTCCAGTCGCCTCTCATTTGCATCGGCGCAGCATTCCTCCTCGTGGTCGCCGCCCAAGCCGACGACCCGGCCCCCAGGCCGGAATCCGCCCAACAGTCGGAACTCAACGAACAGGAACAGGCGTTCGTGGACCTGATGCAGGACAGCGTCCTCGCCGGCCGCTTCAGCGTTGACGGCAAAGAGGACGACGCGGCCAGGACCGACCGTTACACCATCCAGGGGGTCAGCAAGGTCAAAGACGACAACTGGCTGGTCCACGCCCGCATTGTCTACGGCCAGAACGACATCGTGATCCCCGTCCCCGTCAAAATGCTGTGGGCTGGCGACACCCCCGTTCTCTCCGTCACCGATCTGACCATTCCCGGACTCGGCGAGAAGTTCTCGACGCGGCTGCTGTTCCATGACGGCCGCTACGCCGGCACGTGGGGTCACGGCGACGTCGGCGGCCATATGTGGGGCGTGATCGAGAAGCAGACGCCCGCCGAGTGACCCACGCCGCGAACTGTCCGGCTGCCATTGCATTCTTGCCAACAGCAGCCGGATTCCGGTCGTATCTAGGCTCAGCCGCCCACCTTGTTCCCAAGCCTCTGCCTGGGAGCGCGCTCGCACGAAGCTTTGCTTCGACGTCCGTTCAGCCCGACGACCCCGCATGTCCGACTCCTCTGCACGTCGCCCGTCACCCGGCGCCCCCACCGGACGCGGCATGCGTCTGTTCCTGATCGTCGCCGGCTCCATCTGCGGAGTGACGCTCCTGCTGTGCGGCGGTTGTGCGATCCGGCTGTGGCAGCGATCGGCCTCAATGCAGCCGATCACAATCGGTCCGGAGACGACTGTGCTCGACGGCCCGCTGACGGTCGACGGCTACGTTGATTATGAAGCCGCCCTCAACCGCAAGTCCGCCGAGGACGTCACCACCGAGAACAATTCCGTCGTCCTGCTGGTCCAGGCCTACGGACCCGGCGAGATTGCGCCGGACCTCCGGCAGCGCTACTTCCAACTGCTGGGCATTGCGCCGCTGCCGGAGCAGGGGCCGTACCTGGTCAGCGCCGGCAACTACGTAAAGCAACTGGATCCCGACACGGCCACGCTGGGCGATCGGACACAGCAGATCTTCGACGACCAGTCCGCCGCAGCAGAGGCACCCTGGACGGCGGACGAGTATCCGGAACTCGCCGGAATGCTGGACGCCAACGCCGAGCCGCTCGAACTCATCGTGGAAGCCTCACAGCGTCCGCGGTTCTACTCACCGATGATCTCGGACCTGGAGACGCCGACGCTCATCGCCTCGCTACTTCCCATTCAGCAGCAGCAGCGGGAAGCGGCCCGGCAGCTCACGGCGCGGGCCATGCTGAAACTGGGGCAGGGTGATCCGGAGGGGGCGTGGGACGACCTGCTGGCGTGCCACCGTCTGGCCCGGCTGACGGGCCAGACGCCGTTTCTGATCGGCTCACTCGTTTCAATTGCGATTGACGCCGTCGCCGCCAACTCGGCCGAAGCCCTGCTCGCCAGCGACCTCCTCACTGCGGACCAGGCGCGTCAATGCCTGGCCGATTTGGACGCACTGCCTCCCGCTCCGGACATGGCGCAGGTGGTCGATGAAGGGGAACGCTACGTTTATCTGGACAGCATTCTGCTGCTGGCGCGCGGCCGGACGGATGTCCTGTCCGACCTGGCCGACGTCGATCTGGGCGGGGGCGGCGGTCGGTCCATGCTCAACGCCGCCACCGACTGGAACGTCGTCCTCGAAACGGCCAACGACCAGTACGATGAATTCACCGCGGCGCTGCAGCTTCCCAAGCGGTCGGCCCGCGTGGCCGAGTTCCGGCGCTTCGACGAGCAATTGCAGGAAGTGAAGCGGGGGGACGCGCTCGGTTCGATCGTGTCCAACGCCGTCTTCGGCGACCGTGAAGAGAGCAGCCGCAAGGTAGCGGCGGTGCTGCTTGCCCTGTTGAGCCCGGCCATCGAAACCGCCGGCACAGCCGAAGACCGCGCCGAAGCTCGCCGCCAACTGCTACGGCTGGGATTCGCGCTCGCCGCGTACCAGCGGGAGCGCGGAGAGTATCCGCAGACGCTCGACGCGCTGGCTCCGGAGTACCTCCCCGCGATCCCCAACGACCCCTTCACCGACGCGCCGCTCATCTATACGCCCACGGAAACCGGTTACCGCCTCTACAGCGTCGGCGACAACGGCCTCGACGACAATGGCGTCACCCACGACGACCAGCCCCGTGGCGATGATATTCTGCTGCAGATCGACGGGCCGTAGGCGGCCCGGCCGGAAGCGTCCTGTTGCCCCGCTTTGTTTCCCGCATGTCCGCCCCCTCGTCGAAACGACCTGCCAGTCGGATTAAGCGGTTGCTGCGCTGGCTCTCAGGTGTGGTGCTGGCAACGGGCTTGTTCGTCTGCGGAGGCTGCGGGATGCGCATCTGGCATCTCGCCGCTCCGCTGCAACCGGTCATCATCGGACCCGATACCACCGTCATTGACGGACCGCTGACCGACGACGGATACGTCGACTACTCGGCGTATCTGAATCAGAAGCACTCGGCAGGCGTCACGACCGAGTCCAACTCGGTTGTACTGCTCATGCAGTCGCTGGGTCCGAGCGAGATCCCGCCGCTGCTCAGGCCGACTTTTTTTGAGCTTCTCGGAGTCGACCCGCTCCCGAACGACGGCCCGTATCTCCTGGACCCCGAAGCCTTCGTTCGACGACGGAACCTCGAGCCGACGGAGCACCACGAGCAGACTCTGTTGCTGCATGATCAGCTGGCTGCGGCCTCCAGCACGCCGTGGACCGCGGACGAATACCCCGACGTGGCCGCACTTCTCGTCGAGAATGAACGGCCGCTCGACCTCATCATCGAAGCTTCACTGTGTCCGGATTACTACGTGCCGACGCTTTCCGACCCGGCAACCCCGCCACTCCTGTTCACGGTCCAGGCCTTTCAGCAGCAACAGCGGAAACCTGTGCGACTGCTCACGGCGCGCGCAATGCTGAGGCTTTCTGAAGGCGACACGGAACGTGCCTGGGACGATCTGCTTGCCTGCCATCGTCTCGCGCGACTGGCGGGAAGAGATGCGGCCATCATTCCGGCACTCATCTCAGTCGGAATCGAAGCTATGGCTTGCGACAGCGCCAAGGGGCTGCTGGCCAGCCCCCACCTCTCCCCTGAACAGGCCCGACAATGCCTGGCCGACCTGCGTGCACTTCCGACTACAGTCGATATGGCGCAGATCGCCGATGAGACCGAACGCTTTGCGTTCCTGGATTCCATTCAGACTTTCGCTAGGGGACAATGGGACATGTTCAGCGACTCCAATCCCAACGCGCTCCCCCCAGCTCGACCCAATCAGGCAACGCGGTTCACGGTCGTCGATTGGAACGTCGTCATGCGGATGGGAAACGAATTCTATGATTCCGCATCCGACGCTATGCGGATTGCTGATGTCGAGCACCGTTCTGCGCAGCTGGAACGGCTGAACACAGATAGGGTTGCAGTCGGTGGCACGCACGGACTGTCACTCATGACAAGCCGCATCCTTGGAGATCGAGACTCGGCGAGCCGCGAAATGGGACGAATCTTGATTGCACTGTTGGCACCCTCAATGACGCACGCCCGCGTCGCCGAGGATCGAAACCTTGCCAACTCAAGCCTGGCGCACATCGGTTTCGCGCTCGCGGCATGGCGCCGGGAACAGGGTGAATACCCAGAATCGCTCGACATGCTCGCGCCGGACCTCCTCGCCGAAGTGCCGCTTGATCCCTTCACTCACAAATCCTTTATTTATCAACGCACCGACACGGGATATCGACTCTATAGCGTGGGCGACAACGGCATCGACGACAATGGCGTCAGCTACGACGACCAGCCCCGCGGCGATGATATTCTGTTGCAGATCGAGGGACCGTAGCGCAGGTCGCAATCTCAGACCGCAGCGGTGGGCCATCGACATTGTTCTCCGCGATTGCCAGGGAGTGACAGTCAACTCAATGACGGCTTCCTGCCGGGCGCGGCTCGTTGCGGTGGGACTGCTGCGCTCACCCGCCGGCTGACGACATCGCCGCCATCCGCCGCTGCATCTCTTCCACCGACACGTCCTCCACGTGCGTGGCGACCGTCCACATGTGCCCGAACGGATCCTCAAGGGTTCCACTGCGGTCGCCGTAGAACTGGTCCTGCACCGGCTTGACCTCCTTGCCACCGGCCTGGATTGCCTGAGCGAACACCGAGTCCACCTCCTCGACGTACAGCGCCAGTCCCACCGGGGAGCCTCCGTACGAGCGCGGCGACTTGTACCCCATCTCAGGCATCTCTTCGGCCAGCATGATGGGGGAGTTGCCGATGCGGATCTCCGCATGCGCGACCTTGCCGTCCGGGGTGTTGAACTTCATCAGTTCCGTTGCGCCGAACGCCTGCTTGTAGAACTCAATCGCCTTCGTCCCGTCATTGACGATCAGATACGGAGTCGCCGTGTGATATCCATCCGGAATCGGTTTGACTGCCATCGTGACGTGCTCCTGGATGAGTGGACTGCCCGCCACCCCCTTTTACGATACACAAGTACACATGTCCAGAGACGAAGACCGCATTTTGGCAACTCTTCACAAACTTCGGCGCCTGGTCCAGACGGGCGTGTGGGGATTGCTTTTCTGCGGACGTTTTGATTCAATTTCCACCCAGTCAACCTTATTTCTGCTGGACTGGAAGTGGTTAGACAATGCCCACTCCCGCAGGAGTGGGCTTTTTTCATAGGTGTGCCGCACCCTGACCGGCGTCATGCTGCAGGCTGCGGCTCGGAAAGGATGTTTGATGTTTCGTTGTGAGTTGTGCCAGACGGTCGTTCCTCCCCGCCAGCGATCCACGAAGATCGTCCTCAAGACCCGCCCCCGCACTTACTCGCAGCGCGGGACCGAGCAGCGCGAGTTCCGCGGCCGCTGGCAGCGCCGCGGCATGCCACGCAAGCAGCCGGAATTCGACAAGGGGGGCGTCGGCACCGAGATCGTCCAGGAAGCCATGGCCTGCCCCAAGTGCGCTGAGAAGCACATGGCTGAACAGAAGGCCGCCGTGCAGGAATCATCCAACCCGTCTGAGGTCTGACTACTACCGGCGTCTTGAGACCCCTTCAGTGACTCATGGGGACATCGGGCCGCTATCCCATCTGCGTTTCGAGCCCGCGTTCTGCGGGCCTGATGACTGTCCTGTTTTTCTGCAACAAGGAACTGCGTCAATGGCTCAGGGGCGAATCAAGAAGCTGACGGAGAAAGGCTTCGGCTTTATCGACACCGGCAAAGGCGACCTCTTCTTCCATATGTCATCGCTGCAGGGCTGCCGCTACGAGGATCTCCGCGAAGGGCAGACCGTCGAATACGAATCGGGCCACGGCCCGAAGGGACCCCGCGCCGAGTCCGTGCGTCCCGTCTAGCACGCTGCGATCGCCACACAGCCTCCCGGACGCTGGGAGCTTCCGGGACGCTCCCCCCGCGCACGAAGCGCCCCCCTCTTCGTGACACCGCTCCCGTTCTGCGCCAATCTCGCCAGTCGAGAGCGGCAGACGTCGGTCTGCCGAGTACAAGCCAGCGAGAGATCAGGAGCCGGCTGTGCCTACGGCCCCGTAATCGTCAGCGTCTCGAACTCGATCATCAGGTTTCCGCCGTTGCCGGTCGTCGTATCGACGTTGTCGGCGAACGCGTCGCTGATCGTGCTGTCGATCGTCGTGACGCCGAAGTCGATGCTCAGCGGCGCCGGCGTGTTCTGAATCAGGATCGCCGTCATCAGGGGCAGATTGAGCGTCGTGGTGGCGATGTCGATGCGGCCGCTGACGGTGTCGAGGAAGATGCCGTTGGTCGGGCTGTCGTCCGACTGCACCAGGTCAAACTGCAGATCGACGTCCAGGGGGTCGAGGCTCAGCGCCGCCCCGTTGGTGGTCATGATCGTACTGTCCGGTCCCGTCGTGAGCGTGAACGTCGTGCCGCCTCCCTTGGTGTCGACCAGCAGGCCGGTCCCCATGTCGTTGAAGACGTCGAGCACGGTGATGTTCAGCTCCCCGGTCGGATCGATCAGGCTCAGACCGTCGCCGGTGATGTCCGTCGTGTCGTCCTCGTTGCCGATCGTCAGCATCGCCACATTGACTGTGTCGATGGCGACCGTCGTTGGATCGGCATCGAACGTTGCGGTATCCACCAGGAACCCGCCCGCGCCGGCCTGCGTCACCGACACGCCCTGCAGCCGCGAGATGAAGATCGCTCCCGCGCCGGCCGAGCCGTCGATATTCACTCCGGCTCCGGCCGTGGACGCGAACGTCGTGTCGTCGATACTCAGGAACAGATCGCCCGTCGAAGCGCCTCCAAGAGCCGCGTCAAACGCATTGCCCGACGTGGTGATCGTGTTCGTCCCGTCGATCGTGAGCGTGAGTGATCCGGCGCCGTCCACGTTCACGTCCAGTCCGGCCGCCGCGCCTCCCATGATCATCAGGTCGCGGATTTCGACCTCGCGATCGGTCGCACCCGTCGTGATTTCGATCGCATTGCCGGCGGCGAAATTCACGGTGACGTCCGTGAGCACGGCGTCCGTGTCATCCAGCACCAGCGCCCGGCCGGCGCTCGACTCCAGAATCAGCGTGTCCAGCAGCGCTCCATCGACCCCCGTGAACACCACCGCGTCCCCGACATTCTCGATGACGTTGTGATCCAGCGTCACATTGCTGATGGCCGTTCCCGTCACCTGCCCGGTCACTTCGAAGCCGGAGAACCTTGAGTCGTCCGCCATGTCCACGTTGCCCATCAGCGTCGGCAAGTCGGTCAAATCGGGACTTGCTCCGGAGAAAGGCAAACGTGTCCGCCCGAATTGCGTCTGAACGAACTGCTTCGGTCCGTTCGACAGCACCGTCGCACCCGGCACGAGCGTGATGTTCTCGACGAACGCCTCCCCCTCCGGTGTGTAAATGATGCTCGTTCCCGCATCGGCATCAGCCAGCGCCGCCGTCAGCGTGCCGTATGGGTCCTCGAACGTTCCGGTCCCCGCCCCGCCGTTAACGACGTGCAGGAAGTTGAGCGGATTTCCCGTCGCGGGATCGATCGCAATCTCCGGCTGCTGCGAAAGCACGATGTTCTGCAGCCGCTTGACCGGAGCGCTTAGCCGGTGCGCGATGTTCGCCGCCTCGGCGTCTCCCTGACGGCGGTAGAACAGATGATCCATCGGCTTGACGGCCGAGATCCCCCGCCGCAGATAGCGGATTGCCACGCCCACGCTGAAGGTCGTGCCGAATACGTCGTCCTGCTGCACGCTCGCATCGACCCAGTAGCGCTGGTCGATCGCCGCCAGCTCGGCCCGGGCCTTCCACCCGACGGCGTCATCGTTGCCGTGACCATAGAAGTAGTAGCCGCCCCCAAACACCCGCCCCTGAACCTGGTCGAAGTCGAACACGCACAGGCCGATCTCGGCATCGCCCCCGGACATCGCGATCTCGTCGCGGTTGGTGATCAGCAGATGTTCGACGAACAGCCCCGGCACCGGCCCGACGACGTCGTCCACGTCGGGGATGTAGGCGTTCGCCCGGAAGTCCACCAGCGGCCCCAGTGATTCCACTCCGATGCCCAGCTGGCTGAAATCGTTGTCGTCCGTCTGCCGGTAGTCGTAGTAGGCGTTGATGCCCCAGATGCGGTTCTGCTCCAGGTTGTAGAAGCGGTAACCCAATCCCAGGTTCGCGCCCACCGTCGCGTCGTTTCGCAATAAGACTCGCGCATCGCCGAACACCATCTCCCACACGAGGTCTCCGCGGACCGGCGTAAAGAACTCCAGCGTGGTGAAGCCGTCGTCGAACCCGAGGCCGTCCCCGGCTTCATGCGCGATGCCGAACCGCTGCACGAACGGTTGCTGATCGTCGAACGTCCATGGAATCGGCCCCGTCGCGGCCGGCACGTTCACGCGCGGCGCCGCCGGACGAAACCCGGAGGCATCCAGCCGCGAGCCGCTGTAGGACGATGGATTCTGGAGAATCAGTTCGCCGGCCGGATCCTCGGAAGACGGACCGGCGGCGTCATCGTCGTTGTCTGCCTCTTCCCGGTCTTCCCCGTCGTCGGCGTCCACGAGTTCGATGAGTGGAAGCGGCGCAGCGTCATCCGCGCCGGCGGCGGGCGCCAGCCCCGACGACATCGCCAGCATTACCGCTATTATCCAGCGGACACCGTGCAACATTCGTGATCCCAGCCGTTTGCGCCGATTGCACGCCCTCCGCGCCGCATCACGTGCGCACTCCTGCTACGGTCTCTGTAAAACTGTATCGGCTGTAACGATTGCAACGGTTGACCCGATTCTCACGGGGGGCTCACCGCGGAACAGGAGCACGTCACGGGCTATAAGCTCAGACAGCGTTCGCAAGAGGAACCGCGAAAGGGGCGAAAGCAGCGAAAGAGTTGCAGACACCCTCACCTTTCATTTTCGCCGATTTCGCATTTTTCGCGGTTCATTCCCCTTTCCCTTCCGTGCCTTCCGAGTATTCCGTGGTTCCGATGCTTCGGCGGATCGCAGCCGGCGTGTTAGGATGCCGCCGATTCATTCCTCCATCGATTTCTGCCAGCATGCGCCCCATCGTCCAGATCTCTCTCGACCTGACCAACCTGCAGGAAGCCCTCGATACCGCCGAGATGGCTCTCCGCGCCGGCGTCGACTGGCTCGAAGCCGGCACGCCGCTCATCCTCGCCGAGGGCCTGCACGGCGTCCGAGGCCTCCGCACCGCTTTTCCCGGCGTCCCCATCGTCGCAGACCTCAAAACGATGGACGGGGGCTACCTCGAAGCCGAGATGATGGCCAAAGCCGGCGCGACGCACGTCGTCGTGATGGACCGCGCGCACGAAGAAACCATCAAGTGCGTCGTCAAGGCCGGCCGCGACTTCGGCGTCAAGGTGATGGGTGACAACATGGTCGCCGCAGACATGGTCGCCGCCGCGAAGCGCCTGGAAGACCTCGGCTGCGACTACATCGTGCACCACATCGGCTACGACGAGCGCCGCGGCATCGCCGCCAGCGGCCGCCGCATGCCCAGTCCCCTTGACCAGCTGGAAGCGGTAGTAAAGGCGGTCAACATTCCGGTGCAGGCCGTCGGCGGCCTCAGCATCGAACAGGCGATCTCGACGCCAAAGTATGGAGCCCCCCTCGTCGTCCTCGGCGCCCCCCTCACCATCGACGCCGACTCGTTCCGCACCGCCGACGGCAACCTGGAAGCGTCACTGCGGATGATCTGCGAACAGGTGCATGCGTTTGGGGATGTGGTGGTCGGTGGTCGGTGATCGGTTGTCAGTTGTCGGTGTCCTGCGAGGCGGCCCTCATGACGATGGAGCACGTTGCACGATCGTTCAAAGTCACGTTGTTCATCGAGCATCCCAACATCGATCCAGTCGAAATCACGCATTCGATTGGCCTGCTTCCCAAGCGAACGACCCGCGCCGGCGCGCCTCGCACCACTCCGAAAGGCGAGCCATTGACCGGGGAGTAACAGTTCTCGTGCTGGAGGCATGAGTTCGATGTACAGGAGGCCGCCGAGCTGTGCCGCGTCCTTGAGACTCTGATTGAAGATCTGCGATCCCACGGATCGTTCTTCCATCGCATGGCGCAGGAAGGCGGAGCGGTCGAGCTGTTCTGCAGCGTATTCGCCGCCGGGAACTGGGACGAGATTCTGCCACATTCATTGATGCGCGATCTTGCGGGACTTCATATAGACCTGCGGTTGGACGTATACCCAGCCGAGGACCAACCCGCGGCCGTCCGGGCGTGGTCGGAAGGGCGGACGATCTATCTGGAATTGACGGACGGCCGCATCTTCGGATTCCCGGCGGATCGGTTTCGCATCCTTAACCAGGCGACCGAGGACCAACTCTGTCGGGTGCAGATCGAACTCAACGGCTTCGCCCTCCACTGGGAGGAACTGGACGAGGACGTCACGGTCCCGGGAGTCGTCGCCGGCCGGTTTCAGTTGCCGTTGCCCGGATAGCTCTCGGCGAAGATGGTGCATGGTCAATGTTCGCGCAGTTCAGTTTTGGATTCATGCAAGTGGCCTGCGTTCCGTTATAATGCGGATGCATCACGGTCCACGGAGCGAAGTCATGGTCCAGGTCAAAATCGACGCCGCCACGCGCGAGCGCCTCAGGGCGGCCGAAGGAACAGTTGAACTCGTTGACGAGAATGGCCACCGCATTGGCTTCTTTCAGCGAGTTCTTCCGCCCCCCTATGACGAGAACATGATTCCGCCCATTAGCCGCGAAGAGTTGCAACGGCGGATCAACGAGCCGGGCGGGCGTTCGCTGGAGGAGATCCTCAAGGATCTGAAGGATCCTGCCGCATGAACTACCGCGTGGTCTGGAGACCCGGGGCGGAGCAGGAACTCACTCAGATCTGGCTAAAGAGCCGCTTCCGGTCCCAAATCACCGAAGCGGCATCGCTGATCGACGAGAAGCTCGAGCGTGATCCACTCAAGACCGGCGAATCTCGTGACGAAGGCATCCGCATTGTTTTCAGTCCGCCGCTGGGCGTACGCTTCTACATCGACGATACGAGTCGCACGGTGATCGTCTTGAACGTCTGGCAGATCAATCTCCGTCGTTGATTGCGGCGCGAGATTCAACGTACTCGTCGACGGCACCCGCTCCCTGCCGGTCGCGGCTCCTGTAAACTCCGACAACCGATCACCCACTCCATGAACCAACCCGCCGTCGTCAATTTTGCCAACCAGCGCGGAGCTGTTGAGCTCCGTGAAGTCGCACGCCCCAGCATCGGTCCCGAGGACGTCCTCCTCAAGGTCGAGGCCGTCGGGGTCTGCGGCAGTGACCTGCATCAATGGACGGCCGACCACAGCTGGCCGGTGAATTATCCGGTCATCCTCGGCCATGAGTTCGGCGGCGTCATCGCCCAGACGGGTGAACGCGCGACCGGCTGGCAAGAAGGGGACCGCGTCGTCAGTGAAACAGCCGCGGTCATTGATCCGTACAACCCCATGTCGCGACAGGGGCTCTACAATCTGGACCCCACCCGCAAGGGCTTCGGCTACGGAGTGGACGGAGCGATGACCGAGTACGTCCGCGTCCCCGCCCGCTGCCTGCATCGCGTCCCCGATCGCCTTCCCTTCGAGAAGGCCTGTCTCACCGAACCCTGCTCGGTCGCCTACAACGCCGTCGTCAATAACGGCCAGATCAAACCCGGAGACCGCATCCTCGTGCTCGGGCCCGGTCCCATCGGCCTCCTCTGCGCCGCTATGGCACGGCTGCAAGGGGCGATTGTCGGCGTCGTCGGACTGGAGCGGGACGCCGACCGGTTCCCCATCGCGAGGAAGTACGGCTGCGAAGTTATCATCGGCGACTGCCGCGAGTGGGCTTTCGCGGCGGACGGCCTCGGAGCCGACGGCGTCATTGATGCGGCCGGCGTGTCGGCGACGCTCAAGACGGCGATGGAAGTCGTTCGCCCCGCCGGCTGGATTAGCAAAGTCGGCTGGGGCCGCGACCCCGTCGGCTTCTCGCTTGATCCGCTCGTCCAGAAGAACGTCCGTCTGCAAGGGAGCTTCAGCCACAACTGGCCCGTCTGGGAGCGCGTCCTCCGCCTCCTCGACACAGGATTGCTCGACGTCGAACCCGTCATCGGCGGCACGTGGCCCCTGCAGGACTGGCACGAAGCCTTCGAACAGATGCACTCCGGCAAGATCGCCAAGGCCGTATTGACGCCGCGCTGAAAGAGGGGCCGCAGATGACGCGGATCGGGCCGATCTACGCAGATCAAAGTGTGGAACGGCGAGCCGAAGGCGAAGTGCGAGCGAATTCAGGAACACTAATCACCGCTAATCTCCACTAATGCCCGCCTTTATCAGTGTCCATTGGCGGTAATTGGCGTTCCCTTCCCCTTGTTACCCGCGTGAACCCGCCCGATCCGAGTCATCCGCGGGGGGCGGGGGGGGGGGGGGGCCGGGGGGGG
>JBGTSJ010000002.1:36139-585840 GCA_041940305.1 Planctomycetaceae bacterium
ACAAAGCCCCCCCATGCCGAAGCTCGCTGTCTTCCCGAAGGCCTACATGGACGACCTCTGCGTCCATGGCACGATGACTCTCCGCCAGTGGATCGAGAAAGCCGCCACGCTCGATGTCGACGGCCTCGAGATGTACACCGGCATCCTTGATCTCAAGGATCCCACCCGCTGGCCGGAGGCCCGACAGATCGCCGCCGACCACAACCTCGCCATCCCAATGCTGTGCGCCTCCCCGGACTTCACGCATCCCGATCCCGCCTTCCGGCAGCAGCAGATTGACCTGGAAAAAGGCTGGATCGACATGACAGCCGCGCTCGGCGGCCAGTACTGTCGCGTCCTCTCCGGCCAGCGACGTCCGGAAGTGTCGCGCGAGAACGGGATTCGATATGCGGCGGAGTGCATCGAGGCCTGCATTCCCCACGCCCAGGCGGCCGGCGTCACGCTCATTCTCGAGAACCACTACAAGGACAACTACTGGCAGTTCCCCGAGTTCGCCCAGTTCACGGATGTCTTCTGCGACCTGGTGGAGGCCATCAAGACGCCCGGCTTCGGCGTCAACTACGATCCCAGCAATACCATCCTCGCCGGCGAAGACCCGCTCGAACTGCTCCGCCGCGTCAAGCATCGCGTCGTCACCATGCACGCCAGCGACCGCTATCTCGCCGACGGCACGATCGACGATCTCCGCAAAGAGGAAGACAGCGTCGGCTACGCCAAACGCCTCCGCCACGGCGAGATCGGCAAAGGCATGAACGACTACGACGCGATCTTCTCAGAACTCAAGAGTGTCGGCTTCGACGGCTGGATCAGCATCGAAGACGGGGTGGACGGGTTTGACCAGCTGGAGCGGAGCGTCGCGTATTTGCGGCGAAAGATGCAGGAGCACTGGCCGCAATCCTGACGCCGAAGAAGAAGGATCACCGGGGAGATCTGTGAGGGAATCATGACGATCTGCGACGACTTTGACTCCTTTGACGAAGCCCGGGAAAGCGTGATGGAGCAACGCCATCCCGGCATCAATCGTCCATCGTTCGAGCAGACGCTGACTGATTCGCATCTAAACAATTATGGTCGGCTGAACGAGGCTCTCCATTCGAAGATTCAGGCTGCTGCGATCGAGCAATTTGGTGATGACGCCCAGTACGTCACATACCAGAATTGGGACTGGTATGGGCCGAATTACGAGTGCTACGTCAGTGTCATCAACGATCATTTGACGACGGAATTTGTGGACCGCCTACAGGGTCTGCTGCGGGGGGATCTCGAGACATGGGCGATCGTCGTGAAGCTGTGGGGCGACTTTTACGACGCCGGTACGGAAGGTGGCGAGATTGTAATCGTTTCCGATGATGTGCTCCTGGAACGCAAGTGGTACGCCCTTTCGGGATTGTCGAGTTAGCGAGGAATTCTGTTGGAGCCTGCCGCGATGCCGACATCTCCAATCCAGATTGATCACCCGCTTCTCGACCGCTTGCATCAACTTCACCACGATGCGGCAATTCGCTTCCCACGCAGCTTCGATACAGGATTCGCCTGCCTCGGACTGGCCCTGCAAGAGCCTCCCGGACAGACCCGATATCACAACACTCCGCTGAATGCGACCTCATTCGCGTCGACCGGCGTCGATGGAACTCACTTCAGCTTTCTGCATCAGGACGGAATGGTCACCAACGCATCTCCCGTCATCCTCACCGTGCCGGGTCTGCCCAGTCCTTCCGTCATCGTCGGGGAGTCGCTGCATGACTTTCTGTGCTTTGGCGCACTTCGCGGGTTCACCGCCATGCAGCCACTGACAGAGGATCCGACCGAGACCCTGACAGCCTTCACCGACACTGAATGGAAACCGACCTGCGAACGGCACTATTGGCAGGGGTACGCGATCGGAGAGTCCGAGCCCGAGATTCTCGGCTTCCTGCGAGATGGACTGTCACTGCGTCCGTGGCCTGGTCCGGAGCGCTTTTACGACCTGCAAAGGCGGTTCGCCCACCTGATTCAGGAGCCCGCGGAGTCACCGCTCCCCTCTGTCATTCTGTTTTTCAGCGCCCTCAACGAGCGTGATCTGGTTGCTCTTGCATCCCGATTTGCAGCCGCAGCAGTCGTTGACCACTGTGGTGTGCAACTGAACGGCTACGCTGCCATCCAAAACTGGTGCCGCGAGATCCTGCTCCCGGGTGCCGAAGTCGAGATCGTGGGAGCCGCCGAATGGGAGAATCGAGTCCGTTTGACTGTCCGCTGGAACGTTCTCGCAAGCAAACGGCCCAAACCACGAACTGGATTTTGTTGTGGACGATGGACGAATCTCGCGACTGAACGTGCGACCGATCAGCTCAGACGAGTCGCCACCTTCCTAAGCCTCACGGCTACTTTACGACTGGCGAGTCCGCCCACGGCCCCTGGATGAATTGCGCCTCATCCGCTCCTGGCCACGGCGGCATTGTGATCGCAATCGCGGACAGCGGCGCGTGCTCGTCTGCGCGAAACTGAAAGTGCGTGCCGGCCGGGATCGTCAGACAGAGCCCCTCGCTCAGGATCACCGTTTCCTCGCGGTCTCCCTGCCTGCGCCACATTTCTCCGCGGCCGTCGACGACGTACCAGATCTCGTCCACCGTGCGGTGCACGATGGCCCGCGCGATCCGTCCCGGAGCGAGCTGAAAGTGCGCCATGCTCCCGCGGTTCGTCGCCAGCAGCACGCGGACATCCGAGCCATCCGGGGCCACCACCGTCGGATCAGCCGGCAGCATCATCGCAGTGAAGTCGGTCATCGCAGTTCGTCCCGAGCGCTCAGAGTCGAGCGGAGCAGACCGTCATAGAACAGGCCCCAGTGTGGCCAGCGTATTGTTCCAGAGTCGCCGCGACATGGGCCACGAGGCCACTTTTTCCCGAGTGACCTCCCGCGACTGGTCCAGATACGACTGCTGCCTCTCCCTGACGTCCGCCGTTAAAGCGGTGTCATACAGCAGGATGTTGTTCTCGTAGTTCAGGTCGAAGCTGCGGCGGTCCATGTTCGCGGAGCCGATCAGCGTGACCTGCCCGTCGAGCGTCACCGACTTGGTGTGCAGCAGGCCCCCCACGTACTCGAAAATCCGCACCCCCGAGTTCAGCAGGTCGGCGTAATAGCTGCGGCTGGCGGCCGCGACGACCCAAGAGTCGTTGCGGGCCGGGAAGATCATGGTCGTTTCCACTCCGCGATAACCCGCTGCACAGAGCGCGCCCTGCATTGATTCGTCCGGCACGTAGTAGGGGGTCGTGATGACCAGTTCCTGGCGAGCGGAATAGATCAGGGACTCGAACAGTTCCGGCATGGCGGAATTGCGCGTCGTCGGCCCCGTCCCGATGACCTGAGCCGCGAATCCGGAATGCGGGGCATCGATCGGCGGGCGGAACAGGTCCGTCAAGTCGTCGTCGGCGAATGTCATCCAGTCGCCTGCAAAGAGATGCTGGTTCTGCCGGGCGACCGGCCCTTCGAAGCGGATGACGGCGTCGACCCAGGGGGCATACTTCGCCTTGACGCGAAACTCAGGATCCGAGCAGTTCTGGCTGCCGCAGTAGGTGACGTGTCCGTCGATGACCACGATCTTGCGGTGGTTCCGCAGATCGATGCGACCACGGAGCGGCCTCAGCAGCGGATTGCCGATCGGCAGCGCGGACGCCGTCTGAACTCCCGCCGCGCTCAAGGCGACCCAGTAGGGCGAACGCCGGAAGCCGCGCGATCCGAGATCGTCGACCATCGCACGACATTTCACACCCCGCCGTGCGGCCCGTTGAAGCGCCTCCGCCATCCGTCCGCCGTTGTGGTCGGGAAGCCAGATGTAGAACAACACGTGGACGTGCTGTTGCGCGGCATCAATGTCGGCGATCATCGCGTCGATCGCGGCGTTCGAATCCGCCAGGAGATACGCGCTGTTGCCGCCGAGGGCCGGCCATCCGCTGATGGAATGCCCGACGCGGAACAGGTGCTCGTATTCCGCCGGGATGCGGGGCACGAGATGAAACTCCTGATCGGCCGCGGCGGCGACGGAGGCTAACGGCGGCATCTTCTGCAGCACCTGCCGGTGACGCGCTACCCGCCGCCGACCGATGTTCACCTCGCCGAAGAGGATGTACGCGAGCATTCCGACGGCCGGCACCGCGGCAATAACGGCCACCCACGCAATCCGTGATGCGGGCTCCCTGTGCGGACGGAGCAACACCCTGAGGACCAGCAGGACCATGAGGACCGTGTGCGCGACGGCGGCAGCGCTCACGATATGGGCTGGTTTCATGTTCGCGGCGTTACCAAGCGATCTCTAGAGCAGGACGTACCGAAGCGAGCGTCAGTGCATCCGGACAGGAAGGCGAAGTCAAGCCGGGCCTAGAATTGCTGTCCATGAACGTGAACCGCCGCGGTGAGTCGAGGGTCTGAAGCAATCGACTGGATCGATGTGTTTCGAGGCTCCGCACTTGTCCCGCCGAACATCGTGCGCGATCATCCGGTGTTGACTTTCAGGCTGCTCGGCAGGCGACAGGTCAGCGGTGACAGCAGGACGCATTCCTGCAACCGGTCAGGCAGCAGTATCCAGGACACGCAAGGCCATGCGGTTTGTGGTGGTGGGTACGAGCGGCTGCGGGAAATCGACGTTTGCCCGTCAGTTGGCATCTGCGACGGATTCCCCGCATATCGAACTGGACGCTCTGCATTGGGGCGAGAACTGGTCGGAGCGGCCGGATGCGGAGTTCGCGGACGCCGTCCGCCGCGCGGCGGAGAAAGAGCGCTGGATCGCCGACGGCAATTACAGCAAGATCCGCGACGTGCTGTGGCCTCGCGCGACGCATGTCGTCTGGTTGAACTTCAGCCGCTACGTGGTGTGCTCGCGCGTACTGCGGCGAACGCTGAAGCGGGCCGTGCTGCGGGAGCAGCTGTGGCATGGCAACCGCGAGTCGCTGCGGCGCGCGTTGTTCTCGCGCGATTCGATCGTGGCGTGGTCCTGGAAGACGTTCGCCTCCAATCGTATTCGCTATGCCGCACTCCGGAGCGGTTCCGAGTATCCTCAACTGGATTGGATCGAATTCACCATCCCGAGCGAGGCGACCGCATTCCTCGAACGGCAGACGGTTTCGAGGACGCGCACTCTGCCGACGTTCTGAACTGCTCATTCCCGGGGAGGCGCCTGCAGTGCAACTGATTCGAATCGCGCTTGCCAATCTCCGGTTCCCGTCGACACCGGAGGAGTCCGTGGCGCTCGCGATGCGGGGAGTGCGCGACGCCGCGGCCCGTGGCGCCCGGATCGTCGCCTTTCCTGAATGCTTTGTGCCGGGCTACCGCATCGGCAAGTCCGTCCCTCCACCGGATTCTGTGTTCCTGACGCGTGCGTGGTCCGACATCGCCGCCACTGCGGCACAATCCAGCATCTCGGTGGTTCTGGGAACCGAACGTGTCGTCGACGGCGGGCTCCGCATCTCCGCACTGGTCATTCTTGCGGACGGCTCGATTGCCGGTTTTCAGGATAAGGTCCAGCTTGACCCGTCGGAGGACGATGTCTATGCGCCCGGCGATACGCGCCGCGTGTTCCACGCGGGTCCGCTCACGTTCGGGATCGCGATCTGCCACGAGGGCTTCCGCTATCCGGAGACCGTCCGCTGGGCGGCTCAGCACGGCGCCCAAATCGTATTTCACCCGCACTATCACGAGGCCGAGCCCGGTGCGTTCCGCCCGACGGCATACGCTGATCCGGCGAATACGTTTCATGAGAAGTCGGCGCTCTGCCGCGCCGCTGAGAACACGTGCTACTTCGCCACCGTGAATTGCGCGTGTCCTGGCTCACCGACGACGTCGGCCATAGTGCGTCCCGACGGCACGCTCCTCTGCTTTCAGCCGTATGGTGTCGAAGGGCTCCTGTTCGCCGACATCGACCTCAGCGCGGCAACGGGCCTGCTGGCGGGGCGGTTTCGAGGGGTGCCGCCGCGGAGAGCGTATCTCGGCGCGCAGGCCGCTGCTTCGGTTTCGACAGAAGGTACGCCAGGATCGCCCCGGGCGGATCAGGGGAGTCCGCCGAGTTGGCGAACTCCTTCGTAGAGGACCGTGTTGACGGTGCTGGCGAGGTTGAGACTGCGGACTTCGTCACGCATGGGGAGTTTGAGGCAGCGGTGCGCATGCTGGGCTCGGAGCGATTCCGGCAGGCCTCGCGTTTCACTGCCGAAGACGAAGACGTCGTGCGGCTCAAAGTTCGCCTCCCACATGAGCCTTGCGGCGTAGCGGCTGAACAGCCACATGCGGCGTTCATCAAGATGACTGAGCAGCTCGGCCCAGCTGTCGACCACCTGCCAGTCGAGGTGCTCCCAGTAATCCATGCCGGCGCGCTTGAGGTAGCGGCTGTCGAGGCGGAAACCGAGCGGACGCACGAGCCAGAGTTTCGCACCGACGGCGACGCAGCTGCGGCCGATGTTCCCGGTGTTCTGGGGGATGTCCGGTTGGTGCAGCACGACGTGGAACACGAGACCTGCTCAGGTTGACGGAGAGCGGGAGCGGATCGGCAGCCAGCTGGAATGTGGTTCAACGAGCCGCGCCCGGCAGGAAGCGGTCCGCGTTCTCGAATCCGCTCCCTGCCGGTCGCGGCTCGTGGACCTTCACTCGACCTCGAACAGAAACTCGATCTCGACGCTGGCGTTGAGCGGGAGCGCATTGACGCCGACTGCGGCGCGGGCGTGGCGGCCGGATTCTCCGAGCAGTTTCTCAAACAGTTCAGACGCTCCGTTGGCGACGAGCGGCTGGTCCTTGAATCCGTCATCGGACTGGACGAATGCGCCCAAGCGAACCACGCGTTTCAGCTTAGACAGGTCGCCTCCGAGTTCGGCCTTGAGAATGGACAGACCGTTGAGCACGCATTGAGCGGCTGCCTCGCGCGCCTGTTCGACGCTCACTTTCGAGGGAACGGGACCGGCGGCAATCAGTTGACCGGCGGTCAGTGGAAGCTGTCCGCTGACGAGGACGAGATTGCCGGTGCGCACGCAGGGCAGGTATGCGGCGACGGGTGCGGGTGCCGCGTGCAGCTGCAAGCCAAGGGATGCGAGTTTGTCTTCGATCGCCATGATGGAACTCCAGGGAGACGGATCAATGGCATTGTTTCGGTTGGGGGTCATGAGTGCCAGTTCGCGGCGGCGGGGACAAACCCCGCCGCTCGTTGGGCAACACATCGAATTGCTTTGAACTTTGCCCCCGCATTCCCTTATGATGCTGACATGAAGCGTTCTTGATGCGTCCCGCCCCACGGCTCCCCGCCACCCGCCAGAACGGCTCGACCCACCTGCGATCATGCCGATTGTGTCACGCACCCTCTTCGGCGCAATGCCGAGACTCGTCGTTCTCCCGATTGTTTTCCTCGGCGCCCTGTGTGCGACTCAACTGAGCTTTGCGCAGGCTCCGAGCATCTCGCGCCTATCGCCGCAGGCGGTCGGACCAGGGCAGACGGTGGATGTGACGGTCACTGGCGGCAATCTCGCCGGAGCCACGGAATTATGGACGTCGTTCGGTGACCGCGCCCCCCTCGCGCCTGATGTGGCGGACAACGGCAGCAACGCCGGCAGCGTTGTGTTCCGGGTCACGGCTCCGGCCGAAGGCTCGCTCGGCATCCACGGCGTGCGGGTCACGACGCCCGGCGGCGTGAGCAGCCTGAAGGCGTTTGTCGTGGACGACCTGCCGAGCATCGTGGAGGCGGGTGGCAATAATTCACCGGAGACCGCCCAGGCAATCGCTCTCCCCTGTGCGATCGACGGACAGGTAGACAACCTGTCGCGGGACTACTTCAAGTTCGACGTGGCGGCCGGGCAGAGGGTGTCGTTTGAAGTGCTGGCGCGTCGACTCGGGTCGCCGCTGGATTCGAGCCTGTACCTCTATCGTGCGGACGGACGCGAACTGTTCTACAACGATGACGTTGAAGGGCTGAGTTCGGATTCGCAGTTCGCGTACACGTTCGAGGAAGCCGGCACTTACGTGCTGGAGATTCGGGACATCCAGTACGCGGGCGGCGGGAATCATACGTACCGCCTGCGGATCGGCGATTTTCCGTGCGTGAACGTGGCGGTGCCGATGGCCGTGCAGCGCGGGACGTCGCCTCAGGTTGTGTTTGCCGGCAGCAGCGTGGAGGACGTCGCACCGGTGACGCTGGCTGTTCCGGCGGATTCGACAGCCGAGTGGCTCAACGTGAGCACGAAGCGTCCGGGCGGAGCATCGAGCGCCTTTGCATCCGTGGCCGTGAGTTCGGGAGAGGAATTCGTTGAGCAGGAACCGAATGAGGGGGACCAGGCGAACAGCGTGACGCTGGGGGCGTCGCTCAACGGGCGGTTTGAACAGGCGGGCGATATCGACCGTTTTGCGTTTGACGCGAAGCAGGGACAGCGTTTCGAGTTCACCGGCGTGACGCGGCTGGCGGGAGCGCCGACCGACCTCATGCTCAGGCTGTATGATCCCGCCGGCAGCCAGGTCGCGGCCGTTGATGACACCGGGACCGCCGAGGGGGTCATCAATTACACGTTCCCGGCGGATGGTCGCTACACACTCGCAGTGCACGATTTAAATCACCGCGGCGGGCCGGAGTTCGCATACCGCGTGAAAGTGGCGCCGTATCAGCCGGGGTTCACATTGGCGGCGACGGCGGACGTGCTCAACGTGCCGGCGGGCGGAATCGCGACCATCACGGTGAATGCCGTGCGACGGGAGTACACCGGGGAAATCAATCTGGAAGTCGCCGGACTGCCCGAGGGATTGACGTCGCTGCCGACGCGGATCGGCCCCGGCATGACGCTGGCTGTGCTCACCGTCCAGGCTGCGGCGGACGCCGCGGTCAACACGCTGCTGCCGGTGACCGTAGTGGGAACCGCCAAAGTCGGCGACGCGGATGTGCGCGATGTCGCGGCGGTCACCGACGCGTTGCGGGCCCAGTGGAGCAACACGGTCGTCGTGCCCGGCGAATTGCGGGATTCGGTGGCGCTGGCGACGACGCCGTCCCAGGCCCTCTCGCTGCGGGTGGAACCGGCCGAGATCGTGTTCGGCAAGGAATTGCGGGCGACCGTCAAGGTGATTGCCGAGCGAGGCGAGGGACGGGACGCGGCGATCGCGCTGGCTGTGAATCCGGCTCAGAACGGACTGCCGCCGAACGTCGCCGCTGAGGTGAAGCCGATTGATGCGGGACAGAACGAGGTCGAGATTGCATTCACTGCAAACGAGAATGCTCCGCTCGGACCATTCACGGTGGTCCTCAGCGGGACGCACGCGAAGGACAACGTCAATACGGTGGTCTCGACGCCGGGCATCGGACTGCGGCTTGAGGCTCCGTTTACGATCACGCCGTCCGTGTCCGACCCGAAACTGGTCCGCGGCGGCGAGCTGAAGCTGAAAGTGGCCGTGGCCCGCAATCCGGCGTTCGCCGGTGAAGTCAAGATCACGCTGGACAAGCTGCCGGCGGGGGTCACAGCGGCAGAAGCCGTGATCCCTGCGGATCAAAGTGAAGTCGAAGTGACGTTGACGGCGGCCGCCGATGCGGCGGCGGGCGAAGCGGCCGGGATCGTGGTCAATGCCGTCGCGCCGGCGAACGCCAAGTTCACGGCGACGGCGACCGCGCCGGCGATCACAGTGGAGTAGGTTTTATCAGGCATCGCAGTATTCAGCGCGGTTCCGACTTGGAAACTCGCTGGAGCGAGCAGTTCGGCCTGGGTACAGGAAGGGACGCGATCGTGAGCAAGCAAAACATGCATCAGGCTTTGACGGCGGCGGCCCGTGCGGCCATGGTGGTCCTGATTTCGGGATCGTTCGCAGTGGCCCAGGAAGCCGCTCCTCCGCTGGAGTTGCAGCCCGCTACAATTCAGCTGAACTCCGCCCGCGCTCAGCAGCAGCTGGTGCTCACCGCGCGGCTGGGCTCGAAGGACATCCGCGATGTGACGGCCGAGGCCGAGTACGAGTCTTCGGATCCGAACGTCGTGATCGTTGAGAACAGCGTGGCGAAGCCGGTCGGCAACGGGACGGCCACCATTACCGCTCGCTTCGGTGAAATGTCGGCGACGGCTGCCGTCACGGTCTCGACGATCGAGACGCCGTCTCCGATCAGCTTCGAGACGGAGACGCTCGCCGCGCTCACCAAGGCCGGCTGCAACATGGGGGCCTGCCACGGTTCTCCGTCGGGGAAGGGGGGCTTTCGCCTGTCGCTCCGCGGATACGATCCGCCGCTGGACGTGCTCACGCTCCGCACCGAGTTCTACGGCCGCCGCACCAATGTGTTTAACCCCGATGAGAGCCTGCTGCTGAAGAAGCCGCTGATGGAGGTGGCGCACGGCGGCGGACGGCGGGTGATGAAAGGGGACCCGGTCCACGTCGCGCTCCGGCAGTGGATCGCCGAAGGGATGCAGATCGACCCGGAAGGGCACGCGACGCTCGACCGCATCGAAGTGCTGCCGAAGACCCGCGTGTTCCATGAGACCGGCACGCGGCAGCAACTGATTGTCAACGGCTACTTCAGCGACGGCAGCGTGCGCGATCTCACTCCGCTGACCGTGTTCAGCTCGTCCGCCGAAACGGTCGCAACCGTCGATGAGGACGGGCTCGTCGAGAAGGCCGGGCGCGGCGAGGCGGCGATCCTGGCGCGGTTCCTCGACAAGATGGACACCAGCTACATGACGTTCCTCGAGGAAGTGCCCGGCTTCGCCTGGACGAATCCGCCGCAGCACAACTTCATTGACGAGCTGGTGGACGTCAAGCTGCAGCAACTGCAGATCCCGCCGTCCGAATTGTGCAGCGACGATGAGTTCCTCCGCCGCGCGACGCTCGATATCGCCGGCCGGCTGCCGACGATCGCCGAAACGCAGGCGTTCCTCAACGATCTCAGCCCGGACAAGCGGTCCCGGCTGGTCGATGAACTGCTCGCCAGCGACGATCACGCGGCATTCTGGGCGCTCAAGTGGGCGGACGTGCTGCGGGTCAACAGCGGCAAGCTGAACCCGACCGGCGTGGCGAAGTTCAACCGCTGGATCTACGAGGGCGTGCTGCACGATCAGCCGATGGACGAGTTCGCCCGCGAGCTTCTCACGGCGACCGGGAGCGTCTACGAGAATCCGCCGGCGAACTACTGGCGGGCCAGCCGCGAGCCGACCGACGCCACCGAGACGACGGCCCAACTGTTCCTGGGCATCCGCATCCAGTGCGCGAAGTGCCACAACCATCCGTTCGAGCGGTGGTCGCAGGACAATTACTACGGCATCTCTGCGGCGTTCGCACGGATCGGCCGCAAGAACGGGCCGACGCCGAACGATGAGGTGATCTTTGTGCAGGACTCGGGCGACGTCACGCAGCCGCGGACCGGCCGGACCATGCCGGTGCACCTGCTGCTGAAAGGGGACGTCGAAGTCCCGGCCGGAGAAGACCGCCGCGAAGTCTTCGCGGAATGGCTGACGGCGACCGACAACCCGTTCTTTGCGAAGTCGGTCGTCAACCGCATCTGGGGACATCTGATGGGTCGGGGAATCGTCGATCCGGTTGATGATTTCCGGGACTCCAATCCCCCGTCCAACGCGCCGCTGCTGGATGAGCTGACGCGGCAGTTTGCAGAAAACGGATTCAGCCGCAAGTGGGCGATCCGCACGATCATGAACAGCGCAACCTACCAGCGGAGCTCGCGGACAAACGAGCTCAACGAGGCGGATGAGCTGTACTTCTCGCACGCGACGACGCGGATGCTGACGGCCGAGCAGCTGCTGGATGCGATCTGCGCGGTGACGGCCGTGCCGGAGACGTTCCCGGGCGTGCCGGTGGGCACGCCCGCGGCCCATCTGCCGGAGCCGCCGAAAGATCACTACTTCCTCAAGATTTTCGGCCAGCCGCAGCGGGAGATGGCCTGTGAATGCGAGCGTTCGAACGAGTCGAACCTGTCGCAGGCGCTGCAGATGATCAACGGCCCGACCGTGCACAACAAGCTGCGGGACGACGCCGGCCGGATTAACCAGATGATCGCCGCCGGGAACAGCGACGAAGAGATCATCACGGCGCTGTACCAGTCTGCCGTGGCGCGGAACCCGTCGAGCGAAGAGCTGCAGGCCTCGCTGAACCATATCGCGTCGAGCGAGAGCCGGCGGTTCGGGCTGGAGGACGTCGGCTGGGCCGTGCTCAACTCCAAGGAATTCCTGTTCCAGCACTGACGGATTGCCGTCCGTCAGCTGAGCTGCAATGCAAAACGTGCACTCTCATCAGGGTGCACGTTTTTGTATTGCGCGGCGTGCCGTTCACCGATGGCTGAGGCCCGCTGCGGCCTGTAGACTCGCGGGTAAAGCCCTCCCCGCAACAACGGATTCGCTATGCGTAACGGTGAAATTGCCCGGCTGTTTGATGAACTGGCAGACCTGCTGGAGATCGACGGGGCGAATCCGTTTCGGGTGCGGGCCTATCGGAATGCGGCCCGGACGATCGGGGACTTGAGCGAATCGCTGGCGGGAATCGCCGCGGAGGGGGAGGGGGCGCTGAAGGAACTGCCGGGGATCGGGGACGACCTGGCGAAGAAGATCGTGGTGATCGTGCAGACGGGGCGGCTGCCGCAGCTGGAGGAGATGCGGAAGAAGGTGCCGCAGGGGGTGGTGGAGATGCTGCGGATCCCGAACCTGGGTCCGAAGAAGGCGGCGATCCTGTTTGAACAGCTGAAGATCGAATCGCTGCAGCAGCTGCGGGAGGCGGCGGAGCAGGGGCGGATCGCGGGAATCAAGGGTTTCGGTAAGAAGACGGAGCAGGCGATCCTTTCCGGTCTGGAGCAGGTGCAGACGGCGGTGAAGCGGTGCCTGCTGCAGGGGGCGAAGCTGGAGGCGGACCAGATTGTCGAGGACCTGCGCGGGCTGAAGTCGGTGAAGCTGGCATCGACGGCGGGGAGCTGCCGGCGGCTGAGGGAGACGTGCGGGGACCTGGACGTCATCGCGGCGGCCGATGATTCGGCGGAGGCGATGGATGCCCTCGCGGCCCACCGTCTGGTGGAGAAGGTGCTTTCGCGCGGGGAGACGAAGCAGCGGGTGAAGCTGTGGTCGGGGATGGAACTCGATCTGCGGGTGGTGCCGACGGCGTCGTACGGGGCGGCGCTGCAGTACTTCACCGGCTCGAAGGAGCACAACATCGTCATTCGCCGGCGGGCGCAGGAGCGGGGCTACAAGCTGAACGAGTACGGCGTGTATGAGGGAGAGCGGCAGGTGGCCGGCGCGACGGAAGAGGATGTGTATGGGGCCGTGGGGCTGCCGTGGATTCCGCCGGAGCTGCGGGAGAACCGGGGGGAGATTGAAAGGGCGGAGCAGGGCACGCTGCCTCGGCTGATTGAGAAGCAGGACATCAAGGGGGACCTGCACATGCACACGACGGCGACCGACGGGACGGCGTCGATCCGGGAGATGGCGGAAGCGGCGAAGGCGCGGGGGCTGAAGTACATCGCGATCACCGATCACTCCAAGCGGGTGACGATGGCGAACGGGCTGGATGCCGCGCGGCTGCGGGCGCATTGGAAAGAAATCGACAAGGTCCGCAAGGAAGTGAAAGGGATTGAGATCCTCCGCGGGGTGGAGTGCGACATCCTGGAGACGGCGGTGCTGGATCTGCCGGACGACGTGCTGGCGGAGGCGGACTGGGTGATCGCGGTGCTGCATTACGGGCTGAAGCAGCCGCGGGAACAGATCATGAAGCGGCTCCTCTGCGCGGTGACGAACCCGCACGTGGACATCATCGGGCATGCGAGCGGGCGGATGCTGACGCGGCGGGAAGGGGCGGACATCGACTTCGACGTGCTGCTCAAGGCGGCGGCCGATCACGGCGTGATGCTGGAGATCAATGCGCACCCGGCGCGGCTGGACCTCGACGACGTGCGGGCGGCCGCGGCGAAGGCGCGGGGCATTCCGATCGTGATCAGCACGGATGCGCACAGCACGAACGGGTTTGACGTGCTGGAGTACGGCATCTACCAGGCGCGGCGGGCGGGGCTGGAGAAGGAGGACGTGGCGAACACGCGGTCACTGGCGCAGTTCCGGAAGATGCTGCGGCGGGGGTGATGGCGTGAATGCAGAAAGCCCACGGGTTGCACCCCGTGGGCTTTCTGGTCGTGCGTTCTGAAGAGCGGGATACGCTTACCCCAGGTTTTCGCGGGCGAACTTGGCAATCAGTTCGCCGATCATCTTGAGGAGACCGGTGGCGGCGGTGGTGTCGCCCTCCAAGCGGTTCTCGACGCGGTCGAGCTGGATGTGGAGGCGGTCATCGCTCCCTTGCAGGGCCTCCAGGGCGGCGTCGCGCCACTCGAAGTCCTTGAGCATCTGGGCCGTTTCGGCTCCGGGGGCGGCTTCCTCTTCGCTCTCCTCAGATGCGGCCGGCTCTTCGATGACGCCGCGGTTCTTGAGGGTCTCCAGCAGGTCGAAATCGCCGTCCTTGCGGAGCTGGTTCATGACCTGCAGGACGGGGAGCAGGCGGAAATCCAGGCTGGCGATGGTGGGACTGACCTCGGCCGGGGCATCGCCGCCGACGGCTTCGATGCCGGCCTTCATGGCATCGAGGGCGCCGCTGCCGATGCTGATCCAGACGGCTTCGGGACCGGCGCCGATGTAGAACTCGCCGCTGTCGCCGAAGAACTGCTGCAGGGCCTTCGGGTAGTTCTGCGTGACCGTCACCTTGTGGATGGCGACGTCGCCGGCGGTCTCGACGTTCAGCTCCGTCGAGTAAGAGGAATCGGCGGTGGGGAGCAGTTCGACGATCTTATTCATCGGGCTGCCGTCGGCCGTGCGGAGGCCGATGAGGGCGGTGTGCTGGCCGCCGTCGGCCGGAGTGACCTCAAGTGCGCCGTCCCATTTGCCGATGTCGAGGCCGGCGGAGAGCATGTCGAGCAGCAGGCCGGCGATCTCCTTGCGGGCCGCCTTCTGTTCGGCGGTGATATCGGCGGTTTCGTCGATCCGCTGCTCGGCGACGGGGCGGGCGAGCTTGTACAGGTCGGCGGACTGCCGGGTCATCAGCTCATCGAGCGTGACGTTGAGACGGCCGCTGAGGACCGACTGGTCGGACGTGGCGATGTTGGCGAAGTAGCTGGAGGTCTCGGCCTGGGCCTGGACGGTTTTCTCGAGTTCGGTCCCTTCGATGGGGACGAGCAGGAATTCGCCGCGGCCTTCGCTCTTGGAAGCGTCGGTGATCCAGCCGATCGTGACGTCGCTGGACTGGACGAACAGCCGCTCCATCGTTTCGAGCGTCTGGGCGGTGTTGGCCTTGCGGAGTTCGAATGCTTCAGCGGACTCGCTGGGCTTCTTCTGGATGCCGGCGAGGGTGTTGTCGCGATAGGTGGCAAACGCGGCGGTGCGCTGTTCGGGTGTGGTCTTCGTGTTCTGCAGTTGGGCGGCGACGTCGTAGCCTTTGGCGAGGAGGTCGTCGTGCGTGGCGGAGGGGTCCGGCATGTCGGCCGGGACGTCCTCGGGATGCTCCTGGACGGTGAAGCGCGCGTAGTCCGCCTTGACGCGCATCCAGCCTTCATAGACGTCGCTGAGCTCGTAGAGGTCGCGGTCGCGGCGGTCGCGCTTGACGATGATGCCGATCGGATCGAGGTTGTCCTTGATGAAGTCGTTGAGGTCGGCGACGGGGACCATCAACTGCTGCCGCTGACCTCCCTCGGGGGCGATGAGCTGGTCGAAGCGGACCGGCTGCGCCTTGTCGACGCCGATGAGGAAGATGTCAATGTTGGGGAAGACGTTGTTCTCCCAGTCATCCTGTTGGTCGGCGAGGCCGACAACCATATGCTCCAGGTCGGCGATGATCTCATCGGAACTCTTGAGCACAACGACGATGCGGGTGGGGGGCGTGCCGTTCTCCTGAGCCGCAACCGGGCGCGCGGCGGACATCAGCATCAGCGTGAGCGCAGCGGCGTGCGCGACAACAGATCGGAAATTCACGGGAGACTCCTCAGGGGAAGATTGAAGTGGCGTCGAAGAGGATCCGGACCCGTCTGCGCCCCCGCGTCCCGCGCGCAAACTGATGGGCACCGGCCCCACGGCTCTTACTCCGTCATCAAACTGGGACAGGAATGGATCGAGCGGCACGACCCGTCCGCAGCCTCGATTCGTCCGACCTCGGTAGGGGTGGGCGATGGTTGAGGCGTCGAATTGATGCATTCCACCGGGTTGTGTGGGCGGCGACTCGCGTCAATCCGCCCCCCAGCCAGCCGTCGTAAAGTGACTTCAGCGGGCAGGATAGGCAACTTTGCTGAACCCGGCAAGGGTGTACTTTCGGGGAAGATGGCCCGCGAAGTAGTGAACCTGGTCTGGGGTGCGACCGTGGAAAGCGACCACGGATTGCACAGATGGGCACAGATAAGAATTGGGGGAGCGGTCGATGCGTCGTATTCGAGAGGCATATGGCGCGTCGATCTCGCTGCACCATTGAGCGTCCGCCGTTCAGCAGTCTGGAGCGCCGCGACGATAGAAGTCGGCGAGAGCGCGGGAGAGAAAGTAGTGGAAGTGAGTACGCCGCGCGCACCGGTTCAGGCGAAAAGGTCTGCGTGACCGACGGGAGAGATGTGTCCGGTTTATCGGGACACGCGGCGGCCGATGCCCTCGTAGGCGAAGCCGGCCTCGGTGAACAGCGAGGAGGTCCAGAGATTGCGGCCATCGATGACGAGCGTGACGTCCATCGCGCTGCGCATGCGATCGAGATCCGGATCGCGATATTCCGCCCACTCGGTGCAGAGGACGAGCGCATCGGCGTGGTCGAGTGCGGCGTAGGGATTCTCGTGATACGAGATGCGATCGCCCAATTGTCGGCGGACGTTGGGCATCGCCTCCGGATCGTGGACGTGCACCTCGGCGCCGGCTGCCAGCAGTTCGTCGATCAGGACGAGGGCCGGGGCTTCGCGGATGTCGTCGGTACGGGGCTTGAAGGCGAGTCCCCAGACAGCGATGCGCCGCCCGTGAAGATCGTCGCCGAGGGAGTGCCGCACCTTGGCGGCGAGGACGTGCTTCTGGCGTTCGTTGACGTCGTCGACGGTTTTGAGGAGCAGCGGATTGAAGTGGTGCTGGTCGGCCGTGTTGACGGCGGCACGGACATCCTTGGGGAAGCAACTGCCTCCGTAACCCGCGCCGGGGGCGAGAAAGGAGAAGCCGATGCGCTGGTCGTAGCCGATCCCCTGGCGGACTTCGTCGATGTCGGCCCCGACGCGTTCGCAGAGGTTGGCCATCTCGTTAATGAAGCTGATCTTCGTCGCCAGGAAGCAGTTGGCGACGTACTTGGTCATTTCGGCGCTTTCCCAGTTCATGCGCAGGAACGGGCGATCCTGCTGCAGAAAGGGGACGTACAGCTCGTGCAGGACGTCGCCGGCGCGGTCGGAGTTGATGCCGACAACGATCCGGTCGGGACGGGTGAAGTCCTCGATGGCGCACCCCTCCTTGAGAAACTCGGGGTTGGAGGCGACTTCGACGGGGCGACCGGCTCCACGCTGCAGGCGCTCCGCGATCGCACGATTGGTCCCGACCGGAACGGTGCTTTTCACGACGACGATCGCATTCAAGGAGAGCAGGGGTGCGATCGACTCGGCGGCGGCAAAGATGTAAGAGAGGTCGGCGGAGCCATCATCCCGCTGAGGAGTGCCGACGGCGAGAAAGATGAGGTCGGCCTCCGGGACGGCCTTGGCTGTGCGGGTTGTAAAGTGGAGGCGTCCGGCGGAGGTATTGCGGCGGATAATCTCGTCCAGGCCCGGCTCATAGATCGGCACGCGGCCCTGCTGCAGGGCCGCGATCTTGTCGGCGTTGACGTCGATGCAGGTGACATCGTTGCCGACGTCACTGAGACAGGTTCCCGTGACCAGTCCGACGTAGCCGGTGCCGATCATGACGACTTTCATGGCGCTGCGTCCTGTGAGGGATGGGCGCTGCGGCCCGAAGCGGCGATGTCGTCAATGGTAGCTTAAGCCGGAGACAGCGGCGTCCGTCCGTCACGGGATATTGCGACTTGGTGGATCCGTCAGTCGAGGTCCGCGCAGCGATGCGGCGCGGATCATCTGTCGACGATCACCGCCATGAGGAACCCGTCGTGCCCCTTGCTGCCGACGGTCTGAATCGCCGTAGCGCTGACGCGGGGTTCGGCCGCGACTATTTCCAGCAATGTTCTCGTCCCCCGGGCGCCGGGATCGTCGCAGTCGGCCTCAATGATGAGGCCTTCCCGGACGACATTGTCGCAGATGATGACGGTTCCGATCCGACCCAGGCGCAGAGCCCAGCGGAAGTACTCGGGACTGCCGGATTTATCCGCGTCGATGAAGATCAGATCGAACGGCTCCTTGCCCGCGGACAGGAGTTGCGGCAACGTCTCCGCAGCGGGACCAATGCGCAGTTCGATTCTCCCGGCAACGCCGGCCTGTTCGAAGTTCGCCCGGGCCACCGCCGCATGGGCCGGATCCAGTTCAAGCGTGACGACGCGTCCTGCGGGCGATACTGCCCTCGCGAGCCAGATCGTGCTGTATCCTCCCAGAGTGCCGATTTCGAGGACCCGGCGGGCACGAGTCGCCAGCGCTATCAGCGACAGCAACTTCCCCTGCAACGGCGTCACGTCGATCGACGGCAACCCGGCACGGGCGTTTGCCGCCAGCACGTTTGCCAGCACGTGCTCCTCGGGCGCCAACTGCTGAGCGAGAAAGGAATCGACCTGCCCCCAGAGCGGATCGGGCATATCGCCTCAGTCGACAGGAAGAGAGTCGGGCCAATGTGTCAGCCCGCAGCAGCACGGGCAGATGCGGCGGGAGAGCAACTGCGGCCATTCGCCTCGTGCGGCATCCTCTCCGCACTGCGCGAGGCGAATGGCCGTCGGCCGGAAGTCAACCGGCCGATCAGCTTGCTGGCAGATCCTCATGCCTGCCGAGGTTCCGCGAGCCCGGTAGCCAGCGGATACGCGATTGTTTCGGTCCTTAACGTCGTCCCTGTGCCGTGAAGGTCTCGGCGGATGAAATCCATCATCAGGCGTGGAGAGCGGGCCACAGCCGGCCGAAGGGGCTACCGCCACCGGCGCATGAGCGAACGCAGCGTACGAATTCCGCAGGCTGAACCGCTGCCGGGCGTCCCGCAGACGCCGGTTCGGTTCGGCTGCAATCGTCGAGCGACCGCAGATGAGTCCCGGTGAGTGCCGTCGACGGAGCCGTTTTGGTGACTGGCAGGCTGGCGGAAGCGACCACTTCCGTGGGGGCCTGAATCACCGCATGGCACCACTTCTTCTCCCCACGCGGCCCTAAAAATATCAACGGCACGTGGATCGTCAAGACCGCCGGAGCGGGCGCGACGGGTCTGCGCGGACCGCGCTGCGCGCAGGTCCAGACCGGGGGCCGAATTGGGGAGTTTGGAAATTTTTTGACGACCTCGGGGTGTCGCTGCGGAAGGGGTTGCCAGGCGTTCAGTCCGGGGGGGGACGCAGTAATTCGCCGTACAATCGGGCGTATTCCGATGCCGCCGCCATTGATGTAAGCGTCTTACTGGCAATGCATTGCGCCTCTTGACCAAGTGAGTGCCGCCGGACGGGATCCGTCATCAGATGGTGCACCGCTGAAGTCAATTCGGCGACGTTTTCGGGCGGGACGATGCATCCCGACACGTCCGGTGCGAGGAGTTCGCGCACGCCTTCCACATCGGTGGCGATGACCGGACACGCGGCGGCCATCGCCTCGAGGAGGACGTTGGGCATCCCTTCCCAGCGCGAGGCGAGCACGAACAGCGCGGCCGACTTCAGCCAGGGGGCGACGTCTGGCTGCCGGCCCACCAGATGCATGCGGGACGTCAGTTGCCGCGCGTCGATCAGGCCCTGCAACGCTGTGCGTGCGGGTCCTTCGCCGATGATGACGACATGGACGTCATCGTGCTCCTGCAGGACGGGAGCGGCGGCCTCGATGAGAAGGTCGTGTCCTTTCTGGTGATGGAGGCGGCCAATCGACAGAATCACGCGCGCGCCCGGCGGGACGCCGTAAGGTTTCAGATCGAGCGGCCGGGCCGCGGCGAAGCGCTCGACATCGACGCCGTTGGGGATGACGCTGACATCGTTCGGGGCGAGTCGCTGCTCCCGAATCGAAAAGTCGGCGACGGCGCGGCTCACACAGACTTGATGTGTCACGAGGCCGCGCGTCCAGCGCTCCAGTCGGACGTGCCATGTGTGCTCGCGCTCAGCGACGCGAATGCCGGAGACGACGATGGGGACACCGGCCAGTCGTGCGGCGAGGCGGCCGGCGAGGTTGCCGTGGAACAGGAACGTCTGCAGCAGGTTGGGGCGGAAGCGCCGGAGGTGTGACGCGAGCGACAGGATGCGCGAAGCGTGCCGGATGCCGCGCATGTGCAGACAGGTGACGGGAATCCCGGCGGCCGTCAGTTCGTCGGCGAGCGCACCGGGAGGAGCGAGGCAGAAGACGTAGGGCTGCCACTGCGTGCGATCGAGCCCGCGGACGATCTGGACGAGACAGCGTTCGGCGCCGCCGACGTCGAGGTCGGTGATGCAGAACGCGATGCGATGCGGAGTGGCTGGCACGCAGTCAGTCTTCGCTCAGTCGATCGTCCAGAAGTCCTGCTCGCCCTGGCGGATCTCGTCGGACTTCGGAGTGCCGGGGGGAGCGGGTTTCTTGCGGACGGGTCCGCGCTGCGCGCCGGCGGAACCGGCCGTCCCCTTTGTGCCGCCGGGAGGGCTGGCAGCGGGGCGCTTGGGGATGGGCATTTTCTCCGTCTTGGCGGTCTGCAGGTCGAGATCGAGGATGTCGTCGGGCGAAGGGGGAGGGGCCTTGGGTCTGCGGGACGGGACCGGCTTCTTCGCCGGGGCTGCGACGCCGCAGGTGGGGCAGCGTCCCTTGGAGTCGAGCGCTTCGCCGCAGCGGTTGCAGAGGGGGACCGGGCGCTCGGCGCGATCGAGCGAGGCGACGGGGCGCGCGGGGCGTGAAGCGGTCGGTTTCTTGGCGGCGCGCTGCGGAGCTTTGCGCGCTGCGCCCGCCGCGGTGACGGCCGGCCGGAATGTGGATTGGCCGATTGGGGCGTCTGCCGCGGATGAGGGAGCGGGGGGTGCCGGCGGCACCGAGGTTGGGGGGGCAGCGGGCGCACGTTGCGAGGCGAGCTGGACTTCGGCGGCGCGGGCCTGGTCCGACGGCAGGTACGACATGTTCTGCTCGCGGATGATGACGGCGCGAGCGCTCGCTCCGCTCGTGACGTCCTTCCCGGCGACGTGGACGCGCGCCTGCTCGTCGTAGCGGATTGTGACTTCGATCGGCGCGCTGACCGGCAAGTCGGCCGGCAGTTCCTCAATGACACAGGCGCCGAGTTTGACGAACGGCTGCTCGGGACTGGTGCCGCTCTCGACGATGTGCAGGTGCACTCGTCTTTGATTGGGGACGACGGTGCCGAAGGTCTGCTTGACTTCGACAGGGAGCGGAGTGTGCGGCGGCAGCAGGTAGTGGGGGACGCGGAGGCCGGTCTCCTTGTCGCGAACGAGGATCCCCAGGCCGCGGGCGTTGACGCTGACCTGCTTGAACTTCGCCAGCCGGGCACTGGCTTCTTTGCCGAGATAGGTTTTGGCGAACTTCTGCCCGCTGAGGAGCATGCCGGCATAGTACGCAGCTCCCTGCGTGATCGACTGGTCGGGGGAGAGGGTGGTGTTGAGCGTGGTGCCGCTGACGCGCTGCAGCATCTTACGGATCATGGGCATCCGCGTGGCGCCGCCGGTGACGAGGACGGTGTCGACGTGAGCCCAGCCGAGCTTGCGGTCTTTGAGCAGGCTGAGCGTGATCTGCTCGCAGCGGTTGACGAGGTCGCTGGTGAGAAGTTCGAAGTGCTCCTGGTCGATGGAGAAGGTCTTGCGGCGTCCGGCGTGCAGGACGGTGAGCGGGGCCTTGGGACGCACGCTCAGGCTGCGCTTGGTCTGCTCGACTTCGATGGCGAGCCCCTGCATGCTCTCCTTATCGAGTCGCGGGTCGAGCGGGGTCTCCTTGATGAACTCGTCGCAGGCGAACTCCTCAATGCGGCGGTTCCAGTCGATGCCGCCGAGCTGCAGGTCGCCGCCGCTGGCGACGACTTTGACTTCGCTCTTGTTGTAGCGGACGAGCGAGAGGTCGAACGTGCCGCCGCCGAGGTCGAAGACCATCACCGTCTGGTCCGAGGCGAGTTCGGCGAACCACATGCCTTCGCTGAGGACGTAACAGAGTGCAGCGGCGACCGGCTCGTTGATGATGTCGACCCGCTCGAGCCCCGCCTTGCGGCCGGCCTCAGCGGTATCCTGCCGCTGCAGGTCGCTGAACTGCGCGGGGACCGTAATGACGGCGTGCTTGATCGGTCCGAGCCGCTCTTCCCCGGCATCGAGCAGCTTGCGGAGAATCAGGGCGGCGACGTCAGGCGGGCGGTGGACCTTGCCGTCGACGACCCAGAACTTCTGGCGGTCCCCCATGAAGCGCTTGGAGTTCTGAATCACTCGCTCCGGCTGGGAGACGGCGTGGCGGAGTGCTTCGGTGCCGACGATGGCGGTGTCGCCGTCAAAGAGGACGACCGACGGCGTGGAAAGTTCCCCTTCGGCGTTGGGGATGGTGACCGGCTCTCCCTGCGGGGTGAGATACGAGATGCAGGAGTAGGTTGTGCCAAGGTCGATGCCGACGGCGTGCGCGGCAGTCCGGGGCGTTGCGGCCATTCAAACACCTTATGAGTGGGCCGGACGCGGCGGCGCACGGCAAGAAGGGGTCTTGTTATCGTATCAGTGCACCAAGGCGGTCTCCAGTAGGTTTCAAGTCGAACGCCAGTCCTGTCAACCAGATTCGATTCCATGGAACCTCTCGCAGAGACGCAAAGACGCGGAGATTTGCTGGGAGTCTTCGCCAAGCAGCCAGTCCCGGGGGAGTGCAAGACGCGGCTGGCTGCAAGGATGGGCAACGAGGCGGCTGCGGAAGTGGCGCGGGCGTTTCTGCTGGACACGGTGGAACGGTTCGCGACGGTGGGTGACAGGCGTTGTGTGGCGTATGCGCCGCGGACCGAAGTTGCACGCAGTGCCTTTGGGAAGGTTTGCGGCGGACGGTATGAACTTTGGCCGCAGCCGGACGGGTCGCTCGGGGAGCGACTGGGCGCGTTCGTCGAACAGGGGCTGGCGGCGGAGTCGCGCGTAGTGATTATCGGCACGGACAGTCCGACACTGCCGGTGGAACTGGTGCGGCGCGCGTTTGAGTTGCTCGATGAGCGGGACTGCGTGCTGGGCCCGGCGACGGACGGCGGGTTCTGCCTGATCGGACTGCGACGCTGGGAGCCGGGACTCCTGGACGGGGTGGAGTGGAGTTCATCGCGCGTGCTGTCGCAGGTGGTCGGGCGGTTGGAGGCGCATGGATTCTCGCTGGGTCTGCTGCCGCCGTGGTACGACGTGGACAGGTGGGATGACTTGTGTCTGCTGAGCGGGCATCTGGCGGCGATGCGGCTGGCAGGGGCGGGGGGCGATGTGCCGAATACGATTCGCGTGCTGAGCCGGCTTGGTCGCGGTGTCGATGGTTGGGAACTGTGATACGATGAAAGGCGGATGAAACGGAGGACTGCGATGCCTGTACAGTGGGAAGAGCGAATCGTCAGTTCGGCAGACGTGCTGCGGGGGAAGACGCGGATTAAGGGGACGCGGATTCCGGCGAGCCTGGTGCTGGGTTATCTCGCTGCCGGCTCGACTCCGGACCAGATCATTGCGGAGTTTCCGGATCTCACTTCGGACGACATCGCGGCCTGTCTGGATTTTGCGAGACACCTGGCTGAGTTCGAGGTGGCCGCCTGATGTTGATCGTCGAACCGCACCAGATCCGCATTCGCAGTTGACAACGATTCTCAGTCATGCGTGCTCCGTATGAAATTGCTGACTTCTCGGCGATCGCAGGGGTGCCCTGTCCCTGCGGGACGGCGCGGCGGGCATTTACGGGAGTTACAGATTTTCCGGGGACGGTGCATGTCACCGAGATTTCGGCTGATGCGAAGCTGCATTACCACAAGCGGCTGACGGAGACGTACTTCTTTCTGGAGTGCGGGCCGGATGCGCAGATGCAGCTCAACGAGGAGCGCATTCCGGTGCAGCCCGGGATGTGCATCATGATCCGGCCGGGGACGCGGCACCGGGCGATCGGCAGGATGAAGGTGCTGATTCTCGTGTTGCCGAAGTTCGATCCTGCGGACGAATGGTTCGATGACCCGGGGGACGCGTCCGGACACGCACCGGCGGCAACGGGTCCGGCGGCCGTTTCCCGCACGGCCGGCAGTTCGGATGCGGTCCGTGCTCGCCCGGTCCCGCACGACGAGCCGGATGACGCAGAATCCGAGCCGAGTCATGCATCCGCGCTGATTCACTTCTTTACCACGAAGGCGTTTCTGCTGGCCGGGCTGATGCTGGCGGTCGTGCTGCTGCTGCTGGCGATGTGGATGCCGCAACTGCCGCGGCAGCGGGCGATCAGCATGGTGCAGGCGGAAGGGGGATCGGTCTACTACGACTCGAACCTCCCGGAGTGGGTGTACGGAGTTTTTGGCGAGCGGGTCGAGCGCTTCCAGACGGTGTATGAGATCAACCTGGACGGCACAGGCGTCGACGACCGGATCATGCCGCATCTGGTGAACCTGCGGGAGGCGAGCACGGTATGGCTCAACTCGGCAGAGATCACGGATGCCGGGCTGAGGCATCTGCTGGAGTTTCCGCGGATCGTGAGTCTCGACCTGGGGGGGACGGAGATCTCCGAAGCGGCGCTGCTGCCGGTGCTTGAGCAGCATCGGGAACTGGACACGGTGTGGCTGCAGGAAACGGGGATCGGCGACGTCACGCTCGAGGTGCTCGGAGGCACGCCGACGCTGCAGAACCTGACGCTCTCCCACACGCAGTTGAGCGGCGCGGGGCTGCATCATCTGGCGAAGCTGCCCGCACTTTCGATGCTGGGTCTGGACTTCAACCAGTTTGGAGACGAGGGGCTGAGCGGACTGGCGGGTTCGAAGTCGATCGTGGACCTGTCGCTCGCATCGAGCGGCGTGACGGACGCGGACATGGCGGCGTTGTCGGCGATGCCGGCTCTGTCATCCGTCAATCTGGCCGGGACATCGATCAGCGACGAGGGGCTACGGTTGCTGGCGGCGTCCACGTCGATCGCAAGCCTGAACCTGGACGGTACCGCGGTGACCGACGAAGGGATGACGCATCTGGCTGCGATGCCGGCGCTGTATTCGCTCTCGCTCGACGGCACCATGGTCAGTGACGCCGGTCTGGAACCGTTGTTCGCCGCGAAGCACCTGACTGAAATCTACGTCAACCGGACAGAGGTGACGATCGAGGGGATCGCGCGGCTGCAGAAGGCGCTGCCCGACTGCTCGGTGAGCTACGGCGATTCGGATTCGATGATCTTCTGAGAACAACGTAGCCGGGTCACTCCGTGACCCGGATAGAGCGCGCATCAGAGAGTCCCTCCTTCCGACGGCGCGGATTCTGCGTCACGGAGTGACGCAGCTACATTCAGACGCAGTTCCTTGTCGTCACGAGTCGTTGATGACCGTGCAGGGGGTCTTGCGGCTGATGCGCTTGAGCAGGCCGGTGAGGACTTTGCCGGGACCGATCTCGTAGAACTCGTCGATCCCCTGGTCGAGCATCGAGCGAATCGAGTCCTCCCAGCGGACCGGGCTGAGCACCTGCCGGATGAGGATGTCTTTAAGTTCGGCGGGGTCGGTGTGCGGCTGGGCGTCAACGTTGGAGATCACCGGGATCTCGGGCGCGGCGAGCGCGACCGGTTCGAGGGCCTCGGCGAGGCGCGTGTCGGCCGGCTCCATGATGCGGGTGTGGAACGCCCCGGCGACGGCGAGCGGGATCGGCTTGCCTCCGGCGGCCTCGATCAGTTCGACCGCCTTTTCGCAGGCGGCGTTCTCGCCGGACAGGACGATGTTGCCGGGGCAGAGGTAGTTGGCGATCTCGATCGTGCCGACCTTGGCAGCTTCATCCCGGATCTGCTGCACCTGGTCCACGTTGAGGAGCAGGGCGCTGACCATGCCGGAGGGGGTGGCATCGGCGGCGTCCTGCATGGCGCGGCCGCGCTGCTGGACGACGCGCAGGCCATCCTCGAATGACATCGCGCCGGCGAACACCAGAGCGGTGTATTCACCCAGGCTGAGGCCGGCCGTCATTTCGCAGGCGAGGGCCGTTTCGGGCTGCTCGGTACGGAGCTTTTCGAGGCAGGCGAGGCTGGTGACAAACAGGGCCGGCTGTGAGATGACAGTGGAGTCGAGCTCGGCGGCGGGGCCTTCCCAGCAGAGTTTGGCGAGGTCGTAGCCGAGGATGTCGGCGGCCTGGTCGTACAGGCGGCGGGCGGCGGGGAACTGCTCGGCGATCTTGCGGCCCATGCCGACGTGCTGGGCGCCCTGGCCGGGGAAGAGGAAGGCGATGCGGGACATGGATCACCTGCAAAGGGGCCGCGGATGACGCGGATCGGGCGGGTTTACGCGGAGAACGGCGAAGAGGGTCAGCGGTCGCCTTTGACTCCCCGCTACACGGGCTCGGGGGCGGGAGTGGCGCTGAGTTCTTCGATGATCTGCGGGTTGATGCGGTGATCGCGGAGAGTGGCGGCGCCGCGGAGGGCGTTGGCGATGGAGCGGTCGTCGCTCGAGCCGTGGCAGATCAGGCAGATGCCGTCCACGCCGAGGAGCGGCGCGCCGCCGAACTCGTTGTACTCGTAGCCGCGGGTGATGTTGCGGAACGCCGTGGCGACGGCTTCGCGATCGGTATCCACAACCTGCAGCACATCGCGCGAGATGGCCTGCAACATCATCGACGCCATGCCTTCGCTGACCTTGAGGACGACGTTGCCGACGAAGCCCTCGCAGATGATCACGTCCACGTTGCCGTGATAGAGGTCGCGTCCCTCGACGTTGCCGACGTAGTGCGGCCGGAGCCGGCTGCCGACGATCAGGTCGTGCGTCTCGCGAACGAGGTCGGTCCCTTTGCCCTCTTCGCTGCCGATGTTCATCAGGCCGACGCGCGGGGACGAGACGCCCAGCAGCTCGCGGGCGTAGATGGTGCCCATCACGGCGTACTGGAAGAGGTGTTCCGGCCGGGCGGCGGGATTGGCGCCGACGTCGAGCAGGACGGCCCGTCCCGTGAGCGTGGGGAGCACGACGGCGATGCCGGGGCGCTTGACTCCCTTGAGAAACAGCCGCGTGCGGAGACCTGCGGCGACGACGCCGCCGGTGTTGCCGGCGCTGACGACTGCTTCGACCTCCTTGCCAGCCATCAGCTTCCAGCAGACGGCGATGGAGCAGTTGGGCTTTTTGCGCATGGCATCGGTCGGCTTCTCCTCCATGCCGATGAAGCCGTCGGCGGGGGCGACGGAGAGGCGTTCGCCCGAGTAGCCGGATGCGGTCAGCCGCGAGTCGAGGTCGGTGCGGTCGCCGACGAGGACGATCTCCAGTTCCGGATGGGCCTGGACCGCCTTAATCGCTCCGTCGATGTTGACCTGCGGAGCGAAGTCCCCGCCCATCGCATCCAATGCGATGCGCATGGCGGATCACTCCTCGGTTTCGATGAAGGTGCGGCCCTGGTAGTGGCCGCAGTTGGGACAGACCACGTGGGACGGCTTGGCGGTATTGCACTGCGGACAGAACTGCAGCTTGAGCCGCTTGACGGCGTCGTGGGCGCGTCGCCGCCGGCCGCGCGTTTTGGAGCTTTTTCTCTTGGGGACCGCCATGACAGTGTGACCTTAAGTCTCGTCGTAACAGAGGTTTATTCCGCAGCGCCGCGTCCGGTGCGGACGGCGATCGCCGGTTGCCGAATGAGCGGGGCATCGTACGGGAATGGCGGAAATGATGTCAAGGAAGCGGGTTGCGGGAAGGGGGGGCTGATCGAGGTGTTCAGCAAGTGCCAGCAGCCCTGGTGCGCGGATTCTTCCGGCGGGAAGTTGCGCGGCGGGGGGCAGCAAGGCTGGGCAACTTGGCAGCTTTTCAACTTGCGGGGGGATGGATCCGTGACTGAGTTGGTAAGAAGCTGGGACAAGTTGCCGCCAAGTTTGTGAGAAGTTGGCCGGTGGGAGATCACGCATCGTCCTGTTCGGTCTGGCTGCCTACCCGATCGGGGGAGTTGCGCATGGGCGAAAGAAAGCCGACACAAAGGCGCAGAGGCGCGGAGACACACGAAGAAGGAAGGGTAGGGCCTGAGGCGACGGCGCTGGTCGGGTAGTGTGGACCTGCGGGATGCCCCGGCTACACGCTGCCACGGGTCGCAGTCTGACCCCAGCCACCCCGCCGGTCGCAGGAGAACGTCAGCAAATGGATGTGCCCCGGTTCGTTGAAGTGCGCTTGCGTGGGGGGAGGGGATGCGATGTTCGTACCCGGAGGACATCCCGGCGACACGCTGCGACAGGTGGACCCGCAGCGGCACGGCCGGACGAGACAGCATTGGCGTCCGGCTGGGCGTCCAACCCAAGGCAAACGCTCATTGTCTGATGGTCGCACCAGACAGGTTTCCTGTGCTACGCACACAGCTTGTTCCAAGCTGTGTCACCCGCGAACGACGGGTGTTTCCGAGGCCCTGCTGTGCCTGCGGGACGAGCGTGGGTAGAATTCAGGCGATCAAGGCAGCATATCCCGCGTGCATGTCAGAGGATGTCGCCAGCGACGCCAACGCATTCACGATGCGGGTTTTTAAGCGAAGGGCAGGTTCTGCCAGATACTGACTCGTTGTGAGGTCCAACATGAGATGTCTCAGCTTCGCCCTGCTGCTGGTTCTCCACACGCTCACGGCCCTGGCTGCCGAGCCACCCGCTCAGGGTCCAACGCCGGAGTCGATCGCGCGGCGACAATTCAATCAGGTGTTCGTCAAAGTCATCATGCCGGTCACCGAGCACACTCCGAAGCAGGATGGCCCCGTCGTCGAAGCCTGGGTGGCAGAGCAACTCCAACAACTGGGTGCGTCCGAGTATTTCGCTGTCACCAACTGGGTGCCTGTTTGTGACGGGCTGCTCGCGGACGACGAAGTCAACAATGAAGTATGGCGCGGCAGTTTTGGCAAGACTTCCTTTTGCGCCGTCGGCGGAGACCTTCCTGAACGCAGCAATGGGCATGTGCTGGTGAGCGTCGTTGGCTGGTCACCCGGGGCCGTTGAGGCAAGAGTCATGCTGGTGGATGAACCTGGCACTCGAACTGTTGAGCCGGCGGTGTATCATTCTCCCAGCGGAGAAAAAAGGCAGATTGAGGGGGAGCAGCCGATCGCTTATGTGGCCATCCTGATTGGACCGCCTCCGATGTAGTTGCGGCGGTCGGTGCGACGACGTCGCAACGTGAGGTGCTTGTGGATGAACCTCACTACGCCAGGACAGAGTGGCTGGGGCCGAGCTGCCGTGCCATCGCTTCCCACCTCAATCCGCTCCCCTGGCAGATCGCGTCAAGTCGGACCACGCACCCGCTTCCATCGCGCACTGGTTCCCCACCTGCTGGGGGCAGACTGGGAATCATGCTTCCCGTATTCGTCACTGCTGCCCGTCGCAGTCTGACCCCAACCACCCCGCCGGGTCGGGGATGGACTCGGAGGTGGACGTGCTCGGGGATCAGGACGACGGCGAAAAGGCGTGAGTAGGGGAAGTCGCCCGTCGCAGGAACCCCGGCACCACTCAGGCGGTTGAATCAGCAAAAAGCCGGGGGAAGCGTCGGTAGATCCCCCGGATGCTCCGGCGGCAGAGTCGGATAGTCTGACTTCTGACTGAACCTGCCCGAGGCGGGTGCGTGGCGGTCCAGCTGTCTGGAGATAGGGAGCCGGTACTCATGACCTTGGTCTTTCAGCGGGTGAATACTCCCGGCATTGCGCAGCTTTCGTACATCATTGGGGACGACAGCAGCGGGACGGCGGCGGTGATCGATCCGCGGCCGGATGTGCAGATCTACCTCGACATCGCCCGCGAGTACGGCGTGGCCATCACGCACGTGTTCGAGACGCACATCCATGCCGACTTCATGAGCGGATCCCGCGAACTGGTTGACCGCGTGGGACTGGACGAGCCGCATGCCAGTGGCGAGGGGGACGCCAAGTACGATTTCGGCGTCCACAAGATCAAGGACGGTGACCAGTTCGAGTTCGGCTCGGTGCTGCTGACCGTCCGCCATACTCCGGGTCACACTCCCGAACATGTCGCTTATGAGGCAGCCGAGAAGGACAAGCCCGACGATCCGTGGGGCGTCTTTACCGGCGACTCGCTGTTTGTCGGTTCGGCCGGCCGTCCCGACCTGCTGGGAGATGACCAGACGGACGAACTGGTCGAGCAGCTGTTTCACACGCTGCGCGATTATTACCTCAAGCTGGACGACGGCGTGCTAATCTACCCCTGCCACGGGGCTGGGTCCGCGTGCGGGGCCGACATCGGCGATCGGCCGATGAGCAGCATCGGCTATGAACGCCGCTCGAACGATTTCCTCAAGTACGAGGACTTCGAAGAGTTCAAGCGCTTCGTTGACGAAGGGGCGCCTCCCGAGCCGCATCATTACAAGCGGCTGAAGAAGCTGAACTCGAAGGGGCCGGACATCCTCGGCCACGCGCCCGTCGTGCGCGGGCTGCCTGCGGAGGAGTTCCGCAAGGCCATCGAGAGCGGGCGCAACCAGCTGCTCGACACGCGGCAAATGCTGGCTTTCGGCGGGGGCCACATCGAAGGGGCCATCAACATCGGGCCGCGTCCCGAACTGTCGGTCTGGGCGGGGCAGATGCTGGATGCGAAGAAGCCGCTGCTGCTGGTGGTTGAGGACGAGACCGATCTCGACTGGATCGTGTGGCAGTGCGCGTACACCGGTTTCACGAAGTTCGCCGGCTACCTGGTGGGAGGCATGAAGGCCTGGGACAACGCGGGGTTCGAGCTGCGCAAGACGCCGCAGGCCACCGTCCACCAGGTGCATGAGCATCTGAAGGATTGGCAGATCCTCGACGTGCGGGCCCCCGATGAATGGGAAGGGGGCCGCATTCCCGGGGCGAAGCATGTATTCATCGCCGATATGCGGGACGGACTGGATGGCGCGTCGAAGCTGAAAAGGAAGGACACCGTCGCCGTCTACTGCGACAGCGGATATCGCGCGAGCATCGCGGCCAGCATCCTTGAACAACACGGATTCCAGGATGTCCGCAACGTGCCGGGGAGCTGGCAGGCGTGGAAGAAGGCCGGTTACGAGGTGGAGAAATGAACCCCCAGAGCAAGTCAATGATCCTCCGGACGGTCCTGGTGCTCGCGGCCTTGCTGCTGATGCCGGCGCTGGCCGCAGCGCAGGACATTGAGGAGCTTCCGTCCCCGTATCCGTATCCGCCGGCAGCGTGGTCGCCTTATGTGGTGGGGGCGCTGATCGGCGTGCTCACGATGCTGACGCTGACGATCTCGAAGAAGCCGGTCGGGGCGTCCAGCGCGTATGCGAATCTGGCCGGGCTGGCCGGCCGCGCCGTGGCCCCGGACCACATCGGTTCGCTTCCCTACTTCAAGGAGAAGAAGCCGACGATCGACTGGGAGATGATTTTCGTCCTGGGAGCGGTGATCGGCGCCTGCATCGCGGCCTGGACCGGCGGCGAGCTGACGGGCTACTACCTGCAGGACATGTGGATCATCCGGTTCGGGGCCGACAGTCATCTGCTGCGAACGGTCGTCGCGTTCGTGGGAGGAGCCACAATGGCATATGGCGCGCGGATGGCCGGCGGCTGCACCAGCGGGCACGGCATCAGCGGCACACTGCAGCTGGCCGTGGGCTCGTGGGTGGCCGTCATCTGTTTCTTCATCGGCGGAATCGTGGTGGCCGTCCCGCTGTATCGACTTCTCTGATTCGCAAAGCAATCCGTATACGCAGCTCGATCCCTGGATCTCCCATGAGCGCATCTGCCGACCGCCCCTTCGATTCTCCGCTGCAGGCCGCGAGTGCTGCGCCGCCCGCGGAGAAGAATCGTCCCAAGACCGATGTTCGGGAGTGGCCGTGGGTGAAGGGATCGGCCGCGACGATGGCGCAGGCCCTCGTCTTCGGCGTCGTCTTCGGATTCCTGCTGCAGAAAGGGGGCGTCGCCAAGTTCGACATCCTGATCGGTGCGCTGCTGCTGGAGAACTTCGTCGTCGTGAAGGTGATGCTCTCGGCCATCGTCGTCGGCATGGTGGGGGTGTATTTCCTGGAGCGTGCAGGGCTGCTGGAGCGGCAGCTGAAGGAGACGGTGTACGGGTCGAACATTATCGGCGGACTGATCTTCGGCGTCGGGTTCGCCTTGCTGGCCTACTGCCCGGGGACGGATGCGGCCGCCGTCGGCCAGGGGAATCTCGACGCCCTGACGGGAGTGGCCGGCATGATTGTCGGCTCGTATCTGTTCGCGCTGGCGTCGAAGTACACCAGCGGGACGATCACCAAGTGGGGCAATCGCGGCAAGATCACGCTCGCCGACGTGCTCAAGCTGCCGAGGGGGACGACGGTCGCCATCGTGGCGCCGCTCCTCGTCGTCGTGCTCGTGCTGCTGGAACTGTTCGCACGAGATTAGAGGCGATTCCAGAACCGAGAGGGCGAGGCTCCTGCCGAGCCAACTTCGTCAGGGGACCCGTTGATACGACCGGCTCCGCGGGAGCGTCGCCCTCCCATACCGCACCATTCCTGGTTGTGAAACTGCCTCTTACTCGTCGCTCCGCTTCAACGCCCCTCGCCTGCGGACCGACACACCGGAGAGCACGAGCCGGCATGAGCGACATCACCACCGAACTGGCAGAACGGCGGACGATCACCGCGCATGAGCGAACGCTGCTTGCCGTCGAACGCACGCTCAGCGCCTGGCTCCGCACCGGCCTCGCCTCCGCCGCCACGGGGTTCGCGCTGGTGAAGCTGATGACGGACTCCGAACCGCGCTGGCTGATTCAGACGCTCGGGGCCGTGTTCATTGCGGCCGGGGGGCTCATGATTGTCCTGGGCACCTGGAGCTATCGAGCGTCCCTCCGCGAGATCCCCGACACACCCATCCGTGGCGCCCCCTCCTGGATCATGCAGGCCCTCGGCATCACCCTTGCGGCCGGAGCCGCAGCGGCGCTGATGCTTGTTTTCAAGTAGTGCTCCGTCAGTTGTGAAGACGGCGCTGAATGACGGCCCGATGACACGCTGCGAAAGTGGGACCCGCATTGGCACTGCTGGACGAGCCAGCAGGCGCGCCTGGATGGGCGTCCAGCCCGACCCAAACGCTCATCGTCTGATGGACGCACCAGACAGGTTTCCGGTGCTACGCACGCAGCTTGTTCCAAGCTGTGGCATCACGCGAACGACGGGTGTTTGCGAGGACCTGCTGTGCCTGCGGGACGAGCGTGGGTAGAATTCAGGCGATCAGACCAGCGCATCCCGCGTGCATGTCAGACGATGTCGCCGGCATCTGGCAACGCATTCACAATGCGGGTTGTTGAGCGAAAGGCAGGTTCTGCCTACCGACACGTTGTGAGGTCCAACATGAGATGTCTCAGCTTCGTCCTGCTGCTGGTTCTCCACGCGCTCACGGCGTTGGCTGCCGAGCCACCCGCGCAGGATCCAACGCCGGAGTCGATCGCGCGGCGACAATTCAATCAGGTGTTCGTCAAAGTCATCATGCCGGTCACCGAGCACACTCCAAAGCAGGATGGCCCCGTTGTCGAAGCCTGGGTGGCAGAGCAGCTCGAATCGCTGGGCGAGTCCGAGTATTTCGCCGTCACAAACTGGGTGCCTGTTTGCGACGGGCTGCTGGCGGACGAGGTCGTCGACAATCGCGTCTGGGACGGCAGCCTGGGCAACACCTCCTTTTGCAATGTCGGCGGAGACCTTCCGGAACGCAACAACGGACGCGTGCTGGTGAGCGTCGTTGGCTGGTCACCCGGGGCCGTTGAGGCGAGAGTCATGCTGGCGGATGAACCTGGGACTCGAACCGTTGAGCCGGCGCTCTATCATTCTCCCAGCGGAGAAAAACGGCAGGTTGAGGGCGAGCAGCCGATCGCGTATGTGGCCATCCTGATTGGACCGCCTCCGATGTAGTTGCGGCGGGAAGCGTCCATGCGACGACGTCGCAATGTAAGGTGCTGCGGCTTGCGCGGACAGTCCAACACCTCATTTCGGGACGACCGGTTGACTGATGGCACAGAGCAATGCGGTGATATCCCCGCCCCCGGTTCGAGGGTGAATTGGATCCGAGTCAAGACAAGAGCCGTCTGAGGTAATCCTTCACGTACGGGTCTGTGCGGGGTCCGCCGGCAACGGCGGTCCGTACCGCGATCCTCGCGACTTTCGGCGGGGAGCCTGCTTTCCACGATGGCCTTGAGTGCGGTACTATGTGTTATCAACTCCTCGCGATTCTAGGGGCCGAGCCACCAGGGGACTGACACGACGATGGAAGGAACGTTCAAAGGCTGGTTGCCGAACAAGTCGTATGGCTTTATTTCGCCCGACGACGGAACTCCCGATATCTTTGTGCACACATCAGCTGCACGTAACGCCCGGGAGATGCGGGCCGGTGATCGGGTTGCATTCGATACCGTTGAAACGGAGAAAGGCCCCAACGCGACTAACCTATACGTCACCGTTTCGGCCCTCACATCTCAAGTCTCAGAACGTCGACGGGGACAGGTGAAGTTCTGGAACGAACGCGGCTTCGGATTCATCGAACCGGAAAACGGAGACAACGACATCTTCGTTCACGTGAGCGAAGTTGCACGAGATGAGGGTGGATACTTGTGCGATGGATACATCGTTGAGTATGCGGAGACCCAGGGGCAGAAAGGACCTCAGGCGAGCGACGTTCGCGTCGTGGGATGGAAACCTGCATCCGACCACTTGAGCGCGTTTGCTGATCTTGGGGGTCCTGGATGGCTCGATAAGCTCGCTTACGAGCTTGCTGAAAAGGAGCCGTGGGAGTATCGCCACGCAACTGCTGGCGAGCCAATTCCGGTACTTCGGAGTTATATCAAGCACACGTTTCGTCGATTGGAGGAGATGAACAACGGCATTGGATTCAGCTCAGATCAACAGATCGCCGCGTTCAATACAGGTTTGGTGACTCCGAACCAAGAGGAAATCTATGGTGTATTTCGGAGGAATCCGAGACCTAATCGACAGCCTTGGAAACTTCAGGGCTTTCGCAAAGGAAGCGATTGGGACGTCATTGAAAAGTTTGGGTCGTCTCCGCCCCCGCTGGCCAACTATTTCGATGATCCGTCAGTTCTCCTTTATGACCGGCGCTGCGAATTGTTCATCAACATCGATCACGTTATGGAGAATCTAGACCGTTTCCCCCAACACCTGCAGGCCAATCCCTACGTGGCTCGTCAACTTCTGATCAGCGCTGAAGCGACAACAAAGAAGCGAGTATACCGGAACTACAAGGCCGCAATCCCACAGTATTACCGCGACAAGGGCGGGGATGGCGGCGTGCAGCTCTTGCTGCCAATCTGCCTGGAAAACCCCGCAAAGGCAGATTTGGCTCTCGTTGTAGCCAAGAACGATGCCGGCAACGCCTACCGAGGGTCTACTGTGCTAACCTTGGATATGGCGTACAATAATGCGAGGCTCCTTGCGCGACCCGATACCGAGTGGCTGCAGCCCTGAGTAATTAGTGGTCCGCCTAATTGCCATTGGTGCGAGTGTTACTCGGTGCAGCTGCTGGCTGGTCCAGCAGTGCCAGTGCAGGTTGACGTACGATTCAGCAGGTCCGGCAGCAGCGCGGTGAGCTTGGGGAGGTCGGGGTCCGTTTGTTCCAGCTCCAGCAAATGGTATCGCGCACTCGACGACCTCCAGTCGATGCAGCGCTTGCACCGTGCCCCCCTTAACGCGGCAATATAGGGAGCTTTCGCCTTCCATTCGTTGAACTTCGTTCGCCTAGCGGCGAACTGCGCTCCACCCGTGGCTACACGCCAGCGCCCCTGCCGGGGCGAAACCTCATCGGAGTTCTGAGCACCACTGCCGGGCGAAAGCTCATCGGAGTCCTGGGGGCTCCTGCCGGGTGAAACCTCATCGGAGTGCTGAACATCCCTGCCGGGGCGAAAGCTCATCGGAGTTTTGGCGGGACAGCGATAAATCAGACGTTGTGTCGAACTGTCGTTGAGGGTTGCGTCGTGGTTGCGGTGGGGGGCAGAATGTGGGGCGGGTTAACTGGTTGGGGGTGGGGACGTCGAAGGGGGAGCGGCCGGGTTTTGTCGCCTGTTTGAGGGCGGGGGCCGGCGGCTGCTCGCAGGAGTCGACGGAAATGCGGCAGATCCTGAAATGGCCGACCGGATGCCGGGCCTGGGCGGTGGGCCTGATGCTGTTGTGCGTGCTGCCGGCTGCGGCGCGGGGGCAGGCGCAGGGGCAGGGTTCGCGGCGGATTGAAGGGGGGGCGTGGCGCAGCGGGGAGCTCCGGGCGGGGGCGTTGCCGCGGCGTCCGACCGAAGCGGTCCCGGATTCGCCGCAGTTCTCGCGCGAGGCGCTGCTGGAGAACGGCAGCGTGCGCGGGGAGCTGACGCGCGAGGACCGGATCGATGAACTCGGACGGCTGGAGGACCGGTACACGTTCACGGCGGAGGCGGGGGACCGGATCATTGTGGACATGGCGTCGCTTGAGTTTGACGCACTGCTGATGCTCACGCTGCCGGATGGACGCTCGCTGGAGTTTGATGACTTCGGCGGCGGGCGGAATCCGCGGATCGATATCGAGGCGGAGCAGTCGGGCCGTTATCTGCTGACGGCGACTTCGTATGGGTCGCTCGTGACCGGGCGGTACACGCTGGATGTGGAACTGGGGGACGGCGACACCGCGCCGGCGGCTCCGCATTCGGCGGCCGTTGCGGAAGGGCGGCGGCTGCTGGGCGTGTTTGTGGGCATCGCCGATTACGACGGCGAGGCGGAAGACCTGCCGCGGAGCGATCAGGACGCGAAGGTGCTGTACGACATCTTCACGCGACAGTTCGGGATGGAGCGGGCCGACAGTGCGCTGCTGCTCAATGAGGACGCGACCGTCGAGAACGTGATGGAGGCGGTTGAACGGATCGGACGCCGGGCGCAGCCGGACGACATGCTCATCTTCTTCTACTCCGGGCATGGCGGACAGGTGATGGGGCCGGCGGATGCGAAGGACCCGGACGGGGTGCATGAGACGCTGTTCGTGCGCGGGGGGGAGATCCGCGACGATGATTTCGCCGAGGCGATCAATCGATCCGAGGCGGGGCTGTGCCTGGTGGTGCTCGACTCGTGCCTGAGCGGGGGGTTCGCCAAGGACGTCGTGTCGGCGCCGGGACGGATGGGGATCTTCTCGTCGGAGGAAGACGTGCTGTCAGCCGTGCCGGACCGGATGGACGCGGGGGGGTATCTCAGCCGGTTCTTCGCCGACGCGATCAGCGACTTCCGCGACGTGGCGGACGTGAACGGCAACCGGCAGCTGACGGCGTTCGAGCTGAGCGACTACCTGCACGAGCGGTACCGGAACGACGTGCGACCGTCGGAGGCAGTCCCGAAGGGGGGAGACGGTTACGTGGACATCCGGGAGAATTTGCGGTACCAGCGGCTGGTCATTGATCGGAGCGGGATCCGGCACGACCAGGTGCTGTTTCGGTGGTGAGGGGCGGGTGCTTGGGCGCTTCCTGCCGGCCGCTTCCTGCCGGGCGCGGCTCTTGAGGTTGGTGTTGACGACGAGTGTCGTCGGGGGTAGATTGACGACAGTTGTCGTCTGGGTGCGGGTCGCCGGTGCAGGGAAGGTTTGCGATGCCGTCGGGGAAGTTGACTCCGGCTCAGTATGAGCTGATGCAGGTTGTGTGGAACTTCGGCAGGGACGGGGCGACCGTGGCCGAGGTGTGGCAGGCGGTCTCGGAACAGCGGAGCGTGGGGCGGACGACGATTCTCAATCTGCTGGACCGGCTGGAGAAACGGGGCTGGCTGCGGCGGCATGAACAGGAGGGGGTCAACCGGTACGTCGCGGCCGTGGATCGGGACCGGACCGACGCCGAGCTGGCCCGCGGCTTTGTGCAGGAGTTCTTCGGGGGTTCCGCGACGAACCTGGTGATGAGCCTGCTGGGGTCCGCGGAACTGGACGCGGACGAACTGCAGCGGCTGCGGAAACTGCTCGCCAGCGCAGCGGCCAGACGGGAGCGGCAGCGATGAACGGGACGTACGCGCTCCCTGAGAATGTGCTGCTGCCGGCGGCGAGTGTGGCCGCGGGGTCGGTACTGCTGGCGTGCGTGGGATTGCTTGCAGCGCGCGGGGCGCGGGGGCAACTTCCGCTGCGGCATGGTCTGCTGCTGACGACGCTGCTGCTGATCCTGGCCCTCCCGGTGCTCGCGCCGGTGGCGGCACAGTGCGGCATCGGGTGGCGTGTGCCCTCGATTGGTGGGAATTCCGTTGCGCCCGGCGATCCGGAGCCGGCCCCGCTGGAGGCAGTCCCTGCTGCCGAGGTTGCCTCGACGAATGAGCCGGCTGCGCACAATTCGTCATTTGATACCCGGGATGAGTTCGGGGAGGTCATTCTGTTCCCGGGGGCGCCGTCCGCACCGCAGGCGGAGACGAAGCCGTCCGGTTCGCAGGATGGAGATGCCACGGGAGTTGAGGAGTCCACCACGTCCGTGTGGGTCGAACCGCGGGTGAATGAACGTGCGGAAGCCGAGCCGGTCCACTCCGGGCTGAAAGCGCAAGCGTGGTCGCGGTGGGAATCGGCGGGGAGCCTGCTGGTAGCGGTCTGGGGGCTGGGAGCCTGCGTGTCCCTGCTGCGCGGATGGAGGGGGGCGGCGCGCTTGCGTCGAGTCCGCCGGAGTGCGGAGGTGGTGTGGGACGAGCGGCTGGTCGGTCTGCTTGAGGAATTATCAGGCCGCGCGGGACTGCGGCGTGTGCCGGCTCTGCTCGCGAGCGACGACGTGCCAGTGCCGTTCGTGCATGGTGTGCGGCGGCCGGCCGTGATTCTGCCGCGGGAGCTGTTGAGTGAATCCGTCGGCGCGATCCGTGCCGTGTTGATCCATGAGCTGGCGCATGTTCTCCGCCGGGACCTGCTGGTCGGGCGGGTGCAGCGGATCGCCGCGGCGCTGTACTGGTGGAACCCGCTGGTCCATCGACTGAACGTCCGGCTGGCCGACTCCCGTGAAGAGTTATGCGACAACCACGTTGTCCAGCAGACCGGCGACCCGCACGAATATGCGCGGGTGCTGCTGGAATCGGCGTCGCGCGCCGTGGCGGCGCCGGTGCTGCCGGTCATGGGGCTCGTCAGTCGCCGTCCGACTCCGTTCGCCCATCGCATCGACCGTCTGTTACAGGAGAACCGTCCGATGTCTACTTCGCTTGGCCGTATATCGCGGGTGCTGCTGCTGGTGTTCGCGTTCGCGCTGGGGGCCGTTTCGACGCTGGTGGTGGTGCTGAGGGAGGACCTCGCAGGAGGAGAGGGATCGATCGACATTGCCCTCGCCGATGGAAGCGTGAGGCTGGTTGATCTGCAGGTGGCGGAGCCGGACGTTGTGCCAGCGACGCGGTCCGACGCGGCCAGTAATCAGGTCACTGGGGACTTCGGCGAGCCGGAGAGAGTGTTCGGGGACGCGGCGAGTGCAGACCATGACATGATCGGGTTGGCGTTCTCTGAACCGACACTGCCGGAGGAGAGTGCTGGCGATCCGTTCGCCGGCGATACTGTTGAGGAAGGGCCTTCGTTCGCGGGCGATGCATTCGCGGCGGAGCCGGCGGCAACAGCCGCGCTGCCACCACCTGCGGACTTCGCTCCTCGCGTATCAGACGCGGCGTGGGATCCATTTGGAGGTGTAGCAGCTCCGCCGCTGATCAGCCCTCACGACCGAGATCAGCCCAGTTCGCCTCAACCTCCAGGGAGGGCCAGCGAGCCGGTCACCGGTTTCCCGGTGGGGATGTCGGGTCCCGCTACCATTCCGGGAGAACGTTCGACGGGGCTCGCCACGAAGAGTGGCCTTGTCCTTATTCGTCTCGTTGGCAACGAAGATGGATCGCTCAAGGAACTCCGGTATCTCACGGAGGATCTCGGGAACAGCGATGAGGCGTTCGACTCGCTCAAGGAGCGGATCGAATCTTGGATTCAGACAATCGCGCCGGATGGAGACTCGACAACCGAGGTGCAGATCGCCGCAGACAGGAATCTGCGTTACGAGCACGTCGCCCGCGCGGTCGAAGTGTGCGAGCCGCTGGTCGATCGGGTTTCGTTCGCGCGGGGGGAATCGGAGCAGCGGCTGGAGATCTCCATCGGCTTTGTCCGCGATGTGCAAGGCCAGCGGATCGTGGACCAGCCGGTCGTGTTCATCGGCGAGACGCTGGTGCAGCGCGGCGAAATCATGAAGGCCCTCGTATGGTGGCGGTCGGAGAACGCAACGGCGTTCGAGAGCGGCGTGACGATCGCAATCCGCGCGGATGCCGACGTGGACTACAAGGTCGTGGAAGAAATCGTGCACGCGGCCCAAAGGGCGGGATTCGACCGGTTTGCGCTGAAGGCGCTGGAGAAGCAAGCGGAAGGGGAAGTCGGTCGAATTGAACGCCTGATTGACGTCAAGGACAACACTATCCTCAGCGTCGAAGTGACGCTCAACACGAATGCTGAAATCCGTCTTGGGCAAACACTATTCGCGTGGCCGGCTGACGATGCAGCCGGACCGGCGAGCGAAAAGTCCATCGGACTGGAAGTTGTGGAAGTAAAGTCCGGTTCCTCCATCTGCCGCGTACTGTCGAGCGGTCCGGACGATCCAGTTGGCTACATTGTGGGCCGCTATCGCCCGGCTCGTGCTGGCGCGCACCCCATTTGACCGTCGCCTGGCGCTAACGGAGCGTTGCAACGGGAGGGTGTTGTGTAAGTCACGTGTAACTCACGACTTCTCCACTGTGGGGTGGCACAGGTTCGTAGAAGCTGTGGGCCGCAGGCCTTGGAAACGCAGGCTGGGGGCGCAAACCAGGATGAATGCCTGCCTCAGCTGGACGCCCGAGACAGGTTTCCTGTGCTGCGCACACTGCTTGTTCCAAGCAGTGCCACCCGCGCGAAAACTCGATGAACTCGCTCATGGAAGTGCTATCGACGCCTTACCACTTTTCCACCGGCCCTGATGGCACCGGGACGTAGGCGTCGGTGAGCGTGCCGTCGCGGTTACCGTGGATGGGGCCTTCTTCACGGACGCGTTCGATCAGGGCGTCGAAGTCGGCGCGGGTTTGGGCGAGCTGGAACTCGTGGCGGAGGGCGGCGCGGACGCGGAGGCCTTTGAGGTACCAGTGGGCCATCTTGCGGAAGCTGCGGAGGGCGCGGGGGCCGACCTGGTCTTCGAGGTAGCCGAATTGGCGGACCATGAGTTCCAGCCGGTCGTCGAATGAGCCGGGGGGATCGAATTCGCCGGTCCGTTCCCAGGCGTCGAGCTGCGAGAAGATCCAGGGATTGGCGAGAGCGCCGCGGCCGATGGAGACGCCGTGGCAGCCGGTTTCGTGCAGCATCTGCGCGGCGTCGGCGACCGTGCGGACGTCGCCATTGCCGATGACGGGGATGCGTTCGACCGCTGCGACGACCTGGCGGATGCCGTCGCGGTTGACGTGGCCGGTGAACCCCTGGGCGCGCGTGCGGCCGTGGATGGCGACGGCGGCGACGCCGGCCTGCTCGAACTCGCGGGCGAAGAACGGGGCCGTGAGCTGCGAGTCGTCCCAGCCGAGCCGCATCTTGACGGTGACCGGGATGCGGACCGCTTCGACGACGGTGCGGACGAGGGTGACGGTGGCGGACTCGCTGCACATCATGGCGGAGCCGGCGCCCCCCTTGGTGATGCGGTCCACGGGGCAGCCCATGTTGATGTCGATGGAATGCACGCCGCGGGCTTCGAGGAGTTGTGCGGCGTCCCGCATGACGGCGGGGTCGCCGCCGAAGATCTGCACGGCGAAGGGGCTGTCCTCCGGGCAGGTCTCGATGAGCTGGAACGACTTGGCGCTGCCTTCGAGCAAGCCGCGGGCGCTGACGAGGTCCGTCGTGGCGAGACCGACGCCGCCGAGTTCACGGACGATGCGGCGGAAGGGGAGGTTCGTGAAGCCGGCGAGGGGGGAGAGGAGATAGCGCGTGGCGAGGCGGAGGGGGCCGTACTGCAGGGGAGGGCGGGGGAACGGGCGCGGGACGGATGGCGCCGGTGTGTGGGCGTTGGCGCTGCGCGGGTCGGATTGCGGCCCCTCACCCCCGGCCCCTCTCCCCCGATGCAGCGGCGTTCGAGTGGGGTGCTGCTGCGGGGGAGAGTTGGGGAGTAGTCCGGCGTGTGGTTGGGAGAGGGCCGCAGTCATGGTGCTGGAGTGGCGGACGCGTTGCAGTTGCCCCTCACCCCCAGCCCCTCTCCCCCGATGCAGCGGCATTCGAGTGGGGTACTGCTGCGGGGGAGAGGGGGGAAGGTTGGGGGGTGTTATGGTTCGAGGAGGGTGGAGGGGTGGGGGACGCGGTCGACGAGGGGGATCACCTGCGGGTGATAGAACTCCAGGTAGGCGCGTTGCTCGCGGTGGGCTTTCCAGGCTTCTTCGGTGGCCCAGCGCTCGCAGAGGATGAAGATCCGGGGGTCCGTTTTGGAGTGGCAGGCCTCGTACATGAGGCAGCCTTCCTCTTCACGCGACAGGCGGACGCACTCGGTGAGGAGCTGCGAGACGCGCTCGATGTCGGATTCCTGCTTGACGGTGAGGATGACGTTGAGGGGGAACATGGTGTATCCAGGACAATTAACGATGGGGGAGCGTGCCGAACGCCCGGCCCGGTGGGCCGGGGCTAAACGCAGGTCCGGCGGTCAAAATGCATCGTCGTAGTGCTATTGCGGCTCCGCCTGGACGCGGTTCCAGACGATGACCTGGAGCGGGTCGGTGTCGCTCTTGAGGAGGCCGCGGACTTCGTAGAAGCGGTCTTCCTCGATGCGGTAGATGTAGGAGGACTCGCCGGGGATGCGCTCGCCGGAGTTGGGGCCGGCGGTGATCACGTTGTTGAAGTAGGTGAAGATCCGCACGGCTTCGGTTTCGCTGACGCGGTATTCGGATGTCTTGCTCTCGACGATCGCACCGTCGGGTCCGGTGATGTGCAGGGTGGTCTTGCCGTCGAGATGCGTCTTGACGAAGCGGTAGGTTCCCTGCGGGGTATCGACGTTGCGCTCCCAGGCTCCGGCCACGGGGTCGGCAGGCTGCTCTTTGTCGTCAGCGAAGGCTGTTCCCCCCAGGAGGGCGAGTAACAGGCAGAGCGCCGTCGCCGACTGGATGCGTGTTGCAGTCATTGGGCTGAATCCCGGAGTGCCGCGCTGCGAATGCCGCTATCGCCTTTGATGTGGCGAGTGTCATTCACGGGGGGGACAGCGTCAATCCTGAAGAGTCAACCCGGCGATCACGCCTTGACGTTACCCACATCTTCGAGAGGCGGGTAACCACGGAATACACGGAATACACTGAACGTGTGATGCTGCAAGAGCGGGAGTCGAGCACCGAGATACCGACGGCGAGCCTGAGCACTCGCAACGATGGCGGCTCGAATGCTTGCGATTCCGGCCAAATCCCAATTCCGTGATCTCCGTGCTGCTACCGATCGCAAGCTTGAATCGCCGTCAAACCTGTAGACGGGGTCTGTGACCCCGTCCGAACGAGGCGGGTCGTCGAGCTTTCACCCGCTCGCCCGGCCTCACAGAGGCCGGCTACAGAGGTTTGGGCGAAGCCAGCGGACGGCACAGCGGAGTGTGCCTGCGACTAAGGGCGGCGGCTGATCCGTGGAGCGTTGTCGCATTGCGGGGGGATGGATCGGCCGTGCATAATCGGGCCGATGGCTCAGCGCACGGTGCCGGTGAATCGGCGATTGGCGGGATTTCTGGCACTCGGCTGCCTGGCGGCGGGCGTGGTGCTGCTGTTCACGCGCGGCTTTGAGGACGCGATCACGGCGGCGTTCATCCGCTCGGGGATGCTGCTGGGCGCGTTCTGGTGCGCGTTGCCGACGCGGAATCGCGATGCGGCCTGGGCGAACGTCTCGCCGATGACCGTGCTGCTGGTCATGGCGGTGCTGATTGTGTTCGCCCGCAACCTGCGGATCATGCTGCCGCTGGCGGTCGCGCTCGGGATCGTAGCGTACTTCCTGCGCCCGCGGGACAAGCGGCGGGAGCGGTTCCCTTCCGGGCGCGGCTAGACAGCAATCTGCGATGGTGACGCAGGTCTGAGTCAGCAGATGGAGTGAGATGCACTCCGCGTTGAACCGTCACGGAGTTTTTCCGAGCGTGCATTCGAGTGGAGTGCTCGGCGACGTTCGGCCCTCGCTGGCGCTTCGGGCTAGAGTGGGGACGATGCAATCGATTCGAGCGTGGATTTGAGTGGAATGCTCGGCAACGTTCGGCCCTCGCTGGCGCTTCGGGCTAGAGTGGGGAAGGGCTGGTGTGGGGATGACGTTTGGCCGGCGCTGGCGCGTCGGGCCGGTGCGTTATTCGCCGGTGAGGCCGGAGGCGGTCTGGATGGGGGGGCGGATGGATTCGAGGGTGACGGGCTGGCCGGCCTGCTGGAGGGCGCGGCGCTGGGCGTCGACGTAGACCTGGGCGGCGACATTCAGGAGTTCGCGGTCGCTGCCGGGGAGCACGCCTTCGAGCTTGCCGGCGGTGCGCTCGACCCAGCCGGGCTCGTGGGACATCGCTTCATCCATCATGCGGATGAAGACGCTGACCTCCTCGAAGTTGTGGTCGGCCATCTTGAAGCTCATCGGCGAGATCAGCTTGGCAATGGTCTCCACGGCGGTCGAGTGGAACTGCACGAACATGTCGGCCGAGTGCGTGACATAATGCTGGCCGGTCTGGTCCTGCCACATCTGGGTCTGCAGGTGCATCAGGCCGTTGGAGCGGATGGTCTTCGTCAGCAGCGGGCTTTTGAACTCCCCTTCGCAGAGGATGAGGCGGGACGTAGGAGTGCTGTGGAGGAGCGTGACGAGTCCGACGGTTCCGTCCTGCAGGTCGGTCTCCCATTCGGTGGGACTGACCTGCCGCATCTGCATCTCGGAGATGCCCATTGCGCGCCAGATGCTGACGGCGACGTCCGGATGCTGCGTGAAATACTCGTACACGCGCGGGTCGGTGCGGCAGGTGATGGTCGGCAGGCGCCGAAAGAGGCTCGGTGAGTTCGCCATGGACGTCACTCGGGCGCGGTACTCCGGCAAGAGGTCGTTGAGCGGGAGCCGATGGACGGCGGCCGCGAGTTCGTCTTTCGACGAGGTTCCCTCCGCTTTCGTTGTGACGCGCAGCCGTTCGGGCACGCCGGGGACCTGCCGGTCCGTTTCGCGCGGGATAGCGACCGGAGCCGGAAAGAAGGACTGGCTCGATGACGGCGCAGCCGGATCGGCGGCGGGGAGCATTCCCGGCGCGAGGAGGATGGCCGACAGATAGAGCGGGCGGCAGCGCGCGCGCAGCGATTCCAATCGTCTCCAGACCATTCAGTCCCCCCCCTGGCTTCACGAGATGCCGCCCGCGATGGTGCGACGACTCTCCCCCCTGGAAGCGTCCGCTTCGCCCCCGGACGTGCCGCAAGGTCCGCCCGTCCTTTCCGGACGGAGACCGCACGGTCCGCCCCTTCGGAATAATCGGCAAACTTGGACCGGGTTCGTCAGTGAATCCGGGAGGTGTTGCGGAGGGCGGTGGAAGACAAATCGGAGCGAAACCGGTCCGCCGGGAGTTCGTCGAAGAGAGACCTTGCCGGCGGCGGGAGGGGGAGGTCGCTGAGTTGGAGAAAGCGGCCGGCACACAGGCGGCCGGCGACCAGAAAGCGGCATCCGCATTCGGCGATTGCGGCCAATGCGGCGGAGCAGCCTCCTGCATCCGGATAGAACCGTTCGTCGAGGATGCGGAGGGCCGTATCGATTCCGATCACGAACACGCATCCTGGAAACAGCCGCGATTTCTCGACGAACGTGGGAACGCGCGTGATCGCGAGCGGCGCATCGTCGAACTGCCGGCAGCGGAGCAGGGCGGCGGTCATGTCGATCGCCGGCTTGTCGGCGTTGACGAGGGACATTTCGTAGCCGGCGGGGACGCACAGGAAATCCTCGGCAGCCCGCCGCAATGCCAGGTGCCCGGAGTGCCGGGGATTGAAGGAGCCGCTCAGGAGAGCGGCCGGAGGAGGCTCAAGGGAGTCGCTCCAGTGTGCGGGCGGCGCACGCCAGGCGACGTCGATGCGCCCTTCGAGGAGCGACGCCAGCCAGTTGCGGGCGTGCGGCTCCTCATAATTCGTGAGACCGGCGGAATCGGTCATATCCGCACTCCGGGACGATTCGTCAGATTTGCGAACAGAGACACTCAGACTCAAGATCTGGGCGTTCGGCAGGATTCACCCGGTTTCGCCAGAGCCGTCTGTTTCGCCAGGACGTTTACCTGATGCGGACATCGCGGCGCGGGCCGCGGCGGATTCCCGGAAGTCGAGGTGGACCGAACCGGAATCCGATGTAGAGTTGAACTAATCTTCTGCACGCGGAGTCCGGCCGTTTCGGCCTCCCATCAGGCGACTCCCGCCGCAGACTTTTCGGAGGTCTCCTCCATGTCCTCAGTCTTCTCGTACCTGCCGGCGGTGCGCCTCGACCTCACGCTGGACCGGATCGGCTCCTGGTGGGCCGGCGCCGACGCCCGAGATTTCGGCATGATGGCCGTGTGCATCGTGGTCGGCGTCTGGTTCCTGACGAAGTACTATTCCGATTGAATCAGGGCGCGAGCGGCAACGCGCAGCCCGTTGGGCTGCGGTTAGACGGATTGAGGCGTCGTGGTTTCAGCGTTGAGGCGAAGTTGGCCGCAGGCCGCGTCGATGTCGGCTCCCTTTCGCTTGCGCACTGTGACGTTGATGCCGCGGGCAGCGAGCCGGTCCACGAACGACTGGGTTTGCGGCGACGATGAGCCTTGCAATTCGAGCGAGGCGACGGCGTTCATCGGAATGACGTTGACGTGCGCGTTCCGGTCCTTGAGCAACGTCGCGAGCTGGTCCGCTTCGGCCGGTCCATCGTTGATGCCGCTGAGCAGGACATACTCGTAAGTGACACGGCGGCCCGTCCGCTCGAAGTATTCTTCCGCCGCCTGCAGGATCTCCTGAATGCCGGTCCCCTTGTTGACCGGCACGATGCGCGTGCGGAGTTCGTCGTTGGGCGCATGCAGCGAGACCGCCAGGTTGTAGGGCGTTCCGCACGCCGCGAGTTCGCGCATCTTGTCCGGCAGGCCGACGGTTGAGACGGTGATCCGCCGCGCTCCGAGGCCGAGTCCCCCTTTCTCGTTGAGGGTGGCGAGCGCCGGCAGAAGGTTGCGCAGGTTGGCGAGCGGCTCCCCCATTCCCATCACCACGACGTTCGTGATCCGCTCATCCGGGCCGAGGAGCCGGTCGAGCCGCAGGATCTGATCGAGGATTTCGCCGGTGGAGAGGTTGCGCTTCACCCCCAGCAGTCCGCTGGCGCAGAAGACGCAACCCATCGCGCAGCCGACCTGCGTGCTGATGCAGACGGTGGCGCGGCCGGTCTCGCGCATCAGGACGCATTCGATATGCTCGTCATCTCGGACGAGTTGCAGCAGCAGCTTCTCGGTTCGGTCGCGGGCGATCTGATGCCGGACAACGCTCGACGTGAACAGCAGGAAGTCCCCGGCCAGGCGGTCGCGGAGCGCCCGGGGGATGTCGTGCATTTCCTCGAACGAAGTTACGCGCTTGCCGAAGATCCAGCGGCGAATCTGGTCGGCGCGATAGGCCGGATGTCCGGCAGACGCGCACCACTCTGCCAGTTCGCCGCGCGAGAGATCGGCGATGGGCCGGAGAGCCGCCTGCGGCAGGGCAGGGGGGGCGAGGTCGGGGGCGGGGGCGGCACCAACGACGGGGAGTGAAGCGGACATCAGCCGGTGTTCGGGGAGCAAGGGCATCGGGAACGCTCATCTTATCCTGAGGGGAGGTGCAACCGAAGGTGGGGAACAGGAGAAGGGAGCCGGAAAATCGATAAAACCCTGCAGACCGTCAAAGTCGCATGCCGATGAAATGCACGGCGAACCACCGGCGGGTGGGGTCTGGCGCTGTGCGCACTGGAGAAGCGACATGAGGCATGGACACCTCGGACGAGCTGCGCAGAGCCTGTTGCGGAGGCGGGAGTTCTGGATCGGGGTCGCCGTGATTTTGACGGCAGTGAGTTACTGGGGAATCTCCGACCGGCCCGGCCGCCAGTTGGCGGATCAGTCTCGCGGCGAGCCGCGATTCATCGACCTGCGCGATTTCACGCCGGCGCCCGTGTTGACGACGCAGCGGCCGCGACACCTTCCGTTTGAGCCGCCGCCGGCCGCGCATCTGGCTGCCGGAGATGACCGGCGGGCGCATGCCGTGATTCTGGCCGTGGAACCGGCGGAGCGGAGCGAGAACCTGGACAGTGGCGGAGTCCGCCCGGCGACGTGGGAGGTTGTCGAGCCGACATCGCCGCCGGCCTGGCTGACGGGCGAGATCGAGATCATCGATGAGTAAGGGCGCCCGACGCGCGGCGCTGACGAACTGAGCGGGAGTGCGGCGGATGCACGAGTCGTACTGGCAACTGGAACGGCCGGCGTTTGAATGTGATGCCGATCCGGAGTTCTATTTTCCGGCGAGCACCCATGAGGGCGCGCTGCTGAAGCTGCGCTACGTGGTGGAGCATCGGAAGGGGGCCGCGTTGCTGGCGGGACCGCATGGCGTGGGAAAGTCTTACCTGACGCACATTCTTTCGCGCGAACTGGGGGACGAGCAGTACATCGTCGTGCGGATCGTCTTTCCCAAGCTTGACCCGGTGGAGTTGCTGAGCGACCTCGCGGCGCGGCTCGGGGCGACAGCGGACTCGCGCGGCGAGGAACACGGAGACCGGGTTCTGCGCCGCCTGGAGCAGCGGCTGGAGCAGCTGACGATCGAGCACCGGCATGCCGTGCTTATCGTGGACGAAGCCCACCTGCTGGAGCCGGAGCATCTGCAGACGCTGCAGCTGCTGATGAACCTGCGCGAGCCGCCGCGTTTGGACTTCACGCTGATCCTGATCGGGCAGCCTGAGTTGCTGCCGCGCGTGCGGCGGGTCGGCGGGCTGGACTCGCGGATTGCGGCGCGGACGACGCTGCGTCCCTTGTCGCTTGAAGAGACGGCGGAGTACGCGGCCCACCGGCTGCGGATCGCCGGACGGGATGACTCCCCATTCACCGGCGATGCGCTGCGGTCGATCTGCGAGCTGGCCCAGGGGGCGCCGCGGCGGATCAATCAGCTCTGCGATCTGGCCCTGCTGATCGGGTACGCCGATGAGGCGCGCGAGTTGACGGCGGTGGACGCGGAAGCGGCGGGGGCTGAGTTGGCTTGCGTTTCGGCTGATTGAGGGATCGACGCAAAGTCGCGGAGACGCGAAGGCGCGCAAAGGTGGGGGGAGACCGGAGTGCGGGAAGACAGCTGTCGCGCGCTGATCGATGATTGCTTGCGATTCGCCGGGTTTGAAGGCTTTGGATGCGCAAGCGGGCTTCTGTCGCCCCTGCGGGGCTTTCCCGATGTGTGATTGGCAGGTTCCGGGGGCTTACGCCCCCCGGCTACGTGGTGCCGCCCCTGTCGGGGCTGTGCGTTTGGGAGTGAGAGTCCGAGGCGCTCGGGGTGGAGGCTTCAACGCGTTCGGGGTTGAGACCTCGAGGCTCAAGTTAGGGTTCATCGTTGGCGTCGCGCGGGGAATCATAACGACGCGCGAAGGTGGGGTCGGTGACGGGTTTAGAGGCGGTATCAAAATCGGTAGGGCGATGCTCCTCCGAGCCAGTTCCGTCAGGGGACGCGTTAATACGAGCGGCTCCGCGGGAGCGTCGCCCTCCCATACTTCACCGTTCCAGGTATTGAAACTGCCTTCAGAGACACCAGCTGTGGTGTTGCGTCGCGGGACGGCTGAATCGGTCTTGTCGCGGGCGGTGGGATCGTGGTATCTAGCGGGCCTCCCATTCTTCCACTCACCTGTCCGCCGCGGGCGAACGGTCGTTGCGACCGGCGGCCGCGGATCGGCATTTCGTTCGCCGCTGCGGTTCGCTGCATCCGGATGAGGCATCCCTCCGCCGCATCCCGGCAACGGTGCAGTCAGCGATTGCGCGGCGCTCCCGATTCCCCTCGTTCGCACCTGTCGGCTCAGTACCGCCGCCAAGGAGGCGCTTGCGATGCGCATTCTGATTCCGATCCTCTCCGCGTGGTTGTTTCTGTCCGTGCCGGTCTGGGGACAGGTCCGGCAATTTCCGTATGAGGCCGTCGTCCAGGGGGATGACGTCTATGTGCGGAGCGGACCGGGACAGTCGTATTACCCCACGATGAAGCTCGGGCTCGGAGACCGTCTCACGGTGCACCGGCATGATCCGGGCGGGTGGTACATGATTGCGCCGCCGGCGGGGAGCTTCAGTCTCGTCGATGCCAGCCTGGTGCAGAAGACCGGCGAGAAGGCCGGAGTGGTGAAGGTGCCGCCGCTGGCGGATGGACAGGCGGGGCGGGCGATCGTGCGGATCGGCACCGAGTTCGGCGACGATCATGATTTCTACGGCCGCGAACTCGCCAACGGCGATGCGGTGGAAATCATCGGCGAGAAGACGATTGCGACCGAGCGCGGCTCGGTGCTGATGTATCAGATCAAGCCGCCGGCGCTGGAGTATCGCTGGGTCAAAGGAGACTACATCGTGCCGGCGGCCGAGGCCGTGCGGGAGGAACATGACCTTGATCCGTTCGCGATTCCGGCTGCGCAGAAGCGGGAACCGGTGACGACGGATGCGAGTCCGGTTCCCGAGACGCGCACCGCGGCGGCGGACCCGGCGTCGATTCCAGTGAGTTCGACCGACAGCAGCGACGTCGCCGGGCAGATCAATGCGCTGGATCGCCAGTTCCAGGAGATGCTCGCGCTCGATCCGGAACAATGGCAGCTGGATGCGTTCCAGCAGTCCTACGAAACACTGCTGTCCGAGGCGCAGGGACCGGACGCGGTCCTGGTTCAGAAGCGACTGGATACGATCGAAGCGCGGCGGGTCGTGCAGGAGCAGTATCTCGAGTTTCTGCGGCTCACGTCGGCCACCAGCCAGCGCGAGGCGCAGCTGCTGTCGATGCAGAACGGCCGGCCGGGGGCGGTCCCGTCTCAGTATCCTCGGCGACCTGGAGCAGCACCGACTCCGGCTCCGCAACCGACACCGGCCTCGCAGCCGACTCCGGCGCCGCAACCGACGCCCGCGTCACAGCCGAATCCGCAGCCTGTCCCGGCGGATCAACCTGCGGCGCAGCCCGGTCCGACACTGGGGCCGATTGAACCAATCCCCGATGCCCAGCTTCCCGAACAGAATGCTCCGGGCGTGGCGCCGCGATTCGACGGAGCCGGGATCATCCGGCGGAACAACCAGGTGTTCGGACTCGCACCCGAGTACGTCCTCGTGGCACCCGATGGACGGTTCCTGGCGTATCTGGATCAGACGGAGAACGTGAACCTGGCGCCGTACGTCGGGCAGGCGATGGGGATCACCGGGCAGCGGGGGTTCGATCCGCGCGTGAACGGGGACCGCATTGCGGTGCGACGTGTGACGCCGGTGCAGTTGGCGCCGCCTCCACAACGGTAGCGTTGTTGACGGAAAGGCTGCCAAAGCCAGCGTAGCCTGGCCGCTGATCTCAAGGCTCGGGTCTGCCTTCGTTTCGGTCGATATCGGGCTTCCTGAGCGCTCGAATGAGGCGGTTCGAGACCGTAGACGTGCTGCCGCACGGAAATACGCATGAATGTTCTTCGAGGCGCTCGTCCCTTGCTGGCGCGGCGGGCTAGCGTGGCTGCTGAACACTTTCGGCTTCGCAGTTTCACGTGGTGCGTGGATCGATTCGCTCCGCGGCGTTCATCGAGGCCGCTGAGCCAGGGGTTTCGGTCTCCACGGAGACGCCCGTGCGGGACTGGTCGCGCCGATCGTCCGGCTCGAACCACCACCAGAAGGCGAGCATGAGGGCCGCGAGGACGAACGAGGCGGCCATGAAAACGGCGCGGAAGTCGACCGTCTGCACGCCGGTTTCGTCCACTGTGGTGAACCAGCGGATCAATGGCTGGCTGAGCAGCAGGCCGAGCGGCATGGCCACGCCGAGCGTGAGGAAGGCGAAGACGTTCTGCACGCTGTTCTTCAAGTCCTTGGGGCATTCGGCGTCCAGGAAGATCTGGATGACGATGACCAGGAACACGTGGCAGATGCCGTGCAGGGCGATGCCGGCGAGGATCCAGTTCTCCGGGGCCTGAAAGGCGAAGAGCAGGTAGCGCACGAGCCAGGCGGCGATGCCGATGCCGAACGTGACCTTCAGGCCGAAGCGCTTGAGGAAGAACGCCAGCAGCAGCAGGGCAGGGGGCTCGGAGATCTGGCCGATCGTCATCACGGCGGGGATCCAGTCCTGCCGGAAACCGTACTGTTTGAGCAGCGGCGGCACCGCGAGGTTATACAGCGGGATCACCAGCGCGAGCATGAAGCTGGCGACGATGAGATGCACGAAGGAGCGCTGCCGGAACAGGCCGAGCAGCTCCAGCGGCGCGGCTTGCGTGCGAGGGGTGCGCGCCGGGGGAGTGTGAGGCAGGAACACGCAGAACGTGCTGAGCGCGAATGACAGGAAGGCCGCGATCCGGAATGCGTCGCGGCTCGACGGTGCCGGGATCCAGTGGAAGAACGTCTCCAGTCCCTCGACGGATGAGATCCAGTCGGGATGATTCGCGCGGACCCACACCTCCACGTCGCGCCGCTCGAGCCAGAGCGACAGGCCGATGCCGGCCAGCACCCAGCCGATGGTGCCCCAGACGCGGACGCCGCCGAACTGTTTTTTTGGATCGGGGAGGTGGCGGAACGTGAGCGCGGTGGCGAGGGCCATGGTCGGCACGTAGGCGGCGGCGTAGATGCCGAAGAGCGCGAGGATGATGTGGTAGTTCGTCTGCGTCTCGCGGTAGACGTCGACGGCGACGGGGATGCAGAGCAGGGCGATGCCGCCGACGAAATGAGCCAGCGCGAGGTAGCGCTCGGCGGCCATCCAGCGGTCGCAGATCTGTCCGACGACGATGGGGGCGACCCAGAGTCCGACGGCGCCGGTCGCCATCAGCGGGCCGACGTCGGCGAGGGGGAGAGCGTTCTCCTCAAAGTAGAGCGACAGATACGTCAGCAGCGTGCCGGTGATGCCCCATTCGAGCAGCCACAGCAGCGAGAGCCGCCAGCGAAGGTGCCACTTGAGGCGATCGGCCATGGGGGTGGGGCACTGCAAATTGCAGATTGATCATTGCGAATTGATCATTGCAAATTGCGAATTGGTTGTGAGCGATCGAGTAGCTCCTCGTTCCCAAGCTCTCAGCTTGGGAACGCACCCGCCGCGAAGCTCCGCTTCGCCTTTTGCGACGCCGGATCGGCATGCGCCTGATCGACGACCGCCAGCTGGTCGCCCTTTACATCTCGACGCGTTCCGGCACTGCGGACTCGTCGTAATCCGCCGGAGCCTCTTCGCGCGGCGGGTTGAACAGCAGGGCGAGCAGGATCATGCCGACCACGGCCATGCCGGTCGGGATCAGGAACAGCGTCTGGTAGTCCGTGCCCGTACTGTCGGTGAGCATCCCCTTGAGCATCGTGAAGCCGAAGCTCGCAATCAGCAGGCCGACGCCGAGGATCAGCAGATTGAACAAACCCTGAGCGCTGGACCGAATGTCCTTCGGGAACGCCTCATCCACGTAGATGTAGACCGTGGCGAAGAAGAATGCATAACAGATGCCGTGCAGCAGCTGGATCACGACGATCAGCCAGTGCGCATCGGGGAAGAAGGCGAACACGGCGAACCGGGCCGCGTGACCGGCGACGCCGAGGATCATCGTCCATTTCCAGCCCAGTTTCTTCAGGACCAATCCCAGAATGAGCATGGTGGCGATCTCCGCCACCTGCCCCAGGCTCATCACGACCATGTTCCAGTTCGACGGGAAGCCGATGTCCGTGAGATAGGCATCCACCAGGACGAAGTAGCCGTTATGGATCGTGGCGTCGATGAGAGTCACGAGATACAGAATCGCAATATGTGGAACCGCCAGCAATTTGAGGGCCTTGAACAGTGCGAGCCCTTCTCCTGCGTGCTCGGCCTTGCTGGGAGGCGTGTGCGGCAGCGTCAGGCTGAAGGCCGCCATCACCAGCGCGCCGATTCCCGCGACGATCAGAATCCACTTGGTCTGGTCCGCATCAGCCTCACTGCTCAACAGGAAAATGAACGGCCACGAAGCGACGATCCAGCCCACGGTGCCGCCCGCGCGAACGAAACCGAATTCTCCCGCGGGGTCCTTGAGGTGTGCAAACGCGATGGAGTTGGTGACAGCGATTGTCGGCACATAGACGATTGCATGGACTACAAAGAATGTGAAGAACAGCCAGAAGGACGTCACCTGCGAGGCGGCAATCAGGCAGATGCCGGCGATCAGGTTGCTGGCGGCGAGGAACCGTTCCGCCGAGAAGTTGCGGTCGGCGAACTGGTTGCTGAAGAAGATGCCGAGGATCGCGCCGAACGCGAAGACGCTGCCGGCCAGACCGATCTGCCAGCCACTGAAGTTGAGCATCCCCATGTAGGGGAAAATCTTCGGCTGCCACGCACCCCAGATGAAGATCTCGATTAACATCATCAGGAACAGTTTGTTCCGGACGGCGGGATCGGTCCGGACGGCAGACGCGGTAGACATGGGTGCGGATTCCAGGTGAAAGGCCGGCGTGCAGCGATGCCGAAGCGTGCCTCGGCTTCATCAACGGGCCGACGCACGAAGTCCCCAAACTACTCCGGTCTACAGGGTGAAGCAAGCAACCCAAAGCCGCAGGCGCACTCCGTGTGCCGTCCGCTGCGTCACGGGATAGAATGGAACGACCGTCGGCGCCGGTAATGAGATTCAGCGATTGAGCTCCCGCCAGCGCGCTCGCAGCCACGACCGCCCACCCCCCTTCCTCCCCCGCATTCGACCCCGCCGAGCCCCGCGTGAACGACGAACTGGTCCCACTCGATTTGATCGAACTTCCGGATGCCGACGTGCTGTCGCCGGAAGCGGCGAGAGGGGTGTGGGGCGAGCCCAATGGCGCCCGCTCGCTGTTGCCCTGGGCGATCGGCGGAGTGGCCATCCTGCTCGTCTGGCGATTCGTGGGAGTGCGGCTGTTCGATGACGGACAACCCGATACGGACTGGGTCTCTCTGATGCTCGGCGCAGTGCTGCCGATGGTATTTATCCTGGGATATCCCATCGCCGTCGTGCGCTGGTCCGGCGGTCGGGTGTTTCCCAGCGGTTTGACGCTGCCGAAGGTCCTGATGGAAGGCGCAATTGCACTGGGGGTGCTGGCCGTCGTGTATGCCGTCAACATCGCGCTGTCCTTTCTGTACATGGCATTCTCCGGCGAGCAACCGGGCATGCCGCCGCAGCTGGAGGAACTGGCGTTCTCCGGGAACCCGCTGGCGCTGTTGCTGATGGGAGTGATGGCGTGTATCTGGGCGCCGATTGCGGAGGAGCTGTTCTTCCGCCGGCTCGTGCTGCGTGCCTTCGCCGCACGCTGGCGGCTGGGAGCGTCCGTCGTGGTTCAGGCTGTTCTGTTCGCCATCCTGCACGATTACGGCCACGTTCATCTGGCGGCAATCTTCGTTCTCGGCCTGGCGCTGGGAGGGCTGTACGCGTGGCGGCGGACGATTATCACACCCATGTTTCTCCACATGCTGCAGAACACCATGGCCACGACGATGATGGGAGTCATCATGGTGCTCGCCCACTTCGCACCGGTGCTGGGGGTTTACGGCGAGAAGTCGGACGAGGGATGCCAGATCACGATGATTGCCCCGAGCAGTGCCGCGGACGAAGCAGGACTGAAAGTCGGCGACGTGATTGTCTCAGCCGACGGCATGCCCACGCCGGACTTCTCGCAGCTGCGCATGCTGCTGATGCTCAAACGCCCCGGGCAGTCGATCGAGCTGAAGGTGCTGCGGGACGGCGAACAGCTGTCGCTGTCCCCGGTGCTGAAGACGCGCGAGGAGACGCTCCCCTTTGAGCCGGCCGCGGTCGACGGGGCAGGGGAGGAGTGACGTGAGCCGCCCTCCATCGACCAGGCGAGGACGCCCGGATAACGACGCGGCAGACGACGAGTCCAGCCTGCGCGTGCCGCGCGCGGAGGAACTTCTGATTGCAGCGTGCGTGACCCTCAGCGCCGAACACATCGTGTGCACATCGCTCGGTCGCGCCCAACTCGCGGCAAGCCTTGCGCGCTCGCTGCCCGAGGCAGCCGTCCGCTGCCACTTCCTCGACTTGTATCACGCGGAGGAAGCCCGCGGCGAGACGGAGGGGCTGCCCAACCTGTCCATCTCGTGTGTGCCCGACCTCCCGGACGGCGAGTTCGACCTCGCCGCCATTCCGGTTTCGCGATTTGGAGAAGCCGAACTGACGCGTGACATCCTGCAGTCGGCTTACGACCGGCTGACCGAGGGGGGCGGCCTCGTCGCCGCGGTCGATAATCGCGACGACAGGTGGCTGCACGGTGAGATGCAGAAGTTGTTCAGGAAGGTTACGCGCGAGCCGCAGCGACGGGGCGTCGTTTACTGGGGTGCGCGTCGCGGTCCGCTCAAGCGTTCGCGTGACTTTCGCTGCGAGTTCGCCTTTCGAGACGGAGACCGGCTCGTCCGCGCGGTCAGCCGTCCGGGCGTGTTCAGCCACCGCCAACTGGATCTCGGCGCCCGCGCTCTGCTCGAAGCGATGGAGGTCCGCTCCGGCGACCGAGTACTGGACATAGGCTGCGGCAGCGGGGCCGTGGGTCTCGCCGCCGCGTTGCGGGCCGAGAAGGTGGCTGTCACCGCAATGGACTCGAACGCCCGGGCTGTCGAGTGCACGCGGGCCGGCGCGGTCCTCAATGGTTTGCAACTCGTCGAGTCCATCCCCCCTCTCCCCGCCACCGACTCGCCACTCTCTTCCGCCAACCCAGCGGGGAGAGGGGCCGGGGGTGAGGGGCACATCGCGACGAACGGAGACGCGTCGCAATCAAGCCTCGCCACGCTCCACAACGCCCACGGCCACATCCCCGACCCCGGCACATACGACCTCGCCGTCGGCAACCCGCCGTACTACTCGCACTACCAGATCGCGGAGATCTTCGTGCAGTCAGCCCGCCACGCCCTCAAACCCGGCGGCCGCCTGCTGCTGGTCACGAAGAAAGACGACTGGCACCTGGCGCGGCTGGGGCAGTTGTTTGACGGCGTGGAGTCGCGGGAGGTGCGGGGGTATCGGGTTGTGAGTGGGGTGCAGCGGTAGATGATCGGGGTGCGTATTCTCATCGGCGGGCTTCGCGTCTATGATGGGGACGTACACTCGTGAAGCAGGATTGCTCGCATGGGCACTTTGACCGTCAGCATCCCGGATGACCTCCGATCGTTTGTGGATTCGCAGGTCGCCGAACGCAGGCTGGCCGACGCTGGCGAATACATTCGCGCGCTGATTGCGGCGGAGCGTGCCCACAAACATCTGGAAGCAATGCTGCTCGAGGGGCTCCGGAGCGGGCCGGCAGAAGAGATGACGAGCGCGGACTGGGATGAGCTTCGCGCCGAGATTCGCCGTCGCTTTCCGGCGCAATCCGCGGATGCACCTGTTTGAGGCTGGTATGTCTCGACAGCTTCGACGACGCAGGGCCGCGCTGCGTGACTTGCTGGAGCAGGCAGACTACCTCGGCCGCCAAAGTGGTCGATCCGTGGCAGAACGCTTCATAGATGCCGCTGAGGCGACGTTTCTCCAGTTGTTGGCATCGCCGGATCTGGGCTCGCCATGTGCCTTCCAACATGTGGAAGCGACGGGTCTGAAAGTGTGGCGAGTGAAGGGCTTCGAGAAACATCTGATCTTCTATCGCTCGGACGCGAAGGGCATCGAAATCGTCCGGGTCCTGCACAGCGCCCGTGACATTGACCGTATCCTCGACCAGTCGGACGAAGCCTGACCATGCGCGCCGTCGTCCAGCGAGTCTCATCCGCTAGCGTCACCGTCGACGGCGAAACCGTCGGCCGGATCGAACGCGGGTTCCTCGTGCTCCTGGGCATCGCGGCCGACGACACCGATGCCGACGTGATCTATACGGCGCAAAAGGTGATCGGCCTGCGCGTGTTTGAGGACGACGCGGGGAAGATGAACCTGGCGATTGGCGACGCCGGCGGGGCGATGCTGGTCGTCAGCCAGTTCACCCTCTACGGCGACTGCCGCAAGGGGCGGCGTCCGAGCTTCATCGAAGCCGCGCCGCCGGAACTGGCCGAGCGGCTGTACCGCGCGTTCGTCGCCGAAGTGCGAGGGCAGGGGATTGCCGTCGAGACGGGGCGGTTCCAGGCGCAGATGGCGGTGACTCTGGTGAACGACGGGCCGGTGACGTTGCTGATCGACAGCCGGAAGGGGTTCTGAGCGACGTTGTTCGACGCAGAGGCGCGGAGGCGCAGAGGCGCGCAAAGGGGAAGGTTGAGTCGTAGCTCACTCTGTGCGTGTCTTGAAAACAAATGCGAATTCCGGGAGTCGATCCACTCACGCCCTTATCGGTCGCTGATACGCCCACGAAAGTTCCCCGCGTCCTCCGGCGCGCTGTAGTGGATGTCGAGCGCCTCGCTCGTCTTCACCTCGCCGTCGCGCAGCGAGTGCATCCCGAAATCCAGCACCGTACTCGTCAGCAGCGTCCGTTCGACCGGGTACGGGGGTGTGCCGGTGGTGAAGAACTGCTCGATGTTCCAGGTCAGCGGGTCGAAGAACCGCGCTCCCGGGGGTTGCGGCAGTACGAACCAGGTGGCCACCGGTTGGGCCTGATCGGCGATCGATCCGGCGAAGCTGAATTCGGAGCAGGCTTCGATCAGGTTGAGGACCGCGCCGCGCGTGCCGTCGTTGTACTCGATCAGCAGTGCGCTCGGGTTCTGCACCTGCTCGCGTACCTTGCCGTAGTTGCGGGTGGGGTTCACGTCGAGCGCGGCCTCCAGGAGGTCCCAGCTCCAGACTCCCTCATCACCGGCTTTCCATACGGCGTCGCCGCGGAGGCCGGTGACTGACTTCACGCCGGTCTCGCCGCCGCGGCGGCGTTCGAGGAGGCACTGCAATGTTTCCAGCGCGTGGATGAAGTAGATCTCCTCGGGGCCGCGGTCGTAGCCGAACGCGACCAGGCCCTGCGTGAAGGGCGTCTCCAGTGCGGGATCGAGCTGCGGCTGCCGCCAGGTGACGGGGAGGGAGGAGCCGGCCATCAGGCCGAAGCCGAGTTCGCGCGACGTGGCGACCATCTCGGCGGCGCGGCGGTGGTCATAGGAGAGGTGCTTGTCGACGAAGACCGGCACGCTCCGGCCGCTGGCGCGGAAGACGTCGACGATCTGCTGGAACATCTCGTAGCGGGGGTAGAGGACCTGGCCGAGGTCGTTCACCGGGTAGTCGCCGTGCTCGATGATCAGCAGGATGGCGTCGACATCGAGCGAGTCCTTGCCGCCCAGAGCTGCGGCAACGGTTGAACAAAGCTCAATGCCATGTTCGGCGCAGACGGCCGGTCCCATGTCGTCCGGGGGGGACTGGTGGTTGAACATCCGCACGAGTTCGAACGGCGGTTGATGGTGCTCACCGTTGATCGTGTAGCCGTGGATGAGCCGGCCGGCGATGTGGTAGGCGTGCGAGCGGAAGCGGTAGATGGAGTTGATGGCCGCGACGCGGGGGTTCGCCGGCGGATCGGGCAGGGCGAAGGCTCGGGACGAGAGGGCGAGCGGGGCGAGGACGGCGGTTTGGAGGAAGTCGCGGCGGTTGAACTGGGGCATTGCGGTGCGCGTCCGGGGATGACGAGGAGGACGGGTATGGAACGGGTGGGGGTCTCGGATTGGTCATTGGTCAATAGTCATGAGTCATTTGTCAATGGACAGATAGCTCGGCCGCTGTCTCATGGGCCGATGACCATTGACCGATGACGAATGACAAATCCTCACTCCCGGGGCTGGCTCCCCGCCAAACGGGTCTTTACCGGATTCGCCGCTCCCCGGTACACTTCCGCCCCGAAACGGCGCGGGGGGAACGTCCGCGCTTCGACACAACGCACGAGGGAGCGGTACGCGTATGTGGTACGACGCCATCGTCATCGGCATTCTGGCGTACACGACGATCCGCGGGGCGATGAAAGGGGTGATCTGGCAGATCGCCGCCATCGCCGGGCTGGTGCTGTGCCTGGTGTTCGCCGAGTCGATCTCGGCCGCGGCCGGGCCGTACGTCAACCTCGAGCCGCCGCTCAACAACTGGGTGGTGATGTTCGGGGCGTACCTGGTGTTCTCGTTCATCTCGTTCGGCATCGCCCGGCTGCTCACGGAGTGGCTCGACAAGATCAAGTTCGGGGAGTTCAACCGGCACCTGGGCGCGCTGTTCGGGTTCGTCAAAGGGGCCGTCATCTGCCTTGTGGCCACGTTCTTCATCGTGACCGTGTCGGAGGGGGCCCGAGAGATGCTGCGGAACTCCCGGAGCGGCCGGGTCGCTGCGATCGTGATGGACCGCCTCCATCCGGTGATGCCGGAGCGACTGCACGAGGCGCTCAACAAGTACATCGACCTGCATTCGCTCGACTCGCCCGACCTCGACCTGCGGTACGGCGACCACCACGGCCACAATCATGACCATGACGGCGAGGCCACCGCCGGGCTGGTGCTGCCGCCGGAGTTCGACGAGCTGATGTCGAAGGTCCCATCGGACGTCCGGGGAGAGTTTCGGGACGTGCTGCTGAAGTCGCTCCGGCAGACGAAACCGGAGTCGCAGCCGGACCTGCTCAACAGCCTGCTCAAGGCGCTCCGCGAGGTGGAACGGCCGGAGGACGTGACGTCGTTGCGGAGCGTGCTGGATCAGCCACCCGACCGGCTGCTGGCCGCGGTCAGCCAGTGGCTGGGAGATCCGGTTCCTCAGCCGGCGACGACCACGTCGAGCCCAGCCACGACCGGCCCGGCTCTCGCCGACACATCGCGGCGACCGGCGACCAACGCGGCCACGTCGACCGGCGGCGATGCCGGGACCCGCCGGCAGCAATTGCTGGAGGCGATCAGCGCGGAGTTCTCGACGTTCCCGCTGTCGCAGAAGATGATCCGCGAGGACATTCAGCAGCAGCTCTCCGGACTGCCTGAGGGAGTCGCGCTGGCGGTCCTGTCGGACTGGTACGCTGACCTGGCTCTCGTCAGCCCCAACCGGGACCCGCGGGCCATCATTCAGGATCCGGACCCGACGACGACTGCGACGACGACGCTGCCGCAGCGGATCGTGAAGCAGACGGCGGCGGCGGGGACGGAGGCGGCGCCGGCGGGCGGGGATGAGGAGCTGCGGTGAGGGGGGAAGGGTCATTAGTCATTGGTCAATCGTCATTGGTCAATGCCGGACGGCTCGTCGCAGCTGGGAGGCGTTGCGACGCAGATTCCCGCGTAAACACGACACCGCAACGTCCGATAATGTCCGTTATGTTTAGTTCGTGGGAATTTGGCGACGGGCCGCCGCGGGGCCGAACATAACGGCGGATGTCCGCGTCAGACTGACCCGATCGGAAGGGCCGGAGCGCATGGATGCGATGGCCGGGATGAGACCAGGACGGGGCCGGGACTGGCTGCTGCCGGGGCTGTTGCTGACGTTCGTGGCGGGGCTGTTCCCGTTCGCCTCGGAGTACGTCCTGTTCCATCCGGACGAGCGGCACTACGTCGACGCCGGGATGGGGATGCTCCGGTCGGGAGATTTTCTGACCCCCCGTCACGCCAACGGCGACCTGCGGCTGAAGAAGCCTCTCCTCCCCTACTGGGTGGCGGCCGCCGGTTTCGCCACGGTGGGGGTCTCGCCGCTGGGGGGCCGGATTGGATTCCTGCTGGCCGGGGCGGCGGTGGTGTGGCTGACCTGGGCGACGGCGCGGATGGGGGCCGGGCGTCCTGTGAGCAGGCCACTCGCCCCGCGAGTCGCTGATTCACGCTCGCAGCCGCAAGAGCGCGTCTCGCGGAGCGAGACGCCTACAAACGAAACGAAAATCGCGGCGCTGCTCGCGGCGGCGATCGTGATGTGTCACCCCGCCCTGCTGATCAGTGCCCCGCGGTCGGTGCCGGATGTCTGCCTGACGCTGTGCGTGGCGATCAGCATGTGGGGGTTTGTCGGCATTCTGAGTCATCAGACGGTAAGAATGCGGTGGATCGTGGCGGCATTCGGCGGCGGTGCGCTGGCGGTGTTGAGCAAGGGTCTGCCGGGAGGGGCGTTCGTCGTGTTCGCCACGGCGTTCCTCATCTGGCGCTGCCCGGCGATCGCGCGCACGCACTGGCGTTCCCTGCTCTGCGGCGCCGTGGTGAGCATTGCCATCAGCGGAAGCTGGTTCGCTTACATTGCCGCTCGGCACCAGGAGGAGCTGACACGCCAGTTCGTCAACGATCAGGTCGGCTCGCAGCGGTTCGTGGACAGTGGTTGGCAGGCGGCGTGGCAGTTCCCGGTCTATGCGGCGATCATCGCGGCGACATTGCTGCCGTGGGTCAGCGCGTTGCTGCGATCGACCCCTCACCCCCGGCCCCTCTCCCCGCTCGACGCAGATACGAATGAGGCGCGGCTCGGCGGGGAGAGGGGGGACATGCAATCTTGGCGAGACGTTCTGCGGCAGCCGCATGTGCAGCTGCTGCTCGGCTGGACGCTGCTGTACTGCGGGCTGGCGTCGTTTGTGAATCATGTGAGTCCGCGGTACCTGCTGCCGGTGGTGCCGGCGATCGCCATCGTTGCCGGGGATCTGCTCAGCCGCGTGGAGGCGGAGTCGTTGCGGCGCGGATTGCGTCGGCTCTTTGGAGTGAGCGTGGGCGGCGTGGCCGTTGCTGCCGTGATTGCCGCACTGCTGATCTGGGCCGTACGCCAGGAGAGCGTCGACTCAGAGACCCGGTTTCTCAAAGAAGCCGGGTTTCCGGGAAGCTTGCTTCTGATCTCCGCACTCCTCTCTGTGCTGTTCTGGCGAATCAGCGTGCGGTGGGGGAGAGCGGGGCAGGCGGCCGGGGTGGCCGTGTGCGTGCATGCCATGCTGCTCATCGGCGGCATTACGCTGCAGCGCGTGCTGCCCGACTCGTTTTCACAGCAGGTCCACCAGCGTCTGATCGCGAACGGAGTAGAAGACGGTCGCGTGATCGTCGTTGGCGCTCCGGCGCACGCCACGCGACTGCGGGTGGAACTCGATGAACGGCACGAGGTCATCTGGGCCGGGGACACCGCCCTGCCCCGCGAACTGCAGTCCGACGACGTCATTGTCATCGACGAACGGATTGCCGAGATCTCCGACTTGAAAGCGAACGAGATTGAACTCGTCACCTGCGGCTACCGGGAAAGCAGGACGCGCGACGTGCTGGCTGCACTCGTTTCGGGCCGGCTGAATGACTACCTAGCCGACCGCCAGAAGCGCTACGTCGTCGCCATCGGTGACTCCGCGAGCGAGGAGCGCCCGGTTATCATCCAGGCCGGGGCATGGGAGACATCCCGCTGACCTCTGTCCACGGCGACGATGCGAACGAGCACGCCGCGTGCTGTGACGCGGTCGATGCTCCTCGCGTTCAGCAGGCTCCCTCGCACAGGAGAACGTCATGAATGCCGCATGTCTGCTGCTGTCCTTTGTGCTCATGTCGGATTCCGGTCAACCGGTTCAGCATCCCGTCAGCGTGACTCTCGGACCCAAGGCCTATCGTGACGGCGACGTGGTGCAGATCATGCATGTCACCGCTACGTCGTCGCGGCTTGAGCTTGGTGACACTGTCACGGTCAAGGGGCGCGTGCGGCTCGACAGCCGGGACATGGCCCAACTGAGTCTGTATCTGACCCAGACGGTCGGCGACGGCTCCGAAGAGACGGACGCGACACAGACCACGACCGTGGAACGGGGCCTTGCACCGTTCGAGCTCTCGATCACCGTCAAGCATCAGGGAGCGCTGCATCTCACCCTGTACGATGTCGCCACCGGTCGGCCGTTCGGCGGGGTGTACTTCGGCACTGCCGCGCAGATGGGAGAGATCGAGGAGTGGGACGTCAGCTATTACCTGGACGACTGACTCGGCACTCATGCGGTTCGTCATCATCGGGACCAGCGGATGCGGCAAATCGACGTTCGCGCGGCGGCTGGCGCGGTGAAAGGCTCACCTCATGTTGAACTCGACGCCCTGCACTGGCTCGAGAACTGGAGGGAGCGGCCCGAGGCGGAGTTCGCCGCAGCCGTGCGGAACGCGGCGCAGGGCGATCGCTAAGCTACTGTCGGCGATGTCGTCTGCGATCCACAATGACGATGCACGCTGCGCCGGCCAGCAGTCCCAGTGCTTCCAGTCCAAAGTGAGTGAAGTTCGCGCTCCCCACCCTGTTGCCGGCTGCGTACTGCACGATGAGATGGCGGAGAGCCGAGAGCACGAGAAACAGGCCCGCCAGAACCGTCGCAACAAGGACCCGCTTGCGCGGCGCTGTCAGCCCGCCGGCGACAACCAGGACCGCGCTCCCCAGGACATACACGAGCAGGCTGCGGACGCTCGTCGCCATCGCACTGGCGGCGGCTGGAGCAGCGGCAGACGTGCGCAAGAGCATTGCTGCGGCCAGACGCACAACGAAGCCCGACAGCAGAGCCGCCGGCAACACCAGGATCCAGCGGATACCGTCCCACGCGCGCGAGTTGTGCTGCGCTGGATCGAACGAAGTCATCGGAGCTTCGCGGACTGACCGGAGTGGTGTGGATGAGAGGATCGAACCGTCGACGCTGTGGATCGACTATACCCTCTTGACTGCGCGTCTGCCCGTCACTCCTAAGGACGCTGGGGCTGGCCTACACTCGGTCGGCCCCGAAGGATTCGATGGCCGTGAACAGGGCCGCGAGTTTCGCCTCATCAAGGCGGCCATCAGTTCGCAGACCGGAGCAGACATCCAGTCCGTAGGGGCGGACGGCGGTGAACGCCGCGGCTACGTTGTCCGGGCGGAGTCCACCGGCGAGAAACACCGGCACCTGCACCGCCTCGCGAATCCGGCGGCTGATCGCCCAGTCGTGCGTGCGGCCGGTTCCGCCGAGAAGTTTAACTGCCAGCCGCTGGTCGCCCGAGTCCAACAGCAAGGCATCAATCCCCTGCCCTGCCGCATGGCAGGCTTCGTCGAATGCCTCCTCTCCCGTCACGTGGATCACCTGCACCAGCGAGACGCCCGGCAGTGCGGCGCGCAGATCGTCGTAAGTGCCCGTTTCGAGCCGGTCCACGATCTGAATCGTATTGACGCGGCAGCGCCGCTGCTGCTCGATGATCGCGCGGACATCCTGCTCGCTGGTGAGCAGAAATGAGCCGACGGCGGGAGGGATGGTGGCAGCGATGCCCGCGATGGTCTCTTCAGGAATCACTCCCGGCCCGCTTGGCATCCGGGCGACGAGTCCGACCGCGGCCGCGCCGCAGCGAATGGCGAGGCGTGCCTCGTCGATACTGGCGATGCAGCAGACTTTGACTCGGGGAAACGGCGCGGGCAGCATGGCACGTTAACGGATGGAGTTTGTGAGTTGGTCGGAGTCACGATTTCGGAGACGAAGCGGGATGGATGCGGACACCGCGGGAACCGCCGGGTTCGGCATCGAAGCGATTTCTCGATTGATTGCGGACGGTCCATCAACTGTCAATTCACTGCAGACCGGTTTACAATCGCGGGCTCTCGCGGCTGCTGTCGCTTGATCGCGCCAGTGCCGCCGTCTCCGTTTGATTTGCTCGCACCTCTGAGGATCGTCGATGGCTACTGCAACGTCTGAGATTCGCGCCCTGACCGCCCGTGCCTTCAAGGCTCCGGCGAAGTTCACGGATTTCTGCAAGAACGGCGGGAAGCCGCTGGGGGGGATCATCGACGGGGAGCAGGTCTCCGGGACGATGAACGTGACATTCGAGACGATCGATCCCGGTTCGCAGGAGGTGCTCGCCCGTGTGTGCGAAATGGGGGATGCGGAAGTCGCCCGCGCGGTGGAAGCGGCGCAGCGGGCGTTTGACGGGGACGGGGGATCGAGCTGGCGGAACGCCGACGTGGAGGAGCGGATCGAGCTCGTCAACAAGCTGGTCGAGCTGTGCGAGCGCGACCGGGACGTGCTGCTGGCGTGCGAGATTCTGGACGGCGGGAAAGTCTCGGAACTGGCGGAGGGGGACTTCGGCCAGATCCGGGCGTGTGCGGAATACTTCAGCGGCGTGGCGCGCCGCATTTCGATGGGGGACGGCCCGTCGATGCAGGTGGCCGACGGCGTGCAGGGCTTCACGTACCGCGAGCCTTGGGGCGTGGTAGCGGGGATCATCCCCTGGAACTACCCGATCGTGCTGACGAGCTGGTTCATGTTCCCTGCCCTGCTGTCAGGGAACACGATCCTTATCAAGCCGGCCGAGGATACGCCGCTGTCGGCACTGTATATCGGCAAGCTGGCGGAAGAGGCGGGGTTCCCGCCGGGCGTGATCAACGTGCTGCCCGGGCGCGGCGAGATCACCGGGCAGGCGATCGCGGAACATCCGGGCGTGCGGTTCATTTCATTCACGGGCTCGCCGGGCGTCGGGCAGGCGATCCTGAGCGTCTGCGACAAGCACGGCACGCGGATGAAGCGGGAGATGGGTGGAAACGGTTCGGCGATCGTGCTGAGCGACGCTGATCCCGAAGTCGTGGCACGGCAGATCGGCCGTTACACCAACCAGCATTACGGCCAGACCTGCTGCACGATCCACCGTGTGTTCGTGGACCGCAAGATCGCCGACGACTTCATCGAAGCGCAGACCGAGTTCTTCAAGGGCCTCAAGATCGGCTACCAGGCGGACGAAGGGACGCAGCTCGGGGCCGTCATCAATCCCACGCAGCGGCGGCGGGTATTGCAGGCGCAGCGACAAACCGTCGAGCGGGGCGGAAAGGCGATCCTCTCCGGCGGCGAAGCCCAGGTCTCCGGGAAGAATGGCTTCTACCTCAAGCCGGCGCTGTACCGCACGGAGCCGGGACTGGACGTGAACCCGCAGGAAGTGTTCCACACCTATGCCACGATCTGTCCGGTGTCGTCGGTCGAGGAAGCGATCAAGCTGGCGAACAGCTCTCCGTACGGACTGGGATCGAGCGTGTGGACGAAGGACATCGAGCGCGGAGTCGCCCTCGCCAAGCAGTTCCGCGACGGCACCGGCCAGGTGAACTGCCACAACTCTGTGGCCTACGGCATGCCGTATGGCGGTCAGGGGATTTCCGGCGGCCCCGGCGGCGGCGTCAACTGCGAGGAGACGTTCCTCGACTACACGCAAGTGAAGGCGGTGTACGTTGCGGAGTACCCGGAGTAGTTTCAACATCAAGTGCCCGTCCAGAAACCCGGTTTCTTCAAGAGACCGGGTTTCTTTGATTTGTCCCTTACCCTGCCAATGAGCTGATCCCATGAAGTACGCCGCGCGCTATCTGGCTCTGCTGCTCCTGGTCCCCTGCCCTGCCCTGGCCGGCGAGACGCCGCAGCCGGTGCGGATGGGCTGCGGCATTATGACGTTCGATACCGTGCCGGGCTGGGGGCTGGATGAGAACGGGATGTCGGTGCTGGGACCGACGCACGGGTCGGTCGTGATCGACAGCGAAGGGAACATCTACACCAGCGCGCAGGTCGGCGTGTTTGTCTTCAATCCGGAAGGCGAAGTCGTCCGCCGGTTCCTCGGGGACGAGTACTCGAACATCCACGACATGGAGATCCGTCAGGAGGAAGGGGGCGAGTTCATCTACGGGGCGCGGAACGCCGCGGGCGAGGGTTTCAAGTTCCGGGCCGACGACGGCGAGATCGTGCTCAAGCTCGGGTACCCGCAGGAGTCGGGACTCAACCTTGAGAAGTTCGCACCGACCGCGATCACCGTCGCGCCAGGGGGCGACATCTTTCTCTCCGACGGCTACGCCAGCAATCACATCTTCCGGTTCGACAAGGACGGCAAGTACCTGTCGCACTTCGGCCGCAAGGGGAACGGACTCGACGAGTTCAACACCGCCCACGGCATGACGCTCGACACGCGCTACGATCCGCCGCGGCTCCTCATCTGCGACCGCAACCATCAACCCAAGGGACGACTGCTGCACTATGATCTCGACGGCAACTTCATCGAGGAAGTCGTGACCGGCCTGGGCATGCCGACGGCCGTCGCAATCCAGGGGGACTACGTCTCGGTTCCCGACCTGCACGGCCGGCTGGTGATCCTGGACAAGAGCAACACCATCATCGCCGTGCTGGGACACAATTCGAATCCCGATACGCGAGTCAACTTCAACGTCCCGCAGGACCAGTGGATCGAAGGCATCTTCTGCGGCACGCACGGCTCGTTCTGGGACAAAGACGGCAATCTGTACGTGCAGGACTGGAACGTCTCGGGACGGCTGATGAAGCTGGTGCGCGTCCAGTGAGCGGACGAGAGTCGGCTGACGTTTCAGAAACCCGGTTTCTTCAAGATACCGGGTTTCTTAATGCGCTCGGTGTGCCGGGCGCCGCGCTCCCTTGGCGGGTCACCGCTAAACGATTTCATTGGGGCGAGTTTGTCAGCGACTGGAGGTAGGCGAGCAGGTCGGATAGTTGATCCGGGGTCATGCTGGCGACGAGTCCCTGGGGCATGACGGAGACCTTCTGCAGGGCGCGGGCTTCGATGTCGTCTCGCGGCAGCGACTGCTGCAGGCCGTTGGCCTCGCGGACGAGGATCGTCTGTGCTGATTCGCTGACCACGAAGCCGGTGACCACTCGGCCGTCCACGAGGCTGAAGGCCTGCGACTCATAGCCCTGCGCCAGCTTCTCGCTGGGCTTGAGGATCGACTCGATCAGCTGCGGCGGCGGGTAGCGGCGGCCGATGTCCACCAGATGCGGACCCTTCGGCACCTGGCCGTCGGCGGTGGTGTGGCAGGCGGAACAGGAGAATTGCCGGAACAGCTGTTCGCCGCGTTCCGAGTTCCCTTCCACCGCGAGCGTGCGCTCGACGGCCGCGTCATAGGTGAGATTGGCGATCTGGTTCGGATTGTCAGGATCGGCGGGGGGAATGATGATCGCCGACTGCTCATCGGCGTCAGTGGTCGCTGCAGCGAGCGAGAGGCCGTCGATGTTGACCCGATGCCGCGCAAGTTCGCGCTTAAGCCGGTCGGCCGTGGCGGGGTCGCTGTCCAGCACGGCGGCCTTGAGGACCGCGGCAATCCGTGCGGAGGATTCCCACTCGCGCGGATCGTAGTAGGGGCCGGTCGTGTCGGGACGGATGCCCCACCACGAGCCGTCGTAATCGGCCTCGCGGTGATGCAGCCGGATCAGGGAAGTCAGTATCTGGTGTCGCAGTTCGCCGCTGCCGGCCGTTGCGAGCTGTCTGATGAGCCCATCGACGACGGTGGGATCGTGCATAAGTTGCAGCGCCGAGAGTGCGCCGGACGCGTGCGGGCCGTTCAACGCAGCCAGGCAGGCCTCCACGGCATGCAGTTCCGCCAAGGCGCGGACCGCCAGGTGTGGAATCACGCGGTCAGGATCCGGCTGGTTCTGCAGCGGCCGTCCCGACGGCAGCGGCGCATCATCCGGACGGCTCGTCAACGGGATGATCGACGTCGCGGCCGATGCGTCACCCAGCCTTCCCAGTGAGATCAGCGCCTGGGCACGCACGCGCGGCGATGCATCGCCCAGCGCCTCGACGAACGGCGCTGGATCAAGTCCCTCCAGTTGCGTTTCACGATCGGTCAGTGCGCGGAGGGCGTGCTCGCGGAGCGTGTCGTCTTGGGACAACTCCAGCAGCGCGGGGGATGCGTCAGCGCCGTCCAACTGCTTCAGCGTGAAGAGAGCGATCACCCGAGACTCAGGCGTCGCATCCGAACTCGACGCCAGGTCGATGAGCGCAGCGGTCGTTTCTCCGGACTGGCCGCGCCTCAGGATCTCCCCTTGAGCGTGAAACCGCGTCACGGCCCGCGGGTCCCGCAGCAAGGCAAGCAGATCATCCCGCGTCATTTGCTTGAGGTCGGGGAACTCGGCGGGAGTGAAGTCGTCGGGGACGATGCGCGTGATGAACCCGACGTGCGGGCCGACGTACACGGCTGCTTCGCCGCTCCACCAGCTGGCGACGAACATCCGGCCGCTCGCGTCGATATCCATGCCGGTCGCGCGGGGCATGGTGAGGAAGACTTCCTGCTGCAGGTCGAACGTGGAACCTTGTGGTTCGAGCGGGTGGTAGTAGACTTCGCTGCGTCCCCAGTCGCCGGTGAACAGGGCGTTCCCATACGGCTCGGGCCAGTCCGGGTCGGTGACGAACAGTCCGCCGGTCCCCCCTCCCCCGCCGAATGCGCCGAGCGTCGGCATCGTCTCTTCGGTGAAGTTGGCGAACAGCCGCGGGTAGCCGTACTCGGCCGTTTGTAACAGGTGGCTGACGCGGACGTCCCAGCCGGCGCCGTCGTTGGTGTTGTCGCGCGTGAACAGATTGAGGAACGGATCGATGGCGATGTCGAACGGGTTGCGGAGACCGGTGCAGAAGATTTCCAGTTCCGTGCCGTCGGGACGGACGCGGACAATGCCGCCGCCGAGGAGCGAGATGGTGCGGCCGTCCGCTCCCGTCGCCTGCTGAATGCCGTAGTCGCCGACGCCGATATACAGCCAGCCGTCGATCCCCATCCGGACGCAGTTGGTGGTGTGATCACCGCCGCGCTCGTCGATCAGGCTGGTCGTGAGGCCGGTGACGAGGACCTCGTGCCGATCGGAGACGCCGTCCCGGTCGTCATCGTGAAAGACGCTCAGAGTCGGCGGATGCATCACCCAGACCGAGCCGTCGCGGTAGCAGAGGCCGCGGGGATGATCGACGCGGGCGAAGACGGTGAATTCGTCGGCGCGGCCGTCGTCGTCGTGATCGAGACAGCGGACGATGCGTCCGCCGTCGGGGCTCGTGCCGAGCGAGCCCTGCTCGTCAATGGCGATGTAAACCGCTCCGCCCGGCTCGCAGGCGACGGCGACGGGGTAGTTGGCGTCCGGCGACCTGGCGAACAGTGTCGCCTCGAATCCATCGGGGGCCTGAACGCTGCTGCGGAATGTCTCCTCATCGATCGGGTTCTGACTGCCGGTGCGCCGCGGACCAAAGTTGCCGCCGTTCTGATTGTTGGCGTTCGGCGGCGGACCGAACTGCAGCGGCTGCGGAACGAATCCGACCGAATTGCCGGCGAGCTGAGCCGCGACGGATGCGGCGCGCTTCTCGAAGAATGTCTTTAGTGCCGGCGGCTGCGGACCTGCACCGCCGAGTCCCCCGAAACCGGCCGGTGGCTCGTTGCGGGCGGCGAGTGCGGCGGCTTCCTGTTCGCGAACGGCCTGGGTCGCAGCGTCGAACTCGTCAACGAGCGCGGTCAGCTTCTCGGTATCGAACGCGGATGTGGACAGATCACGCAGCAAGTCGAGGTACTGCTGGCGGATATCCGGGATCGCGAGCAGCCGGTCCGACAGTTTGTTCTCTCCCGGATACGGCCTGATCACGCTCAGGTCCATCAACTGGTCGGGCGTCCCCATCAGCAGGAAGTTGGCGAGTGCGAACTCCAGGTCGCCTGGCAGGAAGGCGAACTGCTGCGTCGCCGGATCAAGATAGAGCGCGTAGTTGTGCCCGAGCGCGAAGAAGCTCTCCAGATTGGACGTGAGCGCGTTGGCTGCCAGGAATCGCAGGAAGGCGTCGACGTCGATGAACGAACCGATCTGCGAGCGAAACTCGTCGTCGCTGCCGGCATTGACGAGCCGTGCGAACGCGATCAGACGCTGCTGCTCCTCGGTCGTTGCTTCGCGCTGCGGCCGGTAAGTGCGGTCGTAAGCGGTCCAGTCGTCTCCGAGGTGGTCGATGCCGCGAATCCCGAAGGGGCGCAGCAGCAGGCCTTCATCGCTGGCGAAGTGCCGGACGAGGAACGGGCTGTCGATGCCTTCCACCGCGGTGTAGAGTCCCAGCGTCTCGCGATCGTAGCGGCCGGGCACGCTGAGGCTCACCGCGGCGAACGCCGAACGGGGAGTCGGGACGCCGGCCGCCTCGAAGATCGCCAGCGCGACCTGTTCGCGAGCCTTTGCCGGATCGAGCGGCGTCGCATGCAGATGCAGTGAGGCAAGGCCGTCCCATTGCTGGGGCGAATTCCGATCCAGCTCGACCGCCAATGGCCGCTTGACTCCCTGCGCCGAGACGAAGTATGTGATGTTTCCGTCGTAGCGAACCCCTGCCCTCTCCAGCGTCTGATCGTTGATCGTGACGGTCCCCTCCGCCCAGGGAAACGCCGTGCCGAACAGATTGCGCGCCGCTTCCCGCTGGGAACTTGGCGGTGGAGGATTCGCGCCGCCGTTCGGTCCGAATTGAACCGGCGCCGGCGGCTGCATGGCGTCGAATTCCTCGGCCGACAGCGAAAGATGCACCGTCCAGACGGCGGACCGATTGGAGTGGTCTGCAAGCTGATCCACGTCGTCAGCTGCTGCGGCCGGCAGGGCTGAGAAAAGGAACGCGGCCAGGACGAAGCGGGACGTGGTTTGTCGAGCCATGCAGGCAGCATCTCCAACGCTGGACGGGCAGACGGGCGAACGGGATTCGCCGGAAGCAGCCGCGTCGCGGGTTGAGAAACACCGCGGGCAAGGCGCACGATCTCCGGCGGCCCTGGCTCAATGGAACCCCGCAGAATCGGAAAGGTTCCGCGGAAGCAGCGAAGGAGCGAGCGGTCGCAGCACGGTCGGCACAGCCGCCGGCGGAGCACGGATTGCGCTCACCGGCTCAGTCATACAGGGCGGAGAAGCCGGCAGCGGCGCTACTGCGCCTGCTGCTGTTCTTCGGGTGAAGGCTCGCGCACTTCCTTCACGGTGACGTCGAAGTTGAGCGCGCGCCCGGCCAGCGGATGGTTGGCGTCGATCACGACGGCGTCATCGGCGACTTCGGCCACGGTCACGATTCGTGCGCCGGTCGGCGACTGCACCTGGAACTTCTGCCCGACCTGCGGCTCGGTCCCTTCCGGAAACTGCTCGCGCGGGACCGACTGCATCAGTTCCGGATTCCGCTCGCCGTAGGCGTCCTGCGGGGGGACGGTGACCTGCAACTGTTCGCCCGGTTCTTTCCCTTCAATCGCGCGCTCGAGGCCGGGGATGATCTGTCCCTTACCGTGCAGATACGTGAGCGGCTCGCGGCCGTCGGAGCTGTCGAGCACGTTCCCCTGCTCGTCGGTCAGGGTGTAATCAATGCTCACCACTTTCTCGCGTGTTGCCTGCATCTCGGCCTCCTCTGGGGATGAATCTGGGGAAGGTTGAGCGGGCCCCGAACTCTGACCCTAACAACGTGACCCTCAGACACAAGGCCTATGCGGCGGGAAGTTGACGAATCCGGAAATTGCCGAAGTAACCACGGAAGGTACGGAATACACGGAAGCCAAGAATGAGAACCGCGAAAGGCGCGAAATGAGCGAAAGGGGTGAGTGATGGCACTCGCCCTGATTTCGCCACTTTCGCCTTTTTCGCGGTTCATTTCTTTCCGGGCATCCGCTGCCCGCCTGGTGCTTACAGCCCTGCCACTTCCCAGCCGGGGCGGTACTCGCGCCGCAGGAATGCGGCGGCTTCGGGGACGCCGACTGCCTCCAGCTTCTCGCTGTCCCACTCAATCGTCCTGCCGCTGCGGTAGGCGACGTTTCCCAGGAGGACGGTTTCGGTGAGCGGGCCGGAGTAGGAGAAGGGGCACGAGGTTTCGCCGCCGCTGACGATCGCGCTGGTCCACTCGGTGTAGTGGTTGTGGTCTTCGAACTCGGGGAGCTGGTAGTCTGCGAACTTCTCGCGGGGGAAGAGTTCCGGCATTTCCGGGAAGCCGACGAACAGGTTTCCGTGTTCGCCCACGAACAGAATGCCGTTGAGGGAGCCCTTCCAGTCCTCGGGGGCCTGGAAGAGTTCGCGGGGAGGCTGCTTGCCCGCTTCGTACCAGGTGAGCTGGAGCGTGTCTGTTGTCTGATCGGTGCCGGGGAAGGTGTAGTGCACGATGCACCAGAGCGGCCCGCTTTCCGGATGCGGCGGGGGTCCCTCGGCGTGGATCGTCCGCGGGGGGCCGAGCTTCAGCGCGTTGACGACCGGATCGAGGATGTGGCAGCCCATGTCCCCCAGCGCCCCGGTGCCGAAGTCCCACCAGCCGCGCCAATGGAACGGATGATACAGTCCCGCGACGTACGGCCGTTCCGGGGCGACGCCCAGCCATTGGTTCCAGTCGAGATGCTCCGGCGGCGTCTCTCCTGACTCGGGACGTTCAAGTCCCTGCTTCCAGAAGTTGCCGGGGCGGTCGGTCCAGGCGTGGACTTCGCTCACCTTGCCGATCGCGCCCGATTGCACGGCGGCGACGGCGGTCTTCAGCCGGGCCGTCGCGTGATGCTGGATTCCCATCTGCGTCACGACCCCCTGCTCTGCCGCGACCTCGGCCAGCCGCCGGGCTTCGTAGACGGAGTGGGTCAGCGGCTTCTGGGTGAAGACGTGCTTCCCCAGCTGCAGCGCCGCCATACTGGCCGGCGCGTGCGTGTGGTCGGGGGTCGAGACGGTGACGGCGTCGATGTCCGATTGCTCGAGCAGCTTCCGCCAGTCGGTGTACCGCTTCGCCTGCGGGAACCCCTCTCCCGCCGCACCCAACCGCTGCTCATCCACATCGCAGATTGCCACGACGTTGTGGCCGACCGACGTCTCGGCCAGGTCGGAGGCCCCTTTCCCGCCGATACCGATGCAGGCGATGTTCACCTTCTCATTGGCCAGCGCCGCCCGCAGCGGCCGCCCGACCCAGGGAGCGACGAAGCTGGCGGCCGCCACCTGCTGCAGAAAACGGCGGCGAGAGCAGGGAACGCGGTGCATGGGGATCTCCGGTGTCGGTGGTGTGCGATCAGTGTTATGAGGAGAGTAATTCGATCGGACTGCCGGTGCACGCCTTCAGCGGACGGCCGGCAGGGTCGGTCACGTGCAGATCATCAGAGACGCCGAGCAGATGGAGCACGGTTGCGGCGAGGTCGGCCGGCGTGACGGCCGCATCGACGGGGTAGGCTCCTTCGCTGTCCGAAGCACCATACGCAGTGCCGCCCGGAACGCCCGCGCCGGCGAGCACGACCGTTTGCACATGCGGCCAGTGATCTCGTCCGGCCTTGCCGTTGATCCGCGGAGTGCGGCCAAACTCGCCGCAGCACACGACCAGCGTTTCGTCGAGCATTCCGCGCAGCGCAAGATCATCCAGCAGCGCCGAGATGGCCTGGTCGCTGGGAGGAGCGAGACGATTGCGGAGATGCGCGAAGTTGTTCCAGTGCGTGTCCCAGACCGGGGAGTCATCCGGACCTTCGTAATGCCAATACACCGTGACCAGTGAGACTCCGGCCTCGACCAGTCGTCGGGCCAGCAGGCAGCCCCGTCCGAACAGGTGCGCGCCGTAGCGCTCCTGGACCGGCGCCGGCTCCGCGTCCTGATCGAGCGCGGCATGGATTGCATTCGACGAAAGCAGAGAGAAGGCGCGGTCCCGTGAGACTTCAAACGCCCGGAGAGAGGCCGCGCATGCGGCGCCGCTGCGCCAGGCGTCGAACTCCTCCAGGAGTGACCGGCGGCGCTGAAATCGAGCGATGCTGACGCCGTCCGGGGGTTGCAGATCGAGAAGCTGCAGGCGTTGCGACGCCGGGTCGTACTCGATGCGCACGGGGTCGTAGCGGCGTCCCAGAAAGCCGGCGGTCTGGCCAGGGAACTCGTTGATCGCCGCGTCTTTGATGACTTCCGGAAGCGAGGCGAAGACCGGAACACCCGCGGGAGACTCCCGGACGGAGGCGAGCAGCGATCCCAGATGCGGATGGTCCTCGGGGGCGGGACCGACGGTCTTCGCTCCCATCGGGTTGTTGGGGGCCGGATGCGGCATGCCGGTCAGCAGGGTATATCCGGCGGACGTATGCACCGTATCGGTATGCGTCACCGCGCGGAGCAGGCACAGATGGTCGGCGCACTCCGCCATCATCGGAAACAGGTGTCCGAACCGGATACCCGGCACGTTCGTGGGGATCGAGGTCGTCTCGCCACGGATGCTGTCCGGCGCATCGGGCTTGGGATCCCAGGTATCGTGCTGCGGAGGGCCGCCGGTGAGGAACAGCAGAATGCAGCGGCGGGCGCGGCCGAAGCTGGCACTCCTGGCGGAAGTCGTGGCTCCCGGCAGAGAGACGGGCGCCAGGGCGTGGCATCCCGCAAGCGAACCAATGGCGAGGAGCGTGCGACGCGAGAGTCGCAGCCGGGTGATGCCGGCCAGTTGATCGAGCGCAGGCATCGACCTACCACCTCGTGATCGAACCCTGAAGCTGACAGGCGGAGTCCGCATCCGCTCCGTAGGGACTGTGCACGTCCATCATACGACCTTTCAGGACTGCGCGAAGTTCGGGCGCCGGTGCGGCCAGTGGGCGGAACAACAGGAGAAGCCGCCTGTCGTGTCCGGCCGATGCGCAATTCGCTCGGTCTCGGGGCTCACACTCTCTCTATTCTCTTTCTTCTTTGCGGGTCATTGCGTCTCTGTGCCTTTGCGTCGAACTCCCTCTGCGACTCCCTTCCCTTGACGCTCGCCGGAGCATGCGCGAACCTGTGTCGGCCGTGGCTGTCTGCCCGGCAGGTGAGTGATGCCCCCGCCAGCGGATAGCGATGGACCGCGCCCGGACGTTTCGACGAAGCCGTCCCGCGCGCGTTTGCTGCGCCGACTGTTCGGGCTGGGCCTGCGATACCGGCGGGCCTGCGCCTGGATGGTGCTGCTGCAGACGCTGCTGGTGGCGATGAACCTCGCCGGGCTCGGGCTGACCGGACAGGGGATCGATTACATCCGCAGCCAGGTCGATCCCGCCTCGCCTCCGCCGGACTGGCCCCTGGGACTCACGCCGCCGGCCGACTGGTCTCCCCTGCGGGTTGTGTTTACCGTCGCGGCCGGCGTGCTGACGGTCGCGCTGCTCAGCGCCTCGTTCAAGTTTGGAGCGGCTATCGCGACGGCGGAGGTGACGCAGCGGATCCTCGTGCAGCTGCGCTCCGACGTCTACGAGAAGCTGCAGCGGCTGAGCTTCCATTTCTTCGACGCCAACGCGAGCAGCTCGATCATCAACCGGGCCGCGGCCGACGTGAACGCCGTGCGGATGTTTGTGGACGGGGTTCTCGTCCGCGTGCTGACGACGACGCTCACACTGAGCGTGTACCTCGTCTACATGCTGAACGTGCATGTGCCGCTGACGGCGGTGTGCCTGCTGTCATCCCCGCTGTTGTGGGTGGGGGCGGTCACGTTCTCGCGGATGGTGCAGCCGGCTTATCGCAAGGCGAGCGAACTGGGGGACGAGATGGTCCTCACGCTCGTCGAGAACGTGCAGGGGATTCATGTCGTCAAAGGGTTCGGCCGCGAGCCGGAACAGATTGAGCGGTTCGAAACGGCGAACCGGAAGATCCGCAAGCAGAAGGAGTCGATCTTCCGCCGGGTGAGCACGTTTCAACCGCTGATGGGGCTGCTCACCCAGGTGAACATGCTCGTGTTGATCGGCTACGGCGGCTACCTCGTGATCCAGAACGAAGTCCGGCTGGGAGCGGGACTGTTCGTGTTCGCCAACCTGCTGCATGAGTTCGCCAACCAGGTGGGGCAGATTACAAACATCGCCAACACGATCCAGGCCAGCCTGATCGCCGGAGAGCGTGTGTTCGAGGTGCTCGACACACCCGTGCAGATCGTGAGCGCCGCGGACGCCCGCCCGCTGCCCCGCGCCCGCGGGGCCGTGACGTTCGAGCACGTCGGGTTCGAGTATTTCCCTGAGCAGCCGGTGCTGGAGGATGTGAGCTTTGAGGTGCGGCCCGGCGAATGCCTGGCGATCACCGGAGAGACGGGATCAGGCAAGAGCACGCTGCTGAGCCTGCTGATGCGATTCTACGACGTGTCGCAGGGGCGCGTGCTGGTGGACGGCATGGACGTCCGCGACCTCGACCTGGACGAACTGCGGCGCAATATGGGGCTGGTCTTCCAGGACAGCTTCCTGTTCAGCAACACGGTGGCGGCGAATATCGCGTTCGGTCATCCGGAAGCGTCGGACGATCAGATTGTGCACGCGGCCAAGCTGGCGGCCGCGCACGAGTTCGTCGCCGAGATGCCGGATGGCTACGAGACCGTCGTCGGCGAACACGGCGCGAATCTGTCCGGCGGACAGCGACAGCGGCTCGCGCTCGCGCGGGCGCTCCTGCTCGATCCACCAATTTTGCTCCTCGACGATGCCACCGCGTCGATCGATCCCGAGACGGAACACGAAATCCAGGAATCGCTCGGCTCGGCAGCGGAGGGACGGACGACGATCGTCATCTCCAACCGCATCAGCACGCTCCGCCGCGCGGACCAGATTCTGGTGATGCAGAACGGCCGCATCATCGCCCGTGGCACGCACGCCGAACTGATGCGGCGGCCGGGGTATTACCGCAAGCTGGCGGAACTGCAGTTCGCGGATCAATTGGATCAGCAAGTCGAACAGGAGGAGCCGTTTTCAGCTGCAGGGACGGCGTAAGTTCAATTGTTAGCGCAGTTCTTTTCCTTCGTGTCCTTTTTGCCTTTGTGGTTTTCCTGTCTGCTCGACGAAGGAAGTGAACCACAAAGACACGAAGAGCACCAAGAAGACAAATAGATGAGTACCCCCTCCCCAGCCGTTGCACTGCCCCGTCGATCGCTGACGCGCTTCATCCAGCGTGAAGATGAGCCTCGTCAGCGGCCGCTCGACTTTCGGTTGATCCAGCGGCTGATGAGCTTCACGCGGCCTTATGCCGCGCGGCGGAACTGGCTCGTGCTGATGGTCATTATGCGGTCGATCCAGCTGCCGGCGCTGACGTGGGCGATTGCGCTGGTGATCGACGGACCGATCGCGCGGCGGGATGTGCAGGGGGTCGTGTGGGGTGCGGTCGGGTTTGCGCTGCTGGCGATTTCGACGCAGGTGGTGATGCACTTCCGGCAGCTGCTGGCGCTCAGGCTGGGGGAGTCCGTTGTCGGCGATCTGCGGAATGCGTTGTTCGCTCATCTGCAGCGGATGCCGATGAAGTGGTTTCACCGGACCAAGGTCGGCCGGGTCATCAGCCGCATGACGTCCGACATTGAGGACGTGCGGATCGGCGTGCAGGAAGTGCTGTTCGTCAGCCTGGTGCAGGTGGGGCAGATGCTCGTCGCCGCGGCCGCGATGATCTGGTACGACGCCACGTTGTTCCTGATCGTGCTGGCGCTCGCGCCGGTCGTCTGGGGGGTCAACCATCACTTCCACCGGCGGATGAGCGTCGCTCTGCGGAACATGCGGGAGTCGTTCAGTCGCGTGACGGCGACGCTGGCCGAATCGGTGATGGGGATCCGCGTGACGCAGGGGTTCGTGCGTCATGATGAGAACGCTCGCTTGTTCGAAGAGCTGGCGACCGACCATTCACGGTACAACACCGTCGTGATGCGGACGCACGGGCTGTTCATCCCGCTGCTGGAACTCAACAACCAGGTGTTCATCGCCGTGCTGATGGTCGTCGGCGGCTGGCAGGTGCTGAACCCGGATTCGCAGACGAACGTCGGCGAACTGGTCGGGTTCTTCTTCATGGCCAACCTGTTTTTCTCGCCGATCTCGATCCTCGGCAACCAGTACAACCAGGCGCTTACCGCGATGGCCGGGGCGGAACGGCTGTTCGGCCTGCTCGATACCGAGCCGGAGTGGAGCGACCCGCCCGACGCGATCGAACTGCCGCGGATGGAAGGACGCGTCGAGTTCCAGGAAGTCACGTTCGGTTACGACGCCGACCGCCCGGTGCTGCACGACATCAGCTTTGCTGCCGAACCGGGGCAGACGATCGCGCTCGTCGGCCACACCGGCAGCGGGAAGTCATCGATCATCAACCTGATCTCGAAGTTCTACCTGCCGGACTCCGGCCGCATCCTGATCGACGGGCACAACCTGCTCGACGTCTCGCAGGACTCGCTGCACCGGCAGATGGGGATCGTGCTGCAGCAGAACTTTCTGTTCCACGGCACGGTGGCGGAGAACATCCGGGTCGGCAAACCGGATGCGGCGTTTGAGGACGTCGTCCGGGCTGTGCGGCAACTGGATTGTCTCGACCTGTTCGCGTCGCTGCCCAAGGGTTTCGACACGCACGTCGGCGAGCGCGGCCTGTCGCTGTCGGTCGGCCAGCGTCAGCTCGTCTGCTTCGCCCGCGCCCTGCTGGCGAACCCAAGGATCCTGATCCTCGACGAAGCGACGAGCAGCATCGACAGCCACACGGAGGCCCGACTGCAGTCGGCCCTCAAGGTGCTGCTGGCGGGGCGCACCAGCTTCGTCGTCGCCCACCGGCTGAGCACGATCCGCCACGCCGACCAGGTGCTGGTCCTCGACCACGGCCGCATCGTCGAGCGCGGCCGGCATGAGGAACTTCTTGCGCAGCAGGGCGTGTACGCGTCGCTGTACCGGCGGTTTGCCCAGCCGGCGGCGTAGAACAATGTTAGTTCGAGTAGTTCACTCTGGCCCCTATCGCGGCCTACTCGCACATTGCCAGCAGGTCACCATCCCAGAAATTGTTGAGCTTCTGCCACCACCGAGCGCTCTCGGTTCCCAAATAGGGAAGGAATGTTTCGGGATCGAGGGTACCGTGCCTTGCGACGTTCTGAATACCCTCAAGCAGTCCGATGGTGGCTGCCTCGCGGACATAGGGATCGCCGTCAGAGTGGAGGCGTTCGATTACACCGAACACTTCAGCGAACTCGGCATCGTTCCCTAACTGCTTCTGTCGTACTAGATGACGGGCGAACCGCCCGAGGTGCACGTACAACAGTGTCTCGTCATACATCGACGAATTGACGTATTCCCCCCAAGGGTCGGCAAAAGATGGGCAAGCAGAGAGGAGCAGGGGCAGGACTTGGCCTCGAGTGATCACTACTTAACTCAATACCGGAGATGGCCCTCATCGGCGCGGATGGCCATAGAGGTAATGGTCGATATTCGCTGCCGCGACAGGCGGCAATCCCTCGGCTGCTCCCACCACCGACGACAACCGCTCCAGCAGGCTGGGAATCTCGTAAGTCGGCGGCGAATCATCTCCGTCATGCGCAACTTCGACGGATACGGGCGTTCCATCCGGAATCCGCACATCTTCGTCGAGGACGATCACGCCGTTCTTCATGCGTCCGGGGTATAGACCATGCCTTCGGCCTCAATATGCAGCCGTTGAGGAGCACCGCCCGGCCAGCAGGCCATGCCTATCAAGTAGTATCGCTCCCAGGTGAACACATGCAACGTCGATTCCGCCTGATTGCAGGCTGTTGATGAACTGCCCGCTGGGCGTATTGGCCGAGGCGCGGTATTCTGATTCGAGGCCTCCTCTCATCTCCCAACGCGATCCCGCAGGAATCAGCCATGCTTTGCCAATACACCGGATGCTCACTGACTCGATCGACTCCCCTGCTCCGGGCCATGCTGGCCGTGCTCGCTGCCGGGCTGCTGCCGGCGTCGGCGTTCGCTCAGCGGGGCGAGACGATGGCGGAGACACGGACCGGGAGCCTGGTGCGGATTGATGAGAAGGGGCGGAGCAAGACCCTCGTGGTCGAGGTGAACGGCGAGGAGGAGGAGTATCCGATTACGCCGAAGCTCGACATTGCTGTGAGCGGGACCGGCGATGCCGAGTTTCTGCGGCCTGATCAGTTCCTGCAGGCCCGCGGCACCGTCACGAACGACAAGCTGTTCATCAGGGACGTCACAGTGGTGCTCGTCAAACCGCGGCAGAAGACACCCCCCTCCGGCCTGAAGAAGGCGCCGATGGTGGAGGGGGAGAGCATGAACAGTTGGGACATTTCGGGCGCGATCGTGAGCAGTGCGGCCGATACAGACTACCCCGACTACACGGTCGTCGAAGTGAAGGCCGGCGCCCGGACGCAGCCGGTGTATCTCGAACCGGGGTTCACCGTGACAGTGAAAACCAGCGATCCGACGGCGTTCGAGATTCCGGCGGGGACGTCCGTCGATCTGATCGGGACTCCGCGCGGGCAGCGGTTTATTCTGTCCGGCGTGAGCATCCAGTTGCCAGAGCCGCTGTCGGCGGACCAGGTCTTCGCCGAAGAAGGGGACAAGGAGAAGCCGTCCAAGGATGACGCGGAGGATGAGAAACCGGCCGCGGAGGACGCAGCCCCCGGCGACACTGTCGAGTAATCGCGCGAGTCCGCGCGGCGTTAAGAGCCGCGCCCGGCAGGAAGCGGTTCGTTTACTGTTTACCGCTCCCTGCCGGTCGCGGCTCCTGGCGGGCGGCTCCTGGCGGGCCGTTTATTCCGGGGTGAGCAGTTCGCGGATGGTTTCGAGAATCTGGGCCGGTTCGGACATCCGGCCGGGGCCGATGTTCTGGCAGCTGAGCCAACCCTCGGCGGGGCCGACGATGTGCAGACCATCCTCGCGCAGCTGTGAGACGTTGCGCTGCACGCTCGGCTTGGCCCACATCTCGTTGTTCATCGCCGGTGCGATCACGACCGGGCAGGTGACCGAGAGGGCCAATGTGGAGGCGAGGTCGTCGGCCAAGCCGTGGGCGAGCTTGCCGATCATGTCGGCCGTGCAGGGTGCGATGACGTAGAGTTCCGCTCGCCGCGCCAGCCCGATGTGCTCGCCGATGTGATGTTCCCGCGGACGGAACATATCGCGATACACCGGACGCCCCGTCAGCGCTTCGAAGGTGGTCGCCCCGATGAAGCGGCGCGCGGCCCGCGTCATGACAACCGTTACGTGTGCACCGGCCTGCACGAGCTTGCTGGTGAGGTCCGCCGACTTGTACGCCGCCACGCCGCCCGTCACCGCGAGGAGGATTTCACGCCCTTGCATGTGTGCGTCCGACGCGGGTTCCGCGGAGTGCTGTTGATGTTCGGAGTGCCGAACGCCGTGCGAGCGCCGCCCGTTGGGCGGCGGCCAAACGGCGGTGATTACGGCCGACCCTCGAGTCCTTTCGGGACGTCGGGATAGAGGACGAACTTCTGGACTTCGTCCTCCGTCGGAGGAGTGAGCGGACGGATGACGCGGAAGCCGACGAACTGGGCATCGGTCAGATACCACTTGCTCTGCGGCAGTTGGGGATCCTGGATTTTCCAGTCCGACGTCGAAGAGACGCGGGCTGCACTGCGGAGCAGGTCCGGATCGTCGTACCAGGAGCCGCCGCGGACGACGCGCGGGTACTCATCGCCGTCCGGCAGGCAGACCGGAAAAACGGCCGGCTCGTCGGTCGCGAACCGCGAATAGAAACTCGCGTCGTACCGGTCGAGCACCCACTCGGCGACGTTGCCGTGCATGTCAAAGAGGCCCCACGGGTTCGGCTTCTTCTGCCCACCCTTGTGGTAGCGGTCTTCCGAGTTGTCGTAGTACCAGGCGTACTCATCAATCGGATCGGTGCTGTCTCCCCAGGAGTAGGCGGTGTCGGTGCCGGCGCGACAGGCGTACTCCCATTCGGCTTCCGTCGGGAGACGGTAGTACTGGCCGGTTTTGACGGTCAGCCATTCGCAGTACTGCTTGGCGGCGAGTTGGGTCATGGAGATCGCCGGGAATCCGTCGTGCCCCATGCCGAAGTCCATCGGCTGGTATTCCTTCGTGGCGCGGGTCACCGCATCAGCCGCCTCGTCCACGTCGTCCGCCTTGCGTCCGGCGAGTTTGCGCCGCTGGACGTCCAGGCTCAGACGCCAGACGTCGTACTCATCCCAGGTGACCTCGAACTTTCCCATCCAGAACGGCTCGATCTTGACCGGGTGCTGCGGCCCCTCGTCTTCGCCACGATCGGCCTCGTCCTCCGGGCTCCCCATGACGAACTCGCCTCCCGGGATGGGGACCATGTCAAACTTGACGGTCGTGTGCCGCAGCCGCTGCGTGTACGGCTTCATCTCCTCTTCCGTCGCTGCGACGCTGTCCGGGTCGCGCAGATACGGATCGGCCGGGTCTGGCTCGGCGGCTGCCAGGCGCGAGGCGACAAACGGCATTGCGGCCAGGCCGATCGCGGCAGCTTGCCAGAACAGGGACCGGGGGCGTAGTGTTGGCATGTTGGACCTGCGATGAAACGAGCGGCGGGGTTAAGCCCCGCCGCTCATCCGTGTACGCGATGAACAATTCTCAGCCGGCTCGCTCGATGGACAAGCCCCCGAAATCCTGGAGACGCCTGGCGTGCCTGTGCTGTCTGTGGATGGCGGGATCGTCGCTGATCCCGGAGGGAACCCCCGTCGCGGCCGCGGAGCAGGAACCGCAGTTGTACGAGTTCCTGCAGATCCGCATGGGCGTCCCGGTGGAGATCCAAGTATACGCCTGCGACGAAGCCCTAGCAAATCAGGCTGCCGAGGCCGCTTACGCGAGGATGAAGGACCTCGACCGGGTGATGAGCGACTACGATCCGGACAGCGAACTAATGCGGCTGTGTGCGAGGGCCAAGCCCGGCGAGCCGGTCGAAGTCAGTGCCGACCTGGCGCACGTCCTCGCCCGATCACAGGAACTGGCCCGCCGGACCGACGGGGCGTTCGATGTGACTGTGGGACCAATTGTCGACCTGTGGCGTATCGCCCGCCGTCGGAAAGAAGCCCCCGATCCTGAAAAGCTGCAGGCAGCGCTGGCCCTGGTTGGCCATGAGAACCTGCTGATCGATCCGGAAGCGCGCACGGTCGAACTCGTGAAGCCGGGCATGCAGATCGACCTGGGGGGGATCGCCATGGGCTACGCGGCCGACGAAGCCCTGCGGATCTTCAGGGAACACGGACTGACGCAGGTGTTGATCGACGCCAGCGGCGACATCGTCCTCGGCGACCCGCCCCCCGGACGGGAGCACTGGCGGATCGAGATCGAACCGATCGGCGCCGGTTCCGCTGCCTCTCCTGCGTCGGAAGACGCGCAGCCGGCTCCGCGCCACATCCTGCTGCTCAAGAACTGCGCCGTAACCACCTCCGGCGATGCCTACAAGTTCATCGAACTCGACGGCCAGCGCTACTCGCACATCGTCGATCCGCAGACCGGCTTCGGCCTGACGACCCGCTGCAGCGCCACGATCATCGCCCCTGACTGCATCACAGCCGACAGTCTGGCGACCACCGTGAACGTCCTCGGCCCCCAGAATGGCCTCGCTTTCATCGCGCAGATCGAGGGAGCTGAAGCGTATGTCGAGTACGCCGCAGGCGACGCCTTCGACTCGATGCAGTCCCAAGGCTTCGCTAAGCACCTGGCGCCGTGAACGGCGATGGAGTCGTCGCCTTACCACTCACCACTCACTACCCACCGCCGTGCGTCGCGATCCCGAAGTTCAGCGTGCCGTCGCGACATACCAGCTGGGGCTGCCGCGCATGCCGGTCGCCGGGCGGACCGGCGAGCTGCTGGGGCGCGGTACGGGGAGCTCACTGGAGTTTCAGGAGTATCGCGAGTACCTGCCGGGGGACGACATTCGCCACGTGGACTGGGGAGCGTACGCCCGCTCCGACACGCTGATGGTTCGGCTCTACCGCGAGGAGATCAGCCCGCGAACTGAGATCCTCCTGGATGCGAGCAAGTCCATGACAACCGGCGACGGGCAGAAGGAGCGTGTCGCCAAGCAGCTGGTCTCGCTCTTCGCCCAACTGGCCGGACAGATGGGAGGACGTCCCAACATCTTCCCGCTCAATGACGACCGCCCGCTGCAGCCTCTGGGACTGGAAGGACTCGACAGTCTCGAGGCACTCCCCTGCTCTGCCGTAAGCACGCTTCCCGAACTGCTCGCCGAATCGCTCGTTCCGCTCAAGCCGCAGTCGGTGCGGATCGTCATCAGCGACTTCCTGTTCCCGCACGACCCCGATCCGCTGCTCCGTCGCCTGGCAGCGGGCGCCGGCGCGCTGTGGATCATTCAGTTGCTGGGGGCCTGGGAGGCGGATCCGACGGAATTGGGAGGCCGGCGGTTGATCGATATCGAGGCCGGCACACACTCCGACCTGCTCATCAATCGCAAGTCGATCGAAGCCTACAAGATTCGCCTGGAGCGACTGCAGGAGGGTCTCCGGCGAGCCTGTCGCCGCGTCCATGCACGGTATGTGCTCACGGTGGCCGAACGCGGCCTGCAGACGCTATGCCGGGAGGAGCTCGTTTCTGCGGAACTTCTGAGGTTGAATTAACTTACGAGTCGTCATTCCGATCGATGTGCCTCGCGAATCAGTGGGGTTCGGAATATACGGGCTGTCCGGAACATGGCAACTTGGGGGATTTACGAAAAAAGTGCAAAACTCCCGATTGGATGCTTGCGAGGGGTTGTGTCGCTCGGATAGGTTGATCCCAGTGTGACGAGTAGGCCATCGCGGGCGGCCTAAGGGGGTGCCTTGTCAAACGATGGCGGCGTCACGGATATATCCGGAGACACTGCAATGAAGACTGTGCGTAAACTGGGTGCTGTGCTGGCTGTTCTGGGCTGCGTCGCGATGGCCGGTGCCCCGGCCATGGCCAATCACAAGCAGAATGTGGCCTTCCTCGTTCGTCTGCCGAACATTAACGCCGTCGGCACGTTCAATCCGGCCGTCGGTCCGATCGTGCAGGGCAACGCCCAGGTCAACACGAAGAACGGCGCCATCAAGGCCAAGGCGCAAGGCAACGTGGCCAACGCTTCCGGCATGAAGAAGAACGACTTCAAGGGCCTGAACGGCCTCGTGTTCCAGTCGAACATCCCGGCCGGCGTCGCCGCCACGCTGTCGGTCGACTACAAGGTCAAGGGCAACTCCGCCAAGTGGGATGCCAAGAACTAGTGTGCGATTGAAACGGACAGCGATTTCTATCCCGCTGGATCAACTGGCCGCGTGCTGTCAAGCACGCGGCCAGTTTTCGTTGACACCGATCGCGATCACAGTCCTGTGGCGATTCGGCAACATCTCCGCGCGGTCAGCGCGATGAATCACAACGACGCTGACGCTCGGAATTGGATCTTTCCTCACGCAAACGGGATTGCGATCGACCCGGGCGATCGCTCATGATTGGCGGTGGGTCAGTCGGGCCTCACGAATCAGTCATTCAGGCCGTCGGGAGAGTGATGCGATGCCGAAATCTCCAATATTCTCTCGTGATTGCATCTTCCAGCGGCAAACGGATCGCGCGCTGCGGCGTCGCGGCTTCACGCTGATTGAGTTGCTGGTCGTGATTGCCATCATCGCGCTGCTGATCGCCCTGCTGCTGCCCGCTGTGCAGCAGGCGCGCGAGGCGGCCCGCCGCACCCAATGCCGCAACCATCTGCGGCAGATCGGCATCGCACTGCACAACTACCACGATGCGCACGCCACCCTGCCTCCCGGCAGCATGGTGCTGAGCACGCTGTATCCGATTCAATCCGGCTTTGGCTGGGGAACCTTCATCCTGCCCCAGTTGGAGCAGGCGACCGTCTACAACAAGCTGGACTTCAACGTCGGCAACACGCTCGGAGTGAACGGTCCAATCATCGGCCAATCGCTGGCGGTCTTTCGCTGTCCGACCGATCCGGCGCCGGAGCGGATCATTGCCAATGTACCGACGGTCGGGACCGTGCCGATTGCGCACGGCAACTATGTCGGGGTGCAGAGCGTGTTCTCCGAAGCTTCGCGGACGCGGTTCAGCGAATTCTCCGACGGTACGTCACAGACGATCATCATCGGCGAGCGCCGGTATCAGGCGGACCCGTCCGGAGACATCACGTCCTGCTGGTGCGGCACTCTCTCATATGGGGCGGACTACTTCTACTATCCGTCGCTGCCGCACCTCGCCATTTTTGCAGGAGAGACACCCGGGCCGGGACAGCGGTTCAACAGCGCGCATGCGCAGGGCGTGCACTTCCTCGTCGGCGACGGATCGGTCCAGTTCCTGAGCAGCTCGCTCGATTCGAATGTCTATTTCGCCTTGTCGACTCCGGCCGGCGGAGAAGCGGTCTCCGCGCCGTTCTGAAGCCGATGCCGGCGTGGGGCGCGCGGTCAACGGAACGGTGCCAGCCGGTCTGGCGCCGGCTACCGAGCGAGCGCCCGCAGACCAGGACCTCTTCAGTCGGCAAGACGTGCAATCCGACTCGTTGAACCGCGCTCTGGCAGTGCCTGTACTGATTCTGTGGCGAGAGTGCACGCCCCGCTTTGCGATTGTGCGGCACGCATGCTTTTTTGTCACGGGTGCGAGTGCAGACACATCCGCCACCATTGCGCCGTGCGCTGTCGCCGCTTGCCAGATCGATGCCGTGCGGTGATCTCCGTACTTGCGCCGTGTCGCGCCATGAGTATGGCACCTGTCAATCTGGGGGAATTGCGCGGATTTTAGGGTTTTCCCGATTGGGAGGTTGAATCCGTTTGTACGGGTCGGGTAGGGTGCAGAATGACTTGTGGCGAGTAGGCCATCGCGGGCGGCCTAGGGGGTGCCTTGTCATATGCGGTGGCGGCGTCACGTGTTGATCTCACGTCCTCAACCAACGAGGAGACACCACGATGATGATGAATGTGCGGAAACTCGGTGCGGGCCTGACGGTGATGGCCTGCGCGGCTCTGGTCGCTTCGCCGGCTCTGGCCAATCACAAAGTGAACGTGGGCTTCCTGGTGCGGCTCCCCATCATTCAGGCCAACGGCGTGCCGAACGTCGGCGTCGGTCCCATCGTGGCCGGAAATGCCCAAGTCAACACCAAGAACGGCGGCATCAAGGCCAAAGCCAACGGCAATGTCCTGAACTTCTCGGGCAACAAGGTGAAGTTCAAGGGGCTGAACGGGCTCGTGTTCCAGTCCAACATTCCCGCCGGCGTCGCTGCGACCCTCGCCGTCACCTACCAGGTGAAGGCGAACGGTTCAGCAAAATGGAGCGCTAAGAACTGATCGCGACGACGTCCGATCCCAGGCCGCATGCGTTATCGCATGCGGCCTGTTCGCATTCGCACGCGATCCGGAACGACCGCGGACAGGTGTTTCGGCCCGGATCAGGTGAGTCGGGTGAGAGATCCCGTCAACTTCGCAGCGTGAATCGGCCGGCGATGATGAACGCGGCTGCCAGCGTCGCACAAAGCCAGAGGATGTCCCATCTGGCGAAGGTTTCTTTGAACGCGGCCTCCCGTTCAGGGGCCTGATGTCCGTAAATGATCGCCGCCACTTTGGCGGCCCGCTCGTCGATCCGGTCCTGCTGCTCGTCCGCCGACAGGGCTTCCCACCGCTCCCTGCCCTCCTCCCAGATCTCGGGGGGATAGTCCTCCTCCCAGGTGGCGTCTTCGTAGGTCATCTCGGGGTCGGGCCATTCGACCGTCTCGCCCCGCTCCTGGATTTCAAGCACTACCTCGTCTGCCATGGTGCCGATCATCGCGTCGTCGTCCACTGACGATGCAGCGGTGTTGTCCCAGAACGTCTGGTACTCGGAAACCATGGTGGTTGTGGCAGCGCTGTACTTGGCGAAGACGCCGACAGGAAGGGCAATGATCACGGCCAATATCGCCGGGCGGAAGTGAGCGTCGCTCTCGCGGCTCATCCAGTACACGCCCAATCCCGTCAGCACGCCCACGCCGATCATCAGGAACCCCAGGTGGGCATTGAGCAGCACACTTGCTCCCACCCAGATTCCGGCGCCGATCGCAGCTCCGACGACGCCACCGCCCAGCCACTTCAGGAATTCCATAGTACACAGCCCGCTGAATTGTGGAGACGACCCCAGAGATTCAATGTAGCGGTGGTGCAGACAGAGTCCCACCGCAAAACCTCCGGTCTTCGATCGGTTCGCGTGCGAATGAGCCGGTCGCCGCGACTGTGACGGCGGCCGTTCAGAAGTCATCGTGGCGAAGCATTCCTTGCCCATACCGCTCGCCTGCCGAACTCACCAGCCGTGCGTACACGGCGGGATCAATATCCGGGCTGATGGACCGTCCGTAGCCGTCGGCGAAGAACAGGTTGACGACTCCGTCAGAATGATGAGAACTCGGGCGCGGGACTGTGCGCCGACCTTCGGGCGCGGGCGTGCCGATCGCGCTGGGGCCCAGGTCCATCACCGGTGAGCCGTTGACGGAGTGAAATTGGAGCGCCGTCTCCGGGGTTCCGCCTCCCAGACCCTGCGGTGAATCGGCCGCCAATGGAATCCGATCGGCCGACCCGCCGATGCGCACGGCGAAGCCGATGTCGTGCGGGTGTCCGCTGATCCACGGGCCGGCGTCGATGTTCTCGGCGAGGATCAGCGTCTGCGAGGTCCCGTCGGTGATTTCGTCGAGCTTGTTTGGAACGCCGCCGGGGTCGTAGACGAAAACTCCCGTCGCCCGTGAGACCTCCGCGTCCTCGGCGGAGTCTCGCCCAAATGCCCCGTTATTCCAGTCATAAGTTCCAGAGACCTGGTGCCGGTGTGCCAACAAGGGGTTGTCCCAAAGGTCGGCTGTCATATAGCCCATGTTGGCGACGTAGCTGAGCGCTCCGGGCTGTTCCGCGTGAGGAGAATCCGGGCAGCGAGGAACACGCCGAGCACGGTGACGGCGATGCGGTTGCCTCGTCGATGAGTATGCCCCGAGGGATGAGTCGACTCCTGCATCTGGTCGCTCCTTGAGAAACCCGATTTCTCCCGGATTCCGGGTTTCCGGTTAACCGGTCGCATTGCGGAGCGTCTTCAACGGTGCGCAGAATACCCGCGCCGAACCGAGGGACCGGACTGCTCCCGGAACTCGTGTGACGCGGCGGCAATCTGATCAACGATGGTTCCCAATCCGCCTCAACGGAGAATCCCGATGAACGCGCGTGACACGTTTCTGAAGTCGGAGCTCGACCGCATTCTGGAGCCGGGCGAGACAGTGCTGCACACCGGGACGGCATTTACCGGCCCCCTGTATCTCGCCTCATTGTGCGGCGGGGTGATCGGGCAACTGATGATGCTCACGCACCATTTTGTCGCGCTCACCGATCGTCGACTGATCCTGATCGAAACCGGCATGGGATTCTCCGGCGTGAAGTGTCAGAACCGCGGCGTCAAATCCATCGTGTTGCGGGACCTGCGCGAGGTGAAGCTGGGGGGGATGGCCAATCAGAAGAAGCTGACGCTCGTCGCTCACGACGGCTTCACACTGGTGCTGCGGTACAACTCCATGGTCCGCCAGATCAGCGGCCAGAAGGAATTCGCGGCTGAAGTGCCCCGGCGGCTGCAATCGATGCTGCAACAAGCGGTCTGAGGGCTTGGGTACTCCACTCCGAAAGGTGTGAAGCGGGTCGTCCGCTACGCAACGCGCCGAGCGGCGGGGACGCGTGCCGCGGCCGGAATGACGGTCAGCGGTACGATCGCCGGTCCGTTCGACTCGCTGCCGCAACCGCCGTCGCCGCAGCCTTCGTCGGCACATCCGGCGTGTGCATGGTCATGATCGTGATCATGGTCATGGTCATGGCCATCGGCTGCCGCGACGACCTCATCGTGGGTCGGAGCGGCGTCGACGATCGGTGTGAGGGCGAGGTCGGTGTACGACTTCGCCTGCGGGTCCGCCTGGATGGCGCGCATCTGGCGATGCAGCTTGAGCCAGAACAGGCCGACGCCCAGGTAGGTCGCGGCGATGGACCACAGCCGCTTGGGATAGAACGTGATCGGGTTCTCGCGCTTGAATCCCGGCCGGCGCGTGGTGCGGACCTTGCGGCGGACGATGCCTCCCTGCAGCGGATGCAGGTGCTCGAACCGGTAGATGCCGTAATAGAGCATGATGGCCGAGAGCATCCGCGTCGCTTTGGTGCCGGTGACCTCGGCCCGACGCATGAGGGTCTGGATGTGCTCGGGGCTGTAGTAGAGGTGCCAGGCATCGTTGTAGATGCCCTGCCACTCCTCGGCCGACATCCGCGGATGCTTCTGGGCGACGTGCTCGGAGTCGTACATATTGAGGTCGGGGTGCATCCAGTCGCCGCGAACGTACATGTCGCGGTGGTCGGCTGATCCCGGCAGCGGGGTCATCACGAAGAACTCAAGGATGTCGATCGGCAGTTCTTCCTGCATGAGCTTGATGTCGCGGCGGATCGACTCCGGCGTGTCCGCGGGGAAACCGAGGATGTAGCCGGCGTGGGTAATGACCTTCTGGTCGCGCCAGGCCTGCAGCATCTTGCGGTATTCGTTGATGTTGTTCTGGAATTTCTTGGCGGCGACGAGGTTCTCGGGGTTTACGCTCTCCATGCCGATAAAGACGCGGTTGCAGCCGGCCGCGGCCGCCTTCTCGATGAAGCCGGGGATTTTGTGGCATTGCGTGTCCACCTGGATCAGGATGCGGACCTTGATGCCTTCCTTCTCGCGGAGTTCGATCAGCCTGTCGAAGATGGCCTCCCAGTTCTTGTTGCGGGCCATGTTGTCGTCGGTGATGAAGAAGCGATTGACCCCCTTCTTCCCGTAGGTGCGGACGACCCGCTCGACGTCGTCCGGCCCGCGGAACCGTGACTTGCGACCCTGCACGTTGATAATCGTGCAGAAGCTGCAGCGGAACGGGCAGCCGCGGCCGACGTCGAAAGCGGTGAAGTTGAACGATCCCTTCGCGATGTGCGGCGGCAGGTTGGGCGTAATTTGCCCCTGCAGATCGGGGAGATCAAGCAGGTAGTTGTAGACGGGTTTCAGCTCGCGGCGGTGCGCATCCCGCAGGAGTTCTTCGAGCCGTCCTTCCGCCTCTCCGGCGAACAGCGAGACTCCCTGGGCCTGCACCTCTTTGATTTCCGGCGGGAGCTCGGGGAGCATCGAGATGCAGCCGCTGACGTGAAACCCGCCGATTGCCACCTGGACGCCGGCGTCGCGAAATTCCTTTGCCAGATCGGCCGCGCGCGGGAACTGGTTGGACTGCACTCCGGCCAGGAGCACGAGTCCCCTACCCTCGTTCTTTTGAATCCGCTTGATGATTTTCCTGACGGGGATGACGGTGTGCGTCTCGTCGTAGCCGTTGAGGACGATCTCGACGTCCTCGCCGAGCACCTGCCGGTCCTGGACGTCCTCGGCGAGCGCCCACAGGCAGGCCAGCGAGTTCGACGGGATGAAGGCGCGCATCCACTGGATGACGTAGCCGTCGTCGTCGTAGTGGGAAGGTTTGATAATCTCGACGAAGAACGGCTGCTTGCCGGATGCGGTCGACGTCATGTCTGGGTCATTCCGGAGGATGCCGGCGGGCTGCGATCCCTGCAGTCCGGGGCGGCATGAGCGAAGATGGGCGAATTGGCGGGACTTGACGGAAGATCAAGCCCGGAGCGTATATCAGCGATCGAACCCCAGGGTCAATGCCAGTACCGGCCCACCCGTGCGGTCTGAGCGGATCGGGGTGAGCCGATCGCTTCAATCACGCGGTTTCCCGCGGGTTGTCCCTCCCATCCGCGCCGGGGGATTGCCCGATACGCTAAGATTGCTGTGCGGCCCCCAATCGCCTCACGCGCCGGGCATTGGCGGGCCGACACGACAGGCGGTCCCGCCGCCTCATCCGCGTCCGATGTCCATCGCCGAACCCGTCTCCCGTCTGAACTTTCACGAACTGGAGCAGGCGGTGCGCGCGGCGGATCCCGCCGTGCTGTTCATCGAGCCTCGGATTCTCCGGCGCGTCATCAAGCAGGACCGCCGACTGGCTGCGATCGGCTTCCAGGTGCCGCACGCCCACGTCTACACGATTGAGCGGGAGCGGTTGCTGGTCATTGCCGATCGGCCTGAGCTGGATCTCTCCCCGGCGGCGGAACTCCCCAAGTACGTCATCCTGCTCCCCAGGCCGCAGGACAATGATGAGGTCGTCGAACTCAGTCGCGAGGAAGCACTGCACTGGTACTGGCGGCAGCTGTTTCATGCGGAAGTGCACATCGCTCTGGAAGAGCAGATTGCGGCCCGCACGCTCGACGACGAGACGGCCAGGGACCGTATTCGCCAGATCGGCATCACCGAATTCGCAGAGGTTCGCCACGTTCTGGTCAAGGACGACCTGCTGCCTCCCGTACACAATGATCTGGACGCGTACGTTGAGTTCCTCGCGCTCTCTCTGGAACTCAAGCACTTTGCTCCCACAGAGCGGCCGTTCTACTTTCCGGCGATCCGCGACTGGCCGGCGGTGGATGCCCTGGCGTTCCGGGATGTGTCGCACGTCGCCCTGTATCGGCGGACGCGGCCAGCCGGGGCTCCGGAGGTTCTGGAGCCGCTGTCCGACATCCCCGATGACCAGGCGGACTGGGGGGACGCCGTCGAGCCGATGATCGATCTGACATCGTCTCCCCGGTTCATTCGGCTGCAGTCGCAGGCGGATCGCGCAGCCCGGCAGGGCAACAACGTGCGGAGCGCGATCCTGCGCGTCCGCGCCGCGAAGCTGGCGTATCCCGAGCGCGTGCGTGACGCCCGCAGCGGAGCCCAGGAAGAGGTGCATCAACTGGCCGTTCGGCTGCAGTCGATGTGGGATCTGAGCGGCGAGGAAGTCGAGCAGTGGACAGAGGCGCTCACTCCGTTGCTCGACCCGGCCGCGGCCGGCTTCCGTCGCGGGGAGGCCCGGCTCCTGTACGACCTGCAGAAAGCCTGCCTGGCCCATGAGCGGGGACTTTACCGGTTCGGCTTCTGGCGCTGGATCCGGTCCCGCGGCCGCGAACCGCTGCGCCGTCCTTTGCCGTTGCTGCAACAGGTGCTCGTGGCCAAATCGCTGCGGACCGCGGCCGGACGGCTTCCGACCGTGCGACTCGATGTGGACGCGCGTCGGCGGCTCGAAGCACTGCTCGAGCGCGTGACGGATCGGATGGAGTCGCGGCTGCGGGATGACATCCGGCCGCGGATCATCCGGGTGCTAGACGACGTCGGACTCGTCCCGCAGAACGTTCCGGAACGCGTGTCGCGGGCGAAGCTCGTCGAGGAGCTGCTCGACCGGATCGTCGAACGCGGCTACATCAGCTTCGGCGATTTGCGGGATGCGTTATCGCAGAACGATCTCAAGCTCAGCGACCTGAGCGGTCTGTCCGAATTGATCCGGGGGGACCGGCTGCTGCGGGCCGATCGTGAACTGGCCACAGAGCTGGAAGGCGTGTATCGGCCGGGAACGGTCTATCTACGATTGCCTCAACGGCTCAGTTCGCTGGCGTTCGGTACGCCGGTCGGCCGCTGGCTGACGGAGTACCTGGTCCTGCCGTTCGGCGGAGCGTACCTCGCGCTGGCGGCACTGCGGCATGTCTACCACGAGATCGCCGGGCATCCGGCTCACTCCACGGGCGACGCAGGCCTCACCGAAACCACGCTGCCCGAGAGCGGCGATGAGCTTGTGAACATGCCGCCGGCGACGGAGCCGGTGCCCTGGACGTTCTATGCCATTGTGTTCGCCGTCGGCGTGCTGCTGCTGCTGGTCCTGCACAGGCCGCGCTTCCGTGCAGCATTGGGCCGGGGGCTGATGCAGTCCGGGCGCTTCCTGAAACGAGTGGTGGTCGAAGTCCCTTCGGAACTGATCCGCGCTCCCTGGATGCAGAGGATTCTGCAGAGCCAGACTTGGACCGTCCTCCGCAACTACGTGTTCCGCCCGGCGATCGCGACACTCCTGATCTACGCCGTCTCGAAACTGGCCAATGTCGCCTGGACGCGCGACCTGGCCATCCAGGTGTTTCTGGCGACCGACCTGTTCCTCAACACTCCCGTCGGCCGGTACGCCGATGAGTGGCTGACGGACTTGTTCGTTCGCGCCTGGCATGAACTGCGCATCCGTGTGTTCGCCGCGCTGTTTCACTGGGTGATGGATGCCTTCCAGCAGTTACTGCAGTGGCTGGAGCGGATCATCTACACCGTCGACGAGTGGCTTCGCTTCCGGGCCGGCGATCCCCGCTCATTCGTGATCGTCAAGCTGATGCTCGGCACGGTCTGGGCGGTCATCGCGTACGTCGTCCGCATCTGCGTGACGCTGCTGATCGAGCCGCAGGTCAATCCGATCAAGCATTTTCCCGTCGTCACCGTTTCGCACAAGATTCTGCTGCCGTACACATTCCACTTGTCCGGCATCCTCAAGCCGATCGTCGAACCGCTCTCCGGTCCGGCCGCTGCCGCAACGCTCGCGACGACGCTCGCGACCACCACAATCCTCCTGCTGCCCGGCGTGTTCGGGTTCCTGGTCTGGGAACTGAAAGGGAACTGGCGGCTGTACGCGGCGAACCGTCCCACTTCGCTGGTGCCAATCCAGGTCGGCCGCTATGGGGAGACTGTCGCCGCCCTCATGCGTCCGGGAATTCACTCGGGGACGCTGCCGAAATATTTCGGCAAACTGCGGCACGCGCTCCACGACGTCCGTCGCACGGAGCACGGCCGGGCCGCCCGCCGGCAGCTGGCCGCACTGCAGAGTGTTGAGATCGCCGTTCGCCGGTTCGTCGACCGGACGCTCGGCCGCTTCCTGGATGAGACCGGTTTTGCAGCCGGCGTCCCCTTGGCGGGGGACGTGCGGCTGGCGACGAACCGCATTGAAGTCGAACTGCGTCACCCGTCGGCTCGCGACAGCGCCTGGCTGCGGTTCGACGACCTGTCGGGCTGGCTGACGGCGGAGGTGCGTCATCCCGGTTGGCTCAACGATCTCTCGACCGCGGACCGCGAGCACTTCAACGCCGTGCTGGCCGGCATCTACAAACTGGCCGGCGTGGACCTCGTCCGGGAACAACTGGTCGCCACCTTCGGCCACGCATCACGGCGAACGGGACTCGTTCGCGACGCCCTGGTGGTGTGGGACGAGGATTCCCCCGATTCATCCGCCGTCTACCGGCTGCGAACCGCCAGCCCGCGGCTCGCGCCGACGCATGCGCATCCCCCGCTCGCGCATCGCTGGCCGACAATCGAACGGCAGGCGGTCGTTTTCGGCGACCGGCCCATCGCATGGGACGCCTGGATCAACGCCTGGTCGAGCGACGAGCAGGCCGCAACGATCGATCGCTTCCCTGCAGTGCTGCCCCCGCCGCGCGCCGTCGCCCAGTTGCAGCCCGCCTGAAGCCGGCGACGAGGCCGCCGCTCACGTCGCTCCCTGCACCGGTGCTTTCTGCGATGCCGACGTCTCCAGCACGTCGCCGCGCCGCTTCTTGATCGACGCCAGCACGATGGTCGTCAGTCCCAGCAGGATCTCATCGATGAACGGGATGAAGTCCGGAAGCAGCAGGTCCACGAAAAACAGCACGGCCGTCAGCAGCAGCAGCTTGGGAAACTGCAGCTTCGACGCCCATGTGATCAGGGGATTCTTCATAGTTGAGGCCTTGAGCGGTCGTTCGCTCGGAAACACAGAATATTGGGGCCATCCGGCGTGGTGCGATTCAGGAAGTGCAGCCGGTGCTGCATTCTACGGGAGCGGTGAATCTCCGGCGTAAAAAAATGGAAAGATGCGGTCGATCCCATGGAAGAACAGGACCGACGTGGTCCACAGCCAGGCAACCGTGATGGCATGCGCCGCAGTTTTCGCGATCCCCCCGCCCCGCCGCGCCCAGGCTTCGATCCCGGGCGACACGAGCACAGCCGGGATCTGGATCAGGAAGAACAGCCCCTGCCAGCCGTTGAAGTCCGACGTCGCAATGTCGAACAGCACTTCGTGGATCAGCGCGCTCACTGCAAACGTTGCGATGACGCCGCGCACCGGGTTCTGCTTTCCTCCGCTCGGGACGAACGCGTTGAGATAGAACCACCGCTGCGCTCGCCGGTTCCAGCGCATCCAGAACTCCGCCGGCGTGCGGGACATGGAGGGATAGCCCATGGGCGGCCCGTCCCCATAGCCCAGCAGCCGTTCGACGCCCCAGATGGCCTGTGATCCCGCTTCCAATGCAACCAGCCACACCAGCACCTTGAAGCCATGATCGATTGCGAAGTGCGACTGCAGAAACGTGCTGTCCGCAGTGCCGGTCAGCGTGACAAACGCCGCCGCAAAGACGGCCAAGCCGACGGCAATCCGGCTTAGCTCCGGACCCAGCGGCGGACTTTCGTGCAGCCGGTTGAGTTTGTCCCCGTAGACCACCATCGAAATCGGGAACGGGACGAGATACGCCAGAAAGCCCTGGTACCCGCAGGGCACGGTCTGGCGCTTCCGCGTCTGCCGCCTGAAGTCGATCAGCCTCGCCAGCAGATCCGTGCAGAAGAGCGCCGCGATTGCGCGGACCATGATGAAGCCCGGCGGAATCCAGAACAGCGCCGACACAGCAACGGCCACGCCGGTCCACTGGGCGGCTGCGCCGGAAACGTCGGGCCGGCGCAGCACGGGAAAGAGCAGCAACGCCGCGGCGTGCGCCGTTGCCAACGCGAGCAGGAACCACGGGAGCCACTCAGGGATGTAACGCATGACCGATGCGAAACTGAGAACTCATTTTCCGAGTGGCAGTCCGCCGCGGCTAAGCGCCGATCTGATGCACTTCCGGGTCCGTCGCAGGCTTCTCCTCCAGACGCACCTCCCCCCGGCCGATCATCGCCGGGGCGGAGGCCCGCGAGTGGTCTCTGCCGCGGTATGTTCCGAAGTCCTGGAAGAACAGGCGCTTGGCCAGCCAGTAGGCCCAGCTTTTCTCCGGGATGGCGCTCGCCGGGTTGTATTGCGACGGGCGGACCTGCATGGCGGCGAGTTCGGACATGGCTGTGCCGCGCACGGTGCCGTCTTGGGCGCTGTGCTTTTCCACGAGATCCTGCAGCAGGTCGGGGCGCTCCAGGACGATGCAGCCGCGGGTGGTGTCGGCGGCGAGTTCGCGGAAGTCCTGCAGAAAGGGCGAATTGAACTTCTCCGACAGCGTGCGCGACTCGTCGTGAATCGAATCGGTCACGAACTGCACGATGGGGCACGGCTCCACGCCTCCCCACGGATTGATGTGATGGCTGATCCCCGTGGCGGCCGGGCAGAGCGCCTGTCCCGCGTGGTCGTAGTAGGCGTCCACGAAGATGATCGGTTTCTTCACGCGCATGTCGACGACGAACCGGCGGATGCGGGCCTGGTCGTCGGGGGTGAGGCAGAGTTCCGGATGGGCGTCGGGTCCCATCGGCCGGTAGACGTGGAACCAGGTGTAGAAGACTCCCATCTCGATCAGCCGGTCGACCCACTTCTCGGTCACCAGGTCGTCGATGTTCGTTTTGCAGACGCTCGTGCAGACGCCGGTGAACACCTTGTTCTGCAGGCAGTTCTGGATCCCCTGCATGCTCTTGGAGTACACCTCCCGGCGTCCGCGCCGCTCGTCGCTGACGATCTCCGTCCCCTCGATCGAGATCAGCGGGGTCACGTTTCCCAGCCGCCGCAGTTCTTTCGCGACTTCATCGGTAATGAAGTGCCCGTTGGTGAAGACCTGGAAGTAGCACTCGGGATGTTCTCTCAGGATCTCCAGCAGGTTGGGGTGCATGAACGGCTCGCCGCCGACGATCCCGAAGAAGCGGTTGCCGTATCCTTTCGCCTCCTCGATCAGCCGGTGCATGGCGGCCGCGTCGATCGTCTGCTGCTTGGCCGCGACATCGACCCAGCAACCCTGGCAGCGGAGATTGCAGGAGTTGATGATCGAGACGTACAGAAACGGCGGCACCACTTCGCCGCGCTTCAGCCTCCGCTTGAACTTCATCACCGACAGCCCGCCGCGGACCCCCATGTTCCACGCAAGCTTCCACAGCAGCCGCTTGTCGGTTTCGAGCAGAACGCGTTTGGCGAGTCGGACGTACATCAGCGAACCACGGAATACACGGAAGTCACGGTCGAAACAAACCCTCGGCGCCCAGCGAAGCCGTAATGACGGATCATACAAACCGACTTCGGTACGCCGACGTGTCAGCGAGGTCTGGGCGCCTCACAGCGCCCTCCCCTCTCCCTGATCCGTCATCGGTGAGATCGGTGGATCAGACCGGCCGTCGAACCAACGTCGTAGTGGGCATTTTGGGTGCTCCGAGGATACTCTAGGCGACTCGCACGGCAAAAGGGTGTCCGCTTTCAGGATTCAGAATGCGCTGGCCCGTTCTTCTATTTCTGGCCGGTTTCTCATCGATCGCCGCCGCAGCCGACTGGCCGCATTGGCGCGGACCGGATCGGAACGACGTTGTCGCTGAACAGTCCGGCTGGACTGGTTCGGACTTGCCGCTGCGGGAAGCATGGCAGGTCAACGTCGGGGCCGGCGCATCCTCCCCGCTCATCGTCGGAGACCGCGTGTACGTCATGGGGTCGATCGATCGCCGCGAGTATCTGCACTGCCTGAGCCTCGACGGCGGCTCCACCATCTGGCAGGTGGACTACCCTGCCCCGACCTACGGCCGGCACGCGACCGGCGATCAGGGGATCTATCGCGGCATCTCCGCGACGCCCGAGTTCGATCCCGACACGCAACGGCTCTATTCGCTTGGCATCGACGGCGATCTCCGCTGTTGGGACACCGCGGCGGATGGAGCACTCGTCTGGTCGCTGAATCTCTATGACGAGTACGGGGCCGGCATGCGGCCGGATGTCGGCGGACTGCGCAGCGGCGCCAGCCAGAGGGACTACGGATACACCACGTCACCCCTCGTGCAAGGCGACACGCTGGTCGTCGAAGTCGGCGACACGAATGCGGGGACGGTCAAGGGCTTCGATAAAGGGACGGGTCACGAACTGTGGACGTCCGAGTGCCGCGACGAGGCCGGACATAGCGGCGGCCTCGTGCCCCTCGACGTGGATGGCATCCCTTGTGCCGTCGTGCTTACGATGCGCCGTCTGCTGGTCGTGCGGCTGGACGAGGGACATGCCGGTGAAACGCTCGCCGAGCGCGACTGGACGACCGACTTCGCCAACAACATCCCTACGCCGGCCGTACAGGGGGACCGCATCATCGTGACGACGTCGTACAACCAGTCCGCCATGTGCTGCCTGCGCGTCAGCCGCGCCGGCCTGGAGGAGCTGTGGAAAGTCGAGAACCCCTCCGGCGTGTGCAGTCCGGTCATTCACAAGGGGCACGTGTACTGGGCGTGGCGCGGAATTCACTGTGTGGATTTGGAGTCCGGCGAAGAGCGCTGGATGGGACCGAAGATCGGCGAGCCGGGATCCTGCATCGTCACCGGCGACGACCGTCTCATCACGCTCGGCGACAGCGGCGACCTCATCCTCTCGGAGACGGCGGTTCGTTCGCCGCACGAATACACCGAACTCTCCCGCCGCGGCCGGCTGTTTCCCCGCGAATGCTGGCCGCACGTCGTCCTCGCCAACGGGCGGCTGCTCTGCAAAGACCGCGACGGCAACCTGAAGTGCTTCGCGATGACTCCATGACACGCGTCATAGAAACCCGGTTTCTTGAAGAAACCAGGTTTCTGCCCCGTCTGCCTCATTCAGCGGTCGGCTCGATTACAACATCCCCCTCATAGCGCGTGCCGGCGTCGACCATTCTGCGGACATCTTCCGCATCCAGCGCCGCCAGCGGGCTGATCTCGACCCTTGCCCCCTCGGCCACGTCGGCACCCGCCGCTCGCAGCCACTCGCGGTGGAGTGCCAACAGTCCTGCCCGCGAAGTCTCCGGCGAGTCTTTCCCTGTGTGATTCTTAACGGGCAGAAACTCGCGGGTGCGATCGGCCTCTACCACCAGCGTCGAGTTCGCCAGCGGCAGTGCGTCGAAGATGAACTGCTCGAACTTGAAGGCGTTCGGGGCGTCCGGCACTGACAAGCGACCGTCGTCGTCCAGGCAGGGCACTGCTTTATGAGCGGTGTGGAATGGCAGCGATCGGCCGCCCGCCGTCAGCCGTTCGAGAAACGCCCGGCTGAAGACGTGCATGGCCGTATTGCCGGCCCACAGCAGCAACTGTCCGTCCGGGGCCGTCGCCGCGGCGCGGTCCGCCGGGAGGTCGCTGTACTCGATGATCTCGGTTCGCCCGTCGATCGAGACTACGACCCCCATCCGCTCGGCGGCGGATTCCTTCGCCACGACCTTCGTGCTGAGTTCCGACCCGTGGGAAACGTGCCACCCCAGGAAGGCCGGATCGCAGAGGATCGCTCCGGGGTTGTCCACCTGGTGGTAGTACAGATGCTCGATGCCCCGCTCGCGCATGACGTCCAGCACGCCCGAACTCCTTAGCGCCCGCAAAATGCCGCCATGCCCGTCGGGTCCGGTGCTGATGCAGTTCGGGGCCGACATGAGAATGCGGCCATCGGTGTCGCTGACCGCCGGCATCGACCCCTGGCGAAAGAAGTACACGTCATCGGCTGAGAGGCCGAACCGCTCGTGCTGTTCAAAGAACGACACGGTTTCGACGTGCGTCGCGTCGCTCGTCATGATGAAGTACGGGATCGCGCTTCCTGCCTTCCGCGAGCGCGCCAACAACTGCTCGCAATGCAGTTGAAACAGCGACTTCCGCGACACCGGCCCGATGCGGAACATTCCCTTGGGCTGCGTGAACCCCAGCCGGGTCCCCTGCCCTCCCGCCACCAGGATGGCACCGACGCGCCCCGTCCTCAGCAGTTCGTCGCCTCGTTCGCGCGCGTCCCGCCATTGCCGCTTCGATGCGTCGCAGGCTGGGAGTCGGATCAGTTGTTGTGGAGGCTCCGCACGTTCCGACCGGTCTGACGATGAGACGTTGCCTGAACCGGCTGCGTGTTCGCGCGCCTGTCGAGTCAGTTCGCGCACCAGCGGCAAGTCGAGGGACTCGATCTGATTCAGCAGCGAAAGCCGGTCCGGCTCGGACAGTTCGGACCACCAGCGCACGAGGTGCGACTGGCCGAACTCGGCGAGCCGCTCCAGAGTGGCGGGGGGAATGTCCATCCTGGCGATGATCCTGGGACGGGCGTCCATCGTCCGTCAGTCGCGCGGGCCCGCATCCGCTCACACCACGACGTGCACCTCCGAGCCGCGAACCTCGACCGGGAACGTCCGCACGGGCTCGGTCGCCGGCATGCAAAGCGCCTTCCCCGTCTTCAGGTCGAAGCGGGCGCCATGCCGCGGGCATGTGATCGCGCACCCCTCGACCGGTCCGTTCGTCAGCGGCTGGCCGTCGTGCGTGCAGACATCCTCAATGCAATAAAAGTCGTCGCCGACCCGCAGCAGCAGCGCCGGCAGGTCGTCCACGATGATCGACTTGCGTCCGCCGTCGGGGAGTTCGTCGACGGACGCGACTTTCATGGTTTCAGGCATTCAAGGAGGTGCTTCAGGAGTGGCACGGTTGTCAGCGCGACAGAGTACCAAAGCTGCCAACCTCGGCAAGGGGAGGCTCGCAGAGACGGCGTTCACGCCAGGTCAATGCGCCGTGAGGCGGGATCCGATATCCCGGTTCACCGGGCTTCCAGCATGCCTGGCTGAAGCCGCTGCAGCGAGAAGCCTCGTGAACGAGGCTGCCGGCGCACGATCGGCACTCGAAAACCCGGCGTGAACGCCGGGCCTAAGACAGTGTGATTGTGATACCTCGGCTTCAGCACGAACAGGCGACGAGGTTCGGCCAACCTCTGTAGCCGGCCTCATTGAGGCCGGGCGAGCGGGTGACAGCTTGACGACCCGACTGGTTCGGACGGGGTCTGTGACCCCGTCTACAGGTTTTGACGGAGGTTCACCCTGTCGTGGCGCAGTCGAACTCGACGGATTCGGGGTGGCGTTCAGGGAAGACGCCCCGAGGTTCGGCGACTTCGGCGACGGTACTCTGAAATCAAAGCCGATGCGTCCTGGGTCAAAACGTCTCTTCGTCGTACACCCGAAACCCGCGCTTGAGATAATTCGGCAGCGCCGCCGGGTGGTCGTGATTGCAGGTGTGCACCCATACCCGCCGTGTCCCGGGAATTGCCCACGCTCGTTCAATTGCCGCGCTCAGGAGCGATCCTCCCAGGCCACGGTCGGTGAATTCCGGCAGCAGTCCGAAGTACTGGATCTGCACGTTGCCGTCGGACTGCCGCTCCAGTTCAAAGTACCCGATCTCCGCGCCGTCCAGCGTGCCGATCCACGTTTCCAGTTCGTCCCGGTCGGCATAGGCGCTCCACTGGTCATCGGACCACGACAGCTTGTCCCGCCACGCCCAGGGACCGCCCACGTCCTGGTACATTCGCCGATTGACCGCGGGATCGGGAGGCAAGACCCGCCCGACGCTCATGCCTGCCTGAAGACGTCGCCCTTGGAGATTCTCCAGATCAAGCATCTCCAGGTACGTGACGGTGGTGGTCTGCAGCGGCTTCAATGACGTGAGATTTCCTCGTCGGTGTGGGTCGGGGACCAGCCATAGATTTCGGTGCGAACTCCTCCTCGCTTCAGGATCTCGAGGATTGGTTGTTTGTACTTTTTCCACGTCCTGTCTGAGAGCGGCAAGGCAAACTTCCTGCCCTCCACGACGAACGTGACCGTCGTCTGCCGTCGGTTGAAGCACAGCCAAATCCCTCCGGGGATTCCCAGCAGTGCACACAGCCAGAACAGAGGACTCAGATACACCCGACCGGCATTCAGGCTTGCGATCAAGATTGCGCCAAGGCAAAGCGACCCGGCCGTTACCAGTAGTCCCGCCCAGATGCGCTCCGCACGCGTTTCACGCACGACGTCGACACGTGTGATTGCCGGGAGCGGGATGGCGCGCAGCGAATAGTCATATCCCGTGAGGGGGGCGCGACTGTGGCGATCTACCACGTGCAGCGCCGCTGCATCCAAGGCGACAGGCTGAGTGCCGTTGAACTTTCCGATCGTGCGGTGAAACTGAATCATCGGCAACGTTCAGGTAGTCCTTCACTCCAGGAACCCGTGTCCATCAACGCAAAGAAACCCGGCCTCTGGGGAGAAGCCGGGCTTCAAGGTCTGATTCACACTGGGTGGATCATCGATCACGGCTCGTAGAGATCCCACCAGTACGAGCTGAAGCTGCCCGTGTCGTGCCACGTCCAGTAGTTGCCGTACGCGTCTTCGGCATACAGGTCGAAGTGCGAGTAGCCCGGATCGTGCACGTGGAAGGAGAAGTACGCCCGCGGGAAGACAACCCCGAGGTACACGCCGTCATAGTAGATGTCGACGTAGTTGTAGCTGTAGTTGTAGACCGTCAGGTCGCCAACCAGCCCGCGGGGAGCCTCATCGCTCTCGAGGGCCTTCGCCATCTCTTCGGCCCGCTCAGCGGCCTGCTTCTGGGCGTCGGCGAGTTCCTTCTTCGTCGCGTCGTCGGTGACGATCGCGGCGACCGCCTTGATCTCCGACTCGATCAGCCGCAGCTTGGCGAGCTGCACAGCCCGTTCGAGCAACTGGGCCGACGTGATCGACGCTTCCTTGCCGGACACCTGCTCCGCCACGGACAGCTCATGGGCCGCGTTGGCCAGGCCGACCGGATCCGCCGCCTGCATCGCCTGCTCAATGCGGGCGCCCAGTCCGGTGAGGGACTGGAACTGCAGGCCGAGAGCCGCGTTGAAGTCCACCGACGTGGCGGTCTCGCGTTTCTCGGGTTTGGACTCCATCTTGATTTCGCCGTCCGCGGCGAAACTCATCGTCGCCAGGCCGGCGACCAGCACTCCACTCAACCAGACAGGCCGCTTCATAATGTGTCTCCTTCGGTTGGGCACAGCGATTTCCGACAGTGTCGCGCAGTACACTTCGAATCGCCGCTTACACTACTGACAGACGGTAGGGGGTCGCAAGGGTTAAGGCGGATTCCGACACTTTCGCGGCAACAGCCTCGTCCGGTGGATGGTTAATCGCGTCCGCGCAAGGACTTTCGGGAATTGCGAAGATTCCGCAGCGCATCCCGCCTGCGTGCTGAACGCCGCTGTTCGCCGCCGGCCATCCGCACTTCAAAGGCTAGCGCCGCGAAACGATGAACTGCCGGACGATCTCGGGATACTCACCCGCTACGTCCGCCTGCTCACCGGGATCAGACGACAGGTTGTAGAGGGCCAGCGACGACGTCCCGGGTGCGCGCACACCTTTCCAGTCTCCCTTCCGGACGGCCTGACCGAATCCCGCCTCGCGCGTCTCCCAGTACAGCAGCGAATGCTCCCGTTGGGTTCTGCCCTGGAGTTCAGACGCGAACGACAACCCGTCCAGCCGCGACGGCCGGCGTTGCGCAGCCGCCAGGTCCGCCAGCGTGGGAAGCAGGTCCCACGCCGCACAGACGTGATCCGACACCGTGTCCGCCGGCACGTGGCCGGGCCAGCGGACGATCAGCGGCACGCGGAGATTCCCTTCGCTGAGCCCATCGGCCGAAGTCCGGAAGGGGCCGCTGCGGCTCCTCGCGGCCGGCTCGCCGAGCAGCTCCGCGGGGGTCGTTTCCCCCGCAACGACGATGCAGGTTCTCCCGCTAAGCCCCGTAGCGTCCAATTGTGAGAACAGGCGTCCGAGATGCGAGTCGAGCTGGCGGAGCCGCGACTCGGTCCTGGTCTCATGCAGGCCGACGGCGTCGCTGTCCGGCAGCAGTTCCGGACTGACAGCCAGATGCAGGAAGCAGGGTCGGTTCTCCGCCGAGCGACGGGTCAGAGAGACAATGGCCTCATCCAGCAGAAAGTCGATCACCGCCAACTCATCCTGCCCATCGGCGTTCGGCAGCAGCCGCGCCTTTGTCGCATCGACATACAGAAACTCCGGGAACGGATCGAGGGTGGACCGGGGCTCCATGAGGCCCGTCCACTCGTCGCTCCCGTGATCGAGCGGGAGAGAACTGTCTCGCCAGATGCCGACAAAGCCGGTCGAGTAGCCGGACTTCCAGAGAACGTCCCCCAGCGTCGCCTCCGTCGCAGGCAAACGGAATCGCTCCGCCATCTCGTCCTCCTGCGGAGCATGCCCGACGTTGAGCCCCGTCAACAGCGACCATCGCGCCGCGCGCGGCTGCGCGCTCGATGCATAGAAGTCCGTGAAACGCATCCCCGCAGCAGCGAAATCGTCCAGATGCGGAGTGATGTCCGGACCACCGTAGACGCCGACATCTGCATAGGCGACGTCGGAGAGCGTGATCAGCAGCAGGTGCGGAGACGCCCGGCCGCTCCCGACGCGGACCTGGCGATTCGCTTCCCGCAGAGCGCGGCGGTTGTCCCGCTGCGCTCGCGTCAACTGCTCCTGCGCCGCATCCAGCGAATCGAGCAGTGATTCCTGGGCCCCGGTTTCCTCGAAAATCGGCGATGCATCGACGGTTCCCCGGAGGGTGTCGATCAGGCCCGGCGCATCGGCGGTCGGCTCGGACACATCGTCGGCCTGCGCCTTTTCCTCGCGGGACGGTTGAGGAAACCGGAGCGGCAACTCGCCGAGCGTCGTGAGGGGCATATCGCTCGAACCTGGACCGGTCTCCGCAGCGGAGTCCGTCTCCTGAGATGGAGCGGGCGAACCGGAGAGCGAGACCGTCCCGCACCCCGACAGGAACAGCATCGCCATTACGCTGCACGAGATCAGTAGCGGTAATGCGGACATTCCGGATGTGCGGTAAGGGGAGATCGAGGAGGCGTCCGGATGTTCCGGCACTGCCATCTAGTAGTTGAGTCAGTCCGAAGCGCGCGAAAATGGCACTGTCCCCGAAGCTCCTTGCAATCGACATACCTTGACCGCCTCCGCATCGTCATCACGCGCCCGGTCGGCGGCGCAGGTCGTAAATCCGGACGCTTCGGCACTCCCTGACCGGAATCACATTCGCTGACATGGTCCGGCCGTTGGAGACGGCGCGGTTTTGAGAACTGCGGGCGACAGCCGTTAACCGGCGTTGACGGCTTGACGATTCACGCACGCTCGCGGGACATACGGGATTTGCGGCCTGATGGTTCTGTCGGGCGTGCGACACGTGTTCGCAAGTGTGGAGTGGAGTCGGTCGATGTGGGATGCAGGCCGCTTGACTGAAGCGGCTCCAATGGACGGGTCGAGTGACTCGGCCCACACTCGTTCCGTCACTCATCGTGGGACAGCCAACATGCTCATCTGGTCCATTGCCGTTGCCGGCGCAATCGTCCTGGGGGCCGATGCCGCTCCCCACCAGAAGAACGTTTCCAACAGTCTCCCCACACCGGCGGCCTGCACACAGGCCGCAACACCCTCCGGGGGAATTCTTCAGACCAGCCACCTGGCGGACATGTGCAGCATCCCCGCCGGATGCGAATGTCCCGCGGTCCCCAGTTGCGCAATGCCGGCAGCGCCGGCCTGCTGCCAGCCGGTGGTGACCTGCGCCCAGCCGTTCATGCCGTCGTGTGCTGAGCCGATCTATACCTGTGCGCAGCCGTTCGCTCCGTCATGCGCCCAGCCCGTCGAGTGCGGTTGTGCCCAGCCGATGATGTCGGGCTATTGCGGCGACGGCGCTGGCCATTGCGGACAGGCTGATTGCCAGTGCGATTGTAATCAGAGCTGCTGCGATCGCTGCTGCAACAAGTTCGCCTGGAAGCGCGCCCATACCACGGGCGATATGTATCCGCACTATGCGTACTACCCGCAGGATCACGGGTACTACTACTTCCGCCCGTATAACTATATGAACGTCTACAATCACATGGGGCAGGTGGTCGCTTTGGGCGGCGATCCGCGAAACCCGTACTCGGTCGCAATGTTCGATCCGATCTACGAGGACTTCTACCAGCAGTATCCCCGGATCGTCGAGCCGCCCGCAGGATCGATCAAGCCCTTCGGCTCCAGCCTGCCGAACCTGGAAGATCTGTTGCGGCAACGCGACTGAACCGTCTTCCGACTCGAATTCAGCCCGGCCGACCTACAGTCGACCGGGTTTCTTCTTGCGCGGCTGGTCGTTGCCCGTTCAGCGCAGATAGCCCGCATCCCGATCGACCCGCGTCCGCAGAGCATCAACGGCGTTGAGCTGCGTCAGCAACTGCACGCAGGCCACATCCGCCGCAATCCGCCCCCGACGGTCCTTGGTCGCCGCAGCCAGTTCTCCCAGATTCTGCAGAGCCGATTCGCGGCCGGCGTGCTGCGAGGGACTCACCCCATCGGGTTCTCTGCGGGCCGCATCATGCAGATTGCGCCACGTGATCCAAGTCCGGCAGAGGTCGAACAGTTCGGCCGTGCCATGACGGTGGAACTCCCGCTGTGTCTCGAAAAGCGCCTCCAATTGGCTGTTCGCCGCGTCAAACGCGGCGCGGTCAATCACCACGTCTCCGTTCGCATCCGTCGCGACGGCGGAACCGATGTCCACCGCCAGCCTCGCTTCGATGAGCCGGTCGGTTCGGCCAATTCCAGCGCCCTGCTCCGCCCAGACGGCCGTCAACTGTTCAACCCGGCGCAGTTCGGCCTGATACTCCAACTCAAACCCCGACCGACCGGCGCCGTCCCGGTCCCGGGAATCCACAACCAGCGACATTGCGTTCGTAACAGCCGGTCGTGACGCGGCGCCGATGTGGGCATCGGCCTGACGCCGACGCAGATGTTCGGCGGCCCACATCGCTCGTCGCTCCGATGCCGCCTGGAGCGCCACCGGATCTTCCGTGGTCGTGGCGAGTGAAAACTCCGCATCCGCCAGCGCCCACTCGGCCAACGCCAGATCCGCTCCCCACCCCTCGGACGCCGGCTGTCCGAAGCGCTGCAACCGGTCCCGCGCCTCCCGCAAACGGTTCGCCTGACGCTGCCATGCCGCTGACCGGATCGCCCCCTGCGCATCGGCCGACTCCGTCTCGATCAGCGTCACCAGCGCCGACTGCTCAAGATAGTCAGGCAGCGGCATCAGCCCACGCTGAAAGGCAGATCGGCCGTAAGCGGCCACTTCGCCGGCGGTCCGTTCCGCAGCCGTCAGCAGCGCACGCCGCTCCGCACGGGCCGTTGCCTGAACTCCGGCGGCTGCGGCGTCAACGGTCACCTGTGCCGGGATATCTGCTGCGGGCTTATCGCGAAGCGACGGCGTATCCTGAGCGATTCCAATCCTCGCCGACGCGACAACTCCGGCAATGGCAACGGAACCGATGGCCACGATGCGACGGATTTCCTGAACCGGATCCAGGGAATCCCGCAGCGCGCCCAATGCAGCCGGGACGGCAGCGCGGGGGGACATCTGTGCAGAAAGCAGGGATCGATCCGTGTCTCCGCCCGCCTGTTTGCGCAACCAATGAGCCATTTCTCTCCCCTCCCTGCCTCACACTTGATCCCCCCTGCATCGAAAGGCGGGGTGGTTTCGCCTCGAAACTCGGGACTCCTTCAGTTTATCGGGCGACTGACGCACTCCCGTTGGGATTCCCGGCACAATCGGTATAGGTTGCCCCGCTTGTTTCCGTTCGCGGCGCGGGAAAGCGCCCGGGCCGAGACAGAGCTATTCGACGTTCATCCGGGAACTCGCTTCAAACACGCAGTCGCTCAGCGAAAAGCCGAAGATCGCCAGCCAGTCGGGAACCGGGTTCCCGCACCCATCCGGATCGGCCGCATCAACGAGCGGAAAGCACAGTGTCACCCGCACTTCTCCCGCCGCAGGGACGGCGCCATGCGGAGCACAGACGTGCCCCATCGGCAGCGCGACGGCGTCGCCTCGCGAGACCATCGACATCCCCCGTTCAATGATGACCTGCACATTGGCATGGTCCGGGTCGTCGGCGAACCCCTGCGTCGGATCGTAGATTTCCAGACAATGCACCCCAAGGTGCTCGTTCATGAACTCCACGACCTGGTCTGCGATGTCATTGTCCGCTCCGGGCGTGCTGAGGGGGTAGCCGGAAGGATACAGCTCCGCCGCGCGGCGCGTCCCTTCGATCAGTGCGGTGTGTGCAACCTGCAGCGTGAGCAGCAGGAACCCGAACTCGAAGATCGCCAGCACCATCAGGAAGAAGAGCGGCGCAGCAACGATCATCTCCAGGATGACGACGCCCCGCCTGCGGCCTGGCGCCGTGTCACAGATTCTTCGCCGCACAGGCGCCATAACCGAGAACTCGAGTTAACAGGTCTGTATCACCCAGCATACGCGGGGATGCACCGGCGTCGGGCGGCGGGGGAGGATCAGAACTGCCCGCGGCGCGTCAGCAGTCGATCGCGTTGATTGCCGCCGCCAGTTCGAGCAGCTCATTCACCAGCGCCTCACGCAGGCACGCGAGACCGACAATAATCCCGATGCCCACGATGGTGACCAGGAGAATGTACTCGACAAAAATGGAGCCCCTGCGACGTCGGCCGGGCTTGACAGAGGGAGCAGGCTTGCGGCGGAGCACGATACGTGATTTCCAGCGAAGGGGTGATCGCGACAAACTCAGCAGGCAGAACATCCGCCTGTCGAGGAGGCATCGCAACCCCTGTGCCGCTGACGACGGACTCTGTTGCGGCGGCGTCCCCTAACCCTATCACGGGGCCTGAGCCACTAACTCCCATGGGTGCGACCGTCTGCGCGCTAACGTCGGTTTGCGCGCCGCGATCGACGCTTCGTGAGACCGCGGCACGCTTGCTGCTCAGTGTGCGACGCACCACGACGTCGTCCGCAGCAGTCACGCTACCGACATGACCAGCCGGCCCAATTGCATTGATGCGCAGCGCAGGCGACCTCGCCGCGCCGTCGTGACGCTGGAACTCATCCTCGCGCTCCCCATCCTCCTGATCTTGCTCCTGGCCGTCGTGGAGGTCGGGCTCGTGCTGGCCGCCAGCAAGCACGTCGAGTTCGCCAGCCGATTGGGAGCAAAACTCGCCGCCGAGATGCCCCGGACGGGAGGTCCCCCCAATCTGGGTACGTTCAATCTGCCGGTGACAACCAACAATCTGAAGGACCGTGTTGATCAGTACCTGCAGACAGCCGGCTATACGAACTCGTGCACTGTCATTCTCGAGCACAACGCCGTCGGCGTCCCCAATCCGGTGCAGGTCGATGACGACGGCATGCCTTGTCCCTGCGATCCGATCGGCAGCCTTCCGGCGGCGGTTCCGGGACCGCCGGCAACGGCCGTCGAGTCGGTGCGCGTCACCGTCTGTCTCCCCATGGAGGGCAACATCCCCAACTGCCTCGCCACGTTCGGATTCGATCTCGCCGACTGCTCGATTCGCCAGTCCACTGTCTGGCCGTATGAAGGGGCCGCTCCGGCCGTGGGTGCCTTTTCGCTCACTGCGCAGAACAGCCCCGTTAACGGCTCGAACGTGCCGCTGTTCAGCCTGACAAACACCGGCCCCCTGCCGATCATCGGGCTCACGATTACGATCGGGAATTCGGCGTACAACTTCGATGCCGTCCTGCCCGCGGCCGGCACGTCTCCCGGCATTACCCCCACGCTGGTGACGCCCGACACGGACGGATTTGGAGGAATCAGCTCTGACCAGGTCGTGTTCACCTACACCGGCTTCACCAACGGACTAACCCACACCTTTGACGCGGATATTGACCTGGACGGCCAGACCAGCGGCGGCCCGGATTTCCGCACCGTTCTCTTCAATAACGGCGCTGCTCCCAACTCCATGGTCACCGTCACGTTCCAGGGAGGCGGCACGCTCACAGTCACCATGTCCGACGTGGGCGCCTTCCAGCCGATTTACACGTTTATGGCTCCGTAGAGAAAACCGTGCAGAGTTCGCGACTCCAGATCGAACGAAAGCGAGCGCCGACCGCCGGAGCGCGGCGGGGAGCCATTACCGTCTGGCTCATTCTCGCGATTCCGGCGGTCGTCACGCTGCTGTGCGTGGTCGCGGAGATCGGGAATCTCTGGCTGGCCCGCGTCGAACTCACCAACAGCCTGGAAGCAGCGGCACTCGGAGCCGTTAAGCAATGGGGCGACGCCGGCGGCGGCAGTACGCTGGTTCCGCGCCAGGTGGGGAACGCCTACGCGTCCGCCAACACGCTCAACGGCACACCGGTCGATCTCACGCTGATCGATCCTGCTCTGAACCGCGACCCGACTGAGCCCTGCAACGAGAACGCCTGCGGCGACGGCGTACTCGTTTTCGGGGCGATCATCGACAATGACCCTGAATTCGTGTTCGATTGCTGCGCCACCCCCAGTTGCGGCGTCGGCACGATTCTCTTCGATGCGTCGGGACAGGGCACCCTCGGCACGGCCAACAACAACGAATGGGGAATCCGTTACCTCGATGAACCGATCGTCCCTCCCGGACTGCTGATCGTTCGCGTGCGGATTACCTTGACCGGCGGCGCCTCGTTCATTCCCGGAACGTTCGGCCTGGCCGACCTCGTGCCCCCATTTAAGGTCGTGGATACCAGCGCCTTGACCCCGGATGCACCCGATCTGTTCGGCCTGACGGCCGCCCAGATCACCCCCGCGTTCCTCGCGGGGAATACGGTGCTCGAGTTCACGTTTGGACCGGCCGGTCCGGACACCGGCTTTGAGAAGGGGGACCGCTTCCGCTTTGGTGTCGATGTGGACGCGCCGGGGCCCGGCGTGGCTCAACTCAACGGCGACGAGGTCGGCCAGCCGGGAACCCAGGCCCAGATTCTGGTCGAGTTCTCTGACAGCTCAATCGCGACAGGCGCACTCGTGGACACGCAGTTCGGCGGACAGTTTGGACCGCCCCCGCCGGACGCTCCCTGCCAGGCGACCGGAGTATTCGACCCGGCGCATCTATCGCTGTCTGTCTTTCCTCGTCCCAATCTGATTCCCGATCTCCCCTGCCCGCCGGCCGCGGCTGCCAACAACGACGGTCAGTCCTTCGTCGAGCTGCATGGGGGAGGTGGAGGATTCAACCAGGCCTACGCCGTGCGAGCCCATGCCACCTACCAGGTCCCCAGTATCTGCTGCGAATTGTTCGGCGTGCCCATCGGACCATTTGAAGTGACCGCCTGCGCCGATGCGCTGTACGACTGCACGGCCCGCACGCCGAGGCTATATCACCTGGAAGACCGCAATTTCCAATGCGGCGTCGTCTGTCCCTGACCGTACAGGACGAAGCCACCCCACTCCATCGCTCCCATGACGACGAGACTCCCTCCGCTCCTCAACACGCACTTCGCCCGATTTGCCCTGCTCGGGCTGCTCGCGTGCATCTCGGGCTGCGCTGCAACGCCGCAGGAGCAGCTGCTCGGACGCTGGTACAACGAGGCCACGTCCATCCGCTTCCGGCCGGACGGCAGCGTCATCTACAACTCCGCCTCCACCGGACTCACGACCGGCCGTTTCTACTTTGATGGCGAGCTGCGAACCGAGGCCACGGGCGTCCCGGTGTCCAACCTCACGCTCGATCTCGTCCGCGGGGACCGCATTCAAAGATGGGATCTGGAAGTGCAGTTCCTGGGGAACGAGCGGATTCGATTGCAGCCCGTGCGATCCGCGTCTCTGGGACGTCCTTCGGATGGAATCGCCAGAGTGCTGGTGCTGCGCAAAGCCACGGAAACGCAGAACGCATCGGTCAGAGCCGCTCCGTGAGTGGATTCCCCCCCTTCCCGAGTGACTGCCACCGGATTGAACGCTGCCGGAAGATTGCATCGAAAGGATTGCGCACTTTCTGCCGGTCGGATTCAATAGTCCGGCTAAGGACAGACGTCCGACTGTGCCGATTATTCCGATGATCAAAATCGTTTCGGGCTGAGGTGGATGTCAGGGGGGCAACCGCCGTATCTCGCCCGTCGCTCAGACAGTCCAGGGAAGGACTCGCTATGACAGTGCTTGCCAGGGTCGAGCGGCTGCGCGCCGCGGCCGGATCGATCAGTGCCGCCGCGCTGGGGTTGTTGATTGCCGGCGCCCCTGCTGACGCCCAGCCGCCGCTCCGCACAGTCGGCGACAAAGTCACCGACCTCGTGGAAGAGGTTGTCGCAGCCGAGGTTGAGCTGGAAGTGCCGCTGCGCCGCTCGAAGATCCTCCGCATGCGGGAGGACATTTTTCGCGTCGCCGTCGCCGACCCCAGCATCCTGGACTTCGTCGCGTTCGGCTCGCGGGAAGTCGAGGTCATCGGCAAGCTGACCGGCAGCACCACGGTCACGCTGTGGCTGGGCGACGAACAGAACGCTCAGTTGCTCAGCATGCTCGTCACCGTCGTCAAGGACGACGCCGTTGACGACCAGCGACGCCTCGAGTACGGCGAACTGGAGGCCATGATCAATGAGGCCTTCCCGAACAGCCGCATTCAACTGATGCCGGTGGCCGACAAGCTGCTCGTCCGCGGACAGGCCCGCGATGAAGAGGAAGCCCTGCAGATCATGTCGCTCATCCGCCAGAACGGCGGCGCCGGGGGCGTATTGGGCGGCGGCGGTGCGGTGAACTTCGCGGCCCAAGGGCCGGCATCCGAGCCGTTCCCCGGCGCGTCGGAGCTTCCGACCTCCACGGTCATCAACATGCTGGAGGTCCCCGGCGAGAAGCAGATCATGCTGAAGGTCCGCATCGCCGAACTCAAGCGATCGGCCGTCCGCGAACTCGGGGCCGATTTCAGCGTGGACATCAAGGAGTTCATGCTGGACTCCGTCCTGTCGGGCGGCGGCAACCTGCTCGCCACGGGCACATTCAATGACGGCGCCTTCGAGTTGGTCCTCAAGTGGCTGATGACCAACGGCAGCGCGAAGATCCTCGCGGAGCCGAACCTGGTCGTGCTCAGCGGACACCCGGCGACGTTCCTGGCCGGCGGTGAGTTTCCGGTGCCGACCGTCGTCGGCGTCGGCGGAGCGGAGGCCGCAACCACCTTCTTCAAGGGATTTGGCACGCAGCTCAACTTCACGCCGACCGTGCTGGACAAGGACCGCATTCGCCTGCACGTCGCACCGACCTTCAGCACGCTCAATGCCGAATCGTCAGTCAACGGCATCTTCGGTCTCGATACCCGCACCGTCACAACCACCGTCGACCTGCGGGAAGGCCAGGTGCTGGCGATCGCCGGCCTGCTGCAGGAACAGCAGCGCGGCTCCAACGCCCGCGTCCCGTACCTCAGCGACATCCCCGGCCTCAATATCCTGCTCGCGGACCGCAGCATCAGCCGTGACGAAACGGAGCTGCTCATCCTCGTCTCGCCGGAACTCGTCCATCCGCTGGAGCCCGACCAGGCCCCGACGATCCTCCCCGGCATGGAAGTCACCGAACCGGACGACCGCCAGTTCTTCTGGTACGGCGACATCGAAGGAGATCCCGGCGTGCACCACCGCAGCACCGTCTGGCCGCTCTATCGCTCCAAGATGTCGCGCAGCGGGGCGCCCTTCGGCGCTCGCTCGCGGCAGTCGTCCCAGCAGTACTACATCCAAGGAAATCACGGCTACAGCTACTGACCCGAGCTGTTTCTTGATCCACACAAACATCTCGGCCGATCGACGGCCATCCAGGGGGGGACTTGATCATGTCACCGCAGAAACTGAGTTCGCTGCTGTCGCTGGCGACCGTGGCCGCCGCGGCGGGAGCAGGCTGCCATCACTCGAAGAATCACGTTCACTCCTCCGCCTACTACCCCATGCCGCTGGGCACCATCAGCGACCCGGTGTGGCAGCAACAGGAGTCGAATGCGGAAGCTTCCGACTTCGTGATCTATGAGCACGAATGGAAGGGGAATACCGTCGAACTCAATCACGCCGGCAAGGACCACGTCAAGCAAATCGCCGCACGGGTCAACATGGTCCCGTTCCCGGTGCTCGTGCAGCAGAGCAGCATGACGGCCGATCCCGATACCCGGCACGGATTCCCGGTGCACAACAACGAAGAGCTCGACCTGCAGCGTCGCCAGCTGATCGTGCACGCCCTGTCGGAGATGGGCATTACGAACGCGGAGGATCGGGTCGTCGTCTCACCGGCGATTACCCCGGGATTCGAGTCCTTCGAGGCGGAACGCGCCTACAACGTCGGATTCGGCGGCGGATTCGGCAGATTCGGCGGCGGATTTGGAGGGGGATTCGGCGGCGGCGGTTTCGGCGGAGGATTCTGATCCGCGATACCCAGTGCTGATCTGACCGCGCCGCTGCAGGCTCACACCCGCTGCGGCGCGGTCTGTCGTGTTTCAACGGAGTGACTCATGCTGCAGACCAGACAAGCGACTCTTGCCCTGCTCGGCCTGTGGCTGGCCGCGTCCTGCGGCTGCACGGCGACAAAGTCGCTGGCCCGAAAGCTCAATCCTGACGCGCGGCGCGAGTTCGAGATGCGGCTCACCATGGCGCAGGTGCACGAGCAGGAAGGCAAGCTGCAGAAGGCCGCCGGGCTCTACGAAACACTGCACTCCCAGAAGCCGGAGCACCCCAGGCTCTGTCACCGCTACGGCGTCGTCCAGATGGGTCTCGGCAAGCACGACGAGGGCTTCATCCTGCTCGAACAGGCGAACCTTCTGGACCCCGACAATCCCGACATCCTCAACGACCTGGGCTATGCGTACGTCATGGCGGGGGAGATCGAGCAGGGTGAGGCGCTCCTCGAGCAGGCCTACGCACTCGATCCGGGGAAGGAGCGGACGATCAACAATCTGGCTCTCGCCGCCGGACTGGCAGGTCGTTATCAGGAGAGCCTCGCCCTGTACGAGCAGGTCATGACCAAGGCCGAAGCGCAGGCCAACCTGGGATACATCTGCGCGCAGCGCGGCGAAGGCCAGCGGGCTCTTGCCTATTACAGCAGGGCCCTCGATCTCGATCCGAAACTCAAGCCCGCCGCCGAAGCGCTCGCTCAGCTTGCGGAAATGAAACAGGAAGTGGACCGCGAGCGTCCGGCCACAGTGCAATGGGCGGCCCGACAGACGGCTGAACTCCCGCCTGAAGCTGCAGAGGACAAGCCTCCCACGCAGATCGAATTGACGGCCGGCGAGTTCGACTGGGCGGAATGAGCTCCGCGCGTCTCAGGGAATCGCCGACCGGTTGACTTCCGAGTCGAGCGACTCAAACGTCTCGGCATTGAGGACGCCGCCCGGCGCGTGCGCGTCGCGGACGAAGTTCCTCAACTGCAGAATCGGCGGCCCCAGCAGCAGGATGAACACCGGCGGCGCCAGACAGAAGATCACCGGGAACAGCATCCGGATCGTCGTCTTGCTGGCCCGTTCCTCCGCACGCTGGCGGAACTGCCGGCGGACGCTGTCGGCGAACTCGGTCACGGCCGTCGCCACGTGCGTCCCGGTACGCTCCGTCTGCGAGACCAGCGACGCCAGCGCGTTCACATCGGTGGCGTTCATCCGCCGTGCAAACTCCTTGAGCGCCTTCGACATCGTGTCCGCTTCGGCGTGACGGCGGACGACTTCCAGTTCGACCGCGACATCCGGATGGAAGAGCTCCACCTCGCGCGACACCCGCTCCAGCGAGTCGCGCAGCGGCAGACCGCCCGTCAGGCACATGCGGATGATGTCGAGCGCATCCGGCAGTCCGCGCTGAATCCGACCCAGCCGGCGGTTGGCCTGCGAACGCAGCATTGTTCGCGGGACGATGTAGGCCATCGCCGCGATGACGGCGGTCGCGATCAGGATTGTCTTCGGCAGCGTGCTCCCCGGGTCGGCGGCGATCGCCAGTCCGCCGCCGATGACCAGGATCACGACCGTCAGCAGATTCCGCGTGGCGAGAAATTCCACGATGGCAGACTGCCCGTAGAAGCCGGCCCGTTTCAGATCCTGCTCCAGGCTCTCGAACTCCGACTGGCTCTGCGGCAGAGCCCCGGCCAGGGCCACGCGGAGCTTTCCCGGACGGTAGCGCGGAATGCGATGATCCACGTCGGCGATGTTGCGCACCCGGCGACGTGCGTTCACAATCGTCAGGCCGAACATCAGCACGACGAGAAAAGTGGCCGCGAAGGCGCCGGCGGTCGCGAGATTGAGCCACATGTCGGAGGCCAGAGGTCAGAGGATGGAGATCGGAGGTCGGGGGTGGGGTTACTCTTCTCGCCGTAGTAGGGCGAAGACCCAGAACAGGCCGGTAATTTCGAGGACCAGTGCGACCAGGAGCAGGAGGCGTCCGAGCGGATCGTCGAAGAGGTACTGCACGTGGGGGCGATGAAAGAGGAACATAGCGCCGTACGCGATCGGTGCAATTGAGGCGATGACGAGCGTTGATGAGCGGCCGGCCCCCGTCGACGCCTTGATCTGCCGGTGGGCGGTCATGCGGTCGCGCACGACGCCCGCCATTCGCTCCAGCGTTTCCGAAAGCCGCCCGCCGGTCTGGCGCTGCACGATCAGCGTTGTGGCCAGGATCCGCATTTCCACCAGGCGGACCCGCGCGGCCAGCGACTTGAGGACCTTGTCGAAGCCGCGCCCCATGTCCAGCTGCTGATGGCAGCGGCGGAACTCGGAACCGAGGATTCCCCCCGCCTCGCTCGCCACCAGTTGCACCGCCTGCTCCACGCTCTGCCCCGCGCGCGTCCCGCGCGCCAGCATGTCGAGCACGTGCGGCAGTTCCTCCCGAATCTGCAGCATCCTGCGGCCGCGGCGGATCGCCATCACCGCCAGCGGCGCCAGCAAACCCGCAACGCCCCCCGCGACGCCGGCCAGCGGCTCGTCCAAATACAGCCACAGTCCGCCACCCAGGGCCAGCGCGCAGCACAGCAGCAGCAGGAACGCCGCCACCGGCGACATCTCGTATCCCGTCTCCATCACCAGGCGGTCGAAGCCCTGGTCGATCTTCGCCGACAGAGACCGCGCAGGAGACTCGTCGAACACCGTCGCAGCCCGCCGCAGCCGCCGCGCGCCCGTTGCCGTCCCGGCTGCCACCCGCTGCGGAAAGAACAGGTCGCGCATCACCAGCGCAGCCGCCAGCGCGATCAACATGATCGAGCCGAAGGCAACCAGCGTGACTTCCGAAGTGCCCATGCGGTCAGTTCTCAGTTCTCAGTTCTCAGTTGTCAGTTGTCAGTTGTCAGTTGTCAGTGGAGCAGACGGGCACGAGGTCGCATCGGGCCGCTGACGAAGACATTCTGCCTTCCCGCCTGGCCTACTTGTCCCGGACGGTCATCCGCCGCTTGTCGAACAGTTCGTCCGGCAGCCGCAACCCGGCGGCCCGCAGGCGCGCCAGGCACAGCGGTCGGTAGCCCGTGAAGTAGAACTCCCCTTGCGCGACCCCCAGTTCGTCCACCCCGGTTTGCTCGAAGCCGAAGATGTCCTCCAGATGGAAGCCCCCTTCTTTGACGCCGACGATCTCGGAAATCTGCATCACCCGCCGCACGCCCCCCTTCAGACGCGAGACGTGCACCACCAGCGAGATTCCCGATGCGATGTATTGCCGCACCACCGGAATCGGCAGTTCGAACCCGCTCATCGCGACCATCAGTTCCAGTCGCGCCAGCGCATCCCGCGTGTCGTTGGCGTGAATCGTGGTGAGCGACCCTTCGTGGCCGGTGTTCATCGCCTGCAGCATGTCCAGCGCCTCGGCGCCGCGGACTTCGCCGATGATGATCCGGTCCGGCCGCATGCGGAGGCTGTTGCGGACGAGCGACCGCGGCGTGATCTCCCCTGCTCCTTCGTTATTGGGTGGACGCGTCTCCAGGCGCACTACGTGCCGGTGCTGCAGCTGCAGTTCGGCCGAGTCCTCCACCGTGATCAGCCGCTCATCCAGCGGAATGAACTTGGTCAGCGCGTTGAGCAGCGTCGTCTTCCCGGCCCCGGTGCCGCCCGAAATCAGAAAGCTGACTCGCGAATCAATCGCGGCGGCGAGAAACTCGACGACGTCGTTGTGAATCGACCGCCCCTCGATCAGGTCTTCGATCTGCAGCGGCGTCTTGCCGAAGCGCCTGATCGACAGCGTGGGCCCGTCCAGCGCCAGTGGTGGAATCACCGCGTTGATGCGGGATCCGTCGGCGAGGCGGGCGTCCACCATCGGGCTGACCTCGTCGATCCGTCGCCCAACCCGCGACACGATCCGCTGAATGATCCGCGTCAGGTGCTGCTCGTCGGCGAACAGCACGCCTGCCGGCTCCAGACGCCCCCGGCGCTCGACGAACACCTCGTGCGGGTGATTGACCAGGATGTCGCTGACGTCGTCATCCCGCATCAGCGGCTCGAGCGGCCCCAGGCCGAACACCTCGTCGAACAGCTCTTCGAGCATCCGGTCGCGGTCGTCAGCCGAGATCCGTGGGGCTTCTTCGCGGAGGATGTCGGCGGCGACGTCCCGGACCTCGTCGGCGAGTTGCGCCTGAGGGATGTGGGCCAGCATCGACAGGTCCAGAGAGTCCACCAGCCTCTCGTGGATCGAGACCTTCAGTCGCTGGAAGTCCAGCTCCTTCTGGTCGATCTCATCAAAGTCGTCCTCGTTGGGAGCGACGAGCAGAGTCCGCGACTGAATAGGAGACATGCGGTGCGTCGAGTAGATGGTGAATATTGCGAGCGCACGCGCAGCGTGCAGACAGATGGGACACTGGCGAACCGCCCGCCCCCCAGCCAGACAGCAGAATGAAGCAGAGATCTCACTCAGGCCAGAGAACCTAATGCTCCAGCAGTCCTGTCCTCTGTTCTCTGACCCCTGCTTTACTGCCCCGCCGCTCCCGTCGTCACGAACTCGCGACTTCCGGACGGAGTGGACTGAGCGGTGGATGGGTCCACCGCCGGCTGGCGGGCGATGGGAGTCTGAATTCGGCCGCCCTGGTTGAGATACTCGAAGCTGTCGGCGTCGTACTGGTTGAACTCATGCACCTGCAAGGTCGCGCCCAGGTAGACTTCCATCTGCGTTTTTCGGGGTTTCGGCAGGCCCAGCAGGTCATCCAGCGTGACCCGCTCGCTGGCGTGGCCAATGGCTCGCTCCAGGTCGCTGATGCTTCCGCGGTCGGACGCGAAGTCCGCACGATCGGCCACGTAGCTGACGGGAGTCGCACCATGCCGGACGTCGGCCGTGGCGTCCTGCATCCCCAGATCGAACGGCACGAACTCGAACTGGTCCTCCGGGTTTCGCAGCGTGAGCGTCAGCGCGCCCCGACCCTCGACCACCTTAAGCATCTTCGCCTGGTGCGGCGTGACGGCGAGCGTCACCGATCCGTCCTGTTCCAGCTGCACCTGCTGTCCGGCAATGGAATAGCTGTCGATGGCGAGCACTTCGACCCGCTCGAGTAATGTCAGTGTCACCTCGGGCCGGTCTGCGTCGGGATCCACGCGGAACAGGACGTCGACAAACGACCCTGATTGCGCGAACCCCAGTACGGCCCCGATGTTTTCGATCGGGACTGTAACGGCTCGATAGCCCGCCTGCAGCCGTTGGGCGAGATCGGGTCCCATTCCTTCGGGATATAAGTTCTCCGGCAGAAACACTTCACCCTGCTTGAGGGAACGCTTGAGGGTCCGGTTGGCGATCTGCTCGGTGACCCGCAGGTACGGCTTGCCGGCGAACTCGCTCTCGGAGAACTGTTCCTTCGTCATTCGTCGGAGAGCGACATCGTTGATTGTCAGCGTGCGCCCGGCATCGAGATCGGTGAGAGCGACCGGTACGACCACGCCGGCGTCTTGCGCCTCAAGCACCGGCAGGGGTTCGATGGAGGGCTTGTGAAGATGCTGCCGAACCACGAACGCTCCCCCCAGCCCCACCAGGACGGCAAGGATCGCGACGGTCATCGTTCCGGGGCTCACACGTCCCATAGTACTCTCCGGCAAAGCGACTCGGTGTTTACGGTTCTGAATCAATCAGTTGACAAGGTGTAACAGAGGACGGTCCCGTCGTGCCGTCGCTAGTTCTCCTGGCTATCTCCGTCCTCGCATAGCTCGATTCCGTAGGGGGCCTCCCCCGGCGCGTCCAGTAAAGCGGCGGCTGGGGCCGGATCCGGATACCCGAAGCTGAAAGCCGCACCGTTCGACAGGGTGAAATTGACGGTATAGGACTGGTCGAGCGATTCGAGCGCGATTGCCACGTCGCCGAGGTTCTGAACGACAGCATCCCGCAACGTCACCAGTCCGCAGACGGCCCCGATCACCACAATTGAAGCGATCAGAATGTAGTCGGTGCTGCCGATGAAGCCGCTGTCATCTCGCCAGAGCCGTGGCAGAATCGACATTGGACTCGGAATCGGTCTCGATACGATCACAACGGCATCCTTCATCCATCAGCCCATGCAAGCGACGTTCCGAGCGTGATTGAAAACCCGGGCCGGCTCCAGCGGGAACCGGCCCGGCCGTCTTGAGATGCACGCAGGCAGCGACGAAGTCAGCAGTCGAGCCTCGCGTAAGAAGTCGAATCCGCGTTTTCGACTAGTTCTCCTGAGTCGGCAGATCCAGGCACAGATCGACGCACTGAGCGCCGCCGGTGGCGTTCTGGTCGCTCGTCTGGTTCGCGAGTTCGCAGAAGTCCTGCTGATCGCCGAACAGCGTTCCGGCGGTGCTGGCGCAGTGGGCCGTGATCGCTCCGTAGCTGTAGCTCTGGTCAACTTCCGAGATCGCGTCGGCGACGTCGGCCAGTTCGGTGACGACCGCGTCACGGATCGTGACCAGGCCGGTGATCATGCCGATCACGAGAATGGTGGCGATGAGGATCAGTTCCGTCGAAACGACGAAACCAGCCTCGTCCCGCATCAGGCGCAGGGCAAGCTGCTTCATTGAAAGTCTCCGAATTCTGTTGTGGTGAAACGATGTGTGTGTGCGGCCGGCCCGCTGCAGACGGTGACCCCCGCGACGTGTGTCGACACGTAGAAGCCCGGCCGAATGCACACCATGTGCCGATACGCGAAACAACCCCTGCAATCGGGGAATCGCCGAGTATCGCTAAAGGTCGAGCGCTAACCCGCGGTAGCAGTTAGCGCGCGCCGTTAATCTCCGGCGCGAACTCGCATCGCGAGCTTACGACGCGCCTCTCGCTGAGACCGACCCGACGAAATTGGGCGGCCGGTCTGGACCCGACAAGTCGGCCCGTTCGCCACGCTCCACACCCCCCAAAAAACAGGCCCCCCGCTCCGCACATCAGGCGGGGCGAGGGGCCACTCACGGTCAGTTGAATCGATGACCTTCGAACGTTGACGAACTTCAAACCTGGACGGCTCCGCTCACGACTCCGTCGTCTCACCCGCCGCTGTCCCGTTCTCATCGCCAGGCTGCGTTCCGCCTTCGGCGCCGTCAGGTGTCGTCGACTCTTCCTGCCAGTTGGGGAGCGTTGCAATGTACTTCTCGGGATCCGATTCGAACGCCTTTTTGCAGCCTTCGCAGCAGAGGAAGACCGGCTTACCCTCGTACTCCACCTTGATCGGCGGCCCCATTGATCCCAGCGGCTCGCCGGCGACCGCGCACACCTTTTGTTCCTCCGCCACAAGTCGGTCTTCCGGAGGCAGTTCCGCCAAGGCCGCCTCCACGTCGCCGCTCATCTCGGCATGGTCATGATCGCCGTGATCGTGGTCATGGGCGTCCTCGCCGGACACTGGAGTCTCAGCCGAGTTTGTCGAGTCCGCCGCTCCGCCGCACCCCACCGACCAGACAGTCATGGCCAGCAGCGTGGCAGGCAGGCCGATCCGGGCGAGGAAGCCTTGTGAGCCGAATGTCGAGAAGCGAAGCATCGGAGTTCTCCGTTGAGTGACGATGATCTGTGCGCGACAGGGCGCCGGCAGAACTGTAGTCAATCAGACGTGAGCGCGTCACGCCGACAGGCTCGCGAGGTCGTCCGGCGACAGGCGGCCATCGTGCAGAGCCGATGCGACCAGGGCGGCATCAACTCCCGCGTCGCGGATCCGGCCCAGATCGTCGCGTCCCCGCACACCTCCACCGGTGATCAATTCGACGCCGGGAGCCTCGCGTCGAATCCGCTCGCACAAGTTCAACGTCCGGACACCGCCGTCGACTCCCACGCCCGCCAGGTCCAGCACGATCAAAGATCTCGCCCCGCATTGGACGGCTTCCATTGCGCGGCTGAACGGATCCTCGCTGGTCCAGCCGCTGCTCGCCCCAAGCAACCGTCCCGCCTGCAGGTCGAGACTGAAAACGGTTCTCTCCGCTCCGGTCGCCGTGATGATTTCGCACAGTTGAGCGGCGCCGGCCAGCGTCTCCTGGCCCGCGACAATCCGGTTGCATCCACACTGATTGAGTTCGACCGCACGGTCCGCACTCCGGATGCCGGCATCGACGACGAGCGGATGGCCGGCGTCACCCAGCCGCCGGAGAATCGTCCACTGCGGACGGTCGTCCCGAATCGCGTCGAGGTCGGCCACATAGAATTCGCGAAACTCGAAGTCACGCTGCAGCGCCGCGGCGATCACCAGTGGATCGTGTCCCGCCGCCAGCCGGCTCTCGATCGGCCGATATTCGTCGCGCCTCCCCCCAACGCCGCGCACGACGCAACCGTACATCAGGTCGAGAACAGGGATGAGACGCATGCCTGGCTGCTATGATTCGTAATCGGCGGCTCGGCATTGTAGGAGCGAGACGGCAATGACCGCACGTCCGGACGAAAACAAACCGAATGGGCGCAGCCCCCGGGCGCGGCGCCGCCTGCGGACGTTCGCGCTGGCGATCCTGGTTCCCTATGGAGTGATCACCGGAATGCTGGCGTACTTTCAGCGAAGCCTGATCTACCTCCCCACGCGCGGGACCGTGGAGCTTGCCGATGCGGGCTTCACCAGAGACCAGTTGCGGCCGGTGAGCCGCGAGACCTCCGATGGTCTGACATTGCACGGCTGGCTCGTGCCGGCCGACGGGACGGCGGCCTCCGATGAGATCGCCGACGATGGCAGGCCGCTCATGCTGTACTTCCCCGGCAATGGCGGACACCGTGGCTATCGGGCCAGGGAGATCCGGCAGTTCACAGCCCTGGGCTGCCACGTGCTGTACTTCGACTACCGCGGTTACGCGGAGAACGCCGGACGTCCGACTGAAGCTGACCTGGCGGAAGATGCGCGCGGAACGTGGCGGTTCGCGACGGAGGAGCTCGGCGTGCCGCCCGGACGCATCGTCATCTGGGGAGAGTCGCTGGGGGGTGGGGTGGCGACGCGGCTGTCGTCTGAGCTCTGCTCCGATGGCACGCTCCCTCGCGGTCTGATTCTGCGGGGCACATTCACATCCCTGGTCGATGCGGCCGCGCATCACTACCCGTGGCTGCCGGTTCGCTGGCTGCTCGTGGATCGCTTCCCCTCAATCGAACGCATCGGCCAGGTCACCTGTCCCCTGCTGATCATTCACGGACGTCTCGACACGATTGTTCCGTACGAGCAGGGGCGGGCGCTGTTTGAAGCGGCGCCGGCCCAATCGCGCAGCGGCGTGCCCCGCATGTTCGTTGAGCTTCCGCACGCCGGGCACAACGACATCATGCATGTGGCGGCCGACGAAGTGCGGGACGCCGTCCGGTCGTTTCTGGTGGACGCGGGGCCGAACGCCAACCTGGACGTTGGGCGAAGGTGAGGCGGTTCAGAGTTCTGAGTCAGAGGCCGCAGCGAATCGTCTCATGCTGAACGAGATTGCCGTCCACACTGCCCAGCGACATCTCCGACGCGCGGATCCCGTCATGGCGGAACTCGTGCGCCGCATCGGGCCGTGTTCGATTCGATTGGAGACGAACCGGTTTCAGGCGCTGGTCCGCTCCATTATCGCCCAGCAGATCAGTGGCAAGGCGGCCCGGTCGATCTGGCGACGGCTGCAGCAGTCCATCCGCCCCCGACGCCTCACCGCCGACGTGATGGCCGCGATTCCCATTGAGCAACTGCGGAAGCTCGGGCTCTCACCGCAGAAGGCCGCCTATGTCCATGACCTCGCAGCGAAGGTCAGCGAACGCACCGTGCGCCTGCATCGCGTGCAGCGGATGACCGACGACGAGGTCATCGCCGAACTCGTGCAGGTGAAGGGGATCGGCGTCTGGACCGCGCAGATGTTCCTGATTTTCTCACTGGGACGGCCGGACGTTTTCCCGCATGACGACCTGGGGGTGCGAGTCGCCATCCGCAACCTGTACGGTCTCGATGATCTGCCCGACAAGGCCCGCTCACTCGCGATCGCCGAGCCCTGGCGGCCGTATGCGACCGTCGCGTCGTGGTACTGCTGGCGCAGCCTCGACGGCCCGGCCGCGGTGTGAGCAACAAGAAACCCGGTGTCTCTTCAGACACCGGGTTTCTCACCGTCATGACTGCGAGCCGAGATTACTCCGGCGTGGTACCGGCAGGCTCGTTGTCGTTCTCGTCCGGAATCGTCACGTCAACGTCCGGAACATCGATGGTGCGCTCTTCCGTGTGGACGTCAACATCCGGCACGGTCACTTGCCGCTCTTCGGTGTCGACATCCACCTCCGGGCCGGTCACATCGACGTCCGGCATCCGGCCTTCTTCGACCTGCATGTCGACGTCGGGCAGTTCCCCTTCGTCCTGCACGTCCACGTCACAGCCGGCGAAACCGATCGCCGCACACGACAACAAGGCCAAGGTCAGTGATTTCATGTCTATGCTCCCATCGTTCGGAAAGGCCGCCCAACGGGGCAGCATCGGAGGCCCGCACACTGAAGATTTGGGGAGCAACGTCCGTGCCGATGTCGTCGCCCGGACATTTCCCGGGAAAACCGGCGTTTTCCGAGGGGGGAGTGGGGGAACTTGCTCGACCGCCGATCAGGATGACCCCCCGGCATGCGCTACCGGCGTGGCATTCCCCACCACATCAGCCGCCTCACAGGACGAACGAGGGAGGAATCGTCAACTCACCGATTTCGCGTGCGTAGAAGTCGTCGCCCGACTTCGGCAATGGTATTTCGGACGCCGCATCCGCATCCGGAGTAATCCCGGCGCAGCGCAGGAAGTTGCCTAGCAGCCCATGTCCCGACTCGGTCAGCACCGACTCAGGATGAAATTGCACGCCGAACACCGGCCACTCGCGGTGCTGCAGCCCCATGATCAGCCCGTCGCCTATACGAGCTGTCACAAAGAGCCCGGGCGGCAGCGTTGATTCATCAACAATGAGCGAGTGATAGCGCGTGGCGCGAAGCGGTCGCGGAAGACCAGAGAACAGCGACGTGCCGTCATGCTCGATCAGCGAGGTCCGGCCATGCACCGGCTCGGGAGCCCTGATGATCTTCCCACCCAGTGCGGCCGCAATCGCCTGATGCCCCAGGCAGACGCCCAGAATGGGAATCTTCCGGCCGAGTTCCCGCACCACATCCATGCTGATGCCGGCCTCGCGCGGCGTGCACGGTCCCGGCGAGATGATGATGGCCCGGGGCGCGCGGCTGCGGACCTCGTCGACCGTCAACGCATCGCTGCGCACCACCTCCGTCTCACACCCCAGTTCCTCACAATACCGGGCGAGGTTGTGGACGAAGCTGTCGTAGTTGTCGAGGAGCAGAAGCAATGGCCGGCCTGTTGGATTCATCTCGCCGCACAACGCGAATGCGACTACCGTTCGAGCTCGCTCACGTCGTCAAGGTCCTTTGTTCGACCACTGGCTCGCTTATTCGTGACCAGATCCTCACGACTGATCATCGAGGCGCTCACTCCGTCGTACCCCGCCAGAACCCGTCGCCCGTATGCGTCCTCAAAGCTGACCCCTGAAATCGTGGTGTGGATCTCCAACTGCAGTGGAGGAACGCCCAGCCGGATGATGTGTCCCAGTTCCAGAAACACTTCCGGCGTCATCGCCGGTGTGGTCAGTCCGAACTGCCGGAACGCCTGGACCAGCCGTTCGGCGTTGTCGGGGCGCATGGCGATCCAGACATTCATGTCGGCAGTCGGACGCACGTACCCATAGTTGCCGACGGCATACCCACCGATCAGCAGGTAATCAACCTGGTTCTCGCTTAACAATCTCAAGAACTCTCTGAAGTCGTCCGGAGGTTGCAGCTTCGCCATACAGCACCCGTCTGCTGATTTCGATCCCCTGTCGGCGCTCTTCAGCCGTTCTTGACAGCCAATACGCAACGTCGTTGCCTGCCTCAGACAGCGGAACTACTGAGAACGCTGTCCGGTCGATCCGGAGTTCGTTCGTTGAACCGTCAGACATCACTGCTCCCGAAACGTCTTCAATCAGGCGGGGCGAATTCTCGTTCGTCATTGAGATCCGATCGCCCGCAGCATTCCCGCGGCCTTGTGCAGCGTTTCATTATACTCCGCTGCCGGGTCGGATTGCGCGATCACTCCGCCCCCCACGCCGAAGCTGACCCGCCCGGCGCGGTGCAGCATTGTACGAATGAGGATGCTGCTGTCGGCATTGCCGTCAGGGCCGCACCAGAACAGGCTGCCGCAGTACGGGCCGCGGCGGGCGCCTTCCAGCTCGTGAATGATCTCCATCGCCCGGACCTTCGGGGCGCCCGTAATCGACCCTCCGGGAAACGTCGCCGCCAGCAGATCGAAGAAGTCGAGCCCCACGCGCAGCTCACCCTGGACGACGGAGACCAGGTGCTGGACGGTCTCGTAGGTTTCCACCGCACAGAGTTGCGGGACGCGGATTGACGCCGGCCGGCAGACTCGCGAGAGATCGTTGCGGAGCAGGTCGACGATCATCACGTTCTCGGCCTGGTCCTTGTGGCTCTCGCGCAGTTCGTCGCGTGTATACAGATCCGCCTCCGGGGCCGCACTCCGGCGGCGTGTCCCTTTGATGGGGCGCGTTTCGACCTGGCCTGACTGCAGGCGCATGAAGCGTTCCGGAGACGAACTCAGGATCGCCCAGTCCTCGTGAGCGAAATACGCTCCGAAGGGTGCCGGGTTGGCCGCACGCAGCTGGAGATACAGCTCGGTGGCGGCGAGGGGCGTTTCGGCCGTCAGGCGATGCGACAGGTTCGCCTGGAAGATGTCCCCCGCGCGGATGTACTCGATCACCTGCTGCACCTGGTCGAGGTACTCTTCGCGGGTGCGGTTGCTGACTGGAGCCGTCGCAGCGCCCGCAGCGATCGCCTCACCCGAGGTCGTTGGCTGCTTCTGCAGCGCCGTGCGGACCTCGTCCAGACGCTGCGATGGGGATTTCGCGAAGGGCTGGACGATGATCCATGCGCGCCGTGACGGGTGGTCCCAGGCCAGCACCCAGTCATACAGCCCGACGACCATTGCGGGTGTGGTGAATTCATCGGCCGCGGCACGAGGCAGCCGTTCCAAGCAGCCGCCGAGTTCGTACGAGAGCAGTCCGGCATATCCCCCCTGAAACGGCGGGAGTCCCGGCACTATGGCGGCCTGCAGGCTTCTGAGTTCGTCCCGCAGGGGAGCAAACGGATCGCGTCCGAACTCCGCCTCTTCCAGCAGGTGCGTGCGAACCGGATTCGCCATGAGAAACGAATGACGGCCGAGCGTCTCGTGCTGGAGCGCGCTGTCAAACAGGAGCATCCCCGGCCATCCGGCGAAGGCCCGGAGTGCGTCCGCGATCAGCGGCGGAGGCGTTAGTTCCTCCACAATCGGACGGGAGCTGCGCTGGATCACCATGAGTGCGCGGGGATCCGAAGGGCTACTTCAGCAGCCAGGCGAACAGTCCCTTGGCCAGATGCATGCGGTTCTCGGCCTGGAGGAAGGCGATGCTGGCGGGACCGTCGATGACGTCATCGGTGACTTCCAGCCCGCGGCGGGCCGGGAGGCAGTGCATGAACTTCGCTCCCGGCCGGGCCTGCTGCATGAGGGCCGCGTTCACCTGGTAGGGGGCGAAAACTTTTTCCCGCTGGTCCTTCTCGCTCTCCTGTCCCATGCTGGCCCAGACGTCGGTATACACGACATCCGCGTCCTGGACCGCCGCAGCCGGATCCGTGTGCTGGCTGATCCGCGCACTCGGGTAGCGTGCGGCGACCTTCTGCAGAACATCGGGCTTCAGCTGATGGGTCGGCGGCGAGGCCATGGCGAACGGCAAGTCGAACATGGCGCAGGCCATGGCCAGCGAGGAGGCGACGTTGTTGCCGTCGCCGATGTACGCCAGCGAGCGGCCGGTCAGCGAGCCGAGCGCCTCCTGGATCGTGAACAGGTCGGTGAGCGCCTGGCAGGGGTGCGATTCGTCGGAGAGTCCGTTGATCACGGGGCAGCCGGCGTGCTGGGCGAAGTCGTCGATCAGCGACTCGGCGAAGGTGCGGAGGACGATCACATCGGAGTAGCTGCCGATGACGCGGGCCACATCGGCGTGCGACTCCCGCCCGTCGAGGCCGGCATCTTTGCGAGAGAGAAAGATGCTGTTGCCGCCGAGCTGGATCATGGCCGCCTCGAAGCTGAGTCGGGTCCGCAGCGAGGGTTTTTCGAATACCTGGGTAAGCACGCGGCCGGCCAGGAGCGGGTCGCGGCGGCCCTTGTGAGACTGAATTTTAAGTTCGCTCGCGAGGCGGAAGATTTCGCGGACGTCCGCCGCGTCGACATCGTTGAGGGTGACGAGGTGCTGCATGGTCAGGATCGCTTTTGAAGGAGTTTCCGGTCGCCTGCGGCTCACCGCGAAAGGATTGGATTCGTCGGTAAAACTGAGAAACCCGGCTTCTGAAAAGAAACCGGGTTTCTGACTGGATTGTTCGATATTCGTGATCAGACGGTGTCGCTCATCTCGCGGAGGATGTCGGCGATGACTTCGCAGCCGGCGTCCACGTCTTCGGCGGTGATATTCAGGGGGGGCAGCAGTCGGAGGACGGTGTCGTGCGTGGCGTTCACCAGCACGCCGCGCTCCATGCACTTGGCGACCGCCGGCGTCGACGGCACCGACAGGTCGAGACCGATCATCAGCCCCTGGATCCGCAGCTGCTCAATGATCGGCAGCTCATCCAGCAGTGCCTCAAACCGGCTGCGGAAGCGGTCCGACATCGCGCGGCAGTTCTCCAGCAGGCCGTCGGCCTCAATGGTTTCGATCGTCGCCAGGCCGGCCGCCATCGCCAACGGGTTTCCGCCGAACGTGCTGGCGTGCATGCCGGGCCGCAGGCTGGGCGCCAGCTCGTCCTTGCAGATAAATGCGCCGCAGGCGACACCTCCCGCCAGCCCTTTCGCCAGCGTCATCACGTCCGGCTGCACCCCGAACTGCTGATACCCGTACCACGTGCCGGTGCGGCCCATGCAGGTCTGCACTTCGTCGAAGATCAATACGAGGCCGTGCTCGTCGGCGATCTCGCGCAGCCCCTGCAGGAATCCCTCCCGCGGCAGGTTGATCCCCCCTTCTCCCTGAACCGGCTCGATGAGGATGCCGCAGGTCTCGTCGTCGACCAGCTTCCGGACCGCCTCAAGATCGTTGTGCGGAGCGTACTTGAAGCCCGGAACCAGCGGATTGATCCCCTGATGGTACTTCGGCTGGGCCGTCGCCGTCACCGCCGCGAACGTCCGCCCGTGGAAGCCGTTCTCGAACGTGATGATCTTGTACTTGCCTTCCGGCGTGTGCAGCCGCGCGAGCTTGATGGCCCCTTCCACTGCTTCCGCGCCGCTGTTGCAGAAGAACGCCTTGCCGAACCCGCGAGTGCACAGCGCCTCGGCGAACCGCCCCTGCTGCTGCATGTACCACGTGTTGGGAACATGGATCAGGCTGGCCGCCTGCTCCTGGATCGCCTGCACCACCCGCGGCGGCGAATACCCCAGGATGTTGCAGCCCCAGCCGGGAAACAGGTCGAGGTAGCGGCGGCCCTCCGCGTCCCAGACGTGGCATCCCTCGCCGCGCACGAGGCTGATGGGATAGCGCTTGTAGTTGGGGATGACGTACCGATCGAAAAGTTCAATCGTGTCGGCACTGGACAGCGGATCGTACGAGATCGCAGGAGCGTCGGCGTCGGACTGCTCGACCTCGGAACGACGGGAAAACATCTTGATGGCCATGCGAGTGATTCCGGTTGGCGATCGACCGTTACGACAGAAGGTCGAAGGGGGTTACAGAAGGTCACGAAGGAAACGAAGTGAGCTGTGTGGACGTCGTTATGAAACCGTGCCGTTCACGTGTTCCTGCGCCTCGTTGTCAATCGACTTCCCATATCGTCTCCTTCGTTCCCTTCGTGACCTTCTGTAACACTTTCATGCCTTTCGTCACTTCACGATTTCAGTGCCGATGCCCGTATCGGAGTAGATCTCGAGCAGCAGTGAATGAGGCACGGCGGCGTCGATGATGTGCACCTTGCGCACGCCCGCCTCCAATGCTTCCAGCGCCGCTTCCACCTTCGGCACCATGCCGGAATCAATGACGCCGCTGGCGATCAGTTCCCGCACGCGGCTGACCTTCAGGTGGGGCAGCAGCGTCTGCGGATCCTTGCGGTCCATGAAAATCCCCGGCACGTCGCTGAGGAACACCAGCTTCTCCGCCTTGAGCAGCCGGGCGACGGCCGCGGCGGCGGTGTCGGCGTTGACGTTGAGCTTCTGATAGTCGGCATCGAGCGCGATCGAGGGGATAACCGGGATGGTTCCGCTGCGGCAAATGGCCAGCAGCATGTCGCGATGCAGATTCGAAACCTGACCGACACGGCCGAGGTCGATTGGTTCGCCGTTTTCTCCCGGCAAACTCAACTTTTCTCCGACCAGCACGTTCTGCGTCCGGTAGTTGAGTCCGACCGCCTGCCCCCCCTGGCTGCGGATCTCGTCGACCAGCGACTCGCACACGTCCTCACACAGCACCCGGGCCGCGATGTCCAGTGTCGCCTCGTCGGTGTACCGCCGTCCCTGCACAAACCGCGGCTCGATCCCCGCCTCCGCCATCGCCCTGTTGATCGACTTCCCCCCGCCATGGATCAGGATCGGCCGCATCCCGACGGCCTCCATGAAGATGACATCCCGCAGGCAGCTGCGGACGGCATCCGGCTCTTCGAGGGCGCTCCCCCCAAGCTTCACCACGACGAAGCGGTCGCGGAACTGGCGGATCCACCCCAGCGCCTCAACCAGGACCATTGCTTTCTGAATCGCGTCGTTCACGCCGCACAACCACCCGAAAATCCGCGGAAAAGAAACGGATCATCTTGACGCTGCCGCCAGATGCTGTCAATCGGCCGCAAATCCCATCGAACGCATTTCGGTTTTCAGTTTTCAGTTTTCAGCTCTCAGCCCTCTGCCCTCTGCCCTCTGCCCTCTGGCCTCTGACCTCTGACCTTCGTCCCCGATTCCACAATCCTCCTCTTCACCCGCCCGGACACCTCTGCTATCTTGTTCCCCGCACGGCCGGTCGCCTGGGACGGTGGCCTCGCGTGCCGCTTTTTCTCGAAGATTTCACATTCGATGCGATACCGTTCACACGCAGGCACGGAGGCCGGAGTGAGCATGGGAACTACTGCCAAAGTCAAACAGCAGCTCGACGTCCAGATCCGCTGGCTCATCCGGCGGGATATGCCGGAAGTCCTCAAGATCGAACGCGAGAGCTTCGAATTCCCCTGGACCGACGAAGACTTCCTCTGCTGTCTCCGCCAGCGGAACTGCATCGGCATGGTGGCCGAATACGATCACCAGATCGTCGGCTTCATGGTGTATGAGCTGCACAAGGCGCGGCTGCACATCCTCAACTTCGCCGTCGCCAGCGAGTACCGCCGCATGGGCGTCGGCACCCAGATGGTCCTGCGGCTGGTGGACAAGCTCTCCCAGCAGCGCCGCAACGAGATCCTGCTCGAAGTCCGCGAGCGGAACCTCGACGCGCAGCTGTTCTTCAAGACGCAGGCCTTCCGCGCGATCAGCGTCCTCCGCAAGCACTACGACGACACCGAGGAAGACGCCTACATCATGCGGTTTCGCATCGACGCCACCCACGACGAGGCGTCCCCCTTCGCGCCCCGAAACCGCATCAGCGAATACGACGCCGCGTAATCAGTCAATCATCGCGTGCCAATCACCAAAGCCCACGGGTTGCAACCCGTGGGCTTTCGCACGCGCCGAACCCGTGCTCAGGCAGTCCGTTCATTGAACCGGATCCGGTTCCGGAACGGGTCGATTACCTCCATGCACCGCGCATCGTAGAACGTCGTTTCCACCCCCGGACGCAGATACCGGTAGTTGCGCGCCGTGACTTCAGCGTGAAACGCCTCAAGCCCCGTCATCCAGACGAACACGGTCGCCCCCGGGCAGCAGTCCCCGTGATGCTCCGACAGATGGAGCGTCAACCCGCCGCGCGAGACCTGCATGTAGACCGGCGCAACCCCTTCGAACTGGTGCTCCCAGTCCACGGCGAAGCCCAGAAAGTCCACATAGAACTCCCGCGTCTTCGCCACGTCGAAGATCCGCAGGATCGGAATCGTCTGCTGGACTTCCATTGCCGCTACACTCGGCTGACGTCCGCGATCTCATCGATCGAAAGCGGCCCCATCTCCCGCGCAGCGCCGTCGTCCCCCACGCTCACGAGCAGCAACTCTCCCCGCCGGCTGCGGCGCGCATCGGGGAACCCTGAGTGTTCCACCCCGTCACGCAGCGTGACGCGCACGGCAAAGCTCTCTTCAATCCCCGCCAGCCCCTCCACATACAGCACCGGAAACCGGCTCCACGCCCACGGCCACAGCGTCTTCGCCGGGTCCGCGCGCCCCGCCAGATCGGGCCACTCCTGCTCCGCCGCCAGCAGCTCTGCACGGCTCGCGTCGCGGCACCACGGCCGCAGCACTGAATCAATCCACTCGCGCCGCGATGCAATCAGTTCCGACAATGCATCCATCATTCACACCGTGTTGCGGTGAGTCACAGGCGACCGCTCTTGCGTGAGTCGGCAAGAACCCCGGTTTCTTCAAGAAACCGGGGTTCTCCCTCCCGCTACACCGCAATACTCCACTTCTCCACCCGATGGTGCCCCGCAACGTAGATCGTGCTCCACGCCTCGTCCATCACAAACCCGTGGATATGTCCGTCGTTCCCGTCCTGATGGATCAGCTCCCCCGACGTCATATCGTAGAACTTCAAAAACCCGTTGTGATCGCCGCCGGCGCACAGGATCATGCCGCCGTCCGGCGACCAGGCGATCTGCTCCACCAGCCCCTTCCGCTTCTCGTCCTCGAGTTCAAACAGCCGGTTCGCGGACTGCCACTCGAACACCTCTACCCGCGACTTGCCGTCCAGGTGGTCGATATTGCCGATCGTCCCGATCCCCCCCACGGCGAGCTTCGTCCCGTCCGGAGAGAACGCCAGGCTGCGGATCCCGCCGATCGAATGCCGCCGCTGCTTCGGGTCCCACGTATACAGCACCGGCGTCTCTACCTCACCGGCCTTCTCGTACGAGACCAGGTCCCAGATCGCGACGTGCCCCGTCTTGTCACCGGTCGCCAGCCAGCGCCCGTCCGGGCTCGCCGCCACCGCATACAGCATCGACGGATAGTTGTGCGGCGTCATCAACGCATGATCGCTGAACGCTCTGATCAACTCAGCGCCCGCCACGTCCCACACCTTCACCTGCATGTCGTCCGCCACGCTGACGATTCGCGTCCCATCCGGCGTCGCAATCACCCGCCGAATCCATCGGTCATGCGCCGCCACATCGCGCATCAGACAGCGCTCGTGGGGAGCCCACCACAACAACCGCCCGTCATAACTCCCGGTGACCAGCGTCCCGCCGGCGATCGCCGCCCCCGTCACATAACTGCGATGCCCGACTCCTTCGAATGCAACCCGCTCCGGCTTCTCGGCGGAGACATCCAGCTCGTAGACGCTGAAGTCCGAACTGCCGAGGAACAGCCGTTCCGTCTCCGGCAATCGCGCGATGCAGAACAGAATGTCCTCGCCCCGCCAGTCGGCGATGCGCTTGAGCTGCTTGGGATCGGTCATGAGATGCAGGTCAACTGGGGCTCATGGGCGAGGCGACGAATCAACAGAAGTCTATCAGTCGCCCGGAGGGATGCCTACAATCGAGGTTGATGGGAGCAACTCCATGGCATCGCCGGTGCTGCAGGATCTCTCCTGGGACAGGATGATCGCCGCTGTGGAAGACGTCCGTCTGCGTGCGCGCCGCGTGGCCGAAGCATTGAACGAGGCCGAAATCCCCTTCATGGTCGTCGGCGGACACGCCGTAGCCGCCTGGGTCGCGCGCGTCGATCAGGAGGCGGTCCGCAATACGAAGGACGTGGACATCCTCGTGTGGCGTGCTGACCATTCCGAAGTCATCAATGTGCTGCAGGCTGCTGGATTCATCCACCAGAACGTGTCCGGCGTCGATCTGTTTCTGGACGGCCCCAAAGGCTCGGTGCGCAGCGGTGTGCACATCGTCTTCGCCGCCGAGAAGGTGTATCCCGACTACCCCGGTGCGACGCCGGATTTCAGCGAGTGCGAACCCGGCCCGGAGTTCCCCGTCCCTACGCTGGACGCACTGGTCCGGATGAAGCTCACGTCGTTCCGGCTCAAGGACAAAGTCCATCTGCTCGATCTGCTTGAGGTCGGATTGCTTGACGGGGGCTGGCAAGAACGACTGCCGCCCAAACTGGCGTCGCGACTGGCGGAGGTCATCGCGACGCGCGAGCAGGAGGCGTGAGGCAAGCCTGGAACTCTCAGCACCCTCACCCGAAGTACCACAGTGGACCGAACCCCTCCTGAGTCTCAGTTTCTTCATACGTCGCGTCCCTGATCAGGAACGGGCACGGTCCCTCCTCGAAGTCGATCAGGTCGCCCAATAGTTCGAGTTCCCCTTCGACTACCAGCGGCTGCCTCACCCTTCGGGTCGTCCAGTCGATGGTTGTCCCGTCTTTCAACACAGCCGGCACCGCGTATCGTGCCGGTCGCGTCTCTGGCGGGCCGGCGCAATCTTCGCCTACTGATCGCTGGTGATCGAGTCGCCTCGCTTCGGGCGGACCCCAGATGTACGGCAAATCCTCAGCTTCCGCCTGCGGGAGCATGAAGACGCGAATCCGAACACGACGCCCTGCGAGCGCTCGAATCGTGTCCGGGATCGGCAGCGACTCCAGCCGCGGATCGACCCGACGCGGCAGGCCGAGCATGTCAAAGTCAATCAATACGGCATCACGGTCCCCTGATGCAGGCGGAATCTGATCTTTCGTCAAGCCGTTCGGCGCGATGATGAGGCACCCTGCCAGCGCCGCGATGTGCCGAAGTCGACTCAACCTCGCCATCGTGTCTCTCCGATCGACTCCGTCTCCGCACTCACGCCAGCACCTCACGCACCGGCTCGCTGCCGAAGTCGCTGATCGGGATCGGACGGCTGCCGAGCATGTACTCCTTGTCGTACTCGATCCCCAGCGCCGTGAAGATCGTGGCGAACAGGTCACCCGCTCCGATTTCGCCGTCGCTTACCGTCTGCCCCTTTTCGTCCGTCTTTCCATAGACGCTGCCTCCCTTCACGCCGCAGCCGCTCAGGCTGCAGCTCCACGCGCTGGCGAAGTGGTCCCGGCCCAGGCTGCCGTTGATCTGCGGCGTGCGGCCGAACTCGCCCAGCGTGATCACCAGCGTATGCTCCAGCAGGCCCCGGTCGCCGAGATCGTCCAGCAGGGCCGACATCGAATGGTCGAGATCGGCGCATAACTCGCGGTGTGTTTCGAAGTTCTGTCCGTGGCTGTCCCACCAGGCGCGGGCCACTTTGACGAACGGCGTCCCGGCTTCCACCAGCCTCCGCGCGATCAGGCACTGCTCGCCGAACTGCGTCGGTCCATATTTCTCCCGCATCGCAGCCGGTTCCTGCTCGATGTCGAACAGATGGTCGCTCGACATCAGCCCGCGCACCCGCTCGTACGCCGAGTTCTGGCTGCTCACCGCGGTACTCGGCACCGAGCGGCTGAACCGGTCCGACAGCAGCTTCCGCAGCGCGGCCCGGTCGGCATGGTCCGCGTCGCTGATCGACTCCAGCCTCCGCAGGTTGTCCGGCATCATGTTCTCGGTCAGAAACATCTCGCCGTATCGCGCCCCGAGGAACCCCGGCGTCCCCTTGCGCCGCCCTTCGGTGGACGTATACATCGACACGTGATCGGGAACTGTGCTGTCGGCCCGCCCCAGTTCCTGCGCGATGATGGCCCCCAGGTGCGGAAACTCCACGCCGGCTTCCCCCCGGCGGCCGGTCTCCATCAGCTTGTACGCGTTCCCATGATCGCCGATCTGCGTGTTCAGCGAGCGGATCACCGCCGTGTGCTTCATCCGCGTCGCCAGCTGCGGCAGCAGTTCGCTGATCTCCACTGCCGGCGCATCAGTCGAGATCTTCGCGAACGGCCCCCCGGTCGGCGCGCCGGGCTTGGGATCCCATGTCTCCAGCTGGCTCGCTCCACCCGCAAGCCACAGCAGGATCACATGCTTCTGCTGCCGCTGCAGTTCCTCCGCCAGCAGCGGCGACTTGAGCACGTTCAGCACCGTCATATCGGCTGCAAGGCCGGAAGCACCGGCGACCGCACCCAGAAACTGGCGGCGGGATGTCATCGACGTACTCCTGTGATTGATTGAGTCAAGCTGCAAACCTCGGGGGATGCTCTCAGCCTCGCGCGGCGCCTTCCAGCACGCTTCCGACAATGGCGTCGCGAAACGATCGCGACCAAGTTTCGTTGATCCATTCCAGATCGCCGTAGGGAACCACGCGCCGCACGTCCCAGCCCGCTTCCTCCATAATGGCCTGCATGCCGGTTCCCGCTGGTCCGTTCGTTGTGTGGATCACCACCGGACAGACAGCGCTTCCGCGTGCCAGAACATTGGCGACGTCCCGACCGGTCCCCGGATCGACCAGCCCGTGTTCTCCGTCAGGGAGCAGTTCGAGATCGTGATCCAGTCCGATCGCGATCACCCGCTCCCACTCCGCCTGCTCGAGATGGTGGATCATCTCCGTCGCCGCCACAAAGAATTGGACGGGGTACTGAGGAAAGCGGTCCGCCAGGGCGGCGGCCATCGCGTCCCGCCGGCGCGCGTCATCCTCCAGAATGAGGATCTCACGACGATCGTCGGCTGCATCGAACATTCACTCACCTCAAAACGTAAGGCCTGCTTCCGTCCTGCGGAAAGAACCGGACGGCTCCGGAATCGATCAGCAGCCCCAACCGCTCCAGTTCGATGGCCACCGCCAGTAATCCGTCCGGGTCATCGCACTGAAATGTCCCGGAGAGGTTTGTCACGTCCTGAATTCTACCATGTCTGATCGTCAGGTCCCCCGCAATCTTTGCCGGACGTCCACCCCCCAGCACGCGCGGATGCCGATGCGGCCCGTCGGGCAGAATTCTGATGATGCCTTTCTCATCCTGCACATAGACGTAGTCGCCATCTGGCGTCCTGATGTCGATCGGACGGCTGCGAGGATGCCGGGGAACCGGCGTCGGATCCCGCGGCGGGTACATTCCACAGTGCCCCAATCGCAGGTCAGTGGTTAAACCGAAACTCCGGCGACGTCACCAGCGCCCACACCAATTGCTGGACCGCCGCGCTCCGCCGGTCGCCGCGTGCGTTCAGATACTCGGTGAACGCCGCCTGTTCCTCGGCAACCGGCCCACGGCTCAACGTGCACTCGAACGCCGTCGTCACCAGCACGTCAATTTCCTCGATCTGCGACAGCGTCCCCACGAGCCGGTCCCCGCCGTCCCGCAGGTAATCGTTCGCGATCCGGTTTCCGTTGCTGAACAGCAGCGCCTCTTCCACGCTCACCTGGAAGTTGTCCTCCGGGATCTCGACCTGACTGGCGAACCCGTTGGCCTGGCTCTCGAATCGTTCCCGCCGCCCATTCCACTCATCGGGTTTCTCTAATCCCGGCAACTGTTCGGGATTCATCGTCGCCACCGCCAGCGACGCGCCGAACTGCCGCGGCGTCAGCGGCCGCGCCACCCCCCGCGCAAACAATTCCGGGGCCGGCGGATCGCTCTCGGACGTCCACTCGCTGTCCCGCGCATAGGTCTCGCTCAGGACAATCCCGCGGATCAGCCGTCTCAGGTCGTACCCGTGAGCCGCAAAGTCGCGGGACAGCCAGTCGAGCAGTTCCGGATGGCTCGGCGGGTTCTCGCTGTGCATCTGGTCCAGCGGATGGACGATCCCCTGCCCCAGCAGCCGCGCCCACGTCCGGTTCACCATGTTCCGCGCGAAGTACGAGTGCTCTCCACCCTCCAGCGCCATCCGCACCAGCTCAATTCGCGGGCTGAATTCCGGCAGCGGCGGAGCGGGTGCGTCGTCCTCCTTCTGTGCCTTTTCAATCGCCTCCTCAATCTGCTTCCGTTCCTCGTCCGAACGCGGCCCCGTCGGATCGGTCACCGTCGTCCCGGTGAGGAACATGAAAGCCGCCGGCTTCTCCTCGCCGTCCACCGTGGTGAACTTCAGATCGCCGTCGAACTTTTCCGCCAGCATCCCGTTCCGCGTGCGGTACGTCCGTTTGAAGAACGACGCCATCCCGAAGTAGTGGTCCTGCAGCCAGTCCGCCACCAGCGGGTGGTCATGGCACTTCGCACAGCTCACATTCACGCCGAACAGCAGCGCCGCCGCGTCATTGGTGACGTCATCCAGTTCCTGCACGCGCTCGCGCAGAAACGCCGTCGGACCTTTCTCTCCCGGCCGCTCCCGTTCCGGCAGCATGATCTCCCGGAATAACTGGTCCCAGCTCCGGTTCTCGCGCACGGCCGTCAGCAGATACTCCCGGAACTCCCCGTCATCCCGCAGCCGCGCCAGGAGCAGCAGATCGAGTTCATTCCGCAGGTGATACGCGAAGTCAGGGCTCGCCATCAGCCTATCGACGGCCGCCGTCCGCTTCTCCGCGTCATCGCTCGCCACAAACGCCGCCAGTTCCGCACGCGTCGGGATCCGTCCCGCCAGATCGAGAGTCGCCCGGCGCAGAAAGTGCGCATCATCCACCACGGGCGTCGCCGAGACCCCTGCATCCGCCAGCTTCCGACTGACGGCCAGATCGATCGCCTGCTCCGCCGGCAAATCAGCAGTCAGCCCCTCATCGCCAATCGCGGTCGCGCCGCTCGTCGCCAGCACGGCGATGCCAATCAACAGCACACAGATCCTGCAAAGCTGCATGTGCAACGAGAGCCCCTAGTCTGAGTAATCCGCATGCCTCCGGTCCGCCGTCGTCCGGTCCGAACCGCTTAAGCAGCATAGCACGCATCAACACTCGGCGATACGTCAACGCGCGCGGAGTGCGAACTCGCGCACCCGCTACTCCAGGGCGGCACCCTGATCAGCCTCCCGTGATCTTCAGCAGAAACGCCCTCGACTCTTCAGGCAGCCGCCACCCCACTCAGATATCGGACAGCTTCCGATCGATCGCATCCAGCAACTCGATCATCCGCTCCCGCTGCCGATGTTCGCGGATGGTCGTCTGGTGGACGACATAGATCACGTATCCGACGACTGGGAACAGTAAGCCGGTCAGTGCGATCAGAATCCAGTCGGCTGGGAGTTGTAGCCAGGGAGGAAGCATGACAATGCCTTGTGCCGGCACGTTGACACCAGGGGGCGCATTCTGCCATTCCGTCCGGCAGTCGAGTACGATCTCTGTTCGGCCCGATCCGTCTAACCAGTACGCACCCGTCGCCTCCGCCAATGGACAATTCTCCCGAAGCCGTCCTCTCTTCCGATCCCGCCGCCCGTGAGCGCGAAGCCCAGGCCATCCGCGGGCTGGCCACTGCCTATGCCCGCATGCGCGAGGAGATCGGCAAGGTCATCATCGGCCAGGACGAAGTGGTCGATCAGATCCTGATCGCGCTTTTCAGCCGCGGCCACTGCCTGCTCGTCGGCGTGCCCGGCTTGGCGAAAACACTCCTCGTCAGCACGATCGCCCGGATTCTGCAGCTGTCATTCCGCCGCATTCAGTTCACACCCGACCTGATGCCCTCCGACATCACCGGCACGGACGTCCTCCAGGACGACCCGGAAACCGGCCGCCGCACGTTCCAGTTCATGCAGGGCCCCCTCTTCACTCACATGCTGCTGGCGGACGAAATCAACCGCACGCCCCCTAAGACGCAGGCCGCACTTCTCGAAGCCATGCAGGAGCGGCACGTCACGGTCGGCTCCAACACCTACCGCCTCCCCAGCCCGTTCTTCGTCCTTGCCACGCAGAACCCCATCGAGCAGGAAGGCACCTACCCGCTGCCCGAAGCGCAGCTCGACCGCTTCATGTTCAACATCGTGGTCAACTACCCGACCGCGGCCGAAGAGCTCCGCATCCTCAAGGCGACCACCGGCGGCGATGAGCCGGAACTGAAGCACGCCCTCACCGGCGAGCAGATCCTCGCTCTGCAGGAAGTCGTCCGCAAAGTGCCGGTCGCCGAGCATGTCTTCGTCTATGCCCGCGACCTCGTCCGCGCGACCCGCCCCCTTGAGCCGGACGTTCCCAAGTTCGTCCGCGAGTACGTCTCCTGGGGCGCCGGCCCGCGGGCCGGGCAGTACCTCATCCTCGGCGCAAAGGCCCGCGCCATCCTCGAAGGCCGCTTCCACGTCACCACCGAGGACGTCAAGGCCGTCGCCCACCCGGTTCTGCGGCACCGCCTCGTCACCACCTTCCAGGCCGACAGCGAAGGCCTCAAGGCCGACAACGTGGTCGATCGCCTGATCGCCGCTGTCCCCGTCGAACTGCAGGAGCGGGCCCGCAAACTGGTGAAGGCTTGAAACGCAAGCTTTCGACTGTCGATTCGGAATGAACAGCACGGCGATCATCGACCTCGACCACAACGCCACCACTCGTCCGCGCCCGGAAGTCATCGAGGCGATGGACCGCGCGTGGCGGGATGCTTATGGCAACCCGGGTAGCCGCCATGCCCTTGGACGCCGCGCCCGGCAGGCGCTCGAAGCGGCGCGCGAATCCATCGCCGCCATCCTGCATGCCGACCCGCAGGAAGTCGTGTTCACCAGCGGCGGAACCGAAGCATCCAACCTGGCCCTGCTGGGTCTTGCGGAAGGACGCCAGGGGCAGATCGCTGCGCCTCCCGGAGAACATCCGGCGACGGAGGAGACCATCAATGCTCTCGCGGCCCGAGGCTGGTCCCGCTGCTCAATCCCGCTCGATCAAACCGGACGCATCCCCGCCGAGTCGTTGGCCGAACTCCCATGGGACCGGATTCGTATCGCCACCGCTCTGTTCGCACACAACGAAACCGGGACGATTCAGGATCTCGCTCCGCTGGCGGACCGCTGCCTGAGCCACGGCGTTCCCCTGCACATCGACGCCGTGCAGGCCGTCGGAAAGTTCGACGTCGACTTTCACGCTTCCCGCGCGACCACGCTCGCCCTCGGCGCCCATAAGTTTCATGGACCGCGCGGCATCGGCGCCCTCCTCATCCGCTCCGGCGCGCGACTGGCGCCGGTCACGTTCGGCGGACATCAGGAAGCCGGCCGCCGCGCCGGCACCGAATGCGTGCCGCTCGCCGTCGGCATGGCGAAAGCTCTGGAACTCTGGTACGCGCAGCGCGACGTCTGGAAGTCGCACGTGGCGCAACTGCGGGACCGGCTCGAACGCGGACTCCGCGAACGCTGTCCCCCCGTCGTCGTCCACGGGTCAACCGATCACCGGCTGCCCAACACGCTCAGCATTGCCTTCCCCGACTGCGACGGCGATGCGCTGCTCGTCGCGCTCGACCTCGAGGGGGTCTGCTGCTCCCTCGGCAGCACCTGTTCCAGTGGATCCAGCGAGCCCGCCCCGATCCTGATCGCGATGGGATGCGACCCGGCCGTGATTCGCTCCACACTCCGTTTCAGCATGGGACATGACAACACGCCGGAAGAGATCGACCAGGCGATCGCGCGCATCGCCGCCACAGTGAAACGATTGCGGGGCGGATGAAAGCCACCATCATACCGGGCGGTCTTAAGCACCCGCGCGGTCGATGGATTTCCCCAAGCCCCCGGCAGCGGCGCTCGTCCTGCCAAGCGAGCGCCTGCACTCCTGTGGTGCACATCTCAGGTCACCCGGTGTGGATATGCGGCCCAACCGCATCCACCACCGAGTTCGTCCAATCGCCCCCGGAGTTCAGCCTCCGACGGCCACCGGCATCCGGCTGGAACGGCGAGGCTCGCTCTGGCGGCGCTCATTCATCGCCGCAGCGATTTCCTCTCGCATGACCGGAACTTCGCCCGGCGCCACGATCCCCAGCTTCACGCGGTTGCCGCGGACCTCCACGACCGTCAGCGTGATGTTGCCGTCGATAATGATCGATTCGTTCAGTTTGCGGGTCAGAACAAGCATGGTGGCGTCTCCTCCTTTATAGCCTTGACTCATGCGGGAACAGGACGATGAAACTCCCCAAGCCTCCGCGATCACCGGTGCGGGTCTGGATCTCAGTTCGGTGGGTGGCGGCTTCCTTGCGTGTCGCATCGTCCGTAGCGAGCGTCCGGACTCCCGGTCGCTCAGGGTGACGTAAAATAGCAGGCCGCGATATCGCACAAATCAGACAAAACCGATCCTCTCTAGTAGGGGGTTTCCCGATCCATTTCGCCGAACCCATCCCCGGTCCAGCCCCCCCAAAACCCGTCTTCGCACACTGCAACACATACGCTAAGATGTTCTGGCTGATGGACTTCCGGTGATTCAAGCGAGGGAGAACGGCTTTGAGCTCTTTTGAAACCGCCAGCTCCTACTTCCACCACGCGGCGGACAACATGGGGTTGTCCACCAATATGCGGGTGATGCTCCTGACCCCCCTCCGCGAGGTAAAAGTCCAGGTCGCCCTCGAACTGGACGACGGGCAGATCAACACCTTCATCGGCTACCGCACCCAGCACGACAAGGCCCGCGGCCCCATGAAAGGGGGCCTGCGGTTCCACCCCGACGTCGATGAGGATGAGGTCCGCGCTCTCGCCGCGCTCATGACCTGGAAGACGGCCGTCGTCAATATCCCGTACGGCGGAGCGAAGGGGGGTATTTCGGTCGACGTCCATCGGCTCAGTCCGGGCGAGCTGGAACGGATCACCCGCAAGTTTGTTGACGAGATCCACGACGTCATCGGTCCCGACAAGGACATCCCCGCCCCCGACATGGGGACCAACGCCCAAGTGATGGCGTGGATCATGAGCCAGTACGAAAAGTACCACGGCTTTAATCCCGCGTGTGTCACCGGCAAGCCCGTGGAACTGCACGGCGCGGACGGCCGCGAGGAAGCCACCGGTCGCGGCGTCGCCATCCTCACTCAGCGATTGCTCGAACATCAGAAGCGCCCCGTTCAGGGGAGCACCGTCGCCGTTCAGGGCTTCGGCAACGTGGGCACGTTCGCCGCACGGTTCCTGAACGAGATGGGGGCCAAAGTTGTCGCCGTCTCGGACGCGCACGGCGGAGTCTCGAATCCCAAGGGGCTCGATATTCCGGCGCTCCTCCGGCACGTCGCCGAGGTCGGTCGAGTCACCGGCTTCGACCAGGCCGAGGCCATCTCCAACGATCAGTTGCTGACCGCCGACGTTGACGTGCTCATCCCCGCCGCCATCGGCGGAGTGCTGACGAAAGACAACGCCGGCAGCGTGCGGGCGAAGTACATCGTCGAAGCGGCCAACGGGCCGACCCGCCCCGATGCCGACGAGATCCTCGAGCAGCGCGGAGTCCTGGTCCTCCCGGACATTCTCGCCAACGCCGGCGGCGTCACCGTCAGCTACTTCGAATGGGTGCAGAACCGCCAGCACTTCAAGTGGGAGCTGGAGCGCGTCCGCACGGAGCTGGATAAGATCCTTTCCGACGCCTTCAACCGCGTCCTGCGGATCGCCGAGGAAAAGAAAGTCTCCCTCCGCGTCGCCGCCTACATGCTCGGAATCGGCCGCGTCGGCCGCGCCACGGTCCTCGCCGGCCTATAATGCAACCGCTCCCTCATGCCAAACCGCCGCACCACACCAGCCCGACGGCCATACTAGCCCGACGCGCCAGCGAGGGCCGAGCACCTCACACCGTCCCCCCATGTCCAACCGTGCGGGAGCACGAACATCACGACGATCAACCCCGGCGACGCACCACGTCTCACCCGCTACGATGAATCGCCGTCAACCCTTTGACGCCGCAGGAACCAGCCATCCATGTCCGACTCGTCCGCGATCCCGCAGCTCCAGCGCTGCGTGCTGCTGGAAGGGATGAATCCCGAGGAACTCGATTCGGTCTTCCGCCTCATGCAGTCGGAAGACTTCGCCGCCGGCGCGGAGATCCTGACCGAGGGACTCACCTACGCCAGCCTGTGGATCATCGAATCCGGCCGCTGCGAAGTCGTCAAAGCCGGCAACGGCAGCAAGGCCAACCGCCTCGCCCTGCTGGAGGCCGGATCGGTATTCGGCGAAATGTCATTCTTCGAAACCGCCCCGCATTCCGCCTCAGTGCGGGCCTTATCCGAAGTCACCACGTTGCGGCTGGCCCGGGAACAGTACGAGCAGCTCCGGGCCGAACATCCCTCCGCCGCCGACAAGATCGCCGCCAACCTGGTCCGCATCCTCTCCCAGCGGCTGCGGCGGATGGACGACTGGACCTGCGAACTGGTCCAGAACAACGGCAACGAGCGCCAGCACGAAGAATGGCAGGAGTTCCGCGCCAAGCTCTACGGCGGCCTCCAGATTTGAGCGCCCCCAAGCAAACGAGCGGCGGGGTTCAACCCCGCCGCCCCTTGCTTTCGACTTGAGCTTCTCTGCTAGTCCCGCGGCCGACCTCTCCCCCCACCGCGTCGCCCCCCACGCCGCCGCGGACGATCGCGATCCCCGTCCGACGATCGCCGTGAGCCTTCCTGGCTGCTGCCCGTGGACGAGCCGGAGCCGCCCGACTTCACCTTCGGACGGGACAGGTAGGAGATCGCCTCCTCCCACGTCGGCACGTCCTTGAACCGTGATTCCGACTCCACCTCGTCGTCGGACTCGGCAGACACATCCGCCTCGGTCGTTACATCGTCCTCGAATCCAAAATCGTCGTCCTGCTCGGGAACTCGCTCGGCCGACGGACGGGCGGACCGCTCCCGGTCACCGGACGAACCACGTCCCCGACCGCGCCCGCGTCCTCTCCCGCGACGGCGTCCGCGTCCTTCGTCTTCCGACGACTCCGAACGTTCGCGATTCTCACTGACCGGTTCCGGAGCATCGTCGTCCAGCCCTGCGCCGAACCCCATGTCGTCGTCATCGTCGAACGCCGACGGTTCCGGATCGCGCCCGCGACGGCGCGACGGCCGATCTTCGCGTGCCGGACGCTCTTCACGAACCGGGCGGTCCTCGCGAGCAGGCCGGTCTTCGCGGGCCGGACTCTCTTCGCGCCCGCGCGGCTCGTCCCGATCCGAGCGGGACCGTCGCCCCCCCCGCCTGCGGCGCGATCCGCGATCGTCCCCGCGCTCGCGTCGTTCACCCCGATCGGCATCGGGCCGCTCCACATCCCGCCGCGCCTCGTCCCGTTCGCGGGCCGGCGCGGCCCCTTCATCGAGAAGGTCGGCGCCAAACCCGTCGTCGTCGGACAATTCCTCCCGCCGCGGCGCCGGCCGGGGACTCCGCTCGGGAGCCCGTGCCTCGTCCTCCGGACGCCGGTCACGGCTTCGTCCCCGGCCTCGGCCCCGGGATTCAGGCTTGTCCCGTGTTTCCTTCACCCCCTCGTCCCAGTCCCAGCCTTCCAGCGCGTCCCAGAAGTCGTCCTTCGGCGGCGGAGCCTTCCGCACCGGCTCAGGCTCGTCGTCCTCCTCCGGGTCGGACTCCCGTTCGTTGATCACGTCTCCCCGGGATTCCGCACTCGCTTCCACAAACGCATCGTCCTCCGCGTCCGCCAGATCCTCGACGGCAACCGCATCGTCCGAATCCGCCTCGTCTTCCTCGTCGTCAAAATCAAAGCCGAAGTCGAGTTCGTCATCGCTGATCTCGTCGCGAGATTGCGGCGAGCTCGCAGTGGACGACGCCGGCGCCTCCCGCACTTCGTCCGCACTGCCGCCGGCGGACGCGGCGGCCGGTTCCTCGTCGGCGAACAGGTCGTCGTCGTCCAGCTCTATCGAGTCCGGGATCTCCGCTGCCGAAAAGTCGATGCCGAGCAGACTTTCGGCCACCGACTCCAGTTCATCTTCACGAGGGTCATGCGGCATGGAGGATGCCATAGTGATTCTGACTTCCGTTGTTAGGGGCGCGGCTGATCAACCGCCGCGAACGTCTGCTGCAGACACCGCGAAAGGGACTTCCTGCGTCGTCCAAAGCAGTCCGGCGGCGGGAGCCCTGAAGCGCCAGATCGCGTCCGCTCCGCACCACGTGCACTCGTCGACGGGACGGCGGAAGCGTGCCGCTAACAGTAGTTCCCCCCCGCGGTCGAAGCAAGGCCGCCTGCGCCCATCAGCCGCGCAGCGTACGAGCGGAGAATGGCGGGGGCGCGAGTTCTACTCCCCTCTCCCCGCGAATTCGCTCTCCACATCCAGACACGACGTGCGGGGAGAGGGGCCGGGGGTGAGGGGCGAAACCGACGCGGCTTCTCGTGCCCTCATCCGGCCTATCGGCCGCCTTCTCCCGCGTGGAGCACTTTTGAAATCACGATGGCTGAACGCGCGGGAGAAGGGCGCGACTCATGCGGTATGAACATTCGCACTTACACCAACTGTCACTTGCACCCAGCGGCGCACCACGAGCGGAGGGGTTCAACCCCGCCGGATGGCCATGCGGACGCGAATGGAGACTCGCATCCCGAAGAGATCCGGCTCCGCTCACCGCACCGACTGCGACCCGGTCTGCGACGCCGTCTGCGTCAGCTCCAGATGCAGCTGTCGCGCCGCAGCCAGCTTCTTGTAGACGTCCGTCGCCGGATGAAAACCTTCAAACCGCTCCAGCTGCTCCGCCTCGGGAGTCAGCACGATCGTGCAGGGGAGCCGTTCGACTTCCAGGATGTCCCGGACTTTCTCGTCCTTGTCGTAGTCCAGGTGCACCGGGACAAACGTCTCGTTGATGTATTTCGCGAGGCTGGGATGCGCGAGCGACTCCTGCTCCAGCTTCTTGCAGAACCCGCACCAGTCGGCGCCCCATACCAGCAGCAGCGGCTTGTTGTCGCGCACGGCGATCTTGTGGGCGGACTTCAGATCAGCCTGCCACGCGACGCCCCCCGCCTTCTCCGCCGGCGGATCCGCGGCATCGAGGCCGGCTCCCCACCATCCCACGCACAACAGACCGGCCAGCAACACTCCCATCAGCGGCAACTTGCAGCGCACCACGCGACCCCCCCCGGCTTCCTTGCCTGGACATTGCCCACATTCCGGGACCGGTGCACGAACGCTCTCGATCCCTCTGGAGAGACCGCCGCGCGCTCCGCCAGACACCGCGGCTGCGCAACAGCCCCCCAGTCAGTATCGGTCTGCCGCAGGGGAAAACTGTGACGAGAGCGCCGACTTTACGTGCCGCCCGCCGGCTTGGACGCTGCCAGCTTCTCAACCACGCGAGTCAATCCTCACGCCATTGGAGATTCTGCACGTCAGGCACAAGTCGCGTCGCCCCGTCGAGCGCTCTGCGAATAGCGTGGAAGTTGCAACGCGGCTCTCGAAAAAGAGAGCGAATCAAGCTCCGCCGCGGAGTGACTTCAATCTCGAATCCATCCCCCTCGTCGTCCATCCCGTCCCATTGAACTCTGACGCAGTAATTCTGACCCTGCAGGATCACGCCGAAGAACCAATGATGTTCGTCGAATTCGGGAGCCTCGGATTCAAGTTGGACGCCAATTGCCCTTACGCCCTCAAAGACCGCCAATGCAACTGGCTGGCATGCCTGATAGGCCCATTGCTCGCCAAAGTCTGCCGAGTAGCGAGTGGATAGATCGGCTCCGACCTCCGCATCGGTCGGGAGTCGGCCGTTCCACTTGAACCGCCCAACGATTCTCATATCGCACGGTGACGCTTGCGCAATCGAGATCCGGGGACGCCTTTACTTTCCCAGAAACTCCGCCAGCCGGTTCAGCCCCTCTTCCAGCACCTTCAGGCTTGTTGCGAACGACAGCCGCACATATCCCGGCGCGCCAAAAGCGTCACCGGTCACCAGCGCAACGTGGGCATCTTCCAGCAGAGCCGTACAGAAGTCGCTGGCGTTCTCCACCTTTCGGCCGTTTGCACCCAGCGGCCGCCCGAAGTGGGCGCTCACGTCAAAAAACGCATAGAACGCGCCCCCCGGCTCGGCGAACCGGATGTCGGGAATCTGCCGCAACCGCTTCAGCACGTAGTTCCGCCGTGCCCGGAATTCCACCAGCATCTCCTGCACGCACTCCTGCGGGCCATTCAGCGCCGCCACGGCCGCATACTGGCTCACGCTGCACGGGTTCGACGTCTCCTGACTCTGCAGATTGTCCATCGCTTTCGTGACGTCCGCCGGCGCGATCGTCCAGCCGATCCGCCACCCCGTCATCGCATACGCCTTGCTTACGCCGCTGACGATGATCGTGAGCGCTTTCGCTTCCGGCGAGAACGACGCGAACGACCGGAACTCCGAGCCTTCATAGATCAGCTTCTCATAGATTTCGTCCGACAGCACCGGAATGTTCCGTTCCACCGCTACCCGCGCCAGCCCCTCCAGCGTCTCCACCGGGTACGCCGTCCCGGTCGGATTGCACGGGTTATTGAGCATCAGCAGCCGCGTCCGCGGCGTGATCGCCTCCGCGAACTGCTCCGGCTGCAGGCAGAACCCGCTCTCCAGCGACGTCGGCACCAGCACGGGCGTCGCGCCGGTCAGCTCCACCAGTGCGCTGTAGCTCACCCAGTAGGGCGTCGGAATGATCACCTCGTCCCCCGGCCCGCACAGCGCCGTCAGCACGTTATGAATCGAGTGCTTCGCCCCGTTCGAGATGACCACCTGGTTCGGCTGGTACTCCAGCCCGTAATCCCGCTGGTACGCCGCGCATACTGCCTTCTTCAGATCCAGGATCCCGCCCGACGGCGTGTAGTGGGTGTGTCCGGCGTCCATCGCCTCCTTCGCCGCCGTGCGGATATGCTCCGGGGTAATAAAGTCCGGTTCCCCCAGCGTGAAGTCCAGGACCTTGATCCCCTTCTGCGCCAACTCCTTCGCCTTGGCAGCCGCAGCGATGGTGGCCGAGGGTTTGAGCGCCGTTACCGCAGCCGAGAGTCGCATCATCGAACCATTCGTTTAACCCCAGCCCACCGGGCCGGGCATTCGGATATCATCCACGCACCGGACACGTGCCCGCCCTCTGCGTTCGCACGGAGCGCGATTCTTTTGAGATCGGCGTCCCGCGTCAAGGATTGGTAGTGATCCCCTTGGAAGAATCCTTCGTGGCAGGTCGCTTCGCATCTGAATGCAGCGCGAGTTCCCGTCAGAACGAGTAGATTCTGTCCGTGTATCCGTCACGGTCAACGGGCTGTACGAAACACTCACTGTTTCCGCCGGAACGAAATGTCGCCGTGAAGGTTTCATCACTCGGTATGCCAACCGCGGCGAGGAGCTGTTGCACGAATTCGTGCATCGTCTCGAACGTGCGGTATTGCTCCGGAAGCTCTGCCGACACCTGCACTTTAATGTGGTTGTCGCACGGGTAATGCACAGCGACGGACCCGCACACGTTGAAGACGCCCTTCTCGCCCACATTCACCTCAATACCACTCGAAAAGGAAATCACGTTCCCGTACGTGCCGAGACAGAACCCGGCGCTCCCTGGTGTCTCGAATTCCAGTTGAGCAACTAAGTCGAGCAGCGGAAACTCAGATTTTGGCTGAAATGCGGTAGGCATATCTCGGCTCCCATCCCAGCATCTTACCCAACCGCGCATAAAAGACGTTGAGCCCACCAACAGGGTCCCGCCGAAACGCCGTCGATGTTGACGACGACAACTCCCCGAATTGACCACCCATCAACATTCTGTGATGCTATAGTCACTCAGTAAGCTCATCAGTGTCGGAAAGCCCACGCCATGCTGCGAGTGCTCGGCTCCTACGACCAGCTCCACGGCCGCCTTTCCCGCCGGGCCACGCTTCAGATCGGCGGCCTCGCCGGCGCGGCGATGCTCCTTCCGCAGCTGCTGAACAGCCGCGCCTCCGCCGCAACCTCCGCCGACGACCACCCGCCCCGCTTCGGCCAGGCCGAGCGCGTCATCCTCCTTTACCTTTACGGAGCCGCCCCGCAGCACGAACTCTTTGATCCCAAGCCGGACGCTCCCGTGGAGATCCGCGGCGAGATGCAGCCCATCGCCACGGCGATCCCCGGCGTCCAGATTTCCGAAGGCCTCCCGCGCCTCGCTTCCATCGCCGACCGCGTCACGTTCATCCGCTCGATGACGCATCCCTACAACATCCACTCCGCCGCCTACACCATGACGGGCGTGCAGACCGTGGACATTCCGATGGAGCTCGACCCCTACGACTCCCGCCACTGGCCCTGCTTCGGCTCCGTCCTCGAATACCTCGACCGCCGCGATCCGCACGCTCCGCCCCGCACCGAGATTCCCTACCAGGTCGGCCTCCCATTCCAGTTCAGCAGCAAGTGCGGCGAGTTCCGCCGCGGCGGACCCTACGGAGGCTTTCTCGGCAACGCCTACAACCCCGTCTGGACCGAGTTCGAAGACAAAGGGACGCAGACCGTCCTCCACTGGCGGGGGGATGTCGACCAGCCGATCAACGATCCCTACGTCGCCGTCTCCGCCGACTCGCGGCTCACGCTCTCGCGCGATGCCCGTCTCCGCCCCGAACTCACCCTCGACCGCCTCGATCGCCGCCGCTCCCTCCTCGATCAGCTCGACGACCAGCGCCGCGCCCTCGACGCCACGCTCGCCGGCGCCAGCCTGAACCGCTTCGAGCAGATGGCGTATTCCCTCCTCACCTCACACACCCTCCGCCAGGCCCTCGACGTATCGGGCGAACCGGCCGAACGCCGAGAACGTTACGGCATGACGCTCTTCGGCCAATCCACGCTCGCCGGGCTGCGCCTGCTCGAAGCCGGAGCGAAGATCGTCACCGTCATCTGGGACGAGTACGGCACCGCCAACTCCGCCTGGGACACCCACTTCAACCACTACGAGCGTCTCCGCGGCGAACTCCATCCCGGCCTGGACGCCGCACTAAGTTCGCTGCTCATCGACCTCGAAGACCGCGGGCTGCTCGACACCACTCTCGTGATGTGCCTCACCGAGCACGGTCGCACGCCGCAGATCTTCCCGAAGGAGCGCGGCGTCGGCCGCGAACACTGGTCGAATGCCTACTGCAACCTCCTCGCCGGCGGCGGCATCACCCGCGGCCAGGCTCTCGGCCGCAGCGACAAAGAGGGAGGCTTCGTCGCTGAGAACCCGGTCAGCCCCAAGGACGTCCTCCAGACGCTCTACCACCTGGTGGGAATCCCGCCGCACACGATGATCCCGGACCCGCTGGGCCGCCCGCTGCCGCTGGTCTCCGAGGGACGACTCCTGAATGAAGTTCTGGTATAGCGAGCGAAGCAGCACAGTCGTTCGCTCGCAGCGGAACTGAGCATGGATTCTGCTGTTGCATCCTGCAGCCCACTCCTCAGAATGCGCGGTTCGCCCTACGGACTGCCGAATCAGGAGTACAGTACTGATGCAGCTTGCGCGGTGGATGAGTGCGCTCGTGATCTTTTTGTGCGCACCGTCCGCGCGGGGGGCCGACCCCGTTCTGGAGCACTTCCCCGAGGCCGCTGAGTCCGGCTGCATGAAGTGCCACGCCGGCATCGAGCTGATCCGCGAGCCCGGCTCCGAAATGCTGCGGCAGATCATGGAGCGCGGCCGCGAACTCGGCGACCCCGCCGGATGCGTCGTCTGCCACAACGGCGATCCCGCCGTCACCGACGATAAGGCCGCGGCCCATGGCGGTGACTTCTATCCTGCCCCGGCGAGCCCGTGGGTCAATGAGCACACCTGCGGCCAATGCCATCAGGAGCACGTCCGCGTGCAGTGGCACAGCCTGATGATGACGGAGGCCGGCAAGATTCAGGGGACCTGCTGGGCCTTCGGTTCGCTCGAAGGCTACAAGCACCGCTGGGCCAACTACGCGGTGAAGAATCCCGACGATCCCTCCGCCCGGCTGGGAACCGACGCGTACCGCGCCTACATGCAACTGCTCAAGGAGATCGAGCCCAACGTCTTCGTCGATGAGCACGAGCCGCTCCCGGAGGCCCTGCGGTTCGACCAGCTCGACCGCCTGCACGAAGATCCGAGCGTCGCGGCCTTCACCTACATCCGCCAGGAGTGCCAGCGCTGCCATCATGCCGTGAAAGGGCGACAGGTTCGCGGCGACTACCGCGGCATCGGCTGCGCCTCGTGCCACACCCCCTACAGCAACGAAGGCTTCTACGAGGGGGGCGATCCGTCCATCGCCCGCGATGAGCCCGGCCACATGCTGGTCCACTCCATCCAGGGGACGCGCGAAGCCAAGGTGACCGTCCACGACACCACGTACAGCGGCATCCCGGTCGAGACCTGCACCACCTGTCACGACCGCGGCAAGCGGATCGGAGTCTCCTTCCAGGGACTGATGGAATCCCCGTACGCCTCGCCGTACGCGGCCGACGGCGGCGAGCAGCCGGACCTGCACACCAAGCACTATCTCGCCATGGAGCAGGACGTCCACTACCTCAAGGGGATGACCTGCCAGGATTGTCATACTTCGCTCGACGTTCACAGCGACGGCTTCCTCGCCGCCGCCAACCTCGCGGCCGTACAGATCGAATGCGCCGACTGCCACGGCACGCCCGACAAATACCCGTGGGAACTTCCGCTCGGCTACATGGACGAGTTCGCCATGCAGCCCGCCGCAGGCAAGCCGCGCGGAGTCACGCACACGCCTCTCGCCTTCACGCAGCAGGGGGAGACCTACGATCCCCGCGACGGCTTCCTGCTCACCGCCCGCGGCAATCCGTATGAGAACGTCGTCCGCGACGGCAATGAGATCATCGTGCACACCGCTGCCGGGAAAGACATCCGCATGCAGCCGCTTAAGAAGCTCTTCGATGAAGACAAGGTGTCACTTCGTGGAGCCGTGTCGATGCGGGGCGTCGCCAGCCACCTGGAGCGGATGGAGTGCTATTCATGCCACGCCAACTGGACGCCGCAATGCTACGGCTGCCATGTGAAGATCGACTTCTCACAGAAGGACCAGTGCCCCGAATGCTCCGAATCCCTCAAGGGGTTCGACTGGGTCGCGGCGGGCCGCAAACACTCGGAGGACGAGCATCGGGCGGATCGTGGTGAAGCCGGCTACGACACCATCATCCCCGGCAAGGTGACCGAGCAGCGCTCTTATACCCGCTGGGAAGATCCGATCCTCGGCATCAACGGCGAGGGGCGCGTGTCGCCGCTCGCGCCCGGCTGCCAGCCTTCGGTCACCGTCATCGGCGCCGACGGGCAGCCGATCCTGCTCAACCACATCTTCCGCACCGAAGCCGGCGCAGAGGGGGGCGGCGAGCAGGGCCAGCTCGCCATCGACATGAGCCCCACCCAGCCGCATACCACCACCAAAAACGCCCGCACGTGCGAATCCTGCCACGCCTCGAACAAAGCGGTCGGTCTCGGCATCGGCTCGACGCGTCCCTGGGACGAGCAGCATTACGTTGAACTGGAAACGGTCGAGGGCCACATTCTCCCGCAGCGTTCACAGCCCCAGATGGAAGCTATTGCCGGCCTCGACCATGACTGGTCCCAGATCGTCGACGCCGAAGGAAACCAACTTGCCACCGTCGGGCACCACTTCCAGTTGTCGCGCGCCTTCAACAAGGAAGAGATCGCCCGCATGCAGCGCGACGGCACCTGCCTGGCCTGTCACCAGGAGATTCCGAAAGCGTCCCTCGCCGTCAGCCTGCTGCATCACGTGGCCGAGTACACCGGGCAGCTTCCGGAGACGACCGACAGTCACAACGCCCTGCTCCACAAGATTGTGCTGACCAGCGCCTGGGGCCAGGTCGGTACCGTCGCCGGCATTTGTGCACTGGCAGCATTCGTGGGCTATCGCCGGAGAAAGTCCAGGCGGATCTAGGTCGCTCGTCGGCCCGCCGGCCGCATCGTCAACCGGGTCGACGCGGAAGCGTCCGACCCGCGGCGATCACACGTCCGTTCGCCAGTCAGCTCATCGGTCGATGAGCTGTCATTCAAGGTTGCAGTGGTCGCACGTGGCTATAGACTCGGCGCAGTCTGTCCGATTTGCTTTCAGGCCCGCTGAGGATTCGAATCATGATGCTCAAACTGTCGCTGTTCGTCGCAGTCATTCTGTGCCTGCAACTCGAGGCGATCGCGGAAGTCAAAACAGAAACGGTTGTCTATACGCACGACGGGCAGACGCTCAACGGTTTCTTCGCGTGGGACGATGCGATCGAAGGGGAACGCCCCGGCGTGCTCGTCGTCCATGAGTGGTGGGGCCTCAACGATTACGCCCGCCGGCGCGCCACGATGCTCGCGGAACTCGGCTATGTGGCGTTCGCTGCCGACATGTACGGCGAGGGCAAGACCACCGAGCACCCGCAGGAAGCCGGCCAGTGGGCCACCCAGGTCCGGCAGAATCAGGCCGAGTGGCGCGAACGCGGCCTGGCGGGGCTCAAGCAGCTTGCCGGACATCCCCTGGTGGATACCGACCGCATGGCGGCGATCGGCTACTGCTTCGGCGGGTCCACGGTGTTGCAGCTCAACTACGCCGGCGCAGACCTCAAGGGCGTCGTCAGCTTCCATGGAGCGCTGGCGCCGGCAGAGGAAGGGGCCGGAGACCGGATTCAGGGAAGTTTCCTCATCTGTCATGGCGCCGATGACGCGTTCATTCCCGACACCGCCGTCCAGGCGTTCCGCGAAGCCCTCGATCGCGAAGGCGCCGACTACCAGATCATCTACTACAGCGACGCCCAGCACAGCTTCACCAGCCCGGAGGCTGCCGAGCGGAACCTGGAAAACATCGACTACAACCAGGCGGCCGACGAACGCTCCTGGCGGCACATGCAGTCGTTCTTCGCCGAGGTTTTTGACGAGTGATTGAAGCGCGCAGTGCGAGGAGCAGTCTGCCGTCTGCCGCCGCTTCAACTCGCCCGGCAGACAGCTCGGCGCTCCGGTAGCGGCTCTGCATACCGCGTTCGGCAGGCTGGGCGACAGGGGGCTCTCAGACCGCGACGGACTCCAGCACGCGCTTGAGCATCGCCGCGTTCACGGGTTTGACGAGATGGTCGTCGAAACCGGCATCGCGGCTGCGCTGGCGGTCCTCTTCCTGGCCGTAGCCCGTCATGGCGATCAGCGCCAGGGACTTCAGGCCCGGCGTCGCGCGCAGCCGCTGCGCCACCTCGTGTCCGCTCATGCCGGGCAGGCCGATGTCCAGCAGCACCACCTGCGGCGGCCGGGCGTCGACTGCCTGCAGTGCTTCGGGACCGTTGTAGGCGACGCGGACGTCGTGGCCCATCATCCGCAGCAGCAGGCCGAGCGTATTGGCGCCGTCGTGGTTATCGTCCACGACGAGGATCGAGCGCCGCACTGACGCGGACGCATCGAGCCGGCCGCGTCCCAATTCGGGGGAGGCGGATTCCGCCGGCAGAACCGGCAGCCGCACGACGAATTCGCTTCCCGTGCCCAGTCCTTCGCTGTGGGCGGCCACGGAGCCGTCGTGCATCTCCACCAGCCTGCGGACCAGCGTGAGGCCGATTCCCAATCCTCCTTCCGACCGCGCCAATGAGCGGTCTCCCTGAGTGAACAGTTCGAACACGTGGGGCAGCAGGTCCGGGGGGATCCCCATGCCGGCGTCGCGCACGCGAATTTCGACGTCTGCCGCATTCTGCTCGGTCGAGACCACGATCTCTCCCCCGTCCTCCATGTACTTCGCCGCGTTGGTCAGCAGGTTGCCGATAATCTGCGCGAGGCGCGTGGGGTCGGCCAGTACACACAGACCCGAAGGTGGCGGCGAGATCAGCAGGCGATGCCGGCGGGCGTCGATGAGCGGCCGGATGGTTTCCACGGCTCGCGTCAGGACGCTCGCCAGCTCAACCGGCTCCTTCTGGAGCTTGACCTTCCCGAGAGTGATTCGCGAGACGTCGAGGAGATCGTCCACCAGCCGCGACAGGTGCTGCACCTGCCGTTCGATGATCTCGCTCGCCGACTGCACGAGTTCATCGGGCGAATCGAGATGCTGCAGCAGGGTGACGGCGTTCTGGATGGGCGCCAGGGGATTGCGCAGCTCGTGAGCCAGCATCGCCAGGAATTCATCTTTCCGCCGGCTCGCTTCCTGGAGGCCCTGGTGCTCCTTCTGCTCAGTGAGGTCGGTTACGACCATGCAGAGCGCCGTCGCGTCCACCAGCGCCAGAGGCGCGATGGCCACATACACCGGGAGCAGATCACCGGCGGCGGTCTGCAGGTTGAGGTCTCCCTGGGCCCCCCGCTGCGGACCGACCCGCAGCATCGCATTGAAGCGGTCCCGATCGGCCGCAGCAACATACTCGGCAGCGGAGGCGCCGATCAGCCGCTCGTGCGGGACGTGGAGCATCTCCGCAAAGCAGTGGTTGCAGTACAGGACCGTGCCGTTGCAGGCGAGCGTCACCGCTCCCTGCTGCATGGCTTCGATCAGTGTGCGGTAGGGATGATCGGCTCCCTCCAGCGTGAAGATCTGCTCTCCCTGGTCTCCCGCGACGACCAGCGCGTCCACTTCGCCGCTGCGGATCGCACGCAGCGTCTCTTCGGCCTCTTCCAACCGTCGGCGCAGCTCCCGGACGTCCTCCTCCATCGGTCTGTCTGTCATCCGTTACACTTCGCTCAAGTCGAGTCCCAACAACACGCGCTCCTTGTTGGAGAGGTCGCCGACAAGCCTCCGCAGCGGCGGAGGCAACAGCTTGATCAGAGTGGGAGTCGCGATAATCTGATCTCCCCGGGCGAGCACCGGCTGCTGGTAAATGTCGATGACCGCCAGCTCGTACCGCCCCTTCAGACGTTCCTCACACACCGCCTTGATTCGTTCAATGGCCTGCGTGGAGCGGGGCGTCATCCCGGTCACGTACAGCTTCAGCACGTGCCGATCCGCCGTCTCGCCGGCAACGGCCTCCTCGAAGGCGCTGGTCGAGACTTTCAGCGAGGGCGTCGTTCCGGAAGGATCGGACATCGTCGTTCCTAGCCAGGATTGCCGGGCCGCAACTGCAATCCCACAAGGACCCGCTCCGTATTGGACAGATCACCGATGATCTTGCGGATCGGTTCGGGGAGCTTGCGCACCAGCGTGGGAATCGCCACGATCTGATCGCCCCGCGCCAGTTGCGGGTTCTCGAGCAGATCGACGACTTCGATCTTATACCGGCCCGCCAGGTGTTGTTCACAAACCTGCTTGAGATTCGAAAATGCAGCCAGGGAACGCGCCGTCTGCCCGGCCACATACAGGCGCAGGTCCCACAGCTCCGTGCCGGCGACCGCGGGATTTTCCGTGTCGGTCATGGCTCTCTCGTCATGTCTGAGATTGCGTCTTGATGAGGATCCGCAGCGGCAATGCGCCGGCTGCGGCACGGAACAAAGGAAACGGAGGAGGAAGGCCCGGCGGCCCGATCGGCGCCCAGCCTGGAATTATCGAAAGGTGTCGCGAATTTCGAAACCACTGTAACTCATCGAGTCGGGACAGAGAAAGTCGGCGGCGAAAGCTGGATGCCGTCGGACGTAAACTTGAACTCCCGCACTTGCCGCGAGTGCGGCATTCCCCGTGATTTCAGCACATACAGCAGGCAACTCCGCTCGTTTCTCTGCTCGAAATCGCGCAGCAGCAGCCATGTGTCGATAATCGACGAGATCCCGACGTCCGTCCGCTCCGGCGCGGAACCGCCCAGCGTCAGATCGGTGAACAGCGCCGTAATCCCGCGCGTCTTCAGGAAATCGACCAGCCGGATGAGCATGATTCCCGCATCGGAGCCGGTACCGGCCGCGATAAAGCTGCTGATCGGATCGACCACGACGGCGGCTGGCTGAAGTTCGTTCACCAGCTTATGGATCTGCGCCAGGTGCATCTCAAGTCCGAAATGCGTCGGCCGTGACGAATGCACCCGCAGCAGTCCCCGCTGAATCGCTCCGTTGAGGTCCAGGCCTATCGACCGCATGTTGCGCGCCAGCTGCTGCGGCGACTCCTCGAACGACAGGTACAGGCAGCGTTCGCCCCGTTCACAGACTGCCACAGCAAAATGGGATGCGATGCTGGTCTTCCCCGTGCCGGCTGTCCCCGAGATGAGAATACTGCTCCCGCGGAAAAAGCCCTCCCCGGCCAGCATCTCGTCGAGGGCCGCAATGCCGCTCGGGACGCGCTCGTTGATCTCCGGGTGCGCCAGCCCGGCCGACGTGATCGGCAGCACCGAGATGCCGTGTTCGTCGATCAGGAAGGGAAACTCATTTGTGCCGTGGCTCGAACCGCGATACTTGACGATCCGCAGCCGCCGCGTCGACAACTGCTCCGTAACCCGGTGGTCCAGCAGGATGACGCAGTCGGAAACGTATTCCTCGAGGCCGTATCGGGTCAGCGTCCCGTCCCCCCGCTCGCCGGTGACGATCGCCGTCACCCCCTTGTCTTTCAACCAGCGAAACAGACGCCGGATCTCCGCGCGCAACACGCTCGCATCCGCCAACCCGCCGAACAGCACCTCGATGGTATCCAGCACCACGCGCTTGGCCTGGATCGAGTCGATCGCATGCGCGAGCCGCACGAACAGACCCTCCAGATCGTACTCCCCGGTTTCCTCGATCTCGCTCCGCTCAATGCGGACGTAGTCCAGCGAGAGCTTGTCCTGCTCCACCAGTTCGTCGAGATCGAAGCCGAGCGACCGCACGTTCTGCGTCAGCTCTTCGGCCGTCTCCTCGAACGCCATGAAGACTCCGGGTTCGCCGAACTCGGTCGCTCCGCGCACGAGGAACTCCATCGCCAGGAGCGTCTTGCCGCAGCCGGCGCTCCCGCAGACCAGCGTCGGCCGCCCTTTCGGCAGCCCGCCGAGCGTGACTTGGTCCAGCCCCTGAATGCCCGTCGGCGCCTTCGGCAACCGCGCCTTGGAGGAGTCCGCGTCCGGTCCGCCAACCTGCACTGTCACGTCTCCTATTCCGTCCAGCGTGTCCTCACTCGATTGGCCGCCGCGCGCGGCCCGAATCAGCGAGACTGAATCTGCTCGCATTCTACGATGGGACCGGGCAGAACGCGACGACATGCGTCGTCCGGCAACGGACACTGCGCGGGAACGTACATTACGCGATGCTCGAGGCCGAATTCCCGACAGGCGAGTTTATTCCCGCGCGGTCGCGAGTCTTCCCGCGGAGACGATGAACTCATTCGAGCATCCCGCCGCCCGCACACCCCAGGTCGTGCTCCCTCGCAATCGGCGACGACTTGCTCAGGCAGTTTCACCCTCGACGGCCATCACCGGCGGGGGGAGTTCTTCGAAGGCGCCGATGCGGCGGAATTTTTCGTAGCGGCGGTCCATCAGCTGGTCGGTGGGGATGGCGAGCAGGTCTTTCAGAGCGGCATTGAGCGACCCCTTGAGCGTGGTGGCCATCCGGCGGTGGTCCCGGTGCGCGCCGCCGAGGGGTTCGGGGATGATCTCATCCACGATGCCGAAGCCGAGAAGGTCGCGCGGGGTGAAGCGCAGGGCGTGGGCGGCGCGGTCGGCGAACTTCTGGTGCTTCCAGAGGATGCCGGCACAGCCCTCGGGACTGATCACCGAGTAGTAGGCGAACTGCAGGATGGCCACGTGGTCGCCGATGCCGATGCCGAGAGCCCCGCCGGACCCTCCTTCGCCGATGATCACGCAAACGATTGGCGTGCGGACCCGCGACATCTCGCGGAGGTTGATGGCGATCTGGTAGGCCTGCCCCCGCTCTTCGGCGCCGATCCCGGGATAGGCGCCCGCGGTGTCGATGAAGCAGACGATCGGCAGGCCGAACTTCGCCGCCGTCTGCATCTTGGCGAGGGCTTTGCGGTACCCTTCGGGATGCGCCATGCCGTAATTGTGGGCCTGGCGCTCCTCGAGGTTCCGCCCTTTCTGCTGGCCGATGAACATGATGCGGGTGTCGTCCAGCTTGGCGAAGCCGGAGAGAATGGCGCGGTCGTCGCTGAATGCCTTATCGCCGTGCAGCTCGACGAACTCGTCGAAGAGGAGCTCGATGTAGTCGAGCGTCTGCGGCCGGGCCTCGTGGCGGGCGACCTGGACGATTTCCCAGGGGTTGAGGTTCTCGTAGATCTCCCGCTTCAGCCGCGTGAGCTCGACCCGCATGGTGCGGATGGCGTCTTTGGCGGCAGGAGAAGGATCCGCTTCGGCTTCCAGCTGTTCCAGCTGTGTTTCCAGCTCGTGGATTTTGCGTTCGAAGGGGAGCGGGCGGAGCGACATGGGAGTAGCGAAAAGATGACGAGAGTCAGTGTTCAGCGGAAACACGATAGCGGATGGGACAGACAATCCGAAAGCGCGGCAACGGAATTGCCGGTTGCGAACGGATGAGTGCCATCCGTGATTGCCGTGGCGGGGATCGCAGCGGCAATGCCGGAGCGAATGCTGGCAGAATCGCGAGGTGCGCTGCGACGTTACATCACGTCAGGCAACTCGTCTTCGCCCATCAATGGAATATTGGCGGCGTCTTCGGGCGGTGGAGACTTCGGAGCTTTGCGTTTGGGCGGCGGAGCGGCCGGCTGAGGCTGCGGATGCGAAGGCGCGGGGGCCTGCGCGACCTGACCCGCCTGCGGAAATGCGGCGGGGGCAGGCGCACCCGGGGGTTGTTGACCAGGCGGATATCCCTGTTGCGCGCCCGGCTGCGGGGGGTACGCGGCGCCCGGCTGGGGGAACTGGCCCGGGAAAGGCATTCCAGGAGGCGGGAACTGCGGCATGGGATACCCCGCCATGGGAGGATATCCCGGCGCCGGCATCGGAAACCCGGGCATCATCGGATAGGCCGGCTGCATCACCGGCGGGGCGGCGGGCGGAGGGGGTGACGATGCGGCTGCCTTCCCCTGACCGGCCTTCGATGCGGCGGCCTTCCGGCGGATCTCCTCCTGCTTGCGCAGTTTTTGACGAGCCACCTCGGCCGCCGCGGCCCGCTCTTCAGGCGTGCGCTCAGCGTCGGATCGGCTGTCGAGCCGGTGCGCCATGGAGTCCTTGAACGTGTCCTGCGCATTCTGCGCCGACGTGCGGGCATGCTCCTCCATGTCCGACTTGAAGAACTGCAGCGAGCGGACCTCCGCGAACACTTCCTGCATGTTGGCGTGCCGGTCCTTCGGCTTCTTGGCCAGCAGTTTCGCGACGAAGCGGTCCATTTCGGTCGTCACGTTGCTGTTGTAGGAGGACGGCGGCTCCGGCTTCGTCTGGATGTGGGCCATCAGCAGCGCGTCGGGATTGCCCATGATGAACGGCGGTCGGCCGGTCAGGATCTCGTACAGCGTGATCCCGAGGCTGTAGATGTCGGCCGCCGGAGTCGCGGGCTCCCGCCGCACGAGTTCGGGCGCGATATACGTCCGCGTCCCCTGGATAATGACGCTCTTCTTCCGCGTCATCACTTTGGTGAGGGCCGAGGCAGCCTTCGCCGCCAGAGAGAAGTCAATGAGGCGGACTTCGGAACCGCGGGTGCAGAGGATGTTGTCGGGCTTCACGTCTTTGTGCACCCAGCCCTTCTCGTGCATGTGGGCCAGCGCCTGGGCGACGCACTCCATGATCTTCTTGGCGCGAATCTGCACGGACGTGAGATCCGCGCGGAGCATGTTCTTGAGGTTCACGCCGCGGAACAGCTCCATCGTGAAGTAGGCCTGCTGCTTCGAGATGCGAACGTCGTGGATCTTGATCAGATTGGGGTGATCGAAGGATTTGCCGAGCGTGCCTTCCCGCTTGAGCTGCGCCTTCTGCTCCGGGTCGGCAAAGGATTCGGGGAGCAGCAGCTTCATGGCGAAGGACTGCCCGGAGGCGACTTCGCGAACCTCCCACACCTGGGAGACGCCACCCGTGGCGATGCAGTTGACGAGTTCAAAGCCGTCGATGGTGCTGGCGGTCGTGTCGGACATCAGACTGCGATTCTGCCGAGATGAGGCGGACGGACTGAATGAGCGGGCAATGCCGCACGGGAGGTGCGTGATTTCAGTATACGACACCGGACGGGGGGGATGTCGATGATGGAGCGCGGCGAGCGGAGCGAATCTCCGGAATCCCGGCGATACGCACGGGGCGGCGACGCCGCACGCCCGAATGTCGCCGGCGCGCAGCACCACGCCCCGGTTCCGGAAATTCACCTCAGCACATGTGGAGCCAATTTGGACCGGATTCCGGCAGCTCTCACAACGCCTGGATCGGCAGAGATCATGGCGGCGATCCACCGGAGCATCCGGCCGCCGACGAAGAGCGCCGCTCAGCCGCCGCAGGCCGCCACGTCAGGCATGCGGGCGCTGCACTGGACCGGACTCCGCGCCGGACGACTCAGAAGTCGGTCTGCGTGCGAGTCGCCGGGCGGTTCGAGTTATTGCGGGCCGTCTGCGGCTGCGTGGCGTCCCCGGCGCTGGGCACCACGCGCATCCCGTCGAGGAGTTCCTGAGAGCTTTTGACGACGAGTTCGTCCGTAGGACCGAACCGGCCGCTGATGAACACGTACTCGTCCCCTTCCTGACCGAGAATCGTCACGCCGATGTCACGCACGATCCCCTCGCGGATCACCTGCACGCGGCGCTGTCCCTCGGGAGTGTTGCCCAGCGCCAGAGTGGGCACTTCGGTGACCGGGTGCTTCGGAATCAGGTCCGAATGCACGGTCTGCCCGTTCGAAAACTTGCCAGCGGAGTTGTCAACAATCACACGCGCCGTGGCGACCGACAGGAACAGAGCCCGCAGCGGATTGAACCGCTCCTGCAGCGGTTCGATCGACTCAACCGTGCCGGACGCGGTGCTGTCCTCGATCTTCAGCTCGAACGTGTCTCCCGCCTTCACGGCGTTCCGATCAACGGGCACGTCGACCGCGAGCCGCGTGAGATCGGAAACCGTGACCACCGGTTGGCCGGCACGCACAAACTGGCCCGGTACGACGTGTACGGCCGTCACGGTCGAGTCAAATGGGATCCGCAGCACCGACTGTTCCAGCCGGTATTCCGCCAGCTTCAGGTCCGCCTTGGCGACGTCCAGACGCGCTGCGGCCAGTTCGGCGGCCCCACTCTCGGCGGATTGCTGTTCGAGTTGAGACGCATGAAACGCCGCCGTTGCGCGGTCCAGCTCCAACTGCCGTTCAGTGGACTCCAGTCGCGCCGCCTCAGACTGCCGGGCCGACTTCTGACCAAGCTCGACTGGAATCGAGCTGACGACGCCGTCGATCGGGGAAACGACGTCAATCGCGACGGCGGGAGCCAGATGCAGGAGCGTCTGATACGTGATCGGATCACGGAGCACGAGTGGCAACCGCTCGATGACGGCCTGCTGATTCTCAGCGGCGGCCGGCGTCTCAGCGTCATCCTGCGAAATGGCGACGCCCGTCCACCCCGCGAGCAGGACGGCGATCCCCAGCCCTGCAATCGACATGGAGTTCCGCAGACGGAGTGGGGCCTTGATGATGCGTCGCATGTTGTTTTTGCAGTTGAGACCGGATTGAGCGGAACAGCCAGGCCTGTGGGCGATCCGGCAGTCTCGTCTCAAACAGCCAGTAGCGAGAGCCGGCAGGACGCAAGTGGGCGCCCTCAGGGAATTCAGGTTATGGCAGCAAATTCCGGACGTCAACGATCGCCATTAAGGATGCATAAACGCCGTCTCGCGGTCGCGGCAGTCGCCCCGGGCTTGTCGCGGTCGAAGGCAGCAACGAAGATGATTCAGACTCCGGCCGGACGTGGAGCGGCGCTGGTCGCCGCCGTCTGGCCGGACCTGACTAAAGGCACGCGAATGACGTCACTGATCTGCGGAATGGTTCTGGCGGGAGCGGCATGGCTCGAAGCCGAGGCGGTCACCGAACTCCGCTATTCCGGCACGCTGACGGCCGTGGAACGCGGCGGGGATCGGACGCCGGTCAAGCAGTTCGACGTCACATGCCTCACCTATCTGGCCGGTCCGCAGCAGCGCGAAGTCGTGCACATCGTTGCCGAGGACAGCGGCGAAGCGGTCGCCTGGCCGGAGCGGTTCGGACGGCAGCAGTTGCTGAGCGACTCAGCAACGTGGTCCGGCCGCCCGGTGCAGGTCCTCTATGTGCATCAGGAGCGCCCGCATCTCCTGACAGTGCACTTGCCCTATCTGGCCGAACATGGCCGTCTCGCGGAGGACGCCGAGTTCGCCAGCGGCGACAACCGCTACTCCGTCGTCCGCAGTGTCACCCTGGACAACCATCCCTGCTGGCAGGTCGAGATGACTCCCCAGACTCGCGGCGCCAGCTCGTTGTTGACAGTCGACGCCGAAACCGGACTCATCCGCTCCGGCACTCAGCGCGTCACCATGGGCCAGGGTGATCTGTTCGAACTGTCGTGGCGACTGAATTCCGAGCAAGCGCTGGAAGTCGATACCGGCGGCAAGAACCTCAAGGCCGCGGCGCTGCTGCTGGATCTTCAGCTGGACCTGGCGCGGGAAGATGCGGCCGCCTCCCCCTCACTGACGGCCGAGCAGCTGGCGACCGCGGCCGAGCGACTGGAGGAACTGACGCCCGCGGCCACAGGCACCCGCTTTGAAAAACTGGCCGCCGTCATCAGCCGCGACGTCCAGGCCCAGCAGCAGCGCGCCGCTTCAGTCGACGAGTTGGCCCGGAAGTTCGTCGGACAGGCCGCACCGGCGTTCCGCCTGACGGGTCTCGACGAACAGCCCGTCGCCGCAACCCGCTGGGAAGGCAAAACGCTCGTGTTGCACTTCTGGGGATACCGCGACGATCCCCTGGAAGAGCCCTACGGACAGGTCGGATACCTCGACTACCTCATGACGCGCCACGGCGACGATGTCGTTGTCATCGGAGTGGCGGTCGATCCCCGCTTCCGGGACCCGGCGGCCGCCCCCCAGGCGCGCCGCTCGGTGAAGAAGCTCAAATCATTCATGAACCTGGGTTACGAGATCGCGACCGACGCCACTGGAGAGGCCCTCAAGGCGTTCGGAGATCCCACACAGTACGACGCCGAACTCCCGTTGTGGATTGTCATCGGACCGAACGGAAAAGTCGCCCACTACCGCACGGGCTTCTACGAAGTCGACCGCGACCGCGGCCTCGCCGACCTCGACGACGCCGTCTCCGAAACCACGAAGTGACATGGCGCTGCGCCAGCGCGTTCGAACCCGCCGCACTGCTGCGTTTTTTTGAATCGATGCAACCGCCACACTGGCCCGACGCGCCAGCGAGGGCCCAGCGGCGCTGGGCATTCAACCCGAGCACACGCTCCCGCGAATTCCGCCAACGCTTCGACACCTCGCCGATCTCACAGCGTCTTCTCACGACGACGAGCGTCCAATCCCGACTGGCATCGAGTACAGAGACAGGGCGCCAAGCCATGCAACGGATGATCATCGGCATCGCCATCTCCGCGGTCGCCCTGTACGTCTGGGGCTTCGTCTACTGGGGATTCGGCAAGTACCCCAGGCTCATCTGGAAGCAGCCCACCGACCAGGCCGCCGCCCGCAGTGTCCTCAAACAGCAGTTCCCCGAGAACGGCCCCTACTTCATCCCCGCTTATACCGAAGACGCGGAAGCGGCCGAGCAGGCCTACGCCACGGGCCCTGTCGCCTTCGTGCACATGCTCCATGTGGAAGGCCGGCCGATGCTGGATCCGGGCATTATGGTGAGGGGGTTTCTCAACAACCTGGTGGCCATCGTGCTGATCGCGCTGGCCCTCCGCAAAGCCGCCCCTGCCCTCCCCAGTTGGGGCCAGCGCGCCCGGTTCGTCGCGCTCGTCGGACTGGCCGCGACGGTCCTCACCGAAATCGGCGACGCCATCTGGTGGGAGATCGACTGGAACTGGAAGATCTACCAGGCCGCCTATTTCATGGGCTTCTGGATGACCGCCGGAATCATCCTCGCCGTGTTTGTGAAGAGCGAACCCCGCACCGAAGCCGCCAGCCCCTAACTCGACTTGCAGCAACATCTTGCTCAAATCATCGAAATCGCATCGCCCGCACGAGCCCGCCCCCCACACTGGCACGCGACCCACACTAGCCCGCCGCGCCAGCAAGGGCCGAACGTTGCCAAGCGTCCCGCACTGTAAAGCGCCTGAAGAAGCCCGGTCTCTGCCACTCTCCCCTCCCGCCAGGAGTTCCGCTGTATCCTGCGGCTCGTTTTGAGATTCGCTCTCGACACAGCGCACGCCTCACGAACCGTCACCGTGCCCGCCGCGCCGCGGTCACGTTTGCCCAATCACCTCCACCATGCCCGACTACACCTTCGACGTCGTCGTCATCGGCAGCGGTCCCGGCGGCGAGGGCGCCGCCATGCAGGCCGCCAAGAGCGGACTCAAGTCCTGCGTTATCGAACGCAGCCTGCAGATCGGCGGCGCATGCACCCACACCGCCACCATTCCCAGCAAGGCGCTGCGCTACGCCATCTTCCAGATGATGGAGCTCAACAGCAGCCCTCTCTACCGACAGCACGGCGTCTCCGTGCAGTTCACGGTCCCCGAACTCCTCCGCTCCGCACGCGGCGTCATCGACAAACAGGTCGTGATGCGGACCAACTTCTACGAACGCAACGACGTCCCGGTGCTCCACGGCACGGCCCGCTTCCAGGACCAGCAGCACGTCGAAGTCATTGAGCCCGACGGCGGCAGCTTCATCGTCCAGGGAAAGTCGTTCGTCATCGCCACCGGCGCACGTCCCTACCGCCCCGACAATATCGACTTCGCACACCCGCGCATTTTCGACAGCGACACCATCCTCACCATCAAGGACAACCTCCGCTCGCTCACCGTCTACGGCGCCGGAGTCGTCGGCTGTGAGTACGCGTCGATGTTCCGCAACCTCGACATCAAGCTCAACCTCGTCAACACCCGCGGCCAGTTGCTCGAGTACCTCGACGACGAGATCACCGACGCACTCAGCTATCACCTTCGCGATCGCGGCGTCCTCATCCGCCACAACGAGGAGTACGAGCGCGTCGAAGGTGTCGACGACGGCGTCGTCCTGCACCTCAAGTCGGGCAAGAAACTGAAGACCGACGCCCTCCTCTGGGCGCAGGGACGCACCGGCAACTCCGACCTGCTCAACCTCCCCGCCGTCGGCATCGAGCCCGACCGCCGCGGCAACGTCCCCGTCAACGAGCACATGCAGACCGCCGTCCCGCACATCTACGGCGTCGGCGACATCAACGGCGTCCCGGCCCTCGCCAGCGCCGCCTACATGCAGGGCCGTTACGCCGCCAGCCACATTACCGGCGAGCGCGAGATCGCCCCCATCCGCGACGTCCCCACCGGCATCTACACCAGCCCGGAGATCAGTTCCCTCGGCAAGACGGAGCGCGAACTCACGGCCGAGAAGGTCCCCTACGAAGTCGGCCATTCCCTCTTCAAGAGCCTCGCCCGTGCCCAGATCACCGGCCAGACCGTGGGCATGCTCAAGCTCCTCTTCCACCGCGAAACGCTCGAACTCCTCGGCATCCACTGCTTCGGCGCCAACGCCTCCGAAATCATCCACATCGGCCAGGCCGTCATGCGCCAACCGGCCCCCCACAACACTCTCCGCTACTTCGTCAACACCACCTTCAACTACCCCACCATGGCCGAAGCCTACCGAGTCGCCGCCCTCAACGGCCTCAACCGCGTATTCTAATCCCCGCGCACGTCCATACCTCAGCGGGGCCCCAACGGGTTACCACAACAGAGTCGCAACCCAACAGATTGGTACCCCAACAAAGCCGGGGGTTGTCGAAGCCTCCCCCCGGTACCCGATGCCCCGAGAACCATTTACCCCGAAAGGGCCGAAGGGGTATCCGAAACGCTTACCACCATTCGAGGTCAGGCGCCGTAGACGCATTCAGATCGCCCCAGTCCGACGCCGACAGTTTAGGCGTTGCGTGGATGACAGCTGGTCTCAATTGATGCGATTGTCGAGCCCAGCTAGGCTGGTATTCAGTTCCGCACATTCATTTTCGTTGCGGCGCTGACCTCCGGGCTGTCGCGGGCGGCTGTGTTCTGCCAGACGGCCTTGCAGATCGCATTCGGTTTGCAGCGGCTGTCGCAATGATGGTGGAGGGAGTTGATGTCCGCCTCGTTCTCTCGCGCCGTCCTGTATCGTCGCTTGCTCTGGTGTACCTGTGCTGTGCTCCTCCTGATCGGTATCGCAAAGTGGTACGTCAGGTCGGCAGGTGTTGCCGGCGAGCGCGAGGCCCTGGAGTTCGTACGCATCAATGGCGCGACGAGCGAGTCACCCTCTCACAGTGAATTGACGCGGCTGCTACTGCCCGTTTCCGTCAATCCGCCTCAGCAGCCGTGGCTGGCGACACCGAGGGTTGCCGTTTCGTTTCCGCGAGATCGAATGACTGACGCAATGGTGGAAAACCTGCTCGCCATCCGGAAGCTGGAGGCGGTTTATCTTTACCCGCCTGCGCCTGACGGAAGCAGTGTCGATCTTGCGGCCAATGTGCTGACGCCAGTGAAGTCGCTCGGGGACCTTGCACTTCCATTGTCGCGGAGTAGCGTCGAACGCCTGGAAGCGAGATTTCCGGATCTGTCGATCAGCCTTGTCGATCGACCGAACCCCGAACCCGATCAAGAACTGGAAGACGGAACAGAGACCCTGATTCCTCCCTCACCCGGTCCCGGTTCGTGATAGTGGGAGCTCGCTCGCGAGGCGTGACTTGTGCATAAGCGCAAGTCCGCGCGAACGTCGCCCCCAATGGTGTCCCTGGATCGGTGTCGGATATCCGTCGCGTGTCGCCAGACGCGCTTGTCGCGTCGGGTCCGCATTGATCGGAACTGGGCCGCTCGTCGTCAACTCACGGTGCCCTGCAGCGTGAAGAAGCGCCAAATGCAGTAAGGTTCTCCTGCATCGCCTGCCGCTGGAACGTCCGCCCTGGTTACTCCGCCTGCGACTGCTGAAACACCTCCTGCAAAAAGTAAAACACCGCCTGTTTCCATTCCGTCGCATCGTGCGCGTGCTCCGTTACGTGCCAGACGTGCTCGACGTTGTGTTCCTTGAGGTAGCCGTGGAAACCCTGGCTGATCCCGAACAGGCCGTCCCTGGTGCCGCACGACAGCCAGAGCAGTTTGAGTTCCTTCGCGGCTTCCGGATCGGGAAGCAGTTCGGCCGCCGGGCGCGTGTTCGGGGCCGATGAAAAGCCGCCGACCCAGCCGAACGTATCCAGATGGGTCAGCCCGAAGTTGAGCGACTGCCCGCCCCCCATCGACAGCCCCGCCAGCGCCCGGTGCTCCCGGTCGGCCGTCACGCTGTACCGTGACTCGATCGTGGGGATCACACTGCCGAGCAGGTCCTCGTCAAACTTTGCAAACGCCGGGGCCGCGGCGAACACGTTACCTTCCGCGCGATCGTTCGGCTGCGCGCGGCCGTTGGGCATCACGATGATCATCGGCACCGCTTTCCCGTCAGCGATGAGATTGTCGAGCAGGACGCCGGGCCGCGCGTATCGCTGCCACTCCGTCTCATCTCCGCCGATCCCGTGCAGCAGGTACAGCACCGGATACTTCCGGTCGGCGGAGTAGCCGGGCGGCGTGTAGACCTGCATCCTGCGGGTCACGCCGACGCTCTCCGACTCATACTCGATCAGCTTCAGCTCGCCGTGCGGAACATCCTCGCGCTCGGCATCGAACCCTGCCGGCGGCGCGGGAAACGCGGGGACATCATCCTCCTTGATCTCGACCGGCTCTCGAAACCCCCGCCGCGGCCGCTCCCGCTGCTCGGCCTGAGCGGCGGCTTCCCGGGCAAGCGTCGCAGCGGCTCCGGCCAGGGCAAGGGCGATGATGAGCGACTTCATGTGAGTTGATCCTGACGCGCACCGAGAGGAGTCCGGATCAGTCGCGCCGCAACCGATTCTGCGGATCTGTGGATCAGCATAAGGGCGGAACGCGGGTGTTCAAAGCGAGGCGGCGAGGTTGAGCCCTTTCGCTCATGTGTGTGCTCAACGGCACAGGAACCACGCGCTCAGCTGCCGGCAGCAGCGCGTGCAGCAGAGGCGGGTGTCGATCCACAGCTGCTCGCACCAGTTGTCCCCGGCCACTTCAGTCGCGGGGAAGTCGAGCTCGATCGTCTCGCCGTGCGTGTAGACACCGTGCTGCACGACCCCGTCGGCGAGGCTGCTGGGGGATACCTTTGGCGGCCGCTCGGCATGGATCAGCCGGATTGCCATCAGCGCATCGGTGGCGTACTCCGCACAGTGCACACCCTCTTCAGACCGTTCGCCGCTCAGGTGGTGCATGACCGCATACGGCGTCCCCACCCGGCTCTCCAGCGCCCCCTGCAGTTCCTCCGCCTCCTCCCCGGTCAGCGGTCGCGCCGGGTGCAGCAAGGTGATGCTGTCGGGAGACTGCGTCGCCAGATACTCCTCCAAGGGCAGCTTGCGCACGCCGACCCCGTTCATGCTGTCGTACACCACCGGCCCGCCCCGATCGACAACGACGACGGCAACGTGCGTGTAAGGTCCGCCCGCATACACTTTGATGGCGAGGCAGTCCCCTTCACTGAAGATCAGCGAGCCGGTCTGGAGATCCGGCGCGATTTCGGCAGCGGCCGAAGAGTAAGGTTCAACCTGCGCTAGGTCATTGCCGGCTGCGACAGGACCGCCTCCCAGGAGCACTGCGGTCATCCAGAGTGCATGCATGACGGTTTCCTGACAAAGCAAAGACCAGCGACGCCCGTCTGAGGCCTCTCGCACGACGGATTATCGCCATTCTACGTGGAAGTTCGCCGGCGAGTGGAAAACCTTGGGGCGGATTGCGAGATTTCCGTTGGCCCAAGCGTGCCCATTCGTCGCCTCCACTACTCCGAACCAGACGGGGGGGCTACATTACGCCCGATTCATTTAACGCATCAGGACGAGCGGCACGCCGCATCAGGAGGTTTGCATGACGCAAGCACTCGAGGAGCAGTTTTATCCCAATTCGCGGGCAGAGATGCTGCGGCGGTGGCCGTTTCTGCAGTTGTTCCGGGCGTTTCGGCTGTCGATCGATCCGCGGAAGATGGCGATCGGCGCGCTTGCGGCGGTGCTGCTCGCTACGGGACAGGGGCTGCTCGACCAATCCTCGCTGGCGCCGGTGAGCGTCACCGACGAGCCGTCCGCATCGACCGCATGGCCGTGGGAGACGCCGATTGTTGACCCGGAACTGCCGCCGGCCATCTTCCGAGGGACGCTGCAGGATCCCTTTGCGTCGGTCGTGGCATCCCTGTCGGCAGGACTGACGTTGCTCAGCCCGCTGCGGAGCGTTGTCGAGCCGGGAGCGAGACTGTTCGCCACTGGGAACTCGTGGCCGGATGTCGCGTATTCGTGGACGCAGCTGCTGTTCGCACTGGCGGTCTGGAGCCTCTGCGGCGGAGGCATTGCGCGGATTGCGGCTTTGCAGTTCGCGCAGCATCGAGGGCCTTCGCTGCGGGAGGCGATGGGCTATTCCATACGGAAATTCGGTTCGGCCTTCAGCGCGCCGCTGCTGCCGGTGGCATTCATTTTTGTGTTCTGGCTGGCGTGCCTGATCGTGGGGCTGATCGGCCGGATTCCGGGCATCGGCGAGACCGTAGCGGGCGTGTTGTGGTTCATCCCACTGCTGTGCGGGATCGCGCTGGCGGTCATCCTGCTGTTCATCGCCGCGGGCTGGCCGCTGATGATCTGTACGGTCAGCGTGGAGGGGACGGACGGGTTCGATGGGCTGAGCCGCTCGTACGACTACCTGCTGAGCCGGCCGTGGTACGCGCTCAGCCTGGTGCTGGCGATGCTGGCGTATGGTTCCATCGTGATCGTGTTCGTGCTGGGCGTGGCCACCCTCGGCGTGAATCTGGCGGAGTGGGGAGTGAGCAGCGGGATGGACGATGCCGCTGTGCAGGGCCTGACCAGCGGGAGTCCGCCGGTGCTCGAATCGAATCCGGTCGTCCCGGAAGCGAGCGAGACCTCACTGTTCGGCCGGACCGCGGTGACATTCTGGCTGCAGCTGCTGGCGCTGCTGCTGTGGGGCTTCGTGTACAGCTTCTTCTGGTCGTCGGCGACGATTATCTACTTTCTACTGCGACAGAGCGCGGATGCGATGCCGCTGGACCGGGTGTATGTGCCGGCGGCCGATGAGCCGCGGGGTCCGCCGGTCGTCGGCATCCCGGCGGCGGAGCGCGCGGAGGCGGAGCGTCAGCAGTCGGAGGAGCCGCAGGCCCGGGAAACGGAAGCGGAAGAATCTCGGTGAAGCGGAGTGACGGCCGCCAGAGGACACAGACGACGCAAGAAAGGTCGTCTGGAGAACTGCCAGCCCAGGAGGGCCGGCTTCCAGTTGATCAGGGCGATGTCGGTGTGCAGAGAGTGAGGCTATGCAGGGGGTTCGGCAGTCAGCAGGGCAATCGGGAACCGGGTGAGGATATCGGCGAGTCTCAGACGGCTGTTGTGGAGGGGCACGCATTCTCCAGTGAAGATGTTCTGAAGGTGACTTGAGTCGGCGCCGTCCAGGAGGAGTTCGGTGTCCTGCCAGACATCGGGGCCGCAGGGAGCCCGGTGCTGGCCGGCTGAGTGATCATCGGGCTGGCAGAGACTGAAGAACAACCGGGGGGCCGCGATGATCGCGAGTTGTCCGTTGGTGCGGCGGGCGAAGGCGCAAACGTGGTCGGCACGGCTGCCGCTGACCTGCAACGGGAGGTAATCGCCCTCGGTGAACAGGCTGTCGTGCTCATGGCGGAATTGCAACGTGCGCCAAGTGACGAACAGCTTGCAGCGCTCGTCGCGGGGATGACGGCCGAGATGCTCGGCGAGCGATTGCAGTGATTCGGGGCCTTGCGCGCCCATCGACTCCATCTCCGCGAGCAGCCAGTCACGGCGATCGTAGTCGACCGGCCGGCGGTTGTCGGGATCGACGAGGCTGAAGTCCCACAGCTCCTGCCCCTGATAGATGTCGGGCAGGCCCGGCGCGGTCAGCTTAAGGAGGAGTTGGGAGAGCGACGTGTAGAGTCCGGCGTCGACGATCTGTTCGTGCAGTTTCCGGAAGTCGGCAAGGAATCGGTTGTCGGGGCGCGGATCGAGCGCTGCGGCGACGAAGCGGCGGACGGCGTCATCGTACTCTGGATTGGGATTCACCCAGCTGGTGTGGACCTTGGCCTCATGCGTCGCCTTCTGCATGTAGCCCTGCACGCGTTCGATCAATTCACGATGCGTGGCCTCGTCGGGCGGGTCGAGCGGCCAGACGCCGATCAGCGTCTGGTACAGGAGGTATTCGTCATTCCGGCTCGGAGCCAGCGCGCCGTCGACTTCGTAGTGATGGCGGCGGTTGATGCGCGCCCAGCGGCTGAGTGCGGCCCGCCACTGGTTGGGGATCTCCGCAAGCACGTGAATGCGTGCGCGGACGTCCTCGCTGCGCTTGGTGTCGTGGGTCGTCGTGCAGAGCAGCGACAGCGGACGCTCGCGCAGGCGGCGCTCGTTGTCGCTGTGAAACGACGGGAGCGACGTAACGGGCCGCTCGACCGCCCGTCCGACCTCGTTGAGCGACGACAGCGGGAAGAACCGATAGAACGCGGTGTCCTCCACCCCCTTCGCCATCACCGCGCTGGATGCCTGCTGGAACCGGCCAACAAACAGACGGCGGAGCCGCGAACCCTCTTCGCTCAGACCCGGAGGCTGCTCGAGCAGCATGGTGTCGCGAACGAAGTCGAACAGTGCGGCATCGACCGCGGGGTTGCGCCGCTTGGCCTGCGCGGTCGCGTAGTGCACGAACTTGCGGTCGCGCTCGGAGACCGGATGCCCGGTAATGTACGTGCGATACACCGGGAAGCAGGCGAGGATTTCGCGGAGGGCGGTTCGCAGGTTGTTGAGCGTGAAGTCGCGCGACATGCGGTGGGCTTCGGACAGGCGGTTCAGCCTGGTCGCCAGCAGCTGCAGCTCGCTCGCCATCGCGACCCGCAGGATCAGCCGCTTGGTCTCGTTGATGATCTCCAGGATCGAGTCCCGCTGATTGGTGAACCGCAGGTAGTACTTCCGGAGCAGCTCGAAGCCCTCTTCGTGGACGAACAGGCTCCCCACCAGGTTGAGGAAGTCGTAACCGGTGGTGCCGGCGACGGGCCATTCGTCGGGGAGTTCCTCGTCGTGTTCGAGGATCTTTTCGACCGAAACGAACAGCGGCAGGCGATTGCGGGGCCAGTCGTCACGGTTGTCGGCAGTGAACTCCGCGTGCCGCTCCCCGGTGATGATGCTGGACTTCGTCAGCACGTCGGACGGATGGAGTCCGCCGAGTTCATCCCACAGCCGCGACAGGAACTCCGGTTGCACCTCCTCCCACGAGGGGGCATCGGCGGCCGTTGACGGAGCGGAATCGGGTGCGAGCGACACGGCCGAGCCCTCGCCGGCGGCGACGGTCGAAAGCGCGGGCGTCTGCGACTCTTGGCGGAGGGCCGCATACGCACCGCGGCCGAGGGCGGCGAGATAACCCCACTGCAGCCGCCACAGGTACGCGGTCGGATCGTACAGACCGTCGATGTGATCGATGCGCAGCCCGTCGAGCTGCTTGTGAGCGAGGAGGTCGAACACGAAGCGGTGCGTCGCCTCGAACACGTCCGCCTCTTCCATGCAGACGGCAGCCAGCTCGTTGATGTCGAAGAACCGCCGGTAATTGATCTCGTCCGACGCTGCCTTCCAGTGAGACAGCCGGTACACCTGCGCGTTGACGAGACGGTCGAGCCGATCGAAGCTCTGCGGATCAGCCGGATCGCCGTTGATCGCCTGCACGTTGCGATCGATCAACATCGCGACGGAGTGGTGCTCCTGTGCGAGACGCTGGATACGGTGCTTGATGACCTCCTTTTCGCGCTGCCGCTCGGCGATCCGCTCCGGATCGGTGTTGTCCGTGGACGGCAAGTACTCCAAAGCCGTAAGGATGCTCTCCAACTCCATCACGGGCTCAGACTCCGCTCCCAGTTCGGTCTTCAGCGAGTCGAGGTCGTGCCCCAGAATCTGCGCGTAGGTGCGGGGCTCGATCGGAAACCGCGCGCTGTAATAGGTCAGGTGGAACGCCCCGTCGGCGAACTCGACCTTCAGCTGCCCCGATTCGAGCACGCGGCCGTACTGGTCACCGAGGACCGGAAGCAGGACCCGGTTCGTCAGCTCCGGCTTGACGGGCTGCCAGTCGATGTCGAAGTAGCGGGCATGGGGAGAGTTCGGGCCGTTCTCCAGGACGTCGCACCACCACCGGTTCTCGTGCGATGCGACTCCCATGTGGTTGGGAACGATGTCGAGGATATGGCCCATGCCGTGTTCGTCGAGTGCGGCGATAAAGGCGCGGAACTCCTCCTCGGTCCCAAGCTCGTCGTTGAGCCGGCCGTGATCGACGACGTCGTAGCCGTGCTCCGAACCGGGCCGCGCCTTGAGATACGGAGACGCGTAAACGTGGCTGATCCCCAGCCGGGCCAGGTAGGGAACGAGACGGGTCGCGTCGGCGAAGCGGAAGCGGTCGTGCCGGAACTGCAGGCGATACGTCGCGCGCGGGACGGCGGACGACTCGGCCAGGCGGCCGCGCATCGCGTCGACGCACCGTTCGGCCCATTCGCTGGGACTGCTCATGTAATCGATTCCTCGGCTCCAAAGATCAAAACTTCAAACGGGAGCACGTCGGGGACCTGCGTCCCGGCGGCGCGCCGGCCGCCGTAGCGTGCTGCTTCACTGGTAAGAATCAAATCGTTGCGTGCCGCGATCTCAGCGGGAAGCGGATGCGGCTCCTCGGTCAGATTGGCGATGATCAGCAGACTCGGATCCGCGCCTCGCCGAAGTTTCAACAGCGGCTGCTCGTTCGCCGCGGATGAGGGTGCGCCCGCGATCAGTTCCGCCTGCGTATGCTTTCGATCGCGCAGTCCGCTCCAGCTGCGGCGGGCCCGCAACAGGTCACGATGCAGGACGCGGGTCCCTGCGGCCCGCGATCCCTCCGGCCAGGACCACGACAGGACGGCCGATTCGAACGTCTCCTCCGACTGCGGGTCAGGGATCTCCGTTCCCCATTTGAACTTCAGTTCTTCAAACTCCCGGCGGCGACCGGCCCGCACGGCTTCCACCAGTCCTTTGTCTCCGAACGAGCAGAAAAAGGGAAACGGCCGCTCCTCCGAGTACTCCTCACCCATGAAGATCAGGGGCACGAAGGGGGAGACGAGCATCAGGCTGGCCCACAGCCTCTGCTGGGCCGGCGACAGATAGTTGGCGGGTCGGTCGCCGAGTGCCCGGTTGCCGACCTGATCGTGGTTCTTGGTGCACACCACGAAGCAGCTGCGCGGGGCGTCGCCGGCCGGCGAGCCCGCACGGCGGCGCCGAAAGGCGCTGTATTGCCCGTCGTAGACGAACGCGTCGTTGAATGACTTGACCAGGTGATCGGGCGATCCGAAGTCGGCGTAGTATCCTTCCAGTTCGCAGGTCAGCAGCGAATGCAGGCTGTGATGGAACTCGTCGCTCCAGACGCCGTCGAGGCCGATGCCCCCCTGCTCCTGCGAGGTGATCTGCCGCGCGTCGTTCTGATCGGTCTCGCCGATGACGTGGACGCTGCGATTCTGCTCCCGCGCGACCTGCTGCACTTCGTCCTGCAGTTCGGCGAGGACATGCCGCGGCCCGAAGTCGAAGATGTTCTGGATGGCGTCGAGACGGAGGCCGTCGAACCCGAAGTCGCGGACCCACATCACCGCATTGTCAATCGCGTAGCGGCGGACGGGCTCGCTGTCGTAGCCGTCGTAGTTGATGGCCGAGCCCCACGGCGTGTGATACGCGTCGGTAAAGTACGGACCGAAGTCGCCGAGGTAATTCCCCTCGGGGCCGAAGTGGTTGTAGACGACGTCGAGCAGCACGGCGAGGCCTTGCTCATGGCAGGCATCCACCAGCCGCTGCAGCGCCTCCGGTCCGCCGTACGTGTTCTGGGTGGCGTAGGGATGGACGCCGTCGTAGCCCCAGTTCCGTTCGCCGGGGAACTGGGCGACCGGCATGATCTCGAGCGTGGTGATGCCGAGATCGCGCAATTCCGGCAACCGGGGGATAACGGCGTCGAAGGTCCCCTCGGAGGTGAACGTGCCGACGTGCAGTTCGTAAATCACGAGGTCATCGCGCGGGATGCCGCGCCAGTCGGCCGCGGTCCGCCTGTGCTCTTCCGGGAAAAAAAGAGCCGAGGGCTGATGGACGCCGTCGGGCTGCCAGCGCGAGGCGGGATCGGGGCGAGTGTCGCCGTTCTCGAAGCGGTAGGCGTAGCGATCTCCGGCGGACAGTCCACCAATGTGCTGTTCGAAGTAGCCGAGGTCGCGGCGCTCCATGGGAGCGACGGTCTCGCTGTCGTTCTTCCAGGTGACGACCGAGACGTGTGGGTGGTGCGGAGCCCAGACGCGGAACAGCACGCGGCCATCCGGCTCGCGGAAGGTTCCCTGCGGGGGGAATTGGGGATCGGCCTGCATTGGGGAACGTTCTGAGGATGGGGCTGCGGATGGGATGCCGCGGGGTTCGGGTTGTGTGTAACGCTGATTCGATTGCGACGAAGCGGAGCTTCGTGAGAAGCCTGGAAACGAGGACGCTGCAACGGGAAGCCCGGTGAACCGGGCTGGCCAAATCATTTCTTCGTTCGCTTAACCCGGCGTAAACGCCGGGCCTAATACAGCCTCTTTCGCAAGGAAGTCGGATTCAATGGAGCCTCGATTGATGTGCTCGATCCCTATGTTGGCGGCGATCGTCTCAATGCGCTGATTCGTTCGATGACCTGCTGCACCTGCGGCAGAGTGTCGAGTTCTTCCAGGGTGTGGCGGGACTTCCGTCGCCAGTTGACGCGCTCCATAAACGTGCCCGGCGTGTTCTGCGGCTGGGTCTCTTCCCAGAGGTCCTCGAGTGTGAGCAGGACGATTTCGGCGGGACCGGAGGCCATCCAGGAGAGGAGACCCTGCAGGGCCGTGCCGGTGTCGGGTGCGGTTGTGCCGGCGGGCAGTGCTCCCTCGGCGACGAGGAACTCCGTTAATTGCTGTTTCAATTCCGTGCGCCGGACGCGTTCGTCATCCGCCTCCTGCGGCGTCATCAGTCCGAGGCTCACTCGGTCGTCGATGTCGAGGCCGTTCCAGAACGCGGCGAACATCGGCATGTCGTGCGTGTTGTTGCTGGCGACCGTTGATCGCGGGGGAGTGCGGAGCAACGGCGTCTTTTCCGGATTCGCTTCGTATTGCATGACGTACATGTCGGCGAAGCCGCGGCGCTGCATGGTATCGTCGACTGCAGCCGGGACGGTGCCGAGATTCTCGCCGACGATCTGGGCCTGATAGCGGTGCGACTCGACGACGAGAATCGCGAACATCTCCTGCGTGTTGTAGCGGACGTACGCGCCGTCGCGGGCTTCCAGCCCGTGCGGCACCCAGTACAGCCGATGCAGCCCCATGACGTGATCGATCCGCAGCAGCCGCGCGTACTTGAGATGCTGCCGCAGCGACTGGATTAGGTAACGGTACCCGTCCTGCCGCAAGTGCTCGGGATGGAGGGGCGGGAAACCCCAATCCTGTCCCTTGGTAAAGAAGGAATCGGGCGGCGCACCGCCGGAGGCTTTGGTCGCGAAGAGGTCGCGGCGGCTCCAGACGTCGTAGCCGGCGCTGTTCACCCCCAGAGGAAAGTCGAGATACCAGAGCAGGCCGCGATCACGCGTCTCGGCCGCCAGCGCCTGCAACTGCTGTTCGACCTGCCATTGCGTGTACGCATGCCGCAGCCGGTCGGCCTCGTCGAAATCGTCGGGCTGGATGGCCCCCTGCTGCAGCCTCTCGGGCCAGAGATGCCACACGGCCCCCTGCCGCTCGCCGACGGCGCGGAAGCGCGCGAATGAATCCAGTTCGGGACGGGACTGCAGATACTGCTCGAACTCCTCCCGCCGCGGTGACGACTGCTGAAAGAAGGACTCTGAGAGGACCCCTAACACACGCGTTTTGAGCTCCATCTGCCGGCGGTAGTCCACCGTGCTCGCACTGCGCAGTGCCGCAAGTTCCTGCTGGACATCGCTGGACTGCACGAGATCCTGGGCGGCGCGGCAGGACTGGAACTCAGGGACGCGGGTGACGTCGAGATAGACTTCGTTCCAGAACAGCCGGCTGGCGGGGGAGTAAGGGCTGGGGTCGTCGCTGACTTCGGCCAGCCAGGCGAGCATGGGGAGAGTCGCCACCAGGCTGCCGCCGCGGTCGGCCACCCAGTCGGTGAGGGCCGCCAGATCGGAAAAGTCTCCGCCCCCCCAGCTACGCTCGCGATGCAGGGCGTACAGCGGCAGGAAGACCCCCCAATGGCGATGCTCTCCAAGCAACGGTCGCTGCCACGCCTGCGCCGGCGCTGAGATGATCATCGTCTCCGCACGCTGATGCGGCAGCTGAATGCTGAGCCGGTGATACCCGGTGGGCAGAGGTGTCGGAGCGTCGAGTTGACGAACGGTGTACTCGACTCCTTCCAACGTGCGGCGACCGCGTTCGGTCAGCCGGTCGAGTTGGCCGGACCATGTCTGCCGGCTGCCGTCTTCGGCGGTCAGCTCGCATTCGTAGGCTCCGCCGGTATCGCGGGACGGCACGCGCAGCGCGATCTGCGGCTGTCCCTCCCAGGCGACGGAGACGGGTTCGAGCGGTCGCCGCCACAGTTCCTCCCGACGTTCACGAAGTGCGGCGGCGGCCTCGGAATCGTTGTGAACGTCGACGCCCAGAGCGTGCAGAGTGCGCAGCAGTCCCTCGGGCGAGGCGGAGACAGGCTGCCGCGCGACGTCGTAGTACAGCGGCAGCACGCCGTGCCAGCGAGCCAGCTTCGTCAGGATGGGGAGGTCGATCATGCCGACGTTCCAATGCAGGCAACTCGCTCCGCGAGTCGCACAGGTGTGGCCTCGATTCGGTCGACAGCGAGTCGCGATCGATCGCTGAAACGGTCCACTCGCGGGGCGAGTGGACAGCATTATTTCTCACTCCTCTTCGTCAATCGGGGGAGGCTCGGGTGGGGCTTCGGTGGGAATGGCGGCGATCTTCAGCAGTTCCAGCAGGGCCGTCAGGGCGATCTTCAGTCCGGGGCCGGGATGCTGAGACTGCGTCAGGATTTCGCGGCAGCCGCGCTCGACGCAAAATGTCCGCAGCAGGATACGTACGTGGGCCGGATCCTCGGGGAGGAGGTCGGTCGGCTTCAGGACATCGAGATACCGCTTGAGGAAGGCGCTGCCGCTCGCATTGTGCCAATAGGAGACCCATTGCCTCAGAACAGAGGCGGCGCCGGTCGTGCCGATGCCCGAAACCTCGCCCCACAACGCGGCCTGTGAGGCGCGACACAGCGAGTGGATCATTCCGGCTGCATCGAGCAACGGCGCCCGCTTGATCCGCCGCTCTCCCAGCGACTGGTTTGGGTCCCCAGCCAGGTCGGCGACGACGAAGTCGCGCCCCGTATACAAGAGGTGCTCCAGCCCGTAAGCCCCGTGGCAGCGAATGCGCAGCGTGCGGATGCGGATCTCCTTGGCGGACTGCAGCAACATCAGGATATCGGGCTCGCTGTGCAGCACCTCCTCGGCGTGCGGACGGATGGCGAGATCCAGATCGCGCACCTGTCGATGCAAGGCCTGCAGCGCCTGCCGCACGATCTTGCGGACGGACTGGTAGAGGCCGCGCTGATAGAACGAGGTGAATGCCTCCGGGGCGAACTGTTTGTCGTCGCGATTGGAGGCGAGTGCGATATGCAACTCGGCGGTGCGCTGACCAATCAGTTCGGCCGACTGCAGCCAGGGCCCGATCCGCTCATAGGCCAGCGCCGCGGGGTCGATCTGCGTGGATTCCAGCAGCGGATTGCCGCCGGGGGGGAGCGTCTGATGTTGTGACTCGTCCGGCAGCAGGATCCGTTCGATATAACGACCGAGTTCATCAAGCGCGTACTCCCAGGCGGTTCCCTCATGCCGGACCTGTTCCCGCAACAAGGCCAGTGTGCCGGGCTCGCGGTCATCGTCGTGCAGTTCGATTGCGCCGAGCAGGTTGGTGACGTGCGGGAAGCGGGCCCGCTGGGTGAGGAAGCGGCTCAACTCCAGGTCGGGCGCCACGCCCTGGTTCACATGCCGGTACAACCGCAGCGCCAGTTTCTCGCCGTACGCGAGGTCCGAAGACAGTCCGTCGTCGGATGCGGTCCCCGCCTGGTCATCCACAGAGGTGCGATGCCGCCGCTCCAGCACGCGGCCCGCCAGACCGGCTTCGCAGAAGGACTGCACGTCCGGCCCGATGGACTTCTGCAACTGCACGCCCGCTTTTGTCAGATGGCCCGAGACCTTGATGCGGCTCCCTTTGAGCGTCCGTTGCCTGAGGACCAGCTCCAGCCAGCCTTCGCACATCTGCGGCTCGCGAGTGGCGTCAAGGACAATGTGCGGATCGGCCGCCTCGCCGACGAGGACGCGCATCACGACCCGCTCCGGATGCTCCACCAGCAGCCGTTCGGCGAGTTCACCGCGGAACCAGCGGAGCGGGATGACGAGCTGCTCGGGATCGCCCGACGAGAGCGTGATGCGGCAGATCGCCAGAACAGTGGAGACGTCGCCATTCTGATCCAGGGGGATCGTGTCCAGCAGCGAGACCGCCTGGATTGTGCGTTCGTCATAGCGGGGCTCGCGGCGTGCGAACTCGGCGAGGGCCTGCTCCACGGCCTTCCGCGATTTCCCGGCGAAGAGATCGGCGAATCGCCCGGACGCTTTGACTGGAGGGAGCCGCGCTTCCACAGCGTTGGGCAGTTCGCAGACCTGAGGCTGCAAAATGAACCAGTAAAACGAGTGCGGGCTGAGCGTGAGCAGATACGGCAGCGTGCCGATGGCGGGGAAGCGGGTCTGGCCGAACATCTCAACCGGCACCATTGCGTGGTACCTCGAGAGATCCAGCTCCAGGTACTGGCTGAAACGGGACAGGTTCGCCACCACGAGCGCCGTCTCGTTTTCGTGCCGCCGCAGAAACGCCAGCACCTTGGGATTGTCCGGAAACAGGAACTCGATGGTCCCACGTCCGAACACCCGGTAGCGCTTGCGGAGCGCGATGATCCGCCGCATCCACCAGAGCATGGAGGTCGGATTGTTTTCCTGGGCCTCGACGTTGACGGTGGCGAAGTGGAACTCGGGATCGGTGATGCAGGGGAGATACAGCCGCTGCGGGTTGCTGCGGGAGAAGCCGGCGTTGCGATCCGGACTCCACTGCATCGGCGTGCGCACTCCGTCACGGTCGCCCAGATAAATGTTATCTCCCATGCCGATCTCGTCCCCGTAGTAGATGACGGGAGTGCCGGGGAGGGAGAGCAGCAGGCCGTTGAGCAGTTCGATCTTGCGGCGATTGTTGCCGAGCAGCGGCGCCAGCCGGCGGCGGATGCCCAGATTGATGCGGGCCCGCGGGTCGGCGGCGTAGGCGCGGTACATGTAGTCCCGCTCCTCGTCGGTGACCATTTCGAGGGTGAGCTCGTCATGGTTCCGCAGGAAGATGCCCCACTGGCAGTTGTCGGGGATGTCGGGGGTCTGCTCCAGGATGTCGATGATCGGAAACCGGTCTTCCTGCTGTAGCGCCATAAACAGGCGCGGCATCAGCGGGAAGTGGAAGTTCATGTGACATTCGTCCCCTTCGCCGAAGTAGGCGGCGGCGTCTTCCGGCCATTGGTTGGCCTCCGCGAGCAGCATGCGGTTGGGATGCTTGCGGTCGAGGTGCCGGCGGACCCCCTTGAGGACGTCGTGCGTCTCGGTGAGGTTCTCGCAGGTGGTCCCCTCCCGCTCGATGAGGTAGGGGACCGCATCGAGCCGGAAGCCGTCGACTCCCATCTCGGCCCAGAAATCGAGCACCTTCAGAACGGCCTCGCGGACTTCCGGGTTGTCGAAGTTCAGGTCGGGCTGATGTTTGTAGAACCGGTGCCAGTAGTACGATTCGGCGACGGGGTCCCACTCCCAGTTCGACGTTTCGAAGTCGCGGAAGATGATCCGGGTGTCGGAGTACTTCGTATCGTCGTCGGACCAGACGTAAAAGTCGCGCCAGCGGCTGCCGGGGGGCGAGCTGCGTGCCTTCTGAAACCACTCATGCTGATCGGAGGTGTGGTTGACGACCAGTTCGGTGATCACGCGCAGGTCGCGGCGGTGCGCTTCGCGCAGCAGCCGCTTGAAGTCGGCCAGGTCCCCGTAGCTGGGGTTGATCGACCGGTAGTCGGCGATGTCGTAGCCGTCGTCCCGCAGCGGCGAGGGATAGAACGGGAGCAGCCAGATCGCCGTGACGCCCAGGTCGCGGATGTAGTCCAGCTTCTCGATCAGTCCGGCCAGATCGCCGATGCCATCGCCGTTGGTGTCGTGATAGGCGCGGACGTGCAGTTGATAGATGATCGCGTCCTTGTACCAGGTCGCTGCGAGATCGGATTCGGTCATAAATCAATCTGCAGGAGTGGAGATGTCCGGCCGCGAGCACGGGATCGAGCGATCGCAGAGACGGCCGCGATCGAGGTTGAATTGGGCCAACACAACGTAATGGGATCGCCCGTGCGTCTCAACCCGCTGGACGTAGTGAACACGCCCCAATGCGATTGGGCCATCGGAGAAACCCGGTGACCGGCTCGATCGGCAGCGTCGCTGTGGATGCGTGAGGCGTCAGGGCGCCGTGCAGGCTGAATTCTCACGAGTTCAGCTACGGCTCGGTGGCGGTCACGAATCCGCAGACGGGCGGCTGCCGGCGGACTCTCGCGGCGGGGGCTCCGCCTGCAGAATGTTGACAGCGGCGGCGACTTCCGGGGAGACGTAGTCAATCGACGGCGTTTCGGGTTTCTCGCGCTTGTGGCCGTCGCGGCGGAGCAGCGCGACTGATCGGGCGCCGAGTGCGTAGCGGGAGCCGCAGGCCAGGCTTTCGCCAGTCTCCGGCAGTTCATCGGTGTCGAGCAGCGGGGTCCAGACGTCCTGTTTCGCGAGCGTGGGGAGCGTGAACGGGATTTCCTCGTGGTGCGCATTGAGGAGCAGCAGGACGCTCTCGCCGACGATCGGCTCGCCCTGTTCGTCGATCTCGCCGATCATGTTGCCGTCGAGATACAGGCCGAGACAGCGGACGAACCCGGCATTCCAGTCTTCGTCAGTCATCTCGTCGCCGTTGGAGTTGAACCAGCGAATATCGGCCTTCTCGTGGTCGCGGAGCGCGCGGCCCTGAAAGAACTTCTGCCGCTGGAACACGGGGTTCAGCTTGCGGACGGCGATCACCGTCTGCGCGAACGCCAGCAGGGCCCGGTCGCGCTCATCATGGTTCCAGTCGAGCCAGGTCAATTCCGAGTCGTGGCAGTAGGTGTTATTGTTGCCGAACTGCGTGTTGCCGAACTCGTCTCCCGCGAGCAGCATCGGCACGCCCTGTGAAAAGAAGAGCGTCGCCAGAAAGTTTCGCTTCTGCCGCTCGCGGAGGGTGATGATCCCCGCATCGTCGGTGGTTCCTTCGGCGCCGCAGTTCCAGCTCATGTTGTCGTCGGAACCGTCGCGGTTGTTCTCTCCGTTGGCCTCGTTGTGCTTGTGGTTGTAACTGACGAGGTCGTTGAGCGTGAAACCGTCGTGGCAGGTGATGAAGTTCACGCTGGCGTACGGCCGGCGGCTGCTCCACTCGTACAGATCGGCCGACCCGCACAGCCGCGTGGCAAACTCGCTGACTGTGCCGCCGTCCCCTTTCCAGAACCGGCGGACGTTGTCTCGATACTTGCCGTTCCATTCAGACCACAGGGACGGGAAGTTGCCCACCTGGTAGCCCCCGCTTCCCAGGTCCCACGGCTCGGCGATCAGCTTGACCTGCGAGAGGATCGGGTCCTGATGGATGATGTCGAAGAAGGCTCCCAGCCGGTCGACTTCGTACAGTTCGCGGGCGAGCGTGCTGGCGAGATCGAAGCGGAACCCGTCCACATGCATCTCGGTGACCCAGTAGCGCAGGCTGTCCATGATGAGCTGCAGGACGCGCGGCTGCTGCATGCGGAACGTGTTGCCGCAGCCTGTGAAGTCCATGTAGTAGCGGGGGTCGGGAGCTAATCGGTAATAGGCGGCGTTGTCGATGCCGCGCCAGGAGAAGGTGGGGCCCAGCTGGTTCCCTTCGCAGGTGTGGTTGTAGACCACGTCGAGGATCACCTCGATGCCCGCATTGTGAAGCGCGCGGACCATCGACTTGAACTCGCGGATTGTCGCGTCGGAGCTGCCGACGGAAGAGTAGCGAGTCTCGGGGGCGAAGTAGGCCAGCGTGTTGTAGCCCCAGTAGTTGGTGCGCCCGGTGTCGACGAGATGCCGGTCGTTCAGGAAGTGGAAGACCGGAAGGAGCTCGATCGCGGTGATCCCCAGGGTCGTGAGATGCTCGATGGCCGCCTCCGACGCCAGTCCCGCGTACGTGCCGCGCTGCCCTTCCGGCACGTCGGGATGCTGCATGGTGAAGCCCTTGACGTGGGCCTCGTAAATGATGGTTTCGTGCCACGGAGTGCGGGGGGGGCGGTCGTCTCCCCAGGTGAAGGCGGTGTCCACCACGATGCCGAGCGGCGCGAACGGGGCGCTGTCCCGTTCGTCCATGGACAGGTCCGCGGCGGGATCGCCGATCCTGTATCCGAACAACGAATCGTCCCACTGCACATCGCGTCCGATCGACTTGGCGTACGGATCGAGCAGGATCTTGTGCGGATTAAAGCGATGCCCGTGCGCCGGGTCGTGGGGTCCGTGCACGCGGTAGCCGTAGAGCTGTCCCGGCCTGGCGTCCGGCAGGTAACAGTGCCAGACCATGTCTTTCCGCTCAGTGAGGCGAATGCGAGTGGTCTCCTGCTGCGCATCGGCTGCATCGAACAGGCAGAGTTCAACGGCCTCGGCGTTCTCCGAAAACAGGGCGAAGTTCACGCCGTTCCCGTCCCAAGTTGCACCGAGCGGATAGGGTCGCCCCGGCCATACGCGCATCGCCAGCTCCCGTCATAACTGATTGTGGCGGCCAGAGACCTCGGCGAGGTCGTGTTGCTGCCGTCACCTGTGGCGGGCCCATTCGTCGCGGCAGTCGCAGCGGCTATAGCGACCGAATTCCCGCCGCCATGAGACTCGATCGTACGCCCAGTTCCCATGAGGGCAAGAGAGTGGACCGCTGAACATTTCTGCGCCAGGCTGTCGTTGATCGGTCAGCAATCACCCTGACTGGTTCCCCTGCTTCACACCGATGCGGGCAAGGGTGAATGCACCGGATATCTGTGGAGAACGTAATTCGATGCGTCCTCGGAATGCCCGCGGAATTCAGCAGCGGAGAAGCATCCTGGCGCACCCAAGCGAATCGGACAGGATATGCTGGCCGGGACTTTCCCAGAATGGCGCGTCGTTTGCGGACTCGCTGAGTCGAACCTCGCCGCGATTGGACGCGGCAACGCTCGAACAGACAGGAGCCTGACTCATGATCACTCGACAGGAACTCGAAGGCCAGTGGACTGAAATCAAAGGTCAAATCCAGGAGCGCTGGGGAGGCCTGACCGACGATGAACTGCAGCAGGCCAAGGGAAACACGAATCAATTGATCGGCCTGATCCAGCAGCGGACTGGGCAGAGCCGGCGGGAGATTGAGGAGTTTCTCGATCACGCCGCACATTCCGGCGGCACGATGGTGCAGGAGGCTGTGGACACGGCGAAAGACTATGCCGAACAGGCCCGAGCGGCGGCCCGCGAATACAGCGAGCAGGCGCGCGAAGCGGCGCGTCGCGGCTACGATCAAATGTCGGCGGGAGTGAATACCGGCATCCACGAAGCGCAGGAGATGGTCCGCCGCAATCCAATGGAATCGATCGGCGTGGCGTTCGGCGCCGGGTTGATCGCCGGAGTGATCACGGGTCTCGTCCTCAAGTCGTCGCGGTAGGCCGCGGCGGCCCGTCCCGACGCGCGCTCGTGCGGCACGGGAGAATCAGGAGTCCGACTGTCGAGGGCGGCGGCATCCCGCGCGCTTCGGACAGCGTTCTAACAGGAGTGCACCATGGTGGCTGGATCCTATAACCGCGTTTCGGCACATGAGGATCAGATGGAAGCCGAATCCGCCCTGGCCCGCTGCACGGCGGCCTGCGAAGACTCGGTCAATGAGTATCCGCTGACATGGACGCTGGGAGCGTTCGCCATTGGAATCGGCCTGGGGGCCGCGATCGGCGCATCGCTCTCGCGTCCGCTGGGATTCCAGCGGCAGGCGACGGCCGAGCATCTTGGCCAGCGTGTGCTGGATTCGATTTACGACATCCTGCCAAGCTCCGTTCAGCGTCAGCTCCGCTAGTGCGAAGTCGGCCAAGCTGGATGGTCAGCCGCGGCGATTCGACTGAGCTCTTCCGAGTCAACGTCATTTGTTCGGCGGCCTGCGACCGGCAGGATCAATGAACGGGAGATTTCCGAGAGAGGGGGCGATCGTGAAGAACGGACAGACCAGCGCGGAGGAAATCCGGGCGGAGCTGGCGCGGACTCGCGGGCGCCTGCTGGATGAAGCGATCGCCGTTCGCGGCGGCGCGCGTGAACTGGCGGACTGGCGGTACTACGTGCGACGGTTCCCCTGGGCAGCTCTGGGGGTCGCCGGTGCATTGGGGTACATGGCGGTGCCGCGGCGGCTGGAGATCATGTCGCCCGATGCCAAAACGCTGGAGACGCTCGCAAAGAAGAACCACCTGGTGGTGGAGTCCAAGCCCCAGGCGGCTCAGAAGACCAGCTTCATGGACACCCTGCTGACAATGACCGGCAACGTGATGTTGCGTGCCGGCACGGCCTACCTTGGCCAGAAAATGGGAAAGCTGTTTGGTGAAACAGCCGCGGACAAACCTCCTCAGGAGGCCTCAACCCTATGATCGGCAACTCCACACCCACATTGTTCTCGGCCAGGATTCCGCCCGCGCGGACATCCGGCGCGCCCGGCCCTGAGCATGAGCGGTCAGGTTGGACCGATTTATCGGGCGTTGAGCAGTGGATCGCCCGCCACCCGGTGGTGTGTGTTTCGTCCGCCCTGCTACTGGGAGCGATGGTCGGATGGCTTATCAAGCGCAAATAAGAAACGGTTCGTCCAACGGCGCCTCCGAACTGGGAGAGAATTTCTCTGGTTTCGCGCACGACGTGACGTCCCTAGTCGAATTACAGGTGCGGCTGCTGGCTGTGGACCTGCGCGACGCCAAGTCCCGTTCAGGGCCGGCAATCGGATTCCTGCTGGCAGGACTGGTCCTGTTGCTGGGCTGCATCCCGGTGCTCCTGTTCGCGGGCGCGCATGTGCTGATCGAATTCGCCGGCTGGCCGGCGAGCGGCGCCTATGCGGTCGCCGCCCTGGCGGGACTCGTCGTCGGCGGTGGACTGGGGTACGCGGGCTGGAAGAAACTGATGGCGGCGGCGGGAACGCTGAGCCGTTCGAAAGAGGAGCTGACCGAAACGCTGCAATGGCTGAAGCGAGCCCTCAAGCCGCACGGCCGTGTCGATCCGCGTGCCGAATACGGCTATCCCTATTCGCGCTCCCGATTTGAGTGACCACGATCCCGGCGAGCAGTCCGTCTGCACACCGGGACGGATTGAGACTGTTCCACCAAATCTATCCCACGTAATGGAGACGTCGATGAGCCAGAGTCCCGCGACCACGAAGAACGTTCGCAATGTTCCCCGCAGTCCAACCGAAACGATGCGGCCGGCCGACGACATCGTCACCTATCTCAAGACCTATGCCCGGGAGAAGCCGGACGTGGCGGCGCTCTGGTGCTTCGGCATCGGGTTCGTGCTCGGCTGGAAGCTGAAGCCGTGGTAAGCGAGGAATCGCACGGAGGGAGTGCGCGCGTCATCAGGCCCGAGCGTGAAGGTTCGTCAATGACGGTCGCATCTCCCTCCGCTGCTTCTCCGCACCGGCCGTCCAGCGGCGTCGACGACGACCCGGGATCGGACAAGAGAGCCGACCAGGCGGCGACGGCGGCGCTCGCGGCAGGGAGGGCTGCCAGCGAGCAGGATGAGCAAGCGTCGGATCAGAGCGGCGTTGTTGCTGAGGGGGCTCCGAAAGGTCCGGCCGATTGCTCCGCGGGAGAGCGATCCCGTTCGGCGCGCGAGAAGTGGCGACGCAAACGTCGTCGGGAGCGGCTGCGCAGCGCGACCATTGAGGAGCGGCAGTCCATCGCCCTCACAACACTCGCCGTGCTGGCGGTGTTGACAGCCTTCTACTTCGCCCGCGCCATTCTGATGCCGATGGCGCTCGCCGTAATCCTCACGCTGACTTTCCGGCCGTCGGTGCGGCTGTTGAAACGCCGCGGGGTTCCCCTGTTTGTCTCTGCGGGACTGATCATATTCTCGCTGGTGGGGGTGGCCCTGGCGGGAGCCTCTTACCTTGCTGTCCCGGCCCAGAAATGGGTCGAAGGCGCTCCCGACGACTTACGGGAGGTCGCTAACCGGCTGGGCGAAGTCCGGGAGCAATTGACGAAACTCCAGGTCGCCTCGGAGAAGCTGGAAGACCTGGCCAGCGGCAAGGCGGCTGCTGACGCGGCTTCAGGCAATAGCGAGCCCGATCCCACACCGAGCACACCGGCGGACCTGGGGAGCCAATTGGACGGGAACAAAGGCGCGATGGACGGGGAACTGGAAGTCGAGGAACCCGTGGCGGTCGAAGTGAAGCAGCCGCGACTGATCACCGGACTCCAGGCGCTGGGGTCCGCAGGGACGATTGTGGGGAGCATTGTGCTGACTCTCGTGCTGTCGTTTTTCCTGCTGAGCGCCGGCGACACGTTGATCAATAACGTGCTGCATATCCTGCCGTCGATGCGCGAGAAGCGCAACGTCGTCGAGTTGGTCTACAAGGTGGAACGCGGCATTTCGTCGTACCTCTCCACCGTTACCTGCATCAACGTGGGTCTGGGGATCTGCGAGGGACTGGCCATGTGGGCACTGGGCATGCCGAACCCGGCGCTTTGGGGCGTCATGGCGACGCTGCTGAATTTCGTCCCCTACCTGGGTGCGATGGTGGGCACATTGGTCGTCTTTCTCGTCGCCGTGCTCTCGTTCGACTCGATGGGCTATGCGGCGCTGGTGCCGGCGGTGTACTTCAGCCTGACGGCTCTCGAGGGAAACTTCGTCACACCGACGCTGCTGGGGCGGTCGATGAGCCTGAACCCGGTGATGGTGTTCCTGTCACTCACGTTCTGGGCCTGGATGTGGGGCATCGTCGGGGCGTTGCTGGCCGTCCCCATTCTTGCGATGCTCAAGATCGGCTTTGACCAGTTCGAGCGGACCCGTCCGGTCGGCACGCTGCTCGGTGAATAGCGGCGCATCGGGCCAGTGACAGTCTTCAGTCTTATGGACGCTCCATCCCCGCCAGAAAAAGTCCAGCAGACCGCGGCATGGAGATGGGTGAGACAGCGGGGCGGAGAACTGTGGGGAGCGTACCGGCGCTTTCAGAAGGATGACGGGACGCTGATGGCGGCCGCCGTAGCGTATTATCTCGGCCTCTCACTGTTCCCCATGCTGCTGATCCTGATTTCCATCCTGGGGTGGCTGCTGGGCAGCACGGAGGTCGGCCGCAACGCGGAACAGCAGGTCCTCGAGACTGTCGGCGAGCACGCTTCGCCGGAGGTTGAGGAGTACGTCCGGCAGCTGCTGGGACAGGTCCAGGATCAGTCGGCCGTGGGAGGCCGCATCGGAGTGCTGGGCGTGATCCTGATTGCGATCGCGGCGTTCGTGCAATTTGAACGCGCCTTTGACCGGATGTGGGAAATGCCGGCGCGCGACCGCAAGGGGCTAATTGCCGGACTGAAACTGGCACTGTGGGAACGCGGCATCGCGTTCCTGATGCTGCTGGTGCTGGCGGTGCTGGTCGTGGCGGTGTTTGTCGCCGGACTGATCGTGAGCGGGATCGGGGAGTATTCGTCCGAGGTCTGGTCCGGTTTCCGCCGGCTGGTTCCGCTGGTGCGGTTTCTGGTGACGATCGTGCTCAACGCGGCCCTGATGACGCTCCTGTACCGCTGGCTGCCGCGAAAGCCCGTGGCCTGGAGGGCCGCGTTGCGCGGCGGGCTGTTCGCCGCTGCCGCGTGGGAGCTGGGGCGCGCGGTGCTGGCGTCGGTGGTGATCGGCCAGAAGTACAGCAGCGCGTACGGCGTTGTCGGGGCCTTCATCGCGATCCTGCTGTGGTGCTACTACGCGGTGATCGTGATGTTCCTGGGCGCGGAATACGTTCAGGAAACCAGCGAAACCCCGACGCCGGAGAAAGAACAGGCGCTCCGAGCCAAATGAAGCTCAGAACGCCTTTCGAAACGGCAACGTGATCACGTGCGGTCGCAGCCGCTTCAGCAGTCTGCGACTTCCATCCGGTCATCGATCCGCCTCAGGCCGTCGAGATTCGCCAGCAGGCAGTAGGCTACCTGCTTGACATGAAAGCTGGGGACGCGCCCTTCCAGGACGGCGACGCCGTTGCGGACGTCTGTGGAAACCAGATGCAGCCGGCGGTACGGCGACTGCCGCAGCCGCTCCTGAATCTTTCTTGTCAGTGCGACATCGACGGGATTGGCATCGCGAGGATCAATGCGGGTTGATGAAGGGGGACCCTGGTCGGTGCGTCGGCGATCGCGACGCGGCGCAGTCAGCAGTGTCGGCATGTCTTGAGTCAGTCCGTTCGTTCAGCGGGTTCCGTGAACAACCTGTTCCTGTGCGCCCGGGCGCGACGTGAGGGATCATCCGAAGTCCGGGTGGCTACAGAATGCCGAGCAGGATCAGCACGATGAGGATGAGCAGGACCAATCCCAATCCACCCACGGGAGCGTAGCCCCATCCTCTGCTGTGCGGCCACGCCGGCAGCGCGCCAAGGAGGAGCAAGATTACCACGATCAACAGTATGAGGCGCATCGGTGTTTTCCCGATTCTCAGGGTCGGCGAATCTCGCGGGGCGGCGTCCCGAACGGACGCTCAGCAACCGCCGCGGCAGAATCCGATGGCAATCCCCATACCGCATGAGGAAAGTCCCCTGCGTCCGGGAGAGCCAGCCCAGTCCGACTGCCACACGTTGCGCGTTTCCGGAGAAAGCCTGCAGAATCTCGGTGTCCGATGAACGGTTGCGGTCCTTCCTCCGAGGCACCCGCAGGACCGGCGCAGCTCAACGCGGACAGCAATCGCGAATTCCGTCCAACAACACGTCCGTACTACCAGCGCTCAGCGCGGACGGTTCGCGAGCACGACGGGCTTCTGGCGGACGCCCGAAGGTTCGCCTACTGCTGCTTGCCCTTGGTGAGCTCCATGAAGGCCGTCTCCAGGTTGACGTCCTCCTCGCGGAACAGCTTCAGGCGGTAGCCATTCTCGAGCAGCGCGGAGGGGAACGAACTGTAGTCCTCCACTCCCGGTTTCAGAGTGGCGATGATCGTCTGCCCCTTCATGCTGACGGACGCGGACTCGTCCATCTGCTCCAGCAGCTTCGCGGCTGACTCATGGTTTTCCGTCACCTGGATATGCAGCAGGATGGCCCTTCGCGCCTGACGCATCACCTCGTCGACATAGGCGTCCACCTGCATCACGCCGGCCTCGATGATGCCAACGCGCGTGCAGACGTCCGCCAGTTCGGGGAGGATGTGACTGGAGACGATGATCGTCTTGTTCAATTCACCCAGCCGCTTGAGGAGACTACGAATCTCGATGCGGGCGCGGGGATCGAGGCCGCTGGCGGGCTCATCCAGCAGCAGCACCTGGGGATCGTGCAGGAGCGTGCGGGCGAGACCGATGCGCTGCGTCTGGCCGCGGGAGAGCTGATTTACCATGGCGTCCCGCTTGAACGACATGTCTACGAGTTCCAGCTTTTCTTCGCAGACCTTACGGCGCGTCGAGCCGTTGATGCGATAGGTCGAGGCGAAGAACTCCAGGTACTCCAGCACGGTCATGTCGTCGTACACGCCGAAGAAGTCCGGCATGAAGCCGACGAGACGGCGGATCTCCTGCGGGTGGGTGTAGATGGACTTACCGCAGACGTAGCACTCTCCGTAGTCGGGGCTGAGCAGAGTCGCAATCATCCGCATCGTCGTCGTCTTTCCGGACCCGTTGGGACCGATGAAGCCGAAGACGTCTCCCTCCGCCAGATTGAGATTAATCTCATTGGCGGCGATCAGGTTGCCGTAGCGCTTCGTGAGCTTGCGAGTTTCAATCACGTGGATAACCGATTGATGTGCCGTTATTCCTGAAGCGAGGGGTTTGCGCCGGCGTACGTCACCGCGACTCCGCATCGGCCGGCCGCACCGGGAGCACAAGCCGGACGAACGTCCATTGCCGTTCCGGTGAGGCTTCTTCGCCGTCCACGGCATAGGTGACAGCGGGGGACTCGATCCGCCCGAAGAGCACGGCCCGGTTGAGGCCAAGCAACCGGGACAGGTCGCTCTCCGCCAGGGCGTGATTGCTGAGCGTGGTGTATTGGGGCCCTCCCGTCACATCGTGGAAAGTGAGCACGCGGGCCCAGGCAAGGGAATCGAGCCCCAGCGGATCGTAATCCCGCTGGTTGGGAACGCCCTCGTGCCCTTTCCGCTTCTCGTCCTCCACGTACCGGTAGGTGATTCCTTTCAGATAGCGGTCGAGGATGCGGGGCTGCAGCGACTCGGCAGGATTCCAGGCCAGACCAGGCGGGAGCGAGGGCGCCCGGCCGTTGATGGCCGTCGCTCGCGGCACATAAGCCAGATTCCGGTATGCCAGGCAGTAATCCGTGATTCCAACCGGCAGGTCGTGGGTGAGCGTCCCTTGCAGGCGGCCCGAGCCGTCGTCCTGCAGATCGGATCTGACGATGAACTGTGCCGACGACCGCCATTCGGCCTGCACGGCCTTGGATGATGCGTAGCCGATCGGCAGGTTGTCGATACGGTCCCGGTCCGGTCCGATCGAATAGGGAGCGTTCGCCAGGTCCAACCCTCCGGCACGGTACATCCCCCGAAAGCCGGACTCGGGGATTCCGGCCCAGGTCACGACGGGAGACCTGGGCGCCGCCTCGAAGCCAACGCCCCAGTCGACTACTTCGGCGGCCACTTCATAGCGTCGCGGGGCGGGACTATAGACAGTCATCCACGACTGCACGCGCAGCAGCCCGGTCTCGCCGTCAGCGTCCAGCAGAGTGACCTGATTGGCATGGCGCTCCGTGGGATTCATCTGGTTCGCCACCGCATTCCCGCTGAGGGCCGCGATCGCGACCCAGGCGGGGAGCGTTAGCCACGTGAGCCGCGGCTGCCTGAGGAGCCGGTGCACCAGCAGGTAGTCCAGCGGACCGACCAGCAACAGGAACGCCACGGCCAGTCCGATCACAGTCCAGTAGGAAGGACGCTCCACCTGCGGGAAGTGGTCCAGCTGTCCTGACAGTTGTGTCGCCAGTTCGGAGACACCGGTGGGCCGCAGCTGCGAGCCCGACGGCCCCTCCGATCGTGCCCGCGACGCTTCCGCATCCGCCAGATAACGGCATAGTCCCGGCAGGCCCTTCCACGTGCTGAGCGGCGGCTGTGTCCAGTCGAGAGCGAAGGCCGTCACCCGGCCGAGGCCGTATGCCGAGCGGACGATCAGGGGACCGCGCAGGCTCCCTGCGAGTTCAATGCCTTCGGGAGCGGCGATGCGCACGCCGGGAATCCCGCGACCGGCCGCAAGCGGCGGGGAGCCGATCACCCGGTCCGCAAGAGAAGCGACATCGCTGACGTTGACCGACCCCTCCGCCGTGACGGGCGTCCAAGCGGCGACGGAACTGCCCGCGTATGCATCCGGCGCCGTACCGAACGTCAGTACAAGGTGCCCTCCGTGACTCACCCAACCCGCCAGCGCTGCGTTCCGATCCTGATCCAGGTCGAATCTCTGAGAGAGCACCAGCACGTTCAGCGCGTCATAGGCCTCAATGGACGAGGGGAGCTCGGACGGGTCCTCAAACCGGATGACGCGCGAACCGGCCACATCGCCGACATCAGCAGAGAACGCCTGCTCGAATCCAGCGGCCGGCCCAAGCACGCCAACGTATGTGACCGACTGGCGATCCGACTGGACGGCCCCTTCGTCCCGGGTCGTTCCGCGCGGCTGCAGTGGAATGGAGAGGACGGAACCCTCCGCTTCGATCCGTAACGCTCCCGTCATTCGTCCGACCTGGAAAACGCCGACCGATTCCACCGGCTGGTCGCCGTTGAGCGTGACGGAGGGAAGCGGCCAGGTTGTCGCGCTGCCGTCCGGATCCGGCGCAACAATCGCCGGTGCCACTTCGCGATCAGCCGGACCGCTGACGATCACACGCACCGAGGTCCAGCGTCCGACCTTCAGGTGCCCCTGCAAGCCGACCTGCACCGACTCGATGCGAACTTCGTCGGCAGCACGACAAGGAGCGAGCCCGGAGAGCGACAGGACCGCAAGCACGATCCAGAGTGCAATGCGGCCGGATTGTCCCGCCACAGTTGAGAGTGCGCATCGGCGACTCGCGGCCCTGCGCCCAGGCTGCGGGGGCACGTCCTCTGTGGAATTGTCGGTGCTCTGAACAGGACCCACGCGTGACTTCGACTAAAGAACAAGTTCTCAGGCCGCGATCGAACACAGCAGACGATGGCGAATCAATTGAAGCGGCGACCATACTACGCAAGAATCGTGAAGAACGTGAGTCCCGGCTGCGGCTGGAGGCCGGGATTCCCCCGACTGGGACGAGCGGCACTTGCAATCCGCGCGGAAATAGTGTACATGCGTTTCAATGCAGGCTGTCGCCGACCACCCCGATCCCGACGTCGCGCTGACTGACATGCCCATCTGCCCCTCCGAGCAGCTGCTGGACGTGCTCAGGAAGTACTGGGGTTACAATACGTTCCGCCCCCTGCAGCAGCCGGCGATGGAATCGGCGCTCAGCGGCCGCGACTCGCTGATCGTGCTCCCCACGGGAGGGGGCAAGTCGCTCTGCTACCAGGCTCCCGCGGTCTGCCTCGAGGGCACCGCGATCGTCATCTCGCCCCTCATCTCGCTGATGAAGGATCAGATCGATGCGCTGCGGGCGTGCGGCATCCGGGCGGCCTGCCTGAACAGCAGTCTCACGCCGCTCGAGAGACGGACGGTCACTGACGATCTCCGCGAGGGTCGGCTCAAGCTGCTGTACGTCGCCCCCGAACGGTTGTCGCTGTCCGGGCTGCTGGATCTGTTCACATCGACCCGGATCTCGTTCTTCGCGGTCGATGAAGCGCACTGCGTGAGCATGTGGGGACACGATTTCCGCCCGCACTACCGCGAACTGAAGATCCTGCGCGAGAAGTTCCCCGATGTCGGCGTGCATGCCTACACCGCCACGGCGACCGAACGGGTGCGGCAGGACATCATCGGCCAGTTGCGGTTGAGGAACCCCGAGGTCCTCGTCGGCAGCTTTGACCGGCCGAACCTGACTTATCGCGTGGAGCGACGGTCGGACCTGATCGGCCAGGTCCGGGAAATCATCGATCGCCATCCGCGCGAGTCCGGCATCATTTACTGCATCTCCCGCAAAGACGTGGAAGGACTGGCGGCCACGCTCACGGCCGTCGGGCACAAGGCCCTCCCGTACCACGCGGGGCTGAGCGATGCCGACCGCAAAGCCAACCAGGACGCATTCATCGAGGACCGCGTCGCGACTATTGTCGCGACAGTCGCCTTCGGCATGGGGATCGACAAGCCCGACGTCCGCTACGTCATCCATGCGGCCCTGCCCAAATCGCTGGAACATTATCAGCAGGAGAGCGGACGCGCGGGTCGGGACGGGCTGCAGTCGGAGTGCGTTCTGCTCCACAGCGGCAACGACATCCGCACCTGGGAGTTTCTGATCGATCAACAGCCGGGCGACGGGCATGAGACGGCGAAGGCCTCGCTGCGCCAGATGGCGGACTATTGCGGCGCCGTCGCCTGCCGGCATCAGCTGCTTGTCCGGCACTTCGGCCAGCGGCTCCCCGAGGATTGCGGCCAGGCGTGCGACGTCTGTCTGGCCGAACTCGACCAGGTGGCGGAGCCTCTCGTCGTCGCACAGAAGATTCTTTCATCCGTGTACCGGCAGGGAGAGCGGTTTGGAATGGAGTACACCGCGCAGGTACTCACCGGCTCCAGCGATGCCCGGATTCTGAGCAACGGGCACGATAAGCTCAGCACCTACGGCCTGCTCAGCGACGCGGGCCAGAACAACGTCAAGAACTGGATCGGCCAGCTTGTCAGCCAGGAGTTTCTCATCCGCGAAGGTGAGTACAACCTGCTGAGGATCACGCCGGCCGGCTGGCAGGTCCTGCGCGGAGAAGCGACGCCGAGGCTTCTGCAGCCGAAGCGGCGCAGCAAGTCGACCCGCGAGAAGAGGTCGCGGCAACAGCACTCCGCCGATGACTGGGCGGGCGTCGATCAGCCGTTGTTTGAGGCCCTTCGCAGTCTGCGCATGGAACTCGCGACGGAGCGGGGCGTGCCTCCGTACGTCGTCTTCGGGGACCGCGCGCTGCGCGACATGGCCCGCCGCCGCCCGACCAGCATTGAGAGATTCCGCGAAGTCTACGGCGTCGGCGACCAGAAGTGCGCCGAGTTCGGCTCAGTGTTCATACAGGCGATCGCCGACCATTGCCAGGAGCATGCGCTCACCAGGGATGTCACTTCGCCTGCGCCTCCGGAAACGGCTGACGAAGACGAAGCATCCCGTGTGCCGAGAGGCAGCGGGCCGGCCGCGTTTGCACTATTCGAGCAGGGGCTGTCGATCGATGAAGCGGCCTCCCGGCTGAACCGGGCCCGTTCCACGACCGTGGGGTACCTGAATCAATACCTCGGCGAGCACCGCATCAGCGACCCCACTCCCTGGGCGCCGCTCGACGTCGTTTCGCAGGTCGAAGCCGCCATCGGTGAAGTTGGTGCGGAGCGGCTCAAACCGATCTTCGATCAACTTGGCGGCAGCATCGACTACGATTTGATCCGCATCGTCGCCACCTGCTGGAATAACCGGGAGGCGCAGTGACGTGCAGTTCCGTTGAGCGGCGACCCCTTCACGTTTAGCCGTGACCCGCCAGGGGAGCGCGCCAGGCAGATCGATGGATCGACCATGCTGACTCGCATCATCAGCGGCGGACAGACCGGGGTGGATCGGGCGGCGCTGGACGTGGCGCTGGAACTGGGGATCCCGATCGGCGGCTGGTGCCCGCTGGGGCGGCGGGCCGAGGACGGCCGCATCCCGCGCCGCTATTCGCTGAGGGATACTCCTTCGTCCCGCTATGCCCAGCGAACGGCGTGGAACGTGCGCGATTCCGACGCGACGCTGATTCTCACGATCGGCCCGCTGACCCGGGGCACGGCGTACACGCATAAGATGACGCATGCCTACAATCGCCCGGTGTTTGTCGTTGATCTGGCCGCGACGCGCGCCGTCTCTCCCGTCCGCCGCTGGCTGAACAAGTACCACGTCCACACTCTGAACGTCGCAGGCCCGCGAGCCAGCACCGATCCTGAGATCGGCGGATTGGCTCAGAAGTACCTGCGTAAGTTGCTGGTGGCGGCGCCGGGAGTCGTCCCGAATGAACCTTCACGTCTCGCGGGCCAACCGGAGCGGAGGCAGTTTTCCGGGGCGGAGCGACACGTCGAACAACATCAGTGAGCGAGTCGCACGCGAATCCCCCACCGCGGCCGCAGCGTTACGGCAGGGAGGAGGTCGATTGCGTCCTGCTGCGTTTTCAGCCTGCGGCCGCGGAGAAGAGTGGGCAGGACGGCCGCCATTTCCAGCATGGCGAAGTTCGCTCCGATGCAGGAGCGCGGACCGGCGCCGAACGGGAAGTAGGCGTAGCGCGGGGCCTTGGCTCCGTCTTGCTCGCGCCAGCGGTCCGGATCGAACCGTTCCGGCTCCGGGAAGAACCGGGCGTCGCGCTGCAGAGCAAACGGACACAGGAAGAACGTCGTTCCCTTCGGCACACGATAGCCGCCGATCTCGTAGGCCACCGTCGATTCCCGGCCGATGAACCAGGCGGGCGTGTAGAGGCGCATGGTTTCCTGCAGCACGGCGCGGGTGTACTCCAGTCGCGGCAGGTCGGCAGCGGTCAGCGTGCGGTCCTCAAGGACGCCCTCCCATTCCTCGCGCAGCCGTCGCTCCACATCGGGATGCCGCGAGATCAGCCAGAAGGCGAATGAGAGTGCGATCGCCGTCGTCTCGTGCCCTGCGAGAAAGACCGTGATCAGCTCGTCCCGCAACTGCCGGTCCGACATCGGCTGCCCCTCGTCGTCGCGCACGGCGAGGAGCAACGTGAGCAAGTCGGCGGCGCCCTCCTCCGAAATCGATGGGTCGCCAGAAACCCGGTTGGTTGAAGAAGCCGGGTTTCTGCCGCGCCGCTGGTCGATCATGCGATCGATCACATGATTGAGCCGTCGCAGCGCGCCCCAGCTGCGGACGTGCCGCGGGAAGGGCATCCAATAGGGAAACGGGAACCCTATGAAGGCCTCGGTGATCAGCGTGAGGGACGCGGCCACCGTTTCGATGTCCTCTTCGATCGCGGTGTGGAACAGCGACTCGGTGACGATCCGCAACGTGAGCCGCATCATGTCGGCGTGAACATCAGTCTCCTTCCGTCCATCCCACTGCTGCGCCAGTTGCTCCGCCTGGCGCACGAAGATCGGGACGTAGGCCTTCACACGGTCGTTGTGGAACAGGGGCTGCGCGAGCTTGCGCTGCCGGCGCCACACATCGCCTTCACTGGTGAGCAGCCCCTGCCCCACCACGGCTGACAGCTTGCGATAGTCGATCGACTTGATGAACAGCGCCGAATCGCGCACGAGGACCTGCTCGATCAGGTCGGGATGGCCGAGGATGCAGAACGGCTTGCCGAACACCCGGAAGCCGACGACGTCGCCATAGTCGCGGATCGACCCGGAGATGAATCCCAGGATGTCGCGCTGCAGGTCGAACAACGAACCGACGAGCGGGCGGCCGCGCGGACCGGGAGGAAAACCAGGCATTTCGACTTCGAGCAATTCGTCGCGGTGTGCTGAGCGAGAATCCTGCAACCGCATCGCGCGGGCGGAGTCTGCTATAACACAACGCCGGATGTCCCACAAAGAAGCCGGTCTCGGACCGTCCGGAACTTCGATGCCAGAGTCGCCCACTGCACCATCTCCGGATTTGCCGCCCGCGTCGGACGACGCGATCAAAAAACGAACGAACCGGCGGCAGCGATTGTGCCATTGCGCCGTCGGCACGCTGGCGTCCGCAGCCACCGCGGTCGTGATCGTTGCCGGGGTGCTCTCTGTCGGCGGCCATTTCGCCGCACGGGCGTGGCCGTGCGAACTGATGTGCCACTTCCGCCTGCAGTACTTCGTCGTGCTGGCCGTGTGCGGTGTTGTTCTCACAGTCCTCCGGCGGCGGCGCTGGTCGCTGGCCGCATGCTGCCTGGCGGGACTAAACGGTTGGACGCTCTGGCCCTATGTTCCCTTTTCGGCGACGCCGGACGTCCTGGCATCAAGCCCGCTCCGCATCGTCTCTGCCAACGTCTATAGCGGGAATCCCACGCCCGACCGACTGATCGCCTATGTCCGCGATGCGCGACCCGACATCCTGGTTGCGATCGAAGTGACGCCGGCCTGGGAGCAACGCCTGTCCGCACTGCATGACGAGTTTCCTCATCGAGTCGTCCAGTCCCGTCCCGGCAACTTCGGCATTGCTCTGCTGAGCCGGCTGCCGATACGGGAGCAGTCGTTCGCGCCGCTGAGCGAGAGCAATTCTGCGATCGTGGCCGCGATCGACCTGGAGGGAGCACCGGTGACGATCATCGCCGCGCATCCCTATCCACCGGGAGGAAGCCGCAACACACAGTTGCGCAACTTACAACTGGCGGAGCTGGGGCGACTCGCCGACGCCGTGGACGGTTCCTGCATCGTCGCCGGCGATCTCAACGTGACGCCGTTCTCACCGGCATTCGATCGCCTGCTGGCAGCAGGCCGCCTGCGTGATCCGCGACGCGGCAATGGACTGCTCCCCACCTGGCCAGCCGGCCGCCGCGTCCTGCAGATCCCGATCGATCACTGCCTGGCGCGGCACCGTACGACACTCGCAATCGGCCCCGACGTCGGCTCCGATCACCTGCCGTTGCAGGCCGACATCTGGTGCCGATGATCCTCTGCTCCGTCGGCGATTCTCAGTGCGCTGTTCCCCGTGAGGCCTTCCAGCGGCTGCTGCGGAGGATGGGCGCACGGGGTCGGCGTGTTCCTTGGTATCCGGGATTGGCCCCCAGGACGGCGGCGCAGCGAGTCAGGAGCGCCGGCGCGTCATTCGACTGTATCAACGGGCGCCGCGGGGCGCTCGTCGATAAGTCCGCGAACGCGGCGCAGGACCGGTGCGCGCTCGTCCGGCGTCATCCAGAAGCGATAGCCGGTCTCAGCTTCGAGGTCGCAGTCGAGCAGCGTCTCGATCGTGTCCTGAGCGAACTGGCGGTGGATCAGCCGCTCGCTGTCGAGCTCGCGGGCCAATGACGGAAGCAGCCAGGTTGGCCGCAGTTGTTCCGCGGCGACACCGGCATCGACCGGTCCGCGGAAGCCGCGCCAGGCCGCATCCGGGTCCCCGAGAGCAGCCTCCGTCCACGCGCAGCAGGCAAGGGCGATGCAGAGCAGCGTTCGAACCATCGTCATCTCTCAGGCTCAATTGTGAAATGCGGCGAACGTCCAGTCGGTCGTCCGCCGCATGATCTCCTGATCATTCGCACTCAGCGTGGTCACCTCGCCGCTGTGGCGGTGGCGGGGACGGCGAGCCGCTCCAGCTCGTCGATCTTGCCGACCGACATGTGGGCGCCGCCGACGATCACCAGCTCACCCGGTCCGATCGCCACCATCTCGTGGAAGAACCGCGGATGCTCCAGCTGTCCGACGAACTTCCACTGCGAGCCGTCGGCCGCGAGCTGCTGGACGGCGCCGGACATCGTGGTGGCGTACAGTCGGCCGTCGGTGGCGAAGGCCGCCGCGCCGAAGCCCTCCATGCCACCGCCGAGCAGGGCCGGCCCTTCCGACCACTCCTGAGTCGCCGGATCGTACACAGCCACCCGGGTCGTCGTGCCCCCTTCGTCCTGCATGCCGCCGAGCACGTACAGTTTGTCGTTCCAGGCGGCGGCCGCGACCGCACGGCGGTGAAAGTCCGGTGGCGTCACCGGCTGCCACTCCAGACGATCGGCCGACAGGTCCACCGACCAAGCGGTGTCGTGCCAGACGGTCTCCTCATCTCCCTGCATGTTCCAGCCGCCGACGACGTACAGCGTGTCGCCGACGATCGCGACGTCATGGGATGAGCGCCCTTCGGGCAAGGATGGCAACTCTTCCCACTGCATGGTCGCCGGGTCAAACCTCGCGAAGTCGTCCTGAGACCAGAGACTCTGTTCCTGGTCGTCGGTGTTCGTCGCGGTGAAGCCGCCGACGCGGTACAGCTTGCCGTTATGGACCACCATCGCCAGGCCAGTCAGTTTCGGCCCCCCTGCGAGCGATTCCCACTCTTCCGGCTGACGCAGGTTGAGCCGCCGGAAGTCGCCCGACTGTCCTTCCTGCGAATAGTGATGCGCTTTGCCGTAGTGGCCGCCATACACGTACAGCCAGCCGTCGACGGCCGCTGCGCCAAAGCTGGTCGTTCCCTGCTGCAGCGCCGGCCAGTCGTGCGGAGCGCTGGTGATCTGCACCGGGACGTAGTTGAGCGTGAGCGTGGAATAGTGACGAACGTCATTGTACGCCTTCCCCTCATGCTCGCCCGCTTTCTCCTCCATCACGCGGGCGCGGATCGAATACTGCCCGGCTTCCGGCAGTTCGGTGCTGAACTCCCCCATCTCATTCGTCGTCCCCTCGACCTCCTCGGAGAGGCCGGGGCCAGCAATGACGACCTGTGCATCTGCAGCGGGCTTCCCGTCCATCGTCACTTGGAAGATGACCGCGTCGCCATCCTGCCGCGGCGTGACTTCCATCGGCAGCAGGTCGGGCTTCTCCACGGCCCGCCACGAACCCGGGAGCGCCGATGGATAGGCCTTGGCGTAGTACTTAAGGAGGAACGGCTCCTCTTCGCGGGAGATGACGCCGTACGTCAGCCGCAGCACGACGGTGGAGGACGACTGTCCTTCAGGCATCGTCCCTTCCAGCGCCCACTCTCCCTTTTTGAAGGAGATGGGCTTCGGCTCCCCGCGGAAGCCGCCGACGGCGAACACTTCCGACGCCTTGATGTTGTCCAGCAGTTCCGGGTCATCCGGCGCGGCCTCCTCGCCGAAGTAGAGCTTGACCTCCGTCGGCCGCTCTTCCGGTGAGAGTGCCAGCCAGGGGAAGTGGGCGTGAGCCGGCGCGGTGCAACCCAGCAACAGGGCCAGGCACGCGAATCCAGCAGATCGAGGCATCGTTAATCCCTTTGGTTGAGGGCGGCCAGGCCGGAACGGCCTGGCTGCCAGGAATGCGAGCAGCGAGTGGAACCAGGAACTTGAACAGAATTGTCCGTGTTGCAGCCGAGCCGTTTCACTCAACGGCCGCGACATCGAGGCTGAAGTCGAACTGATGCCCTTCCCCATCCGTCACGCGCACTTCCAGCGTTGATTGCTGATTGTACTGTGGCGGGATGGGGTTCTCCGCGTCCTTCAATTCGCCGGAGGTCGCGGCAGCAGCGAAGCCCTGCTCATCGTCGATCTCGAAGCTGAGATAGTTCGTTGCTTCGATCTCGACTCGCTGGCTGCCGAACACGGGACCGTCAGCCTCGGTGAGCTGGTACTTCCCTGCGGTGATGACGGCCGATGCCGCGGGTCCTCCCGCCGGCCCGTCGGGAATGAAGCGGATCACTCCCGACTCCAGGGATTGCCCATCGACGGTGACGTTTCCTGAAACGGGGACCCGCATTGGGCCTTCGGTTTCACCGCCGCAGCCGGCGCCCAGCAGGGCCAGCAGCACGGCGAACATGGCCCGCGCGTCCGGAACATCCTCTGCATCAACTAGTTTACGAGAAGCCATCGCCAGGCGCCTTTCACGGTTTGTGAGTGCGATCTCAGAATTCGCCGACGACTTCTCGCCCGGCGCGGGTGCCGAGTGCGTTGAGCGTGTTCTGGTCGATGTTCTCGCTGATGGGCCGCGCAGAGCCGTCGCAGAGGGCAAAGTTGACGAACCCGTGGTGATCGCTGCGGAATCGCGAAAGCACAGCCGAACCACCGGACTTCGGATTGAACGGCGCCATGGTCGTGAAGACCGTCGCCAGGGGGTAAGGAGACGACCAGTAGGTGAAGCCCCAGCGGACCTGTCCAGAACAGGGCCCGGACGTGAACAGGTAATCGGGAATGTTCCAGTCCGATTCTCCGACCATCAGGGTCTGCGAGGTGCCGTCGATCATGTCGCGCATTCGCGTGACACCGTCGTTCGGATGAATGATGGCGCCGTTGTGCGGCGGCCCACCGACGAGAGATCCCCACGAATCGCCGGTGCCGCTGCAGACGGCATAGGTCCCCGGAGCCCGATTGTTCGTGTCACAGCCTGTGATGGGCACGGCCCGGGGAATCACGGCCGTCGGGCAGAGGTAGGTGGGAATCACCTGCGAAACCGCCACCTGATTCAATGCATCGCTGTTGCCGAGGCTGAAGTCGTAGCGGTTGTAGATATTTGACTGATCGAGGTGCGGCAGGATTGAGGCGAAGGCGCTGGCTCGCCCCAATGTGCCGGAGCTGCCCGCCTCGGTCTGCGGGAACGTGTTGTACACATCGTGATAGTTGTGGAACGCCAGCGCGATCTGTTTCAGATTGTTCTTGCACTGCGTGTTGCGCGCCGCCTCGCGCGCCTGCTGCACGGCGGGCAGCAGCAGGGCGATCAGCACCGCGATAATCGCGATGACCACCAGCAGTTCGATCAGCGTGAAGCCACGCTTTGCGCGGCGTTGCACCGCTTGAGGGACCGTTTCTATCGACAGCGACATACCAACCTCCGAAGGGCAGAAACAGGTGGGAATACGACGGGTCGTCACACCTTGGGACGACCGCACCTGCGGAGCGTGGCTTGCAGTCCGGCACAAATCATTGCGCCAGCGGCTAGCTGCGGAGAGCAGAGAATTGAGACTGAGTCTCAATTTCATCCGCATCCTACAGAGCCTCGGCTGCGTGTCAACACAACGACACACTTTTTTTCGGACCGCTGCAGCGGTGAGAGTGTTGTCCGTGCTTTGGCTGCGGTCCCCCAGGTTGCTTTGCCTGGACCGAGCCTTCGGCTCCCCTACGCCGAGCGAGCGACGATTGCTCCGGCGCGGTCGCGGAGCAGTCGGTTCAATCGAGCCTCCGAAACAAATCCAGCGTCGCTTTGACGGCCAACACGCTCACCGCATCCCCCCTGCTCAGTGACAGAGCTTGTCGCGCACGAGCACGCGGCCAGACCTTGTTCGTTCCCGGGGATCGCCATCCGACGCAAGCAGCAACTGCGCCGGTCGCCCGCGAGTCCCTCGGGCGGGTCAACTGGACCGCTAATCTGGGCGCAGCATTGATTGCTCAACTTCACAGCATTCGGGAGAAAGCCACAGGCAACCGACAATGATTCGCCGTCGTGCGCGGCATGCAGCCCAAGGCTGCCGCGATGCAAGATCCGCTGGAATCCTGAGCGGTTGTGAAAGTCAGTGCATCGCCTCTGCACAATCCAGCAGAGAGTGGTACGACGATTGCATCTCGCAAACGCAAACTGAGAGCCTACCGGCCCTGAATCTCTGACATTCTCCCTTTCGGCGGATCGAAGGCGACTCCCCGGCGCCGGCCCAATCGGCGTCCTTGTCGTTCCAACCGCCGCTCGCGATGGATTGCGTTTTCGACCTGTCTGCTGTGTGCGGCTGCGCGCGGGCATCGGATGCCCCGGGCTGCAGACGCCGATGATTCGTTTTCGACACGCCTCCGTTGCGCGCCGCCGACTACCGGCCCGACCATGTCCACACTTCTCTCCTCCACCAATGCCGAAGTCTCCCCTTCGGCCGCTGAGAAAGCGAATGAGAAGGAGCGCCGCCCCATGTTTCGCATTCTGCTGGTCGACAGTGACCTGACGGTCTGCACTTCGATTTCCCGCACGCTCGCGGGCCTGGGATACGGGCTCGATGTGGCGTACGACGCCGACGAGGCCCGCCGTCTGGCCAAGAAGCACCGCTACGCGCTGGGTTTGTTCGGCGAACAGTTGACCGACGGCGATGGGGTCAAGCTGTATGCGGAACTGCGGCGCATCCAGCGGGAGATGTCGGGCGTCCTCGTCGCCGGCGTGGCAAACCTGTATACTGTCGCCAAGGCGATTGGCGCGGGCATGACCCGCGTGCTTCCCGTCCCCCTCGACTTCCGCGAGCTGGTGGAATTCATCGCGGAGTCACAACCCGAGCAACCGATGACTGCCCCCTCCGCTGTCACTGAAGCGGCCTCGTCCGATGCGGCTGCCAAGGCGGTTTTCACGGAAGAGACGATTGCTGAGCTTTCCCCGCGTGAGATTGCCGACGCGATGAGCGTCGGCGATCTGATTGCTGTCATCCGCAGCGTCGACTATCCGTTCGCCGGAAAGGAGCGGCTGGAGTTCTTCGACCGGGATACGCTGGAGCGCGTGGTCCACCTGATCCGCCGCTGGTGCCGCAACCGCCTGCAGCGCCACGCCTGGTAGGGCTACTTCTTCCCCCTCTCCCGTTGGATCGCGAAGAATTCGCGCAGGATCGACTGGCACTCGGCCTGCAGCACGCCGCCGATGACCGTGGCGCGGTGATTCAGCCGAGGATCTTCGGTGATGCGGTAAAGCGTGTGGCAGGCGCCCGCTTTCGGGTCTGTCGCGCCGTACACGACGGTGGGTATCCGCGCCTGGACGATGGCCCCCGCGCACATCGGACATGGTTCGAGCGTGGCGTAGAGCGTGCAGTCCAACAGGCGCCATGAACCCAGCGCCTCGGCGGCCTGCGTGATGGCGATCATTTCGGCGTGGGCGGTCGGATCGCTCAGCTGCTCGCGCTGATTCCAGCCCTCGCCGATGACACGCCCTCCGTGCACGACGACGGCGCCGATCGGCACCTCCTCGGCGGCGAACGCGATCTGCGCCTGATCGAGCGCCCGCCGCATCCAGTGCTCATGGGGATCCAGTGGATTGACCGGGTAGGACATGTTCGACTTGTGATTGACTCCTCAAGGAACAAACCGCACCGCGTTCGGCGCGGGGGGTACGCGCAATCATAACGGACGGAGCCACCAGCGCAATCGGAACCGCCTCGGCGAAGATCCAACGTCTGGGCGGAGTTTTGTGAAAACCGCGGTGGTTCGGACGGCGTTGTCCGCTTCACGAGTCGGGGCATGAGCTAATGTTGGGCAACGCCCGCTCATAGCGTTTCGGGTCACCCCGCCCGAGTGTTTTCCCTCCAACCCTGCGAGCCACACGATGAGCACGACGTCTGCCTCGCCGACCGCGCCCCGGTCGGCTGCCACTGTTTCCAGGGCACCCGGCGATACAGCGCGGCACGCCGCCATCGAGACGCCAAGGGCAGGCATGCCGGCCGTCAAAGGCGCGCCACAGGGTTGCCCGCAGTGCGGGAACAAGGAGGCCTGGGGGGGATCGTCGTGGTGCCCGAAGTGCGGGTACTATCCCAAGCTCGGCATCTCCATCTCGGCCGAGGCCCTCAAGTCGGTGATGGAAGAGGAGAAACTGGAGCCTGCCGAGGTTCCCACCTGGGTCTGGGTCGCCGTGGGCGGAGTGGGCCTGGTGCTGGCAGTCAGCCTGTATGCGCGGTTCTGCGTGCCGGTCGACGGACCGCTCACCATCTGGTCGCTGGCCACGCTCGGACTCGGTCTGCTGCTGTTCGGAGTCTCCCATGTGCAGGCGTACCTCGTCGGCGGGGCCGGCAGCGACAAACTTGGCCTGATGGACCTGTTCCTCGGTCCGGCCGCAGTGTGGCGAGCGGCGCTGAAGCGGCTGCCGGAAACGCAGTGGCTCGCCTGTCGCGGGACCTGGGGAGCGGCGCTGATCGTCTGCGGCCTGCTGGTCGTCGGCGGGCTGGGATGGGACGAACTCAATCAGCTGTTCGCGGCCAAGGCGAAGCAGCAGGAAAAGTTCAATCCGCTGCAGCAGATGGTGGGCATGGCCCGCGGGGCGAAAGGACAGCCTCAGGCCGCAGGAGCGGAAAACCTGGACGATGCCATGCAGGCGTTTGTCGGAGAACTGGGCGCCGACCAGCTGCAGGGGATCGGCGCCATCGAAGCGGAGGTTCCGGCGCTGAAGAAGCAATGTGCCATCGTGGGCTATACGAAGAGCGTCAACGGGGAACTCCGTTCGGTGCTGCTGGCGTCGATGACGGCCGGTCAGCCGGACGAGTTCGTCGCCAAGGTGCCGACCGACCGCATTCCGCCGGCGCTGGTCGCCAAACTGGAAGCGACGCTTCCCGAACTTCGCACGGCCCGCCCCAGCGTGGAATGCCCGATGCAGGCGTACTGGGTGAAGCCGGACCTCAGTTGCCTGATCAGCTATGAGGCGGGCGAAGAAGGGGCCGAGCCGGACTGGAGCGAGTCCCAGTTCCTCGAACTGCTCGATCAGTCGGGCGTTTCGATCGATCTGGAGGAGGTCGCTCCCGTACTGGAAGAAACGACGCGCGATCTGGAACGGTCACTGCCGCAATTGCAGGACGCGTTGTCGCGGTAGGCGACCGAGCGGCTGCGGTCGATCGAAGCAGAGCACCGCGGGCGCGTCACGGAGTGGCGCGGCGACTTTGGATTGTGACGCGATACTCGCCGGTGTTGTCGGCCACTTCGCTCCAGAAGTCATTGACGCGGAGGTACAGCGTCCCGCTCAGTTCGGGACGGAGCATGGTAGCGCGGCCGACATCGATGACGTGCCACAGCGCGCCCGCGCCGTCCGTCCCCGGCGGCGACTCGCTCTGAATCGCGGCCACCACGCGTCCGATCGGCTGGCCCTGTGAGTAGCGGATGCTGATTCCCTGCGGCTCGCTCAACCACGGCCTGGGCGCATCGGCCAGCACAACTTCTCCCTGGGCCGTCAGTTCATACGCCTGGCCCGCTTCGACCCACACGCCGCTGGACTGCCAGCCCCGATCCGGAGCCACGTGCGCCGTCACTGAAGCTGCCGGCGGCAAAGGCTCCCCTCGCAGGAACTCAATGGCGGCGCGGGGAATGTCGTAGCCGTACTCGATGTTTCGCGCAAACAACTCCCACTCGACCGCGAGCACCGGCAGATCCTCGGCGAACGAATCCCGCTGCAGGCGGTGAAACTCGCTTCCCACCAGATGCTGTCCCAGCGCGCGAAACCGCTCCTGGTACCGCGGATGGGCATCAAGAAACTTGCAGAACGCCCAACTCCACGCGTACGGCTCGGTCCGCGACTCGACGAATTCGTCGTCGGTCAGCCCGGTCGCGTCGGCGACGTTCTTGACACGCCCTTCCCGGACCGCCGAGCGGATCATCTCCACGCGTCCGAATCCGACGAACGCCGCAGGGTCGTCCGGCATCACCCCAAACGTAGCCCGGCCGTCCGCGTCAAGGCGATGCGTGCCGAAGTACTCGGCCATCCCTTCGATGTACCAGACCGGAGGCCGCTGGCCGGGGAGCACCATCATGAAGCAATGGGTCCCCTCATGGATCATCAGGTGGCGGCGGTAATAGTCGTACTCCTGCTCGTTCATCCAGAACTCGGCCCCGCGGTGAACCCCATGCACGAGCGATTCCAAGGCCCGCTCCGGCAACATGCCTGCCGCCAGGAACCGGTCCCGCTCCGCCATGATGTAGCCGGTCATCTGGTAGTCGGAGTCGTCCCGCGCCGGCGGCATCGGCCCGAAATAGTCCTCGAGAGCATCGTACGCCTGATCCATCAGCGGCGGCAGCGTGCGCGCCAGTTCGGGATCAATATCGGTGTACAGCAGCAGGCGGCGTGATTCGTAGTGCTGGATTCCGAGCTCGGCCGCACGCGTCGCGTCATGTCGCGGCCGGGCGTCATCCGGCCGATAGATCCGCTCAGGAGCGGGTTCAGCGGCGGCCGCGGAGACTGAGGTCACAGCAGCCGAGTCGGCATCCACAGCCGCGACATCGTCGGTCGCAGACATCAACACCGGGGCCCGGCGTTCGGCGCTGACCGGCGACTCTGCGGCCTCCGCCGCCGAGCGCGAGTGCAGGCCCGACTGACGGCTCGTCGCGGTCGGCTCACCGGATGACCGGGAACATCCGGCGAGGTTCAGCACCACGCTGCCGAACAGAACGAGGACCGCGATGGGCAGAGGGGGCGACAGCCGTATTCGCTGATCCGTGCCCATCCGATTCGATCCGTGGTGCAGCCAACACTCGCCGGGTGCCGACTTCAGTCGAGTTTCTCCGCCAGCGCCTTGTCTGTCTGGCTGCGGCGATAGTCCTTGAGCTTTTGCCGCAAGTCCGGCCGGCTGCCCGCCAGGATCGCCACGGCGAGCAATCCGGCATTGATGGCTCCCGCCTTGCCGATCGCCAGAGTGCCGACGGGGATGCCGCGCGGCATCTGGGCCGTCGAGAGGAGCGAGTCGAGGCCGTCCAGCGACCAGCCGACCATCGGGACTCCCAGCACCGGCAGCACCGTATGAGCGGCCATGACCCCCGCTAGGTGCGCGGCGCCTCCGGCGGCGGCGATGATGACTTCAATCCCCCGCTCCTCCGCGGTCGATGCGAATTCACAGGCCGCGGCGGGCGTCCGGTGTGCCGACAGCACGCGGCAATCGCTCTCGATGCCGAACTCGCGCAGCGTGTCGCGCGCGTTCCGCATCGTGTCCCAGTCGGTCTTGCTGCCCATCACAATTCCCACGAGGGGGGCGGTCGAAGCACTCATTGGCGTGGTCAATCCTGCATGAAGAGGTACGGTGTGACGTCAGTTTAGCGGATCGACCGGCCGTGAAAACCGAACCCGTTCGACACGCCAGGACGCAGTGAAAAACTGCTCACTCCCGCCCTCACTGAATCATCAATGCAATATGGCTATACTCCAAACGTCCCTCGACTGCACGCTGGATGCTGAAATGAGTGAAGCGTCACAACTCTCCTTCGCCAGCCGTGACCTGTTGAATCGGCGGGGATTCCTGGCACACACGGGAACCGCGCTTAGTGGAATTGCGCTGGCCGGATTGCTGCGCCAGGATGGCCTGCTGGCCGATGCGGATCCGCAGCCGATTCGACCGTTGATCGATCCCACCCGCCCCTACGCTCCCCGGGACGCTCACTTCGCGGCGAAGGCGAAGCAGGTGCTGGTGATCTTCTGCAGTGGGGCGCTGAGTCACATCGATACGTTCGATTACAAGCCGGAACTGATCGCCCGGCACGATCAGCCGCTGCCGGGGAACGCGGACCTCAAGACGTTCCAGGGCGAGAACGGCAATCTCACCAAGCCGCTCTATGACTTCCGCCCCCGCGGCGAATGCGGCAAGCTCACCAGCGACTTGCTGCCGCGGCTGGGCGAGCTGGCCGACGATTTCTGCTTCCTGCATTCGCTCACCACGAAAACGAACACGCACGGTCCCGGGGAGAACTGCATGTCCACCGGGTTCACCCTCGACGGCTTTCCGTCGATGGGGGCCTGGACGACGTACGCCCTCGGCAGCGAGAACCAGGATCTCCCGGCGTTTGTCGCCATCCCTGACCCCCGCGGGAACCCGCAGTCCGCCGGCAACAACTGGGGACCGGGTTTTCTGCCGGCGCTGTTCCAGGGGACACCGTTCAATGCCCAGCAGCCGATCCGCTATCTGGCCCGGCCCGAGGGAGTGAGTGCGGAGGAGGAACGGGCCACGCGCGATTTCCTGCAGCGGCTCAATGCGCGGCACCTGGAGGAGTTCCCGGGCGACAGCGATCTGGCGGCCCGCATCGCGTCGTACGAACTGGCGGCGCGCATGCAGCTGGCCGTGCCCGAACTGACCGACCTGTCGTCCGAGCCCGCGCATCTGCTGGCGAGGTACGGGGCAGACTCAACGAATGCCAACAAGGCGGGGTTCGCCCGGAACTGCATCCTCGCGCGGCGTTTGATCGAATCGGGCGTCCGCTGCGTGCAGCTGTTTAACGGCGCGTACGCCATGGGCGAGGGCGTCGGCAACTGGGACGGCCACAAGGCGCTGGGTGAGCAGTACCCGATTCACGCGGAGATCCTGGACCAGCCGGCCGCAGCCCTTATCAGCGACCTCAAGCAGCGCGGACTGCTGGAACAGACGCTGGTCGTGTTCTGCACGGAGTTCGGCCGGATGCCGACCTTCCAGAAAGGGGCCTCCGGCCGCGATCACAATCCGCAGGGCTTCACCTGCCTGCTGGCCGGCGCCGGCGTCCGTGCTCCGTTCTCGTACGGCGCCACGGACGAATTCGGGTGGCAGGCGGCCGAGAACGTGGTGAGCATCCACGACTTCCACGCCACGATCCTGCACCTGCTGGGGCTCGATCACGAGCGGCTGTCGTACTATCACAACGGCATCGAGCGGCGCCTCACCGACGTGCACGGCCACGTCATTACGGACGTCCTGGCCTGACAATCACATCACCGACCACACGAATGTGGTGGTGAACCCAAGAATGCACGCGCACGCCAGCGCGTGGCCGAACCGCGCGCCGCTGGCAGCCGGGGAGTGACTGGTTGCCTCAATTTCACCGCCGCGCCACAGCAGCACGCTGATGACTCCCACGTAGAGCGCGGCCGTCAGCAACACGGCTGGGGACGCGGGAAACTGTTGCGCTTCGGGCAGCTTAAACAGGACAACCGAGAGCGCGTTGTTCAGAAAGTGCAGCCCGATCGGCGTCCACAGGCTGCCGGTCTTCAGATAGCAATAGTGCAGGAACAGCGCCAGCGGAAACGTGGCCACGGCATGCGGCGGAAAGCCGTGCACTCCTGCGAACAGCGTGCTTGTCAGCAGCACTCCCAGCAGCACGCCCCAGCGCCGCACGAGTCCCGGCCCGATCAGCCCTCGAAAGACGATCTCTTCACCAATCGCCGGCCCGAGCGCGAGCGCGACGACCAGTATGCCCAGCGGCTCCGCCTGCGCCTGCCGCTGCAGTCCTTCGAGCGTGTTGGCCTGGGACAGTGGCGCAAGCTCAGGAATCGTCGCGACCAGCAGTCCCCACCGCTCCAGAGCCAGGTGATACAGGGCATTCGACAGCACGGCCAGCGGAAGCAGCGCCCCACAGGCGAGCACCATCGCGCGGCCCGGCGGGCGGCGCAACGCCAGCCGCTGGCGGTAATCGCGTCCCACGCGCCAGCGCACCAGCGGCGCAATCAGGAACAGCGCCCCGAGGCTCGTCACGCCGGTCAGCAGGAACGACGAGTCGAGATTGAGGTCGAGCAGCAGCCGCAGCGCGGCCTCGCCGTCGGCTGGCCAGCCGTCGAACGCAGCCATCAGCAATATTAAGAGGCAGGCACAGGCAGCGATCGCCTGCGCCAGCATGTAGCCGACGGTCCAGCCACACGCCTCGGGAAGACCCGGTCCATCTGCGCGCGGCTGTTTTCGCTCTGCGCTCATGCAGTCAGCGTCAATTCCGGTTGGAGCGTTCCAGAACAAGTTTGCCAGCCGTCGTCCGCATCATTGCTGCAAACTGATGCGCGCAATCACGGGCAGCGTGCACAACTACAGCAGAACGGAGCATCTCCCATTCGATTGAACGCCGATCGGCGCTGTTCCGCAACAGGCGTTCCACCAATTCTGCGATCGCCGTTCGACCGACCCCCTTCCGACTCGCTATGTTGAATGCTCGATCCGCCGCCCCGAGTCCGGCCACCTGCCGTCCAGACCCATGCACGTCGAGCATTCCGACATCTTCTGCAGCGGCTGCAACGAGCGGTTTCGCCAGCAGAGCGACGGCCGCCACTGCCCCCGCTGCGGGGTTTCGGTCCCGGCGGATTCTCCGTCACTCGCCCATCGGCCGACCCTGCTCTGGAAAACCGGCTCGGGAAACGAGGTTTCCGAATCGGCACTGGCGGTCGAAGACGCGGAGATGCGGTCCCTGGTGGGCCGCGACCTCGGCATCTATCGCTGCGAGTCCCTCGTCGGCCGGGGCGGCATGGGCTGGGTCTTTCTGGCCCGGCACAGGCATCTGCACCGTCACTGCGCACTGAAGATCCTCGCACCGCGGCTGCTGGCCCAGGCGTCCGACTACCTGAACCGATTCCAGAACGAGGGGCGCGCCGCAGCGGCTCTGGTGCACCCCAACATTGTCACCACGCATGCGATTGGCTGTGAGGATCCCTATCATTTTCTGGAGATGGAGTTCATCCCCGGTCGCTCGCTGCAGGACCTGATCGACGCGGGGCCGCTCTCGCCGCTGAAGGCCACCGTCCTCTCCGCCCAGATTGCCGCCGGGATTGCCGTCGCGCACCGGCACGGCATTCTGCATCGGGACGTCAAACCCGATAACGTCCTGCTGACGCATATCGGCGTCCCGAAGATCGGCGACTTCGGCCTGGCGAAACGCATCGCCACGCGGCACGCCGCCGACCGCCCCGATGAGCTTGCCGGCACCCCCAACTTCATGGCGCCCGAACTCTTCGCCGGGCACACGGCTACACCGGCAGCGGACGTTTATTCACTCGGGGTCTGCTACTTCCTGATGCTGACCGGTCGGCTGCCCTTCGTCCGTCCGCGGCTCACCGACCTGATGGCGGCCGTCTCGACCGATGAACTCCCGAACGTTCGCGAATTGCGACCCGAGGTCTCGTTGGAAATGGCCGAGTGCGTGAGCCTGCTGATGTCGCGTGCTCCGGGACAGCGCCCGCGCGACGGCACCGAGGCGATGCAATTGTTGCAGGCGGTCCTCGGCCAGATCCGCGATCTGGAGACACTCGTCGCGGAGGCGCTTGACGCAGAGGATACGATTGAGCGGGAGCGCACGCGGGCAGGCTATCGACTGTGCGTCAATCTTCCTGATGGCCGGCGCCAGGCGGTCTATCTGGAGGAGACCGGCTGTGGTTTCGACTGCGCCGTCAGCATTTACAGCGTCTGCTCGCCGCTGCAGGAGGAGTTTCTGGAAACGGCCCTGCGACTGAACGCGACCGTCTGTCACGGCGCCCTCGCGATCCGGGACCTGGACGACGGACCACACTTCGTGATGGCGAACACCTACCCGCGGGCGACGGTCGATCCCGAGGAGATCCGCCGCAGCGTGCTGGAGATCGCGACCCACTCCGACGCCATCGAGCGCCGTCTCACCACCGGCGACGCCTATTGATTCGCCGGAGCAATGGCGCCGCAACCCGCCGCTGCTGCCATTCTGGCCGATCGCCGGCGAAGTCGCCGCGAGACTGGAGCCACAAGCTGCTCTCCCACTTCAACTTACGCTGCACTAAAATCAACACCGACCGGAACAGTCTTTGCCGCGTTGCGGTACTCGCCTTCCGATTCCGCCGGTAGCACCCCTTTCTCATCGCAATGCCTGTCTTTCGCTGGGGAAACGCGTTCGATGCCTTTCGCGACCTGGAACGCGAGATGGATCGCTGGCTGCGCTCCGTCCACACCCTCGAAGGACTCCGCGTCGGGCGTCCCTATCCCCCGGTCAACATCTACGAGTTGGAGGACGAGTTCCTGCTCACGGCCGAGCTGCCCGGAGCGAAGGTCGATGACCTGGAACTGAGTGTCTCGGAGGGGGTCGTGACGATCCGTGGGGTGCGGGGCAACGGCGCCCCCATCCCACAGGAGCAGTACCGTCGCAGCGAGCGGCCGCGAGGAGTCTGGCAACGAACTCTCACTCTGCCGGCTCGCGTCCGGGAGAACGACCTGCATGCCGAGTTGATGCACGGGGTCTTGCGGCTGCACTTGCCGAAGGCTCCATCGACGCAGCCGCGCCAAATCCGTGTCGTCGAGTCCCCAGCTCCCCCGCGGACCGAGGAGCCGCACAGCAATGAGTGACCAGGAAGCCAATATCACGCCGACATCGGTTCCCACGCCTGCGGCCGGCCCGCGCTGGTACTGCACTCCGCCGATCGACATCTACGAGACGGAGACGGGACTTGTGCTGCAGGCCGATCTGCCGGGCGTCACCGCGGAGCAACTGGAGTTGCAGGTGCAGGACAATCGGCTGACTCTGCTGGGACGCGTGTCGCATCCAGCCCCGGAGAACGCGCAGCTGATCTACCAGGAGTATCGCGTCGGCGACTATCTGCGGTCGTTCATCCTCAGCGACGACGTCGATCATGAGCGGGTTTCCGCCAAGATGAGCGACGGAGTGCTCGAAGTCACGTTGCCGAAGGTCGTGAAGCCGGAACCGCGGCGGATCCAGATCCGCGCGGAATAACGCGGGCAAATGGGGTCTGGCATCTGCGGCGCGGCTCGATCAGAATAGAGTTCAACGAATCATCGCAATTCAGGAGCCCAGAATGTCCCCCGATCCACGTCACAGCGAAGGCCCTCTCCGTTCGTCCGCCGAGCGCTTCCGCGAGGAACTCGACCGCTGGATGGAAGCCGCCTGGTCTCAGGGTGAGCGGGCGATGGACGTGATGGGCATTCGAGGTCGCATGTCCGGTCCGGCCGTGGACATCATCGAGCGTCCCGATGCCGTCATCGTCGTGGCCGAGGTGCCCGGCCTCACCCCCGAGCAACTTGATGTCACGCTCGCCGGCAACCTGCTGTCGATCCAGGGGACCTACCCTGCCCCGATCCTGACGGTGGACGAAACACTGCAGCGTCAGGAGCGACCCCAGGGCGCATTCAAGCGGACGATTCCGTTGCCGGCGTGCGTGGATCCCGAGACGATCCACGCCGAATCGCGGCTGGGCGTATTGCGAGTGACGATCAACAAGGCGGAGCGCGAGAAGGCGCGCCGCGTCCCGATCCGCTCGCTCGAGCCGATGCCGACATCGCCGCCGACGCAATCGCCGACCGTCTGATCAACTGGGACCGACTGGCAAATTCGGATCGCCGCTCCCCTCGTCGGGCGGCAACGGGATTGCCCCGGCCGCCGGCTTGCCGCGACCCGCCCGAATGTAGGCCGCGCGTTGTTGCGCGTACTGCTCCGGTGTGAGCGTGTCCGCGTCCTGCTGCTCCCCCGCGGCTTCGGCGAAGTACCGTTTCAGGTATGGCACGCACCAGCCACATCCGGTCCCCGCACCACCGCATTCGCTGATCTGGCTGGCGCGGCGCGGCTGATGCACACGGATGAAGTTGAGGATCTTCCGCTTGCTGATGTGGAAGCAGTAGCAGATTGTGTCATCGAGCTTCACGGGAAGATCTTAGCAGACGGAGCGTGCGATTCGACGACAATCGCTTCGACTGTTCCTCGATCTCGGGCTCTGCCTGGGAACGCCCTCTTACGAGGCTCCGCCTTGCCGGTGCAATTCGGGGAGCTACTCTGCCCAGGACTTTCCGTCCCACGCGATCACCTGCTCCAGAAACGACGTCACTCCGGCGGCGAACGTTGCGAACAGGTGCTCCCCTTTCTCGGGCGTCGCGTGCTGGGGGTGGCCGATATGCCCCGGTACGGTGCGGTCCTTCGTCGTCCAGCCACGATAGGCGGGTTCGAACTCGAAGCCGAACTCGACCGACTTAAGTTTCGCGATGTCGCCGACCAGTTCGGGCCGGATACGCTGAATCATCGACGTCTCCCACTCACAGGCGTGGCCCATCTGCCGCTGCACCAGTCCGGGCATCCGCTCCCACGGCTTCTCGCCGAAGTTCCAGTAGGTGCCGAATAGCAGCAGCAGGTCGCCGCGATCGCGGTGCCGCTGGCGGAGTTCGAACGTCGCCTGCCGGCCGGGAATTTCGTTTCCGCCATGACCGTTGAGGAACACGATCCGCTTGAATCCGTGTGTCAGGAAGTTCTCCGCCAGATTATTGAGCAGGTCGAGATACAGACGCGGCGCCGCCGAGAGCGTGCCGGGGAAATCCATGTGGTGGTCGGAGTTCCCCAGCCATGTGAGGGGAGCAAACAGCACGCGGTCGGCCATCTGCTCATGCACCCGTCGCACGACTTCTCCCAGCAGCAGGCTGTCGGTGAAGACCGGCATATGTTCCCCATGCTGCTCCAGGGCCGCGACGGGGATGAGGACGGGAGTGTTCTTGTCGAGATCGCGGACGCGCGGCCAGGTCAGGTCGGTGAGGTGCATCGGTGTGGTGGGTAGTGGGTGGTGGGTAGGACGGGAGCCAGGGGCGCGGTGTCGCTATGAGAGTCCGAGGACGTCCTGCATGGAGTAGAGGCCTGGGCGTTGGGTGAGGAGGTACTTGGCCGCGGCGAGCGCTCCGTAGGCGTAGCTGTCGCGCGTGTGGCCGCGGACGTCGATGGTCAGCGTCTCTCCCAGCATGCCGAAGATGATGGCGTGCTCGCCGACGTTGTCGCCGGTCCGCAGAGCATGGTAGCCGATCTCCGACTGCGGCCGCTGGCCGGTGCGCCCTTCGCGCCCGTGGACGTGCTTTGTCTGTCCCATCTCGGCGGCGATGATCTCGCCGAACTTAAGCGCCGTCCCGCTGGGGGCGTCCTCCTTGAAGCGGTGATGCCGTTCGACGATCTCGACGTCCACACCCGAAGAGAGCGACTTAAGCGCCGCGGCTGCCTGCTGGGCGAGCTTCATTGCCAGATTGACGGCGAGGCTCATGCTGGGCGCGAGAATCAACGGCGTCTGCTGTGCGGCTGAGAGCACGGTTTCCTTCTGTTGGGGCGTCAGGCCGGTCGTGGCCCCGACGAGGGGGATCTGACGTTCGGCACAGACTTCCGCGATCTTCAGCAGTCCGGCCGGCATGGAGAAGTCGATGACGACGTCGACCCGGTCCCCAAGTTCCGTGGAAATCGCGACGCCGATCGGACCGACCCCGGCCAGTTCGCCGGCATCGCGGCCGATCGCCGGACTTCCGGCCGCTTCCAGCGCGGCCGCGAGTTTCAGTTCAGGATCGGCGTGGGTCAGCGCGACAATCCGCTGGCCCATGCGGCCGGCGGCGCCGTTAACAGCAATCGAAATCGGAGCGGGCATATTGCAGGTCGACTCGTGACGAGCGGCGGGTTATACCCCGCCGCTCATTGGTGGTGAGCGCCGCGATTATGGACGACAGCCCCTCATCCCTCCAGTGCAGCGCGCCAGAACCTGCCGAGTTCTGCGGCCCGGTCCTGAATTGCAAACCGCCGCGCAATCCGCTCGCGCGCCCGGCCAGCCATTACGCGGCGCTGCTCAACCTCATGGCAGGCCGTCCGGATGGATGATGCCAGGTGCGCCGCATCGCCGGGATCGACTATCCACCCGCAATCATCCCCCAGCATTTCACGCGTCCCGCCGACGTCTGTCGCCACGATCGGCACTCCCGAAGCAGCTGCCTCCAGCAGGACCCGCCCGAACGGCTCCTGCCGGGCCGGATGGACCAGCAGATCGACCTCGTTGAGCAGCCGGGGAACATCGTCCCGCCGTCCGAGGAGATGCAGCCGGTCGCGCAGGCCGGCAGTGCGGAATCGCTCGTGCAGGTCATGCTCGAAGGCGATGCTTTCCGGTTTGTTGGAGTGTCGTTCGCCGATAATGAGGTAGTGAGTCTCCGGCAGGAGATCGCGATTGAGGACGGCCGCCTCAGCCAGAATGTCCAATCCCTTTCGCAGCCCGATCTGGCCGATGGCCGTGACCAGAAATGCATCCGGCGACAGGCCGAGTTCGGCCTTGAGCCCTCCGGCCGCCGGTCGCGGGGCGAACGCGTTGCAGTCGATGCCGTTGTAGATGACGTCCACGTGCGACGGATCGAGTCCCTGGGCGACATGGAACTCGCGCGTCGCGTGCGAGACGGCGACCAGGCCGCGATTGCGGTTCAGGTCGGCAATGGCTGCGGCGCTCAGCCGGACGATGTCCCGCAGATGGGCCGAGCAGGGAATGCCGAGCTGCTGCACAGCCGCTCCCGTCAGTCGCCCCATGGAGAGGCTGTTGGCGTGGATCAACTCCGGCCGAAACTCGTCGGTGATGGCTCGGAGACTCGATACGGAGTCCTCCCGTGGCAGCAGGTGGCCATCCAGATTGCGCACAGCGAAGGGGACGTGCGCGACTGATCGTACTCTCACTTGATCAGCAAGGGCACCCGGCGACGGGCAGAGGACGATGAATTCAAACTCTGGACGCGGCAGGTGATCGATGACCGACAGCAGAGATCGCTCACCGCCGTTGAGCGAAGCATATTCACAGAGAACGGCAATCCGCAGCGGAGGCATGCCGGCATCGTAGTCACCATCCAATGGGCCGACCACGCGGTGGCCCGGGATACCGGACATCGTGCCGTCCCTTACTCCGTTTCCTCTGTTGCCTCCTGTTCAATTCCGTTCTCCCGCATTGCATCCAGCACAACGCGAAGCAGCCCGGTTCGGGGGAACCGGGCTGCGTTCGACGCGTCGATCTATATGAATCACTCGTCCTTCGTCGTCCACGAAGTCGAATGCAGGGTCCTTGGCCACGCGGGAATCGTATTGTTCGAGAAGCCCGCTCCCTCCAGGACGCAGAGCGTTCGGTCCGTCGCCCGGTCAATCCGACCCGGCTCGCCCTTCCTGCGTGGCATGGCAGAAGTATTTGCACGTCGCGTGCCAAACACACGGAGACGTCAGCTTCTGCTGTTCTGTGGGAAAATGTGACGAAGTAGGAGTTCCTCCGACTGGCATCGTGTGATCAGCGAGACCACACGCGCCGTCAGGTCGATGACTCATGATCCTAATCGCGCCCGCTCGCGACTCTCGTCGAGGGAGTGGGAGCCAACCGCTCCCTGCCGGTCGCGGCTCATGGGTGTAGTTGCGCATCCAGACGTCAGGCGATTGCCAGTGTCGCCTCGTGGCGGCGGCACAAGTCGGCAATGCTGGGGACGACCTGGTCGGGACAGTAGGTGAATCGGTGCAGGTCGGCTTCGCGCGTGCCGCCGCTGAGGACCAGCACCGTGCGGCAGCCCATCTGCACGCCGCCGAGGATGTCGGTCTCCAGCGTGTCGCCGACGACGGTGATTTCCTCCGGCTGCAGTCCCAGTTCGGCACAGGCGAAGCGGAACATCACCGGGCTGGGCTTGCCGACGCTGAAGGCCGTGCGCCCCGTGGCCGCTTCGAGCATGGAGACAATCGCTCCGCAGCCTGGCCGCGTGCCGTTCTGGGTGGGGCAGTTGGGATCGAGGTTGGTGGCGATCAGCTTCGCGCCGCGTTCGATCATCTGCACGGCGGTCTCGATCATCTCGAAGTTGAAGCTCCGCCCTTCGCCGACGACCACATAGTCGGGGTCATGATCGACGATCGAGTAGCCGTTGTGATGCAGAGCCTGCAGCAGGCCCCCTTCGCCGATGACGTACGCGGTGCCGTTGGGCTTCTGCCGCGCGATGAACCGCGCCGTCGCCATCGCGCAGGTGAAGATGTGCGTTTCCTCGACGTTGATCCCCATGCGGGCCAGCTTGGTCGCCACGTCGCGGCGGGTTCGCTGACTGTTGTTGGTGAGGAACAGAAAGGGAACATCCTGCTCCCGCAGCTCCGCGATCCACTCCGCGGCCCCCGGGATCACCTGGGAGCCGCGGTAGATCACGCCGTCCATGTCAATCAGATATCCGGTCATTGTCTCGCTCAGTCGTTCCAGTCCATGGTTCATCGGCGGCCGCCAGCCGGCGTGCCGCACGTACGCCGAGCGCTGCCTGGAGCGAATGCAACGGCCGTGCCGCGATGGGACGACGTCTGGATTGAGCAGACATCCGGAAGCAACCGAACGACGCAACTGGCAATGCCGCCGGGAGTTCAGCAGCCTGTGCACACAATCCCTGCGGCGACTTTCGTCTCCAGTCCACGATTCACCTGCGCACTTTCCGCGCTCAGCAGAGGTGACCCATGGATCTCACGGATGCGCACGGATGAGGAAGAATTCAGCAGAGAACTTCCGATCGGCCCAAATCCGGTCGCCTGGGGAACCACGGAATACGCGGAAGACACGGAAGTGAAGAAAGGAACCGCGAAATGGACGAAAGATGCGAAACCCGAGGGGCCTGATCTCTGCCTGCCAAGTTTCGCCTTTTTGCGAGTTTCGCGGTTCACTTCCTTTGTTTCCGTGTGTTCCGTGCTTTCCGTGGTTACCCCCATCACGCGAGCAAAACGCCGGAGGGATGACGCACAGCGATCACGAAACCTGCTCAGCGGCGATCAGGTCGGCGTAGGTTTCGCGCTTGCGGATGAGCCGGTAGGAGTTGCCGTCGACAAGGACCTCGGCGCCGCGGGGGCGGGAGTTGTAGTGGCTGCTCATAGCGGTGCCGTAGGCGCCGGCGCTGAAGACGGCCAGCAGTTCGCCCCTTTCGACCGGTGGGAGCCAGCGGGCTTTGGCCAGGTAGTCGCCCGATTCGCAGATGGGGCCGACGACGTCGGCCGGTTCGCAGCCCTGGATTTCGGCTTCGTAATCCTCCGGCGGTGCGACGCGGGGGGCGACGGGCCAGATGCGGTGGAACGAGTCGTACATCGCCGGTCGCACGAGGTCGTTCATGCCACCGTCCTGGATGACGAACAGCTTGCCCCCCTCGCGCTTGGTGTAGATGACCTTTGTCACCAGGATGCCGGCGTTGCCGCAAATGCGGCGGCCGGGCTCCAGAGCCAGGCGGCAACCGGCCTCCTTCACGTATGGGACGATGACGTCGGCGTACTTCGAGACGGGCGGCGCTTCGTCGCCGCGATAGCTGAGGCCGAACCCGCCTCCCAGGTTGATCCAGTTTGTGCGGTGCCCTTTTGACCGCAGTTCCTGGACAATCGCCAGCGCCTTCTTCGCCGCGGCTTCGTACGGCTCGGTCGTCAGAATCGGCGACCCCAGATGCATGTGGATGCCACGGAGTTCCAGATGCGGATCGGCGAGGACCTTGTCGGCGAGCTGGGCGCCGCGCTCGATGTCCATGCCGAACTTGTTCCCCTTCTTGCCGGTCGTCGTCTTGGCGTGCGTCCTGGCGTCAATGTCCGGATTCAGCCGCAGCGCGACCGGCGCCACGCGGTTCATCGCCGCGGCGACGGCAGAGATCGCATCCAGCTCCGCTTCGCTTTCGACGTTGAACATCAGGATGTTCGCTTCCAGGCCGAAGCGAATCTCCTCATCCGTCTTGCCCACGCCCGCGAACACCACGCGCGTCGTGTCGGCCCCGGCCTGCTGCACGCGGTACAACTCGCCGCCGGAGACCACGTCAAAGCTGCTGCCGGCCTCATTGAGCAGCTTGAGCAGACTCAGATTGGAATTGGCCTTCACCGAGTAACACAGGACCGGCTCCACCGCGGCGAAGGCGTCGCGGATGGCGCCGTACTCGTGGAGGATTTTGGCCTGCGAGTAGACCCAGAGAGGCGTACCGAATTCGGCGGCGAGGTCAGCGACGGGGACGTCTTCGCAGAAGAGTTGGCCGTCGCGGTAATCAAAAGTTTCCATGGATGAAGTTCTGACTTGAGTGGCATTGTCTCGATGCAAAGCCGCGGTGTCGCAAAGACCCGCAAAGGAAGTGTGTGCCTTCGCTTTCAAAAACCTTTGCGCGTCTCCGCGTCTTAGCGCCTTTGCGTCGAGCATCAAGTTGACCGCCGCTGCGCCAGCAGTTCGGCGATCTGCACCGCGTTGGTGGCGGCGCCTTTCCGCAGGTTGTCGCTGACGCACCAGAACGTCAGGCCGTTGGGATGGGACAGGTCCTTGCGGATGCGACCGATGAAGACCAGGTCCGAACCGTCGCAGGTGCTGGGGAGCGGGTACTCGCCCGACTTCAGGTCGTCCACAACCTTGAGCCCGGGGAAGGAAGAGAACAGTTCGCGCGCTTCTTCCGGAACGACGGGCCGTTCGGTCTCCACCCAGATGGTCTCGCTGTGGCAGTTTGATACGGGGATGCGTACGCAGGTGGCGCTGATCTGCATCTCCGGCGCGTGCAGCATCTTGCGGGTCTCGTACACCATCTTCATCTCTTCGCTGGTGTAACCCGCCTCTTTCTCACTGCCGATCTGCGGGATTGCGTTGAACGCAATGGGGTGCTTGAAGGCCTTGTACTTGTACGAGCCTCCGTTCAGGCTGGCCTTCGTCCCTTCGATCAGGTCTTCCGTCCCCGAGACCCCCGCCCCGCTGGTGGCCTGGTAGGTGCTGACGACGACGCGCTTCACCTTTGCCGTGTCGTGCAGCGGCTTGAGCGCCATCACCATTTGCGTGGTGGAACAGTTCGGGCTGGCGATGATGCCTTTGGCGTTGAGCGCGTCCTGCGGATTGACTTCCGGGATGACGAGCGCGACTCCGTCCCGCATCCGCCAGTAGCCGGATTCGTCGATCACCGTCGCCCCTGCCTCGACGGCCGCGGGAAGGTACTCGGCCGCGATGTCGTCCGGAGTGGAGGCCAGGACGAGATCGGTTTCGGCGAACGCCGACTTGGTGAGCTCTTCGACTCCGACCGGCTCGCCGCGGAAGCGAATCGTGCTGCCGGCGCTGCGGGCGGATGCGAGAAAGCGGAACCGCTTCGCCGGAAACTCCCGTTCCTCCAGGAGTTGCCGCATGATCCGGCCGACGGCGCCGGTCGCTCCCACTAACGCCACTGTCTCAAACACGTCCGCATCTCCTGCAGTAAGGTCGAATCAGTCGAATCGACGAATATAGCGATCGCGCCGGATGACACGCAAATTGACCGCGCTGTTCGCGCCGGAACGCGCAGCGGGTTCGCCGCGGGATTCGGAAACTTCGAGTGCGACATCATCGGCGACGCGGTTGCACCGGACCCGGCCTGAATCGCTGCATCCGAGCGTTATACCGGAAGCGACAGTTCGCCCCGCTGGATTCTCGCCAGGCTGTCGAACAGACCTTCCAGGCACAGCGGAACCGGCATCATCTGGGCCAGCTGCGCGTCCGCCTGGACGCAGCGGTCGATCGCGGCGGCGAGCCGGTCTGCCGCCTCCCGCCAGTCGCCACGGCAGCGGGCCAGCAGTGCCTGCCAAGCCGGCGAATCAATGTTTCCCTGATGCGCGGCTGCGGACGTCAGCAACTCGCGATAATGGACGACGGCGAAGCGGATGAGCCACCCCGCCGCCTCGCGCTGGGCCGGAACGTCCGAGCCGAGTTCCTCGACCAGCGCGATGAGAGCATCCGAGGCCTGCATCGGCAACAACTCCGCAGCCGAGAGGCGGGTATGCACTTCGTCCCGCAACTTGCGGAGGCTCGGGTCAAGCAGCTGGCGGGCCGTCGTCAGGCTCCCTTCGGACAACGCGGCGACGGCGTTCGCAGAGTGTGAGTCGGTCTCCCAACCCAACTCCCTCAGGAGTTCGGCGACGTCATTTTCCGGCAGCGGCCCAAAGTGAATCGGCTGGCAGCGCGAGCGGATGGTGGGAAGGAGCGCGTCCATCGAAGGACTGATCAGAAACAGGAGCGATCCTTCGGGCGGTTCCTCCAACGTCTTGAGCAGTGCGTTGGCGCTCTCCTCATTCATAGTGTCGGCATCGTCGATAATGGCGATGCGCCGCGTCGCCGACATCGGGCGGAGCGACAGGTCGTGCAGCAGCCCTTCCCGTCCGCGGCGGTCGTCCGCCCCGGCAATGAGGGCAATCGGCAGTTCCCGCTTCCCTTCCGGACAGGCAACGGTGAGCAGGTCGGGATGCGACCCCGCCCGCACCTGCCGGCAGGCGGGGCAATCGCCGCAGGCATCAAGATCCGTATCCCCCCGCTTTTCGCAGAACAGGCACTGGGCGATGCCGCGCGCGACGGTCCGTTTACCCACACCCGCCGGCCCGGCGAAGACATAAGCATGTGCGGTCCGGCCGCGTGCGAGCGCGTGCCGGAACATCTCCACCTGCCGCGAATGTCCGTGCAGAAAGTCCCAGAACATGCCCGGAGGATATCGGCCCGCCACGCCGCAGGCCATCGCGGGCGACAGGACGCCGCGGCATGACACCCTCAGCGCATCGTGGAATTCCGTATGGGACGGCGTTAGGATGCGGGCTTCGCCGGAACTCGGTCCGGGCGACTCTCTCCTCACGATCCACCACACCGTCCGGGAAGTTTACGGCATGAGCGACGCGCGCCTCGTGAGTTCCGATGGGAACAATAAGGTCCTGTTCTGGGGATGCTTCATCGCCCTCATCACGACGGCCTTCGCATTCGTCGGCCGAATGTTTCTGGTTGAAACCTGGGCCACTGAGTTTGAGCTCGATTCGGCACAGGCCGGACGTCTGCTCGGCATCGGCATCTGGCCGTTCGCCGTCAGCATCATTCTGTTCAGCCTGGTGATCGACAAGATCGGCTACAAGACCGCAATGCTGTTTGCATTTCTCGGTCACATGGTATGGGCCGCGATGGGCGTCGCCGCCTACTTCGTCGACGACAAGCAGGTTGGCTTCCAGTTGCTGTACTGGGGCAGCCTGATCTGCGCGCTGGCCAACGGCACCGTCGAGTCGTTCATCAATCCCGTTGTCGCAACGATGTACAGCCGCGAGAAGACCAAGTGGCTCAACATCCTCCATGCCGGATGGCCGGGTGGTCTCGTCATCACTGGGCTGCTGCTGATCGGCATCGACAAGTTCGCGCCGACGACTCCCTGGGCGGTGAAGATCGGATTGATCGCTGCTCCTGCAGTGGTCTATTTCCTGATGCTGATTGGCCGGAGCTTCCCGGAGAACGAGCGCGTCAGTGCCGGCGTCACCTACCGCGAGATGCTGCAGGAGTTCGGCGTCGCCGGCGCGCTGATCGTTGCGGTGCTGCTGGTGCTGCAGTTGATGGACTTCTTCGCTCCCCCGCCGCCTGAGGTCCTGTCGACGGGCGTGAAGACCGGCTTTATCGCGCTGGGCGTCGCAATGGTCGTCGCGTTCGGGCTGTACACCCGGTCGTTCGGCCGGCCGATTCTGATCTTCCTGATCCTGATCATGATGCCGCTGGCGACGACCGAGATCGGCACCGACGGCTGGATCACCGGCATCATGGAAGGCGTGGCTGCCAAGCAGAACTTCCATGCCGGCTGGATCCTGGTCTACACGTCGGCCATCATGCTGGTGCTGCGGTTCTTCGCCGGTCCGATTGTGCATACGCTCTCTCCGCTGGGCCTGCTGGCGGGAAGCGCGGTGCTGGCGATCGTGGGCCTGACGTACCTGAGCACAACGGCCGGCGTCGGCATCCTGATTGCCGCCACCCTGTATGGATTCGGCAAGACGTTCTTCTGGCCGACAATGCTCGGTGTGGTTTCAGAGCAGTGTCCCAAGGGGGGCGCATTGACTCTGAATGCCATCAGCGGCATCGGCATGCTGGCGGTCGGGACGCTCGGATTCCCGTACATCGGCATCCTGCAGACGCAGTCGGCTCAGCAGGCGATCGTCGAAGCGGAATCGCTGCATGCCAAGGTGCCGGGACTGGTGCAGAATGGAGAAGTGCAGCCGGTCACCGAGAAGACCATTTATGAGGTGTTGCCCTATGAGGCGATCGACGACGCCAAACTCAACGCGCTGCTGGCTCAAGTGCCGGATGAGAATCGGGCGGCAGTCACAGCGGAGGTGAAGGAAGTCCGCGACACCAGCAAGCAGGGGGCGCTGGCCGCAATGGCGGCGTTTCCGACGTTCATGTTGATCTGCTATCTGATCCTGATTGCGTACTTCCGCGCGAAGGGAGGCTATCAGGCGCAGGTTCTGACCGGGCACGAAGCCAAGGACGAGAAGTTTACCGGGGGCGTGCCCGCCGCCGTAGAAGCATGACGCCGCGAGGTGTTCGCTTAACGATCGCGTTACTCCGACTCGTTCAGAAGCCCGGTTTCTTGCAGAAACCGGGTTTCTCGTTTGAGGAGATCTCCGCATGCCCCGTTCCACCTGGAGCTTTTCGTCGGCAGGACGGCTGATGTTCGGGCGCGCTGCCGTGCGCGATCTTCCGGCGGCGGTGCAGCGGTTGGGAATGCGGCGGCTGCTGATCATCACGGATCCACCGCTGGTGCAGGCAGGGGTCCTGGACCGGGTCCGCGGACCGCTGCAGGAGAGCGGGCTGACGTGCGAGGTGTTCGACGGCGGTGAGCCGGAGCCGTCGGTTGATTGCGCGGAGCGGGCCGTCATCGCGGCCCGCGCCGCGCAGCCGGACGCACTCATCGGTTTGGGAGGCGGGAGCAATATCGACCTGGCGAAGATTGTCGCGGCGGTCGTGACGCACGGCGGCGGGTGCCTCGATTACATCAACTATGACAGGGTGCCGGGCCCCGTGCTGCCGCTCATTGCTGTACCGACCACATCCGGCACCGGCAGTGAGGTGTCCCATGCTGCAGTGCTGACCGATCGCTCCAACCACATGAAGGTCAGCACGCTCAGCCCGTATTTGCGGCCGGCACTGGCGGTGGTGGATCCGGAGTTGACGCTCACGTGTCCCCGGCAGACGACCGCCGACAGCGGCATCGACGCCCTGACCCATGCTGTGGAAGCCTTCACGGCGACGGATTGGCCGGACCTCGACGCCGCCCCCGGAGGCTTTGCGGCGTATGAAGGCAAATCGCCCATTCCCGACGCATTCGCGGAACGGGCCGTGCGGCTGATCGCGCAACATCTGCTCACGGCTGTGAGCGAACCGCTGAACATTGAGGCCCGATCCGGCATGTCGCTGGCCGCTACAACGGCCGGCCTGGCGTTCTCCAATGCGGCCGTAGCGCTCGTGCATGCGATGGAGTATCCGCTCGGCGGCGCGGTGCACGTCACGCATGGCGCGGGGAACGGGCTACTGCTGCCGCACGTGATGCGTTTTCTGCTCCCGGTGCGTGCCGCCGAATACGCGCGGCTTGCCGGGCTGCTGGGCGAGGAGACCGCCGGTGTGACTCAGGACGTCGCCGCCGCGCGGGCCGTCGAAGCGGTGGAGCGTCTGTGCGACGACATCGGCATCCCGCGCCGCATCCGGGACCTGGGCGGGCGCGAGGATCAGCTGCCGGGCTTCGCGGAAAGGGCCTTCGCCATCAAGCGGCTGATGGCGCTGACACCCTGCCCGGTGACGCCGGAGGACATTCTGCAGATCTATCGCGCGGCGTATTAGGTTGTGCGAGCTCGCAGCGAAGTCGAAAGGTTCGCGCGTCTTGAGTCTGTCCCGGCGTGGTCCTATGATGGCTCCGTGCGGGCAGCACTAAAGTCAACGGAACATGGCCGACCAGAAATTCATCCTGTTGATTGAGGACGACCGCGAGACGTCGTCGACTCTGAGCGGCGTGCTGCAGGGCGCCGGCTACAACGTGACCTGCGCGCCCAATGGGGTGGAGGGGCAGCGGATGCTGCAGGCCGGCACTCCCGACCTCGTCATCACTGACATGATGATGCCGAAGATGGGAGGGTTCCCCGTGCTCGAGTTCATCCGCACGATGGAGAAGCCGCCCAAGGTCATCATGATCACCGCGAACGAGGGGGGCCGGCACAAGGCTTACGCGGAGATGCTGGGGGTGGTGAATTATCTGCGCAAGCCGTTCGCAATGGACGTGATGCTCGAGGCGGTCAAGACCGCGCTGGCGGACGACGAACCGGAAGAAAAGTCGTCGGGACCGATCAAACGGTCGCGCACGTCGCGGAAGAAGGCCGAGGGCTAAGGTTGTTCGCCGGCGATCAGTCAGTCATAGATGCCGAAGTTGCGCTCAATCTCGCGGGCACGCTCGGACATCGTGAATTCCCGAAACCAGCGCGGTTCAGTAGCCGTTTCCCGCTGGCGGTCACCGCGGGCTTCGACGCCGGCGTCGCGGACCCACTGCTCATCCGGTCCTACAGCGGGATCGGCGTTGTCATTGATGGACTGCAGCCAGGTGCGCGGGGAGGTGCAACCCCCTGCGAGCAGACACGCAGTCACCATGAGGCACGGAAGGCAAATTCGCATGACGACGCGGCCGTCCTGACGTGGGGCGATCGGACTCAAGGCACGGATCACGGCCGCGAGCGGACTTGTTCGCGGCCGAATCGCGACGCACAATGACGCTGGGCACACTGTTGCAGGAGTCTATGCGGCTGTCGAGACTCGTTCGACGAGTCGTTCGTGCGGCCTCGCCGACCTCAGGATGAGACGACTGGCGGCGTCCCGTTACGATCCGGCTGTCGAAGTCCATGCGTGCTAGGAAGTTCCGAATTGACGACGCCTGATGCTCCGCTGGATTTGCTCGTGGTCGCCGCGCATCCGGATGACGCTGAGATCAGCGTCGGCGGGACGATTGTGCAGTCGATCCGGCAGGGATTGCGCGTCGGGATCGTCGATCTGACCAGCGGCGAGCCGACCCCGCGCGGGTCCCCCGAAGTTCGGCGACGCGAGACGGAGGCCGCCACGCGCGAGCTGGGAATCCACTGGAGAACCAACCTCGGGCTGCCCAATCGCCGGCTGCAGGAGGATCTGGAGTCGCGCCGGGCAGTCGCCGGAGTGTTCCGGCTGACGAGGCCGGGAGTGATCCTGGCCCCGTACTGGGAGGACGCCCATCCCGACCACATCGCCGCAAGCCGTTTGTGCGACGCGGCGCGGTTCTGGTCGAAGCTGTCCCGGACGGACCTTCCCGGGGAGGCGTTCTGGCCGCCGCGGATCTACTACTACTGGAGCATCCACCTCCGGATTCATCCGCACGCCAGCTTCGTGGTCGATATCAGTGACGCGATCGAGCAGAAGTTGCAGGCGGTCGCAGCCTATGAGAGCCAGTTCCCTGCGCAGCGTTCCGACACGCTTCCGACTGCACTCGATGACATTCGCGACCGGGCGCGGTACTGGGGCTGGTCCATCCATGCGGCGTACGGCGAGCCGCTGGCGTCGCGGGAACAGATCGGCGTTGCCGGCCTGCACAACATCCGGTAACTCGCTCGTGCCGGATCTCGGGATTCCAAGGATGATGAGCAATGGGACGGCAATGCGCGATGTAACGCCGGTCCCGAAAGCAATCGCCTGCTCCAGGTGGGCCCCCTGCCATGGCTGCGATTGCGGGTGATCCATGCTGCCTGTGTCGATCTGCGTGCTATGGATTGAGACAGCGGCTGTGCAAGCGGATCGCCGTGCGGGCGGATGCTGAGAGTTTGGTATGCATGCGATTCATGAGGGGCGACAGAATGCGTGGCTGAGTCTGGTGCGGCATGTGCCGACTTCAGCCGTGATCGCAGGGGGCAGCCTGCTGTTGATCGCGATCGGCACGCATCCGGGGTTTGGCGAACAGTTCGAAAGCGCATGGCTGATTCTGGGAGTGCTTGGGCTGGTCTGCGCCGTGGGACTCTCCGAGGCGCACCGGCGGCATGACCAGCAGCAGGCGGCGCGGATCGCAGCCTGCCTGACCGAGGCCCAGACGGATCCGCTGACAGGCTGCGGCAATCGCAGGCTGTTCGAAGAGCGCCTCCGCGCGGCGCTTAGGTCGCAGGTGCGTCAGCCGGTCTCAGTGCTGTTCGTGGACTTCGACATGATGCAGCAGATCAACGAGCGCTACGGACATCAGGCGGGTGACGCCGTACTGGCGGGATCGGTTCCCCGTCTGCTGACGGCGCTCGGACAGAGGGCCACGATCGGACGCTACGGCGGAGAAGAGTTCGGGATTCTGCTGGAGCAGACGTCACTGACCGAAGCCGCGCGGCTGGGCGAGCAGGTGCGGCATGAGTTTTCCAAGGCGACGTTTGAGCACCGGGGACAGGAGATTCACGTCACCGTCAGCGTCGGAGTCGCGCAAGGCGCCCCGCTCGAACGTGCCGAGCAAGTTATCGGGCGGGCGGATGCGTGCGTCTTCGCGGCGAAGTCGGCCGGACGCGACTGTGTCTTCGTGCACGACGGCTCGAGCTGCGTGGATGAGACAACATTCGTTCACCCTGTCCCTGCCATCAGCCGGCCGGATGGACAGCCTAAGACTCACTCGATCGAATCATGAAGACGATGTCGCGGGCCCATGAGAGCCATTGCGGGCCATCGATGATTGCGTTCGGCGGCGCTCTGCTGATCACTGCCAGTCTCGCTCCGGGCCTGGCCGCGGACGTCGCGTGGAGTTGGCTGAGCGCCGGGACAGCCGGGCTGTCGTCGGCCGTGGCGATCTCGGAGCGACACAAACATGGGACCCAACCGGCCGCCACCCGGACGGAGGCGCCGGGCGAGGCCCTGTACATCGTTTCCGTGCTGCGCAACAACGTCTGGTTCGAGACGTCGGCCGTCTATACCAGCGTCGCCCAGGCCGGAACTGCAGCGCTTGCGATCCGCCAGCGGCTGGGATGTGAAACAGCCATTTCGGTGGTGGCCTCTGCGCACGCGGTATCCGCCGTCAGTCCGCCGGCGCCGTCGAAAGCGGGTACTCCCGCAACGTGCGGCTGAGCGACTCGTCCGGCGGCTTGAGCGAGCCAATCACGGAGGCCAGCGCGGTCTGCATTTCCGGCTCGGTCGCCTGCTGAAATGCCTGGTTGAGGTCGCCAAGCGTGCCGTTCCCAATCAGCACGCCGAACCGCTGAATGTGGAAGGCGAGTTGCAGCGCGGCGGTCTCGCGAATGGCCAGATCGAACCCGGGGGCGACCGCGGATTCGGCCAGTCGCTCCTGTGCCGCCCGAGTCGGAACACCTCCCAGCGCAATCAACGCGTCGCGGGCCAGCGCCGGCTCGTTCACGGCGCTCGACAGCGCCGTTTCGGCCGGACGCAAATCGAACAGTCTGGTGCGGTGCCCTTCGGCGATATGCCGCAGCCAGTACGCAGCGGCCGCGCGTTGGGCATCGCGCTGATCGGACGTCAGCGGGGCGGGCGAGATCTGAGCGAGCATCGGCCGCAATGCCCGCGTCAGGTCCCGGGTGTTGTTGGCTTCTTCGACGTAAACGACAGGCTGCGCCGTCATCAGTTCCTGGACGGCGGATTGCATGCCGGCGGGACCATAGATCGCGATCGGCACGTTCCGTGTGCGCGCATCCGCCCGGAAGTTGGCAACGGTCTGCGACAGCTCCCAGCGGATGGAATTCAGGTGGACGACGGCCAGCCCGACCGGATGCGTCACCGCGCGCTGAAAGCCCTCCTGCCCCGTCGTGGCAATCATGGAATCGAAGCCGATGGCGCCGACCAGCGACGCCACGATGCTGGCGCGATCGACGTTCGGGTCAATGATCACGGATTGCGGCTGGGACGTTCCGGCCAGTTCCCGGGCGAAGATCTCCACGACGCGTTCCGTTCGGCCGAACGAAGTCTCGGGATCCAGCTGCATCACGGTGCTGGCCGCGGCGAACTGCACTCGCGTGTCAGGAGCGTCGAGTGCGCGGACGAGCGGCGGCCACTCCGTCCCGGTGCGCTGCAGCAGATGTCTCGTCCCGATGCGGCCGAGGACTTCCGTGGCCGCAATCGCTGCTGCGGCGTTCTGTTCGGTGAGCGCCAGATCCAGCACTCGCTCCGCTGTTTCGGCGCCGGCAATCAACGCCAGGTCGTGCGCCGTGCCGGGACCGGTCGGCATGGGCTGGTCCCAGCCGGCCCGTGCGCGATCACCAGCCAGTGCCAACGCCAGGAACAGCGCCTGCCCCTCGGCATCGGAGGGTTCGACCGCCATTGCATCCCGGGCCAGTTGCTGTCCGACGTACATTGAAGCGGAGGTCGGCGTCACGCGATGTTCGACGACGGTGCCCACCGCCTCGTCCCAAACCCAGAGGCTGACGAGTCCATCTTCGTCCATGGTCCACTCGGCATCACCGCGAAAATAGGCGCGGGCGGCGTCGCGCAATCGCTGCCCAATTCCGAACGAAGGGATCCGGGCAACCCGTTCCGGATCTCCGAACAGCAACCGCGAAATCGCCGTGCGGGCGGAGCGCTGCACACCGGCCGGAGATGCCGCGTCAAAGGCGGGGCGCCAGAGGTGGGCCAGCGCCTGGTCGCGCGTGGCGATGTAACCCAGGGCGTCGATAGCGTCCCCCGGCAATCGCTCTCCCGGAGCTCGCACGGCGCCGAGCAGCGGGCCGACAGCGGGCTCGCCCAACTGGATCAGTGTCGCAATCACCAGACTGCGGTCCACGTTCGATTCGGGATCGCTCATTCGCTGCAGCAGCGGGGGCACGGCGGCCGATCCCAGATGCTTGAGTTCATCCACCGCTTCAGCCTGCTCGCGCGGCGAGCCGCCAAGCTTGTCGAGCACTCCGTCCAGGTACGCCGGATCATTAATCCGCGCCAGCGACGCCCGGGTCAACCGATCCATCAGGTCCTGAGATTGCGGCTGCAGCGCCGTGATCCTCGCCAGCTGTAAGAACGTGCCGGTGCCGTGCTTTTCCCGGAGCGCCAGCAGCGTCTCATCGTCCGGCTCGAGCGAGAGAAACTCATCCAGATAGCGGGCCGCCAGTTCGGGCCTGGACAGCCGGACCATCAGCAGGATGGCGTCGAAGTACTCATCGGCGTTCCGCGGGGCCCGGGCAAGGGGCGACGTTTCGGCTTCAGCGGGCGCTGCTTCATCGGGGGCCGGTTGCGCGCAAGCCGACCGCGGTGCGACCAGCGACAGCGATGACAGGCTCAATGCGCCCAACGCTGCAACAGACAGGATTCGTCGAACAGGCATTCCGCAACTCCGAGTTCCCGCTGACTGTGTGAGGCGCGCCGTTAGGTCGCGCCGCGACAGGCCGATGGACAATCTGCGTCGATCGTCCCCGGTTGATCCGCCAGGGACCAGTGTCCCCCCGGACCGGGCCGCGAGCAATCGTTTTTCGCCGCCGGTCCAGAAGTGCGGGAATTCCGCAGAATCCCGCATCCACTCGGGAATGGACGTACCCTCCCCCCGCAGGCCGGGAATTGGCCCGTATCGATAATATCGATTCTCGGGCGGCCGGACTTGAGCGGATTGGAGAATCGGCGCAGCCGCGGGTCAGCGGCGTTTCAGGATAGAGAGTCCGTTGTCGCGCGGATCGTGGGACAGCAATTCCCAGTCGGGGGAGCCGCGCAGGAACGCGGCCACGGCCGGCCAGATGCCGGGCCCCCGGTCCTCTCCGACTGTGCCAAACGTCTCCGTGTCATGGAGAATAATGTAGCGCGACACCCTGCGGGCAAAACCGAGTTCGAACGCGACCTGCTCCTGTGTGTGCACAGAGTCCAGAAACAGCAGGTCGGTTGGTTCAATCTCCTGCAGCCGGCGGATGTCCTGCAGCAGGAAGCGGAATGTCACTCCGGCATGCCTGGCGGCCGCCTCCAGCGCGGCGACCTCCGGTTGTCGAAAGACGTCGTATCCGATGAGCCGCTCGGGGGCCGCGCAGAGGAATGCCGCGGTCGAATTGCCGGTGCGGACGCCAAACTCCGTGATGTGCTCGACGGTCGAGCCGTACTTGTGCAGGACCGGGAGATGCGAATGGATGTCGGAGGGCTGACTGCAGGCGCGTCTGTAAAGCTCGTCTGCCGTCGGACCGGGTTCTGAGGGCCGCAGACGCGGGCGGTCCCTGTCCCAGTCGCTGGTGGTCGGTGTCTGCCGCGGCGCCGGCCACCAGCGGACGTCTCTCCCACGAAGATCAAACGGGCGTTCGTACGTTTCGTATTCCGCATCGCCGCCCCACTTTCGCACGTAGTAGGCGAGATTCAAAACTGCATGCGTCTGCGCATTGGCGTTCAGGTAGTCTGCGTCTGAGCGGATCGTCGCGGAGCCGGCGTGAAGGCAGCCGGCTCCCTCGACATTGGCGCGACGCACGTTCGAGCAGGCGCAGCGTCGCGAATAGTCCTGATCCTCCTTATAGGCCGGGTGGAAGTTCTCGTCGAACCAGCCGACGCGCGTCACCACTTCCCGTGAGATGGCAAAGCAGTTCCAGGCGCACACATGCCAGATTCCGACGTCTCCTGAACCGATGGCGGCGGCGGCGGAGTGCAGAGCACCGCTGGCGAAGACCACGTCGTTCGACGCAATGACGGCCCATCCATGGCCCGCCTCAAATGCCGTCTGCAACAGCAGGTTCCACGATGCGGCCACGCCCAGGTTGCGGGACTGATCGATGACGGTGACGCGCGGGTCGCTCCGGGCGAGATCGGCCAGTTCGCGATTGAATGTTCCATCAACGTTGTTGTTGTTCACAATCACGATGTCCGCAGGGACGTCGATGGACTCGACGCACCTTCGCAGCAGGTCGCAGCGGTTCAGCACGGGAATGCCGATAAACATCCGCCCGGATCGCCACACCGGGCCGACAAGACCCAGCTTGCTCATTGCGCATCTCCGAGCATCCCGCGCAGATCCTGCAGTGCGGCCCGGCAGAAACCCTCCAGTTGAAACCGGGACTCGACGTCTTCGGCCAGCTGACCGGGAGTGGAATCAAAGGCCACGCTCTCCAGAGTGAACTTGGCCGTGCAGCGATGTTGAAACAGTACGTCGCCATGCTGATCGTAATGGAGGATGCCATGCGGCGTCCCCGTGCTGCTCGGCCACATCCGGGAGTATTCCCGCCCCATCCGTCGCCAGGCGACGGGATACGTGTCCTTGTCTCCCCAGAGCCATTGATAGGTGAAGTCCGCCTGAGAGTTGTAATGAGCGGCCAGATTCAGCTCCCGCCAGCAGCGTTCCCGATTGATGAGCAACTGGCCGGACTCCGTCGGGCGGTCGGTGAAGGGCTGCACGCCGAAAGGACGGACCGATTCGGAGGTGAGCAGGATCAGCGAGCTATCGATATCCGGCCAGAAAACGGCGCCGGATCTTCGGTATTCCGGCCAGTCAAAGATACCTGAGGGGTCGCGCACCGGATAGCAGTCGGCATCCAGCAGCAACACCTCCCGGAACGCGCAATGCAGCAGCGCGTATGGCTTGAGCTGCCACCCCTTCCACCAGTGCCCGTCCATAAAGCGGAATGGATGCCGTTCCCGCTGGGCGTCCGCGTCGATGCAGTCGATGTCCAGTTCCGACATCAGCCGCCGTTGTGTCTCGGTGAGTTCGCCTGCCAGATGCCAGAGCTGAATCGGGAGCGATGTGCCGACATGCCGCAGCACGCGCACGGTCACATAGGCGGATGCGAAGTATCGGCCGCCGCCGACGACGATGATTCCCCGCTCCGCCTGCGCGGACGGGAACTCCGGAGCGGAGTTGTGCGCCCCGGCGGCGAGTTGCCGCTCGGCTTCAATGACATTGGACCAGCGCCACCAGCCCTCCGCCTGCTCGCGAGGGGGTGCCCGGCGTATCCGCACAACATCCGCAATCGCCATCTGCGGCGAGAGCACCGGGAACTGATACTCCGAGCAGCGGCCGCATTCGGAACGGGTGGTGGTCGAGTGTTGCGGATGGCGGCATGGCAGCCGGGCTCCGGGTTCGGCCACGTCCTCATGATTCTTCTGGGAAGCGGCGTCAAGATACAAACAGTCGGTCAGCCGCGGCTGGGGAGCATGTGGATCCATCTCGCCGCCCGCATCCGCGTGATCACGGCAGAAGCAGTCGTTGCAGAGCGCCGAATCGACCTGTTTAAGCCCGACAAGTTTGGGCGAGCGGCAGGCCCGCAGGTCCGGCCCCAGCGTGTCCCCCGCGTGACGGCACTCGGGAAATGCGACAGTCATGCGGTTCAGGCGGGTGTGACCGTCAGTGCTGCCGGCAGAGTGACCGCCCCTTCGATTCCCGTATGCGTGGCATTCCGGAAGATGTTCTCGGCAAGCGGTCGCCAGTCGTCGGCGGCTATGGCATACGTGACGACCACGTCTCCCAGTTCGAAGCGCAGCTCCCACGGAAACCCGTGCAGTCCGGCCGTGGAAAGCTGAACAAGAGGAGACGTCCTGCCGTTGCCGCCGTTGTCCCACTGAACCTGCAGGCAGGCGCTCGCGCGATGTGTGAGGCTCCACGCTCGATTGAAGACGCTGAGGGGGTTGCCGATGAATCCAGGGACTGCCACGGTGAACTGATGCGGCGCCGTGGTCGTGACTTTCGGTGAGGCGGCCTGCTGATTGCGGAGAGCCACCACATCCGGGCTGCCGCTCCCGCTGCCGCCGTGACAGTTGAATTCCCCTCTTCCTTCCTTCTCATCTCCGTCGTGGTAGACAGCGATCACGACCACCGTCACCAGTCCTGTCGGGGGAAGGTCGTCCGACGGCACGTTCCGCAGTGTGAACTTCTTCGGCAGGCCGGGGCTGACGTCGAAGTCAGGAATATCCGCCTCGCTCCCGGTTGTAGGACCGTCATCGTCGTAAATGTAGGCCTTGAACCCGACAGGCGTCTCAGACGTCAGCAGCGGGATGTGCCCCCGCACCTCCCGTGTGGCGCAGTTCAGTCCGTCGATCGCGGGGTTGCCGTGTTCCCCAGTGAACAACAGCCTCTTCACCAGCAGGAACAGGCCTGCCAGCAGGGCGAGGCCGATCAGTACGAACAGTCCCATTTGCAAAGAGAATTCGATCTGCGCCATGGGGTGGCCCTTGGGAACAGAGTGGCCGATCAGGGAGGAGACGTCTTCAGAAACGTAAGCAATTCACCGTTCCAGCGGATCTCGGAGAACGTCGCGCTGGAGCCATAGACGAAGACGCCGACCTCTCCTGAAGCGCCGGAATTCGCCAGCTTCAGATTGGACCGGGCGTCAGCCAGCTCCGGCAGTTCAACGCCGTCCCACGTCACTTGCTCCAGCACTCCCTCCCGAAAGCGCAACCCCAACTGATGCGCGCCGGCGATCGGCTCGGGAATGTTCGCGCGGGACAACTCCGCGAGGCCCAACGACTCTCCGGAATCGGCGTCGATCGGCACGGCGAAGCGGCCGATGAAGCAGTTGTCGTAATAGTCCCGTCCGATCATCAATGTCTGAAACTCCTCCCGCTCCACGTTCGGTCCCGGCTTCTCGAACCCCCAGAAAATGCCGATGCTCCCCAACCAGGGATTCTGGCTGATGCCGGCGGTGATCTCCGCGTCACCCTGAGCATAGTCCTCGATGGCCAGGAGACCGTAATTACGACAACTCACCTGGATCGAGCGTCCCTGATCATCCGGAATCCAGCGATCGGACCCTTTGTTCACGGCCGGCCACAGCAAAGGTTCAGGAACCCGGACGTTCGCGGGTAGCTGGAACGGATCCTGAGCGGAGTCGGACGCATCGCGACGATTCAAGGCCAACACGGCCAGCGCGGCCAGCACGCCGCAGAGCACAACTGCTGCGGCGATTCGTCCCGGGGATCTGGGGGGGGCAGTCTGCTCGGTGGGAATCGCGCGCAGCGCCTGGGCAAGGTCGGACGCTGTGCGAAACCTGTCTTCGACGTTCTTCGACAGGCATTTCAGACAGGCGTCTTCCAGTGCAGGAGGAATTTTGTCATTGATGGTGCGCAAGGGCCGAGGAGCCCGGTGGAGGATCTGATCCTGCCATTGCGCGCGCGAGTTGGCCACGAAGGGCATCCGCCCGGTCAGCAGGCGGTAGAGCACCACCCCCAGACTGTAGATATCCGCCCGCGCATCGGCCCGATGGCTCTCGCCACGAAACTGCTCCGGCGACATATACGCCAGGGTGCCCACGGCGGCGGCCGGTTCGCTCAACTGGTCCTCTTCAGTGATGGCAAGGCCGAAATCAGCAACCTGCGGCCGGCCGGTCTGATCCAACAGGATGTTTGACGGCTTGACGTCCCGATGGACGATGCCCTGGAGGTGCGCGTGATGCAGCCCGTCCGCAACCTGAGCCACCAGCTCGATTGCTTGCGCTGAAGACCAGGGACCGGAAACGCGATTCAGCTTCTGGGAGAGCGTCTCCCCATCAACGAGTTCAGAAACGATGTAGACCCTTCCGTCTTCGGCTCCGACGTCGTGCACTCCGACAATGGCAGGATGGCGCAGTTGCGCCAGTCGCTGTCCTTCAACGAGAAACGCCTGGACCACAGAGTCCGGGAAGTGGCAATCGGAGCGCAACGTCTTGATCGCGACCGTCCGCTTGAGGCCGGGATCCTGTGCCCTCCAGACTTCTCCGAAGGCGCCGCGGCCGAGTTGCTCGACGAGCTGATAGCGGCCGAGCGTCGCTCCGGCACTGAGCGGAGTCTTCTGCGGCGGAAGAGCGGTGGACTTTGTGCCGAGCGTTTGCGCCACGGTCGAGCCCAAAGAGGGATCGGCCGAGTCCAGTCCGTGAGACAGGCGCTCCCTCAGCAGGTCCGCGTATTGAGGAAATCGGCTGACGTATTGCGCGAGCGACGGATGCTCGCCGGCCCTGCGGCGCCCTTCGAGGTCGAGAACCACAAGCTCGACCAGCAGTGAACTGCGCTCGTCCACGGAGACTCGAGAGAGATACTGCTCAATCGAGGGAGACTCGCCGGACTCCTGGGCGGCGCGGAACTCATGGCAGACAATCGCCACGCTCCCCTGACGATCGGAGCCTCGACTATCGATGGATCCCGCCATCGCCGAATTCCCCATATCGGACGATCGGCCGGCCGGAGTGCACAGCCCCGGCGCACCAGGGAAAAGGCCAGCGGCCTGAACGGCCGACACGGACGCCGATTCCCGCTCTTAAGCATACGGGTTGACAGAGAGGTCAGCAATCCTCGCAGGAGCATGCTGCGACATCATCCACTGGTCTTCGCGAATGGGCCAACCGGACGGCCGTCCGGACTTCTGGCATCAATGGATGCCTCCCGTTACAGTGATGCTTTGCCTCCAGAAGTGAAGACCCGCCTGCTGCCGGTGCGGGCCTCAATTTCCGCTGCCGCGAGTGCCGCCTTGCCTGCAGAGAAGCGAGACTTCGACGAGTTTCTGGAAAAGTTCAGCCGTCACCGGGAGGTGATGATCGAGGAACTGCACAAGGTGATCGTCGGACAGGACGACGTCATCGAGCAGATCCTCTCCGCGATCTTCACCGGCGGGCATTGCCTGCTGGTCGGCGTGCCGGGACTGGCCAAGACACTGCTCGTCAGCACCATCGCCCGCATCCTCGATGTGCAGTTTCGGAGGATTCAGTTCACGCCCGACCTGATGCCGTCGGATATCACCGGCACCAATGTGCTCGATGAGTCAGAGACCGGCCGGCGCGAATTCCGGTTCGTGCAGGGGCCGGTGTTCACGAACATTCTGCTGGCCGACGAAATCAACCGGACCCCGCCCAAGACGCAAGCCGCCCTGCTGCAGTCCATGCAGGAGCGGGAGGTGACCGCCGGACAGCAGACTTACACGCTGCCGGAGCCGTTCTTTGTCATCGCCACGCAGAACCCCATCGAGCAGGAAGGGACCTATCCTCTACCGGAGGCGCAGCTCGACCGGTTCATGTTCAACATCAAGGTTGATTACCCCAAGCTCGAAGAAGAAGAGCAGATCCTCGCCGCGACCACGACCGGCGAACGGCCCGAGACCCGCAAGGTGCTTTCCGCCAAGGCGATCCTGTACCTGCAGAAGCAGATCAACCAGATCGAGGTCGGCCCGCTGACCATCAATTACGTCGCCCGGCTGGTGCGCGCCACGCGGCCGGTCGATGGCTCTTCGCCGAACTTCATCAGGGAACTGATCGACTGGGGCGCCGGACCGCGGGCGGGACAGTATCTCATTCACGGCGCCCGCGCCATCGCCGCAATGGACGGCCGCCCCGCCGTATCGTTTGCCGATATTCGCCGTGTCGCAGTGCCCGTCCTCCGCCATCGCATCTCGCCGAACTTCCAGGCCCAGGCGGAGGGCATGACGAGCGAAGCCATCATTGGCCGGCTGGTTGAAGAGATTCCAGAGCCCTCCATTCCCAAGTACGAGCGGCAATGACTTGATCTCGGCGAACGGGTTCGGGTTTGAATCAAGGCGTCCTCAAATGGAGCGACACTCTCGCCGAGCATTCACCGCCCCCTGATACCGGGTACACTGAGTCTCTCTCCTGCTCCCGCGACGCTTGCAACGACAGTGGCGTCGTCACCCGCAGGCGATTCGAGCATCGAGGCCTCCCAATGCCCTGTGGAATGTGCCGTTGGCTCCTCTCCGTGTGGCTCATCTCGAGCATCGCAACGCTGCACGCCGCCGAACCACTTTCGTACAACCGGGACGTGCGGCCGATCCTCTCGGATGCCTGCTTCCGCTGCCACGGGCCTGATGCCGCACAGCGCCAGTCCAGCCTGCGTCTCGACTTGCGGGAGGCGGCGATCCAGGGAGGCGACTCGGGCGAGCCCGCGCTCATCGCCGGGGACGCCGCGGCCAGTGAACTCATCCGCCGCATCACGTCCACCGATTCGGCTGAGCGGATGCCGCCGGCCGAATCCGGCAAAGAACTGACCGCACAGCAGATCGAGATTCTGCAGCAGTGGGTGAATGCAGGCGCGACCTACGAGGGACACTGGGCGTTTCAGCCTGTGAAGCGGCCGGAGCTCCCGGAACCTTCTGATGATCAGGCGGAATCCAATCCCATCGACGGCTTCGTCCTGTCGCGACTGGATCAGGCCGGGCTCACGCTGTCCGACGAGGCGGACCGCGCCACACTCATCCGCCGCGTCTCGCTCGATCTGACCGGCCTGCCGCCCACGCCCGAGGAGGTTGCCGCGTTCCTGGCAGATGAGTCACCGGACGCGTATGAGCGGGTGGTGGATCGCCTGTTGTCATCGCCGCACTACGGCGAACGCATGGCGCTCGAATGGCTCGACTTCGCGCGCTACGCCGACAGCAACGGATTCCAGGTCGACAGCAGCCGGTTCATGTGGCCCTGGCGGGACTGGGTCATCGCGGCGTTCAACGACAACATGCCGTTCGATCAGTTCACGATCGAACAGATCGCCGGCGATCTCCTGCCCGATGCGACGCGGTCGCAGCGCGTCGCGACCGGATTCAATCGGAACCACAAGCTCAACGGCGAAGGGGGCATCATCGCTGAAGAGTGGCGGGTGGAGACCGTCATCGACCGCGTCGAGACGACCGGCCTGACGTGGCTGGCCCTGACCGTCGGCTGCGCCCGCTGCCACGACCACAAGTACGACCCGGTCTCGCAGCGCGAGTTTTACGAGCTGTTCGCCTTCTTCAATAATGTGACGGAGAGCGGCATCCTGCAGGGAGAAACCCGAAACACCGAGCCGGTTCTGGCAGTGCCCTCAGTGGAACACGAAGCGGAGATCGCCCGGCTGGAGTCCGAGATCACCGCCACCGAACAGCAGGTCGCCGCGCTCGCCGCTGACGTGCCGAACCTGATCGGCGCATGGGAGTCTGCGTTTCGCGCAGAGTTGGATCAGTCCGGCCAGGCATGGGAGAAGCTGGATTTGACGTCGGTTACGTCCCGCGGTGGTGCGACGTTCACACGCCAGGAGGACGGCACATGGCTGGCCGGCGGCGACAATCCTCCCAACGACTCATACGAGGCGGTCACTCCTCTCCCCGCCGGCTCCATTAGCGGGCTGCTCTTAGAATGCCTGCCGGACGCGCGGCTCCCCAATGCCAGCCTGGGGCGGCATCCCAATGGCAACTTCATCCTCAGCCGGTTCGAAGCCGACGTCTCCGCCCCCGAACTCGCGGCTCCCATGCGATTGAACTTCACGCGGCAGGAGGCGGACTACTCCCAATCAGGCTGGGAGATCGCCTACGTCAACAATAACAACCCCGCCAACGGCTGGGCCATTGACGGACCGACGAGGCGCGAGCCGCGCCGGGCGATCTTCGTTGCCGATGCGCCGGTCGCCGTTCCTGAGAATGCCACGCTCACTGTCCGGCTGCATCACGACTCCGTCTATCCCGAGGGGAACGTCGGCCGGTTTGGATTGTCATTCACATCGATGCCCGCCGGCGCCGTGTCGCTCGATGGAGTCGAGCTGCCGGAGGACGTCGCGGCCGCACTGGAGACTGAAGCCTCCGCCCGCACGGCCGAACAGACTGAAACGCTGACAAAGTTCTTCCGGGCCAACGTCGATAGCCCGTTGAAGCGCGCCGACGACGCTCTCGCCGCCGCGCGCAAGCAACTGGAGGAGTATCGGGCGACGATCCCGAACGTGATGGTCATGCAGGAGGGCGCGCCGCGCGAGACGTTCGTCCTCATCCGGGGGGAGTACGATCATCGCGGGGAGACCGTGACCGCCGCCGTTCCGGCAGTCTTCGAACCGCTCCCGACCGATTCTCCTTCGGATCGCCTCGCACTCGCCCGGTGGATCGTTGATCCGCAGAATCCCCTCACATCCCGTGTGTGGGTCAATCGCGCCTGGACGCGGCTGTTCGGCGCGGGTCTGGTCCGCACGGTCGAAAACTTCGGGACGCAGGGAGACTACCCCAGCCATCCCGAACTCCTCGACTGGCTCTCCGCCGAGTTCATGGAGCCGCAGGCACTGCCGCCGGTGAATGGCGTCGCTGCGCAGGCCTGGGACATGAAGGCCCTGCAGAAGCTGATCGTGATGAGCCGCACTTACCGGCAGGCGTCTCATGTCTCCGCAGAACTGCTGGAGCGCGATCCCGAAAACCGGCTGCTGGCACGGGGGCCGCGTTTCCGATTGCAGGGAGAACTGGTTCGTGACCAGGCGCTGGCCGTCAGCGGCCTGTTGGTCCCGACGATTGGCGGACCGAGTGTGCGTCCGTACATGCCCGACGGAGTCTGGGATGAAACGAGCCGCTACGGCGACCTGCGCAACTACCAGCACGACACCGGCGACGGTCTCTATCGCCGCTCGATGTACACCATCTGGAAACGGACCGCCGCTCCGCCGACGATGCTTCTGTTCGACGCTCCGAACCGTGAGGTCTGCACGGTGCAGCGCTCGCGGACCAACACGCCGCTGCAGGCGCTCTCGCTGCTCAACGAAGTGACATTCGTCGAGGCGGCCCGCAGCCTGGCCCTGCGGATGATGAACGAAGGGGGCGCAACCCTGTCCGAGCGGCTGCAGTATGGTTTCGAGGTCGCGCTGGCCCGTGCCCCCACCGATGTGGAACGGTCGGTGCTGAGTGCGGGATTTGAGGACGATTTATCGCGCTATCGCAGCGACGCGGCGGCAGTCGCCGCCCTGCTGGAGTTCGGCGAAGCCGGCGTGCCGGACGGCATCGACGCGGCCGAACTCGCCGCCTACACGCTCGCCGCCAACGTGCTGCTCAACCTCGATGAGTTCGTCACTCGAGAGTAAGACAATCAACAGTTGAGAAACCGCATGCAACCTCGCAATTCTTCCTGGTCGCTCCAGGATGCGCTCAATCGCCGCGTGTTCCTGCGTCACGCCGGGTCGGGACTGGGCGCGGCCGCGCTTGCTACGCTCCTGAACCCGCGTGGCGCGGCTGCCGATCCGGCCGGTTTGCCAGGTGTTGCCGCGAAGGCGAAGCGCGTCATCTGGCTGTTCCAGTCGGGTGCCCCTTCGCAGATGGACCTGTTCGATCCCAAGCCGGGCCTCGAAGCGCATCGCGGCGAGGACCTGCCGGAGTCGATTCGCCAGGGTCAGCGGCTGACGACCATGACGTCCGGCCAGGCGACGTTTCCCGTCGCGCCGTCATCGCTGAAGTTCGCCCAGCACGGGGCCGGCGGATTGTGGTTCAGCGAAGTCATGCCGCACATGTCGGCCATCGCGGACGAGTTCTGCATGGTCCGCTCGATGCACACCGAGGCCATCAACCACGACCCGGCCATCACATTCTGCCAGACAGGCGCCCAGCTCGCGGGACGTCCAAGCATCGGCGCCTGGGTGAGCTACGGGCTGGGGAGCGAGAACAAAGATCTTCCCTCGTACGTGGTGCTCACGTCGTTCGGCAGCGGCCGCCCGGACGACCAGCCCATTTATGACCGGCTCTGGGGCGCGGGATTCCTGCCGAGCAAGCATCAAGGGGTCAAGTTCCGCAACGCGGGCGACGCCGTGCTGTATCTTTCCGATCCGCCGGGAGTCGATCGCACGGTTCGTCGCGGCACGCTCGACCGCATCGCTGCACTCAACCGCGCCCATCACGCCGTCGTCGGCGATCCCGAAATCGAGACGCGAATCGCCCAGTACGAAATGGCGTTTCGCATGCAGGCGAGCGTCCCGGAACTGCTCGACGTCGCAGGCGAGCCGCAGCACGTCCTTGACGCCTACGGCCCGGACGTGAATCGGCCGGGGAGCTATGCGGCGAACTGCCTGCTGGCGCGGCGGCTGGCCGAGCGGGACGTCCGCTTCGTGCAGTTGTTTCATATGGGATGGGACCATCACGGCGGACTGCCCGCCGCCATCCAGGGACAATGTCGCGACACTGACCAGCCCACGGCCGCGCTCATCGCCGACCTCAAGAACCGTGGACTGCTGGAGGACACACTGATTGTCTGGGGAGGCGAGTTCGGGCGGACCGTCTACTCGCAGGGGGCGCTGGCGGCCGACAACTACGGCCGCGACCACCATCCCCGCTGCTTCACGATTCTGCTCGCCGGCGCCGGCATCCGCACGGCGACGACTTACGGGGAGACGGACGACTACTGCTACAACATCGTCCGCGACCCGGTGCACGTGCACGATCTGAACGCCACGGTGCTGCACCTGCTCGGTCTCGACCACACGCGTCTGACGTATCCCTATCAGGGACGCGATTTCCGGCTCACCGACGTGCACGGCGAAATCGTGCAGGGTATCCTGGCGTGACCCATCAGCCGCGGATTACACCGGCGGCGCCAGCACGATCCGCCACGCGTGGCACAGATACCGCGGCAGGTCGGACGCGATCAGTCCCGGCTCCGAATGTTCGGCCGCCGCGAGGTCGCCCGCGAGGCCGTGCAGGTACGCTCCTGTTCTGGCCGCTTCGAGCGTGGACAGCTTCTGTGACAGGAGCGCCGCGATCAGCCCGGTCAGCACGTCCCCCGTGCCGCCGGTCCCCATGCCGCTGTTGCCCGTCGGATTGACGTGGAGTGTGCTACCGTCGGTGATGATCGTGTGCCGCCCCTTCAGAACGAGGACCACCTCATTCCGCAACGCGAAGTCGCGCGCCAGTCCTTCACGGTGCTTCTGGATGGCCGCGGTGTCGCGTCCGGTGAGCCTCGCGAACTCGCCGGGATGCGGCGTCAGCACGCGCGGACCGGCGTGGTTGCGATGTTGATCCGGATCACGCGCGAGCAGGTTGAGGGCGTCCGCATCGACGACGAGCGGGGCCGGCGTTGACCGAAACAGTTCGCCTGCCAGCCGCTGCAGATCGTCGGACTGGCCCCAGCCCGGCCCGATCGCGACGGCATCGGCCGTTTCGAGCTTGGTGTCGATCAGTGCTTTGGCGCCGGCCGTGATCCGTCCGTCGGCGTCTTCCGGGAGCGGCAGCGTGAGATACGACGGCTCGATGCCGGCCACGATCGGAACGATTCCGGCCGGCGCCGCCACGGTCACCAGCCCCGCCCCCCCGCGCAGCGCGCTGCATCCCGCGAGCGCCGCGGCGCCGCTCATGCCGCGGCTGCCGCCGATGATCAGCACGTGTCCGAAAGTCCCCTTGTGGCCGTCCAAGGGGCGATCCGGCAGCACGATGTCTCGACCTGCATTTGACATTGGCCATCCCTACGAGCGACGGGGTTCAGCCCCGCCGCCCATTCGCCGCGCAATCAACCCCGCCACGTACGCCGCCTTGAATCCCGCATCAATGTTCACAACCGTCACGTTCGACGCACAGCTGTTGAGCATCCCCAGCAGGGCCGCCACGCCGCCGAACGCCGCGCCGTAGCCCACGCTCGTCGGGACGGCAATGACGGGGCAGTCCACGTATCCACCGACCACAGACGGGAGCGCGCCCTCCATTCCGGCGATGACGACCACAACGTCGGCGTTTTGGATCCGATGCAACTGTTCCGGCAGTCGATGCGGTCCCGCCACCCCCACATCCACGACCAGTTCGGTCTCACAGCGCATCCAGGTCAGCGTCTCGAGCGTCTCTTCCGCCACCGGCCGGTCACTGGTTCCGGCGGTGACTACAGCAACCCGCCCGATTGTCGCCGCCTCCGCGTCCTGCAGCCGGACGGTCCGGCCCAGTTCGTTATGGATGGCCTCGGGAAAACGTTGCAGCAGCAGGCGCGCCTGTTCGGGGCTCACCCGCGTGGCGAGGCAGTCCTGTCCGTTTTCCTGCAGTCGCTCGAACACGCCGATCACCGCCGCCGGGCTCTTCCCCTGGGCAAATACCACCTCCGGGAATCCGCAGCGGCGCATCCGGTCGAGGTCAACGCTCGCCTCATCGGTCCGTGCCGTACGGACCGCACCAATGCGCGCCGCGGCCGTATCGACGTCGAGTCGCCCGGCCTCTAATGCTTCGAGTACTGTTCGCAGATCGTGATCCGACATCATTCCCTGCCGCAAGGCGGTTGAGCCGCTATTCTATGGTGCGTCATTCAACGATGGACGCCGGTCGAAACTCGGTTTCTCCGAAGAAACCGGGTTTCTGACACACGCCTTCCAACACCGGATCATACACCCATGCCCGACCGCTGTGCATTACGCCGCGAACGCCTGCTCGCCATCGTGGAGCGCGAGAAGGTCGATGCCCTGCTCGTGACCGGCGAGAAGAACGTCTCGTACCTGACAGGCTTCACCGGCGACAGCACATATCTGCTGGCCGGCGGCAGCGTCATGCGGGCCATCAGCGATTTTCGCTACGTCACCCAACTGGCGGAGGAATGTCCCGGACTCGACGCGTTCATTCGCCCTCCCGACGTCAAGCTGCATGAGGCCGCCATCAAGGTCGTGCAGGCAGCGGGTGTGCGACGCCTCGGCATCGAGGGGCACCTGATGTCGGTTGAGCTGCGCGACCAGTTGGCGGCGGCGCTGTCCGGCGTCGAACTGGTCCCGGTGAACTGGAAGATCGAAACTGAGCTGCGCGCCATCAAGGACGACGAAGAGATTGCCGAAACCCGGGCGGCGATCGACCTGGCCTGCCGCGCGTTTCTCGAACTCAAGGCCGGGCTTACCGCCGATCTCACCGAACGCGAAGTCGCCGCCAACCTGGAACACGCCGTCCGCCGGATGGGGGGCGAACGTCTCAGCTTCCCGGCCATCATCGCGGTCGGCGACCGGGCCGCCCTGCCCCACTATCGACCCGGATCGCGTCGCATCGGGGACGATCCTCTCTTGCTGGTGGACTGGGGGGCCGAAACCCGTCGCGGCTACAAGTCCGATCTCACCCGTACGCTGATCGCCGGCACGATCACGCCGCAGTTCGAGAAGGTTTACCTCACCGTATTGCAGGCTCAGCAGGCCGCCATCGCCGCAATCCGCCCCGGCGTGACGTGCATCGACGCCGACAAGGCGGCCCGCGACGTCATCGTTGCGGCCGGCTATGGCGAGCACTTCGGCCACGGCACCGGCCACGGCATCGGCCTCGACATTCACGAGCAGCCCCGGCTCGGCCCCAACGGCGAGGGGGAACTGCGGCCCGGGATGGTTGTCACCGTGGAACCCGGCATTTATCTTCCCGACTGGGGCGGAGTTCGAATCGAGGACGACGTGCTGGTGACCGAATCCGGCTGCGAAGTCCTCTCGGCTTCCCTCTCCACGCGGATCGAGGATATGCTCCTCCGCGGCTGACGCGGCTCCTGCACACAATCCTCACCTTCCATCTCCATTCACTCACGACCGGTCCGCGCCCCTCACCGGGCTTCCGCGGGCAACACTCTCCGCCAGACCCTCCGGACGCTCGTGAAGAAACAACCTCGAAAACCTCGCCCGCACAAGACGGCGGACGCGGACTCCTCCGCGGCCGATCCCGCCGCGGCCCGATCCAGCCGACCACGAAGGTCTTCCTCCATGCCCGATGAAAACCAGGAATCGTTCGATCTCGACAAGTTGCAGCAGCTTGTCGAAATGATGGAAAAGCATGACCTCCGCGAAGTCCGCCTGAAGCGGGGCAACGAACGCTGGCTGCTCCGCAGAGGCCCGCAGGAAGTGGTCCAGTTCGCCCCAGCGGCCGCGCCCCCCGCGCAGCCCGCCGCCGCACCCGCACCGCAAACGGCCGCGCCTTCCGCCCCCCCTGCCCAGTCCGGCGGCCCTCCCGCAGGCACGGTTGAGATCACCAGCCCCATGGTCGGCACCTTCTACCGCTCGCCGAGTCCGGGCGAGAAGGCGTTCGTCAAGGAGGGGGATCGCATCGAGCGCGATTCCGTCGTCTGCCTGATCGAGGCCATGAAGTTCTTCAACCAGATCAAGGCCGAGAAGGCCGGCACGATCACGCAGATCCTCGTCAACGACGGCGACGCCGTGGACTTCGGCCAGCCCCTGTTCCGCATCAAACCGGACTGACTGCGGGCTGAACCTGCGCCGGAAGGATCGAACAGGAGGTAACAGAGGAAACAGAGAAGTCGGGAGGCCGAGTTCCGTTGAGCGATTCGGATCGCGGCAGGACTTCTAGACTGATTTCAAAGCACCGCAGCAGTCTGCAACTGACTCAATCCTCGACTGGTCGCAGCCTGAACCGTCCTCCGTTCCCTCTGTTACTTCCTGTTCCATTTCCGTCCCACCTGCAAGCACACCCCGATTCGTAAAAGTCCAGTACCCACGATCGACACCGCATGTTCCAACGGATCCTCATCGCCAACCGCGGCGAGATTGCTCTTCGCATCATCCGGGCCTGCAAGGAGCTGGGCATCGGCACGGTGGCGGTGTTCAGTGAAGCTGACCGCGGCGCGCATTACCTCTCGCTGGCCGATGAGGCGTACTGCATCGGCCCCGCCGTCGCCACCGAAAGCTACCTCCGCGTCGACCGCATCATCGCCGCCGCGGAGCTGGGCAACGTCGAGGCGATTCACCCCGGCTACGGTTTCCTGGCGGAGAACGCCGATTTCGCCGAGCAGTGCCGCGCCTCGCGCATCGAGTTCATCGGACCGCCGCACGAAGCCATGCGGCTGCTGGGAGACAAGGTCTCCGCCCGCAAAGTCGCCATGGAGGCCAAGGTCCCTGTTGTGCCGGGCAGCCCGGGGCTGATCGCCGACGAGGATGAGGCGGCCAGGCTCGCCGCCGAAATCGGCTATCCCGTCCTGATCAAGGCGACTGCCGGCGGCGGCGGCAAGGGCATTCGTCCCGCCTCCAACGAGATCTCCCTGCGGACCGAGTTCAAGGGCGCGGGCGCCGAAGCCGAAAAGGCCTTCAAGAATGCCGGCGTCTATATCGAAAAACTGATCGAGCGGCCCAGGCACGTCGAAGTGCAGCTGCTCGGCGATCAGCACGGCAACGTCGTCCACCTCTGGGAGCGCGACTGCACGATGCAGCGCAAGCACCAGAAGCTCATCGAGGAGAGCCCCGCTCCCAACCTGCCTCAGTCCGTCCGCGAAGACATCTGCAAGGCCGCCGTCCGACTGGCGCAGTCCGCCGGATACAACAACGCCGGCACCGCCGAATTCCTCGTCGATCAGGACAACCGCTTCTACTTCATTGAGGTCAACGCCCGCATCCAGGTGGAGCATCCCGTCACCGAACTCGTCACGGGTCTGGATCTGATCAAGCAGCAGATCGCCATGGCTGCCGGCGTGAAGCTCGACATCAAACAGCGCTCCATCCCCTGCACCGGCTCGGCGATCGAGGTCCGCATCAACGCGGAAGATCCCGCCAACAACTTCCGAGGCTCGCCCGGCCGCATCACCAAGCTCCGCATTCCCGGCGGTCCCGGCGTCCGGTTCGATTCGCACGTCCACGAGGGATACATGATCCCTCCCAACTACGACTCGATGATCGGCAAGCTCATCGTCCACCGCAACACGCGGGAAGAGTCCATCGCCTGCCTCCGCCGCGCCCTCGACGAGTTCGTCATCGAAGGCGTGAAGACGACAATCCCCCTCATCCGCGATATCCTGAACCACACCGTGTTCATCAACGGCGAGGGAGACACCAAGTTCGTCGAACGCGCCTGGCGTTTCGGGTGAGCCATGGGAGCGACTCGCCGAGAAGCCCGGTTGCCTCGGCGTTCTGATATTAGCCCGACGCGCCAGCGAGGGCCCGGATCGTCGGGAACCGTCATTCCCTCGCTGGCGCGTCGCGCTAGACTCCAACATGCCTGCGACCTACCACACATCGGGGCTGACGTTTCAATATCCCGACGGCTGGGAGTTGACCGAGGAACAGAGCGCCGAAGGCCTCTCGATCAGCCTGTCGGCGGACGGCTCGGCCTTCTGCTCATTGACGCTGCTGCTCGACCGGCCGCCTGCGGAATCCGCTATCGAAGCCGCATTGACCGCGTATCGGGAGAGCTACGACGACTTCGACGTCTACCCGGTGAGCTGCCGCATCGCGGCCCGCGACGCCGTCGGCCGCGACGTCGAGTTCTTCTGCATGGAGCTGGTCAACACCGCCTGGATCAGGGCCTTTCGCACCGGCCGGTTCACAGTCGTGATCCTCGGCCAGTCCGGCCCCGACGAACAACGCGCCGCCAAGCGCGTCTTCGACACCATCTGCCGCACCCTCGATTGCGATTCCGGCGTGACGGTGGATAAGCAGGCGTGAAAGTCGGCAGTGCATCGTGGCCAGCACCCCGTTTTCTTGAAGAAACCGGGGTACTATCGATCGCGTCATTCCTGCACGCGATAGCACATCAGCTTGTCCTGCTCGCGGAGGTAGAGCCTGCCCCCGGCGACCACCGGGTGCGCCCAGCTGCGGTCTTCCTGGTACTCCGGCTGCAGGGTCCCCTTGAGGCGGTATTCTTCGGGCGTCGCTTCGATCAGCGCGACCGTGCCGTTCTGATACCGGAAGATGAGGTTGCCGTCGGCATACGTCACGGCGGCCGAGCCATTCCCCGCCCCGCGGATGTCGCCGCCCCACGCCACCTCGCCGCTTTCCAGTTCGACACAGATGGGGAACCCGTTGCCGTGCTGATGTCCGGCGTAGATGTAGCCGTCCTTGAGGATCATCTGCCCGTGGTGATTCTGGAATGTATCCGGGCTGAGGAAATACACCTCATCCGCGGCCACTCCCTCGCCAGCGGGTCTCAATCGCAGCAACGCCGCACCGGTGTGGTAGCCGGTTGACGTAAATACGTGGTCGCCGGTGACGAGGGGCGTCGGGATATTTGCCGTGCCGTTGGCGATGCGGCCGTATCCCCACAGGAATTGACCGTCGTCGGCCCGGACCCCGATCAGCCCTCCTCCAATCAGTTGCACGTACTGCTTCACGCCGGCCGCTTCCGTCGTGACAATCGAGGAATAACCCGCGCCCTGTTTGCTGGCGCGGCCCGCGAAGTCCGGCACGGCGCTCCGCCAGACTTCATCGCCGGAAGACTTCTCCAGGGCCACGAGCATCGCGTCCCGGCCCCCCGGCGTGCAGACGACGACGTCGCCGTCGACAAGCGGCGACTCCGAGAACCCCCAGCCCGACATCATCCGCCCCTGCCACTCATCGAAGTTCCGCTTCCACACAATCTCGCCATCGTCGGTGCGGAGGCAGGCGATCTCTCCATCCGATGTGACGACGTACAGATGCTCTCCGTCCACTGTCGGCGTGCAGCGGGAGCCTTCGTACTTGTGCCCGGGCACCTCCGGCGTAACCGTCTTGCGCCACGCCACCGAGCCGCTGTCGACATCCACCGCCACGACGCCCTGTGCGCCGTCAAAGTTGCCCGTTGTGTACAGCCGGCCGTCCACGACCGAGACGCTCGCATAGCCGCGTCCCATGCCGTCGATCATCCACTCCAGCTCGGGAGACTGCTGCGACCAGTCGTCGATGAGGCCGGTTTCGTCCGACTTGCCGTCGCGTTCGGGTCCGCGCCACTGCGGCCAGTCCGCGGCCGACGCGAATTGGATCGAGGCGAGAATTGCAATGCAGGTCAGGCTTCGCCGCTGGATCATCGATGCAGTTCCTCGGTTGGAAGGCCGAATTGCCTGTGCGCCAGTATCGTGCCAGTTCTCCGTTCCGTCCACCAACGGCAATCCGAATGTGTTGGCGAACTTTGCCCCCTCAGGACGCCCATCAGTCGCATCCCGCGCAGCGCCGGGGTATCCTGATGGCGTCGGGCGGAGGCACATCTCAGTTGCTCAAGGGAGGAACTTTCCATGAAGCGTGACCGAACGAACCCTTGTCCGGATTGCACCAGCGGCCTCACCCGCCGCGACTTCGTCAAGGGAGTGAGCGCGGCCGCGCTGACCGCGGGGGCTTCGTCCCTCATCCTGCCGCGCGCCTTCGCCGCTCCCAGTGCCGGCAGCCCGGCCGAGACCGCCGTGCAGAAGCTCTACCAGACGCTCTCCGACGATCAGCGGAAGGCGATCTGCTTCCCATTCGGCCACGAGGCGCGTTCGCGGATAAACGCCAACTGGGCCGTCACCGACCACAAGATCGCCAGCGACTTCTATACCGCCGAGCAGCAGGAGCTCATCGCCCAGATCTTCAAGGGGGTCACCAGCGAAGACGGACACGCCCGCTTCATGGAGCAGATGGACTACGACGACGGCGGCTTCGACCAGTACTCCTGCGCCATCTTCGGCGAGCCCGGCACCGGCCAGTTCGAATGGGAACTCACCGGCCGCCACCTGACGATCCGTGCCGACGGCGACAGCGTCGAAGGGGTCGCCTTCGGCGGACCGATCGTCTACGGCCACGGAGAAGAGGAACCGGCCGACAACCTGTTCCACTACCAGACGAAGCAGGCCAACGAGGTGTTCAAGGCCCTCGACGCCAAGCAGCAGGAAGCCGCCCTCCTCACCGACGCGCCGCGCGAGACGCAGGTGCAGTTGCAGGGGAAAGAGGGCAAGTTCACCGGCGTCGCCGTCGCGGATCTCTCGGCCGACCAGAAGGGACTCGTCGAGTCGGTCATCAAGACGCTCCTCGCGCCGTACCGCAACGAGGACGTCGAAGAGGCGATGGCCGTCCTCAAGGCCGGCGGCGGGGTGGACGGCCTGCACATGGCGTTTTACAAGGAGGGTGACCTCAACAACGACCAGCTGTGGGACATCTGGCGGGTGGAAGGCCCGACGTTCGTGTCGCACTTCCGCGGTGCGCCGCACGTGCACGCCTACCTGAACGTAGGAACCAAGGCGCCGGTGTAGAAGCGCGGAGTTTCCCCAGCGACGCGGTTCCGAAAGATGGCCGCGGCGAGCGATCGCCGCGGCCATTGATTTGCGCAGGACGGCGGGGGGACGTGAGCGTGGGGCGCACAAATTCCGATGCTGCCGCTCACGTGTAGGCAACACCCTGAGTGTTCACATACAGGGAGTACATTGACGTGCTTCCGCAGAGGAACAACCGGTTGCGGTGCCGTCCGCCGAAGCAGAGATTGGCGCACCGTTCCGGCAGGTCGATCCGTCCGATCAGCGTCCCTTCCGGGTTGAAGACCGAGACGCCGTCGAGTCCCTCGCGCCCCATCCCCCAGCCCACCCACAGATTGTCGTCCACGTCCACGCGCAGACCGTCGGGCGTTCCGTCAGGCTCGGCCGTGATGAGCGTGCGGGCATTTTCGAGCCGTACTCCCTCAACAACGTCGTAGGCTCGAATCACCCGCGGCGAGACACCGGCTTCCACGATATACATCCGCGACTCATCCTGAGAAAAGGCGAGGCCGTTCGGTCGCACGATGTCTCCCGCTACGACCGTCAGTTCGCTGGACTGTGCGTCCCACCGATAGACATTCGTCGGCAGCTCCGGCGTCGCAGGATGCCCCTCGTAATAGCCCAGGATGCCGAAGGGCGGGTCGGTGAACCAGACGGAGCCATCGGACGCGCAGACGATATCGTTGGGCGAATTCAGCGGCTTGCCGTCGTACTGATCGGCAATGACCGTAATGCTGCCGTCATATTCGGTTCGCGTCACACGGCGGGCATCGTGCTCGCAGGTCAGCAGGCGTCCCTGGCGGTCCCGCGTGTTGCCGTTCGAGAAGTTCGACGGGCTGCGGAAGACGCTGACCGCGCCGGTTTCCTCCTCCCACTTCAGCATGCGATTGTTGGGAATGTCGCTCCAGAGCAGGTAGCGGCCGTCGCCGAACCAGACGGGCCCTTCACACCAGCGCATGCCGACGGCGATCCGCTCCACCTTGGCCAGCGACAGACGGTATTTGGCGAAGGAGGGGTCAATGATTCGCACGAGCGGATCGGGATAACGCTGGCTCGGCTGCCACTCGCCGCTCAATTGCGAAGTGGCGCCGATGACCGGCAGCGCACTGCCGGCGGCGAGAAACTCTCTGCGATTCATAGCGTCACTCCGAACAGGAATCAGCGCCGGCGAGGAGCGACCGGCCGTCAATCCTCGAGACCGGCGACGGCGGGATCCTCCGTGTCGCAGGCGGCGATCGCCAGCACGGCGAAGGCGGTGCCGGCATGCGTGATGAAGTGACGGCTGTCTTTATTGAGCGAGCGGGTGTACCAGCGCCCGCTGTTCCGTTGATGCGACTTGAGCCAGTCGATGCCGCCCTGCAGTTGCGGGTCATTCGACGGAACGCCGGATCGCCGGAGCACATACACAACGAACCCCGTCCCGTAACCGTCGCTGATGGTGAGATCCTGTTCGAGCCCGTCGCTGCGGGTCCAGTCTCCCAGCGTGGCAAGTCCCCAGCCGCCGTCGTCCTTCTGGAGGTCACGCAGTTCTCCGACGATGGTGGTCCGCTCCTCATCGGAGAGGAGGTCTCCGAGATAGCTGTCGGCCCAGAGCAGCATGGCGCGGTGATGCAAAGTCGGCGGGGGATTCGATGAGAAGTATTCTCGCAGCCGCTGCAGTCCCTCCCGGGCCGCCGGGGTCTGCCGGTAATCCCCCGGCGCCGCGCCAACGGCCAGCGCCATCATGCAGGCGCCGAACTCGTCGTCCGATTCCATCGGCGGCCAGCCGCAGCTGATCCAGTCAACTCCGCCGTCCTTGCGCTGCACCGTCCACATGCGATCGAGGGCTTTGCGGGTGACGGGATGCAACTCGCCGGATGTGGCGGCGTCGTTGAGCGCCAGCACAGCCGCGCTCATGACGACTTCGGCGTCCCACCGCGGACCTTCGGTCTCCCAACGGACTTCCACGAGGTCCTCAAGGGCCGTTCGGACCTGCCGATGAGCGACGGTCTCCGCCGAAATCGCGGGCCGCGACATCAGGTAGGCGTAGTTCGTATGGCACGTAAAGCACTGTCGGGACTTCGTCCAGTCCAGCGCCGACTGATCCAGGAATCGCGCCGCCGCGTCGAGCGAAAAGCCCGCCGCGAGCGGCTCGTCTGCCTGATTGGGCTCCGGCGTCGTGACGTTTTCCAGCGTCAGGTCTTCGGCAGCGCTGCTTCCAGCGAGCAGAAGAACCAGCGACAGGCAGACTGCCCCCCTGCGGTGACGGCCCTGGGAGCAATGTCTTGGTCGCAATGCATCGTGACGGGATCGCAACATCTGCGGCACTCCGGACTGGTGAGAAGACCTCATCAACAGAGACTGATACGTTCCAACGGCGACACCCTCGCACATTCGCAGCCCAACATCCAGTCAATCCCCGTTGATTCCTTCGCCCGAACTTCCGCCAACTTGCGATTGTGGCGTTTCGCGGAATTCCGGTACCATCCCCGCCCCCTGGGAGCGGGCGGCGCCAACCGGGACGGCTCACACGCGATCGGTCCGGTGGCTTCGACACATCTGCAAGGTCCGGACGCGCCACGACGCCACGCCCGGCTCCGAGATGCAAGGAGGTTCGGCGATGAGCGCGAAGGGTGGTAGCCCGCTGACGACGTTCCTGTTCTCCATCCCGCTGGCCGCCATTCCGCTAATGGCGATCTTCGGCATCCCGCAATTCGCGCCGGTGGTCGCGTCGCCCGACGACGCCGGGGCCGACTTCGATGACCGCAGTCCGTCGCAGCATCCCGACTATCGGCGACGGGCCTCGGACCTGATGCAGCCCTATGAGGACCGCGGCCTGTCGCAGCCCTTGTCCGATGCACCGGCATTCGACGGAGCGTCGGTCGACCTCGGCCACAACAGCGATTCGATGGAGTCCTTCGATCGTCCTGCCGGCATGGCGCTGAATTCCGCATCGGATCTGTCGGCGCGAAATGGGGGTCCCCCTTCCGCGGTGGATCCGGCGGACCGAACCGCTCCGTTCGAAGCCGCGCCCGGTTGGCACGAGGAGACATCCGGCGACAACGCGACATCGGCGACTCCCGGAACTTCCGCTCCCACGGCAGGCAAACTCAATTGGCGCGAGGCTTCCCGACTGCTGAGCGAAATGGGGATCGAGGACTATCACCTGGAGCCCGGAGCCGATGAAGGCTCGTTCCTGTTCGTATGCAGCCTCACCCCCGCCGGCGCTGCCAACGTCACGATGCGCTTCGAAGCGGAAGCCGAAGACCCCTTGATGGCTGTCAGCGACGTGCTCGGACAGGTCGATCGCTGGTTGAAACAGCGGTATGCCCAGTCCCGGGAGATCGCGCCGCTGCGGCAGTAGGACCGCATCCCGCACTGGAATCGTGTCCCATCAGCCGTTCCTGTATCGCATGCGCTCCATTCCAATGCACGCATGGAGAGCCGCCGCGTTACCGGCGCGTGGCCTGCCGATCCACTCATTGCGAGGCGAGTCCGAGCATCAACGCGTCTGGCGGCGTCGCCCCGCGGAATCGACCGACGTCAATGGCCCCGCGACGGCGCCGACTCGTCAGAACCCCAGGCTGGCGCGGCTGGAGGCGGCGCTCTTCGTCTCAGACAGGCCGCTCACCGCCCGCAAGCTCGCCCAGTTTGCGATGCTCGCCGACTCCGCCGACGTGGTCGCCGGCGTCGAGCAACTCAACCAGGCCTACGATACACTCCGCACCGCCTTTCGCATTGAGCGCGTGGCGACGGGATTCCAAATGCTCACCCGGCCCGAGTTCGCTCCGTGGCTGGAGCGCCTGCATGAACGCCACGCGCGGTTGAAGCTCTCTCCTCCCGCGATGGAGACGCTGGCGATTGTGGCCTATCGCCAGCCGCTGACGCGCGCCGACGTCGAGGCGGTCCGCGGAGTGCAGTCGGGCGAAATGCTGAAGCAGTTGATGGAGCGCGGCCTCGTACGCATCGTCGGCGAACACGATTCGCTCGGTCGTCCCTTTCTCTACGGGACGACGCGGCAGTTCCTCGAACTGTTTGGACTTGCCGGCCCCGACGACCTGCCCGATCCCGGCGGACTGCGGCAACCGGCGGCGGCCGTCGAACTGACTCCGGACGATCCGGAGCTCGAAACCGGCGACGACGCAGCGGCAGCCGCCTGAAGCGGGGACTGCCCTAAGCGGACGCTGCCGCAGCTTTGAGATCGCCCTCGACGATCGTCCGGATCTCCGCGGCAATCTCCGCTATCGGCCGCACGTCCTTGTTCCGGGAGACGCTGATGCAACTCCACGCCGGATCATTCTTGGCCAACTCCAGATACATCTGCCGCACCTGCTCCAGGTAGGCCGCATCGGCTTCCTGCAGATCCGCCGACCGATCGGTGTAGTCGCGGCGCGCCTTTCGCGCGATCAGCTGCTGAGCGGTCTCTGCCGGCAGGTCGAGCAGGATGACCCGGTCCGCCCGCGGAAGCCCGTAGATTCCGTACTCGAGTTGCTCAATCCACGACCTGAGTTCGTCGCGTTCCGCGCCGGTCCGCTTGCCCGCCTGATGGGCGATATTGGAGGCCACGTACCGGTCGAGAACGACCACGTCGGACTCGGTGATGGCCTCCAGCAGCATGCCTTTCGACTCGAACCGGTCTCCGGCGAACAGCAACGCAGCGAGACCGGGAGCGACGTCGGCCAGGCTGCCGAAGCGGCCGTTGAGGAAATGTCCGATCTGGCGTCCGAACGCCGTCTCGCTGTACCGCGGAAAGCTAATGAGCCGCACCTGGCGTCCCGACTGCGTCAATGCATCAGTGAGCTGGCGCGCCTGCGTTCCTTTGCCGGTTCCATCAATGCCCTCGACGGCGACGAGCATTCCCACAACGACTCCTCCCTCGCGATTGACCGGTTCACGCCGCGCCGTCGGCGTCCGGCGGGGACGCGTTCAACTGCCGGACGGCGTCATCAATCGTGTCGGCATGGTGGAAATACGTGAGGAGCCGGCTCGCATCCAGGATCTCGCGAACATTCGGCTGCAGATCGCAGAGAACCAGATCTCCCGACTGCCGGGCGAGTTTTCGATGCAACGAGATCCACTTGCCCAGCACCGAACTGGTGACGAAATTCACCATCGCCAGGTTGAGGACGATCCGGCGATGCTGGTCCTTTTCGACCAGGCGGAACAGTTCCTCGCCCATTAGCTCCAGGTTGTCTTCATCGGTGAGCTGCGGGCGGTGATACGTGACGATCAGGATGTCCCCGTCCTGCAGGCAGGTGAAGCAGTTCGACGAATTAGTCGAGGCGGAGTTCATCGCTGGGCAAGGAGATGGTCGCGATGGGCAGCCACGGCCCGGGCCGATACAAACTGTCCGATATCACGGTCGACGCCGGGCAGCACGACCGGAGCGTAATGCCGGTCCGTGCCGCGGACACAGCCGGGACGCTCTTCGCAGCGGCGCTCCACCAGCACTTCCAGGTCGGTGTCAAGCAGCGACCGATAGTACTCGCCCGCCAGCGATCGCTCCAACTCGGCCAGACGGCGCATCCGCTCCTTGCGCACTTCGGGCGGGACGGGGCTACTCATCGAGGCGGCCGGAGTACTGCGCCGGGCGCTGAACGGAAACAGATGCATCTTCATGAACCGCGCGCGCCGGCAGGCCTGGAGCGTCTCTTCGAATTCCTCCTCGGTCTCTCCGGGGAATCCGACGATGACATCGGTCGTAAAGGCCGCATCGGGCATCACATCGCGGATGCGATCCAGCTTGTCGAGGAATCGCTCCACGCGGTAGCGCCGCCGCATCCGCTGCAGGACGCTGTTCGAGCCGCTCTGCAGCGCCGGATGAAACTGCGGGCAGAGATGCTCGCAATCGGCCGCAGCATGGATGAAATCGTCGCCGATCTCGTTGGCTTCGATGCTCGACAACCTCATCCGCCAGTCGCCCGGAATGCCGTCGAGCCTCCGGAACAGGTGCCACAGGCGGAACGGCGCCAGCCCCGACTTGCCCCGCGTCGTATCGACTCCGTAATGGCCGACGTGAATCCCGCTGATCACGATTTCACGATACCCGTTGCCGATCAGTCGCCGCACTTCGTCTTCGATGTCGGCGGCGGAGCGGCTCCGCAGGCCCGGTCGCACCTGCGGGATGATGCAGTACGTGCAACGCAGCAGGCAGCCGTCCTGCACCTTCACGTACGCCCGCTTGCGGCCCTCGAAGTAACTGATGCCGCTGGGGATGTCGCACACTCCCTCGCGCGCCAGCACGTCGGGCAACTCGCGCTTGTCGGTGACGACCTCAAACACTCCCGGCAGCCGCGCAACAGCGCCCGGATCGCGCGTGGCGTAGCAGCCCATCACGATCGTCCGCGTACCGGGGTTCGTCCGCGCCAGCTGCCGGATCACCTTGCGCGACTTGGAGTCTCCCTCCGCCGTCACGGTGCATGTATTCACCACGCACAGATCCGCGGAGTCGTTCTCGCCCGCTTCGAGGAAGCCGCTCTGCTCGAGCGCTTCCTTCACGAGTTGCGTCTCGTACTGGTTGACCTTGCAACCCAGTGTCACCAGTCGGCAGGTACGGGAGGACATCCGGGCGAAGACAAGTCGGAGGGGAGATGCAAACAGCGGACAACGCAGCCGCTGCTACGGCCGCGCCGCCAGTATAGTCGTCCGACCTCTTCGTCGCGACGCACACGAATCCGCGTTGATCCGCCAGTCCGTCGAGCCGCGGCGCATCGGCGTAGGCGATTGCCGCGCGCCGCACGCTCCGGATCGCTCCCTCAGATCGCCGCCTGAAACCGCCGCACCGCCTCCTCAATGTTGGCGCGGCTGTTGAAGGCGCTCAGCCGGAAATACCCTTCCCCGCTGGCGCCGAAGCCGCTCCCCGGCGTGCCGACGAGATGCCCCTTCTGCAGGAGCTGATCGAAGAAGTCCCAGCTCTTGAGGCCGCCGGGCGTTTTCAGCCAGATGTACGGTGCATTGACACCGCCGTACACCGTCACACCGGCGGACTGCAGTCCTTCCCTCAGCAGCCGGGCGTTCTCCAGATAGAACGCGATAAGTTCGCTGATCTGCCGCCGCCCGTCCGGCGAATAGACCGCTTCGGCCCCGCGCTGCACGATGTAGGAGACGCCGTTGAACTTGGTGGTGTGCCGCCGCGTCCAGAGTGGATGAATCTCTTTCCGCTCGCCTCCCGGCGTGGTCCCGGTCAGTCCCTTCGGCACCACGGTGAAGGCGCAGCGCGTCCCGGTGAAGCCGGCGTTCTTGCTGAAGCTGCGAAATTCAATGGCGACGTCGCGAGCGCCGGGGATCTCATAGATCGAGCGCGGAATCGCCGAATCGGTAATGTAGGCCTCGTACGCGGCGTCGAAGAAAATGATCGCGTCATTCGCCTTCGCAAACTCGATCCACCGCGCCAGTGTCTCCTTCGTCGCGACGGTGCCCGTCGGATTGTTTGGATAGCACAGATAGATGACGTCCACCTTGTCGCGCGGCAGCTCCGGCGTGAAGTCGTTCTCCGCCGTGCAGGGTAGATATACCAGTCCGCCGTAGCGTCCCTGGTCATCGGCGGTTCCGGTATGCCCGGCCATCACGTTCGTGTCCACATATACGGGATACACCGGATCCTGCACGGCGATCCGGTTCTCTCCGCCGAAGATGTCCAGGATGTTGCCGGTGTCGCACTTGGAGCCGTCTGACACGAACACCTCATCCGCCGCGACATCGACTCCGCGGGCCTGGTAGTCGTTCTTCGCGATCGCCTCGCGGAGGAAGTCATAGCCCTGCTCCGGCCCGTAGCCGCGAAACGTGTCGCGACCCGCCATCTCGTCCACCGCCTTGTGCATCGCATTCGTGCACGCCGCCGGCAGCGGTTCGGTCACGTCGCCGATACCGAGCCGAATCACTTTCGCCTGCGGATTGGCTTCCGTAAACGCCTTCACGCGGCGGCCGATCTCGGGGAAGAGGTAACCGGCCTTGAGCTTCAGATAGTGGTCGTTGATGCGCGCCATAGTTCCTGCCGAAAAGTGGTTGCGAATCACGCAGATTACCGACGGGAGTCCGCGTTGCAAGTAACGGGAATCGGATCGTCCGGACCAATCACACTGCCCGATTGCTTGCGGTCCTACCGCTGTTTGGGAAACTGGGGCATCGGAGGTCCACTCCGGATCGCTTTCTCATCAGGAGTCAGTCGATGCAACGCGCTGGCGCAATGAGCTGGATCGTGGGATTCGTTCTCACGTCCGCATGCATCTTCCCCGCGACCTCAGCCGACGGGGCCGACAAACCGCATCAGCGTCACGATCACGCGCTGATCGAATTCAAAATCCGTTCCGTCCGCGACGGGAACTGGTCTGACACGGCCACCTGGGACCCGCCGGTCGTGCCTGGCGACGGCGACCGCGTGCTCATCAGCCGCGGCACCCGCGTCGTCTACGACGTCGATCGCCCCGACGTCATTCGCCTCTTGCAGGTCGTCGGCACACTCACTTTCTCACGCGATGTCGATACCACGCTCAACGTCGCCGTGCTCAAGGTCCAGAACAGCGACACCTGCTCGGAGGATGGGTTCGCGTGCGACTTTGAAGGGGTCAACACGGCCGGTGAACCACAGCGCGGACCCGACGGCCGACTGCCGACACTTGAAATCGGCACTCCTGACGATCCGATTCCCGCCGGGCGCACGGCCCGTATCCGGCTGCATTACGTGGACGGCCTGGATCCGAACGACGCCCCCGCACTCGTCTGCTGCTCGGCCCGCATGGACATGCACGGCGCCCCGCTCAGCCGCACATGGGTCAAGCTGGTGAACGACGCCGCAGCGGGCGCGACGAGCGTCGAACTCGCGAAACCGGTCACCGGCTGGAATCCAGGCGATGAGATCATCATCACCGGTTCGGTCCGGAAAGAACGAGGCGGCTCGTACCGCACCAACGGCGCAACGACGACGGAGGAGCGGCGGATCGCCCGCATCGACGGCACGACGCTGCACTTCGACGAGCCGCTGGAGTTCGAGCACGAAGGCGCCGGCGAGTTCCGCTGCGAGGTCGCGAATCTGTCCCGCAACGTGATCGTCGAGTCGGCCGACCCCGACGGCGTCCGCGGCCACACGCTCTACCACAAATACAGCCAGGGAAGCTTGAGCTACGCACGGTTCGCCCATCTCGGCAAAGAAGGCGTACTGGGACGCTACGCGATTCACTTTCATCTCTGCGGCGACACCATGCGCGGCAGCAGCCTGCAGGGGCTCGCCATCGTCGATTCCCACAACCGCTGGGTGACGATCCACGGCACCGAGTATCTCGTCGTCCGCGACTGCGTGGGCTACCGCAGCGTCGGTCACGGATTCTTTCTGGAGGACGGCACCGAGGTCGACAACCTCCTCGACCGCAACCTCGGCGTGCAGGCGTATCGCGCGAAGCGGCTGCCCGAGCAGGTCCTCTCCTTCGATCCCAACGACGGCGCCGCCTACTGGTGGGCCAACGGCCGCAACACGCTCACCCGCAACGTCGCGTGCGAGAACGACGAATACGGCTTTCGCTACGACCTGCAGAAACGCAGCAACTTCGACCCCACCCTGCCCGTCCGCATGCCCGACGGTTCGATGCAGACCGTCGACGTCCGCACGATCCCCGTCACCAACTTCTCCGGCAACGAAGCACACACCGAGGGAGTCTACGGCCTGCTCATCGCCGCCAACGGCAACGACCAGCCCGACACCTCCATCGACAGCGACGACATGCTGCGGCGGATCCGAGACATCGACTGGACCGGCCCCGACGCCCGCCACCCACACGTCGTCCGCGACTTCAAAACCTGGCAGGTGCACTACGCGGCGAGGCCGCACAGTCCCAACATGCTGCTGGAGAACATTCGCATCGACCGCGCCGTGTACGGGATCTATCGCCCGGCGTTCGAAAACCAGGTCTACCGCGGCCTGCACATGTCCCGCACAAGTTCCGAGCCCTTCAACCGCGGCATGGACGACGCCAGCGCCCAGACCGGCCGCATCACCGTGGACGGCCTCACCTTCGAGGACTTCAGCCCCTACGGCCTCGCGCTGATTCAACTCAGCGACAACAACCTCTCCGGCGACGCCGCCAGCCATTTTCGCAACGTGACCATGACGAGCTGCCGCCGCCCCCTCATCGACCGCGGCGGCGGCGCCCTCGCCGACCCCGTCACCGACTACGGCGTCCCCGTCTATCTCCACGACTGGTTCGGCCCCGGTCGCACCGCCAAGGTCATCGCCGATAATGCCCCCGACCGTGACGCCGACGGCCGCACCTACGCCCCGCTCCCCGATATCACCGGAAAGGCCGCCCTGGCCTGCGAAGTCGCCGACGTGGAGTTCCCCGACCTGCTGCAACCCATCGACGACCTCCCCCCCGCCACGATCATCCTGTCGGTGCGACGTGCCGGAAACCAGACGATCGTCCGCGGCGTCTCCCATGACAACCACGAAGTCGCCACCGTGACGGTGAACGGCGAACTCGCCACGATTGTCTCCCAGCAGTACGGCGTGGCAGACTGGGAGCTCGAGCTGACGGCCGAGCCCGGCGGCTCGATCGTTGCCCTGGCAACGGATGCGGAGGGAAACCAGGAGCAGCTGCCCCATCAGTTGGAGGATCAGTGATCCCATCGGCGACAGGCTGGGCACTTGCACCCGGTCGATCGTCAACACCTTGTCACTTGGAAGGTGCAAACCGATGAGACGAAGCGCCCTGCCAGGACTCAGCATCGCACTGGCGATGCTCACAGCGAACTCGGCGGCACTCGCACAGGAGAGGAGTTCGCTCGATGAACACTACGTCCTGGATCAGATTCGGGTCTTTTACACCAACGCAGGCCAATCTGCGGTCTCGCAGGAGGACGTCGATCAAAGCGGCGTGCCGGACCAGGTGGAGGACATGGCGAAACAGGTCTGGGCAGCGCACCGACTGTTCTGCAAGGTCCTTGAGTTCCCCGATCCGTTCGCCAGTGAGCGATACAAGGGCGTCACCTGCATTCAGGTCTCCCTCCGTGACCGGGCCGAGATGAACGGCGTGAACGGAGTCGCCTTCGAGAGTGCGCAGCGCGCCCGCTCCATTCCGGAGGGCAGGCCGGAGGATCGGGCCATCGTGATGGCGGTGTCCACTCAGCTCAACCCCATCACCAACGTTTCGCCCGCCCATGAAACCTTCCATCTCATTCAGTACGCCACCACGTACTTCAAGAACTCCTGGTATCTCGAAGGCATGGCCCGCTGGGCCGAACATGGCCTCGCGGAAGACGGGATCGGCGAAGTCAAGTACTCTCCCAGGGGACCGTGGCCGCAGAGACCGCAGCATCTCCAGCAGTTGCCCGAACTGGGTTCCAAGTCGGAATGGGTGCTGTGGAACCCGATCGCGGCCCGTACCGACCAGAGCGGAATCATGAGCGATCGCATGCTGGGCGAAGAACTCGTCTCCCTCCGCTATTCGGACGGGTCACGCGTCCTGAAAGACCATTCTTTGCACGGCGTCGAAGTCATGCGGGAGATCCTGCTCGAACTCGGCGAGCAGGATGATGATGCATTCAAGGACCTGGGCTACGAGTCCTGGTCGGAAGAGAATCAGCGGGCCGATCAGAACAATCCGTACATCTATCGCGCGGTCATGGACGTGCTGCGACGCCACGCCTCACCCGTCGGCCGCTACGACGTACCGGACCCCGCGCGGTAATCAGGAACGGCAGGCGAGTGGCTGGTGCGTCTGACGACAGGCAGGACATAGCGACCGAATCGTGATGACTCCAGAGACTGAGATCAAATGCGATACTTCCTTGCGACACTGCTGACGGCGCTGTTTTGGACCTCGCTCGCGGCGGCCGAGCCGACTTGGCAGGCCGGACTCGCCAAGTCCCGGATCACACCGGACAAGCCGCTCTGGCTGGCCGGCTACGGCGGGCGGGACCGTCCCTCGGAGGGGACTCTCCACGACATCTGGATCAAGGCCCTCGCCCTGGAAGACGAGGACGGCCACCGCTGCGTCCTGCTCACGACCGATCTGTGCGGGATGCCGAAGTGGATGGACGAGCAGGTCTGCGCCGAGCTGAAGGAGTCGCATGGACTGGAGCGCTCGCAGATCCGGATCACGAACTCGCACAACCATTGCGCGCCGGCCGTCCGCGGAGACCTGGAGGACTACTACTCGTGGAATGAGCAACAGAAGCAGGACGTCTACGATTACTCCGACTGGCTCGCGGCGGAGATCGTGAAGACCATGCGCGCCGCCCTCGACGACATGTCGCCTGCGACCATTGCGGCCGGTGAGGGGCTCTGCACATTCGCTGTCAACCGCCGCAACAACAAGGAGGCGGAAGTCCCCGAGATCCGGGCGCGCGGCGAGGCGCTCAAGGGGCCGGTGGACCACAGCGTCCCGGTGCTGGCAGTGCGCACGCCCGACGGAGAACTGCGGGCCGTCGTCTTCGGCTACGCCTGTCACAACACGGTGCTCAGCTTCTATCAGTGGTGCGGCGACTACGCCGGGTTCGCTCAGATCGCTCTCGAAGCACAACATCCCGACGCGCTGGCGATGTTCGTGGACGGCTGCGGCGGCGACCAGAACCCGATTCCCCGTCGCACGGTCGAACTGTGCGGACAGTACGGGCGGCAGCTGGCCACGTCGGTCGAAGACGTGTTGAAAGACGAGATGCGGCCGGTCCGCCCGGAACTCCGCACGGCTTTCGAGTTCGTTACGCTCGACTTCGAGCGCAATCCGACGCGGGAGGAACTGGAGGCTTATCTCGCCGGGACCAACCCCATTCGTGCTCGCTGGGCCCGCCGCATGCTCGATCATCTGGATACGGGAGAACCGTTCGCCACATCCTACCCGTACGCCGTACAGGCGTGGCGGCTGGGTGACCAGCTGTGGATCGCTCTCGGGGGCGAAGCGCTGGTGGATTACTCGCTGCGGTTCAAAGCCGAGTACGGCGAGCAGACTTGGGTGACGTCGTACTTCGCCGACCTCACGGCCTATATCCCGTCCGGCCGCAACTGGGATGAAGGGGGCTACGAAGTCGCGTATCTCCACGAATACATGCTCCCCGCCGACCGCTGGGCCCCTGACGTCGAGGAACGAATCGCAGCCGCCGTGGCGAGGCTCGTCGCAGAAGTCGACTGACGCCCATTCATTCAAAGTGCGATCCCCCCGAAAGTCGCAGGCACAATCCGTTGTGCCGTCCGCTGGCCGAACATACGCGGTGGGCGATCGCCTGGGCCACCCGTTGCTCTCGATACAGCCGGTGCGCGGACCACTCACTGCTTCAAAACGTCGCATGCACGATCCGGACCTGCTCTCCTCCTACGACTACCACTTGCCGCCCGAACTCATCGCGGCGCACCCCGCTCCGCGCCGGGACGCCGCCCGCCTGCTGACACTCAAACGCACAACGGGCGACATCCAGCACCGCCGGATCACCGACCTGCCGGACCTGCTGCAGCCGGGTGATCTGCTGGTGATGAACGAGACGAAAGTCATTCCGGCCCGGCTGCGCGGATTCCGCACAGCGACCGGCGGACGCTGGGAGGGGTTGTTTATCGCCGCGGAGGAATCGGGCGCCTGGCGGATTATGGGACAGACGCGCGGCACTCTGCAGCCGGGCGAATCGCTGACGATCGTTCCCCCACCCCAAACACGACCTGCCAGCGATGAACAGAACCTGACGCTCACGCTGTTGGATCGCGCCGGCGGCGGGGAATGGCTGGCGGCGCCATCTTATCGCGAAAACGCCTTCACACTGCTGGAGCGGTACGGAGAGGTGCCCCTGCCCCCCTACATTCAGCGCGACACGCCTTCGGCCGACGATCGCGATCGGTATCAGACCGTGTATGCCCGCACCCCCGGCGCGATCGCCGCTCCGACAGCAGGACTGCACTTTACAAACGAACTGCTGGAGGCCTGCCGCGGCCGGGGCGTCCAGACAGCCGCTGTCACGCTGCACGTCGGCATCGGGACCTTCCGCCCGGTCACGGCCGCGCGGCTCAGCGAACACGAGATGCATGCCGAGTACTGCGAGTTGCCGGTCGAGACTGTGGACGCGATCCGCCGTACACGGGACCGGAACGGACGCGTCGTAGCGGTCGGTACAACGACTGTGCGAACGCTCGAATCCGTCGCGGCCTCGGGCGAGTTGCGTCCCTGGAGCGGCCAGACGCAGCTCTTCATTCGTCCGCCCTATCCGTTTCAGGTCGTCGATGCGCTGCTGACGAACTTCCATCTTCCCCGCTCCACTCTGCTGGTGCTGCTGTCCGCATTCGCCGGGCGCGACGCCGTCCTCGCCGCATACCGGGCCGCAATTGCCGAACGCTATCGCTTCTTCAGCTATGGGGATGCAATGTTCATCAGCTGATCCACGGACCGCCGAGCGACTCGACGGCGACTGGAAACGCCGGAATTCGACCCGGAGCGTCGGCCGGCGATGGTTTCGGACGGCTGGCATTTTCCGACTTTTACCGAAACCACGACGCACGCGGCCGGTTTAAACTGCATCGCAGGAAGGGAAGCCTCCCGCTCACGACCACGGTTCCCATCATCCGCCCGGCATCGTCCGGAAACCGGAATTGCAGGCGCGCACGCGGGGCGCGCCGTCCATCACCAATCACGACAGGAGTGAATGATGCGCAGGTTGACGCTGGGTCTGATTCTGGCGGGAGCGGCGGCCTGGGGAACGCCCGGAGTTGCCGACGACGAGCCCTCCCGCGAGCGCGAACAGGGCGACCGGTCCGCCGCTGAGCGCGAAGACGGCGAACGTCGCGGCGACCGGGAAGGCCGTCGTGATGAGGAGCGGCGCGGAGATCGCGAGCGCGACGGGGACCGCCGGGAAGAGGGGCGGCGCGATGAGGAACGTGCCCGTGACGACGGTCGTCGCGACGAAGATCGTCCCCGTGACGGTGACCGCCGTCCGGACGGACCCCGTCCCGAGTTTCGTCCCCCGGTAATGGCGGCGCTGGACCTCAACGAGGACGGCGAGATCTCCGCCGAGGAGATCGAAAAGGCAGCCGCGTCGCTGAAGGCGCTCGACAAGAATAACGACGGTAAGCTGTCCCGCGACGAACTCCGTCCCGAGTTCCGTGACCGCCCGCGTCCCGACGGCGAGCGTCCTCCGCGAGAAGGGGACCGTCCGCCGCGCGATGGCGATGAGCGTCCGGCCCGCGGCGAATTCCGCCGTCCGCGCGACGGCGACCGTCCTCCGCGCGGGCGAGAGCGCGACGAAGCACCGGCCCGCGAGCGACGTCCCGAGCGGGATGCCTGAATCATTGAGCGCGTCCTCCGAATGAGCAGTCCGAACGCGCACACCGGGGTAGACGGCTGACGGCAGTGAAATCGAGACTCAGACAGCGGCGGCGCATCGCCTGGATGCGCCGCCGTTTCTTTTGATCGGCTCCGCCTGCCCACCCGCAAAGTCCCCCGAACCTGCCGATTGCGACGGATTTCACGATTCGCCGTACCCCACCGGGGGGGCACGATTGGCAACACGCGCAGCGCGGTGTAGGTTGTCAGTGCGGTCGATGGGTGGAACGGCGTAGCTCGCGAACCTTCCGCTCAATTGACATTGCCATCCGATCAAAGATCGCGAGTCTGCATGCGAATCCTGCTGGCCAGTTCCGAAGCCGTTCCATTCGCCAAGACCGGCGGTCTGGCGGACGTCGCCACGGGCTTATCCAAGGCTTTGGCCGACCAGGGACACGACGTCACGCTGGTGCTGCCGTATCATCGGCAGCATGTCCCGCCCGCCATCCCGGTGGAACGGACAACGACGTCGGTTGCAGTTCCGATTGCCGACCGCCTCGTCTCCGGGGGCATCTGCCGAACGCACCTGCCGGGCAGCAAGGTCCGCGTGCTGCTAATCGACCAGTCCCACTACTTCGATCGGCCGTCGCTCTACACCGCCGACGGTCAGGACTACGCGGACAACTGTGAGCGATTCGTGTTCTTCAGCCGGGCCGTGCTCGAAACGGCGCGCGTCCTCGATCTGCAGCCCGACGTGATCCACGTCAACGACTGGCAGACGGGTCTCATCCCGGCCTACCTGTCGATCGAATACCGCGGCCGGCAGCCGGGATTCGAGCGGACGGCCGCCGTCATGACGATCCACAACATCGCCTTCCAGGGGCGATTCTGGCTCTGGGACATGCGGCTGACGGGGCTCGACTGGCGGTACTTCAATCACCGGCAGATGGAGTTCTGGGGGGACATCAACCTGCTCAAGACGGGGATCGTTTTCTCCGACCTGGTCACGACCGTCAGCCCGACTTATGCAAAGGAAATCTGCACGCCCGAGTACGGCTGCGGTCTGGAAGGGGTCCTCGCCGAGCGCGGAGATGATCTGGTCGGCATCCTCAACGGCGTCGATACCTCCGAATGGGACCCGGCGACCGACAAGCTGATCCCCCGGAATTACTCGGTCGAGAACTGGACCGACGGCAAGGCCGCCTGCAAGCGGCATCTGCAGGAGAAATTCGGCCTCAATCAGCGGAGCGACGCGCCTCTATTCGGCATGATCACGCGCCTCACCGACCAGAAAGGGCTCGACCTGGTCGCCGCCCGCACCGGCGATCTGCTGGGCCAGGGAGCACAGATCGTGTTCCTGGGCACAGGCGAGGCCCGCTACGAGCAGTTCGTCCGGACGATGGCGAGCGACAATCCCCGCCAGGTCGCGGCCGTCGTCGGCTTCAATGAAGGGCTCGCCCATCAAATCGAAGCCGCATCCGACCTGTACCTGATGCCCAGCCGCTTTGAACCCTGCGGACTCAACCAGCAGTACAGCATGCGTTACGGCACGGTGCCGATCGTGCATGCCGTCGGAGGGCTGGCCGACTCGGTCATCGACGTCTCGCAGTCCCCCTGGAACGGCACACGGGCGACCGGCTTTGCGTTCCGCGGTTACGACGCCGATTCCTTCGCCGACAAGACAACCCAGGCGCTCGAACTCTACGGCAACAAGCCGGCGTGGGAGCGCGTGGTCCGCAATGGAATGACCCGCGACTGCTCCTGGTCGCACAGCGCCTCGCAATACCTCGGCATCTACGAACGAGCCCGGGCGCGGCATCGCTGAGCCGCGAACCGTCTCACGAGTGCAGCGCGCGGAAATGTCGCAGGCACAGTCCTCTGTGCCGCCCGCTGGACTGACTGCAAGCGACGGCGATCTCCGGGACATCGAGTCCCTCACACCAAAACCCGCCGCCGTATTCTGTCACGGAACCGCGCCGTTGGCATCGGCTCCCCTCGGGCGATAACATCCGAAGTCCTTCTCATCCGCCCGCTCACGATCGGATCCCATGCTGCCGGTTTCGCTCGCCTTCCTCTGGCACCAGCACCAGCCCTACTACCCCGACGACGTCTCCGGCGAGAACCTGTTCCCGTGGGTCAGGCTGCACGGGACCAAGGACTACTTGGGCATGGCTCTGCATCTGCAGGAAGTCCCCGAGTTCCGCTGCACGATCAATCTCGTTCCCAGCCTGCTCGACCAGATTCTGCGTTACACCGAGCGCGGCCGCAGCGACCGGCACCTCGACGTCTCCCGGATTCCGGCCGACTCGCTGACCGATGCGGACGCCCGGTTCCTCCTCGATTCGTTCTTCATGGCGAACGTGGACTGCATGATCCGGCCGTATCCCCGGTACTACGAACTGCTCCAGAAGCGCCGGGCCGGCTTCGACCCTGTGGAGCGCGCGCTGGGCCGCTTCGGCGAGCGCGATCTGCGCGATCTCCAAGTCTGGTTCAATCTCACCTGGATTCACCCACTGGTGTTTGAGCAGGACAGCGAGCTGCGCGGCTTCCTCGAGAAAGGGCAGGACTGGACCGAATCCGAGAAGCACTGGCTGCTGGCGAAGCACCTGGAACTGCTCGAGCAGATCATCCCGCTCCATCGCCAGCTTGCCGAGTCAGGTCAGGTCGAGCTCACGACATCCCCTTACTATCACCCGATTCTTCCCCTGCTGTGGGACAAGCGCAGCGCCCGCGAGGCGATGCCGGGATGCCCGCTGCCGCGCTACGTGGATCCGTACGAGGAGGACGCCGTCACTCAAATCCGGCGCGGCGTCGAGTTTCATACACAGTTGTTCGGAGCGCCGCCGCAGGGGATGTGGCCGTCCGAGGGGTCGGTCTCGCACGACATCGTCCAGCCGCTGTACGATGCGGGCATCCGCTGGATCGCGACCGATGAGGAGATCCTCTCGCATTCCACCGACGGCTTTGTCGCCCGCGACAGCCAGGGGCACGTGCGTCACCCGGAAATGCTGTACCGCCCGTGGCACGTGGACTGCGAATCGGGCTCGCTGCAGATCATCTTCCGGGACCACGGCCTGAGCGACCTGATCGGATTTGAGTACCAGCGGCAGGAGCCGGCAGCCGCCGCCCGGGACATGCTCGCCCGTGTCGCGTCAATCGGAAAAGCAGTGGAGTCGCACACCGGCGGACGCCCCGCGCTCGTACCGGTGATCCTCGACGGCGAAAACTGCTGGGAGTACTACGCCGATGGAGGGGTGACATTCCTCCGCGAGCTGTACCGCGGGGCCGTCGCACATCCGTCCATCCGCCCTGTCCGCGTGTCGGACCATCTCACTGCGCATCCCGCGACCGATCGCATCGCACGCCTGTTCGCCGGCAGCTGGATCTCGCACAACTTTGCCATCTGGATCGGCCACGAGGAAGACCGCTCCGCCTGGGACCTGCTCCACGAGACCCGCGCCTTTCTCATCGAAAAGGAGTCGCAGGGAGATCTTCCGCAGGACGCGCTCCGACGAGCCCGGCGGGAACTGGAAATTGCCGAAGGGAGCGACTGGTTCTGGTGGTTCGGCGACGACCACTCGTCATCGCAGGACCAGCTCTTCGATCAGCTCTTCCGCCGCCACCTGGAGAACGTCTACACGCTGCTCGGAGAGCCCCCCCCGCCGAAGCTGCTGCGTCCCATTACGCAGGCCGAACACCGCGCCCTGCACACGCAGCCCCGCGGCCTGCTGGACGTGCATCTCGACGGCCGCGGGACATTCTTCGAATGGCTCAACGCCGGCCGGTTCGATGCTCACAGCGAGCGGGGGACGATGACGCGCGTCACGCACGGACTGATCTCGCATCTCTACTTCGGCTTCGGACCGGAGCATCTGTTCGTTCGCCTCGACACCGACGGTCCGGCCCGCGCGCGGCTTGCGACCGTCGACGACGTGCTGATCCGGTTTGTCGAACCGAGCGACGTCATCGTCACCGTGACGGGTCTCGACCTGCCATCACCCGCCGTCACGCTGCGCCGCGGCGGCCGGAAAGGATCGAAGTCGCCCGTGACGGCCGCTCTGGGGGACATCCTGGAGATTGCCTGCCCCCTGGCCGATCTCCGCCTCAGTCCTGGAGACAAGGTGAGCTTCGTCGTCGACCTGATCGCCAAGCGGCAAAGCATCGAGCGCGCCCCGGCCGAAGGGGAGATTGCACTGTCCGTCCCTTCCGCCGACTACGATGCCCGAATGTGGCAGGCATAATCATCGAAACAACGCAAGGATCAGCGCACCGGCGCATCCGCCTGACCACCGTTCACCGTCCGCTCCGGGCCGCGCAGGTAGTCCAGTGCGTCTCTCAGGATGACGGCCGCGGAAGGGGCCGCGACGGTGCCGCCGAAGTCGCTGCCTCCCTGTGTCGGCTCGTTCACGCTCACCAGCACCAGCACTTCCGGGTTCTCCGCCGGCGCTCCGCAGACAAACGAGCTGACGTGCCGCGAGCGTGAGTACTGGCCCGTGGCGGGGTCGGTCTTCTGCGCCGTGCCCGACTTGCCGAACACCTGCATTCCCCTGATCTGGGCTTTCTGGCCGGTGCCGCGGGTCACGACATCCGCCATCGCCGTCTGCACCAGCCAGCGGGCCGACTCCGCCGATGCGACTTGAGTTGAGACTACGTTGCGCACGTAATCGCGTCCGCCGTCGGCGCTCAACAACAGATGCGGCGACACGAGCCGTCCGTCGTTGGCCAGCGCGCCATGCGCCGCGATCACCTGCAGCGGCGTCGCCGCGAGTTCCTGGCCGATCGGAATCGAGCCGGTCGAATAGCTCGTCCATTCGCGCAGCGGCCGCAGCAGTCCGGGGAGTTCTCCGGGAATCTCGATCCCGGTGCGGCGGCCGAATCCGAACGCGACCGCCGCATCGTACAGGCCTTCGTTCCCCAGCCGCTCGCCGATCTTCGCCATGCCGATGTTGCTGGACTTCACCAGGATGTCGGTCACGCTCAGCACGCCGTAGGGATGGTGGTCGTGCAGCGTGCGGCGTCCCATGCGATAGGCCCCGCGCTCGCAGTCGAACGACTCGTCCGCCGTCAGCACGCCGTGATCCAGCGCCCAGGCGACAATCATCGGCTTGAAGGTGGAACCGGGCTCGAACATCGTGGTGACGGCCGTGTTGGACCACGCAGTTTCCGGCACGTCCCGCGGGCTGTTGGGGTCGAATGCCGGCCGCGACGCCATCGCCAGCACGTCCCCCGAATGCGGATCGAGCACGATGGCGCATGCCGACAGCGGCCGCCAGGTCTCCATCACCTTGTCCAGTTCGCGTTCGGTGTACAGCTGCAGCACGCTGTCGAGCGTCAGCTTGACCGATGCTCCATCCCGGGGCGTGGCAGCGACGTCTTCCCGCACGGCCAGCACATAGCCGCGCGCATCACGGACGAGTTCGCGCAGGCCGTCCTCGCCGCGCAGCAGGTGATCCAGTCCCTCTTCCACTCCTCCGCGCGGAACGCCGTCGATGTCGCGGAGTCCGAGAACGTGTGCGGCCAGCGGGCCCTGGGGATAGCGGCGCTGGTACTCCGCCCGAAACCCCGCTACGTCATGCGGCAGCTCCAGCTCGCGCACCAGTTCCAGCTCATCGTCGCTGAGACGCCGCTTGATCCACACGAAGTGACGATCCCGCGCCGCCTCGAGACGAGCCTGCAGCTCACCCGCGTCCAACTGCAGTGCGGTGGCCAGTTGATGCGACAGTTCCCACGCATCGTCGACCCGCGCCGGATCCACATACAGGCTCTGCACCTGCCGGGTCGTCGCGAGCAGACGGCCGCGGCGATCGAAGATGTCCCCCGGACGTGCGGGAATGCGCTCCGCCAACGTCTGTTGCCGCACGGCCCGGGCCGCGAACTCAGCCTGGTCCCAGTACTGGACCTGCACCAGCCTCACCGCGAGCACCAGCCACACGAGCAGCATGCACGCGACCACGAACTTCTCCCGCCAGCGCGATCGTCGTCGCAGAACAGGGAAATTCATGGCGAGACTTTCGGCCTGACGCTGCCTTGCATCAAAACACCGGGCGCCGGCGCAGCGGATCAGCGTTTTGCATTCTCCGGGCGATTGCTGACCTTCAGCCTCAGGCGACCGGATTCTACTTCCTCCAGCAACCGCAGCGGCGCACCCAGTTCCTCACACCGCAGCCGCAATCGAATCCGCTGCTCCTCCAGTTGCTCGCCGCGGTAGTGCTGCAGGCTGACAGACCGCTGCAGTGCGAGCGTCCGCTTCTCGATCGCGATGCCGGCCAGCGACACGGCGACGATCAGCCCGATGGTGACGCCAAACCGGAAGAACATGGGGCGTGCTCCTCCCGCGGTCAGCGGCTGGCCGACGATGCGGGCACGGCGCTGATCCGGCTGGCGTCATTCGGCAGTCTCAGCACCATGCCGATCTTCAAACTGCTCGCGCTCGTCAGTTGCGCCTGGTTCATTCCATAGACCTGGATCCAGCGCGACGCCCGGCCGAGATGCTTGTGAGCGATGCCGCTCAGGGTATCTCCCTTCGCTACGCGGTACATCGGCTGGCCGCGCTCGACATAAAAGCCGGCGCGTCCCGCTGCCGCCGTCTGTCCCGGGCTGTAGGTCCCGCCCGTCAGTTGCGGATAGCGCTGCTGCAGGGTCGCGGTTTCCGGCACCATGACTTTCATTCCGGGCCGCAACTCCCGCGGGTTCGGAATCCGCGACTGGTTAAACGCCGCCAGCGCGTTGAAGTAGCGCCCGGCTCCGTAGTGTTCCTTCGAGATCGACCAGAAGCTGTCGCCCGACGCCACGACATGGATCGTCACCGGCTCCTCGCTGGCCGCCGTGCTGACGCCCGCTGCCGGGTAGAACGGGTCGGTATCCAGTGGAGAAAGATTCGGCTGCGGCGTCCCGCTTTCGCTCTCTGCCATCGCGGAGTTGTCGCCCCAGGGATCGTCGACCGGCTCGGTGGCCGGCGTATCCGGCTCGAACGTGAGCGTCGGTGCTTCGGCGCTGAAATCCAGCTCTGCTGTTTCCTCGACCGGTTCCGCCTGCGTGTCGGCCGCCAAGTCCCAGGCATCGCTGCCGCCGCCGAGCGACTCCGCTTCCACGACGGGTTGCTCCTCCTCCACCGTATCGCTCTCAAAGGGATCGCTGGCCGCGACCGGCACCACCTGCGGATTGCGCGGCTCGATCAGTAGCGGCTCCGCCGATGCGGTCTGTGTCGAACGGTCCGACGCCGGCTGCGCAGGTTCGCTGCCGAAGCTCTCTCCAGCGCCATTTCCCCACGGGTCGGCGGCAGATGCGGTCTGGGGGGGCTTCGAGTCGGTCTCAGCCATCTGCGGACCGCCGTCAAATAGTTCCATCACCGGCCCATCCTGTGCGCTGGCAGCACCCTCCCCGGCAGACGCTGAACTCCGACTTTCCGTCGAGGCGCTGGCTGCGAACGGGTCCGCCGATGAAGCCGGATTCGAACTCCATTGACCATCATCAATCGGTTCAGACGCCGATTCCTGATCCGGCGGAGCATCGCCTGCGAACGGATCAAAAGCAGCGGCGTCGGCCGCTGCGACGGTCATTGGCTGCCGGGTGTCGGCCGGCGCAGGTTCGGAGTTGCCGCCGGCGACAAACGGATCCCATGTGTCGGCCGCCCCGCCGGAGGATGGAGCCTGGGAAGGTTCGGTTTGGGCGAATGTCGGTTCCGACCGGCCGTCCTGTGCCGGCGCTTCGGTCTCGTCGTTGCCCCATTCGACAAACGTCGGCTCCGATTGCTGCCGTGGCTGGTCCTGCGGCAGATCCCCCGCCACCGACCAGGGATCCTGCGGAGCACCGGCGCCCTGGCTGTCCGACTGCTCTGCCACCGACCACGGATCATCATCGGTTGACGGCTCACCGGAGCCACCCTGGCTCGGCGCGGCATCGTCGTCTCCCAACTGTTGAAAGTCCGTGCTCTGGGCGACGGCTTCCGTCTGTGCATTGAGCTTGCGATACACCACAAAGCTCAGTGCGCCCAGCAGCACTACGACGAGCAGCATCGCAATCTTCGTCTCGCTGCCGCGTGACCGTGCCGGGGCCGAGCCGAATTCGGCACTCGCTGACTCGCGTGCAGACTGCTCGGCTTTGTGAGCGGATTCAGGCTTGCTCATGACGCGTTCCTTCGCATCGGATCTCGCCGGACATCCAGGTCCGGCATTTGGCTGATTCTTCAGGTGTGGGGCGCGGCCCTGTGTTAGGCCGACTCGTCATTGGCGTTGCCGCGCCATACCGCTGCGCGCAGCTTGGCGGAGCGCGACCGCGGATTCGTCTGCAACTCGGATTCACCCGCCGTGACCGGCTTCCGCGTCAGGCTCTCCCAGCGCGTCCGGTCCCGAAACGCCTGCTTGACCATCCGGTCTTCCAGGGAATGAAACGAAATCACGACCGCGCGTCCTCCCGGCGCCAGGGCCGCAGGAAGTTCGCGATCGAGCAGCGTCCGTAATTGTTCGAGTTCCTCATTGACGGCGATCCGCAGCGCCTGGAACACCCGCGTCGCCGGGTGAATCCGGCTCCAGGCCCGCCCCTTGGGCATGGCGCTGCAGACGGCGTCCGACAACTGTGCCGCAGTCCGCAGCGGACGCCGCTCCACGATTCGCCGCGCAATCCGCCGGGACAGCCGCTCCTCGCCGTACTGATAAAGAATGTCGGCCAGTGCATCCTCCGGCAGCGTGTTGACCAGTTCCGTGGCCGGGCGACCTCGCGAAGCATCGAATCGCATGTCGAGCCCCGCCTCGGAGTCGAACCGGAAGCCGCGCGCGGCATCATCCAGCTGGTCGGACGACAGGCCCAGGTCCACCAGCAGGCGGTCGATCGCCGGAATTCCACGCTCGGTCAACACCGTCATCAGCTCCGCATAGCTGCTTTGAACCAGTTCCACTCCGTCCGCCGGCAGCACGCTCCGGGCATGCGCCAGCATCATCGGGTCCCGATCCAAGCCGATCAGTCGCCCGCCGGGTTGAATTCGCTGATGGATCTCGCACGCATGTCCCCCGGCCCCGACGGTCCCGTCCACGACGGTCTGTCCAGGCCGCAGGTCGAGCAGTTCCAGGACCTCATGCAGGAGAACGGGGACATGCACCGCTCCCGGACCGGCTTCTGGTTCCGGAGGGCTCATCGACGACGAAACGTGCGGTATGTGCCGAGGCGGACAGGAGCGAAACGCGCAGCGACCCGCGACTCCGGCGTGAGCAGAGAGCCCGGTCCGCGGCCCGCACCGTCGTGCCGCCGCTAGCGAAACTAAGGAAAATGAGTGAGATAGGAGAGGCCGGCCCACCCGGATCGGGCGGACCGAGCGGCGTTTCTACGAAATGTCCCGCTCGCGTGAAAGCCCAGTTTGCCGGCGGAGTCGAGAGTCCACCCATTCGGGAGCGGGACCGCTACTGCCCCAGTAACCGCTGCAGCAGATCGTCCGCGGCCTTTCCGGCAATCCGGCGATTGAGTTCCGTCAGCGGACGAGGATCGACGATCGGCGCATCGAGCGTTCCAGTGACCGGAATCCGCAGCGTCTCCCCTTTCAAGGACTTCAGACGGCCCCCCAGCCATCTTTCCTGCAGGGGCACTTCGATCGTCAGGTCGAGCGATTCGTCATAACCGACCGAACCGCTCGACGTCAGGACCGCGTCCCCCATCAGGTACTCGATCCGGTCGTGATGGACGCGATTCTCTGCAATCCGAACCTGGACGGACTGTTCATTCAGGACCAACCATTGCCGCGCGGCCCCCTGCCGCCCGCCGAACGGATTGGGCAGCACGCCGTTGAGCAGAGCCTGCACCTGCTCCACCACGGCGAGCATTCGCTGAGCCGAAGGTCCAGGTGCGACTTGGGCATTATGAATCTGCAGTGTCCCATAGACTTCGTCCGCACCCGCGGCCGACAGCGGAATGCGTGCTCCCTGCGACGACAGCGAGAATCGTCCGTCGATGGACGTCGCATCGGCCATCAGCGGCGATGCGTACCGCAGCCAGGTCCGCGTCATATCGGGCGTGAACTGCACGCCGTCCACGATCGGCCCGGGCTCGAGCACCAGCGTCCGCGGATGCGCCGAGAGGTCCACCCAGGGAAGCGCCAGCACGCGCCCTCCGCCGAGAGTCATGGACTGCGGTGCGAGTACCACGCGTCCGTCCTGCCACATGGCCTGCAGACGGCCATTGTCCGAGCGGACGCCCGCGATCGTGAAGGAGTTCCAGCCAACGTCTGCTTGTCCCAGCGTCGCACGTCGCGAACTCTCCACGTCTTCGTCATCCCGTGGCCGGCTTCGGGCCGTCAGAGGGATCGGACCCGTTACTTCGATCCGACTGGCCGTAAGCCCCTCAATCGCGACGTATCGTCGCGACGACTCCGGCAGAAAGTCCAGAATCAGGTCCGGGTCCGATGACAGCTCGCCGTTCAGATTGACCAGCAGTTCGCCATCGCGGCGGGAGACAACCCCCGTCACCATACCCGACAGAGGCTGCGACTGCAGTGACAGCTCCTCGATATGAACGTCAGCCCCTTCGATCCGGCCATCGCACTGCAGCACGGAGTTCCGCAGTTCAAACTTCGATGGCTCTGCAATCTCTGCGGTCGATGACAGCAGAAGGCGTATCTCCTCTGCATCCAGTTTGAGAGAGGCATCCACCTCCTCTTCGCCGGCGGGCTTCCACTCCGCCGTGAGCACGCACGTCACGTCGCCGCTCAGACGGCGGTCTTCCACCCGCGACCGGATTCGCGGATTGACGGCGTCCACCGGCACTTTCACCAGCCGCGCTTCGACGTGTCCGCTGCTCGTCATGGGCGTGCGACCGGACCAGTCCGCCTCAATCGTGATGGTGCCTCCGGTCTCCGGCTGCGACACGCGGCCCGTCACGTGCAGCCGTCCCCCCTCCCCCGGATCAGCCGGATTGTGAAAGTTGATCTCGATGTCCGTCAGTTCGCTCAGCAGATTGCCGTCCTTGTCAACGAGCACCAGCTCCCCATTCGCCAGGTCAAACGAGATGCCGCGCCGCCCGGACCCGGATGCCAGCGATTGCTGCTGCTTCTGCAGCGTCCGGAGCACCGCCGGATCAATCGCTGTGCTCCGCTCCCGCACGACGAGCGTCAACCGCGGACGGAAGAAGTGGAACAGCCCCTTGTTCATCCGCTGCCGCGCCAACTGCCACAGCGTTTCCTCCGATTCGATTCGCTCGACGTGCAGCACCTCGCGGCCCTGCTGGTCCTCCACCCGCACGTCATTCAGCTGGACCGGCTCCGTCCACGACAGCCGCGCCGAGCCCACCGTCACCCCCTTGGGCAACTGCGACTGGGCCATGTTGACCACGACGTTCCGCAACGGCGTCGTCGCGATGATGGACGGCAGCAGCCAGATCGTCAGCGACAGCAGTCCGATGATGAACGGGATCCGTCGAAACCAACGGCCTCGCGGACGCGGAGTCCTCTTAGCCGGCTCGCTCGAACGGGTGGCGATCTGAGACTCGGCAGGCATGGCAGGTTCACGACAGAGGCGGACGGGCGGGGTCCTTCGCGGGTCGGGCCGCGGGCGGGGAATTCTAGGGCTGAACCGCTCCCGGGGCCAAGAGGATTCTCCCCATCCCGCCGCATCACTTCAGTTTCGGGCCGAACCCACGCCTGCTGAAGCAAGGAGCGACCCTTGATTGTCGCAGGCACAGTCCTCTGTGGCGCCCGCTGGACTGACATCCAAACACGATGAACTCCGGGACCACCACCGGCTCCCGGCAAACTCGATCCGAAATCCGACTCGAGCCTCGACACTCCGCCCGTTTGTTCTCCGCCCGGCTCCACCGTATCGTAAGCAGGTTCACTCGCCATCGGGGAGATTTCCATGCCACGACCGCAGAACATCAGCCGGCGAACACTGCTCCGCTCCACCGCGGCACTGGGAGCCGTTGCCCTCGTCGCTCCTGAGGCGCATTCGGCAGAGCCGGCGGCCACGCACGGCCGCATCAAGCAGTCACTCGTCCACTGGTGCTACAGCCCCCACTGGCCCGAGGTCGATCAGCTCTGCGAAGTCGCCGTCGGACTCGGTTGCCAGAGCATCGAACTCATCGCTCCCGAACACTGGCCGACGCTGCGCAAGCACGGCCTGACGTGCGCCATTTCCTCCAGTCATGGATTCCCCACGGGCTTCAACAATCCGGACGAGTGGGACGCCTGCACCGCACGGCTGCGAGAACGGATCGATCAGTGTGCCGAGTTCGGAGTGGAGCGGGTGATTACGTTCACCGGCATGGCGAACGGCCGTTCCAAGGAGGAGGGAGCCGAAAACTGCGTCGAGGGTCTGAAGCCGATCGTCCGGTATGCCGAGGAGAAGGGCGTCACGATCTGCCTCGAAATGCTGAACACGCGCGACGATTCGCACCCGATGAAAGGTCACCCCGGTTATCAGGGAGACGACACCGAATACTGCATCGACATCATCCGGCGCGTCGACTCACCCCGCCTCAAGCTGCTGTTCGACATCTACCATGTGCAGATTATGAACGGCGACGTCATTCGCCGCATCCACACCCACAAAGACTACCTGGGGCACATCCATACCGCCGGTAATCCGGGCCGCGGAGAACTGAACAACCTGCAGGAAATCAACTACCCCGCCGTAATGCAGGCCCTGCTCGACGTCGGATACGACGGCTTCGTCGGCCAGGAGTTCATCCCCACAGGCGACCCATTGGCCGGGCTGCAGCAGGCGGTCGCCGCATGCGATGTCTGAGGCCCGTTCTCGCGTGGGGGAACGGAGTCTTCCCCGGCGGCTGAGCGGCCGGAAACCGGACTGCTCTCGGGCGGATCGCCCAGTTCAACCCACCCTTCCTTAAACCTCGTCACTCCAGGCAGATTCGCAGCAGGCATGCGGATTGCACTGAAGCGAGCATGGGTACAGACCTGAGCGGAAAACCGCTGTGACGACTCACGGCTGAGACGAAGACCGGACCAACCCGCCGGTCCGGGAAGGGACGACGGCGATGACGCAATTCCAGGTGATGCTCCTGACGTTGTGTCTTGGGCTGGCGGTCGCCGCGATTGTCTGCGGCGTCGTCATCGCTCCGAGAATCCGCGCCCGCCGCCGCACCGTCTGGCAGCAGTTCGCACGCCGTCATGGGCTGAAGCTGTTCGGAGACGACAACGCCGACCCGATTGTCGTCGGCACGACGCACTCGCGCCGGCTGACGGTCCGCCGCACCGATTCGGGTTCCGACGGCGATCTGGTCGGTCTCGCGAACGTGAGGCTCGAACTCGCGCCTCGCGAACCGCCCCCGCCGGGACTGACTGTGGTGAACGCCGGCGACTCCGTGGGCAAAGTGGCCCACCTGATCGACGATCACGTCGCTGATCCGGCCGCGCTCCACCACACGGACCCGGACTTCCACATGCTCGTCCGCGAAGACGATCCGGCACGCCACGGCGCAGCGCGGTTCCTCACGCCCGAACGCCGCCGGGCCTTGCAGGACCTCGCCGACCAGGCCGGCACGGCCACCGTCGGAATCGAAGACGGAGCGCTGTTCTGGGAAGACCGCGTACTGACCGGTGACGTTGATCAGTTGGAGCGCTGGCTGTCACTGTTGGACCATACCGCCGAGCGGTTGGACGCGGCCAGATCCGTAACAGTCGAGTCGCAGCAGTCCGCCAATGCTGGATGAGCACCCAATTCAGGATCCAGGGACGGTACGGCCGCTATGAGCACGCGCATCCTCGTCGTATGGAACTGCGGCGCGGGTTCGGCCGAACAGTGTGCGGACATCCGCGCCGCCATCGAGCAGACTTCGCAGGTCGAACTGCTGGAGTTCGTCAATCTCCCGGCCGCGGCTCGCCGCATCAACGCCGCCCTGGCCGATGGAGTGCAGCGGATCATCGCCGCCGGAGGAGATGGAACCGTCAGCTCCATCGCTGGTCTGATGGCGAGACGAAATGCGCCGCATGCATCCTTCGCCGCCCTGCCGCTCGGCACGGGCAACGATCTCGCTCGCAGTCTCGGGATGCCCATGGAGCCATCGCTCGCGTGGCAGGTCTGCCTGGACGGAACTGCCGCCCCGATGGATGTGCTGCGGGTCTCACACCAGGGTCGTACGCACATTGCCGCCAACATGGTCACGGCCGGCAACACCGGCAAGTACACCGCCGTCATCACCCCGGACATGAAGCGGCGCTGGGGGCCCCTTTGCTATCTCCGCGGCAGCATCGACGTGCTCCAGGAACTGGACGTGTACGACGTCCGATTCCGCTGCAGTGGCGACCCGGGGCCGCGCCGGCTGCGTGCGCTCAATGTCTTTGTCGCAAACGGCCGGACCTCGGGCGGTGGACTGCCGGTGGCGCCGGACGCCCGCCTCGACGACGGCCTCATGGATGTGGTCCTGATCCGGGACGGCGACGCGCTCGATCTGGCCGGACTGACGGCGGACTACCTGTTGTCGGACTACCGCGACAACGAACTGGTCGTGCATCGCCGCTGCCGCGCCATCCGCATCGCCGCCAAGCCGCCGCTTCCCCTATCGATCGACGGTGATCCGCAGCCCCCTGGAAACATGACCATCCGCGTTATCCCCGCCGCCCTTAACGCCGTCCGCGGCAACGAACCTCTCCCCGGCAACGGTGACTGACATTGCCGGCATTGAGCAAACTCCCCCAGCGGCCGCTCCCATCAAAGTAACCGCGTACTTCCGTGACGCGGAAACAGCGGGCATCTTAAGAAAAGCTCTCCAATCCCAACTCAAACCGCGTCGCCCCTACTCTGCCTCCTCAACACCCGTTCCCCGCTGTCGGTCAAACAACAGCAAAGCGACACCGATCAGCAGGACGCCCGCGCCCAACAGCGCCAGCGAGCGTGCGTATGCCACACTGCTCCACAGCATGAACACGGAGGTGACTCCAAAGATCAGGGGCGTCAGCGGCGATCCGCAACGGAACGGACGATCCGTGCTCGGGTCCCGCCACCGCAAAACGGGCACGGCAGCCGCGGTGAGGCAGAAGAAGATCCAGAACGTCGGCGCCGCGCCGATCACCAGCGTCTCAAACCCCTGTTCTCCAGGCGACCACGCAGGCGGCGACATCCCGCACCGCGCCAGCAGCCATCCCAGCGCCCCCACGCCCGCTTCGGTCCCCACCAGCCAGACCAGTGCCACAGACGTGACGCCGATCGCCAGCACGGCGCGGTAGGGATTCCCGGCGTCGGCCCCGCTGCGTCCCAGGAGCCAGAACACGCGATGCCCCTCGCCCAGCGCAGCCGTCAACCGCGCGCCGGAGAAGATCATGCCGTGCATCGCCCCGAGCGTCGACAACATCACGATGAGGATAACTGCCTGTTCTCCTCTGCGCCCCCAGCTGCGCTGCAACAGTTCCGCCGCAGGCGTCGACGACGATCGGACGCCATTCAACCCCAGCCCCGCCGCATAGGCCCAGTTCACCAGAATGTAAAGCACGATGATCGTGCCCAGACCGACGATCAGCGCCCGGGGAACGTTGCGTCGCACGTCCCGCACTTCGGCCGCAACGAATGCGGCATCGCTCCATCCTCCGTACGCATACAGAATGAGCACCAGCGCCAGCCCGTACTGCGGAGCACCCAGGTCCGCCGGGGGAGCGACATCCGGTATCGACGCGCGTGCCGCCAGGCTGAACCCGGCGAGGATGATCGCCCCCAATCCAACAAGCTTGAGCAGCGTCAGCCCGTTCTGGACGCGCGCTCCCAGCGTCACCCCGCCCAGGTTGATCATCGTCAGGACGATGATCGCCCCCAGGGCGAGCGGCGCCTGCCAGTCGGTGTCGACGTGCACCAGCCGGCGGGCGTGCTCCGCAAAGATGAACGCCATCGCTCCCACATTCGCCGGCAGGATGACCATGAAGCGCATCCAGCCAAATAGAAAACCCATCCACCGTCCGTAGGCTCGGGATAGGTAAACGTAATCTCCCCCGATACGGGGGTACGCCGCCGCCAGCTCGGCATAGCACAAGGCTCCCGCCAGCGACAGCAAACCGCCCACGAGCCACAGCAGCAACCCGCTGCCGACGCCCGGCACGTTCGCGAACACGTCCGCCGGCACGCGAAACAGCGAAGCGCCGATGACGATCCCGATTATCAGGCTGCCGGCGTCCCAAACGCTCAGCAAACCCGTGTCGGCGGACGAGGCGTCGGGAGGTCGGGCGGCGTCGCTCACGAAGTGTTCTTACCTGCGACGAGGCCGCGCGTAATCCGGCCACTCGATTCGCTGCCCCTCCCAGCGGGGCCATTCCCACGCCGGCCACACCGGACTCTCCTCACGCACGTCGCGATACAGCGCCCGCATCACCGCGGTGAGTTCGTCCAGCTTTTCCGGTTGCTCGGCACTCAACTCTTTCGTTTCGCCGATGTCGTCCGCGAGATTGTACAACTCGAATCCGCTCAGCTCGGCCGACTTAAGCGCCCGCATCTGCTCCTCGGTGACATCGGCCCCCGGCGGAAACTCCGGCAGGTCCAGACCGGCCAGCAGTTTCCAGTCCCCGTCCCGAATCGCCACCTTCGGCTCCGACGACGCATAGTTGAACTGCCAGTACAGCGGCTGCCCGCGATTCAGCGTCCCTCCGTCGAACAGCGGCACGATGCTCGCGCCGTCCAGCGCGCGGTCGCGCGGCTCGTCGATGCCGGCCGCCTCACACAAGGTGGGCAGCAGATCGACTCCGCTCACGGGTGCATCGCTGACGCTCCCCGGCGTCGTTCGCCCGGGCCAGCGGATGATCCCCGGCACGCGGATGCCTCCTTCGTACAGATGCCCCTTCTTCGATCGCAGCGGCCCGGCCGAACCGTGCGGATGGTAGTTGGTGATGGCCGGCCCGTTGTCGCTGGTGAAAAACACGAGCGTGCTGTCCGTCAGATGCTGCTCGTCGAGCGTCATCATCAGCCGGCCGAACGCCGCGTCCATCTGCGTGATGTTGCCGTGGTGAGCGAGGTAGCTCGGATCGTCGGACTCATAGAACCCGCTGTACTGCGGATCGCTCGCGATTGGCTCGTGCGGCTCGTGGAAGCAGACGTACAGAAAGAACGGTCGGGCCGCATCGCGGACCTCCGTCAGCCACGTGATCGCCTCGTTCGCCACAATGTGGGCCGCATATCCCTCGATCGGCCCCATCGGGATGCCGTTGCGGACGAAGTTGTACGGGTTGCGGTGATTCGGAATCGCATTGTTCTGCGTGGAGAACCAGTGATCGAATCCGTGGTCCCCCGGCTGAGGCTGTCCCGGCAGATTGAACCAGCCGTTCAGATGCCACTTGCCCGCATGGCAGGTGTCATAGCCGGCGTCCCGGAGCAGCGTCGCCACGGTCACTTCCGAGGCAGGCACATGCATCGGCGACAGGAAGGGAATCCAGTTATGCACTCCAACGCGATACGGCGTGCGCCCCGTCATCAGTCCCGTCCGCGCCGGCGAACAGTTGGGAGCCGCCGCATAACAACTCGTCAGCCGCAGTCCCTCTTCGGCGAAGCGGCCAATGTGGGGCGTCACGAGTTCCGGGTCGCCATAGCACGCCAGGTCCCCATAACCCAGGTCATCGCACAACACAACCAGAATGTTCGGCGCTGCAGGCGTTTCCGTATCGCCCCCCGCCGCAATGAGCGTCCCGGTCGTCAGCCACACTCCCGTGACAACCCATGCCGTAAATCGCGAGTAGTGAAGCATGATACACCGGCAACTGATCAGAATGCGGAAATAGAGATCCTCTGCGCCTTGGCACCTTGGCGCGAGACCTCCCTTTGCACAGCGCCGCCCGCGAACGCGTCCCTTTACTTCGACTTGGGCCGCTTCGGATCGCTCTTCAGCGGCAGCGACACCCGCTTGCCGGTCCATGACGACTGGTAGATCGCCAGAATGATCTCCACGCTCTTCCGCCCTTCGTGGCCGTCCACCAGCGGCTTCTTCCCTTCCTGCACGGCCTTCAAGAAGTCCTTGAACTGCAGCATGTGCCCCACGTGCGAGATCGCCTTCGGATCCGCCGCGCCACCGCTAGTCGCACTCCCCTTGCCGTACTTTTCGTGAATCGCCCGGTCCTTCGGATGTTTCTTCGCAAAGTCCCACAGAGTGATGTCGTCCTGTTCGACAATGACGGATCCATCCGTGCCGTGGATCTCGGTTCGCTTGAGCAGACCGGGATACGCCGCCGTGGCCGCTTCGATCGTCCCCAACGCGCCGTTCTTGAACCGCAGCACGGCGGACCCCACATCCTCCACCTCGATCCGCTTGTGGGCCAGGGTGTCCGTCATGCCGACCACTTCCGCCACGTCACCCATGAACCAGTACAGGAGGTCCACATTGTGGATGGCCTGGTTCATGTAAGCGCCGCCGCCGTCGAGCGCCCACGTCCCGCGCCAGCCGCCGGCGTCGTAATACTCCTGCGTCCGCCACCACTTGACGTAGGTGTCCCCCAGCGTGAGCTTGCCGAACCGGCCGTCACTCAATGCGTCTTTCAGGGCCGCATTCGCCGCACTGAAGCGGCTCGGCATGATCGTCCCCAGCCGCACGCCCGCCTTCTCGCAGGCGCTGATGATCTTGTCGCACTTTTTGAGCGTGATCTCCAGCGGTTTCTCGACGAGCACGTGCTTGCCGGCCTTCGCAGCTGCGACCGCCGGATCCATGTGCGCGCCGCTGGGCGTACAGATGGTGATCACGTGGATGTCGGGGTTCGCGAGCATGTCAGCGAGATCGTGATACGCCTCGATCTCGTTGGCCGCCGCAAACTTGTCGGCGGCGGCGGGCACCATGTCGAAACACCCCACGAGTTTCGCGTTGCGGATCTCCGCGATCGCCTTCGCATGGAAGTTGGCGATCATCCCGCAGCCCACAATTCCAAAGCCAAACGGCATAGGTCGTTGGTCCTTATGGCCCGCCGAGTCGAGTGAGAATGTCGTCGTGTGTGAACCACGGAATACACGGAACTCACGGAAAAATAAAGGGCGCGGCCCTGCCGAAGCAGTCGCACCGATCAACTGAGATCACCTTGCGATGCCATCGCGGCACAACTGGCGTCAAACCGATTGCGCCGATCCTGCGGCCTGCGCCGGTTGGGCAATTACGGTTCGACTTCGCCCGGCCGTTCACAGCCGCTGGCACCAGACATCTGGTTACGAAGGACGGTGGATGGGGAATAGTTATGCAGTCGGGCCAGGCACACCGCAGTGTCTCGTTCGCACTCGGGCGGGCTGCCCAGGACTGCTCCGGCTCGTCGATCGTTCCCTTCCAATGCCTGCCAAGACCTCCGAATTACTCATCGCCCCGGAACAGGCTGCCGGGGACTTCGCGCTGGCCCGCATCGACGAGGCCGCGCGTCTCATCGACGAAGAACTGGACGATTCACGTACGGCGACACCACCTCCAGTCGACGTGCAGGTGCTCTCCGTTCGGGACGATCGAGCCGGCAACCTTCTCGACGGATCGGGACCGCTGTGGGACGAGTGGCTCGTGCTTTGGAACGGGCTCGCCGAATCCGAACGGGATGCGGCGTCCCATCCCGCATGGATCACCGCCTGGCTCCGGGCATACGCGTTGCCGCAGCAGCGGGATGTGCGGCTGTTTGTCTGCCGCTGCAGCGAACGGTTGCTGGCCGTCCTCCCTTTCGATGTCTCGTCGTCGCGAACGCCTCTGGGCCGTATCTGCCAACTCCGGCTCCCGGCCGAAGTCCCACTGGAAGGCGCCTCCCTCGCGCTGCCGGCAGCAGACGCCGGGCGAATCTTTCGCGCCCTGTTCAGTCTCGTGCTGCCCGACGCGGGAAGGCCCGCCGTGCTGACGTTCGGTCAGGTTGATCAGACGCACGCCCTGCTCCGCCTCGCCGGACTGCGTCGCACCGCCGAGGAGATCGATTCGCGGTCGGTGATCGACATCGGCCGCGGCTACGACCAGTTGCTCGCCGACGTGGGGGGCAACTTCCGCGGCAATCTGCGGAAGGCCCGCAACAAGCTCGAAAAGCTCGTCGTCGTGCGCCTCGACGAGATTGCGTCAGCCGATGACATCCCGCAGGGCATCGCCCGCTATACCGACGTCGCACAAAGATCGTGGAAGGCAGCGGAACAGACCGACCTGGCCAGCGACCCGGCGATGCACGAGTTCTACTCGTTCGCGCTCCCCAGACTCGCTCAATCCGGCCAGGCTGTCGTGCACATCCTGCACGCAAGCGGGGTCGATCTCGCGGCCCAGTTGTCGCTGCGGTTCGGCGACCGGCTCGACGTCCACAAGATCTCGTTCGACGAGCGCTACGCCGACATGTCCCCGGGCAACCTGCTGCTGGAACGCGTCATGCGCGAAGCGGCCCCTCGATTGGGCATCGCGCGTATCAACCTTGTCACTCATCTGGACTGGCACGCCCGCTGGAAGCCAAGCCTGATCCGCACGTACCGCGTCCGGATCTTTGCACCGGGACTGCAGGGCCTATGGGCGCGAGCTCGCGCCACATCGCCGCGCACCCTCCTCCGCAGCGGTCTCGCCCGACTGGGCTGGCTCGAACCGCTCCGCAGAATCCGGAATCGGTGGTCGCGGATGGATCCCTGAGTATTATCACCGCTGCATTGCGGTCGGTGACCCCGTCCGAACCAGACGGGTCGTCGAGCTTCCACCCGCTCGCCCGGCCTCACAGGGGACGGATTCAGAGGTTTTGGCGGAACCTCACATCAATCGCATCTCGATCTCACGCGACAGTTTGTCGAATGACGGGGACCGGCGCCGGCAGACGGTCAAATCCAGGGCGGAGGTCAGTTTCGGCTGATCGATGGGCTCAACGTACTTGACCCCCCGAAAGCGTCGCTCGATCCAACCTTTCCGGCAATGCTCACCTTCCGGATCTTCCGGCAGGGTCGTGGTCTCATCCAGGTGAAGATACTGACACAGTGATTCGGCTGCAGAGACAAACCATGTTTCGTATTCCCATACCGCAAGCACACAAACGATGTCCATATCGGAGCGAAGAGACCGGGCCAACGACTGCAGCTTCGGCCCCGCCGTAGCCGCGCATTCCTTGTCGGCATCCACAAGCACCAGGATCAGTTCTTTGGCGCCCGGAATGCTTAATTGGCGCAACTTGCCGACGGCGAGATTTATCGACTTCTGAAGACAATCGCCCTTGTTCTGCAGCAGTCGATCGCGCGGCTGCCGAATCGGCTTGAGGACGTGAAATACGGCGTCAGGCGCGAACTCCTGATTCCATCGCCTCAATAGAATTGGCACCGCGGCGACTTCGCCGTCTCCTTCCACAATGGTCGCCAGTTTGAGCAGCTTCATGTGGAAGCCGTATCATGCTGAAACGACAACTGCTGCGGAGCATCTCGACGGCGCGGCTGAAGCTGGTCCATCCGCAGTAGTTCGCCTGCTGTAAAAAGATGGTCCCGCACGGCCTGCATCGACGCCTCATCGGCCGGGCCGATCTCCGTCGTTCCCTCTGACGACACTACTGCGAGCAGAGTGTCCTCGTCCGGATCAAATCGCTCCAGCAGATCCGGACTGTGGGTTGTCGCAACGATCTGAGTGGTCTCAGCCGCTTCACGAAGTGCGCCCATGAGCGCCGCCGATGCAGCGGGATGCAGCGCCGTCTCCGGCTCTTCGATCCCGACGAGCCGCACCGGGTCTTGTCGTCCAACCAATTGCATCGCCGCCACGAGGATGCCGAGCGTTCGCAGGGTCCCGTCGGACATGCTCCCTGCGTAGAACCGCCATGGATGTTCTGACCCGGTGACTCGCTGACGAAATGACAGCGTTTCGTGGTGGCCCACAGGAACGCGCTCGAAATCAACGATATCTGGAACGATCTGTGCCACGTATTCTTTGATTCTTGCGAGGACTTCGGGACGATCCTCACTCAGACGCGAAATGACACTCGCAAGATTGCTGCCGTCACGGCGCAACAGTTCACCGGCGTCCGGCTTCTGCACTTCCTTAATCTGATCTGGATTCAAATTGTAGAACCCCATTCCCTGCAATGCGTCGTAAACCGGACGAAACTGCGGTAATCCAGAAGCGACAACCAGATACAAACGATCGGAGCTCACCGGGGGTAAAGGCGCAGCTGTGGACACCAGTTGCTCGTCCTCAATGCGATATTCGTGCAGCATTTCGGATCGGTAGTTGAAGATCCGCAATCGCTCGCGCTTGACGACGAAACCGGCCTTCGGCTGTGATCCGATCTCGAAACTGTACTCGGCAAAAGTCTCCGGCAGGTGCAGCTGCAGATCGATCCCCAGATTCCGTGGATGTCCGGTGCTGATACGGCGAACGGCCGCGATTCCCCCACGGGCCTTAATCGCATGATCGAGCGACGTCTCGAGTCCATCCGACACAAACCGCAGCGCGTCCAAGAAATTGCTCTTGCCGGCGCCATTCCGGCCGACGAGCAACGTCAACGAACCAAGCTCGACATCGCAGTCGGCGATGCTCTTGTAGTTGCGGATGCGAACCCGCTTTAGAAACACGTTCGCGTGACTCATAAGTCTTGATCCAATTACCCGCCCGACTTCACTCGCCGTTCCAGCGTCGCCATCGTCTCTCGCAGCGTGTACTCCAGGTACTCGTCCTGCTCGTAGATCAGCGACTCCACGGCGAGATCCAGCGCCTGCTGGCTGTCGAAGAAGCTCAGCGCCCGGACTGCCTCCAGCCGCACGCGCGGATGCTCATCATTCACCCGCGCCTGCAGCAGCGCGAGCGGATCGGCCACGCCATCCCGCCAGTAGCAGAGCACTCGCGTCGCGGCCGCACGGACATTGGGATTCTCCGAATTCAGCAGTTCAGTCAGCAGCCCCTCATCGACTGCGTCGAGATGCTGCCGCACCCACAGCGCCTCCAGCCGGTGGTGCTCCCGGTTCGAGTCGCCGGCATCGAGTCCGGCCACCCACTTGTCGAGCGCGGCGACGACCTCGTCGGCATCCCGCTCCCGAAGCTCCCGGCGTACGCGGGAGCGCGTCCGGTCTTCGTACGACTTGAGCAGGTCCAGCAGATGCTCGATCGACGCGCCCGCAATCTGGGGTGCATCGACCAGCGGACGCCCCTTGTATGTGATCCGCCAGATGCGGCCGTGCGACTGGTCCCGATTGGGATCGCGCAGGTTGTGCTGCATGTGGCCGATCAGCGGGTTGAACCAGTCCAGCACGTACAGCGCCCCGTCGGGACCGAACTGCAGATCGACCGGGCGGAAGTTGGGATCGCTGGAGCGGAGCAGCGGCTCAAGCGGCTCGGCATGAAAGCCCGAGCCCGCGTCCTGGAAGCGGTACTGCAGCGTCCCCTGGAACCCGATGCAGTTGTTGAGCAGGTAGTCCCCTTGCATCTCGTCCGGAAAGTGACGGCTGCTGACGATCTCGCAGCCGCACGTCGGCCGCCACTGCTTCTCCAGAAACTGCTTCAGTCCCGGATGCTTGTGGGGATAGTCCACATCGCCCGAGAACGCGGCCGCCACATAGTTCGCCCCGCCGGACGCATCGGCGACGAAGTTCTGCCCCCACTTATCCCAGCACTGCCCCCACGGATTGGCGAATCCGTACGACACGAACACGTCCACCTTCTCCGTCCGCGGCTCGTACCGGAAGACAGCCGCATCCCGCACGCGTTCAGGCCCGTAGGGCGTCTCGATCTGCGTGTGATGGAAGGTCCCCTCCATGAAGTACAGGTCGCCGCCGGGACCCCACTCGAACGCGCTCAGCGCGTGATGGGAGTCCGCCGAATCAAACCCGTGCAGACGGATTTCCGTCTCATCGGCCTGATCGTCTCCGTCCGTGTCCTTCAGGAAGAGTAAGTTCGGCTGGGCTGAGACGTACGCGCCGCCGTCGCCGAGTTCGATGCCGATCGGCAGATGCAGGCCGCGTGCGAAGATGGTCTCTTTGTCCGCCTTCCCGTCGCGGTCGGTGTCCTCATAAATCAGCACCTTGTCGTCGACCGGTCGTCCGGGCAGGTACATGGGGTACGACGGATTCGTGCCGACCCACAGCCGACCCCGCGAGTCGAACGTGAACGACACGGGGTTCATCATGTTCGGGAAGTCCACCTCGGAGGCGAACAGGCTGACTTCGAACCCCTCCGGGAGCGTGAACAGCTGCTGCGACTCCTCCGGCGGCGTGATCTGCACCGCGTTCTGGAAGTTGGTCTGAATCTCCACGAACTCGCCCGTGTTCGAGTCGTCAATCGTCTCCGGCACGGACTCGCCCTGGGCGACCTTCCAGATCCGCTCATCGCGGTTGGCGATCATCTTCCGCAGCTTCTCGAACTCGGCCGGGAAATTGACGACGCCGAACGGCTCCTTGCGGCCGCCGTAGATGTAGTAGCCGTTGACGGCCCGGTAGTCGTAAAAGAACTGCAGGTTCTTCTCGTTCACCTCTGCCAGCAGTCGCTTCATCCGCTCGACCGGATAGACACTCAGCAGGTGGATCGGATGAACTTCCCGGAACAGCCCTTCATCCAGAATCGGCGCCAGCCGCTCGTTGCCCTCATCGCTCAGATGGCAGCCGTTGATCGTCAGCGGCTGCTCCACTTTCTCATACAGCTCCAGCGTCGGTGCGAACAGATCGACGAACTGCACCTCCTTCTCCGCCGCAATCTGCCGCATCGCCTCCGTGTACTGGCCGATTCGCTCGTTGTTCCAGGTGCCGGCCAGAATATTGCGGTCGGTGCGATCCTCATTGGCGATGGGGGACACCAGCACCAGCGTCGGAGCATGTTCGCCGTTGTACTTCGTCGTGGTCGTCGTCTGAATGAAGTTCTCCAGATCCTGCTTGAACTTCGCCAGCCCCGCTTCGCCGCCGAACGATTCATTGAAGCCGAAGAACGCGAGAATCACGTCGGGCTTGTGATCCTCCAGAGTGTGGCCGTGATCGTCGAAATCCTTGGACCGCGGACGCAGCGTCAGTTCATCGGCCGACCAGCCCAGGTTCCGCACGACCAGTTGATGCTCCGGAAACCGCGTCTGCAGCAGTGCCTCCCAGTGACCGTAATACAGCATCCGCTCGGCGAGCGTATTGCCGATCAGCACGATCCGGTCGCCATGCTCCAGTTCAAGCCGTTCCGGCGCCGCGGCCCGGACTTCGCCGCTGCTCGCCGCCACAAATGTCAGCATCACCGCAATCGAACGAAGCGCGAGTCGCATTGAGTGCATCCAATCAGTCGATGAGTTCGTCGAGAGACGCGAATCCGAGAACGTGCAGCGGACCGGCGGCAGACTCTATCGGCCGCACGTTGTCGTCTAACGGCTCGCAGATCTGACTGCCGCCAGCCGCCTCCTGAAATCCGTCACACACCGCGAGACGCCATTCTGTCAACTCGCTTGCAACGTGTAAACGAAGGGGTGACACCTCGCGAACGCCGATTGCCGACAGCTTCACCGCGGCTGCAATAACTTCTGGTTGTCGCAGGCACAGTCCGCTGTGCCATCCGCTGGGTTCACTGCATAACAGCATGAACCCCGGGACCAGGCTGTGCCCTCCAAAGAAATCCACTCCTGCGCCGCTTCACCGCGGCTGTGTCTTGACAGGTGGCCCCGCGCACGCAAAAACAGTCGGCGCGTCAGATCCGTTCGATGTTCACGTGTCAGGAGTCTTGTGAGATGCCGACCAGCGGCCCGATTGTGAGAACCGGAGCGACCCCCGAATTCTGGAAGAACTGGGAAAATGTCTTCGGCGGCAAAAAGAAGAGCGCCGCCGCGCCGAAGGCAGCGACGTCCAAGAAGGCCGCACCGAAGGCCGCCAAGTCCGGCGCCGCCAAGAAGAGCAAAGCGGCCGGCAAGAAGAAGTGAGCGCCAGCAACTCCTGAGCGCCCGGCCACGGTCCCGAAGCAGGCATCCAGTCGATGACGCGCGCCGGGTTGCCGGCCACGAGGACCGCTCCGATGCGCGGCGAGCCTGAACCCGATCGCACGCAACGGTTGCTGACGATCCTCGCGCTCGCCGCCAGTTGGACCCTCTACTCCTGGGTGCGCATCCCGGTCCCGGCCGTCAACGAGCCGCATTACCTGACGAAGGCACGGCATTACTGGCAGCCGGAGTGGTGTGCCGGTGATCTGTTTCTCGACTCCGCCGACGCGCACCTCGTCTTTTACCAGACGGTCGGAGCACTCACGCAGTTCCTCTCGCTCGAAGCCGCCGCCTGGTGCGGCCGGCTGCTCGGGTTCGTACTGCTGGCGATCGGCTGGGAGCGGCTCATCAGCTTCTGGACTCCGGGCGTCTGGCGCTGCACGCTCGCCGCCTGGCTGTTCCTGCTGCTGCAGACCGCCGGCAACTTCGCCGGCGAATGGCTCGTCGGCGGCGTCGAAGCCAAAGTGTTCGCGTACGGCTTCACACTCTGGAGCGCCGGAGAACTCCTGCGCGACCGCCTGTGGCGCGGCGGACTGCTGCTCGGCCTCGCCGTCAGCTTTCATCCGGTCGTCGGCGCATGGTGCGTCCTGATCATTGCTGCGATGTTCGCGTTTCAGGCCGCCCTCGACCTCCGCTCGCAACGCACCCTGTCCAACCGCCCACCCTGGTCGCGCGTGAGTGTGGCGGTCGCCTGCTTTACTGTCGCCGCGCTGCCAGGACTCCTCCCGGCCCTGTCATTGATCGGCGGCAGCGATCCGGCCGTGCAGCTCCGGGCCGACATCATCCAGGTGGGCTACCGCCTCAAGCACCATCTCGACCCGCTGCAGTTCCCCTTCGAGTCGTACCGCTACTACGCCCTGCTTCTCGTCATGTGGGGACTGGTGCGCCGGTTGACGAACCACAGCGGCTGGTCGGCGCTGGAGCGCTTCACCCTGTTCGCAATCCTGATTGCCGGAATTGGCTACGCCGCGGCGCTGGGGCCGCGCCCGTTCGACCAGCTGCCGATGCTCGCCTGGAGGATTCGGCTGCTCAAGCTGTATCCGTTCCGCATCGCCGACCTCGCCGTTCCCGTCTCGCTCGCCATCCTGCTCGTCTCGACTCTCGAACCACGATCCCGCGGATCGGGCCCGTCCAATCGTGGGGGCTGGCGGGCCGCACTCCTGAGTTGCGTCGTCGTCGCCTTGGCTCTCGGCCTCCCCGGACGCGATCGTTCCCCCAGCCGGATGCCGCCCGACAAAGAGGCGGACTGGATCGCCGCCTGCAACTGGATTCGCCAGAATACGCCCGAGGACGCCCTGCTCTACGCCGCCAATGAAGACTGGGCCGTCAAGTGGTATGCTCAGCGGCCCGAGTATGTGAACTACAAGGATTGCCCGCAGGACGCCGCCGGCATCATTGAGTGGTATCGCAGGCTGGTCTTCATGTCCGCCTGGGCCCGCCGACATTACGACGATGCGCTCTTCTCATCCGCCGAGTTGCAGGACCTTCACGACGAAACCGGCATCACGCACCTGCTCGTCAGCCGGTTCGGTCCGATGGAAGCCCAGCCGGTTTATGCCAACGACAGCTTTCGCGTGTATGCCACGCTGCCGGCGGATCTCGCGAAGCCGGGCCTGCCCGCACATTGACCTTCCCAGCCCAAAGCTGATCCACTACACACTTCCCGCGCCAGAACGGTTGCGGGCCGGTCCTGTCGACCGGTCCTGGCCGGAGATACGGTGACTCGACATGCCGTCCGCTTCATTCCCCGAATCCGCGGCCTTCGCTGAACTGGAGCCGCGCCCTGCGGCGATCAGCGACGAGACGGCCAACTGGCTGACGCACGCCGCCGGTTTCGGACTCAGCCTCATCGCTGCCGTGCTGCTCTTGTTTACGGCCGCCAACAGCGGAGGGTCGGCGCGGATTCTGGGCTGCAGCATCTATGCAGCCACCCTGGTTGCTCTGTACGCCGCTTCCACACTTTCGCATTCGTTTGAAGATCCGGCACGCCGCCGGTTCTATCGGATGCTCGATCAGGTCTGCATCTTTCTGCTCGTCGTCGGAACCTACACGCCCTTTGGGCTCGTCCACGCGTGGGACGGGGGCTGGTGGATCGTCATGCTCGCCATGTGGGCATGCGCAGTGGCCGGAATCGCTCTGCGCGTCCGCGATCCGGATCGAACTCTCCCCCCTTGGCTGTTCGTCCTCATCGCCTGGCTTCCGCTGTGCACCATGTTTCGCGCCTATGACGTCTCCCACGCGTCCGGATTGAGTCTCGTCTTTGCGGGGGGCCTGTCATACATGGGGGGCCTCTGGTTCCTGGTGAACGATCACCGCCGTCGCTACTACCACGCCGCCTGGCACCTCTGCACCATCGCCGGCAGCACGTTTCACTACCTGTTCCTGCTCCACTTCGTTGCCGCTGCGCCGGCCTGACGCAATCGCGACGACCTGATGCTCGCTCGGGCGACTCGTGGGCCCCGTAGCTTCTGGTTGTCCGCGAAGCGGACAGCCCAAAGTCGCAGGCACACTCTGTGTGCCGTCCCGCTGGATTCGCCACAACGCTGAACTCACCCCGGGACCTCGTGCGCCATCCAAAGAAACCCGCTCCTGCGCCCCGATGCGCCGCTCCACGACCGCAACCTTGCACGGCGGCGCGGCACTCGGTCGAATGCGGTTGTTCCGTCCGCCCACGTTGCCGGAATCCAGCCGCATGACTCTGATTCGCTTCTGCTGCACAGCCTCCGTTTGGTTGTCACTGACCCTCAGTCTCTCCTGTTCCGTCGAACCGTCCGTCGCCGAGCAGCCCGCCTCTCCCCCATCAGCCGGCGACCTTCCTCTCGCCCTGCAGAACGGATCCGAACAACCCGCGCCGCAGTCCCCTCCCCTCAGGCCGGGAGAAGACTGGCCCTGGTTTCTCGGCCCGCGGCACGACGGCACATCCTCCGAGACCGGTCTGCTGGATGAATGGCCCGAAGGCGGGCCCCCCCTGGTCTGGGAGAAGGACGTCGGCACCGGCTATAGCGCCCCTTCGGTGCGCGGCGAACGGCTGGTTTATCACCACCGCATCGGGCGCGAGGAGATCGTCCAGTGCGTGCACGCCGTGACGGGCCGCACCATCTGGATTCACCGCTATCCGAGCACCTTCACCGACCCCTATGGCTACAACAACGGACCGCGCTGCAGTCCCATTCTCACCGAGTCGCATTGCTACACCTTCGGCGCCCAGGGCGTCCTGCTCTGCCTCGCCCTGGCGGATGGAGAACCCGTCTGGGAGCGCAAGCTGCAGGACGAGATGACCATCCCGGACGGATTCTTCGGCGTGGGAGCGACTCCGGTGCTGGAAGGAGACCGGCTGATCGTCGCCGCCGGCGGGCAGCCGAATTCGGGCCTCATCGCCGTCGATGCCGCAACCGGCGAAACGCTCTGGGAGAGCGTCGGTCAGGAAACGTGGGACGGCGAGCAGACGGATTCCCGCCTGCGTCCCGTCCACAATTGGAGCGGCGATGAAATGGTCGTCAGCTATTCCTCCCCCATCGTGGCGACGCTGCACGGCCGGCGGCACGTGTTGGCGCTCATGCGCCACGGACTCGTCTCCGTTGATCCGCAGACGGGCGAGGAGAACTTTCACTACTGGTTCCGGTCCGAGACCCACGAATCCGTCAATGCCGCCGTTCCGGTCGTCGTGGACGATACGATCATGCTGTCGGCCGCGTACCTGGTCGGTGCGGTGCGGTTGAAAGTGCAGCCCGACGGCAAGGGCGTTGAGGAACTCTGGCGCGACCGCCGCAATCTGCTGACGCACTGGTCCACCGCGATTCATCACGACGGTTATTACTACGGCTTCAGCGGACGCCACGATTACGAGGCCACATTCCGTTGCCTCAATGCCGACACTGGCGAGGTGGTGTGGGAGACCGACGGCTTTGGCAGGCCGTTCACCGACCTCCGCCAGGTCGGCCGGGACGAGTTCGAAGACACCGTCAACAACGTCCGCATTCCCACGCCGTTCTACGGCCGCGGGTCGAAGATCATGGTCGAAGACAAGTTCATCGTGCTCTCCGAGTACGGCCTGCTGGCGCTGGTCCGCGTCAATCCCGAGAAGTGGGAGGAGATCAGCCGCTTCAAGCCGCCGCGGATGCATTACCCCAGTTGGGCCGCCCCGGTCCTCTCCCGCGGCTACCTCTACCTCCGCTGCGAGGATTCACTGCTGTGTTACGATCTCCGGGCGCCTGACACAGAAACGCCAGCACGTTAGAGGACGAGGTAAGCAGAGCCAATCGCCGGTGGCATAAGGTTCCGCATAAGCCTCTGTAGCCGGCCAATGTAACCGGCCTCTGTAGCCGGCCTCTGTGAGGCCGGGCGAGCAGGTGAAAGCGCGACAACCCGGCTGGTTCGGACGGGGCCACAGACCCGTCTACAGGTTTTGACGAAGGTTCATGTCACGACTGTCATTGATGCTGGCCCGCTTCTCCCTGTCCGCCTGGGTCGGTGCGGCGGTCATGTTCGTCGTCATCGGCGTCCGCGAGGTCACCTGGCCCGGCTTTGATTCGGCCACGCGCGACCAGCTGGCGCTCCTCCGCTTCCCGCCGTACTACCTGTTCGGCTTCGCACTGGTCGGTTGCGCGACGGCGGCCTGCAGCCTGTCGCTGGTCGGAAGAGCGATCCGTCGGCGGCGCGGCGTGACAGTCCTGCTCATCCTCGCAGCGGCGTTGACGCTTATGACCTACGACTACCTCAAGGTCTATAGCCCCCTGGCCGCGATGGTCACTCCCCCGGGGTCACCGAAGCCGGCGGAGTTCGACGAACTGCATCGACGCTCCGAGATTGTGAACTCCATCGATGTCGGACTCTGCTGGGTCGCGGCGCTGCTGCTGTGCTGGCCGTCGCCGACGCAGTCCTCACCCGCTGCGGAAGTCCGGTGAGCGGCTGCTCGACACGCCCCCTCGTCCGGGTATGATGGCCCGGCAAAGGGCATTCTCATGATCTGCATCTCCGTTGCGCCGACGTCACGGAAGCTCGCCAAGGCCGACCTCCTGAACGCGGCCCGCTTCGGAGACATCATCGAGCTCTGTCTCGACCACCTGGCCAAAGAGCCGGACGTCAAGGATCTGCTCTCGACGATCAGCAAGCCCATCATCATCTCCTGCCGCCGCAAGCAGGACGGAGGGCATTGGGAAGGGACGGAGGAAGCACGGCTGATGCTGCTGCGGCAGGCCATCGTCGCCGGTCCCGCCTATATCGAACTGGATCTCGACATCGCGCCCAGCATTCCACGGTTCGGCAGCACGCAGCGAATTATCAGCTTCACACGGCTGGATCGCCCCGAGGACGACATCGACGGGATCTTCGCCGACGCGGCGCAACATCACGCCGACGTCGTCAAGTTCACCTGGCCCACGCCCACGCTCGACGACGCCTGGCCGCTGCTGCTCGCCGTCAGTCAGAAGCGCCGGTTGCCCATCGTCGGCCTCGGCCTGGGACGGGCGGACCTGACGTTCTCATTGCTGGGTCGCAAGTACGGGTCCCCCTGGATCTATGCCGCGCTGGAGCAGGGCATGGCCGCCTTCCCCGGCCAGGCGACCGTCTTTGACCTGGATGAAACGTATCACTGGCGGGACATCGACAAGAAGACGGCATTCGTCGCCGTCGCTGGTTTCGGCCCCAGCCAGACGGCCACCACGCGCATCCTGAATGCCGGATTTCAGGAGCTGGGACTCAACGTCCGCTGCCTGCCGATCGAAGTCGGCGAACTGAAGCAGCTGCGCAAGATGCTGGATGCGCTCAAGGTGCGGGCCGTCATCGTCGGCAGCGGCCTCGGGTCGAAGATGCTTCCGCTCGCCGACGAGATCGACAGCGTCGATCGCCAGACGGGTTATGTCGACCTGCTGCTGCGCAAATCGGACGACAAGTGGCACGGCTACAACTCATTGTGGCGCTGCGGGCTGAAAGCACTCGAAGCACAGCTCTCTCAGGACGGTCGCGAGCATCCGCTGGAGCGCTGCAACATGCTCGTCCTCGGCACCGGCGGAGCGGCGCCGGCGCTGGTCTACGCCGGCACGCACCGCAAGGCGCTGGTGAGCATCTGTGGTCCCAACGACAAGGAGGCCCAGCGCATCGCCTCGGCGCTCAACTGCCGGCATATCCCGTTTCAGAACGCCTACAGCACGCTCGCCGATGCGGTGGTCATTGCCGATCCTGCGATCAAGAGCGGCGTGAACCAGGGATGCATCAATCCCTCGCTGCTGAAGGCCGGAATGACGGTGCTGGACGTCAGCGATCCGCCGGTGGAGCATCCGTTGTTCGAGGAAGCCCGCGAGCGGGGCTGCCGGTTAATTGATCCGGCCGAAGTCTTTGCAGGGCAGGTCGCCGCCCAGTTCAAGTCCATCACCGGAAAGGACCTGCCGTCCGGCGCCGTGGCCGCGGCTCTCACGTGAGCTCCCACACACCCCGGCGCCTCTTCGACGTTTGAGCATTCTGATGGCCGTACCGCGTGTGGAATGGGAATGTCCGGAGTGCGGCCGCCGCTATGCCATTCGCGCCGACATGCCTACGCCGGCCGCCTGTCCGCAATGCCTGCCTGCGGAAAGCACCGCAACTCACATCGAGCACCAGCCCAGCAGCAGCCGCGCCGCCGCAACAACCAGCGCTCGGTCGTCCGACGTCGCCGTGACTGCGGATACCGATGCCGCCCCCTTCGCTGCCAGCAGGCTCCCCGCGTCAGATCGCGCGCCCCGCTATCGGGCCCTGCGGTTGTTGTCTGTCATCCTTCGAATTCTCGCGGCGCTGACATTCGTCGCGTCGGTGGCCGCGCTCACGCTGATGCTGCTGGCGGCCTTCCGGATTCAGAATCCCGATCTGCGAACAACCGCAATCCTCACGCATCTGGCCACGTTCGGCGGAACGTTGCTGATGGCCGTCCTGCTGTGGGCGACGGCGGAACTCATTCACCTGCTCATCGACATCGAAGCAAACACCCGCCGCCGCTGAGAAGTCCACCCTCTCGCACAGGATCGGTCAGGGCGATTCAGGAGCCGACCCGGTCGCCGGTCCCAACGCGGTGAGGCGGTCGGGCTGTGCAATCAGCAGAGTCGGTCCCGCCACCACCAGGTTGCCGCCCGAGATCTGCTGCAACGCCCGCAACGGGATGCGGCGCCGCAGCGTCCACGACGACAGGTCCACCACAAACAGTTCGCTGCGCGACGTCCACAGCACGTCCGTCCCGGCGATCACCCCCCGCCCAAAGCCGTGCCCCGCCGGATCGGCGAATCCGATCGGACGCCGCAGCGGCCGGCCGGTGGGAGCGTCGAGCCCCCACAGGCGATCTCCCAGGGCGATCACCGTCTCATCCGCCACGCCCAGCAGGCTCGTCACCCGCTCCGGCTCGGGAACACTCCAGATGGTCACTCCCGTCGCGGCGTCGAACGCGATGATGCGGTCGCTGTCGCGGGGCGCCACAAACAACTGTCCGGCATGATAGATCGGCTGAGACAGTCGTCGTGCGGCGGGATCGCTTAACTCGTTGGTGGACTGGGACCGCGACGGATACGTCGCCGCCCAGCGCAGCCTTCCCGTCTCGCCATCGACGGCCGCCACGACTCCCGCCCCGGTCTCGCAGAACACCAGGCCAGCCGCGACTGTCAGCACATCATGATCCACCAGGTGATACAGCGCGGGAGCCTGTTGCAGAGCGCTGCCGATCCGCCGTTCCCAGATCTTCTCGCCCGAAGTCGCCGAGAGACAAGCGACACCCATCTCCAGCTGCGGGCTCGAACGCCGCAGGGGGACGAACAGCCTCTCATCCACGACAAGGGGAGCGCCGGAAAACGACCAGCCCGGCTCGTCCAGCACGTCCCCTGCGGCGGCGGCCCACTCCAGCCGCCCTTCGGCGTGCGCGAGGTCGAGGCAGATCAGCTGCGACGGCGGCGACTGGATCGCCTCAGCCGCAATGGTCGTGATCGGCAGTCCCATCCGGGCGTAGTACCGGCCATCGGAGACACTCGCCGTGAATCGCGGGACACCCGCCGTGGGCATGGTGAGTCCCGACGTCAGCAGGGGTCCTGTGTAGATCTCACCCACATCATCATCCAGTCCGGAAGGCCACTTCGGTTGTCCGGTCTGCAGTTGGAGCGCCCGCACGGAATCTGCGTCGTTGATGAGCACCGTGTCGTTCCAGACGACCGGTTCAAAACTCGCCGTGCCGAAGTCCGGCAGCGCGGGCTGCTTCCGTTCGATCAACGGCAATCGGACCCGCGGCAATGGCGTCTGCCAGCGAATGACGTCCAATTGCGGAGCGTGCGGTGCGACGCCGTTCCGCTCCGGTCCGCCGCCGAGCGTGAGCCACTCGGCCTCGTCGAGGACGCTCCACTCCGCCGACGCCTGCCAGACTTCGTCAAGGATCTCGGCCAGCCGTCCGTCGCGTGCGGCGAGTTGTCCATCGGCATCCGGATGGATTTGCTGGAACGCATCCAATTCCCGTCGCACGCGCGCCGAGTCCCGCTGCATGATCGAGCAGAGGACCAGCCGCGCCCGGATCTGCGCGGCGTCCAGTTCGGTGTCCGGATACCGCCGCACGAGCGGGCTCCCCTCGCCGGCCGGCAGCGGGAGCAGCATCGTCCAGTACATCCGGGCGGCGTCGAACTCTCCTTCGAGCCAGCATTGGTCCGCCAGCCAGACCAGTGCATCGTCGCCGTAACTGCTGGCGAAGCCCTCGCGCACTACCTGCCGCATCAGGTCGCCGCTCTGCAGCCGCGCGGATTCCTCAAAGAGCGAGCGAATCGGGGGATCGATGCGCTGCCGCAGTCGGGCCAGCCCTTCGGCCGGCAGGCGCGCCAGTTCCGCCGAGCAGGCATCACGGACACTCAGCAGCCGCCCCGGCTCTGTCTCCACCAGTGCATCGCCGAACTCGGCCGAGATCTCCTGCAACGCGTCAATTGCCGCGTCCCATTGACCGAGATCGATCAGGTCGCGCGTGCCGGCGAACCGCTTTGCAGCAGGCAACGACACATTGAGTCCGGACGACTCTGGCGAGATGGGGCCATCCTGTCCGGCTGCCCCACCCGCAATCACGACACACACAACGGCCGGCAGCACACGCCACCGAAACCGGCATCGCACGAACAGCGAGGCCGGATGCGGTTCTGAGCGGCCGGTGTCAGCGCGAGCGTTCACGCAGCAAATGACCGGCATAGAACACCACCGCGCCGGCGATGGTCAGCGCCGGCATCCAGATGAGCGAAAAGCCCCAGTTGAGTTGCCAGACAATGAGCAGCGGCAGGAACACAAGGGCGGCGAACTGCAGCGCAAATCCCAGCTGGTTTCGCATGAGCATTCATCGTTGCACCGCGACGATGCACCAACCCCGGCGCTGATTCGCGCCGGGGCCGGCTGCATGCGTCAATTTCGCGACTACTTCTTGAACGCGTCGGCCGGTACCAGCACCGGGCCGACGGTCGTCGTCTCGCCGTCCACCACGGTGATCTCAATCTCCTGCACCGGGCGTTTGGGATCGGACGGCTTGACCTGCTGCACGTTGTCGGTGTCCTCGACGTGGCCGGCGACGTATCCGGCCTTCTCCTGCCAGACGATGAACTTGTGCTTGCCCGCCGGAACGTTCTCCATCCGGAACCGGCCGTCCGCGTCCGTCACCGCCACATATGGGTGGTCCGTCACCAGCCAGTATGCCGACATCCAGGGGTGGATGTCGCAGGAAACTTTCACCGGCGGCGTCCGCAGTTCGGAGCGCGGCATCGCCACCGGCACGCCGTCCCGCTCGTTGGGCCGGATGATCAGGTTGATCGCCTCGTTTGAGAACGGGCTGGTGCGTGTGTTGTGATTGACGCCGTCGTCGCTCTTGACCAGCACGGTCTGCGAAGTATGCACCACCAGCACGTGGGGCAGGAACATGCATCCCTTCTGATCGAACACCACCTCCGACTCTTCCGGCATCTTCAGATCGGGATGGATCTGCGACGGGGCCTTGCGCATGTACAGGCAGATGTTCGCAATCCCCTTGTTCTCGGGATTGACGACCAGCGTCTGGTCAGGGACGCCGTTCTCGGCGCAGACTTCCGCGTCCTTCGCGCTGGCGTCCCCCTTGGCGATCAGCGGCGTGAGGTCCGGCGCTTCGCCGTCGAGCACCAGCTGGCCTTCGATCACGCCCCAGCCCTGGGCCTGAGCGGTCGTGGCGGAACAGGTCACAATCAGGGCCGACGCCGCAAGTGCGACGGCAGCGCGATTGACAAACGATCGCATGACGTCCTCCGAATTGATGAAAGGGGCGGGACGCCGGTTGTGAGAAACTCCCTATTCCCCGGCGCTGCACGTTGGATGGAGCGGCTGTCCTGACCGCCGGTTATCACAATATCCGCTCTACGCGGGCTTTGCGAGCAATCGACGCCGGTTGCCCGCCAATGATTATAGGCATCCCGATTTCCGGGAAACGGGGATATCCGGCGATCTCAGTTGTCCCCGCCACCGAGAGCTCGAACCTGCTCCGGGCTGAGGGCTTTGTCATAGATCGCGACGTTCCGCAGTCTCCCGCTCAAATGGTCGTTCGCTCCGAAACCAACGGTCAGCGGGGCGTCAACAGTGAGATCGTAATCCGCAGCATCGAACTCGCGGGACGACGCCACAAGTTCCCCGTCCACGTACAACCGCAGCCGGTCGGACTCGCGCACCGCCACAACATGCCGCCAGCCCGGTTCGAGCGGCCGGTCGAGCGTCGCGTTGCGGCCGAACTCAATCGAGTGCACGCGGCCCGACGGCAATGTGCCGGCGAACAGGCGGCCGTCATAAATCGCCATGCTCCATACCCGGCGATACTTGACATCGGGCGTGTGGTCGAGCCGCGCGATGTGCGTCCAGTCCTCGCCGCCGTCATAACGGTACACTTCGCCCAGCGGCAGCGTGCCGCCATACATTTTGCCGTTGTAGACCATCAGCGGCATCGTCTCGAGTTCTTCCCCCAGCCGGCCCGCGAAGATCCACTCTTTCCCGCCGCCGTGTTTGTAGACCCGGGCGTTCGGCCACTCGCTGACGTACAGTTCGCCACGGTGCACGGCAAATCCGTAAGTCTGCGACGCTTCGCCCACCTGCCCGAGGTGCTCCCAGTTTTCGCCGTCGTAGCGGTAGACGGCCCCCTCGTCGTAGCCGGTGGCGTACAGCGCCCCATCGTGCACGCAGAGCGCCTCGACGCGCTTGCCATCGGGAGTGCCGCATGACGTCCAGTCGTCCCCCTCTTCGTAACGGAAGAACCCGGCGGGGGCGTAGAGCGATCCGGCGTATAGCCGGTCCTTGAACACGACCAGTCCGCTGACTGCCTGCACCTCCGGCAGCGTTCCACAGTTCTCCCACTCTCCATCGGCGACGTACCGATAGATCGTGCCGCCCGGATGCACGTTTTCGGAGTCCGCAAGCGCCGATCCCCGCAGACGGTACTGGGTCGCCGCGACGAACAATTCTCCGCGATAGACCGCGAGCGTCGACACCGAGTTCGCTGGATGCGGGCTGCCGCAGTCGTGCCAGGCCTCGCCGTCAAAGCGAAACACGCGTCCCGACTGCTCAACCTCCGCCTCGCAGGTGCCGGCGAACAGCTGTCCGTCATGCACGGCCATCCCGAAGATCAGCACGGCGTCGCCGAGCCGGCCGTGGTCGGTCCACTGCGCATCGGCCTGGCCGTTGTCGATGCCGAAATGCAGCGTGCGGAGGTTTGACTGGCTCGACGTCACGCCGGCCGCATTGATGATGCTCAGGTGAAATCCGCGCCGGGAGTCCGGGTCGTACTGGCTGATGATGTCGCCGGGGACATCGTCGATCACTTCCGGAATGTGAACGCGAGCGGAGATGGTGAATTCGCCGCTGTGCAGCGGCGGTGCATTGCCAGATTTCAGCTTGAGCACGGAGGTGCGGCCGTTGAATTCGGCCGACGGCGTGGCGTCTCCGTCATGCCGCGAGAAGACCACATCGATGGCTTCCAGATCGCGGTTGTTACCGGAGTGATCGCGGGCGTCGGACTGCAACGGCCAGTGTGCGACGGGTTGTGGATCGGCGGACCGCACGTCCGCGACCCCGACCAAGAGAAGTCCTGCCCACAGCCATCGACTCGCCTGCATCAGACAACCTCCTATCCGGAATGAGTTGAACTCGATACGAGAAAATCACGGTAATCGGAATAGCGCACGTCTTGCCACTTGCCATCTCGGTGCAACACAGACGATGATACACATCAGTCACGTCGCATGCGTCCCCCGCCGCCGGTCGCATGCGAGATACCTTCGACAGACGGGATACGGCATGAGGATCGCAGCCTGTTGGATCGTGTTCGCATGCGTCGGACGCGCGTGCTTCGCGGATGGCTCACCGGTCGACTACGCGACTGAGATCAAGCCCATCCTGACTGAACGCTGCCTCGCCTGCCACGGTGCGCTCAAGCAGGAGGGGGGACTTCGACTCGATACCGGGATGTCGGCCCGCGCGGGAGGCGACAGCGGGCCGGCGGTGGTGCCGGGGGATGTGGAGGGGAGCTACCTGATCGAGCGGGTGACGGCGGAGGATGCGTCGTACCGGATGCCGCCGGAAGGGGAACCCCTGACCGCGGAGCAGATCGCACACCTCAGAGCCTGGATCGAGCAGAACGCCGTCTCACCGGCCGATGAGGAGCCGGAACCGGACCCGCGGGACCACTGGGCGTTTCGGCTCCCCGTGCGTCCGGAACTGCCGGCCGGCCCATACGCAGACTGGGGCGTCAATCCGATCGACTCCTTCATTGCTGCCCGGCATGAGGAACTGGGGCTGACTCGCGTTGATCCGGCTGAGAAGCACGTCCTCCTGCGTCGCGTGTATCTCGATCTGATCGGCCTCCCCCCCACGCACGAGGAGTTGCTGGCCTTCGAGGCGGATGACTCGCCCGAGGCGTACGCGCGGGTCGTCGAAAGGCTGCTGGAGTCGCCGCAGTACGGCGAGCGGTGGGGACGGCACTGGATGGACGTGTGGCGGTACGCCGACTGGTTCGGCCGCCGCATGGTGCCGGACGTGTGGAACAGTGCGCCGCAGGTCTGGCGGTGGCGGGACTGGATCGTGGCGTCGCTCAACGAAGACAAGGGTTACGACCAGATGGTCCGCGAGATGCTCGCCGCGGACGAGATCTCCCCGACCGATTACGAAGCGGGGGTGGCGACCGATTACCTGGTCCGCAACTGGTTCGCCCTCAACCCCAACCAGTGGATGCGGGACAACCTGGAGCACACCGGCAAGGCGTTCCTGGGCCTGACGTTCAACTGCGCGCACTGCCACGATCACAAGTACGACCCGATCCTGCAGGATGAGTACTTTGGCTTCCGGGCGTTCTTCGAGCCGATCGGCATCCGGCAGGATCGCGTGGTCGGCGAGCCGGACCCCGGTGCGTTTGTCGAATACGAATACGGCGTGCTGCGCAAGATCCAGCGGCTGGGTTCGGTGCGGATCTTCGACAAGCACGCCGATGCGCCGACGTGGTTCTACACCGGCGGCGATGAGCGGAACCGCGTCGCCGACCGCGGCTCGATGCCGCCCGTCGTCCCCGCCTTCCTGGGCGGCGAACGCCTGACGATCGAGCCGATCGACCTGCCGCCGGAAGCGTACTACCCCGGCCTGCGGCCCGAAATCCAGCAGCAGGAACTCGCCGCCGCGGCGGACGCCGTCCAGCAGGCCGAGGCCGCGCTCGAAGCGACGCCGAGTCCCACGGAGGAAGAACTGGCGCCGCTCCAACTGCAACTCGCCGAAGCCCAGGCCGCACTGGACGCTGCCATCGCAGCCAGCGATCAGGGAGCGCTGCGCGGCGGGCAATCGTTACTGCTCGATGCCAGCGGGGGGAGGCGGATCGTCAACAACCCGCTGACCAGCGTGTCGTCGCTGGAGGACGGCTCTGAACTGCGGTTTGAGTTGCTCATCCTGCAGGACGCACATTTCAACGTGCAACTGGCGAAGGACACGCAGGCCGGGCTGACGTCCAGCTGCATCATGTTCGAGAACGGGCAGATCCACGCGTACCAGCCGGGGACCTTCTCCCCCTTCCAGGTGGGGACCTACGATGTCGCCGCCGGACAGAACCGCTTCTCGGTGACCTTGCGGCTGGACCGCGCGGCCGACGTGTGCCACCTGAGCGTGCAGGCTGGTGACGAGCAGTTGCTGGTGGACAATGTGCCGGTTGCGTTGCACGGCTGGAACCCGATCGGGAATCCGCTGCAGGCGATCACGCTCGATGCCCGGCCGGGGGCGATCGTGGCCGTGGACGACATCGTGGTGCGGACGGCCGATGCGCAGGCCGACGGCAGCGGCACGCTGACATTCGACTTCGAGGCCCCCGACTACACCGACGGCGACGACATCCTCGGCATCCAGGGGTGGTCCGCGTCGCATTACTGCGAGGCGGGGTCGCTGTCGTCGGTCCGGAAAGCGATCGACAACGGCGCGCTCACCGCCGAGCGGCAGACCGTCGCCGCGGCGCAGCAGGCCCTCGCGGTGCGAATGCTGCCCCGGGAAACCGCCGCCGCCCGTGTCGCGGCGGCCCATGCGACGGCGAACAGCGTCGCCGCCCGCATCGCGGCCGACAACGCCCGGTATGGGGTGACCGAGAGCGACGACGTGGATGCGACTGTGCGCACGGCCAGCCTGGCCGAGCGGACGGCCCGCGTCGCCACCTGCGAAGCCGATCTGCTGGCCGCGAAGCTCGCCCGGTCGACGGCCGAAACGCTGCCGGCCGACAACGCGGACCGCGCCACTCAACTGGAGGCCGCCATCAAGCAAATCGCGGCCGCGGAGTCCGCTCTAGCGACGGCCAGGACCGCCCTGGAAGATCCTGCGCAGGAGCTGACATATACGGCGTTCAGCCCGGTCTATCCGTCGCAGAGCAGCGGCCGCCGCAAAGCGCTGGCGGAGTGGATCACCAGCCCCGAGAACCCGCTCACGCCACGGGTGGCCGTCAATCACATCTGGATGCGGCATTTCGGCGAACCGCTGGTCCAGACGGTCAACGATTTCGGCCGCAACGGGGCGGACCCGTCGCATCCTCAACTGCTGGACTGGCTGGCGGTCGAGTTCGTCGAGAACGGCTGGAGCATGAAGCACCTGCACCGGCTGATTGTGACGTCGGCGACGTACCGGCTGGCTTCGTCAGGCGAGGCAGGCAGCGAGGCCGCCACGGCGGCGATCGCCCACAACGAGGAGATCGACCCCGACAATGTGTACCTGTGGCGGGCCCACGTCCGGCGGATGGAAGCCGAAGTCGTCCGCGACAGCCTGCTTGCCGTCGCCGGCAAGCTGGACCTCACCATCGGCGGCCAGGAACTGGAGAACGGAGAAGCGCTGACCACGTTCCGCCGCAGCCTGTATTACAGCTGCCATCCGGAAGGGGACGGCAAGAGCGCGATCGGACGGCTGTTCGACGGGGCCGACGCCGTCGAATGCTACCGCCGCACCGAGACCATCATCCCGCAGCAGGCGCTGGCGCTCACCAACAGCGACCTGATTCACAGCCAGAGCGCCGCTGTCGCAGCCGGCCTGTTCGCGGCCGTCAGCACCGCGGCCGAGCCCGAGTCGGCGTTCATCGAACGGGCGTTCCTGGTGATGCTCACGCGGGCGCCGACCGACGCCGAACGGACGCTCTGCCAGAAGTACCTCGCGCAGCAGCTCGCCCAGCTGCAGGAGGACAGCGCCGCAGACCCCGCGGCCGCAGCCCGCGAAAGCCTGGTGCGCGTCCTGTTTAATCACAATGACTTTCAGTCGATCCGGTAGACCAACGTAGCCAGGTCACTCCGTGACCCGGAAGCGGTGTACATCAGAGAGTTGAATCGCCCAAGTGAGCGGACCCCGCGTCACGGAGTGACGCGGCTACTACTGACTTGCGAATCTAAGCGAATGAGTCACATGAGAAATCAGACACACGGCCCCTGTTGCGGACAGATCCGGCGGCGCACGTTCCTCGCCGACATGGGGATGGGGTTCACCGGCCTGGCGCTGGGCTCGATGCTGGCGGACGACGGCATCCTCCGCGCGGCCGAGGCGGCGCATTTGCCGCCCGACGGCAACCGGCACTTCGCCCCCAAGGCGAAGTCGGTCATCTGGGTGTTCCTCTCCGGCGGCTACAGCCACCTGGAGACGTTCGATCCCAAGCCGGCGCTCAACGAGCACGCCGGCAAGACGTTCGACAAGACGCCGTTCGAGAACCCGATCGATTCGCCGCTGCAGATGAAGCGGTTCCGCTCGGTGGCGGCCGAAGAAGTCAACGTCCGCGACGTGTACCCCACCATCTACCCCATGCAGGTGGGGTTCAAGAAGGCCGGTGAAAGCGGGATCGAAATCACCGACTGGTGGCCGCACCTGGCGGGGGTCGTCGACGACCTCTGCTTCGTCCGCAACATGTGGACCACCGACAACGACCACGCCGCCGAGAACCAGATCCACACCGGACGCCACCGGCTGGACGAACCGCAGCCCTGCATCGGCTCGTGGATTCACTACGGACTCGGCACCGGCAACGAGAACCTGCCGAAGTTCGTGGTCATCGGCGGACCGACGCGGACCGACACGCGGCAGTCGATCGACTCGTACTACCTCGGTCCGGAGCACGCCGGCGTCCCGCTGGAACTCGATCCGCAGAACCCGCTGCCGTTCGGCCGCAGGCAGGCCGACCAGTCCGCGGCAGCCCAGCGGAACGAATACGAGATGATCCGCGATCTCAACGAGTTGACCGCGGTTGCCTATCCCGAAGACCCCGCGCTGCGGGCGCGGATCAAGGCGTACGAGCTGGCGTTCCGGATGCAGGCCGCGGTCCCCGAAGCGCTCGACTTCGCTCCCGAGACGCAGGCCACGCAGGAACTGTACGGCCTCAACAACGACGCCACGAAGCTCGCCGGCCAGCGGCTGCTCGCCGCGCGGCGGATGATCGAGCGCGGCGTGCGGTTCGTGCAGGTGTTCCCGTCCACGTACGGGGTCTGGGACTCGCATCAGAAGCTCAAGGAGAACCATGAGCGGCTGTGCGGCACCATCGACCTGCCGATCACCGGCCTCATCCAGGACCTAAAGCAGCGCGGCCTGATGGACGAGACGGTCGTGGTGTTCTGCACCGAGTTCGGCCGCACGCCCGGCCTCGAACTCCGCGGCGGCGGCACCGACGGCCGCGACCATCACCCCAACGGGTTCACCATCTGGATGGCCGGCGCCGGCCTGAAGCGCGGCTACGTGCACGGCGAAACCGACGAACTCGGCTACCACGCCCTCGGCGAAGGGCACTACGTCACCGACCTGCACGCCACAGTCCTGCACCTGCTGGGCCTCGACGGCCGCCGCCTCGAAGTCCCCGGCCGCAAACGACTCGACATCGACCACGGCAAACCGATTCTCGACATCCTCGCCTAAAGTAGCCGAGCCACTCCGTGACTCGGAATCAGCGCACATTCAACAACAAATCCTGCCCACGTACTTCAGCGCCCGCGTAATACCAGCCCCCATCGACGCCGTCTTATCATCATTGACGCAAATTGACGTGAGGTTCCGCCCAAACCTCTGTAGCCGGCCTCGGTGAGGCCGGGCGAGCGGGTGAAAGCCCGACGACCCGGCTGGTTCGGACGGGGTCACAGACCCCGTCTACAGGTTTTGACGGAGGTTCGTCAGTGAACTCGTTTCGCATTCCACGCTGTCTCCGCGTCACGGAGTGACGCGGCTACTTTCCCGCCTATCCAAAGCACCTTCGTGATCGTCGACGTCCATAGCCACATCTGGCGCTACCCGGACCACTTCAGTGACGACTTCCGCAACCAGGCTCGCCGCGCGCGGGCCGGGACCGAGGTGGACCTCACCGTCCGCTGGGAGGACTACGACGCCCTCTCGCAGCCCGACGTGCGCACCATCGTCTTCGGCGGCAAAGCCCGGCTGAGCGGCGTGTGGGTCGATGACCGGTTCGTTGCGGACTATGTCGCGGAGCATCCCGATCGGCTGATCGGCTTCCTGTCGGTCGACCCCACCCAGGACGGCTGGGAGCGAGAGCTGCGCGAGGGACACGAGGAGCTTGGCTTGCGCGGCATCAAGCTGCTTTCGATGTATGCAGGCTTCCGTCCCGATGATCAGCGGCTGGACCCGCTGTGGAAATACGCGACGGAGCGCCGGCTCCCGGTACTGCTGCACACCGGCACGACGTTCGTCGCGCAGGCCCCGCTGGAGTGCACGCTGCCCCGGCATCTCGACACGGTCGCCACGCGATTCCCCGAAGTCCGGCTGATCCTCGCGCATCTAGGCCATCCCTACGAGGGGGAATGCGTCGCCGTCATCCGCAAGCATCCCAACGCCTACGCCGACATCAGCGCCCTCCACTACCGGCCCTTCCAGCTGTACCACAGCCTGATGCTGGTGCAGGAATACGGCGTGTGGGACAAGGTGCTCTTCGGCACCGACTACCCCTTCACCAGCGTGCGGGCCACGCTCGACGGACTGCGCAGCCTCAACAATATGGTGGAAGGGACGCAACTCCCGCGGCTGAACTCGGAAGCAATCGAATCCCTGATTCAACGCAACAGCCTGTCGCTGCTGGGACTGCAGTAAAATCTCAGCCGTCCCAATGGACCCCGCAGCACTCGGTGACTGCCGGCTACTCTTGTACCGCTTCAATCCGCTTGACCAGCGACTGAAGGAACCGCGCGGCCGGCGCGCCGTCCGCGATGCGGTGATCGAACGTCAGACTCAATGTCAGCCGATGCCGAGCCGAAATGCCGCCGTCGTCCATCACGACCGGTACCCGGCGGATCGCACCGATCCCAAGAATGGCGCATTCCGGCAGATTGATGACGGGAGTGAACGCATCAATTCCGAAACCGCCCAGGTTCGTCACGGTGAACGTCCCCCCGCTCAGTTCGTCACCAGTGCACCTGCGTGACCGCGCCCGCTCGATTAGGTCGCGCGTCGCGCTGGCCAGCCCCCGTAGATGCATGCGGTCGGCATGACGGATCACCGGCACCAGCAGCCCCTCAGGCGTATCGACCGCAATGCCGATGTGAACGCCGTCCGGCTGCACCGGACCGGAATCCGTCCAGCGGCTGTTGAGCAGCGAATCCTCCCGCAGCGCCGCGGCCAGCTCGCTGATGATGATGTCTTGATAGGAAGGAATCGTATCGGACGAAGACCCGCCGGCCTTGAGTCGCTGCCGCAGCGCAACCAGCGCCTCTCCGTCAGCCTGCGTCGTTAACGTGACCGGCGCTGTCTCACGATGGCTGCGCGACATCCGCTCGGCGATCGTCCGCCGCAGCCCCGAAAGTTTCGACACAGCCGCATCCGCGCCGCTTGCCGCCGAGCCTCGCCCTGACGCCGCGCGCACATCCGCTTCGCGGATTCGCCCGTCACGACCGCTGCCGGTGATCGTCCGCGCCTCAACTCCCAGTTCTGCCGCCACGCGCGCCGCTCGCGGCGATATCTTGAGCCGCCCGCCAGCGGGAGACGCCGGCTCATGGCTCCGCTGCGGCGCCGCCGGCTGCACGTCGTGCGTTTTCGGCGCAGAGACACCAGACTCGGCCGCTTCTGCCGCGCCTCCTTCCTCCGGCGGCTGTTCTCCGGCGGCGAGCAGCCAGCCGATCCGCGCCCCCACTTTGACGGTATCCCCTTCCTGCGGCCCTCCCGTAAGGATGTGCAGCACCCCTCCGTCCACCGACTCGATCTCCTGCAGCGCCTTCTCGCTCTCCAGCGTGAACAGCGGATCCCCCGGCGCTACGCTCTCTCCGTCGCGCTTCAGCCACTCGCCGAACGTCCCCTCGTCCATGCTCCATCCCAACCGGGGGATCGTGATCTCAATTGCCATATGCAGGTTCACTCAGCCAGAAGTGAGAGTACAGAAGTGGAATCAGGCCCCGTCCCAATCGTCATTCGTCAAGCAGGTCCCGCATCGCCCGGAGGAGGTCATCCGGACCCGGCACCACAGCCTGCTCCAGAGTCGGACTGTACGGCGTCGGTGCAAACACCCCCTGCAGCCGGCGGATTGGAGCGTCCAGATCGTCAAAACCGGCGTCGGCGACCCCCGCCGCGATCTCAGCCGCGACGCTGCACGGAGCAAAAGCTTCATCCACGACCAGCAGTCGACCGGTCTTCGCCACCGACCTCAGGATCGCGTCGATATCCAGTGGCGAGACCGTCCGCGGATCGACGACCTCGATCTCCACTCCTTCCGCAGCGAGCGCGTCCGCGGCCGCCAGCGCGTGCCGCGTCATCAGGCCGAGCGCCACCACGGTGGCGTCGCGTCCAGTCCGCAGCACTCGCGCCCGACCGAATTCAATCTCGTAGTCCTCCTCGGGCACCGGTCCTTTGACGGCCAGCAGTTCGCGATGCTCCAGGAACAGTACTGGGTCCTGGCAGCGCAACGCCCGCGCGAACAACCCCTTCGCATCATACGGCGTCGACGGCATCAACACGCGCAGTCCCGGGATGTGTGAGTAGATCGAGTGATAGCTGCCCGAGTGGTGCGTCGCCGCCGAATGCCCGATGCCGACGCAGCCCCGCAGCAGCACCGGCATCGTCAGCCGCCCGCTCGACATGTACTGCATCTTGGCGATCTGGTTGATGATCTCGCCGAACGCGTCGTTGATGAAATCAATGAACATGAAATCTACAACCGGCCGCGAACCCGTCATCGCCGCCCCCCCCGCCAGCCCCACGAATCCGCGTTCACAGATCGGCGTGTCGCACAGCCGCGCCGCCCCGTATTTGGCGAACAGTCCGCTCGTCGTCGCAAAGTTCCCACCCCGCACGCCGATCCCCTCCCCCATCACGAAGATCGCCGGGTTGCGCTCCATCTCCCGGTCCAGCACCTCGTGCGTCGCCTGGATGAACGACAGCATTCGCCCCGACTCCGGCGGCTCCGTCCGATCCCCCTCCTTCGTCGTGATATTCGGCGAAGCGTCCGCCTCCGCGCGTTCGCAGTACACGTGCGCGGTCGCCGTCGATGGCTCCGGCCAGCCCCCCTGCTCCGCCGACTGACTCGCATCGCGGACCTGGGCCTGGATCTCCGCGTCGATCTCCTTCAGTTGCTCCGCCGTGGCGACGCCGGATTCGATCATCCGCCCGCGCAGCCGGTTGATCGGACACTTCTCTTTCCAGACGGCGACGTCCTCGCGCGTCCGGTACGTGTAGTCCCCCATCCCCTCGGCGTGCGCGCGCGTCCGGTACGTCTTGCACTCCAGCAGTGTCGGCCCACCGCCCGATCTCGCCCGCCCCACCGCCGCCCGCGCCGCCTCGTACACCGCGACCGCATCATTGCCGTCCACCTCCTCGCCGTGCATCCCGTAATTCGCCGCCCGCCGGCCGACATCCGGAATGCCGCTCGCATACGCGAACGGAACCTCCGTCGCGAACTGGTTGTTCTCGCAGACAAACAACACCGGCAGCTTCCAGATGCTCGCCATGTTGAGTCCCTCATGGAACGCGCCGTTGTTGACGGCCCCGTCTCCGAAGAACGCCACCGCCACGTGAGGCTGTTCGAGCAGTTTGAACGTGTAGCCTCCGCCGCACGCCTGCAGGATCGACGGCCCCACGATTCCGCTGGTCCCCATCAGGCCGATCTCGGGAGCGAACAGGTGCATGCTCCCGCCCCGCCCCTGCGAGACTCCCGTCGCCCGGCCGAACAGTTCGGCGATCAGCGATTCGGGCGAGACCCCCTTCGCAAGCGCGTGTCCATGACCGCGGTGCGTGCTGAACACCACGTCCTGCGGACTCAGATGGGCGCACACGCCGGCCGCCACCGCCTCCTGCCCGACATACGTATGACACGCCCCCAGCACCAGCCCCCGCTGGTGACAGCGCGCCAACTGCTCCTCCGTATGACGGATCAGCAGCATCGTGCGATACAGATCAAGCAGGGGAATCGAGTCAGACATGTGAGACGGAGAGTAGTGAGAGGGGGAACCGCGAAAGATGCGAAAATAGCGAAAGGCCGGCTCGTCGAGCGCGCCACGAAGCGTCTTGGACTACTACGAGCACCCTCGAGAAAGAACAGTAGTACGAACGAGGTCGACGAAGCTTTCTGGTGGAACCTGAAGTGATCGACGCCCGACACTGAGTCCGTGAAGGTCGGTGAATGACCGAAACAACCTGCATTCCTTTCGCTTTTTTCGCCCCTATCGCGGTTCCAATCATTTGTTCTCGGCACGAAAGGACTGGATCGTCGAGGGTTCGTGACCCGGCGTGCCTCCCGCATTCATCGCGAGATTGCCGCCGTCCATCGGTATCAGCGCACCGGTGATCCAGGCCGAAGCGTCGGACGCCAGCAGCACGGCGAGTCCTTTGATGTCGTCCGGCACACCCAGCCTCCCCGCCGGGATGCCCTTGCGGAACCGCCCTTCCAGCGTCGGGTCCTCCTGCATGCGGGCGGTGAGACTGGGATTGATCACCTGGGCCGGCAGCACCGCATTGACACGGACGCCGCGTCCCGACCACTCGGTGCTCAGCTCGCGCGTCATCTGCACCACCGCCCCCATCCCCATGCTGTAAGCGACGTGCCCGCGTCCGAGGGCCGTCATGCTGGCCAGCGAACCGATATTCATGATCGACCCGCGCCCGGCCCTCAGCATCCGCCGCCCCGCCTGCTGGCACATCGCGAACCGGCCGACGATCAGGTTTTGCAGAACCCGCTGCAGGTCGGCCATCTCAAGGTCCTCCGGCCGCGCGAGGTGTCCATCCCCCGCAATGTTTCCCAGGAAGTCCACACGCCCAAACTCGGCATCTACGAGTTCGAACAACTGCGCGATGGCCTCCGGATCGGAAACATTGCAGCAGGATGTGACGGCCCGCCGCCCGAGCGACTCGATCACGGCGGCGGTCTCGCCCATCCCCGCCTCATTGCGGTCCACGAGGCAGACGTCGGCCCCATGCTCGGCGACCGCGATGGCCGTGGCGCGTCCCAACCCCTGCGCTGCTCCGGAGACGACGGCCACCCTTCCGGTGAGATCAAACATGGCGCGGATGCGAATATCAGTCAGGAAAGAATGAGCCGCTCAGTAACCAAGACGAATCGAGCAACACCCAACATCCGTTTGGCCCCGGCCCAACGGGCCGGGAGTTTACGCCGCAGTCGTCAGCGGCACGATCTTCTGCACAAACACCAGCGCCGCCAGCCCCAGATAGAACAAGCCGCAGCACGCAATCCCCAGCTGGCTGTACCACCTCGGCCGCAGCGGGCCGGGCAGGTAACGGCGATTGATCCACAATACGTGAAACGATGTCAGTCCCAGCGCCACGTTGTTCAGGTTCGCAATGACCGTCACCATCAACGTCGGCGCATCCCCAAAATACAGGAAGATCGTCGCCGCGACGAACGACCACAGCACGTACATCCCCAGGATGCCGTAATACAACGTCGAGACCTGATGCGGCTGCAGGCGGTTGCGAACGCGCTGGCTGGAGGTCCACATGATGTCGGTCCAGCGGCGGGCCACGTCATCCACAATCGACATCTGGCTCGGCAAAAACACCAACAGTCCCACCACCAGCATCAACGTCCACAGCACCGGCGCCAGCGCACCCAGCGACTCGGAGTGCAGTACGCCGTCCGCCGCGATCAGTGGCTGCGAGTACGCCACGTCCTGGCCGTACATCGGGGACTGCCGCGCGAACTCAATTGACAGCAGCGCCGGCAGCGCCATCCCCATGAAGCATCCCGGCCCCCAGATCAGCGCCTGGTCCGTGATGATGTACTTCCACCAACCCCGCCAGCGGCGCAGGTTCTCATCGTTGATTTCGAACACCTTGCCGATGTGGCTGAGCGTGACGTCCCGTCCGCCGACCGCGCTGGGAATCGCCCCCACGCGGCTCCCCATGCCCCACCCCTTGTCGCGCACGAAGTTGCTGTAGGTCGAGTTGCTCAACCCGCCCCCTCCCGCGTAGCCCGCGAATGCGCCCAGCATGGCGATGCTGCCCAACGCCACCACCGGGAACTCGCCATGTTCGGCATAATGAGAGAACACATTGACAACCACTTCCTCGCCGGCTTCATCCTCCACCGGAACATTACCGAACCTCCCAAACCCGCTGAACACGTTCCACCATCCCGCCGGACTGACGAAGAAGATTCCCATCACCAGGCAGAACCCCAGCACGGCGAATACCTTCACCGTCATCACAACTTGCAGCGTGTTGTAGACCTTCCCCCCCACCAGCACCGGCAGCACCACCGCCGCGAGGCACGCATAGGCGATCACGGTCACAAGCGTGCCGTCCGCCGGCGTCGGCGCACGCCCCAGGTAAAGTGACGTAATGAGCACCGCCGCATTCGTCGACAGCCCCGGAATCAGCGCGCCGATATTCAGCAGCAGCGCCGCCGTCATCCAGAACCGCGGACCCGGGCGCGTCCGCATGAAGCCCGTAAACACCGGCTCGCCACAGTACAGGGCGTAGCGGCCGCACTCGATGTTGTAAAACACCTGCGCGATGATCGCGACGGTCGCGATCCACATCAGCCCGCCGCCGTACTTCGCCGTAATCGCCGGCCCGAACAGCCATTCCCCCCCGCCGATCTGGATGCCGCACATCACGATGCCCGGCCCGATGAACCCGGCGAGGTTCCGCCAGCCAAGCGGCTTCGGCTCGGGCAGGTCGTCCACGTCCCACGTCGGCAGGCATGTCTGCGGCAGCGATTCCGGCATTAGAGAACACACTCCTCTCTCAGTCGGGCGACGGCAATCCGCAGTAATCCCAGCAGCGTCTCTTCGGCAGCAGCCGGTTCGCGCAGGTCCAGTTCGAACCGCCGCGAGATCGTGCTTCTCAACAAGGGGATCGATTGCGTCAGCCCGCCCGAGAGGACAATCCGCGACCAGCCCGCAGAAGGCTGCAGCCGCGCTGCGCACATCGCATAATTCTCCGCCATCGATTCAAAGGCGGCGCGGAACAGGTTTCCGACAGTCAGATTCTCGGTCGTCACTCCGTCGATTCGACCGCGCTCCCCCAGCGGTCCCTTGAAGAACGACAGATCGCACTCGATCCCACCGCCGTCCGCCGCATCCGCGACGGTTGCGACGTACTCCCATGCACGTGAGACATCCGCGCCCGCATGACGCGCAAACTCCGTGACAAAGTCCACCAGCACGTTGAGCGAGCGCCCCGCCGGAAGATGCGTGATGGTGTGCAGAAAGTCGCCACCCAGAAAGTACCGCGACTGGTATGGCCCGGGCTCGAACCGGTCGCCTCTCCGGCTCACCTGCGATCCGGTCGAGACGTTGATCGACAATTCCCCCTGTTCCAGTCCCGCGCCGAACAGCGCGCACTGCTGGTCCCCGATCGCAGCGTAACACGGAATCGCCCGGCCCAGCACTCGCCACTTGCCCGTCGGCTCCGCCAGCGTCACCGGAGCGTCCCACATCAATTCGTCCAGGCCCAACGCGGCGAGTGCGGCGCCATGCCACTCCCCCGTCTGCAGATCGAGCAGGCCGATCGCTTGCGTGCGATGCATCTGCGGCACGCTCCCGCACAGCCGTGAAATCGCGAAATCGCCAATCGTCGCCAGCCGCGCGCTCCCCGGCAGTTGTCCCTCCTTGCGCAGCCAGTACAGCAGCGACGTTGCCGACCCCGGCTGCAGCTCCCGGCCCAACTCGTCGAACTGACGATCGCTCCACCGCCCTCTCACGGCGGCCAGCATAGACGGACCGTTCTGCTCTAAGGACGTCCGCTGGTCCCGCCAGGAAAGGTAGTTCGTTAACGGCGTTCCCCGATCGTCGACCAGCAGCACTCCACCCATCTGTCCCGCGACAAAGATCCCCGCCGCATCCGGCTCCTCGTCGAGCAACGCGCTCAGCACGCGCCCCGTCCGGCGCACCACCTCTTCAGCATCGATCTCCACTTGACCGGCCGGCAGTCCCCCGATCGCCGGCGGGAACGGCTCCCGCCGCACGCCCTCCACAATACCCCGGCCGAGATCGAGAACCGCCCCCTTGATGGAGGTCGAGCCGACATCGATGCCGAGACAACGCATGGCGGCAGCTTCAGGGACAGGCGCGATCCGCACGCTCGTGCGGCCGGAACTCAATACAGAACGATGGCTCGACCGGGGCCGCCGTGGCAGTCCCGGATCTTGATCGCGGCAAACAGGAAGTACGCCTCCTCCGGGATCTCTCCGACCTGATGGAGAAACTCCACACCAACCATGTCGTGGCTTCCCAGCGCCCAGTACGTCATCTGCGCGCGACGCGGATCAACGCCGCCGAGATCCGGAGCATCGGTCGCGACGCAGCGAATCCCCCGCTCCTTCAAATAAACGACTGCGTCCGCCCCCGGCGCGGGCCAGCCTTCGCTCCGGCCGTTCAACGGGTCGGCCCACAGTCCCGCATCGTCGGGCGGGGCCTTCAGATGGCGATCCACGTGGTCCGTCCGAAAGATCACGATGTCGCCCGGCTCCAGGTCCCCTGCTTCGCCTTCGTACCGCCGGATGAAATCGGCGGTGATCTCCGGCGACGCCGGCCAGTTCGACTCACGGGTGCTCCCGGCGAGCGAGCGCACGTCGATCACGCGCGCCCGTCCGCACGTCCATTCCAACGGGACGCGCTCCGTCGTCCGATCGCTGACCCCGCGCGCCCCATACTTCGACTCGTATTCCTGCAGCCAGCCTCGAACTTCCGGTGCATACGCGACCGGCTCGTCCGTCGGCGGCAATGCGTACGCCGGCGGCACCAGGTGCGTCCCCGCCATGCTGTCCATCAGATGAGCGTGATGCCACAGGTCCAGGTATTCGGAATAGAGAAAGTCGATCCGCAGATACGCCTGCCGGTGATTCCCCGTGCCGGCTCCCGGGGATGTCAGCGGCAGTCCGGGCGTAAGCGTCGGCGACAGATCGATGGCCCGCTTCTCGCGGCACGACGCAATCAGTCGCTGCGGCAGCTCTCCCCCGCTGATGGCGAACGCCCGGCACTCGCCGTATGGCCCCTCGGCATGTCGCGGTCCCAGCATGCAGTAGAACGCACCGGTCGAGGGCAGCTCTCCCAGGTTCGTGGCCCCCTCCGTCCAGATCATTCCATGCCGCAATCCCGCATAGTGGGTTGGCTCGGCCAGGTCCGGCAACGGCCCCATGCTGGCGCTGTCCGTTCCCAGCGTCATCACTCCTCGTTCCGCCAGGTACTCCATGCAGTCGGGATCCGGATCCGGATACCCCGGCGCCTTCCGGTCAAGGATGTCGGCGATGAACCGCGACCCTTCGGGAAACGGGCGGTAGTAGCGATCCGAATAGTCGCTGCGGAACAGCACCGCGTCTCCAAAGCGCAGCTCCCGATGCTCCTGCTCAAACCGGACCACATGTTCCTTGAGCACCAGCGGGCTGACGCCGTTCGGCGCCTGATCCAGCAGGTCCCGCACGTCCACCACGCACGCCTCCCCGCCGAACTGCCACGCCTCGATCCGGTCCGTGTAATGCAGCCCCAGCGGACCCGACTTCTCCCGCTGCAGTTCCGGCCGCGCCACCGAATGCGGCGGCACGTCCAGTTGCGTCCCGGTGTTTCCATCGATCAGCAGCACGTCCACGTTGTAAGCCGACGACGGACCGATCACGTGCTGATGCGTCAGCTGAAATCGCGGAAACGGATACGTCGGCCACGTGCACGGCAACTCCGGCGCCACCAGCAGCGAGCAATCCACGAACTCCGCCCTCTCCTGACCGGCGGCCAGGCGGGCAAGCAAAACCCCGGCAATCGCGACTCTGCCCAATGCCACGCCGGTCCGCATGCGGGCCTCTCAAGGTCGAAGATTGCTGGGATGAGAAGTGGGAGAACTGGTGACTGTACCCTCCTGGTACTCACGCAACAACGACCGCGCGTTGTGACCACAGGCGACGGACGCTCCGACATGCCGCCACGTCCCCGCCCTCCTGCCTTGTCCTCACCCACACTTCTCTTCGGTCGTCTGGAAAGCAGAACCACGTACACGGAATTGGGGCTTTGGCCGGAGTCGCAGGCAATCTCTGGCCAACATCGTAATGAGTTACTTGGGCTCGCCGTCGTAATATCGGTGCTCGACGCCGCCCCTCGCATCCTCGCAGTTCCCGTGTATTCCGTGTAATCCGTCGTTACCTGCCTCTCGACGATGTGGGTCACGTCAAGGCCCTCAAGCCAGCAAGTCGCGCACCACGTGACCGTGCACGTCCGTCAGCCGGAAGTCCCGCCCCTGATGATGGAACGTCAGTCGTTCGTGATCGAATCCCAACAGATGCAGTAGCGTCGCCTGCAGGTCGTAGACGTGGACCGGGTTCTCCACGATGTGGAAGCCCAGTTCATCCGTCGCGCCGTAAGTGATCCCCGGACGCACCCCGCCGCCGGCCAGCCACATGCTGTAAGCCTGCGGATGGTGGTCGCGCCCCAGCGAACGCCCCAGTGCCTGGCTCGACTCCACCATCGGCGTCCGGCCGAACTCGCCTCCCCAGATCACCAGCGTGTCGTTCAGCAGCCCCCGCTGCTTGAGGTCCATGACCAAGGCCGCCGATGCCTGATCCGTCGCCGCGCAGTTATTCCGCACGTTCCCGGCGACGTCGCTGTGAGCGTCCCACCCTTCATGGTAGATGTTCACGAAGCGTACTCCGCGCTCGATCATCCGCCGCGCCAGCAGGCACGCCCGCGCGAACGACGGTTGCGCCGGATCGCAGCCGTACGAATCGAGCGTCGCCTGCGTCTCGCTGGAGAGGTCCGTCAACTCCGGCGCCGACGTCTGCAGCCGGAATGCCATCTCATACGCGGCGATCCGGGTCGCAATCTCCGGATCCCCGACGGCGTCCAGTTGCCGCTGGTTTATGCTCCGCACCAGCTCCAGCGATTCCGCCTGCAATTGCGGGTCGATGCCGGCCGGAGTCGAGACATTCAGAATCGGGTCCCCCTCGTTCCGGAACCGCACGCCGTTGTACACCGTCGGCAGAAATCCGCTCGACCAGTTCGCCGCGCCGCCGCTGATCCCGCTGCCGGTGGACATCACCACGAACGCCGGCAGGTCCCGCGTCTCGCAACCGAGTCCGTACAGCACCCAGGATCCGAAGCACGGACGCCCCGGCTGCGCGAACCCGGTATTGAGAAAAATCTGCGCGGGCGCGTGGTTGAACTGGTCCGTGTGGATCGACCGCACCAGGCAGATGTCGTCCGCCACGCCGGCCAGATGCGGCAGCATCTCCGACAGTTCCGTTCCCGCTTCGCCGTGCCGGGCGAACTGATACCGCGGCCCCAGAGCCGCAGCATCCGGACGAATGAACGCATACCGCTGGTCGCCGATCACCTCCGGCGGAATCGGCTTCCCTTCCAGCTCCGCCAGCTTCGGCTTGTTGTCGAACAACTCCAGCTGACTCGGCGCTCCCGCCATGAACAGATGAATGACCCGCGTCGCCCGGGCCGCAAAGTGAGGCTGCCGCGGACTCAGTGGATCGTCCACAGCGCCGCGCGCCGGCCGGTCGAGCGCCCCGCTGAGCAGTCCCGCCAGTGCGACCTTTCCCAGTCCCACGCCGCACTCCGACAGAAACTGCCGGCGCGACGCACCCGTCTCATGGAACGTCATCTCTTGTCTCTCGTCAGTTCCGATGGATCGCTTCATCCAGATTCATCAACACCCGCGCCGTCACCGTCCACGCCGCGCGGCTCTCCGCAGCGTCGCCGCCCCCCGCGATCGCAACCGCGTCCAGTTCCCCTTGCTGCAGCCGGGCCAGCTGCCGGGCATAGAACGCCGTCAACTCCTCCAGTTCCGCTTCGCTCGGGGGCCGCGTCATACACTGCCGGAACAGCTCGGTCATCCGCTCCTCCACGCTCCCGGTCTGCGACGCCAGTTCCCGGCCGAACGCGCGGGCGGCCTCCACAAACATCTCATCGTTGAGCAGCGTCAGCGCCTGCAGCGGAGTGTTCGACACATCACGCTTCGCCACGCACGCCTCGCCGCTCGGACCGTCGAACGTCGCATACATCGCAAACGGCGTCGTCCGCTTGCTGAATGTGTACAGGCTGCGGCGATAACGGTCCTCCCCTGCGCTCGGGGTCCACGGCAGAGCGCCGTACGTCCCTTCTGTCGTCACGCTTGCCGGCTGCGGCGGATAAACGCTCGGTCCGCCAACCTTCTCCGACAGCAAACCGCTCGCGGCCAGTGACGAGTCCCGGATCATCTCGGCCGTGAGCCGCAGCCGCGGAGCCCGCGCCAGCAGGCGGTTCTCCGGGTCACGTTTCATCAGCTCCGGCGTCACGTTCGACGACTGCTGGTACACCGCGCTCGTCACGATGAGCCGGTGCAGTTCCTTCATCGACCATTCCGACCGGATCAGCTCCAGCGCCAGCCAGTCCAGCAGTTCCGGATGCGAAGGATTCTCTCCCTGGATCCCGAAGTCCTGCTCCGTCGCCACCAGTCCCCGCCCGAAGAACGCCGCCCACTGCCGGTTCACCGCCACGCGCGCCGTCAATGGATTCTCCGGCGAGACCAGCCACTGCGCGAACCCCAGCCGATCCGCCGGCACGTCGGCAGGCAGCGGAGGCAGGCATTCCGGCACCCCCGGCTCCACCGGCTCCTTCGGTTGCAGGAACTCCCCGCGGTGGTGCAGCGACGTCGGCCGTGGATTCTCAGCCGGCCGTTCCTGCATCACAAGCGTCGTCGTCAAATCCGGCCGCCGTTGCAGTTCTCGAATCTGCTGCGACCGCTCGGCCAGTTCCGGCGCGTGCAGCACATACGCGGTGTGCAACTCATCCAGTTCACCGGGTGTCAGTTCGTCTTCGGGACTCAGCAGCAGTTCCTCAACGCGCGCCGGCAGGTCCCGTGCCGTCCCGCCGCGCGGATCGTCTGTCGCCGAAATCCGGAACCGCCCCAGCGAACTCGCAAAGTGTCGCCCGAACGTCATCCGCACGGTGATTTCGCCCGCATCCTGCAGCGGTTCTTCAAACACAAACACGGCGCTGTGCCGCTCTCCCTGCCGCCCGTCCACCGACCAGCCGGTCTGCACGTTGCCGTCGGTGCACAACGCGGCAGAGACCGGATTGCTGCCGAACCGGTTCTTGCCATAACTCTCGCTCGCCGATCCAATCGCCACACTCCCCCCGTCCGCCTCGACCACGAACTCCCCAAGGAAGAAATCCCCCTTCGTTCCTTCGTAGTAGGTCATTCCCGGTCCGTGCGCCGGCAGGCGATCATCCGGCAGCGCCTCCAGCCGCAACGCCGTGATCGCTCCCGGCCCCGGTTTGTACGTCACTTCGTAGACATCCAGCTTCGTCGTGTCCCCCGACACGAAGACCGTCGCGTCATCTTCCAGAGTGAGCAGCGGCAGGTTCGAAGACATCTCCGTCGGAACCAGCGGTGCCCATCGCACGGACTCATCCCGCCGCTCCCGCAGCCAGTCGACAAATCGCGGGTCCGTCGCCGGCATTTCATTCTTGAGTTCGTCGAGCAGCCGGTCCGCCTCCGCCAGTTGCCGCTCGTACTGCGCGTCGGCCGCCGCATCCGGCAATTCGAGTTCCGGCTCATCGGCGTTATTCAGAAACGCCATGAATGCGTAGTACTCGTGATGCGAGATCGGATCGTATTTGTGCGTGTGACACTGTGCGCAGCCGATCGTCAGTCCCAGCCAGGCCGTCCCCGTCGTGGCCACCCGGTCCGTCATGGCATGAAACCGGAACTCCAGCGGGTCGATCCCTCCCTCTTCGTTGAGCATTGTGTTGCGGTGAAACCCCGTTGCGATCCGCTGATCCAGCGTCGCCTCCGGCAGCATGTCCCCCGCCAGTTGCTCGATCGTGAACTGGTCGAACGGCAGATCGGCGTTCAGGGCGTCGATCACCCAGTCCCGGTACGGCCAGATGGAGCGCACGCGATCTTTCTCATAACCGTTGGTGTCGGCGTACCGCGCCAGGTCGAGCCAGCGCCGCCCCCAGCGCTCCCCGTAATGCGGCGATGCCAGCAGCCGGTCGATCAGCCGCTCATAGGCGTCCGGCGCCGGGTCATTCACAAAGGCGTCCACCTCGTCAGGCGACGGGACCAGCCCGGTCAGATCGAGCGTCGCCCGGCGGATCAACGCGTACCGGTCGGCCCGTGCGGACGGAGCAAGCCCCTCCGCCTCCAGTCGCGCCAGCACGAACCGGTCAATCACCGTCCGCACCCACTCGCTCTGATCAACATCGGGAGGCCGCACCGGCTGAGGCGGCACGAACGCCCAATGCTCCGTGAACTCGGCCCCCTCGGCGATCCAGCGACGCAGCACCTCCTTCTGATCGTCGCTCAGGCTCAGGTTCGAATCCGGCGGCGGCATACGCTCAGCATCGTCCTCCGCGAAGATGCGGCGGATCAGCTCGCTCTCGTCTGGCCGCCCCGGCACAATCGCGGCAGTTCCCGAATCCGCCGGCTGCACCGCGTCATCGCGACGGTCCAGCCTGAGCCCCGATTCCCGCACCGCATCGTCCGGCCCATGGCATTTCAAACAGTTCCGCGCCAGGATCGGCCGCACCTCGCGTGCGAAATCCACCGGACCACGAGCCTCGGTGTCGCCCGCCAGTGCCGTCGCGGTCGCCACAAGAACGGACAGCAATGCCAGAATCAGTGATGAAATACGCATACCCGGCATCGACTTCATAAGACGCAACCAGTGACCAATCAACATACTAGCCCGACGCGCCAGCGAGGGCCCGAACGTCGCTGGGCGTTGTGCTGAGCTGGCTCGTCCTCAACCATCGCAACCCCATCCGGCGGAATCAAGTACCGGAATCCGACCGTCTCTCCATCGCCGGCCCTCCCAGTACACTTCGCGTGAAGTCGTTCTGAAACACCCCGTGCGGGTCGATTCGCCGGCAGATCGCCGCAAACTCCCCCAGCCGCGGATACGCCGCGAGGGCCGCTTCCCGGTCCAGGGGAAAGTACTTCCCCCAATGCGCCCGCCCCCGGAACAGCCGCGACATCGACCGCGCCACAAAGTCCGCCATCGTGCGGAACGCATCACGCGGCTGCTGCAGCGTAATCAGGCTGAACGAGTACCACGCCTCGTCCTCGCCGCTCGCCATCGAGATCAGCGTCTCATCCCGCAGAATGCGCCGCACGCAGATCGGGTAATGGTGCGTGAACACCCCCCGCAGCGCACGCAGCTCATCAAGCATCCCGATCGATTCCAGCATTCGCGCCTGTTCGGCCGCCGGCTCCGCTTCCGCACCGTCGCAGACCTTCAGCACCTCCGCCAGGAACGCCGACGCACTCCCCACGTGCTCTCGCGGAACGAACACTTCCATTTCAAAGTGCCGGAACAGCTCGTGCCTCCACGTCAGGATCTCGTCGCTCCGCCCCACGTACGTCTTGTCCTCCAGCAACAGGTACGGCATCACGTGCCGAAAGAACGCCCGCGTCAGCCCCCGGCTGCGCAGCACTGACACCAGCAGCTTGAAAACCAGGTGCAGCCCCACATCCATGCTGACAAACCACCCCGCCAGGTACGACCAGCAGTCCAGCCGGTACAGTTTGCTCTGCAGTGGCGCAGTGATCGCGCGATGCTGCGCCACGTATCCCCACTGATGCGGCACCAGAAAGAAATGCTGCAACGGCGAATCCGCCTCATGCTGCAGCACTTCGTCAATGGTGGCGTACCGCGCGTTCCGCTCTCCGACGAAGTACTCCGGACGGCACTCGAACGTCACCGCCAGCACGATCCCCATACATCCCAGGTGGCAGCGCGCCGCCAGCAGTTCCGGACCGCCGTCAATCTCGTAGATCCGCGGCTCGCCCGTCTCCGGGTCATACGCCGCCAGCCGCACTCTCAGGATGTGATGCCCCAGGCTGTGGTTGCCCGACCCATGCGTGCCGGTCGCGATCGCCCCAGCCACCACCTGCTCGGTAATCAGTCCGATCGCCGGCAGCGTCAATCCGCGCGGCCGCAGTTCCTTTAACAAATCCCTGATCCGCCATCCAGCCCCCACGGTCGCCAGCATCCGGCCGTCGTCCGTCTCTTCGTAGTTGATTCCCCGCCAGTGGCGCATCGAGACGACGGCGTCGTCGCAGACCACCAAGTCGCTCCACGAATGCAGCGCCGCCGCCACCCGGATGCGGCCACGCGCATGCTTCCGCAGAACCTCCAGCACCTCGGCTTCCGTCCGCGGCTCGTAATAGTGCTCCGGGAGGAACCGCACGTTCCCCCCGAAATTGACGATGGTTCGCCGCGCCGCCGCTGCACCGGTGCTCATGCGCGCGAACCGGCTCCAGGCAAACAAAGCTCAATCGTCCGGGGCCGATCGGTCATTGATGTTGCGACAGTCCCGTGCTCGTCTCAGGCCTCATCCCCACGATAACACTTTGACGGTTCGCCAATGGGATCAGTCGGTCACGAACACTGGTGTTGCTCGGCTTCACCGTCACCAGTTGCTCGTCATTCGTCAGCTCGAACACGCGGTTGTTGGCGTAATACACCACGTCCGCGAACACCACAATGTCCTTTCGCGGCAGGCATTCCATCGCTGCTTTATTAGGGATCAAAATCTCGCCCCGCAGCGCTTCGAGCACCGCCAGCGACAGCGCTCCGTGCTTCCAGTCACGACTCTCGGCCGCGAGTTCATCGCTCGTGCAGGCCGGCAGCAGCAGGACGCCCCGCGGATTGCTTTGAAATCCCTCCATCGCCCTTTCGGCGATGTGCTGGAATTCGTCCACATCCGTCGATCCCCGGAACGTCACTTCCGTCGGTTGCGGCGACCCGGACTCCAGTTCATGTTCGGCCGAGGCCCCGGCATGGCACGTGTCCAGAATCACGATTACCGTGCACTTCAGACGATTCAGCGTCTTCGCAATCTCGTGCTTGAACGTCACGCCGTTCAGCCGCAGATCCTCGCCGCGGCGATGGCCGCTGGCCAGCAGGTAGTAGTCCTTCTCCGCATCCAGCTGGCCGTGCCCGGAGATCGTCACGATCGCCAGATCGTTCGGCGTCGGAGGCGGCGAGTCCTCCCCATCGCCCGTCTCAAGCCAGATCAGCCCCTCCAAAATCTCCTGCCGCGTCGGCGCGCGAGCATCGGGACGATCCACTTCGGCAATCAATCGCCGGCTCACGACTTCGTCCAGGGTCGTCTCCTTGCCGGCCGAGCGATTCATTTCCATAAACAACGCGCCCGTGTATGCCACGAAGGCATCATTCAGTTCCACCGCGTCTTCGTCGGCATACGGCAGCTCCATCGACTCATCCGCATACTGCGACACGCCGATGCTCAGCACAAACAGTCGCATCAGCGTTGGATCGGCTGAAGAGATATCAAACACGCCGTCGTCGATGGTCTTGGCCGCCTGTTCCATCGGGCCCGGTTTGGCGTCGCCGTTCTGCCGCAGCAACGCCGAGAGCGACACGGCGATCGCCACCACCACGGCCAGCGCCATCCCCCACTGCAGTTGCGCATTCCCCTTGCCCGGTGGAGGCGCCTTCCTGACGCGCGCCCATTGCCGCGCGATCCGCAGCACCTCTTTCGACGACAGCTTCGATCCCCGCTTCGGCGGCGCCACCAGCGTATGGCCGAACGGCTTCCCGTCGAACCACGGATCGGACTTCGCCTCGTCTCCCGCCGCCTGCAACTCCGCCAACTGCAGCACCTCCGCCAGCCCCTTGATCGGCTGCCGGTGCACCGGGTCGGTCGAGAAGATCCAGTTCCCGTCCTCGCCGCACACCGCCGTGAACAGGTACGAGCCCCCCAGCGGCGCTTCCTCGTCCGCCCGCGCCCAATGCTTCCACAGCAGGCTTTTCGGCTGCCGCAGCATCAGCCCCGACGCCTTTGGCGGTCCGCCGGGCAGCCGGACGATCCACCGCTCCCCGTTCTCCACGTCCTGCCGGTAGACCTTCTTCTGGTCCTGCAGGTACGACCGCGGACTCGCGAACGCCGGATCGTCGGCAACGATCGAAACCTGGAACGGATCCACTCCCTCTTGGGCCGCGGCGAACACCCGCTCCGCCAGCCCACGCCACTGCCGCACGAACTCCGACCCGCTCAGGTCGTCACCCAGGTCAGCACCGGCCAGGTTTCGCAGTGCCGCGTGAATCCCCTCCAGCGACACCTCGATCGGAACCGTCCCCGGCCGCCGCCCTTCGCGCGCGATCTTGGCGTATTCACAGAAGGCCGCGACCCCCGGCGGCACATCGACGCCGCTCAGTCGCCGCTCCACCACGAACGCCGCCAGCATGTCGTCCAACGTCGGATCATGCTGGACGTAAATCTCCCGGATGTTCCCGCTCCCCCGCAGGAACGCCTCAGGCCCCGCCTCGAACGCCAGCCGCGCCAAGTCGCGACGCCGGCGCATTCCCTCAGCCTCCGGTATCAGCCAGAGCTCATGCTCCTGCACTTCCGGGGACCCGTCCGCCGGCAATCTGCGAAAGACGAATTCCATCACCAACCCGCCGCCACAACGGCAATCCACAACCAACCGACAATCACCTCACGCTTCGCGACTGCGCCGCTTCAGCCCCGCCGCACTGTTGGCATTGTCACAGATCATGCTCATCCTTTGCAATTACGGCACCCGTCGCACTCAACGACCATGCCTCATAGACAACTCCGCCCGCATCGCTCGCGATTGAACCCCTCCCGTTCGTGAACACTCCCCCGTATGATGAAACTCTAAGCAGACACCCATCCATCCGGTTCTCGGAGTTCTCCTTCATGCGTTGCCTGTCATGGCTGATCGCCGCGTGGGCCATATCCGCCAGCCTTAAGCACCCTGCCTGCTCTTTCGCCGCAGACGCCCACTGGCGACAGTGGCGGGGACCGACCGCAAACGGGCTGGCCGACGCCGATCCGCCCATCCAGTGGGACGCCGCAACAAACGTTCGCTGGCAGGCGCCCATCCCGGGCGCCGGCAGCGCCACCCCCATCGTCTGGGAAGACCGCATCTTCGTACTCACGGCGATCGAGACGGACGTCGTCCCCGCACACCCCCCGAAACCGCACGACACCGCCAAGACGACTCCACCCGACCATGAGTACCAGTTTGTGGTTATCTGTCTCGACCGCACGACCGGTGACGAACTGTGGCAGCGCGTCGCAATTCAGGAAGTCCCCCACGAAGGGTTGCACGGCACCAACTCCTATGCCTCGGGGTCGCCGGTCACCGACGGAGAACGCCTCTACGCATCCTTCGGCTCCCGCGGAATCTTCTGCTTCGACCTCGACGGCAACGAGATCTGGGACCGGGACCTCGGCGACATGCGCACCCGCTTCGGCTGGGGCGAAGCCGTCACGCCGGCGCTGCACGGCGATTCACTCGTCGTTAACTGGGACCATGAAGACCAGTCGTTCATCGTCTGTCTCGATGCCGTCACCGGAGACGAACGCTGGCGCCTGGACCGGGATGAGCCCACGTCCTGGGCCACTCCCTGCATCGTCGAACACGACGGACGCACGCAGGTCATCGTCAACGGCACCAACCGCGTGCGCAGCTACGACCTGGAGAACGGCGAAGTGATCTGGGAATGCGGCGGACAAACGGTGAATGCCATCCCCTCTCCGCTGGTGGTCGGCGACGTCGCCTATTGCACCAGCGGCTACCGCGGCGCGGCCATGTTCGCTATTCCGCTCGACGCACAGGGAGACATCACCGACTCCAGTACGCCCCTCTGGAGCTTCGACCGCGCCACCCCCTACGTCCCCTCGCCGATTGTCACCGCAGACCGCGTCTACTTCACCGCCCAGAACAACGGCACGCTCACCTGCCTCGACGCCGCCACCGGAGACGTCATCTTCGGCCCCGAGCGATTGCCCGGCATTGACAGCCTGTATGCTTCGCCGATCGCTGCCGCCAACCGCCTCTACTTCGTCAGCCGCGACGGCACGACCCTGGTCCTCCAGCAGTCCGACTCCCTCGACGTCCTCGCCATCAACCGTCTCGACGATCCGATCGACGCCTCTCCCGTGGCCCTCGATCGCCAGCTGTTCCTCCGCGGCGCCTCGCACCTGTATTGCTTCGAGGAGCCGTAATGAGGACCGCAACTGCGCATAGCAACGCCGTCCGGATGGCAGGCTGGCTGCTCGTCCTCGCCTGCACCTCGTCCGTCGCTGTGGGTAACGACGACCCCACCCGGCGCGCCGTCGCCTATCTCGCCCGGGAAGTGCCCGCCTGGCACGCGGACAACGATTGCTATTCCTGCCACAACAACGGCGACGGCGTGCGGGCTCTGGTGGTCGCCTCGAAAGCGGGCTTTGAGTTTCCCGATGAGTCGCTCCGCGGCACCCTCGATTGGCTCAAGCAGCCCGACCAATGGGAGCACAACGGCGGCGAAGGGGACTTCATTGACTATCGGCTCGCTTGGCTGCAGTTCTCCGCGGCTCTCGCGCAGGTTGTGGAATCATCAGGAAACGACGTCGACCAGCAGACTCGCGACGCCCTGGAGACCGCCGCCCGCAAGGTCTCGGATGCTCAGTCGAGCGACGGCTCATGGAAGGTCCACGACGGTGGACTCATTGGCGCTCCCGCCACCTGGGGACCGACGCTCAGCACCGTCATGGCCCGCCGCACGCTCCGCATCGCCGACGCCACCCGCTACTCCGCGCACATCGCCCGCGCCGACGAGTGGCTCAAGTCCCGCTCACCAAGAACCGTCATGGAGGCCGCCGCCATACTGTCGATCGTTAATGAAGCCGACGACCCCCGCGACGTCGCGCTTCGCAATCAATGCCTCGACCTGATTCAGAAGTCACAATCCACCGACGGAGCCTGGGGACCGTACGAGATCTCTCCGCCGGAGCCGTTCGACACGGCCCTGGTGCTGTTGGCGCTCAAAGCCGGCCCTGTAGCCGCCGAGCACGAGGCGATCATCGCCGCCGGACGCAGCTACCTGATCCGCACCCAGTTGGACAGCGGAGGCTGGCAGGAGACGACGCGCCCCGCCGGCGCCGAAAGCTACGCGCAGCACATCTCCACCACCGCCTGGGCCACTCTCGCCCTGCTCGCCACCGAGTAGTTGGTGATTGCAGCGTCCAATCGTCCACACTAGCCCGACGCGCCAACGACGGACGAACGTCGTTGGGCATTCAATTCACACACAAGCTCAAGCAGGTCGCTCTCACGATCAGAAGCGTCGTCGGTGATCCCCAACGGCCCCATCCGATGCAATACGCTGGTCGGGGAGGGCACTGCGTTCATTCAGTCGCTGCCTCCGGATAAACCCGAACTGCTCACCGCGCATGAAAAAGGACCCGGTCGTTCGCGCACGGCCGGGTCCCGGAGAACGTTGAACTCGCTGTGTCTACTGCATGTCCGGTCCGGCACAGCGGATCAGGTGGTTGTGGTCGATGTAGACCACGTCCTCACGCTGATCGACGTGCGTGAACGGCACCGGCCAGTAGGACCGCTTCACCTCTTCGAAGTACACCGTGCACTTATAGTGGCAGTGGTGCTGGCGGGCCGGTCCGACCATCGGGAAGAAACGGCACTCGTCCAGGCGGTCGACGATTGGCTCCACGATCATCCGCACGTTGTTGCGGCTCGTCTCGGCCACGAACGTGAATCCGCCCGACGTGTTGTCCGGCAGCGTCCGCATCACTTCGTCCGGCGAAGGCGGATCGAGGCAGAAGATCGGGGCGTGCTCGCCCTCGACCGGATCGAGAATCGGCACGTAGTCGTACCGCTCCTCTTCCCAGTACGTGTCCTCGATCTGCTGGCTGAAGTACGGGGTCACCGGGATCAACGGCGTCGTTCCGAAGAACGAGGACAGGATCCAGGCGTCCTTCCAGAACCACCATGCCATCCGGCAGCCGCTGTTCGGTACCGTGCAGACCGCGAGGACGGCGATCAAGCAGGCCTGTTTGAAGAGCTTCTTCATCCGCTTCGACTCCAGGTGCACTGTTCGCGGCCTGATGGCGGAGGGCACGGCTGACGCGGCCCTGGTTCCGCCCCGAGGCGCCAATGCGCTTTCGGACATGGTTGTTATCGAACCCCGAGGGGGCATCACTTGTGAAAATATGCCGTCTTTGACGGTTTTCACGGTTTGAGCAGGGAAAGGGGTCGAGGATTCGAGGAGTCACGGATTCAAGGGGGGAGTGAGGAAAACGCACTTTCCCCTCGATTCCTTGAATCCTCGTCTCCTCGATTCCTCCCCTCCCAACACAATCGCCCCCGGAGGAAATCCCCCGGGGGCGCGAATGCGTCACGTCAGTCGATCACCGAGACTACTGCCAGTTGTGCGGGTCCAAGAACCACCACCAGCGATCGGTGCGGCTGTGGAACTTCAGCTGCCAGTACCCGTCATCCCACACGAGCTGGGCAGAACGCCATTCCATCGGCACCTGCGGGTACGGATAGAACGGTCCGATGTACGGCCACGCCGAGGCGTCGTACGCGCTGGGATAGCTCACCTGGGCGTAGTTGTCGTACGGAGCGTACGACGGCCACGCATACTCAGGCACGTTCGGCTGGTTGTGGATCATGTGTCCGGCCATCACAGCCGGTGCACCCGGAGCCGGAGCCGGTCCCGGAGGCACCCCCGGTCCGTACGGCGGCATCGCCGGGCCATGCTGAGCGGCCTGCATCTGCGGATACGCAGCCTGCATCGCCGGCACACCCTGCTGATAAGGCTGCTGATACTGCGGCTGAGCGGCCGCGACCGGCTGCCCGTTCACCGTCAAACGGTTCAGCACCTGCTGGACGCCCGGAACTCCCATGGCAGCCTGTTCGGCAATCGAGGCTTCCTGGGCGCTGCCGACGTCTCCGAGGAGGGCCGCCACACCGGATTTGTACCGGACTTCGATGTCATACCCCTGGATGCCGGCGCCGGCCACAGCCGATGCGACGTCCTGGGCGACCTGGTTGTTCGATACGGGAGCGGCGGTGTGATTCACCTGCTGGACACTCCGCTCGGAAGCGCCGTCGAATCCCGCCTGCTGCACGCCCGACGTGCGGGGCATATCCCGCGGCGTCCCGGCCGTCTGCATCAGGGTCAGGCGGTTGTCCACCGACTCGACTCCCGGCACGGAGGCGACCACTTGCGTGGCGGCGGCCCGCTGCTGGGAATCGGCGATCTGGCCTTCCAGGGTGCACACGCCCCCTTTGACCTCGATCGCGATGTCCTTCCCGTTGAGCTTCGCAGCCCGGAAGGCCTGCGCCACCGCTTCGGCGATCTCCTGATTCGATCGCGGAGCCGCAGTGGCGGTTTCCTGTCCCCCGGTGGGTTTCAGAAAGTCCAGCGGCCCGGCCGAGGCAACGCCGGGAGCGGCCGCCATCAGCCCCAGGCTCAGGACCCATTTACGTGGCAGACGCATGAAACTCACTCCTTTAAGTTTCTCGGTTCGCCAGGCGCTGTCGTACTTGACGCACCTGCGCCGGCAGGACCGGCATTGGCTCGATCGAATGACGAGACGTTGTGTTGTCTATCGGCCCTTCGCGACCGGTTGGATAAACTATTCGGATTGTTTCGGACGAATTGGTCGTGACGGCCATGCCGGGGGCTAGGATTCGAGGAGTCAAGGAGTCGAGGAATCAAGGGACAGTGGAGCGGCCCGGGCAACGGCTCCGGCACAAACCACCGGTTCATGCCGAACCAAGGAGGAGTCAAGGAGACGAGGAATCAAGGATTCGAGGGGAAAGCGCGGCAGCCGTCCCGGATCGTCGCTTCAATTCGTCGCAGGCACAGTCCCCTGTGCCGCCGCTGGACGAACGAACAATCACCGCGAACTCCGGGCCCAAACGCCTCCCTCCGCACGAATCCCGTCCCACAAACTGAATCCTCCCTCTCCCGTCCCCCTCGACTCCTCGATTCCTTGACTCCTCGTCTCCTCTCTCCCCGGCCGCACGGTGGAGCATCACCCAACCGCTTGCTATCCTGCCACTTCGCGCGATCCCGGCGACCGGAGATCGCCCCCAAAAACTGCCACGGCTCGTACCCAGGTTGCATCCCGATGGCCCGCAAGACCGCCAGCCGCATTCAGAAACGTCGAGAAACCGAGGCCGCCGAAGGCCGCGGCGCGAAGGCCCCCGCCAAGAAAAAGGCGAAACGGGCTCGCGCGCCCTCCAAACGCAAGGCCAAGGCGGCCGAACGCAAACGCCTGATCTGGGGCGTCTTCAGCGGCAGCCTGAAGGAAGAGGCCCGATTCCCCTACGATCAGCGGGCCGCCGCCGAAGAAAAGCTCGAGCAACTCCGGGCCAAGGGCAAAAAGAGCTACTTCATCCAGCCCATCAAAGAGGTCATCACGGCCCCCGCCCCCGCCCCCGCCAAGGAAACGGCGAAGGCCGAGTAGCGCCGGGTGCTGCGAAAAGCCACCATTCCCGGTGCAGCTGCCGGAGTTGCTGGGGAACGTCCGAAAGTGCAATTCCCACACTAGCCCGACGCGCCAGCGAGGGCCGGGCGTCATTGGGCATTCCACCCGGAAACTCCCCCAAACGAACTCCGTCAACGAGTCGAAACGTCGCTGATCTCAAACCTCCTGCCGACGGCCCTCTCCCCCATCCGGCAGTCCCACGATCAGCGCAGCTTCGCAATAACGGAATCTTCGGCACGTCGATACCGATTACCGCGTCCCTTCTCGCCCGCTCCCATCTCGCAGCGTCCAATGTAAGAGCGACCTCCGACACAGTCCCTGCAGCACAGCCATGCCGGCCTCTCTCTACAGTTCATTGCTGCAGCCGGACCTGCGGCAGATGGTCGCCGAAAACGATACGGCCGGTCTGCACGAGTTCTGTGACGCGCTCCTCGCCGGCGTCGCGGCCGAGGTCATGGAGGGGCTGGACCCCAACGACACCTGGCGCGTCCTCTCCCAATGCGAGCCCGACCGTCAGGCGGAGATCTTTCAGTACTTCTCCTTCCCTTTCCAGATCGAGCTGGTCGACCACATCGACCGCAACGCGCTCTCCCGCATCATCGAGGAGATGCCGGCCGACGACCGTGTCGATCTGCTCGAACGCATGGACCCCGACCACGTCGAGGCCCTGCTTCCGCTGATCGCCCAGGCCGAACGGAGCGACATCCGCAAGCTGCTCTCCTACGAGGAGGGGAGCGCCGGCTCGATCATGACGACCGAGTACGCCTCGCTCCCCGGCCACATCACCGTGGAGGAAGCTCTCAACCGCCTCCGACTGCAGGCCCCCAGCCGCGAGACGATTTACTACATCTACGTCACCGACGAAGAGCGCAAACTGCTCGGCTTTGTCTCGCTCCGCAAGCTGCTGCTGGCTCGCCGCTCCATGCTCCTCCAGGACATCATGGAGCGCGACGTCATCAGCGTCCGCGTCGACGACGACCAGGAGCTTGTCGCCAACGAGATCGCGAAATACGACTTCATCGCTATCCCTGTGGTCGACCAGCAGAACCGGCTGGTCGGCATCGTGACGCACGACGACGCGGCCGACGTCCTCCAGGAAGAAGCCACGGAGGACGCACTGCTCCAGGCCGGCGTCGCTCCTCTCGAGGACAGCTACCTCGAAACCGAGTTCTTTGAACTCGTCTGGAAACGCGGCTTCTGGCTGGTGATCCTGCTCTTCGCCGCGTCCCTCACGGCCCAGGTACTCAGTTTCCTGGAGCAGTCGGTGCTCGGACAAAGCGATGTCCGCAACTGGATGGTGCTGTTCTTCCCGCTCGTCCTCGCCAGCGGCGGCAATGCCGGATCGCAATCCGCCACGCTCGTCATCCGCGCGATGGCCCTGCACGAAACCGAAGGCAAGCTCTGGACCATCGTCTGGCGCGAGTTCCGCGTCGGCCTGCTGCTTGGGACCGTTCTGGGCATCCTGGGCCTCGCCGTCGGCCTCTGGCTTGTCGACATGCCGCGGGCCGCCGTCGTCGGCCTCAGCGTCTTCCTCGTCGTGGCCCTCGGCACCGTCTGGGGCTCAATGCTCCCGCTGGGCCTCAAACGTGCGGGCTTCGACCCCGCCCTGATGTCCAATCCGCTGATTGCCGCCATCAGCGACATGGTCGGCGTCGTGACCTACTACGCCATCGCCTTCGCCATCGTCATCCGCACCATGGGCTAAAGCGGCTCCCCTCCTCTGCCCCCTCTCCCCCGCGAGACGCCGGGATTTCACGGAGCGACATGTCGGGGGAGAGGGCCGGGATGATGGGCCCAAATCAACTATCTGACATGCCAGAAACCCGGTTTCTCCAGGAAACCGGGTTTCTCACGGCCTCTCCAATCGACGACGCTCAGGCTCACCCGTCCGCCGCCTCGTACAGCGTCGCGTCGTGCCGCTTCCACAGGTCATCGACCCAGTCGCTCTGGTAATCGATCATCGTGCGGACGGCCAGCCGCTGATACACCGACCGCGGATCCAGACCGAATTGCGCCAGAAAGTCGTTCTGTTCGAATACCGGTTCGTACAGGAACCGCTTGCGGAAGTCCTCGAACGACTCCGCGTCCCGCGCCGGCGTCCGCTCCGTGACGTGCACGACGTAATACGTGCTGCGATCAAAGTTCGCCGCAACGCCGGCCTCGCCCGGGCCGATCTCGTCGAACACCGTCTCCATGAAGTCCGCCCCCGCCTTCTCCACGCCCGGAGGGTCCTGGATCTCCGGCGGGTAGAAGCTGAACGGATTCGGTTGCGGCGCTCCGGGAATGGAGAGCCAGCGGAAGTCCCCCGTCTCTGCAATGGTGACATTGACCTCATCCTCCGCCCCCGTCACCGTCTTGTCGCCAAGCACCTCGCCCATCGGCTTCCCGCTCTGTTCGACCAGTTGGGCAAGCTCTTCCGCCCGAGCTTTAGCCTTCTCGCGCGCCTGCACTTCCCGCCACGCGGCCACGACCTGCTCGCGGACCCGCTCGTCGCTCATGTCCTCCGGCACGTACGGCTCCCGGTCCGCCAGTTTCCACGTGACAAACCAGCTGTCCGTCACCGGGCTGCGGGCCATGATCGGGCGATACGTGTCCTGCGCGCCGGTCTGCAGCACGACGTTCGGAATCGGCAGCGGGTTCGTCGCGTCCGAAACCGTCACCGCCTGACCGATCGGATGATCCTCCGACTCGCTCAACTCCAGTCCCGACAGCAGCGGCGTCACCGCGTAATGCAGTTTGTGCTCAGCCGCATACGCTTCCAGTTCCTTCTGCGCCTCCGCGTCGGTCAGCCTGGTCGGGTCACCCTCGGCCGCCCGCATCCGGAGCGCCACGTCCTCCACAAAGTTCGCCGCTTCCGAAGTCACCTCCCGCAATCGCTCGGAAACCCGGTCGTTCTCAATATCAATCCGGATCTGCGCCTTGAGCGCCTCATCGAGCAGAGGAACAGTGGATGACGGCGCCGCCGGCTGATCACCTGCCGGCGGCGTGCCCTCCGCTGGAGTTTCTGTTGCCGGATCCGTGGCGGACTCCGGCGTTTCGCTCTCGGCCGGCGTATCGCTGCTTTCTTCCGGCGTCGTCTCGGCAGGTTCAGTCGACTCCGGCTGCGCATCGGACGGATCATCACCCGGCTCGCTCGCCGGTTCCTCCGGTTCCTCCGTCGCTTCCTCGCCCGGCGGACTGGCAGCCTCAGTCTCCCCCTCCGCCTGATTAAGCAACGCAACGGGCTGCAGGCTCGAATCCGTCGGCAGCAACCGGCTCTGCGGAGACCCAGGCTCTTCCGCCGCCGGATCGCTCTCCGTCGGTGAATCATTGGACTCGGACTCCGGCGTCTCGGACGAAGGCGAGTCGGCGGGTGATTCTTCCGGAGTCGCCGGATCGGTCGTCTCGGACGACGCTGGCGCGTCCCCTTCCGGCGCATCTCCCATTGGCGCGTCGCCATCCGGAGTGGCCGGCTCCTCTCCACTTTCCGATGACCCCGGCTGATCCGGCAGCGCCGGTCCCGTCGCGGACTCCTCGCGCGCCGCCGCTTCCGCCGCGCGAGCCGCGGCCTCTTCGGCGGGCTTCACGTAATCCTGCTCATACCGCTCGCGGATCTCCTCTTCCGTCACCGGCTCGATGCCGTCCCGGAAGTCGTCGAACACCGCTTCCAGATACGCCAGCTGCACCCGCCGCGGCTGGCGAAAGCCCGGCCGTCCCTCCTCCACAACGTTCTTCGCCGTCAGGTTTGGAAAGTTCCGCCGATGCTCCTCGAAGAACGTCGCCAGCTCATTCGGACTCGGCTCCGCCGTCTCGTCGATGAACGGCTTCACCGGGATCGCCGCCACCTCCGCTTTCTGCGTGACGTACATCCGCTGGTAGAACTCCCAGTACTCCTGCGGCGTCAGCGTCGGCGAGTACCGGAACAGGTCGTCGAACTCGTAGTCGTACAGGTACTCGGCCGCCAGCCGCGCCTGCAGTTCCGCACCGAGAATCTCATGCAGCTCCGACTCGCTCAGTCCCAGCTTTGTCCGAATCTCCTTGAACTTGCCGGAGGACAGCTTGTTGTCGGAGATCTGCTTGATGTAGGCGTAGATGCTGTCGAGCGTCACGTTCAGTCCGAGCCGCTCGGCCTCGCGCCGCAGCAGTTCGGTCGTCACGATGTCCCGATCGCTCATCACGCTGCCGTCAAAGCCGAATCCGAACTGGTACTGCTGCGCAAGAAAGTTCAGCTCCCGGGTGTCGCGGGTTTCCGAAAGCACCTGCCCGACGAAGCTGTTGGCGGCCTGGCGCCGGCTGCGGAGGTTCGCCAGTTCCTCGACTGTGAGATTCCCCGACTCCGCCGTCAGCGCCGCGGGCGGACCGCCCGTCATCGTCAGCAGGAAGGCCAGCGCCGCACCCAGCACGACGCCCCAGCCGCCGTACTCGGCCGACCGCTTGCTCGGCATCCCCGCGATCCACGCGGCTCCGGCCACCACCGCGACAACGCTGATAAACACCAGCGCCTTGGGCATGTTCGACGGATCCGGCACCGCTCCGAGCAGCACGAAGCCGATCATCGACAGACCGACCAGCACCACCATCAGCACCTTCTGGTGGGTGCGGAACATCTGAAATGGAGACCTCATCCCTGCAGCCTTTCTGAGCGCGCCGAGCACGGCTCCGGCCCCAATCCGGGTCCGGAGGCAGACCCGCCGGCCCCCGTCCGGGAGCACCGGCTATCTTGACAATCGGCGAATCGATCCCTTATGGATTTCCGCAACCTTTTGCGGCGTCGGTACAACGGCGGTGATTGTAATCAGACCCCGCCCACTGACAAGTTCAACCCCCGCAACGACATCAGGCGGGTGCGTCGCCCGCTCGTGGTGCTGCGGATGCATAGGAACCCAATTATTAGGCCCGGCGTTCACGCCGGGTTCATAAGTGCGGATGATGCGACCGCAGCCTCGTTCACGAGGGTTCTCGCTGAACCGGCTTTAGCCAGGAGTGAGGGAAGTCCGGTGACCGGCCCCATCGGGCTCTGCTGCCCGGCGAGTCACCCGTTATGAACGCCGGCCCGACCACCGACCACCGACCACCGACCACCGACCACCGACCACCGACCACCGACCACCGACCACCGACCACCGACCACCGACCTCTGACCTCTGACCTCTGACCTCTGACCTCTGACCTCTGACCTCTGACCTCTGACCTCCGACCTCCGACCTCCGACCCCGCCTCCCCCTGCATGGCTGCTCCCAAGACCAAAAAAGGACTCGTCATCGTCGAGTCCCCCGCCAAAGCCAAAAAGATCGGCGGGTATCTCGGCAAGGACTACGAGGTCCGCGCCAGCATGGGGCACGTGCGCGATCTCCCCTCGGGCGCGGCTGAAGTCCCCGCGGAGCTCAAGAAGGAATCGTGGAGTACGCTGGGCGTGAACGTCGAGCAGGGTTTCGATCCGCTCTATGTCATCCCCGCCGAAAAGAAGAAGGTCGTCAAGGAACTGAAGGACGCCCTCAAGGGGGCACAGGAACTCATTCTCGCGACCGACGAAGACCGCGAAGGCGAGAGCATCGGCTGGCACCTCGCGCAGCTGCTGAACCCCAAGGTCCCCGTCAAGCGGATGGTCTTCTCCGAGATCACCAAGAAGGCCATCCTCGAAGCCCTCGAGAACCCCCGCGAACTCGACCAGAACCTTGTCGCCGCCCAGGAGACGCGCCGCGTCCTCGACCGTCTCTACGGCTACACCCTCAGCCCCCTCCTCTGGAAGAAGATCCGCCCCAAGCTCTCTGCCGGCCGCGTCCAGAGCGTCGCCGTCCGCATCCTCGTCCAGCGCGAACTCGAACGGCTGGCGTTCAGGAGCGGAACTTATTGGGACCTCACCGCCGACCTCGCCACGCAGAAGAACGAAGCCTTCACCGCCCAGCTGGCCACCGTCGGCGGCAAGAAGGTCGCCAGCGGCAAGGACTTCGACGAGCACACCGGCCGCATCCAGGAAGGGGCCGACGTCCTCCTTCTTTCCGAAGAGGACGCCCGCAGCCTCACCGAACGCCTCAAGACCGCCGACTGGCAGGTCACGAAGATCGAGCAGCGCGAGCAGATGCGCCGCCCCCCCGCTCCCTTCACCACCTCCACGCTCCAGCAGGAGGCCAACCGCAAGCTCGGCATGTCGGCCCGGCAGGCGATGCAGACCGCCCAGCGCCTCTACGAAGAGGGCCACATCACTTACATGCGAACCGACAGCGTCACCCTCTCGCAGGAGGCGCTCAACGCCACCCGCTCCCGCATCGTTCGCGACTACGGCGACAACTACGTCACGCCACAACCTCGCCAGTACACCGGCAAGATCAAGAACGCCCAGGAAGCCCACGAAGCCATTCGCCCCGCCGGCGAAGAGATGAAGTCCGCCGACGAACTCGGGCTCTCCGGCGGCGAGCTGAAGCTGTACGACATGATCTGGAAGCGCACGATGGCGACCCAGATGCCCGAGGCGCGACTCCGCTTCGACACTGTTACGATTACCGCCGCCGACGCCGAGTTCCGCGCCACCGGCCGCCACATCGAGTTCCCCGGCTACTTCCGTGTCTACGTCGAAGGGCTCGACGATCCCGAAGCCGCCCACGAGGAAGAAGAAGCCGCGCTGCCGCAGCTGTCCGAAGGCGACCCGCTCAAGTGCAGCGACCTGGAACCCATCGGCCACGAGACCAAACCCCCCGCGCGCTACACCGAAGCGACTCTCGTCCGCAAGCTCGAAGCCGAGGGCATCGGCCGCCCCAGCACCTACGCCAGCATCATCAGCACCATCCAGGACCGCGGCTACGTCCGCAAATCCGGCAACCAGCTGGTGCCGACGTTCACCGCCATGGCCGTCAACCGCCTGCTGGAGGAGAACTTCCCCAACCTGGTCGACTTCCAGTTCACCGCCCAGATGGAGCAGCAGCTCGACGATATCTCCAACGGCCAGGCCGATCGCCTGCCGTACCTCAAGCAGTTCTACTCCGGCAACGACGGTCTGGAAGTTCAGGTCAAGACACGCGAAGCCGACATCGATCCCCGCCGAGCCTGTACCCTCAACCTCGAAGGTCTCGACGCCGCCGTCCGCGTCGGCCGCTACGGACCGTTCCTCGAGAAGCAGCAGAACGGCGAAGTCGTCACCGCCTCGCTCCCCGACGACATCGCCCCCGCCGAGGTCAACAGCGAGCTGGCCGACAAGCTCATCGAACTGAAGAAGCGCGGCCCGCAGTCACTCGGCATGCACGAGGAAGCCGGCCTGCCCGTGTACGTCATGTCCGGCCCCTTCGGCCCCTACGTCCAGTTGGGCGACGTCACCGAAGACGCCCCCAAGCCCAAGCGCTCCTCCATCCCCCTCAACCACGACCCCCAGACACTCGACCTCGACACGGCCAAGAAACTCCTCGAGCTTCCCCGCCGCATCGGCCATCACCCCGAGGACGGCAAGGTCGTCAACGCCGGCCTCGGTCGCTTCGGCCCCTACGTCCTCCACGACAAGAAATACGGCAACTTCGACAAGAAGACCCACACCTACACGACCTCAGACGGCCGCACCGTCGACATCCTCACCGTCGACATGCCCGCCGCCCTGGAGATGCTCGCCAAGAGTAAGTCCCGCGGCGAAACCCCGCCGCTGAAAGTCCTCGGCGAGCATCCCGAAGACAAGGAACAGGTCGCCATCTACGAAGGCCGCTACGGCCCCTACGTCCGCCACGGCAAAAAGGGCAAAAGGCTGGCGTCCCTCCCTAAAGACCGCGAGATCGACAGCGTCACCCTCGAAGAAGCCATCGGCTGGATCGAAGAACGCGCTGCCAAAAAAGGCGCCGGCGGTCGCGGAGCCAAGAAGACCGCGAAAGGCGCGAAAGCGGCGAAAAAGAAGACCACAAAGAAGTCCGCCAAATCCTCCGGCAAGCGCGCCTCCAATCCCACCGCCGCCCGCAAAACCAAAAAGAAGAAAACCGAAACAGACGAGCCAAGCTGACCGCCGCCTCACCCCCATTTAGTCCCATCGGGCCGGGCGCTTGTATTTCGCTGCTTTCGCCCCTTTCGCGGTTCCCTCTTTCCGTCCCTTCCGCGTATTCCGTGGTTCCCCCCGGAGCGAGTCACGCCCCGGTCGCCGGCACGCGCCGCTTCTCTTCCACGATCCGCACCGCCCCCTTGCTCGGCTCAATCCCCGCGCCGAACCGGCTCGCCCACGCCTGCGTGAGCTCCGCGCCGAACAGCACGATCAGCGACGTGTAGTACACCCACACCAGCATCGCGATCATCGACCCCGCCGCGCTCCCCCAGCCGGAACCGATGTTGGAGTTCTCCAGGTAGACGCCGATCAGCAGCTTGCCGACGACGAACAGCACAGCCGTCATCGCCGCGCCGACCCACGTGTCCCGCCACCGCATCTTCGCGTCCGGCAGCACCTTGTACATCGCCGCGAACAGCAGCGTCGCCACGCCGATGGTTACGATCCCGTTCACCAGCGCGCCGATCACCACGCCGACCTGCCCCGGGTTCTCTCCCATCACCATCCGCATGATCTCATCGATCATCGTCGTGAGCACCATCGAAACCAGCAGCAGGAAGGCGATCACGACGATCATGCCGAGCGACAGCAGCCGCTTCATCGCGAACACCAGCACGCCCCCCTGCTCCGGATCACGTTCCACCTCCCACGCCCGGTTCAGCGCGAACTGCAGCTGGGCAAATACGCCGGTCGCCGAGAACACCAGGATCAGCGCGCCAATCACCTTGCCGAGCGGTCCCAGGCTGCTGGCCATCCCCCCCTCGGTCGCGGCAGCGGCCGTTTCATCCGGCTGTGCCTGAGCCGTCGGCATCCCGAGCTGCTCTTTCATCACCCGGTCAACGGTCTCATGCGAGACGCCGAACTGTCCGGCGATGAAGAACACGACGACCAGCAACGGCGGCAGCGAGAAGATCGTGTAGTACGCGATCGCCGCGCCGCTCGTCATGCATTCATCGTCCGAAAAATCCTTGGCCGCCACCTTCAGGGCCTTGAAGAAATCCGACATCGCTCGGCTCCCGCTGCTCGAAGACTGCAAGGTTGACACCTCACGATCTTCGCCCAGCCCTGAGCCCACGGCATCGGGGAATCTTCGATCCCCCACTGGGGAATCCATCCAGAGTCCCCGGCACAGTCCCCTGTGCGTGTCATCCAGACGATCAGTCAGCCCCGACCGATGGCGACTGCGGTCGAACAGTTGCTATAACGCGCTGCTGCGTCGTCCAAATCTCAGTCGAAGACGCCAAGCGCTTCCCAGTCTGGCGGATCAATATCCGCATTGAACCGGAATGAAACAGCCATGGCTGACTTTACGGACGTTGAACGCTGTTACGAGTTGTTCTGCACACAAAGGTTTCCTTTGCCGTCCGAAGACGACATTCGCAAGTGCGAAGACCGGATGGGCCGAACGCTTCCGGACGAGTATCGTGAGTTTCTGCGGCGGTTTAATGGCGGGATGTTCAGGGGATTGGATATATCAACTGAAAACTCCGTGCATGGGAGTTCAATCGATTGTTTGCACGGAGTTGGAGTGCCGGAAGAATGTGCGGGATTCGCGGAGTTGGGATCCGACGTCGACATGTTCGACGGCAACGATCCGGTGCTGGTGCTCCCAATCGGGGCAGATCCGGGGAACAACCTGTTCCTGATGAACTTCTATTCGGACGAGGAAGCCGGCGTCATTTCATTCCACTCAATACGCCAGGGACAGAGCTTCATCGCCAACTCGTTCCTCGAGATGTTCGATGCGGTGATATGGCCGACGGAATGAGCGCCACCCGGTGCTCAGCCCCTTGGTGATCTTCCGCAGGCCCCGGACCTTATCACCGACGCACCGCCACCCCCCGCTCCGCCAGATATTGCTTCACTTCCCCGATCGTATACTCGCAATAGTGAAAGATGCTCGCCGCCAGCGCCGCGCTCGCCTTCCCGTCCGTCACGGCCTCATACATATGCTGCGGCGACCCGCACCCGCCGCTCGCCACCACCGGAATCTCGACCGCCTCCGCGACCGCCGCCGTGATCTCAATGTCGTACCCGTCCTTGGTCCCGTCCGCGTCCATGCTCGTCAGCACAATCTCCCCGGCCCCGAGCTCTTCCACATGCCGCGCCCACGCCACCGCATCCAGCCCCGTCGGCACCCGCCCCCCATTGATGTGCACGTCCCAGTACACGCGCGACATCTCAGATCTCAAATCGGAAATCTGAGATCCAGACATCATCCCTGCGCCAGCCCCCGCCCCGCTCATCGGCCCCGCCCGCGGCACCACACGCAAGTGCTCGGGAACATCTCCCCTCGAAGCTCCGATCTCTGTCTCACTGCCCCCTGACCCCTGACCTCTGACCACCGCCCGCCGCTTCGGATCAATATTCACCACAATGCACTGACTCCCGAACCGCAGCGCCGCCTCGCGGACAAACTCCGGATTCTTCACCGCCGCGCTGTTAATCGACACCTTGTCGCACCCCGCGCTCAGCAGACGGCGAATATCGTCCAGCGTGCGGATGCCCCCTCCCACCGTCAGCGGCATAAAGCAGACTTCGCTCGTCCGCTGCACCACGTCGAGGATGATGTCCCGCTGCTCGTGGCTGGCCGTGATGTCCAGGAACACCAGTTCATCCGCCCCCTGCTGCTCGTAGCGCGAGGCGATCTCGACCGGGTCCCCTGCATCGCGGAGATTGACGAAGTTAACCCCTTTGACGACGCGCCCGGCATGCACGTCCAGGCACGGAATGATGCGTTTGGCAAGCATAAGCAGTCCAACGGAAAACGGCCCTCCAGGGTCCGTTCAACCCCAATCCTCATCGGTGAATCAACGAGTCGAATAACCCGAACATCAGCGTCCGTCCAGACCCGGCCCAGCGGGCCGGGCGCCACTGCGGACGCACAAATCCGCACCCCCACCAAAAAATCGGAACCGATTCCGTCATCCAACGGTCGGCCCCCTTCGTACAATATCCATGCCGGAGCCGAGACAAGGCTTTGGTCCCGCTCATGGCAACAAATCGCACCCCGCCGGTTGCGCAGCCGGCGGGGTGCCTTAGGTTTGTCTTCTGGCAAGCATGAGCGACGGTTGCGAGAAGGGATTCAACAGAGATCGCAACGGTCGCAATGGGTTACTTAGCAGGGTTGCTTTGAATCCCTTCATTCTGCGGATTGACGGCAAGCCGCCTTATATCGCCTACCACCAATGAGCCGGAGCGCGGCGACAAGTGTCAAGCCAACTGCAAGAACAATGTCAATCTGGAAATCAAAAAAAATCAAGTAGACGAGCAAGGCACTGAGCACAATGTTGGATGCAATCCGCCACCGTACCAGAATCCGCCAAGTTTCATCTCGCACCATCGACAGCCGCCAATCGATTACGGATTCATTGAGGCGTCAAACATCGATGCGATCCAAGCACTCCGCATCCCGGTGATCCAGCCGCGGCAGGTCTCCCACCGGGAACAGGTGATTGTACTTCAGCCCCGTTCCCGTATTGAACAGCACGACCCGTTCGTGGGGTTCGATCCACCCGTCCGCCAGCAGCCGCTCCGCCGCTTTCCACACGGCTCCCCCTTCCGGACACGCGTAAACTCCCTGCCACCGCGCGAGCTCCCGCACCCCCTCCAGCAGGTCGGCGTCCGAGACCGCGATCGCCGTCCCGCCGCTCTCCCGGATGGCCCGCAGCATCAAAAAGTCCCCCACGGCTGACGGCACGCGCAGTCCCGACGCCACCGTCGCCGCGTTGGCGAACGGCTCTGCATGCTCCGCACCATCGCGGTAGGCCTTCACAATCGGCGCACACCCCTCCGCCTGCACCGCCACCATCCGCGGCCGCTCGCTGCTGATCCACCCCAGCTGCTCCATCTCGTCAAACGCCTTCCACATCCCGATCAGTCCCGTCCCGCCCCCCGCCGGATACAGGATCACATCCGGCAGCAATGTCTCAACGCCGAACGCATCACCGAGATCGAGCGCCAGCTCATACCCCATCGTCTTCTTCCCTTCGACGCGGAACGGCTCCTTCAGCGTCGAGAGATCAAACCACCCGAACCGCTCGCACCCCTGCCGCACCAGCTTCCCGCAGTCGCTGATCAGCCCGTTCACCAGATACACGTGCGCGCCGGCGACGACCGACTCAATGATGTTCGCCGGCGGCGTGTCCTCCGGCATGAACAGATAGCACGCCAACCCCGCTTTCGCCGCGTAGTACGCCGCAGCACCCGCGGCGTTCCCTGCGGACGGCAGCGCGATCGCCTTCGCTCCCAGCGCCGCCGACCGCGTCACCGCCGCCGTCATCCCCCGCGCCTTGAAGCTCCCCGTCGGATTGAACGATTCATCCTTGATCCACAGCGACTCGAACCGCGCAAACGGCCCTCTTCGCTCGACCGGCAGCAGCGGCGTCAGCCCCTCCCCGAGAGACACCGCCTCCGCTTCCCCATCCACCGGCAGCACTTCGCAAAACTTCCACAGCGACCGCAGCGTTCGCCCACGCGCCGCCGCGGGCGTCAGCGTGCGACGTGCGGACGCGAGATCGTACCGGGCAAACAGCGGCTTCCCCGCCGAACTCAGATTGTGCAGTCGGTCAACCGGATAGCTCTCACCGGTCAGCGTGCAGGTCAGATCGTTATGCATGGCTCGGTCACGATGTGATGATTCGCGACCGAGCCTATCAGCCACGCGAACGGACCGAAAGCCGCCCGGCAATCGCCCGCCGCGGCCCCGTCCAGAGCGCGTCAGCGCGCCTCCCCACGCACACGGCGCTCCCGATTTCCTTGGCAATCCACCCGACAAATCGACATAATAGCCCTACTGTCGCTCCCCACGGTTCGACATCACTCCAGCGAGGGCCCTGCGATGTCTCCTGCGCAGTCGAAAACCGGCGCGGCGCAATCCGCTCAGCAACTCCGGGACACGGTTGTTCCGGGTAGTCCCTCTGACGGCGGCATGGAAAGGACGCAGGTCATGGCGGAAGCAGGTTCGACCCCTCGGGAAGCGGGCGAAACCCAGGTTTCCGGACCTCGACAGGTCCAGCCCTCCGACGGCAAACAAAAAAAGGGTGGCAAGGAGAAAGCCACCGTCCTCGGCGACTTCCGGCTCCTCCGCAAACTCGGCCAGGGCGGCATGGGCGCCGTCTACCTGGCGCAGCAGATCAGCCTGGACCGCCCCTGCGCGCTTAAGGTGATGTCCAAGGACCTCGCCGCCAAGCCCGGCTTCGTCGAACGCTTCAAGCGGGAAGCCAAGGCGATGGCCAAGGTCGAGCATCCCCACGCCGTCCGCTGCTACGCCGTCGACGAAGCCAAGGGGCTGCACTTCGTCGCCATGGAACTGATCGACGGCCAGAGCATGCAGGACTGGATCGATCAGCTCGGCAAGCTCAGCGTCGGTGACGCCCTCCACGTGACGCTCCTGTGCGCCGACGCCCTCAGCCACGCGCACGGCATGAACATGATTCACCGTGATGTGAAGCCCGACAACATCCTCGTGACGAGCAAGGGGGGCGTGAAGGTCTCCGACTTCGGACTTGCCAAGGTTCTGGACGACGACATGTCCATGACGCAGAGCGGCACCGGACTCGGCACGCCCCACTACATGGCGCCCGAACAGGCCCGCAACGCCAAGCACGTCGATCACCGCACCGACATCTACGCACTCGGCGGCACCCTCTATCACTTCCTCACCGGACAGACTCCCTTCAAGGGAGACACCATCGTCGACCTGATCACCGCCAAGGAGCGCGGCAGCTTCACCCCGGCCAAGCGCATCACTCCGGAGGTCCCCGAGCGGCTCGACCTGATCCTCGACAAGGCGATGGCCCGCGATCCCAAGTACCGCTACGCCACCATGGCCGAGTTCATCACCGACCTCGAGTCGCTGCAGATGGCCTCGGATTCGCTCAGTTTCATCAATGCCCCCGACCGGGAAGTCGTCCGCCGCAGCGGCGGCGGCGCCTCACCCCTGTCGGCCACACGTGCCGGCTTCGGCGGGCAGACGACGGCTCCCAGGACTCCCGCCGTCCTCCCCTCGTCGGCCGAAGTCGCCGCCCGTAAGTCCGCCCCGCAGTTGGACATGACGGAGCGCTGGTACGTCAAGCACGCCGATGCCCACGGCCGACCCACGGTCAGCAAATGGACCACCGCGCAGGTCCTCACCGCGATGAAGAGCAACAAGCTCGACGCCGAGGCCCGCGTCACCCGCGATCCTCAGGAGCCGTTCCTCCCCTTCGCCCAGTTCCCGGAATTCGCCGCCGAGGCCCACAAGCTCATCACCCGCTCCAAGGTGAAATCGAAGGAGAAGAGCCTCGCCAATCAGTACGCCAAGCTCGAAAAGCAGTACCGCCGCCAGAAGTGGTGGCGGCTGCTCTCCCGCTTCAAGGACGGCACGCTCGGCTTCGTCGGACTGATCGTCTATCTCGCCGTCGTCGCCGCCATCATCGGCGGGACAATCTACGGCGGCATCCTCCTCTGGGACTTCATCGCCACGAAGTACAATCTGCGCTAAACGTGGACCTTTGATCGTCGCAGGCACAGTCCTCTGTGCCGTCCGCTGGACAGACAACCAGTTGCAGCGACCTCCGGACCAATGCCTCGCTCTCAACGGAGATCCACTCCCGCTACAGCCGCCGGAACCGCCATCCCTCCCTCGACTCTCTCCCCCGCACCGATAGAATGCCATTCGGTCAGGCATGCGGAGCACAAACCAGGCTCCGGCCCCGAACGCCCACACGGGACGGAGGACACACATGGCGGACGAAAACCAGCTGCTGGAAGCCCTCAAGGAAGTCGTCGACCCCGAGTTGATGATCAACATCGTCGACCTCGGCCTCGTCTATGACGTCGCCCAGGAAGACCAGACGGTCAAGGTGCAGATGACGCTCACCAGCCCAGCCTGCCCCGCCGGCCCGCAGATCATCCACAACGCCAAGATGGCCCTGGAGCGCCTCGAAGGCGTCGAGCAGGCCAACATTCAGCTCACCATGACGCCCCCCTGGACCCCAGAACGAATGACCGACGAGGCCCGCGACCAGCTCGGCATCTTCTAACCACTCCTCCCGAATCACTCGCCCCGCAACGCCGTTTAGCCCCGGCCCAACGGGCCGGGCGCTCCGCACGCTCCCCCACACTCGTTCCTATTCTCCGCGACTGTCCGATTGCACCGCCGCGGCTTTCCCGTCGAGGACCACACACGATGAAACTGCGTGCTGCTTCGCTCGCCATCACCACCTTGCTGGGCCTGCTGATCGTCGGCTGTGCCGGCCAGGGGAACGGATCGCGCGACGGCGACCCCCCGGTGCCGACCGCCCAGGGACGTCCCGCCGACCCGTCAGCCCCCGCCATCGACCCCTACCAGGTCAAGCTTGAGACCTCGAAGGGAGACGTCGTCATCCAGGTCCATCCCGAATGGGCCCCGCACGGAGCAGCCCGCTTCAAGGAACTCGTTGAACTTGGCTTTTACGACGGCTGCCGCTTCTTCCGCGTGGTCGACGGCTTTATGGCCCAGGTCGGCATGAACGGCGACCCGGCCGTGAATGCACAATGGCAGGAGAACAGGATTCCCGACGACCCCGTCCAGGAGTCCAATACCCGAGGAAAGGTGACGTTCGCCACGTCCGGCCCCGACTCCCGCACCACGCAGTTCTTCATCAGCTATGGCGACAACTCGTTTCTCGATCCTCAGGGCTTTTCCCCCTTCGGAGAAGTGGTCGAAGGCATGGACGTAATCGATTCGCTGTACAACGGGTACGGCGAAGGCGCCCCGCAGGGACGCGGTCCCCGGCAGGACCTGATCGGCGCGCAGGGCAACGAGTACCTCAACGCCCAGTTCCCGATGCTGGACTACATCGAGCAGGCCACCATCGTCGGTAGCGAAACCGCCAGTACGCCCGCTGGCGATGAAGCCGCGACGGCCACAGACGATTCCGCCGCGACCGACGATCCCGCCAACGGCGCCGAGAACTAATCCCCCGTTTAGCGGAGAGCCGCAGGCGACCGCGCCGCCGAAAACACCACCCGGCGGGAGGAACACCCCCGCCCATTCACACTCTCATCAAGGAGGCAACATGCAGAGTCGAATTCACACCACAGCGCTGATCCTGACGATCGGCCTGCTCGGGGCCACTGCCCGCACCGCCGCCGCCGCGGACGAGCCGTACAAGGTCAAGCTCGAGACATCCCAGGGAGACGTCGTCCTCGAGGTCCATCCCGAGTGGGCCCCGCGAGGAGCCGCCCGCTTCCGCGAACTCGTCGAAGCCAAGTATTACGACGACGTCCGCTTCTTCCGCGTCGTCGACGGCTTCATGGCGCAGTTTGGCATGCACGGCGACCCCGAGGTCAACGCCCGCTGGCGCGACAAGAAGATCAAGGACGATCCGAACAAGCAGTCCAACACCCGCGGCATGGTCACCTTCGCCACCTCCGGCAAGGACTCCCGCACCACGCAATTGTTCATCAACTTCGGCGACAACTCCTTCCTCGACAACCAGGGGTTCTCCCCCTTCGCCAAGGTCGTCGAAGGCATGGACGTCGTGGACAAGCTCTACGACGGCTACGGCGAAGGCGCACCCCAGGGTCGCGGACCCCGCCAGGACCTCATTGCCGCGCAGGGCAACGAGTACCTCAACGCCAGTTTCCCGCGCCTCGACTACATCAAGACCGCCCGCATCGTCGACGAGACCGGCCGCGCCACCGTCGAAGAGAACTGACGCCACAATACAACCAGCGATAACACAGAAACCCGGTTTCTCCTTCAGAAACCGGGTTTCTCATGCGCCTTCACTGATGATCCGCGCCGCTTACAGCTCCCACCCCTTCCGCGAAGGCTGCCACACGAGATTGGCCGCCTCCGGCGCGTTGGTCGCCTTCAATTCAGCGCCGTTCCATTCGATCTTCCGCCCGATCCGGTACGCCACGTTCCCCAGCAGCACGGTCTCGGTCAGCGCACCGGAGTAATCGAAGTTGCAGGTGGTCGGCTCGCCCGTCTTGCACGCCCGGATCCACTCCGCGTGATGCCCGATCGAATTGGGGATCGTTTGCTCCGGCGGCTTGAAATCGGCGTATTTGTCCTCAGGGAACAGCCGGTACGAACCGTAATCGGCGAACATCGAACCTTCGTCCCCGACGAAGTACACGCCTGAACCCGGCAACTGGTGCCCGTCGTGCATCGTCTGTGCCAGATCGCCGTCGGTCCACGTCAGCGTCACCGGCGGCTGGTCCCCCCGAGCCGGAAACTCCCACGTCGCCTTCAGTCCCGACGGGGCCGTCTCCGGATGCGGCGGCGGGCCTTCCGCCTGGCACGTCAGCGGATGTCGCAGTTCCAGCGCCCAGAACACCACGTCGATGTAATGGCAGCCCATGTCCCCCAGCGTCCCCCCGCCGAAGTCCCACCACCGCCGCCACTCCGCCGGCATGTAGGCCTCGTGATATGGACGATACGCCGCCGGTCCCAGCCACGTGTCCCAGTCCACTTCCGGCGGGACAGGCTGGCTGTCGGTCGGCCACCGCGTGCCTCCCCACCCCTTGCCGACCCACACGTTCACCTTCCGCACCGGCCCGATCGCACCCGACTGGATGATCTCCACCACCCGGCGGTAGTTGTTCTCCGCATGGATCTGGGTCCCCATCTGCGTGGCGACGTGATACTCCTTCGCCGTCTGCGCCATCAGCCGTGCTTCCCAGACGGTCCGCGTCAGCGGTTTCTCGCAGTAGCAGTGCAGTCCCCGCCGCATCGCCGTCACGCCGCTGTAGGCGTGCGTATGATCCGGAGTCGACACGACCACCGCGTCGAGCTTCTGCTCGTCCAGCATGTTGCGGAAGTCTTTGTACTGCGCCGCCTGCGGAAACTCCGAATACGCCTGAGCCGCCCGGCGGTCATCCACGTCGCAGATCGCCACGATGTTCTGGCTCGCGACGCCGGCCACGTTTCCTGCCCCGCGGCCGCCGGGACCGATGATCCCGATGTTCAGCTTTTCATTGGGAGATTGACTGTCGTCGGCTCGGACGAAGTTCGAAACATACAGCCCGGCGCCGAGCGCGGCGGAATGGGCGAGGAACTGGCGGCGGGTCGTCTTTCGAGGCATTGGCTTTCCCTGAGTGAAGGATCAACGCCCGCGAATATGACACACCCGCCGCAGCCGTGCAACCAGATCACACGAACTCCCCGCCGCTGCACGCGACACAACGCGATAGAGCCTGGAGTTCCATTCTCCCCTCTCCCTCTCCCCGCGAAGCGACTCTCCACGACCCAGAAGTTCATGCGGGGAAACGGGGGACTTCGCTCCTTTTCAAGTCGCTGCTCAACGGGCGCGCGACGGATCACTCCTCGAGTTCTGGATGCAGCATTGTGCGCTGCTGTTCCTCAAAAGCGCGTTGCTGGCGGATCTGTTCGCGTGTCGGGAGGGGCTCGTAGAGGGGGACGATCCAGTCGGCATGCCTGAGGCTGCGGTCAATGGCGGCGAGGTCGGCGTTGGGGTCGATGAGAGGCTGCGGGTTGCGGCCGTTGAGGGTGGAGACGACATCGGCCCAGACGTGGACGTTCTTGTGCCCCTGGGCGCGGAGTTCGTCGGCGATCCAGTGGGCGTACTGGAGGAGCATGTCGGGGCGCTCGCTCATGACTGCGAGCTGGCGCGGGTGGAGGATGGCTTCGGGAGGGGTGAAGCTGGTGAGGACGTTGCCTTCATCGTCGTAGGCGTGGAAGACGGCTTCGGCCTGCTTGGTGCGGAGCTTCATGTGCCAGGCGAAGCGGTGCCCTTCCTCGGTCCAGCTGACGTCGCCGGGATAGAGGAGGTGTCGGAACGGCATCAGGCAGTTGTAGGCGACGAACAGGCCGAGTACGGCGAGGAGCAGGCGGCGGCGCGGGGTGATGACGGGTGGCGGCGGTGGCTCGGGCTCGGGGTCTTCGGGCTTGCGCTCGGGGGCGAGGGAGTCCGCGGGGAAGAAGATCATGGAGGCGGCGACCATCACCAGCGGAAAGATGCCGATGCGGAACATTCGCGCGTTGCTGGCATGGAAGGCGACCAGCGAGAGGTAGGCGGGAATCCGCGTCCGGTTCCAGAGGAGCAGGGGCACTATGAGCAGGTCGAAGAGCATGCCGCCCCAGGCGAAGGCGAGGATGACGGCGTCGATGTCGAAGTACTCGCCGAGCAGAGGATAGCCTCGTCCGCTCCCCATCATGATCTGCATGGGGACGCCGGTGATCCAGTCGGAGTTCATCTTGGCGATGCCGCCGAAGAAGTAGGGGACGGCGAGGGTGAAGCGGAGGAACCAGAGGGACCAGACGGGAACGGTCTGGCTGCGCATCTTCGGCCAGATCCAGGCATCGACCGACCACGCGTGATGGGCGGGGATGAGGAGCGAGACCCAGCCGAGGATGGAGATCAGATAGAAGTGGTTGAGGTACCACGTCTGATCGATGAGGAACTGGTACGTAAATCCGAGGGCGAAAATGAAGGAGGAGAGTCGGTAAAGAAAGCCGATCGCCATGCAGAACCCGGCGACGCCGAGGACGCCCCAGAGGACGTACATGCCGTTGCCGGGGAGGGGCTCGATCCAGGTGAAGCCGTAGTACTGAAAGTGGCGGACGGGGGTGATGAAGTGGCCGGCGATCCAGCCTTTGGCGAAGTAGCGGTAGACCTCGATCACCATGCAGAGGCCGAAGGCGACACGGAAGACGACGAGGAGGCCGATATCGACCGGGGCGAAGAGGCGCTGGGCGAGGGAGAGGCGGTCGGTGGTGGACTTCGTGTCGGCGGCGGGGGTGAGGGTGGACGAGGTCATGGAACCACGGAATACACGGAAGTGACGGAAAGGGAAGAGGGAACCGCGAAAGGGGCGAAACGGGGTTCAATTGTGTGGCACGGGGCGGCGTGTGTCGATGGGTTGGGGAGTTGGAAGCGTCGGGGTTGCAATCGGATTGGGGCGGGCCGTGGTCTTGCTGGTCGGCTCGACGGATCCTGGCTGACAACTCAGAGTCTGGAGCATGGGGGTACGGATACCTGTGGGGGGCGCGCGTGGTCCCGGAGCTCGCTGTATCTTGCCGTCAGTGCAGCGGCGGCACAGAGGACTGTGCCTGCGACTCTGCGGAAAATCGTCTTTTCTGAGGCTTGCATCCGTGGGGGGCGTTTCTATCATACAGCCTACGTATTTTACGTGTCTTCCCTGGGGGAGTCAGATGTGGCGCTTTTCCCCCTCGGTCGGCCCGTCGCGGGAGACGGTCGATCGTGTCCGCGTGCGGACTGTGGGAAGTTGGTTTGACCAGGCTCGTTCAGACACCAGGAGACAACCCGTGAGCCGAAAGTTCTTCTCGTTGCTGCTGCTGGGTGTGATGTCCGTCGGCGTTGCCGGCTTCACCCCGGTGCTGGGTAACCATGGCGTTCCGTGCGATGGTTGCGGTCCTGCTCCGTGCGGCACCTGCGACGGCTGCCCGCCGTGCCCGCCGCCGCCGTGCTGCGAGAGCGACTACGACGACGATTGCGACGACTAATCGACTTCGATTCGTCGCCGTTTCGAGACTCCCGGGATGTTCAGGCTGGGGTCTCGGGACACTGTGCTCGATGAAACGCCGGGGGGGAGGCCCCCGGCGTTTGTTTTTTGGGGGTGAGGAGATTGAGGAGGTGGTTGCGGGGACGGGGGATTGGTCAATGTCATTGGTCATTGTGGGGTGGGCTTGGGGCAATGACGATTGACCATTGAGAATTGACTGATGACCAATCCCTTTCCGTCACCGCAAGGGGGTCTGCTACCGTTCGGGGGGTGATCTGATTAGGATCGCATTGCAGCCGGGGTGTTCGTGATTGACCCCTCCCCCCCGGCCCCTCTCCCCGCATAGAGCTGAAGTGCGTGGCGAGCTGGCGCGCTGGGACAGGGGAGACACGGTCCATTCGTGGGAGCTGCGCGACCTGTGAGCACGATTGAGGCGCCTTCACGTTGGCTGGACCGGGTGAGCGACTGGTCGAATCCGATCCTGGTCAAAGAGACGCGGCAGGCGCTTAAGAGCCGGCAGTTTGTGGTCACCTTCATGCTGCTGCTGGCGGCGAGTTGGCTGCTATCGCTGTTCGGGATGCTGCTCGGAGGGGCGAGCATCGAGTTCGGTTCGGTGGGAACCGAATTCTTCCTGATGTACTTCTACATCCTCGCGTTCGCCGTTGTGATTCTGATTCCGTTCGGGTGCTACCGGAGCCTGCTGGCGGAGCGGGAGCAGACGACGTTTGAGTTGCTCTCAATCACCGCGCTGTCGCCGCGGCAGGTGATCTGGGGAAAGCTGCTGAGCGCGGGGCTGCAGCTGTTCATTTTCTACTCGGCAATCGCGCCGTTCATCGCCTTCACCTCCCTGCTGCAGGGGTTTGACCTGGCGCAGGTGGCGTTCGTCCTCGTTGCCGCAATACTGGTGTCGCTGATCGCGAGCATGGCGGCGCTGATGGTGAGCTCGATGGTGCGGCAGGGAGTGTGGCAGGCGATCGTGTCGCTGATTGTGCTCGGAGGACTGTTCATCATCTTCCTGATGACGGTGTCGCTGACGGTCGAGATGCAGTTTTGGTTCGACATCACCGACCGGGACTTCCTGTGGGTGGTCGGGATTCTGGTAGTGACCGGACTGAGCTACTTCGCGCTGTTCCAGCAGATCGCGGTCTCGCAGTTGACGTTCGAGTCGGACAACCGGGCGACGGGCATCCGCATGGTCTGCCTGGCGCAGTTCGTCCTGTTCTGGCTGGGTGACCTGGCGTTCCTGTGGTTCGGCGGGACGACTGTCTCGGCCTCCGACTTTGTCGGCACGGCGATCGTGTGCGCGACGATCTCGGCGCTGCACTGGGGTGTCGTGGGACTGTTCGTCGTTACGGAGCAGGACGGGCTGTCGAAGCGGGTGAGGCGGGGATTGCCGCGGAGCGTCCTTCTGCGGATCGTCCTTGCGCCGCTGCTGCCGGGAGGGGCGCGGGGATTCGTGTACCTGCTGCTCAGCGTCGCAGGGCTGCTGGTGATCGGGATCTGGGCCGTCGTGACATACGCCCCCGGTGAAATCGAGCATCAGCGATACATGCTCAGCCTGTGCTGTTATCTGCTGATTTACCTGGGGATGGGCTGCGCGCTGGGACGGTGGTGCGGCGCGCTGTCGCACGACATCCGGCCGGGGCATGTACGCGTGCTGACCCTGATCCTGTTCGCCGTGGGCTGCATCGGGCCGTACGTGCCGCTGCTGTTCGGGGTGCACTACAGCAGCTCGTATCACCCGGTGATGATCACCAACCCGCTGGCGACGCTGATCCACCTGTCGGACGGGCGGTACTACTCGTCGTTCATCGTGCCGGTGCTGGGGGTGGGAGCGGGCGTCGCCGTGATGGTCAACCTGCAGGCAATGTTCCGGGGGATTCGCGAAGTGGTGCTGGCGGATGGGACGCGGGGCCAGCCGCGTTGAGTCGCTGGGCGACGGCGACACGCCCAGACGGTGGACATCAGCGGGCGGAGCTTTGGATGAGCGCCCCTTCCGGGTCATGGAGTGCCCCGGCTACTTTGCTCGTGCCAACGTGGGAACTACGAAATCATCGGCGCCGGCAAAGGGCGCATTGGCTGAAACTGGACGAGGATATCAGTCCTCACGTGAGAACGACGGCGTACCGACGAGTGGCGGGGTTCAACCCCTGCCGGAAGCGTGCACGGCGTCCCTGTTCTCAACATCTGGAGCATGGGCCGTCTGAGCGCCCAAACGGGCCCTTCAGCAGCGCACCGCTCAGGTCGCCACCTTCAGCACCCGCAGCTTCTCCCGGGCGCGCGACAGCACCGAGCCGATCGAGTTCTCCGGCACGCCCAGTTCGCTGCTGATCTCGCGGTACGTCTTCCCCTCGAGATGGAACTTCCGCACGATCGCCGCATCCGCCGGAGGCAGCCGCGACATCAGGGAAGCGACCTCCTCCTTGTCGTCGATCCGCTCCGGCCGGTGCTCGTCATGCCCGGCGGCGTCGACCGCCGCCTGATGCGCCGCCACGTGCCCCAGCGCTTCTTCCTTCCGACGGCGCACCAGTTCATGCACCACGATCCGGCGGGCCACCACCGACATGTACGTCGCCAGCGAACTCTGCCCGCGGAAATGCCGCAGCACGGCGAAATCGTTCTTCAGCAGCACTACGAAGATCTCCGAGCAGAGATCGTCGATGTCGTCCTGCGTCAGCTTGACGCTCCGCGCGTGAGCCGTGTGCTGGACGACGTGCACAAACAGCCCGATAAACCGGTCCACGAAATCCTGCCAGGCCCCCGGCGTGCGCGCGAGGCACTGCTTCAGCAGGCGGCGATCAATCTCCGTGAATGCCACGGGACCTTGCTCCAGTCAACCGGACGGGAAGCTCCCTGTCAGAACGTCCGCCTCCATCCCTGGAAAGCGGGTCGATGGACCGCATTGACCTAATTTACCCCTGCTGCGTAGCCCGGACAAGATGAATATCGGCTCACAATCCATTACCGATTGAGCCGGAACACTTTGCGACGCGAACCCCCATCGGGATTCCCAGGATTCGGATCGACACCATCGCCGCTTGACAGTGTGCGCGACACGCCACTACGATCATCCCGCGTGGACGAACACAACTGTATCGCCACATAAGGGTTATGCGTTTGTCCGGACCGGCCCGTTCGGCCTGAAGTCCCGCGTCGATCCGGACGATCAACAACAACACCGGTCGTCTCTCCCGTCCCTGGACGGTTGGTCCCGACCTTCCCGTTTCCACTTAGAACTGCCAGCACTGACTGCGTCCGCCAGGAGCGAAAGGGACATCCATGGCTCACATCGTTGCCGAACCTTGCTTCAACTGTAAGTACACGGACTGCGTCATCGTCTGCCCCGTCGAGTGTTTCTACGAGGGGGAGTCGATGCTCTACATCCATCCCGATGAGTGCATCGACTGCGAAGCCTGCGTCCCCGAATGCCCCGTCGAAGCCATCTTCCACGAGGACAACCTCCCCGAGGAATGGGCCGGCTACAAGGAACTCAACGCCGAACTCGCCGTTCAGTGCCCGGTCATCACCGAAAAGAAAGAACCGATGGGCGAAAAGAAATAGCCCCTCGGTTTCGGCAACGCTTTCCAGAAACCCGGTTTCTCCAGAGAAACCGGGTTTCTTCGCGCGCTCACATCTGTGGCCGGACTCTGTAAGGCCGGCCGAACTGCGATCACGCAACAATCGTGGCCACAGACCCCGCCCGCAGCGCGATCCAGATCAAAATGACCCGCGAGACGAACCTTATTCGACGCGCAATTGTTCGAACACGAACGTCCCTTTCTTGTTGGACGTCGCAATATCCAGCAGACCGTCGCCGTTGATGTCGGCCACGGTAAACTGCGTGCCGACGCCGCTGTCGCCATCGATCTCGTGCCGCGTCCACGTGGGCTTCCCGTCCACGCGCTGCAACTCATACCAGTACAGCACCGCCGGTCCGTCTGCTCCCGGCCCGTGCCCGTTGTGCGACCACCACCGCTTCCCCGTTACAAAGTCCGGCAACCCGTCCCCATTGATGTCCGCCAGCACCACCGCATGCGTCTCGCTGTATTCCGATTCAATCTCATGGGTAGTCCACGCGGCCTCAGAGCCGCGACCGGCAGGGAGCGGCCCGCTCTCATTGGCGTCGGAAACCCCCTCGCTACCGCTTCCTTCCGGGCGCGGCTCATGACGCTGCTCATGCCACCAGATCCCGAAGTCATGCGGGCTCGCCGACAGCACGTCCGAGTCCCCATCCCCATCGAAATCAAACACGTACATCTGTGAGCAAGGCGGGCCGAACGCCGCCGCGTGGAATGTCCACGGCACGAGCGTCGCATCCTCCGGCTGTTCCCACCATCCGTTCGGAATCAGCACGTCCTTCCGCCCGTCGCCGTTGATATCCCCGATCCCCAGGCCGTGGGAAAACCGCTCCGTCCCGGGCGACCCCGGAATCGAGATCGGCAGGTGGCTCCACGGCGCATCCGGAAACGACTTCGGCGACGCCAGGCTCATTAGCCCGTTCTCCCCGCCGAACACAATCTCCCGCCGCCCGTCCCCGTCCACGTCCAAATACTGCGGACTCTCATTGTTGGTCACCGGCGTAATCTGATGCCGCCGCCATGGTTGGGCGATGGACTCATCACTACCGTCACCGACCTCTGACCTCTGTCCTCTGGCCCCCGGATTCTCAAACCACCACGTCTGCTTCCCGGGAAAGTCCACGACGATCAGATCCAGCCAGCCGTCGCCGTTGAGGTCCTCCGACCAGTTCATGAACGACTCGGAGTAGCCGTCAATGTTGAACTCCGCGGGTTCTTCGAGGACGGAATGCATCGTCCATACCGTTGCATCCTGAGTGGAACTTGCTGCCCCGGACTCTGGCCTCTGTTCTCCGGCCTCTGACTTCTGCTCAAACCACACGCTCCCCGACGCGACATCCATCCGGCCGTCGTTGTTGAAGTCGGCAATCGCCACTCCTTCGCCGCGGAACTTGTCGTCGAGTTGCGTCTTCTTCCAGGTGATCGCGCCGGGCGCTGGACCACCTGACGACCCCGGGTATTCGCCCGTCACGATCTCCAGCGGATTCGGTTCCAGCAGTGTCAGCTCCATATCCTTGAATCGCACCTCCGTCGGCCCTCCCGAATGCAGCTGGAATGCGATCACCCCCCGTCGCGCGCCCGCCGGGTCGGAATAGTCCACGCACGGCTGACCGTTGATCCACGTCTGCACCCGGCTGCCGACGGCGACGATCTCGTAATGATTCCACTCCCCCGGCTGCACGTGCTGCTCGGCGTCATTGTCGACCAGCAGCCCGCGCCCGAGTTCCTCATACAGCTTCCCCCACCAACCGGGACCGATGTCGCACTGGTAGCCGCGCACCTCGCCGTTCGACTGCGGCATGCTCCGGATCTGAATCCCGCTGTTTCCTTCGTTATCGACGAGCTTGACCTGGCAGGCGAACCGGAAGTCGCCGAGCGACAACTGGCTGACGAGGAACTCATTGTGTCCCAGCCTGGATGAACGCCCCACAATCTCGCCTTCCTCAACGGACCACGAGTGCGCCGACGCTCCGCCACCGTTGCCGCTCGATTCACGACCCTCGACTCCGTTTCCAATCCACCCCTCCAGATCCTCCCCGTTAAAGAACGTCCCCACGTTCTCTTGTGTCGCCCGCAGCGGCGTCTGCCCCGCACCGCTCAGATATGCAAACAGCGATCGCACCTCATGCTGCGAGAACGGCTGCAGCTGGTCCTCCGGCATCATCGACTTCTCGCTCTCCTTCCGCGCGGCCACGTCGTCCGGCGTGAGCACCACGACCTCGTTCGCCGTCTGTACCGTCAGCTGCGAGTCCGTCTCCTCCTTCACGATCCCGGTAATCACTCGCCCGTCTTCCGTCGCGATCACCGACGGCCGGTACTCCTTCGCCATCACCGCCGAAGGATCAAAGATGTTCTGCAGCAGGTAATCCAACTGCGACCGGTTCGCCCCCGTAATATCCGGCCCCACCTTCCCGCCGGTCCCGAACAGCACATGACACTGCTGGCACGTCTTGGCAAAAATCGCCCGGTCCGGCTCCACCGCCGGCGGCGACTCCAGCATCGCCCGGTACTCCGCAATCAGCTTCAACCGCTCCTCCGGCGTATCCCGCACCACCCCCCACACCTGCTCGATCTGCTGCGTGAGGTCGGGATCATCCAGGTTCCGCAACTGCCGCACGAGATCGGCCGAGAGCGCATCACGCGGAATCCGGTTGTCTCGCACAGCGGCGAGCAGTTGCGTGGCATATGTCGGCCGTGACGCCAGCGTGCCGAGGGCATCCCGGCGGTGTCCGACGCTCAGTTCGGAAAACTCTGCGAGCAGCAGTTCGGCGACCCGGGGATCTTCGAGTGTCGCGGCTGCGCGGATGGCGTCACTTACCAGCACAGCGTCGTGCCACTTCAGGATCTCGCTGATGGCATCGAACAAGCCCGGATGCTGGCACTCCCTCATGAATGCGAATGCCTCGCGCCGAACTGATTCTCCAATGTCGACATCGGTCGTCGTGGCGTAGAAGTGCAGCATGTCCGCCGCAGCCACGTTCCCCCAGCAGTAACTGACCCCCAGCGCATGAACGACGATGTCGATATCCACCGGTTCCAGCTTTCCCCCCAGGGTTCGGTAGACTTCGTCCCATTCCGAAGGAGGAGGTAGTCCCGGATTCGACAGCTGCAGTCCACGAATTCCCTTGAGGAACGAAAGTCGCACTGCATTGTCCTCGGCATCAGCCAGGCCGCCAACCAGCAGCTTCAGCGACTCCTCCGGCTCCCCGCTCCCCAGCCGCCGGATCATGTAGTCCCGCAGCACCGGAATCGTCTCCCCCGCCGACATCCCCAGTGCTAGCGCCCGCTGCGGGTTCTCCTCCGCCAGCGGCTCCATCGCATACCAGTACATCAGCGGCAGGTTGTGGTCAGCCGCGTCCTCGGCATGCGCGATCAGCCCCTCCACAATCGACCACCGCTGCGCCGGCGCGATCCGGTTCGCCAAAGACGCCAGGTACAGCCGCACCACTGGCGAGGGATCCTCCGCCGCCATTGATGCCAGCTGCGCAATCCGGTCCTCAGTCAGCCCTTCACCGTTCAACTCCTCGAACAGCAGTTGTACTGACCATGCCCGCATCCACGGACTCGGATCACCCAGCAACTGGTCCATCGTCACGTCATCATGCAGCCAGTGGTCCCCCGTCACATGCAGCGCCCATAGCGCCCGCAGCCGTCGCGCGTCTCCCTGCGGGTCGTCGGATTCCGTCAACAGCGGTGCACCGCCGTTCGGACGCGGGAACAACCGCTCCCGCAGCGCATCGCGCGCTTCGACCGACAGTTCGCCGCTGGCCGACCGCTCCATCAGCAGTCGCCGTGAATGCCGCACGTACCAGTCGTTGTCGCTGTCCACCAGCAGCGCCAGTTCGACGTCGCTCTGCGAAGTCAGATCGACTGCTACCGGACGCGCATCGTTGTACGCCACCCGGAACACGCGTCCGTTCGTCTTGTCATGCGCCCCCTCCTCCGGCCGATGGCACTGGTTCGCGTCGTACCAGTCGATGACCCACATCTGCCCATCGGGACCGTAAGTCATATAGAGCATCTGCGACCACTGATCGCCTGTCAGCAGAAAGTCCGGATGCCGGTCCCCGACGTACCCGCTGCCCGCGTTCCACACCTGGTCCACGTTCAGCCGGTTGCCGTGGATGTTGTTCATGAACAGCTTGTTGCGATACTCCTCCGGCCATGCGCCCCCCAGGTAAAACATCGCCCCAGCATGCGCATGCCCGCCGCCGAGATCGTCCGATCGCTTGCGGTCGTTGTCGTTCCACTGATTGCCGACGTAATGCCGGTGCCGCGCGATCGTCTGGATGTCGCCATACGTGAACTCGTTGAAGTGCGCCCCCGCCTGCCGCTGGTACCGCCCCTCCTGCACGATGTGATACAGGTGCGGGATCACGCACGCCGTCACAAAGCACTGCCCCCAGTCGTCGAAGTCCACCCCCCACGGGTTGCTCGTCCCGTGCGCGAACACCTCGAACTCATGCCGCACCGGGTGATACCGCCACACCCCCGCATTCAGCGGCTGCCGCTCCTCATCCGGCGTCCCCGGCTTCCCCACCCGCGAATGCGTGAACACCCCATGGCAGCCGTACAACCACCCATCCGGCCCCCACATAAACGCATTCAGCGTTTCGTGAGTATCCTCATAGTGCCAGCCGTCGAGGAGAATCTCGGCGCCGGGGGGGAAGTCGGGATTCGATTCAGAATTGAGATCTGAGATTTGAGATGGACTATCGTCATCGGAACGTGAACGTCCATCGGTTGCGTCAGCGGCAAGCTGCTGCTCCTCGGCAGACTGACGTCTGCCGCTCTCGTTCTCCAACCCATCCGGCACGTCGTTGCCATTGCGGTCCGGAATGAACGCAAGGTATGGCGCCGCCCCCACCCACACCCCGCCGAACCCCACCTCCAGGCCGCTGACAAGATTCAGGTTCTCCGCAAACACCTTCCGCGAATCGAGCGTCCCGTCCAAGTCCGTGTCCTCCAGGATCACGATCCGGTCCTGGCCCTCCCCATCCGCCGCCCGCTGCGGATACGTGAACGCCTCCGCGATCCACAACCGTCCCCGGTCATCAATCGCCATCGCGATCGGCTGCGCTACGTCCGGCTCCGCCGCCGCCACCTGCACACTGAACCCCGGCGGCACCTGCATCGCCGCGGCTGCTTCGTCCGCCATCAGTCCCGCATGCGGATACACCTCCGTCGTCGCCAGCGTGCTGACCGGCTCCAGCACCGGCGTCTCGAACCGCGGCCGCTTCGCATGCAGCCGGAAGTCGTCAAAGTTGACGTGCCCCCACCCCCCGGTGTTCCCGTCCACAATCCGGATGAAAATCTTCTGCCCCTTCACGGCCTGCAGGTTCATCACCACCGGCCGCATCTCCTCCTGGTTCACTCCCGAGATCCGGAAAAACACCTGGTCGCTCTCCGCACGCACCAGTTCCACGCGCGTATCCGCATGCGATCCGCCCCCCAGCAGAAAGCTGGCCCAAGGCTGCGTCACCTCAAACGCCGCCGACGTCAGCGTCCCCGTCGGCCCGTCGTGATGGATCTCGAATCCCCCCAGCCACCAGTCCCCCGTGTGCAGACTCTGCTTCCCCTCTCCGAACGGCCGCCCCGGGCGCTCCGCAATCTCCCCCTTCACCGGCTGATCCGCCCACGCATTCCCCGTCGCCGTCCAGTCCTCCAGCGTCCCCGTCTCAAAGTCCAGGTTGAGCGGCTCTCCATCCTCGCCGACCGGCAGCGTGCCCCGGTCACCCTGGGCATGGTTCCGCGGCTCATCCGCCCGCGCGATTACAAACAGCGCCGCCATCAGCGGCACGAGGGACACCACGACGAACCGGGAGCGCGACATAAGATCTCTCCAGAACCGGAGCGAATTGCAGAACGAAAGAGTCCCAGTATCCGCGAAACCCCGGAGCGAAACAAACTCGCCGCCGAGTTAATCCACATAAGAAATCTGGCAAGGGGCCAATGCCGCCATGCGACTCGATGCCCCGCTTCGCCGGAGCCGATCAGGCCCGCTCGTCGGGACCCACATGCACGTATCGCGGGGTCTCCAACGATTCGTCTCGCCGATACACCCCCACTCCGAGTGCGTCCTGTTCCGCAGGAAACGTGACGGCCAGCCAACGTTCACGCAGTTCATCGCGCGGCAGCGTCCCCATCGCACCCGCCAGTTCCAGCATCTCCCGGCTGTACGGCAGTTGCAGTTCGTCCGGCAACTCACCACGAATCACGATCGGCCATCCATCCAGCGGGCCGCCGATCAGGTGAATCAGCAACTCGACCATGTCCTCACCACCGTTTAGCGGGGAGCCGAAGGCGACCGCTGATGCATTTGCCACCACTGATGTGTTACCATCTCCGGAGCCACCCTCAATTCCATCCCAATGGCCTGGTGCGATGCGGCATCGATTTCATCCTGTCAACACAATCACCCGCCGTCACGCCCTCCAGATCGGAGGCCTGGGTCTCGCCGGTCTCTCCCTCCCGCGGCTGCTCGCCGCCCAGGAACACGCCGCCGCACCGGTTCCCCGCGCCGACCGCTGCATCATCCTCTTCCTCAACGGCGGTCCCCCGCATCTCGACATGTGGGACATGAAGCCCGACGCCCCCACCGAGATCCGCGGCGAGTTCTCCCCCATCGCGACTTCGCTCCCCGGCTACCAGATGGGCGAAATGCTGCCGCGCATGGCGCAGCACGCTCACCGTTCCACCATCGTCCGCTCGATGCATCACGGCGTCAATAACGCCCACGCCGCCGCCGTGTACTGCGCATTGACCGGACACGACCGCGGCGAGATCGGCGGCGGCGCCCGCGAAACCGACAACCCCGCCCCCGGCAGCGTCCTCTCGATGTATCGCCCGCCCGAGCGGATGATCGTCCCCTTCGTGCATCTCCCCTACGTCACCAAAGAAGGCGCCGGCGGCCCGCCGCAGCCCGGTTTCTTCGCCGGCTTCATCGGCCGCTCCTACGATCCGCTCATCGTCACCCGCGACCCTAACGCCCCCGACTTCGCCGTCCCCGAACTCTCGCTCGTCGGCGACGTCTCCGAAGCCCGGCTCTCCTCGCGCGATTCGCTGCTCAACTCGCTCGACCAGTACCTGCAGTCCACGCCCGGCGTCGGCCGCGCCGACCAGATGACCCGCTTCCAGCGCCGCGCCCTCGACCTGCTCACCTCACCCGACACCCAGCAGGCCTTCCGCATCAGCGACGAACCCGACGCCGTCCGCGACCGCTACGGACGCAACATCTACGGTCAGAGCGTCCTCCTCGGCCGCCGCCTCCTCGAAGCCGGCACCAGGTTGGTCACCGTCTCGTGGGCGCCCGACGCCAACGCCACCTGGGACACGCACGGCGGCAACTTCACCAAGTGCCGCAACGAACTCCTCCCCCAGCTCGACGCCGCCTGCAGTTCGCTCGTCGAAGACCTCGCCGACCGCGGCATGCTCGACCGCACTGTCATCGCCGTCTTCGGAGACTTCGGCCGCTCCCCCAAAATCAACGGCGCCGCCGGCCGCGACCACTGGAACTGGTGCTACTCCCTCCAGCTCATCGGCGGCGGCTTCCAGCAGGGCCTCATCTACGGCTCCAGCGACGACACCGGTTCATTCCCCGCCAGCAATCCCCTCATCCCCGGCGACATCATCGCCACCATCTACCACGCCCTCGGCGTCCCCCACGACGGCCTCATCTACGACCCCCAGGACCGTCCCCACCGCACCGTCCCCGTCGGCGACGTCGTGCCCGAACTCCTCGCGTAGTCAACACAACAAGCGGCGGGGTTGAACCCCGCCGCTTGTTGGCGGTAGAACAGACGTATTGTCTTGCCGAATGGCCGTCGTGCGGCGGATGCTCTTCCAGGAGTCGCGGTATGTCTCGGACGCGAATCTCGCTGTGCTGCGTGGTGGGATGGGGCCTGATGCTGCATCACGCGGCGGCGTGGGCGCAGGATGACGAACTCTCGGCGGAGGAGGCGCGGCAGCGGCAGGCGGTCGAGCGGTTCGTGACGGTGCTGGAGTCGAACCCGCGGTTCGGGGTGGCGCTCGATCGGGTGTACGGGCACTACGTCGAACGGGGCGAGATCGAGCAGTTCGCGCAGTCGTACCGGGACCGGACGGCGGCCGATCCGGCGGACGGAACCGCGTGGATGGTGCTGGGAATGATCGAGTTCCAGCGCGGCCGGGACTCGCAGGCGGTGGCGGCGTTTCGCGAGGCGGAAGCGCAGCGGGCCGATGACGCGCTGGCGTCGTACTACTTGGGGCAGGCGTATGTGCTGATCGGGCGGCCCGATGAGGCAGTCGCGGCGTTCGAGCGGGCGATCGAGCGGGGGCCGCAGCGGACGGACCTGCTGCAGATTTATCAGGCGCTGGGGCGGGTGCATCAACGGGCGCAGCGGAACGAGGAGGCGCTGGCGGTGTGGGACCGCCTGGAGCAGGAGTTTCCGGACGATCAGCGGGTGCAGGAGGAGATCGCGCGGACGCTGGCGGAGGAAGGTGATCACGCCGGGGCGCTCACACGGTACGAGGCGCTCGCGGCGGGCGCGGACGACAGTTATCAGCAGGTGCAGTTCGCGCTCAAGGCGGCCGAACTGAAGCTGAAGCTGGGGCAGTCGAGCGACGCCACCACGGCGATGGAGGGGCTGCTGGCCGATCTGCGTCCGGAGAGCTGGCTGTACCGGGACGTGCGCGAGCGGATCGAGGGGATCTACCTGCGGACCGACGACTACGCCGGGCTCGCGGCTTACTACGAGGAGTGGCTGGAGAACAATCCGGACGACGTCGACGCGATGACGCGGCTGGGGCACGCGCTGTCGGTGCAGGGGCGCACGCCGGAAGCGCGCGAGTGGTTCGGCCGGGCGATTGAGCGGGCGCCGTCGAACGTCACGTTGCGGCTGGCGTACATCGAGCAACTGGTGGCCGAGCGGGACTACGACGAAGCTGCGAACCAGTATGAGGAACTCAACGAACACGATCCGAACAATCCGGATCACATCGCGGCGTGGGGGCAGTTGATCCTGGAGAACAAGACGCTGACTGAGGCGGAGCGGACGGCACGGGCGTCGGACGTGTGGAAGCGAATGCTGGAGGGGCATCCGGACGACCCGGTGATCATCACGCAGGTGGCGGACCTGCATCGGCACGCGGAACTGAATGACGAGGCGATCGCGCTGTACCAGCGGGCGGTCGAACTGTCGCCGAACGATCCGCAGTACCGGGAGTATCTCGGCGAGTTCTATCACCGGCTGAAGCGGCCGGAGGACGCGAAGCAGACGTGGGAGGCGATCGCCGCCGGCGACAACCGGACGACGCGGAACCTCGTGCGGCTGGCGGAGGTGTACGCCGGATTCGGCTACATGCCGGAAGCCATCGCGACGATGCGCGAGGCGTGCGGGATGCAGCCGGAATTCTCGGACCGGCTGCGGTTCGCGGAAATGCTGCGTGAGGAAGCGATCCTCGACGAGGCGCTGGAGCAGGTGGAGATCGCGGCGCCGCTGGCGGAGACGCCGGACGAGCGGCAGATGGTGCTTAACGAGCGAATCAAGTGCTACCAGGCGTCGGGAGAATTGCCGCAGCGGATCGCCGACCTGCGCGGGGAACTGGACGCCGGAACGGATGCGACGTCGGAACGCTGGCAGCAGCTCGCGCTGTACTACGAGGCCGAGCGGAACATGGAGCAGGCGACGGTGGCGATCCGGACGGCGATGGGGCTCGATCCGGAGTCGATCCCGACCTTGACGACGGCGGCGCGGATCTTTGAGTCGTCGGGACAACTGGGGGATGCGGCCAGTGTGCTGGCGTCGCTGACGCAACTGGACCGGCGGTTCCGCACGGAGTACCTGACGGAGATCGCGCGCTTGCGTCTGCGGCTGGGGCAGTCGGATGCGGCGATTCAGGCGGCGGACGACCTGATCGCGGCGGCGCCCGGCAATCCGGAGCATTACCAGTTCTATGCGAGCTTGTGCTTCCAGCTGGGGAAGACCGAGGAAGGACTGGAGGCGCTGCGACGGTCGGCGGCGGTCAACCCGGCCGACGAGACGGCGCTGCTCGCGCTGGCGAGCGCGCTGGCCGATCAGTTCCGGACCGATGAGGCGATCGAGCTCTACTGGCGGGCGTTTGAGCGAAGCCCGGACCTGGAGGGGCAGATCGGCGTGATCGTCAAGCTGACGGACCTGTATCTGCGGACCAACCACTTCGACCGGCTGGTGTCGCGGCTGGAGACGATGCAGCGAGACCTCGACAACCAGCGGGACATGACGATCTGTCTCGCGAACGCCTACAGCTCCGCGGGAGACCTCGGCACGGCGCGGATCACGCTGGAGAGCCTGGTGGGAGAGGACTCGCGGGACGTGCAACTGCTCACGCAACTGGTGCGGCTGGCCGAACTGGAGGAGGACTTCGAGGGAGCGGTGAAGTACCAGCGGCGGATCAATGAGCTGGCGCCGGCGTCGGAAGGGACGGTCAAGCTGGCGAACCTGCTGATGCAGACGGGCGAGATCGACGAGGCGGAGCTGACGTGGACGCGGATTGTGGAGGAGTCGTCCGAACAGCATCGGGTGTATCAGGCGATCGACCGACTGATGCAGAACAGCAAGTTCGACACGGTGCTGGCGATGTCGGAGCGGCTGCTGGAGGACGATCCCGACGACTGGGAGGCTCTGATTCGGTGCGCGATGGCGCAATGGAACCTGGAAGACAAGGAAGGGGCAGCGGAGCGCTGCCGGGAGTTGCTGTCGATCAATGAAGCAGACGAAGAGTTGAGCGCTCAATCGAAGAACCAGCTGCAGCAGCGGCAGACGTCGGGGTCGATGTCGGCCACAACGATGTGGGACCAGTATCCGGAAGTGCTGTCGCGGACGCAGGCCGCCTATCAGGTGCGGCAGGCCCTCGGGCTGGATTCGGACGCTTACTACTACGGGTATGGGCGATCGATGCAGCAGTGGACGCCGCAGACGTTCGGACAGGCGCGGATCGGCGCGCTGTATATCGTGCTGCACGTGGCGAACGAGCAGGAGACGGCGCCGGCGGTCATCGAAGAGTTTCAGACGGCGGCCGCGGCCGAGGACGCGTCGCAGCGCGACCTGTGGGACTGGTACTACGTGCTCGTGAGCCGGCAGTACACCGGGATCGCGACGACGGGGGACCAGCAGACCAACATTCAGGCGGAGATGTACGGCGTCGTCCGGCGGCTGTCCGAGGGGCTCGATCCCGGTACATGCATCCTGTATCTCAACAGCCTCGCTTCGCGTCCGCCGACGCAGCAGGTGCTGCATGCCGTTCCGGGCGGGACAGTCGTGGTGGAGGGGACGGAATCCGCAACGACGCCCGAGCCGCTGAGCGATGAGGAGCTGGATCATGCACTGCAGTGCTTCCGGATCGTGCGCGGGCAGGCGAATGCCTGGAAGAACTATTCGGCAGTGCACATCGTCCAGTACATCGTCAACGAGTTGAAGCTGGCGAAGCGTGAGGAGCAGGCGACTGAACTCTATGAGGAGGTGGTGAACTCGGCGACGTCGGAAGCGGACCTGATGGCCGTGATGGGGCTGGCGGTCGAACGGGGAGAGATCGACCGCGTGCTGGAGATTGCGGAGCAGCTCGAGCAGCGGCGGGCCGCGTCGGGGACCTCGGCGTCGATGCAGTCGTACTACTCCGGCAACGACGTGCTCTCAATGCTGACGCAGCTGATTGCGCGGCGCTGGGCAGAGAAAGATCGGGACGCCGCGGTGCGCATCTACGACACCGGCATCGCCATGCTGCGGACACGGTTCGAGAACCAGTCCCCCTCGCAGCGGTCGCGAAGCAGCACATGGAACCAGGGTCCGTACAGCCTGCCGGTGTACTTTGTGCAGACGATGGAGGCGCCGGCGGGACAGCAGACGTACGTCAACAACAACTACATCCAGCTGGATTACCCCGCGCCGAACTCCTACTACGACTACTCGGGGATCACGCTGCTGCGGAACATGTACGAGATCTACAATCGCGAGGACATCCTCAGCGATCTCGTCGAGCACATCGAGGCGGCAGCGGACGCGGAGGGGTCGGCGGCGACGTTCGCCCACCTGGCGCTGTGCTACATCTACTGGTGGCATGACCTGAAGGAGGACGCTGCCGACGAGATGGAGCTGGCGGTCGCGGCGATGCCGGACGACATCGCGCTGCGGTTGCAACTGGCGTCGATGCTGCAGCAGCAGGGAGACGCGGCCGGCGCGCTGGCGACGCTGGACGCGGTAGAACCGCTCAACCAGTCGATGCTGCAGCAACGCGAGATCATGGCCCTGCAACTGGCGGTAACGACCCGCAACAGCGAGCGGGCGCGGCAGGCGGGAGAACGGCTGTTCGGGCTGCGACTGACGACCGAGATCGAGCTGCAACTGGCGGACTTCATGCATCAGGCGGGCCTGCACGATCTGGCGGAATCGCTGCTGGAGCGGGCGCGGCGGAGCGCTGGGAACCGGGCGTCCAGCCTGCTGTCGCTGCTGCAGCATTACCAGGCGCAGGGAGACTCGGACACAGCCGTCGAGATCGCGTTTCAGATCCTGCGGAAGTCGACCCCCAGTGGCGGAATGAACCGCTCGAGTGACAATGGCGCGCGGCAGCTGGCGATCCAGGTGCTCTCGCAGTCGGGGCAACTGGATGCGCTGATCGAGCGGGCGCAGCAGCAACTGGAGCGCTCGCCGAACTCGCTCGCCCTGCATCAGACGCTGGCCGATTACTACAGCGCCTCGGGCAACAGCGAGAAGCACGTGGAGATGATGCAGAAGATCGCCGCGCTGCGGCCGAACGACGCGATGCTGCAGTACCAGATCGGGCAGCAGTTCTCATCGGCGGGGAAGCCGGCGGAGGCGTGCGACTTTTATCTGGCAGCGCTCCGCGAGCAGCCGGCGCTGCTCACCAACGATTATTACAGCATTCAGAACACCTTCGAGCAGGCGCAGCGGACGGACGACTTCATCGCGTTCCTCAAGGACGTGGACCTCACGAAGCTGGGCCAGTCGTACTACGTCATGAACCTCGTCGAGAACCTGCTGCAGAACGAGAACAGTCGTGAGCAGGCCTTGGAGCTGTTCCAGCGGATGTGGGAGGCGTTCCCCAACGAACGGGCCAACATGCTGGGGAACATCTACCAGGACGAGATCTGGAAGCTCCCCATCATGTACCAGTACGTGCATGATGCGGTGATTCCGGCGGAGGGGGTTGCCTTGAATGACCCGTGGAGCGGACTGCAGAACTACAACGTGCTCGCGCGGCTGGTGCAGAGCGCTCAGGCGCAGAACAAGCTGGAGGAACTGCAGACGGAAGTCACGCAAAAGATCGAGGAGCTGCCGAACTGGCACGGCGGGCAATGCGTGATGGCGGTGATTGAGGCGCAGCAGGGAAAGTTCGACGACTCCGCCGCGCGACTGACGGCGCTGATGGATTCGCAGAAGCAGGCGATCAATCTCTACACGCGGTATTACGTCGGCATGCAGCTCAAGCAGTACGATCCGCTGGCGCCGGTGCTGGTCCGCTGGTACGAGGAGGGGATGCACGAGTACCAGCACGACAACTGGGGCTGGGGTGGCGGACCGAAGACGGAACTCGCCGACGCCTACCTCAAGGCGGACCGCAAGCTCGATGCCCGTCGCACGCTCCTCGAGCTGTGGGACAAGCAGGACTTCAGCCGCTACTACGGCTACAACCCCGGATACGCTGCGTACGCGCGGCTGGCTAACGCCGTGGACCTCGGGCAGCGGCTGACGAACGCCGGATTCCCCGTGGATGCGCTCCGGATCTACAGCGAAGCGGCTGCGGACCCGTCGCAGTTCCAGCAGGCGCAGCAGTACGGCGGCGACTACTACAAACAGCAGTTCGAGCAGGGACGCTCGGCCGCGGCGGCGGCCATCAATGCCGACACGCTCACGGAAGCGCTCTCCTTGTGGCTGATGACCCCGGAACAGCCGGCCGCCGAAGCGTCGCCGATGAACTCAACCGATCCAGGCGCCGCAACCGAGGACGCGACGCCCCCGCAAGAGAAGCCGGATGCGCCGGCGATCGACCTGCTGCTGACGGTGCAGTCGAAGTCGCTGCGCGAGTCGCGCGTTTCGAGCCTGTTTGAGCCGGCGCTCAAGGCCGTGGCGGGGAATGATGCCGCACTGGAAACGGTGTCCACCCAGCTGAATGCCGTGCGGGCCGAACATGAAGGGGATCTGTCGATTAATGTGATGGCGGCGCTGCTGGCATTCGCCGACTCAGATGACGCGGCAGCGTGGCAGGCGGCGACGCAGTCACTGGTCGAACAGGCGGAGGCTCAACCTCTCGACGAACTGGCGGAGGGCCAGCGGCCCAATTCGCGCCAGCGGGCGCAGGCGAAGGCACAATTGCCTCTCTGGATCGTGGCGCGCGAAGCGTTGCAGCATCCCGAGACCCGCGCTGCCGGGCAGGTGCTGGCGGAGCGCGCTCTGACCGCCGCACGGCGGCAATCGGACGACACCTGGATGCTGGCGATGCTCCGGGAGCAGGGGGAGAGTTCGCTGCAGAATGGCGACCGCGCCACTGCGGAAGGCCGCTTTCTCGAAATGCTGGACCTGATCCTCCCGCAGGAGCCCGCTGCCGGAGAGGCCCCGCAGCCCGAGAAGGACCGCCTGTCCCGCAAGCCGACGCCCGCCTCGCAGACGCCGGGGTTCTGAGAGATAGGTGATCGACGCGAAAGGATTGCGTGGGAAATCAGCAGTATGCCGCCGGACGCAGCAAGCCGCGCGGGCAGGGTCTCACGAGATTGAGCATGATTCTGCGAGAGTTGTGTTTTTCAGCGGAGTGGCATGAAATTCTCTGATGCGGAGTCTGATGCTTCCGGTGCAGATCGCCGAGTCCGCGCACAGCGCCACCCCGCCCCGATCCCTCCCCGCAATGGCCCCATCGGCGTCTCCCGGTTTTTCGTGATCGCACCACCGAGCCGACGTCGATTCACCGGTATCCTGCGCTGCAGCGCGCATGCGCACCGATGCTGCAATGATTGACACTCAAGGTTCATTAACTTTAGATTAACCGACGCTGGTACGCTCATTTCTTGTGGATCGAGGCCCTCAATTTGGCAGGTCCCGCATTCACCAGGTTTTCGTTGGACTTATTGGCTTCGCCGCAGATCGGTTAGGCCGTTCCATTTCTCTCTGACTTCGGAGGTGCGAGATGTCACAACCCGTGAGCCGCAAGGCTTTCACACTGATCGAGTTGCTGGTGGTCATTGCGATCATCGCGATTCTGATCGCCCTGCTGTTGCCGGCCGTGCAGCAGGCGCGCGAAGCCGCGCGTCGGACGCAGTGCAAGAACAACATGAAGCAGATCGGGCTGGCGATTCACAACTACCACGACGTGCACAAGACGTTTCCGCTGTCCACGGCAGGGGCGGTTTCGAAGCCCAACTGGCGTGTGTTCATTCTGCCGTTTCTCGATCAGGCCCCGCTGTACAACCAGTTGGACATGACGAACGGCAATTTCCTCGGGAACAGCTACGCGGGCGTGGGCGCTCTTTCGCGTCATGTGGTGGACGTCTACAACTGTCCGTCGGGGAGGCTTCCGACTAACAACAATACGCCGCCTCCTGGAAGTGCATACAACAATCCGCTGTTCGGTCAGTGCATCCGCTACGTCGGTATTTCCGGTGCGACTCCCGACCCGTCCGTTCCGCCGAATGCGAGCATGTGCGGCGCGGGTTCGTACGGATCGATCTACTGCCGGAACGGCACGATCGTTCCGTTTCTGATCACCCGAATCCGGGACCTCGGCGATGGGACATCGAACACGATGATCGTGGCCGAACAGTCGGGCGATGTGGCGACGCACGACATCAGCAACAACTACTACGGCGGCTGGTCGGGATCGGGTGCAGTGGCTCCGCCGGCCGACACGCACTGGGGCACGGGAACGACCGCTGTTCGTTACCCGATCAACTACAATGTGTATCCGTCAGCGGGCGCCGACCACACATGGACGGGGAACACGATCCTGAACTCGTACCATGAGGGGGGGATTCACGGCTTGCTGGGGGACGGTTCCGTCAAGTTCGTGTCGGAGAACATCGACTTCGGACTGCTCCGCCAGGCTTGCGCGAAGGATGACCGCGTGCCGATGGGCGAGTGGTGATCAAAGTGATCTGAGATGGCGCGACTTCGTCGCCACCTGTGGCTGAATGACTGCCCCGGCGAGATCCGCCGGGGCAGTGTGCTTTCGACAGAAAAATCTGCGGCTGCGACAATGGCAGCCTCTGCCAATCATAAGAGACTCAAGGAGACGAGGGATGAATCGAGGGCGAGCGGTGCTGTTCGTCGCCATGACTTGCGGTTGGATCTTCTCCGGTTGCGGCGAGCCGGCCAAGGAGGTGGGGCCGACCGGGACAGTTTCGGGCACCGTCACGTTCGACGGCAGTCCAGTGACGGAGGGGCGAGTGCAACTGTACTCGCAATCGACGGGGGAGGGGGGCGCGACGACGCTGGACGCCCAGGGGGCGTTTCGGCTGGAGGAGCCGTTGCCGGTCGGGGCGTACTCGGTGTTCGTGCTGCCTCCGCCGGAGCCGGCCCCCAGCCCGGACGTGGCCTACGAGCCGAAGGAGTATCCGAACATTCCTGAAAAGTACCGCAGCGAAATGACGACCGATCTGAAGGTCGAAGTTGCCGAGGGGGAGAACACGTTTCCGATCGAAATGAAGCCGTGACGCTTCAACGAGCAGTCACGGTGATCCACCCGGTCGCGGGGGGTGTTCGGTCCGGCCACGTGTGTTGAATCAGCATGTCCGTGCGCCGCCAGATTCTGCGTTGGGGCGCGGTCGTGCTGGCCGTCGCCGGGTGCGCGGTGATCGCAAATCGCCTGCTGCGCCCGGATGCCAGCCGTCAACTTGGGACGGCGCGAGAGGCATTCAGCGAAGGCGATTTCGTACGGGCCTGGCGGCTGGCGGAGGAGGCGGCGGAGGCATCGGAGTTGGCGGAGGCATGGCTGCTGGCGGGCGAAGCCGCGGGGCGGGCCGGGGAACTTGATGCGGCGCTCGAACTTCTGGAGCATGTTCCGGATGACGGCAGCCGCGATTCCGTCGCGGCGCGGTGCATCGCCGGGAACATTCTGCTGGTCGAGTTGCGGCGGTTGTCGGCCGCTGAGGAGCAGTTCCAGAGGGCGTACGCCCAGGACCCGGAGAATCGGCAGGCGATCGGGCGGCTGTCGTACATCCTGGGTTTGTCGAGCCGGGCGTGGGAGGCGCGACCGTTTCGGCTGGCGCTGATCCGGCAGGACGCCTACCAGCCTCTGCATCTGTTTCTGCTGGCGATGGGGGACTCGGTCCAGGAGAACCAGGACGAACTGGCGCAGTACCTCGCGGCCGCGCCCGATGACCCGCTGGTGATGCTGGCAGCCGCGCGGGATGCGCGGGAACGTCAGGCGTACGGTGAGGCGGAGCGGCTGCTGGGGGAGGTGACCCGCGCGCGGCCCGACCTGGTGGAGGCGCACGCGCAGCTGGGGCGTCTGCGGCTGGACGGGGGTGGCGACCGCGCCTTTCTGCAGTGGAACGCGGGACTGCCGGATGAAGCCGACGGGCATCCCGCAATCTGGATGCTGCGCGGAGAGTGGTATGCACGGCGGGACCGGATTGAGGAAGCGGTCCGTTGCTTTGCCGAGGCGGCGATGATCGATCCGGCTCACGAACGTGCGGTGTATCAACTGTCGCAACTGCTGCCGGAGGTCGAACGAGAGGACGTCGCGGGGGAGTTGCTGGAGCGCGCGAGACGGCTGGAGAGTTACTTCAGCGAGGTCAAGGTGGCCTGGACCGGGGAGGACCTGTCGCATGTCGATGCGGCGGCCTGGGAGGCAGAGCAGCTTGGGCTGCTATGGGAAGCGTACGGATGGCAGCGGCTGCGGTCAGTGAGTTCACCGGCGGCGCGCGACGCGGCCGGACGACTGCGGCAACGGCTGGCCGGGTTGCCGTTGACCCGCACGGCTCCGGAGGCCGTGCCGACGGGGATCGCCGACCTGGCGAGGGGAGCAGCACCGGACGTAGAGGCCGACATCGAGCGGGCGATTGCAAATTCATCAGCGACCGGACCCACGTCGCAGCGTGCACCGGTCGTGTCGTTTGTTGATGATGCGGCACGGGCGGGGATCGAGTTCGCATACAACAACGGATCGCGTGGCCGTGCGCCGACGCGGCGGATGTACGAGTTCACCGGCGGCGGCGTGGGAGTGGCGGACTACGATTCCGACGGCCGGCCGGACCTGTTCCTGACGCAGGGATGTCCGTGGCCGCCGGGGAGCGATCCGGCGGCGGAGAGCGACGCGCTGTACCGCAATACCGGTGACGGACGATTCTTCGAGATCTCCGCAGCGGCGGGGATAGCGGAAGCGGATTTCGGACAGGGCGTGAGCGTGGGGGACGTGAATGCAGACGGGTTCTGCGATGTCTACGTGGGGAACATCGGAGCGAACCGACTGTGGCTGAACAATGGCGACGGCACGTTCTCGGCGGGGGCCAATGCCGTGGCGGGCGCGGACTGGACGACGAGCGGCCTGCTGGCTGACCTGAGCGGAGACGGATTGCCCGACGTCTATGCCGTCAACTACCTGCGAGGGGACGACGTGTTCGAACGGGTGTGCCCCGACGCCGATGGCAAGGTGCGCAGCTGTTCTCCGCGGCAGTTTGAGGCGGCTCAGGACCGGGTGTACGTCAACCTGGGCGATGGCCGGTTTGAGGACGTGACCGCGACGAGCGGCATCGTGGTTCCCAATGGGAAGGGCCTGGGAGTCGTCGCCGGCGATTTCGACGGGTCCGGACGGCTGAGCCTGTTCATCGCGAATGACGCCGTTCCCAATTTCTTCTTTGTGCCGCAGCATGCGGCGGGGGCCGGCGAGATCCGATTCGTGGAGGAAGCGTTTCCGCGGGGGCTGGCGCTGGATGAAGACGGGCGTCCCGAAGCGTGCATGGGAGTGGCCGCGGGGGACGCCGATCAGGACGGGCTGCTGGACCTGTTCGTCACAAACTTTCACAACGAGTCCAACACACTGTTTGTGCAGCGGTCGGGAGGACTGTTTGAAGACGGGACGCGGCGGGCGGGCTTGCATGAGCCGAGCCTGAAACTGCTGGGCTTCGGCACGCAGTTTCTGGACGCCGACCTCGACGGCCGTGACGACCTGGTAGTGACCAACGGTGATGTCGATGATCTGAGCGATACAGGGCGGGACTACGAGATGCGCCCGCAGCTGTTCTGGAATGCACGCGGAGAGTTCGAGGAGATCGATCCACGGGCGTCGGGCGGATACTTCGAGAAGCGGTACCTGGGGCGCGGGCTGGCGCGACTGGATTGGAACCGTGACGGGCTGGCGGATCTCTGCATCACGCATCTGGATGCACCCGCGGCCCTATTGACCAACACGACTCCCGTCGCCGGACGCGGGCTGAGCGTGCAGCTGGTGGGTTGTGTCTCCAGTCGCGAGGCGGTCGGGACGGTCGTCACCGTGGAAGCGGAGGGACGGATGATGACGCAGCAGTTGACGGCCGGCGACGGGTACCAGGCCAGCAACGATCGAAGGCTGCTGTTCGGACTGGGAGCGGCGGAGTTCGCCGATCGTGTGGAAGTGCGCTGGCCGTCGGGATTGGTGAGCGAACTGCTGAACGTGCCTGCTGGCAGCCGACTGGTGGTCATTGAACGAGAGACGTTGTCGGCGTTGATGCTTCCCGAATAAGCGGGGACCTCCCCTCGACGATCAGCGCCTCGGAGTCGATCGGGAGGTCCGAGAACTCCTGAACCGTGCCGGACGGCCAGCGGACGACGAGGCGTTCGATCTGCGCGGCGTCGCCGAGACCGAAGACGAGCCGCCGTTCGTTGGAGGCGAGGTAGCCGTCGCCCGCCGTCAGTTGCTGTGTCCACGAGCGGCCGGCGGCGGTGATCTGGAGGCGCGTCCCGATCGCGTCCCGTTCGCTGAGGGTTCCGCAGAGTCTGACGGCGAGAAAGCTGCCGGCGACGGGGGTCTCGTTCAGCAGCAACGCGGCAGGAGTTTCGAGGTGAGTGACGGCGCAGTCTTCACGCCCATCCCGATTCCAATCGAGTCGGACGACTGCGCGGCCGAGGTAGTTTCCCTCGAAGTAGGGACCGAGTGCGGCTGCGTCGATCGGAACGAACTGCCCCTCGCCTGCGTTGTGAAAATACTGCGGCGGCATTTCGTGCAACTGGCCGCGGAAGGTGAAATCATCCACGTGGCCGTTGACGAGCAGCAGGTCGAGCCATCCGTCGAGATCGGCGTCGAGGAACTGTGTCCCGAAGCCGAGCATGTCGAAGCCGGCGTCGCGGAGGCCGGCCTGCCGGGTGACGTCGCGAAAGACGGCCTGGGGGGACTGCCGGTAGAGCGTGTTGGATTCGTTGGCGAAGTTGGTGACGAACAGGTCGCATAGCCCGTCCCCGTCGGCGTCGCCCGCCGCAATGCCCATGCAGGCCAGGCTCAGGCCGTCCCCGTCGAAGGCGAGGCCGCTGGCGGCGGCGGACTCCTGGAACCGCGGGGGACCACCGGGAGTCGTCGTGCGATTCTGAAAGTGGAGATTGGCGGTCTGGTCGTTGGCGATGAACAGGTCGAGTCGCCCCTCGCCGGCGAAATCCGCGGCAACGACGCCAAGTCCCTTCCCGTGAGGGACGACGATGCCGGCTTCCATCGTGACATTGAGGAAGCGTCCATCGCCGAGGTTGAGGAACAGTTGATCCTGCGCCGCATCGAAGACGCCCGGGGAGCAGCTGCGCAGGCGGCCGTCACCAATGGGGCAGCGGCGGTCGAAGACGTCCTCTCCGCTCAAATAGTTGACGGAATAGATGTCGGGCAGTGCGTCGCCGTTGAGGTCGGCGATCAGGCAGCTGGATGTCCACTCGTTGCCGGCTGTTCCGGACTCTTCGGTCACGTCGATGAAAGTGCCGTCCCCCTGGTTTCGGAAGAGGCGGTTCCGCCCGACGTTGCCGATGTAGAGGTCGTCCAAACCGTCGCCGTCGAAGTCGCCGGCCGCCACGCCCTGCGAGAATCCGGCTTCGGCGATGCCCGTGGAGAGCGTGACGTCCCGCGCCGCGGCGCCGCCGGCGTTGAGGTAAATTCGGTCGATCGGCCCGTCGCCCGTCACCGGCCAGTCGCAGCCCTGGGCGAAGTAGAGATCCGGCCAGCCGTCAGCATTGAGATCGAAGACGGCGACTCCGCCGCCGAGCTGCTCGAACATGCGGCGACCTTCGGTGCGTTGAGCGTCGTTGTTGTCGAACTGGAAGCGGATTCCGAGAGAGTGAGCGACATCGACCCAGCGCACATTGGCAGGCGAGAGCGGTGCGGGAATCGAGGACTCCTCCGAGTCGCTCCAGGCTGGCAGCGGGAAGCGGCTCCAGTCGGACTGGAGTTCGAGGCGGGCGTCGGCGACGACCCAGCCGGTCTGCTCCGACATGGCGGGTTCCAGTTCCGCGGCGCTCTGTTGTGCCCACGTTGCCTGTGGATTGAGCGAAAGCGCGATCTGACACCAGGCCCATGCTTCGCGGCGGCGACCCAGATGCTGCAGCTGTGCCGTGAGGCGGCGCATGGCGGGGAGATCGTTCCGGGCGTGGAAGATTTCGTTCAGCGACTGTTCGGCAGCGAGGATGTCTTCGGCGCGTTGCAGGAACGGGGCGGCCTGCTGGTGTTCTCCGAGGGAGACCAGCGTTTGTCCCAGTTGATAGTGCGGGAGTCTCTGTGTCGGCTCCCGCATCAGCGACTCGGCGAAGCAGCGGGCGGCGACACGGTCCTCGCCGCGGCGCCGCGCCCACAGGCCGCGCACATACCAGACCTGCGGATGCTCTTCGGGGGCGGCGGCATGCCAGCGGATGAAGCGAGGGCCATCGTCGAGGTCGTAAAGAGTTCTTCCCAGCAGGGCCTGTGCCTCGACCTGCTGAGGGGCGACGGCGAGGATCCGCTCCAGCAGTTCGCGCGTGTCAGTCGTGGGGTTGCTGCGGATCTGCTCGCGGGCGCGCATGATGAGCGGCAGGACGTCGTCGGGGTCGCTGTCGAGGAAGGCGTCGATGCGCGCGGGGCTTTCGATGACCGGATCGCCGCTGCCGACGAGCAGCAGGTGGTCGGAGGTGAACTCCCGGAGGAGGATCTGGCGCCGCAGGAGGTCGAGAGCTTCCCAGCCACGACCTTCCGTGCATAACAACACGGCCAGCCGATTGATGGCCTGGACTTCATCGGGATTCCGCTGGAGCGCCCGCCGGTAGCGGGCCTCGGCGTCGGATGCCTGGTGGAGGTGGAACTGCAGCAGTTCGCCGATCTCGACGAGAATGTCGGGAGAAACGGAAGTGGAGAGTTCTTCGAGACGCTGATAGTGCGCGAGGGCATCGTCGAAGCGGCTCTGTTCTCGCGCCGTGCGTGCGGCGATCAGCAAGCCTTCGGCGGAAGCGGGAGAGCGCTGCAGGAGCTGGCGGCAGGCGGCTTCCGCGGCGGGAAAATCGTGGCGAGCATAGGCCTGGCGCGCCTGCTGCAGCAGCTCCTCATTGGAGACGCGAGTTGTGGACCAGGCGGCCCAGCCGGCGACGACGGCGAGTGCGACCAGGAGCATCACCGTTGGTCGGGTACGCCGCGGGCTCATGAAGCTGCCCCTGTCCGGATCGGGTTCCGAGGATCGTTGGAGTTGCGCCAGTCGTCGGCCGGATTCGGCACGACGCAATACTGCTGGGACCAGTGTAGCCCCGGGGTCGTGCCGGTGGCGACGACGCGCCTCATCGGATTAGCGGTCCGCGACATTTGGCAGGCACCTGCGCACGAGGGACCGTCTGAACGTCTGCAAGCTGTTGATACAGCGGTTCGATACTCCCGACCATTTGCCCGGGGAATGCGTGAGACTGGTTCGCCGCGGACCCGTTCCCGGTACGGGTCGTTGAAGACCATTCAGACGACCTCGTGGCGACTCACATCCAGCCTTCGCATACTATTGGGAACCGAGCTTAAGGAGTTCGCAGTTGCAGACGCATTCATCGCGACACAGCCTGTTGCTGGTATTTCAGGTGCTGATGGGCCTCGCGCCGGGAGGCGCGCAGCGCATATCGGGAGCCGAGTTGCGGATCGCCACGTTCGTTGCGGACGTGACGCCAGCGGAGGGGGAGGGGCCGTGCGTGGGGTTTATGCCGCGTGTGGAGAGCGTCGAACATCCGCTGCTGTTGAAAGGGGTTGTGCTGGAGGCGGGGGCCGAAACGTGTGTGATCGCGGCCATCGACTACTGCGGGATCTGCAATTCCAGTGATTTGAGGCTGCGGGAAGAGTTGGCCGAGGCAGCCGGGACGACGCCGGAGCGAGTCGCGCTGCAGTCGCTGCATCAGCATACAGCGCCGGTATTGGATGCCGACGCGGCGCGGATTCTGTTCGGGGCGGAGAGTGCCCGATTCCGGGAGCATGTCGAGTTCACCGAGCGGATCGCGGTTGAGGCGGCGGACGCGGTTCGGGCATCGCTGGACGGAATGCGGAGCGTCACGCGCATTGCCTGCACGAAGGCCCGAGTCGAGGAGGTCGCCTCGAACCGTCGGGTGCGGCTGCCGGACGGCTCGATCGGCGTGCGAGCGAGCTTGACCCGCGACGCGGACATTCGCGACGCCGACGTGGGACTGATCGACCCGTGGCTGCGGACGGTCTCGTTCTTCAGCGGCGAAGACGCCGTCGCGTGGTTCCATTACTACGCGACGCATCCGCAGACGTTCTACGGAGACGGCCGCATTTCCTGGGACTGCGTCGGGATGGCGCGCGAGCAGGTGGAGCAGTCGTCCGGTGTGTTTACGATGTACTTCACCGGCTGCGGGGGCAATATCACGGTTGGAAAGTTCAACGACGGGACGATTGAGAACAGAGCGCAGTTGGCCGAGCGTCTGCTCGATGCAATGCGGCGCAGCGGCGACGCGGAGCCGGACCTGACGATCGAACTGGCTGCGCTCGATCCGGCCGAGATCACCTGGGACCTGGCGGAGATCGGGTTCGCGGTTCGCGACGAAGGAACGGCCGGGGCCGCGGTGCTGCAGCAGCAACTGCACCTGGACCAGCCGTTCAGTACGCGCCTCAAGGCGGCCTGCTTTCTCTCGTTCCGTCAGCGTCTCGAGGCCGGACATCAGGGCACAGCGTCCCGCATGAGGATCGGGCCGCTCGACATCGTCCACCTGCCGGGCGAACCGTTTGTGGAATTCCAGCTATTCGCTCAGCAGAATTCGCGCGACGGTGCATTCACCTGTGTCGCCGGGTACGGGGACTGCGGCGTGTGGTACTACGGACCCGATACGATCTATTCGGACCGGGGCGGCTACGAGCAGACCTGGTCACTGACCGGTCCCTGCCAGGCGTCGGTTGAAGCGGCGATTCACAAACTGCTGCAATGAGGGATGAGCGTGCTGTAGCGTCATCACTCTGTTGAACGCGCTGCGGAATCGCCGAGGGTGATCTTGAGAGTGATGCGGCCTTCATTGTCGGCGATGCTGTTCCAGTCGTCCCGGCAGCGGACGAAGAGGTCGCCGTCGGTCGGCGCAGTGAACTGTCCGGTTGTGCCGAGGTCGAAAGGTTCGCTGAGGGTGTAGTCCTTGAAGATGACGCCAACCAGGCGGCCGCGTCCGTTGTCGGCGCCGTCGGCGGTGAGGTCTTTGTCTGCGGCTTCGTCGGAGATCGTCCAGTCGCCGGTGGCCTCGTAGGCGTAGGTGGTGTCGGCGAAGAGTTTGAGGCGCGAGGCCTGCCAGCCGCGGTCGGCGCGGATGATGGACTGGACCTTGGCGGAGCCCTGGAGGCCGCGGGACTTTGTTTTCCAGTCCCAGCTGCAGAGGTCGCAGCGGTAGCCGGCGTCCATGTCGGCGAGGAAGAGTTTGTACTCGAACTCGATCTCCTCCGACTGCGTGCCGTAGACCTGCCAGAAATCGACGTCCCGCTTCGCCAGCAATGCGAGCCCCAGCGGTTTGAAGCGGTCGGTGTAGTTCTCGTTGAAGCCGAGGAGGTGACAGAGGGCCCAGCGCCAGGCGTAGTTCTGCCAGGAGTCGCCGGTGGTTTCGAGCGGGTTGTTGACGATGTCGTTGAGGGGTTTGGGTTCGTCCGACTTGAGGTACCGGATGACGCGGGGGTCGGCGGTGACGCTCTTGTCGTTCTCGACCCAGTAGTTGCCGACCTCGGCCATGCCTTCCGAATACCAGACGGGGCCGGTCTCGCCGAAGGCATGCCCGCAATAGGCATGGACGGCCTCGTGCTGGGGCGTGCCGTGGTCCGCGCCGGCGTAGACGACGGCCTTGCTGATGAACTGGTTGCCGCTGCTGATGACCTGCGTAATGGTGAGCCCGCCCCCGCCGCGGACGGACTGAACGCCGTCGGGGTCCATGCCGGCGAGGGTGGCCTCGGGCCAGTGAGCGAAGTCATCGATGACGTACATCTCGATGGTGCGCGTGTTGCGGCGCCCGAAGTAGGCGGAGACGAGCTTGAGCATCGTCTCCAGGCGCGTGAGCAGAGCGTCGGCCTCCTCGGCGGAGAGGTCGGTCATGACGTGAAAGTTCGGGGATTTGTAGAGCTTCGGGCTGGGGGGTCCGGAGTCTTCGGTGCGCGGTTGTCGTGAGCGGTTCTGTGCGGCAGCGGGCTGACTCGGGAACGCGACGAGGAGTGTCAGCGTGAGGAGCGCGAGGACGGGACATCGCATGCGGCGGAACGTGAGCGGCATGGCGGAATCCTGAAGTGCAATGTGCGACTGAGAACGATTTGCGATACCGTGAGCATCCCGAATCGGGGGTGCTGGACGCAAGTCAATGTGCCGGTGCAATTCGATGTGAGATCCGCCGACGGGTGACCCGGTCACCGCAATGCGATGTCGGGCCGTGCGGCGACCTGTGTGGTGATCGTCAGGAATGCGCTCGGATGGCGGCGGATCAGGGACGCGGGGCAGTCAGGGCTGATCGGGCCGAAGAGGACGCGGCGGATGACGGCGCTTTGCCAGGGACGGTTGCAGTAGAGGCGCAGCTGGCGTGCGGCGAGGATTTCGCACAGGCCGACGGTGACGCAGCGGCGGGGGACGACTTCGAGGCTGCCGCCGACGGTATTGGCGTTGATGGTGCGCGTCTCGCGGGAGAGGGGGTGGACGCGCGTCGGCAGTGCGGCGAATTCGTCTGTGGAGATCGTCTCGCCGGGTTCGGGGGGCTCGTTGAAGGCGATGTGGCCGTTGATGCCGATGCCGCCGAAACAGGCGTCGACTCCGCCGCGCTGTTCAATCAGTCGCGGGACCTCGCCGAGACGGGCGGGATCGGGGAAGACGCGGTGCCCGGGGGGCGGGGCGAGAGCGGAATCAATGCGGTCGTAGAACGCGCGCTGCATGTAAGCGCGGAAGCTGAGCGGATGATCGAGCGGAATCCAGGCGTCGTCGTCGGCAAGGTACTCGTCCATGTTGATGAAGACGGTCTGTGCCAGCGAGATGCGCTCACGATTGATGAGGTCGGCGAGGATCGGGAACTGGTCCACGGGCCCGACGGGAATAATGAGCGTCGGGGCGGAGGCGGAGCGAATGACAGAGAGGATGTCATCCGCCATGCGGCGTGCGAGGGCCGCGGCGTCCTCGACGACGGTGACTGTGACACTGTGCCCCTGCTGGAGGTCTTCGGCGTCGCGCAGGAGATAGTCGGGGAGGCGAGTGGACATGCGGCTCCCGTCGAGGCGGCGCGACGGTGTCGTCGCGCCATGGAGATTCCGGAGGTCGGACTCCGGAAGCGGTTCTAATCTGCGCGGCCCGCGTCGCGAGGAGCGTGTCCGGTGACGAGACACGTGGCGCCGGCCCGTGCGTTGGTCAGCGACTTCGCAGGCGCAGCGGACGGCACACGGGAGTGTGCCTGCGACTTTGGACTACTTGCGATGGCGGATCTTGGCGCGATTGCGGCGTTTCTTGCGGCCCAGCTTGCGGCGACCTTTTCCTGACTGCTTAACTCCCATGTACGGCCGTTTCCTCTCCAGTTTCTGCGTGATGGTGGCGGCCCCGGCAAGCCCGTCGGACGGGCGACGATGTGCACGGCAGTGGACCGGCAGCGATGCGGGGGATTCCGGCAACTGTAGCAGGGGTGCGCCGGAGGGGCAATGATTCAATTGCGGGCGCGGACGGAGAAACTCCGTTTGCAATCCGAGAGACGCTTCCTGACTGGGCGCTGGTTCCGCAGGCGTGCGTCAGGCGGCGCGGCGGTGCGCGGGGGCGGCAGCGTGATCGTCGTGGGGGACGGCGACGGGAGCGGGGGCGGGGGCGGGATCGGGGCGACCGGCGAGGATGCGCACTTGCTCGGTCAGTTCGTCCATGGCGTGCTGCACCTGCAGGCGGTAGGGCTCCAGGTCCGAGCGGCTCAAACCGGGTGGGACGAAGATCGGCTCTCCGGCGCGGATGTAGGTGCGGGACCAGGGGGACGGAAGAATGAGATCGGTCCAGCGGCCCCAGGGGCGCCACGCGAGCCGGGCGTCGAAAGCGGCGGGGATGATGCCGCGGCCGGATTGCGAGGCGAGGTAGATGATGCCCTCCTTGACCTCGTGCCGGGGGCCGAGAGGGCCGTCGGTGGCGATGGCGATGTGGTAGTCGGCGGCGGCGTCGAGCATCTGGCGAAGGGCCGCTGCGCCGCCGCGACGGCTCGACCCGCGAATGGGAGTCACGCCCACCATCTGCATGCCATCGGCGAGGTAACTGCCGTCGGCGTGCCGGCTGACGAGTCCGGCCACGGCGAATGACGGACGGGAGAAGACCCAGCCGACGATGCCGTCGTGCCAGAGGCAATACAGGTAGCGGCTGTCGCCCGGCGGTTCGTACGGGGAGGTGCCGGGGTGCGTATCGATGTCGAGCCGCATTGTGCGGAAGTGCAGCCGGAACGCGGTCGCGAGGATGCGGGCCGCGAAGCGGATCAGACGGGGGCTGCGAATCTTCACAAGGGGCGCTCCAGAGCGGCGGCGTTGTAGGGGAAGAGCCGCGGGAGCGTCAATTCGAGTTCGTCATCCCGCGAATCCATCCGTTCAGCCGCGACCCGCAGGGGAGCGCGTCGAAGGGACAACGACGTCCTAATACTTGGCTAGCGCCAGAGAAGGTGGAACCGCTTTGCCCCGTTGAGTTCGAATGCGGGATTCATCCGCGTGAGGAGGATGGCCTGGTCGGCCGGGCGGGGGATGAAGCCGGTTCGCCAGAGGATGCCGGCGGGGAAGCACGGCGTCCGCAGGATCAGGCAGAGCGCAACCCCTTCGTCGGCCATGCTGCGCAGCGCGGTCTGCATGAGTCCGCGGGCGGCGGAGGCCGGCAGTTCGCCGGGAGCGAAGAGGTCGATCATGGCTACGGAGATCGTCGTCCGGCCGAGAAAGTTGAGGACGTGATAGTTGACGAAGCCGGAGACGACGCCGTCGAGTTCGTAGACAAGCGTGCGCGGGTATCCCTTGTACGAGAGCTGATGCCCAAGACGGTCCCGCTCCCAGACGATGCCCGCTTGCACCGAGTCGAGCAGCGCGTGGCTCAATTCGAGACAGGCCGGGAGGTCGTGGTCCTGGTAGGGGCGGACGTGTGGGTCGGGCTGATAACGGGCGGCGCACTTCTGCCACCAGCCGAGCATCTTCGCGCCGATGCTTTCCCAGCGGCTCAGTTCCCAGTCGGCGACTGCGGCGTAGTTCAGGACTCGCGCACGAAATCCGAGACTGTTGGGGACGAATGTCTCTTTAGGAAAGGTCTTCCAGAACTTGGGGCCCATCGACAGCCGGGAGCCGTTGTAGCCGTAGCCGATCTGGAAATCGGCGTTGCGGTCCTTGTGCCGCTTCACGAGATCGTCGCGGAGGAGAGCGGCGACTCCCTGGCGGCGGTATTCCGGATCCACACTGAGCCAACTCCCCTGCGTGCCGATGTGTTCGCGATCGAGCCAGCGGAAGCGGAACTCCTCGCCCAGCAGCGTGCCGACCAGTCGCTTTCCGTCGTACGCGGCCATGCAGTACGGGCGTTCAGACGGCGGTCTCCAGAGCAGCTGCCAGTTGAAATAGGGGGCGTCCCAGATGGGGAGCGGCATCTTTCCGGCGTAGGTGGCGCGCCACACCGAGCCGATAAACTCGCTGAGCGTTGCCGCATCACCCTCGTACGTCCGGACTTCCAGCATTCGTCGCAATGTCCCCCGCTCGTCGCGCCCGACGGCAGGGGGCGACTCTACAGCGCTGCCGGACGTCAGACAAGCAGTCATGCGAAAGGGCTCCTGACACGAACGAAGTCTCTTCCATCCGGATACATCGGTCGCAGGGAGGCCGGCATCCGAGACTTTCCGTGTCGGGTCGCGCCGTTGCAGGGGATGACGGCCGGTCCGGGCTTAATGTTTCCGAATGGCGTCGGCCGCCAGTTTTTCGCCGATCAGGCTGATCTTCATGTCCCGCAGGCGCTTTTCGTTCAGCCAGTAGGGACTGGTAATCTCCTTGAACGCGTAGATCGCCGCCTGGATCCCTTCCGCCCAGGCGACCGCGACGAGCTTGATGTCGCCGTGGACGTCGCCGACGGCAAAGATGCCCTTGCGGCTGGTTTCGAAGTAGGGATCGACCGCGATGCTGCCGTCGGCGTTGAGCTTCAGCTTCAGCCGTTCGAAGGTCTCTTTGGCCGAGAGGAAGCCGATCTGCACGATGGCGTAATCCGCCGGCAGGACTGTGCCGGTGGTCAGATGGAACTGCATGCGGCCGGCATCGAACCCGGCGGACTCAATCTCGGCTTTGAGGTGGACCGTGCCTCCGGACTCCCGGACGCGGCGGACGGAATCCGCCTTTCCGACCGGTTCCTCCTCGCGGACGATGACGTCCACGTGAGCGCCCCGTTCGAGCGCCATCACGGCCGCGTCGAGTGCGGAGTCTCCGCCACCGACGACCGTCACGCGGGCGCCTTCATACGCGCCGATCTTGGGCATCTTGTAGAACACCTTGGGAGATTCGAGCGCATCGAGAACGCCCAGTCGCCGCGGATAGTGCAGCAGTCCGACGGCGAGGATCACCTTGCGGCAGAGATAAGAGCTGCGATCGGTGACAACACGCTTGAGGACGTCCCCTTTCTCCTCCTGATCGGTGTCCTCGATCGTGTGCAGCTCTTCGTTGAAGCGGAACTGAACGAGCGCGTTGACCGCCTGGCGGTAGACCCGGGCCGATAACTCCTCGCCGGTGACGCCGTCGGGGAAGCCGGGGACGTCGACGATCCGCTTGTCGGCGTACAGGAACTGGGGCTGTCCGCCGGGACGGTCCTTGGCTTCAACGATGAGCGTGGTGAGACCGCGGTGGGCGGTGGTGAGAGCGGCGGTCAGCCCGGCAGGTCCCGCCCCGATGATCACCACGTCCCAGAACGGCAGGTTGCCGAAGTCGATCTCGGGACTGAGTTCGGTCACTTTGAAATCGGACATCGGGACTTCTCCTCGAACCAGCCCTGGGAAGCACGGACCTGCCGTCTGCAGTCTCTTTCGACATTCTAAGCGGACGCGGTCGGCGACCGTTGCCGGATTCCCGCGGCTGGACAGGCAGTCTCCCGCGGCTGAGAATCGGTGCAGAGCATGAGTCGCACCGAATGCCCGAATTGCCGGACATCACTGTCTATCTGGAGGCGCTGCAGTCGCGAATCGTCGGGCGCGTGCTGGAACGGGTGGAGGTGCGCAACCCGTTCGTCGTACGGACATTCGATCCGCCGCTGGATGCGGCTGCGGGCCGCGAAGTTCAGAAACTGCGGCGGATCGGAAAACGGATCGCGATCGGTCTGGAGGGGGACCTGTGGCTGGTGATGCACCTGATGATCGCCGGGCGTCTGCAGTGGAAGAGCGCCGATGCGGTGGTGCCGGCGAAGCTGGGACTGGCGGCGCTCAGGTTCTCCAGCGGGACACTGCTGCTGACAGAGGCGGGCTCGAAGAAACGGGCGTCGCTGCACCTTGTGCGCGGTGCGGCGGCCGTCGACGCGATGAATCCGGGCGGGTTGGAAGTGCTCACGTGCACGCTCGATGAGTTCGCGGTCGCACTCAGAAACCGTAACCATACGCTCAAGCGGGCATTGACCGATCCGCGGCTGTTCAGCGGCATCGGGAATGCGTACTCCGACGAGGTTCTGCACCGCAGCCGGTTGTCTCCCGTGCAGCTGACACAGAGACTGGACGACGCGCAGATCGCGCGCCTGTTCGCAGCCGCACGTTCGGTGCTGACGGAATGGACCAACCGGCTGCGCGAACAGACCGGCGACGGGTTTCCGACGAAGGTGACGGCGTTCCGCCCGGAGATGGCGGTTCACGGACGTTACGGCGAGCCCTGCCCGGATTGCGGCACTCAGGTGCAGCGGATCCGGTTCGCCGACAACGAGACCAATTACTGCCCGCGCTGCCAGACAAACGGAAAGCTGCTGGCGGATCGTTCGCTGTCGCGCTTGCTCAAGCAGGACTGGCCGCGATCGATCGATGAGTTGGAGGCGGGATGACGCCGATGCTGTGGCGGCGGGATGGGAACTGGTGTAGATTCGTGACTCCGCATGCCTTCTCTTCCCGGCGCGCACTGATCTTTGGCCGACATGTCCACACGCACGCTCGATTCGCGTCATGCCGTGTATGCCGGCAGCTTTGATCCGGTGACGCTGGGGCATGAGGACATCGTTCGCCGGGGGGCCAGCATTTTTGAACGCGTGACGGTCGCCGTCGGCGTGAATCCCGAGAAAGATCCGTGGTTCACGGCGGATGAACGAGTGGAACTGCTGCGGGACGTGTTCGCCGACGCGGGGAACGTGGACGTGGCGCGGTTCCAGGGGCTGACGGTCGACTTCGTGCAGAAGTGCTCGGCGGCCGTGATGCTGCGGGGAATCCGCACCGTGTCGGACCTCGAGTCGGAGTTCTCGATGGCGCTGGCCAATCACAAGCTGGCGCCGCAGATCGAGACCGTGTTTCTGATGGCGAGCGAACGGCATTCGCACATTTCGAGTTCGGTGATCCGGCAGATCGCGGTCCTCGGGCAGGGGACGGCGGCCGAAAAGCTGCGGGAGTTTGTGCCGGAACCGGTAATCGGGCCGCTGTTAGCCAAGTCTCATGCGCGGCGGAGCGCAAGCGAGTGAGCCGCTTTCCGTGAGCGGGCCGCCGCGGGCTTGGTCGCTATCGCGAAAGGGTCGCCGTCGCCGGGAAGTGATCCGAGGGAGTCCGGCCGTCCCGGGACGTGCGGTCAATGGCGGACTCCTGCACGTGCCAGTCCCGCGTGACGCCGATCCAGTCGATGCGCGGCCCGGACCTGTTGTCCACAGCAAACCCTGAGAAGGTGCCTTCCTCGGCGCTGCGGTCGGGATGCTGCTGACGGAATGCGTCGACGACGGGCGACGGCTCATCGCCGGCCGTGCCGAAGAGGGCTTCGTGCGGGGGACTGGGCTCGCCGGCGTTGAAGTCGCCCGTGACGATCGCCGGACCGGACTGCGCGGCGGCGGCGATGCGCGTGCGGAGCAGACGCGCGGATTCAAGGCGTGCGGTGGTGCCCACGTGGTCGAAATGCGTGTTGAAGAACGTGATCGGCGGGGCGTCGGGCTGAAGCCGGTCGCGCAAGCATACCCAGGTGACCATGCGGGGCAGGGAGCTGTCCCAGCTCTTGCTGCCGATCACGTCCGGCGTCTCGCTGAGCCAGAAGTGTCCGTGCTCGAGTTCCTCGAACCGGTCCTTCCGGTAGAACAGAGCCATCATCTCGCCCTCTTCGCGGCCATCGTTGCGGCCGACGCCGATGACGTCGTAGCCGGGCAGTTGTTCGCGGAGATAGTCCCGCTGGAAGGACAGCGTTTCCTGCGTGCCGAGCAGATCGGGGTCGAAACTCCGGATGGTTTCGACCACGAAGTCCTTCCGGTTCTCCCAGCGGTTCTCGCCATCGGCGGCTGTGCCGTAGCGGATGTTGAAGCTCATCACCCGGATCGTCGGCGCGTCGTCGTCGCCGCGGGCAGTCAGGGTAGAAGTGAACGCCATCAGGAACAGGACCGCCCGGCGGAGGACAGACGGAATGGCAATGAGCGGCATGATCGAGATACCGGTCGGGTGTCTCGTCATCATGGGAGACTGTGGCCGCGACGGCAAGCGCTGGATGAGAATGCGGTTGAAGGAGCCGCGCCCGGCAGGAAGCGGTTTGCCGTTCGTTCCGCTCCCTGCCGGTCGCGGCTCGTGACGATACATCGACATCGTTCACGAGCCAGCCTCCCGCACTTCTACTCAGCGACCGAGTTCATTGCGGGTTCGCGGACGAGAATCGTGGAAGGCTTGCCGGCCGCGCCGGGGGACTCGGGGGTGAGGAAGTAAACCAGCGCCCGAATGAGGGGATGCTGGGAATCAGTGCCCGCGTCGGCGGGGGGCGGCGCTGTGTGGCGTTCCGGCTGAAAGCCCGCGGGTCGGGACGAGACTGGCAGGGATGCGACGGTCTTCGCGTTCGTGCGGCAGCGAGCGCCGGTCGGGCTGGCGGACATCCGTGCCATGACCAGATCGGCCAGCAGGTCGTAGTCGATCTCCACCCGGGTCACCTCGTAGGGGGCGCCGGCCGGGTCGGTGGACGCGGTCGCGCCTTGCAGCGAGGTGAGCCACTCCGGCTCGGTCCCGGTAAAGCCGTGCCGGCGGGCGATTTCGTACGCCGATTCTCCCGGCGGTCCGGGGGGACCTGCGGGGCCGGGAAGTCCCGGAATGCCGGGTGAGCCGGGGCGGCCGTCGGCTCCGGCCGGACCGGGCGTATGCGACAGTTCGGCGAGGCGCCGTTCGAGGAGGCCGATCTGCTCCTGCAGGAACTCGATGCGCTCCTGTCGTCCCGGGTCGGGAATCGGGGTTAGTTCGGTTTCGGAATCGGATTCGAGGCTGGATTCGCGCGGCGGCGGCGGGCTGTCCGCCGCGGGGGCCGTCTCGGAATCGTGCTGTTCCGGCTTTGCAGCGGGGCGCGGCGGATTGAACTCGAAGTTCGGCTCGGGCGTCCACGGCGGAGGCTGTTCGTACTGCTGTCGCTGCGCGGCCGCGGGGACGGGCGGGGCGTGCTCCGTAACGAACTCGCGGAGCTGGCGATGATTGCACCAGGGGTACATCTTTGTGTTGCTGGACGAGCTCGACGGCCCGCCGCAGCAGGAGATGACGCCGATGAGAGCGCCGTCGCCGTAGATGCCGCCGCCCGAGTCGCCGGCTCCGAATGGACCGCTGTTGACTCGAAAGTGCAGGTCGCCGACCGGAGTGACGGTCTTGTAGTACGGTCCCTTGCCGGTGCCGTCCACCCCCGTGTAGCCGCAGGCTTCGTAGCGGACGGCATCGCCGGCGGGAGGGGCGTCGAGGATCCACGCCACTCCCAGCGTTTTCTCCGGTTCATCGCAGCGGAACAGCGAGAGATCGAGTTCCCGGTCAAAGGCCACGAGTTCGGCCATAAACCAGCTGCCGTCCCCGTTGTACCAATAGCAGGAGTTGCCGAGCTTGCCCGAAACGCAGTGGGCGCAGGAGACAATCCATGCCGCATCCGGGTCGCGATAGCAGACCGTTCCGCTGCAGCGGTTCCCCCCGTTCACCATCTTCACGCTGGCGAGCAGATGGGAGGGAGTGATCTCGGCTGCGAGGGACGCCTGCGCGAGCAGCAGCAGCGCGACGGCCGCACTCACCGACAAGTATCGCCAGCCTCTCGATCTCCGATCGAGCATGTGCATCACGAGCTCCTCCTGTTCCAAGGTATGCCGTTCGTCTCAGTCGAGGTTCCGCAATGTGCCGGGGCCCCCTCAAGAGCCGCGACCGGCAGGAAGCGGTCGCGGGCTCAGAGGCCGCTTCCTGACGACCGCGCCGGTTACCGGCTGCCCTGGCGGGGGTTCATCGCCACAGCACGTGGCGGGCCGGTCCTGGGTGACTGTATGGACCGATGCAGCGATCGGATGTTGCGCGCGATGAAGCGGTGTGCGGCTTGCACGAAATACAATGCGGGTGTGTCGCATGTACAAGGGCGGATCGGTTTCGTGCGAGGAAACCATGCATTGCGACGGGGCGCGCTAGGGGGCGTTCCCGTTCTCGTCGCGCTGATAGACGAGCTTGCCTCCGAGCCAGGTCTGCTCGACCTGGATGTCGCGCACCTCGTCGAGCGGGCACGAGAGATAGTCCCGGTCGATGACGATGAAGTCGGCAAGCTTACCCGGCTCCAGCGAGCCCTTGTTCTGTTCCTCAAACATCAGCCGCGCGTTATTGATCGAGTAGAGTCGCAGCGCCTCCTCCCGCGTGATTTCCTGCTCGGCATGGAGCGGGGCGTCGGCCCAGCGGGGCTGTCGCGTGAGCGTCGTCCACATGCCGAGCCAGGGGTTGTAGGGATTCACCGATCTCAGGCTGCCGAGCTTCTGCATGTGGTCGGAGCCCCCGCCGATGGTCACCTGCCGATCGAACAGAGTGCGATACGGCTGGAACCAGGTGAGCCGCTCTGTGCCGAAGTGGTCTTGCAGCGTTTTGCCGTCCTGGTAGAGCCAGATGGGCTGCAGGTCGGCCACGATTCCGAGACGGGCCATGCTGTCGATGGCCTCGGAGCTCATGAAGTTGCAGTGCGTGATGCAGGGGCGCATGCCCTCGATGGAGAAGTCGTTCTCGTGCACGCGCTCATAGGCTGCGATGAGTGCGTGCACGGCGCCGTCGCCGACCGCGTGGGCAGTGATCTGCAGGTCGTTCGCCAGGCAGAGCTTCGCGACCTCGTACATGCGGTCCGGCTCGATCTGCAGGACGCCGCGGTAGTCGGGATCGGTGATGTTGTAGATCGGGCTGACTCCCCAGGGCTGCCGCATGTACGCGCTGCCGGTCAGCATGCCGCCGTCGAGGAAGACCTTCACCCCGCGGAGCCAGAGCATGCTGTCGTACTCGTGGGCCCGATCGTGCGCCGCAGCGAGGATCTCCTGCTCAACCTGTTCCCAGGTTCCATTGGGATTGATGCCGCGGCAGAGGAAGACGCGGCAGGTGAGATCTCCGGAGTCCTTCAGTGACTGGTACAGCTTGAGCACCCCTTCGCCGCCGCTGCGTTCGGAGATGGTCGTGATGCCGACGGCGTTGTAGTCGGCCAGCAGCTGATGCAAATGCTCGCGCTGCTGGTCGAAGTCGGGAGAGCTGCCGGCGCTTTGCGACTTGATGAACCGCGTGGATCCCCGGAGCATCCCGGTCAGTTCGCCCGTCTCCGGATCGCGCTCGACGTGGCCGGGCTCGCCGTCGGGGATCTTGAAGTTCTCGTCGATGCCGCTGAGCTCGAGCGCCAGCGAGTTGAGGGCCGCATCCGGCCCCGTGCGGAAGACGACCGGATTGCGCGGGGCGACGCTGTCGAGTTCGGTGCGCGTGGGGAACCGCTGATCGCGGAGCCGCGTGACGAACACCTGCTGGACGACAATCCACTGGCCGTCTTCAAGGGTGTCAGCCCGGCGGCCGATGTACGCGAGGACGTCGGCAATGGTCTCCATCTCGGGGACGGGATGATCGAATTCGTACACGGCCGCGCCGCTGGCATGGACGTGCGAGTCCATCAGGCCGGGGAGGACTGTCCGGCCGTCAAGATCGATTACCCGCGTGTCGGGACCGGCCAGCGGAAGGATTTCGTCGTCCCACCCGACGTGCGTGATGCGATCGCCGGAGACGGCGAGGGCCTCGGCAATGGAGAACTCGGCATCGACAGTCAGCACGCGGGCATGATGGACGATCACGTCCGGCGGGGCCGCCGCGGCGGTGGTGGAGAGGAGTCCAAGCAGAACGGCGATGCGGGACATGGGGGACTCGTCGGAGGTTTGCAGGCGGATGGAAGGGGAGCCGCAGACGAACGCGGAGGAATGAGGATAGACGCCGATCAGGTTACCGCCGCGGTGCCGTTCATTAAACGGAAGCGGGGCCGTGCACTGCCCACAGGCGCCGTTTTGTATCGCGCGAGCGACGAGCGGCGTCGCCACGTGCGGCGTGTGACTGCTCGATCTCAGTAGGCAAGATCGGCGATGGGGGGGCGGCAGCCGAGGCCGTCTCTCAGGGCGAGACGGACTTCGTCGAGAGACACAATGACGCCGCGCTCGACGAGGTTGTGGCCGGTCCCGATGAGGGGAGCGAAGAGCCGGCGCGTGAGTTCTGCCTCGTTACAGTCGAGGGGGGCTGAGAAGTAGGGCTCAATCAGGTGAGGCGCAGTATCGTCGCACGCCGGAGCCGAGGTGGGAGTGTCGTAGCGGAAGAAGCCCGCGCCCGTCTTGCGCCCCAGCCGGCCTGCCTGGTAGAGCGAGAGCAGGACCTCGGATTTGGCGGGAATCGTGGGATTGCCGCGGTGAAATGCTGCCGCGGCCCGGAGGATGACGTCGACGCCAATGTCGTCGATGCGGGTCAGCGGTCCATCCGGCATGCCGGCCTGCCGGGCAATCGATTCAATTCGGCCCCAATCGACTCCGCCGCGGACGAGATCGATGGCCGCATCCAGATAGGGAAGCAGCAGCCCGTTCACGGCGAAGCCGGGCACATCGGCCGTGATGAGCGGGCGCTTGCCGATCTGGTCGATGTAGGCAGCGGCGCGCTGGATGGTGTCAGGGGACGTCTGCTCGCCGCGGACGACTTCGACGAGCGGCCGCTCCAGGACGGGATGGCAGAAGTGGAGGCCACAGAATCGCTGCGGATGGCGGATGCGCGCGGCGAGCGTGGAGATCGAAAGCGACGACGTGTTCGTGGCGAGGAGCGTGGATTCCGGGAGCAGCTCGGAGAGGGGGGCGAGAGCACGGCGCTTGACGGACTGATTCTCCACGATGGCTTCGATGACGAGATCACAGTCTGAGAAGTCGCCGGTGCCGTCGGCGAGATGAAGGTGATGCGTCTCGGCGATGCAGCCGGAGATCCAGTCGGCGGCGGCGCGGATGGACGCGGCGTTCGTGTCATAAAGTCGGACATCCAGTCCGGATTGAAGATTGGCGACCGCGATGCTCCGCCCCATCACACCGGCGCCCAGGATGCCGACGCGTCGGATTGGGGATGAGGGAGGCATGGGGGCGGGGTGGTTCGCTAGGGGTGGAGCGCTGAGTGTGCCGGTTCGATCTCGCGAGAAGCGTTCGCATGGCGGCGACACGATCGGCGATCACCCGCATTGTGCCGGTTGCCTCTCGGAAGTCGAGGCAGCGTATTTGGGCGGAGGACGTGCTGTCGCACGGTAGGACGTGGGGAACGCGGTGAGGCGTTCGTCCCTTGCTGGCGCGGCGGGCTGGTGTGGCCGTTTGCGTTCAGGCGACGATGCGGGGGCGCGCTGCGGAGCGGGTGGCTTCTTCGAAGCGGGAGACGACAAGGGCGGCGTTCTGGCCGCCGAAGCCGATGCTGTCGCTCAGGACGTGGCGGCAGTTGACTTCGCGAGCGTGGAGCGGCACGTAATCGAGATCGCAGTCTTCATCCGGATGTTCCAGATTGACTGTCGGAGGAACCACGTTGCGATTGAGGGCCATGATGCAGACGGCCAGTTCGATCGCGGCGCAGGCGGTGGTGGCGTGGCCCAGCATGCTCTTGGTGCTGGAGATGGGGACGCGGCGGGCGTGGTCGCCGAGGGACTGCTTGAGCGCAATGGTTTCGATGCGGTCGTTGAGTTGGGTGCCTGTGCCGTGGGCGTTGACGTAGTCGATCTGTTCGGGATTCAGCTGCGCATCGGCGAGGGCGCGGCGGATGGCGTGGATGGTGCCGCGGCCATCGGGATGGGTGTCGGTGATGCGATAGGCATCCTGCGCCGATCCGTAGCCGGCGACTTCGGCCCAGATGTGCGCGCCGCGACGGCGGGCGTGGTCGAGGTCTTCGAGGATGAAGGCGGCTCCTCCTTCGCCGACGACGAAGCCGTCGCGGTCACGATCGAAGGGGCGGGCGGCGCGGGTTGGCTCGTCGTTGCGCTGGCTGAGGGTGGAGAGTCGATGGAAGCCGGTGAGGCCGAAGGGATGGATGGTGCTGTGCGCGCCGCCGGCGAGCATGACGTCGACGTCGCCGCGGCGGATCATGCGGGCCGCGGTGCCGACCGCCTGCGCACTCGAGACGCACGCCGAAATACAGTTGATGTTGGGGCCTTGGGCGTCGAGCAGCGCGGCGAGGTGTCCGGCGGGGCTGTTGGGTTCGTATTCCGGTTCGGCCTGCGGGTCGAACACGCGGAGGGCTGCGCGCAGGAACTGTGATGCGTCGGCGTTGCCATCGGCGGAGACGTCGGCCACAGAGCGGATGAAACTGGGGAAATCCTCGAAGGCCTCTCCCACGCCGAGGTAGACACCGAAGCGGAGCGGATTGACGCGGGCGTCGGGGAGCAGTGCGGCCCGGGCGGCGTTGAGAGCGGCGCCGAGCGCGAATGTGGTCTGACGCGGAGCGTTCGTCCAGGGAGCCGGATCGACGCCGGCATCGGCGAGGGACCAGTCGCGGACCTGCGCGGCGATGCGGACGGGGTAGCGGTCCGCATCAAAGAGGGTGAGGGGGCCGACACCGGAACGGCCGGCGGTCAGGCCGTCCCAGGTCTGCTCGACGGTGCCACCCAGCGGGGTGACGCAACCGAGGCCGGTGATGACAACGCGACGGCGCATATTTGTAGTTCCGGCGAAGTGAACCGTTGGAGTACAGGCTTTAGCCTGCCTGGGCGGAGGAGGGTGGATTTGTTCTCCGGTGATCCGAAGTTGCCAGTCGGCCGGCTCTTAGTTCTGTTGCGATTCGAGGTCTGCAGTGGCGTTGAGCTGCCGCGGTCAGCCTAAAGGCTCGACACCAACGTCAGCCTGAAGGCTGGACTCCAACATCAGGCGGCGCGGCGGATGATGAGGGCGGTGGCCTGGCCCTGCGGGGTGACGCTGAGCTTGAGAAACGTGTCGCCCGGAGTGTGGCCGTCGTCGCGGACGATGTTCAGCCGGCAGTCGGGGTCGGCATGGGTGTAGTTGATGATGGGGAAGAGGCGATCCTGCTTGAGGGCGAGGAGGCCGGCGGCGAGTTCGATCGCACCGGACCCGGCGCCGGCGTCGCCGCAGTGTCCCTTGGCAGTGGTGACGAGCGGCTGATCGCCGGCCTGTCCGAAAACGTCGATGATGGCGGTGGCTTCGTCGGCGTCGACGCGGCGGGAACTGAGGCCGTGGGCCTGGATGTGGTCGATGTCGGCGGGCGTGCAGTCAGCCGACCCGAGGGCGATGCGGATGGCGTTGGCCATTGCCTGGGAACGGCGAGGGACGCGCTGCTGGACGACACAGGACGATCCGCCCCCCAGGATCTCACCGTAGATGGGGGCGCCGCGCTGTCGGGCGGCGGCGAGGTCTTCGAGAATGAAGACAGCGGCGGCCTCTGCAGGGACGGCGCCGCTGCGGTCGCGATCGAAGGGACGGAGGATGGCGGCAGGGTCATCACCGGGAGAGGCGACGTCGGCGTCCAGCAGCGCGTGGAGCAGACTGCAGGAATCGAGATGGTTGCCACAGCCGCCGACGATCATGACGTCGGCGTCTCCTTCGCGGATGAGATGAGCGGCTTCGGACATCGCCAGGTTGGCGGCGCCGTCGCCAAGCGTGATCGTATTGTTCGGTCCCTGCAGGCCGTTGTACATCGCGATGTAACAGCCGGGCATGTTGGGGAGACAGGTGAGCAGCCAGAGGGGATGAACCTCCGGGAGTCCTTTCTCGCCCCACTCCTCAAGCGCGGGAGCGCCGGCGGAGTCGCGACATTTCTCGACGCCGGAGCGGAAATCGTCCGGCTGGATGCCGACATAGCCGGCGCCGAATGAGACTCCCGCACGTTCGGGGTCAATCCGGCCCGCCGCGAGTCCGCTGTCACGCAGGGCCTGCTGGGCAGCGGCGACCGCGAGTTGTGTCTCGCGGTTCATCACCTTGAGCGACTTGCGGATCTGTTTGCGGAGGTCGTCCGGCAGCGGTCCGAAGTTGTCGATGTGCGCGGTGAAGTCGAGGATTTTGCCGCCGCAGCCGGGTCCGGCGTCGGGAGCGGACGCCAAGGCGGTGATTCCGCTGCGCCGGGAGATCAGGCCGTCCCAGTACGCATCGGTGGTGCAGCCGATCGGGCTGACCAGGCCGATCCCCGTGACGACGACCCGGCGCTCCGGTGCAGAATCAAACAGGCGCAGGGTGGCGACATCCATGGGCACACCGGGTCGGCAGTTCGCCGGGAAGCGACCGCCCGGCGGTTGTCCTTGAAATGGGGGGCGGAGAATAACAGGTGTCGGGAGGGGTCAAAAGGCCAATTGAGGTGGGGTTTCGACGCGAAGTCGCGGAGACGCCGAGACGCGCAAAGAGGAAGGCCGAGGATGCGGTGAGCGATTCTGGTCAGCGGTGAGCGATTCGTGGGTGTGCCGTTCCCAATTGGTTGTCGGGGGGCCTATGATTCGGCCGAGTGCCAGTGCCATACCAGCCCGAAGCGCAAGCGAGAATCGTCGAGCTAGCCCGAAGCGCAAGCGAGGGATCGAATCGTCGAGAAACAGTCATGACACTCACGCATCGGGCCGTCGAGACGGTTCTGCCCGCAGGCGTACGGTCGTGTCTTTCAAGGAGATTCCGTGCAGATACTGGTGGTGAATGATGACGGGATTCATGCGCCCGGGTTGCGGGCGATTCGGGATGTGCTGCTGGAACTGGGGGACGTGCAGGTCGTTGCGCCGCTGGTTGAGCAGAGCGGGATGAGCCACCGGATCACGTACCTGCACCCGATCATGGTGCGGGAAATCCGGGAGGAGCAGCAGCATTTCGGGTGGGCGGTGGACGGCAGCCCGGCCGACTGCACGAAGATGGGCGTCCTTGAGTTCTGTCCGCGTCGGCCGGATCTGGTGGTCAGCGGGATCAACTCCGGGGCGAACGTGGGAATCAACGTGCTGTACTCGGGAACGGTCGCGGCGGCGATTGAAGGTGCGTTCTTCGGGATCACGTCCGTCGCCGTGTCACTGTCGCAGGGGACTCCCCCCGACTACGACGCGACCGCCGGGCAGGCGCTCTCCATCATCCGCAAGATCCTGGAGCGGCATCCGGAGCCGGGGACGCTGTGGAACCTCAACTTTCCGGACTCGTCCGCGGAGGGGCCGCGGGGAATCAAGCTGTGCAGCATGGGCATCCGGCGGCACACCGACAAAGTCGAGAAGCGGATCGATCCGCGCGGGCGGCCGTACTACTGGAGCGGACTCGACCCTCTGGCCAATCACGAACTGGAGCAGGGGACCGACGTAAAGGAACTCAATGACGGGTTCGTCACCGTGACGCCGCTGCACTTCGATCTGACGGCGAACGACATCCTTCGCGGGCGGGAAGGGACGGAGTGGTAAGCACGGGTGCTTTCGAGGACAATTACAGTCGTGGAGAAACCCGGTTTCTTGAAGAAACCGGGTTTCTGGACGCGGTTTGGTGTGGATTGCATCATAGGGAAAGGCGGCGGTTATGAGGCGAATCCTGTTGGCGTCGCTGGCGGTGCTGGCCTGTGGATGCGTGGATCCGACCGCGTTTCAGAAGAAGGCTGAGCAGGTCCAGGAGACGGCGGCGGCTCCTCCGGCGTCGGAGATTCCGATGCAGCCGGCACAGCCTGTTGCGGGTCAGCCGGTCATTCCCGACGTCGAAGCCGTGATCGTCGATAAGCAGCAGGTGCTGGTCGAGCATCCCGACTGGACGGAGACCGAGGAAAAGATCACGGCGACCGACCCGCTGTCGGCGGCGTCGCAGTCGTACTTCTCGCTCGGCCAGCGCGTGCATCTGCTCAACTTCAAGCACAACATCGATATCTTCCACGCGGCGAACGATCGCTGGCCGACGTACGACGAGATGATCGAGATGTTCCGCCAGTTCGACGTCAAGCTGAAGAATCTCAAGCCGTGGCAGGTGTACGCGTACGACCAGACCGACGGCACCATGGTCGTGATGGAGGACCTCGCCGAGAAGAAGCGACGCTATGAGGCCGCGGGGCTGGAGTACAAGGAGTAGCGGCGGCGGGACCAGTATGCCGGGGCAGAATGCGGCGGGGAGAAAGCGATGCGGAAGGGATGTCGCAGCTGGATCGTGCTGTGCTGGATGGTTTCGGCGCTCACGGGCAGCGCACAAGCAGCCGAAGGGGAACAGCCCGCGCCGATTGTGGTGGGGTATCTGCCGTGGTATCGGATGCAGGGGTTCACGGCGGAGCGTGTCGGGCCGGTGACGGATCTCATCTACTTCGGGATTGAGCCGACGAAGTCGGGGGACTTCCCCGAGAATCCGATTCCCGACGCGACGCTGACGACGCTGCAGTCGATCCGTACGGCGACCGGCTGCCGCCTGCTCCTGTGCGCCGGCGGCGGAGGCCGCTCCGACGGTTTCCCCGCGCTGGTGGATGGCCGCACGCGCGCGGCGTTCGTCCCGAAGTTGTGCGCCTATTGTTCCGAGCACGAGTTTGATGGGGTCGACTTTGACTGGGAGCATCCTTCGAGCGAAGCCGAGTTCGCTGCGTACATCGAACTCGTGAAGGAAACGCGCGCGGGACTCGACGACGGCGCGCTGGTCACCGTCGCCCAGTCTCCGTATAAGGACCTGGGGCCGGGAATGTACGACGCCGTCGATCGGATCCATGTGATGTCGTACAACCACCACTTTCCTCAGGCGCGCATCGAAGACTCGGCAACCGACGTGGCGCGGATGCTGCGTTATGGCTGTCCCCGCGAGAAGATCGTCCTCGGCGTGCCCTTTTACGGACGGGACAAGGACGGCAAAACAAAGACGTACGCGGACATCGTCCGGTTGCTGGGGCGCGCTCCGGAGAACGACCAGGTGCGCGGCTTTGCGTTCAACTCGCCGCGAACGATTCGCGGGAAAGTGGACTACGTCCGCAGCGAAAACCTGCCGGGGATCATGATCTGGGAACTGGGCCAGGACACGACCGACGAGGCGACGTCGCTGCTGAATGTCATCGAGCGCCGTCTCGACCGGTGAGCTGATTGCTCGTGTCTCCAGCGGCTGATACGCTCGCTGTTGTTCTTCCGCCGACTCCGGCGGCGAAGTGGGCTACAGGAGAATTCGCATGTCACTCGCGCGCGTGACGGCTCTGTTGGTCTGTCTTGTTTCGTCTCAGGTGCTCCCGGCGCAGGATTCACCGCCCGCCGATCTGTCGGGAGCTCTCAACGGCGCGGCCTGGATCGGCCCGGGCGTTTCACTCAACGACCTGCGCGGCAAGTCAGTGGTTCTGCTGACGTACGTCACGTGGTGCCCAAAATGCAATGTCTGGGCCCCCGAACTGTTCGCACAGATCAAGGCGGCCGCGGCCGACCGCCCGGTCGTCATCATCGCCGTCTGCACCGATGCCCCCACGGTCCCGGGAACCGTGTACTGCGCCGAGAAAGGGATGGTGGGACTGAATGTGCTGCACGCCTACGACGCCAACATGGACGCGCGGCTCGGCCTGGACGACTCGCGGCTGTTCAATGCCATGCTCATCGGGCCCGACGGGCAGCCGGTGTGGTCCGGCGGCGCGAGCAACTATTTTAATACCGACAACGGGAAGGACTTCGTGGTAGCCCGCAAGGTCCGGGAGCTGGGCAATCCCGGCGAGTTCACGATCGTTTCCGACGACATGCCTCCGGACGTGCAGCAGCTGCTGTGGCCGATGGAACTGGGCCGCCTCATCCCCGATCGCGACCTCAATCGCGTGAAGCGGAAGTTGTCTCCTGAGAGCCGCGAAGCTCTCGAAGAGGCCGTGCAGACGTTCGTCGCCCGACAACTGGAGATCATCCGCGAACTGATGGAAGGGGGCGTCCCGGAGCAGATGGCGGCGTATGCCAAGGCCGATCTGCTGGCGAAGACGTATCCCACGACCGAGGAGGGGCGAGAAGGGCGGAGCATCGTTTCCGAGTTCAACCGGAGCTCCGATTTCAAACGCGAGATCGTGGCCCGCACCGCATACGAGAAACTCCTGGAGAACGCGGCGAATCAGTCCCAGGCGCGACAGGCCGGGCAGTTGACCGGTTTCGTAAAACGCTTTGAGGGAACATGGGCGGCGGAGCAGGCGGCGGCGCTGCTGGCCAAAGAAGACGGGGAGCGGGATTCCAGCGGCGCCGACCCGGTGGAAGCGCCCTAGCTCGCGGACACTTCGAAGCAGCCGGGAATCCTCGGGCAATCCCTTGCGTTCGGCCTGCTTAAGAGGCATACTACTTACAGTTGTAAGCTATTGCTCCCCCTCTCCCGTGTCCCGATTCCGCGGAGGTTCTTCCATGACTCGAATGTGCCTGTCACTGGGATGTTGCGTGGTTCTTGCGGCGGGATGCGGCATCGACCTGTCGACGATCGGTCAGCCGGCGGCCGAGAATGCGGGTGAGTCGGTCGTCCAGCAGGACGGGACCGCGCCGGACGTTCCGGTTGTGACTCCGGCGGCGGCGCCGCCCACCGGCACGGCCGTCAGCGGAACCGTCACTGCAGCGGCGCCGGTGGATCCGAATGACCCGGCGGCCGACCTGTACGGGACGCAGGGTGGAGAGCAGACGGTTCCGGCCTCCCAGGCGCCGGCGGATGCTCCGTTGCGGGCGCGGCGCGAGGACACATTCTTCAAGCTGTCGAGCGCCACGATGGAGACCGGGCGGTTTGGGCGTCCGATGCTGAGCGTCTTCTACGAGATCACCCACAAGGGAGAGTATGGCGGGGTGAATATGATCATCCGGACGCCGGACGGCGAGAAAGAAACCGTGATGCTGATCGGGCCGTTCTGGGACAACAAGGGGGAACTCGAAATTGAAGACTCCTTCCCGACGCCCTTCTCGGATTCCTCGTTCCCCAAAAACTTCGAGGTCTATCTGGTCCGCTCGGAACGCCGCTACGGGCCGGATTGGCGGCGGGAGTTCAAGGTCTCCAACTCGGTGACGATCGGCGCAGTCCCCAGCCTGACGGTCGCACGCAACTGGACTCCCGACGAAGCCGCGAAATACCGGGAGCCGTTCCCGGACTACACGAACCCGAATTCCCACATGGACGTCGGCACGTTGACCGAGTACGTGGGGAATACCGGAGGGGGTGGCGAGCAACGGTACGTCAGTCCGGAGAAGCAGTTGCTGGGTGTCGAGTACCGTCCGGGGGAGTGGGACGGCGAGAAATGCATCGGTCAGCTGGTGTGCGTGTTTGATCGCGATCAGCCGACGACGCTGCCGGAGCGGGTGATCGCCAACGAAGGTTACGTCGTGGGCGCGGTGAACGCGCATGCGGACCGATTCGTCAACGCGGTGCAACTGGTGTTCATGAAAGTGGGGAGTGACGGACGGCTCGATTCGTCCGACAGTTACACCAGCGACTGGCTCGGATTCCCGGGGAGCGGGGAGCCGACCACACTAGGTGGAGACGGACGGACGGTCATCGGCATGAGCTTCCGGCAGGGCGCGATACTGGATGGGCTCGCGCTGGTGCTGAAGGATTGACGGCGGCGTTCGTCGGGCAGGCGTTGAGGTCGGTCGCAGCGGCGGACGCATGCGGAAGGGAGCGCTGGTGGCGGTGCGCATGTCCAAAGTGCGCTCGGTCGAGCCGCTCTCCCCCGCTACGTGCCCGTTTGCGACCGGATCGGCCGGCAGAGGAAAGGGATCCGATCCAGCGTCGCGTCCCTTCACTCTCCCTTGAACACTTCCACCGCCGGATGTCCTTTCCGATCCTGCCCGAACAACCCCCACGACTTTTCAATCGGCAGTCCCGACGCCTCCGCCTTCCACGGCAGGTCAAACGCCTCGAACCCCACCCCCACAAACACCCACGCCCCTCCATCTGCCTCAATCACGCGCCCCTCCGACAGATGCGCCGCCCAGAACGCCCGCTGCAGTTCGGGTGAATACTCCGGTGTCCCGTCGTTCCGTCCCGCATGCGGGAACCCAGTCTCCTTCACTACCACCGGCTTCCCCGACTCCCGCGACAGCCGCACCGCCTCCCCCCGCACCCACGCTGCCGCCTCGTCCGCTCCCAGCGCCGGCCGGTCAAACACCGGGTGAATGTTCGGAGACAGGAAGTCGCCGAACTCCATCACGAACTCCCGCTCATACCCCACCAGCGGCTCGCTCGTCGTCAGCGCCGCCGCCTCACCCAGCCGCCACCGCAACCGCTCCCCCGCAATACGGACGTCCTCCTCTTCATACCGCCCGAACGTCAGCCCCTCGTTCCCGACGATCACCCCCATCGCCAGTTCATCCCCGAACTGCTCCACCAGCGCCGCCGCTCCATCCACCTCCGCCGCAGACTTCGGATCCCAGATCCCCACCAGCACCGCCCGAAACTCCAGCTCCCGCGCCACCGCCACCAGCCGCGGCGTATTCGCCTCGTGATACCCGTACAGCACCAGCCCATCGAAGTAAGGCCGCAGCACCTCCAGGTCCGCCCGAATCTCGCTCGTCTTCAGCGCCCCCTGGTTAGCCGGATTCCGCGGATCCAGCCGCGATGGCGTATACCCCACCATCGATGCCCCCTCCGACCGCAAATACTCAAACAGATCGGCGCCGTCCTTTGCATGAACCACCGAACTGGCGCCGAGCCAAGTCAGAACAACACACACTGCTGCCCATCGCTTCCCCACAGCAACGCTCCCTTTTCCAACCCAGTGCTGAACTCAACCCTGCTCCCTGCTCCCTGCTCCCTGCTCCCTGCCCTCTGACCTCTGACCTCACCCCCGATGAAAATGCACATGCAACCACCCCTCCCCCTCCCGCCGCCACACCCGCGTCTCGCTCACGCAGGCCGTCACTGGTGACCCGTTCGCGTCCAGCTTCTGCACCAGCCGTACGTAGCTGACGATTCCAACGTCGCCGATGACTCGCACATGCGGCGAGCTGATCGACGACTGCCGCGGCGTCCCGCTTCCGGGCAGGTCGAAGTAGAACTTGTGAAACGGCATCCCGCTCACCAGATGCCCCTCCGCCTCCGGCTCAAAGCACGTCAGCGACTCATCACACAACGCCGCATACGCCGCCCAGTCCCCCGCATCGATCGACTGGAGCAATCGCGCACTCACCTCCAACAACCCCGCTTCCGCCGAACGCTCCATTGATCACCTCATGCATTGATGAAACTGACGCAGAACCACATCCTCCCTCTCCCGCGCGAGCCGCCCTGCTCGCGCGGCAACCGCCATCGCGGGAGAGGGGCCGGGGGTGAAGGTCAAAAATCCCGCAGCCGACGTTACGTCATCGTTGTCTTGACTGCCGCCGTCTCGCCAAACTGAGCAGCATGGCAATTGCAAGCAATACGACGCCCAGTGCAAGCGGATTGTGCAGCTCAATCGAAAACGACGCCCCCTCGTACAGCACGTAGCGCCCCATCGACTGCTTCTCCGAGAGTAGAACGTAAATCAGTTCCCCCCTCACACCCGCGTGGTTTACCATAACCACACACCCCCACGCGAACCCGGGAGCGCTCATGCCCTCTCCCCTGCCGCACCGCGCCAGCCCCCTCATCGCGCCCCCCTCCCGCCGCGACTTCCTCCACTCCGCCACCGGCCTCGGAGCCCTCGCTCTCACGCATCTGCTGGCTGTCGATACCGCGCACGCCGCCCCCGCCCCGCGCAACCCCCTCGCGCCGCGACCGCCGCACTTCACCCCCCGCGCGCGCCGCGTCATCTGGCTCTTCATGCACGGCGGCCCCAGCCACGTCGATCTCTTCGACCCCAAGCCCGAACTCGCCAGGTGGTCCGGCCAGCCACTGCCGGACAGCTACGGCGAAGTCATGACCCGGCGCAAGGTCGCCGCCAACCCGCTCCTCGCACCCGTCAAACCCTTCCGGCCCCGCGGCGAGTCCGGCCTCGAGATCAGCGACTTCCTCCCCCACATCGCCGCCTGCGCCGACGACCTCTGCGTCCTCCGCAGCGTCCACGGCGACAGCGTCAACCACCCGCAGTCGGTGTATCAGATGAACACCGGCAGCATCCTCACCGGCCGACCCTCCGTCGGCGCCTGGGTCAGCTACGGCCTCGGCGCCGAAAACCAGGACATGCCCGCCTTCGTCGTCCTCCCCGATCCCGCCGGAGGCATCAAAGGGGGCCCCCCCGCCTGGGGTAACGGCTATCTCCCCGCCACCTACCAGGGAACCACCGTCCGCCCCGGACCCAGCCCCATCCTCCACCTGCGGCCCCCCTCCGACGTCACCCCCGACCGCCAGCAGCGCCTCCTCGACTTCATCCAGTCCCACAACCGCCAACACCTCGCCGCCCGCGACCACGACGACGACCTCGCCGCGCGCATCAACGCCTACGAGCTCGCCTTCCGCATGCAGTCCACCGCCCCCGAAGTCGTCGATCTCTCACAGGAAACCCAGGCCACCCTCGACCGCTACGGCGTCGGCCACAAGCACACCGACGACTACGGCACCCGCTGCCTCCTCGCCCGCCGCATGATCGAACGCGGCGTCCGCTTCGTCCAGGTCTACTCCGGCGACACCAACGGCTGGGACGCCCATAACGACGTCCTCAAGAACCACACCGACTACTGCCGGAAAACCGACCAGCCCGTCGCCGCCCTCCTCACCGACCTCAAACAACGCGGCCTCCTCGAAGACACCCTCGTCATCTGGGGCGGTGAGTTCGGCCGCATGCCCATGAGCGAACAGGGAACCGGCCGCGACCACAACCCCTGGGGCTATACCCTCTGGCTCGCCGGCGCAGGCGTGAATAAGGGAATGGCGTACGGAGCCACCGACCCCCTCGGCCTCCGCGCCGCCGAAAACCCCATCCACATCCACGACCTCCACGCTACTCTCCTCCACCTTCTCGGCCTCGACCACGAACGCCTCACCTACCTCCACAACGGCCGCGACGAACGGCTCACCGAAGTCAGCGGAGTGGTGGTCAAAGACATCCTCGCCTGAGTACACATCCCCGCCCGCCGTTGAGCCGCGACCCGCCAGGGGAGCGCGCCCGCCCACAGAAGCAGACGCCTCCATACCGTCCCCTGAGAAAACCGGTCGTCACCAACCACTTCGGACGTGGCAAATGCGGCGCAAACGGACGGGCCTGCCCGTCCGATCCGGTGCCACCGGCGATTCCGGTAAAGAGGTCTCCGGCGGGCTCCGATAAGGCTGGCAGGGAGAAGGTGCGCGCCGGGGGAACCGTCCGATGTTGCGATCCATGTTCTTCGCCATCGGGACGTTCGTCACGCTCACCGGACTGCTGCTCTTCCGGGTGGACCGGATCATCCTCACCCCCGGCAGCGACGGCCCTGCGGCCCAGCTCATCTCCCGCCCGCGCGCCGACGGCTGTCGCGAAATCGATCCGCCGGCCTGGCTCCCCTACACCCTCGCCAGTTGTGGCGTGCTGACCATGCTGTATGCCTTCGCTCTGCCGAAGAAGGGAACGTAACGGCGTGAACGGCCGCGAGTGGCGTTTGGGAGCGGTTGGTCCTTGCAGGCCAGACGGGCCGGCGCAGCCCGGGTCCATTCACTTCTTGCCCTTCCGCCGCGCGCGGGCGTCGAGGTAGTGGCCGAGGGACTTCTGGTAGGGCTGGTTGGTGACGATCTTGTGGTAGTCCACTGCCGCATTGCCGCAGATGCGTTCCAGCTCGGCCTCGAACTCGCGGTACTGCTCGAGGTAGATGGAACGAAGGCGATGCGGATCGACGAGCACGCGGTGCGAGCCGCGCTCCAGGCTGCGAAACTGCGTAGGGCGGCTGAACGGGAAGTCTTCTTCCTCAGGGGCCACGATCTGGAACAGGATCACCTCGTGCCGCGCGTGGCGGAACTGGCGCAGGACCTGCGTGAGCGGCGCAAGCTTGTCGAAGAAGTCGCTGAGGATGAAGATCAGGCTGCGCCGCTTGAGCAGCGGAATCATCTGCTCAAAGACTGAGGCGAGGCTGGTTTCGCTGCCGGGTTTAAAGCGCTCGAGCGAGTTGGTGATCCGCTGGAAATTGGCCGGGGTGGCCGCAGGGTCGATGCGTTCGCGAACCTTGGTGTCGAACGTCATCAGGCCGACGGCGTCGCGCTGCGAGAGCAGGAGGTACCCCAATGAGGCGGCGAGATAGCGGGCGTAGTCGAACTTGCTCAGCGTGCTCTGCCCGTACGCCATGCTGCCCGAGCCGTCGACCAGCAGGTACGAGCGGAGGTTCGTCTCCTCTTCGAACTCCTTGATGTAATAGCGGCCGGTCTTGCCGAAGGCGCGCCAGTCGATGTGACGGATCTCATCCCCGGGGTAATACTGCCGGTGTTCGACAAACTCGACGCTCGAGCCTTTGAAGGGGCTTTTGTGCTGCCCGATCATGTAGCCTTCGACCACCAGCCGCGCAACAACGTCGAGCTTCCCGAACCGCGCAAGCGCGGTGGGATCCTCCAGAGGAGGTGCTGCCGGCGGTTTCTCATGTAATGTCGCCATGCCATCTCCCAACCGCGATGTCAGACGGCTGTCCAAGGGAAATCGAACGCAGATTTCCGCGGATCGAAAAAGAATCAGCGCAGATTCAAGGATACGGGAGGCGTTGGGGAAACACCAATCCGCTCATCCGCGAAAACCCGCGGCCTCCGCGTCATTCGCGGCCCAGCTTGCGCCGGAACATCCGACCCCAAGACGGCCTTCAGTAATCCAGACTCGCGCCCCCCTCGACCTCAATCCCCTGCCCGGTCACAAAGCTGGAGTCGTCGGTGGCCAGAAACAGGCAGACGCGCCCGATCTCGTCGGGGTGCGCCATCCGTCCAAACACCTGCAGGTCCGAGACGCGCTGCAGCGCCGACGCTGGATCGTCGAGTGTCGCCGCCCATTCCCGCATGAGCGGCGTATCGACGTTGCTCGGCAGCACGGCGTTGACGCGAATCCCCTCCGGTCCCAGTTCTACCGCCAGCGCCTTCGTCAGGCTCAGCTGCGCCCCCTTGCTGGCCGCGTACGCCGACGACCGGTCCTGCCCCAGCACGGCCGTCATCGAACTGATGTTGATGATCGTGCCGCGGGTTCTGCGCAGGTGCGGGACGGCATGCTTCGCCCCGGCGTACGTGCTGATAAAGTTGATCTGCAGGACGGCTTCCAGTTCTTCGATCGACGTGTCGTCGATGCGCGTGGCCGGAGGATGGACGCCGGCGTTGTTGATAATGCAGTCGAGCCGCCCGTGCTCCGCGGCCACCGCGTCAATCGCCGAGCGGATCTCTTCGGGGTGACTGACGTCGCAATGCAGCACAGACACCTGCCCGCGCTCGGAGGCGTTCAACTCGTCCGCAAGGCGACGCCCCGCCGAATCGTCAATATCGAGAATGGCAACCTTGCCCCCTTCGCCGCAAAACACGCGCGCGCAGCCGGCCCCGATTCCTTTGCTGCCTCCCGTGACGATGACGACACGATCGAGAAAACGCATGGAAGTGCAGACAGATACAGTCATTCCAACGGAGCCGCTCCAATCTAGCGAGACGTCCGTCGGCTGGCGAGCGCCAATCGCGGCTCGTGGACGGCGGCGCACCGGATATAGTGTCTGGCGGCCCACATCCTGATCACCCAGCCAGCACCGGTGCCCGCCATGCCGACCTCCGTGCCTCGCCGCCGATTCCTGACTCAAACCGGATCCGTTCTGGCGGGAGCCGCGTTGGCCCCCTATGCTCTTGGCGAAGACACTTCCGCCGCCACCCGTTCGCCTGCCATGCACGGTCCCGTTCCCCTCAAGGCCATTGCTTCTGCCAATGGCATCGCTGCCGTCGAACAGGCGTTCGCGCTGCTGACGCAGGACGCCGATCCCCTCGATGCGGCGATTGAGGGCGTCACCCTCGTCGAGAACGACCCGGAGGAGGTCACCGTCGGCTACGGAGGACTCCCCAACGAGAACGGCGTCGTCGAGCTGGACGCGGCCGTGATGCACGGACCGACGCATCGCGCCGGCGCGGTGGCCTCGCTGCAAAAGATCCGCAACCCGGCGCGGCTGGCCAGGCTCGTCATGCAGCAGACCGACCACGTGCTGCTCGTCGGCAAGGGAGCATTGCAGTTCGCGCGGGCCAATGGGTTCCCCGAAGAAAACCTGCTCACCGAGAAGGCCCGCAAGATCTGGCTGTACTGGAAACAGACGCACTCCGACCGGGACGACTGGCTGCCCCCCGACCCGGCCACCCTCGATCCCGCTGTCCGCGAGTTCTTCCACCTTGGAGACGACCACGGACCCGGACCGTCGGCAATGAACTATCAGCGCTCCGAAGCAATGGACCGGCCCACAGGCACGATCCACTGTGCCTGCATCAACGGCGGAGGTGACATCTCCTGCACCACGACCACCAGCGGACTGGCATTCAAGATGCCCGGCCGCGTGGGAGACTCGCCCATCATCGGCGCCGGCCTCTACGTGGACAACGAGATCGGCTCCTGCGGCTCGACCGGACGCGGCGAGGCCAACCTCCAGAACATGTCCTCGATGGCGGCCGTCGAGCTGATGCGCGGCGGCATGTCCCCGCAGGAGGCCGGACTCGAAGTGTTGCGCCGCGTCGCGCGGCGTACCTCGGAGAAGCATCTCCTCGGAGAAGACGGCCGCCCCAACTTCGGGCTGAAGTTCTACCTCCTCAACAAACGCGGCGAGCATGCGGGCGTATCAATGTGGGGACCGGCGAAGTTCGCCGTCTGCGACGAACAGGGACCGAGGCTGGAGGAGTGCGCGTTCCTGTACGAGAAGCCGGCCTGACCGCGCGCCCCGGCGGGAGGATACGCCCAACACTGGAAACATCCAAAAATCCGGCCGTTCAGGGATTTCTCGCCGGTCGGGGGAGCGAATCTGCTAGACTGCACGTCTCACGCACACGCTGGCCCTCCGTGCCGCCTTGCCCCGGAGAAGTGCGATGCGAGTCACGATCGTTGCCCTCTCGCTCGGCGCCGCCCTGTCCTGCATCCCGTCCGTCGTGCGAGCAGAGGATGAACCGGTCGACGCCGCGACCGCGGAGAGCGGCGCTCCCGAGGACGCAGTCAATAAAGACGGCGAGCCGATCGATCCCTCCGGACGCTTCAGCAACGACCTCATCGACGAGTCTCCCCGCTACTTCCTCTGGCACGACAGCTCCGGCTGGCACCTCCGCACCACCTCGTCCCGCGGGACCTTCTCGCGGTTCGACGGCACGATCCGGGTGACGGACGGCGCGCTGGCGAAGTTCCGCCCGATCGGGCTGGAGCGCCGCGGACGCAATCCGGACAAGTGGGAGCTCAGCGAGGACCGCGACGAGTTGACGTTCGAGATCGCCACCAACAGCGGGTTCGACGGGTTCGATTTCAGCGTCACCGGTGATGACGCCCGGGTCGAATTCGACCTCAACATCGCAAAAAAGCCGTATCGCAGCCGGATCATCATCGGCCGCGACGGCGAGTTCCCGTCGAAGACGAAGTTCAGTTTCGCGGCCTCTCCATAGAGGGCGGAAAGCATGGTTCGGATCGGCATCTGTTTCCTCGCCGCTGCGTGGCCCGCAGCCGTGATCCTTGCGGACGACGCGCCGGCAGTGACGGTCGATGTAACGGAGTCCATCGACGGCGAGCCGCTTGACCCGCAGGGGCGATTCAGCAACGACCTCACCGGGCAGCCGCCGCGCTACTACGTCTGGCGGGACAGCGAAGGCTGGCATCTGCGGTCGGCGTCGCAGCGGGGAAGGCTGATCCGCTTTCACGGATCGATCACGCTCACCGGCGGCACTTTCAACAAGCTGCGGCCGGTCGGTCTGGAACGCCGTGGGAGTGCGGCCGACTCCTGGCAGGTGTCCGAGGACCGTTCTCGCGTGGACTTCGAGATCAAGACGACCAGTTCATTCGACGGCTTCGACTTCTCCGTCAACGACCGGGACGCGTACATCACCTTCGACCTGAGCATGGGGAACCGCAAGTTCCTCAAGCGGATCTACATCGGCAGCGACGGCCAGCACCCGGCCAACGCAGAGTTCACGCTGCCGGCCAGCCGAACGTCCGAGTGAGTTCTCGCCCGGCAAAGAGCCGCGCCCGGCAGGAAGCGGCCCAGGTCTCTACATCATCGCCGCAAACGACCGCTCCCCGCCGGTCGCGGCTCCTTCACGTGGTCATTCGAGGGCAAGATACATCAGCGTATAGTACGCCTCTTGATGCAGCAGCCGCAGGCCCTCGGCGGAGCGGACGCCGCTGGCGTGCAGTTCGTGCACGTGCCCGCGCTGCAGGCCGTCAACTTTAAGATGCACCGACAGCGCGTCGTCGGACACCGTGGCGGCGACGATCGTCGGCTCCGTGTGATCCACCTCCGGGCTGCCGTAGCTCTCCTGGAAGATGTACGTGTAGGTCTGCATGTCATAGCTGGCGACGTCGCCGGCCGCGTTCGGATCGACAGGCTGCGTGAACGTCAGCTCAAAACCGTCCGGCCGGGCCCGCATCTCGTGGATCTCGAACGGAACCTTTCCGGACCAGTCGATGCGTTCGACCGCGAAGGGTTTATTGCCGCGGGAGCCCCAGCCGCGGTTGGTGCCGCCGGCGAACATCGATCCCTCAAACATCTCGACGGGCACCGTGCCGGATCCGAGCCCCTCGCGGAAGGGGAAGCAGGCCCCCTGCCAGTGTCCCTGCACTTTCTCCAGATAGCAGCGCATCACCGTGCTGAAGGTCTGGTCGCCGACGAACATCTGCCCTTCGAAGGGACCGAACCTGCCGCCGCTGGTGTCGCAGGTGACGCCGCTCGCCGACTGCCCCATCTTGGCGTAGGGGAACAGGATCGTCGGCGGCGTGTAGTACGGCAGACGGTCCGCCTCGACATGGAACCGGCTGCCCGACTTCGGCTCCTCCGGCCGCGGCCCCATCGCCGTTAGCGCTTCCGGTTCGTCGTACCACTTGAAGCCGCCGGGATGCCCGACGAACTTCCCCGGCTCCAGGTACTTCAGTTCGCAGGTGCCGTTCCACGGTCCCTGGTTATCGGTGTAGAAGGCATCGCCGTCCGCATTGAACCCGATGCCCCCCGGCGAGCGGATGCCGCTGCAGGTGGGGATGATCTCCCCCTCCGGCGTGACGCGCACGCACCAGCCGCGGTACTTCACGTTGCTGCTGAACGAGCCGGTGAGGCAGAGCACCACCCAGATGTTGCCGTCGCGATCGAACTTCGAGCCGAACGCGTACTCGTGATAGTCGCCGGAGATCTCCCAGCCGTCGCCGACAACCTCGAACAGGTCGGCCGCGCCGTCGCCGCTCGCATCCTGGATGCGCGACACGTCCGGCCGCTGCGTGAGATACAGCCACCCGTCCCGCTCGGCGAGACCGAGGACTTCGTGCAGCCCGTGCGCGAAGCGCGTGAACTGATTGTCTGTGACTTCGTCTGCAAACGGATCGGCGATCATCCATACTTCGCCCCGACGAGAGGAGACCGCCATCCGGCCATCGGACATCAGCTGAAACGCACCGGGCTCCAGCACGACCCCCTTGGGGACTTCAAATCGCGTGATGGGGTAGTAATCGTCCTCAGTGGGAGTCTGGGCGCGTGCGATGCCGGCCAGCAAAACGAGCAGGCCCAGTGCCGATGCGGGAATTGGAAGTCGGACTGACATTCATTGCTCCGAAGAAAAGTCTCTCGCAGAGTCGCAGAGACGCAGAGACGCAGAGTTCTTCTGCTGTGGGACTGTCTCGATGACAAAACAGACTAATCGGCACCCAGCTCTACGTCCGATGTCGCCCCAACTCCAAAAATATCCTTGACCGGTGCGTCTGCAAACAGCTTCGCCGCAGCCGCCAAATGGTTGGGGACGTGAATGAGAACGTGTGCCAGAAGACGACTGAGCTCCTCGTCGCCCATCGATTGAGGGTTCTTGTAGAAGTCAAACAGAGCCTCAAGATCGTCAGCCCAGTCGGTCATGTGAAAGGCTACGTCGTAAGAAATGCCCTCAGAAAGTCCTTCTCGCTCGCGTAAGAGTCGATAGATGCGGTCACGAACGGCGTTTATGTCAATCGTGCTCATGGCTTGGGGAAGGCCGTCGAGACGGACTCCATGACTCTTAACCTCAGTCTTCGGTCTGCCAACGGATGTCCGTCTCTCTCTTCGTGTCCTGGGTGCCTTGGTGGTCCTCTACTGATTCGTGACAACCTGTTGAATCATGAAGACACGCAGATCACCCGACAGTCAGTAAGAAAAGGTGCTACCAGGTGATTTCCTCGACTATCTCCGCACTCCCGCTGGTCAAATCCACAGGCACCAGCAATTCCGACCGCCCGTTGTTCTGCCGCAGAATCGGCGGGTTCCCTCCGGTGACCTGTACGCGCACGGCCCCGCTGACGAGATACCAGCCGTCCGTCTGCGGCTCTATTGTCTCCCCGCTTGCCGCGCGGAAATAGACGTTGGGGACGTTGCCATCGGCTGCGATCGTCACCCGGCGACGGAACGTCGCGTCGCCTTCGGCGCTCGCGACCGGCTCGAAGTCATCGGTGATGCTCAGTTCGGAAGTTTCGTAGCGGAAGGACGGGCGTTTCTGCTCATCCAGCGAATAACCGCGGAACCGGTAGCCGCGATCCTTGGGCATCTCCGCCGGCCAGGGCGCCTCGGCGGACTCCAGCACGGCCACGGGGCAGTTTTCCTCCCACGTCATGATGTGGTCGCCCAAAGGCCGCTGGGCCCCCTGGCCGCGGCCTTCCCAGTGCATCGAAGCATCAATGAAGCGGCCATGCCAGATGAGGGCGAGCCCCATGCGGTCCGCGTCCCAGGCAAGGTTGCACTCCTCCGGATAGCCGACGGCGATGGCGCGGGACGACAGTCCTTCCAGGAAGTTCCGGTAGATGATCGGCTCCGACTCCGGCTTGAGTTCGATCAGCTGTGCGACGAGTCCGTCCGGGACACCCGCGCGGCTGCCGTCGGTCAGGTACGTCCAGATCGCGGACACCTGCCGGTCCATGTCGCCGTCGTAGATGTCCTTCACGGTCGCGACGCCGTCCGGGAAGCCTGACGGCATCCGCGTGCCGGGCCGATACGCCTGCGGGTTCGGCAGGTAGCGATGGAACCAGTCTGCGCGCAGCCGTTGCGTCATCTTCTGCAGGTCCATCGCCTGGATGCCGGTGGCGCGATGCGGACCGAAGGTGTGGCACTTGATGCAGCCGAGCGCCTGGTCGCCGACGAGCCGACGTCCCTCCGCCTTCACGCGGTGTTCCGGATCGTCCGGCGTGGGAAAGCTCCCCGCGACGACGCGATCCTCGGCGATGAAAGCCGCCGCCAACTGCTCGACCGGCTGCGTGCCGAAGCGCGGCATGCGCGTGAGCATGTAGGGGCGGTCGTTGGCGCCGTTGCGGAGAATGTGGCCGAGCCAGGCGTCGTTGAGCTTGTCGCCGGCGCCGTCGAGCGGCGGCGGGATGCGGCCTTCGTCCCCCATTTCCGGGATGGTGGTGACAAACAGATCGTTCCGTTCCCGTTCCGGCCCGCCGATCTCGCCGCGGGCATGGCAGGCGTAACAGTTGAAGGCCGCCATCGTCTGGGCGATGCGGCGCTCGTTCGACGCCTCGGGATTGGCGGGAGTGGAAAGGGACGTGGTGAGTGCGGCGATCTGGGGGCGGGTGAGATCGAAGTTGGGGATCGGCGCGGCAGAAACCAGGTTTCTTGGAGAAACCTGGTTTCTTTCGGCGCTGAGGCAACCTTCCGCGAGATTCAGCTCGGACAGCGGTTTCGCAGCGAGTGACGATGCGATGCGCTGACCATCGGGAGACATTTCGTGGCAGCTGGCGCATCCGATTGACGCGAACAGCTCGCGGCCGCGCTCGACTAGGCTCTCATCAACAACGAACGCCGCGCTGTCTGCCGGATCGACAGTGGTCTGGGCAGCGGGGACGCCGGCCGGGTCGGGCGTCAATCCGATCATCGCAAAGGCATCCTGGCGCGCGACGCCTGGTCCTTCGTACTCCAGCGCCAGCGTCCATTCGCCGCCCGCTTGCTGGTACTCCACACGGATCGGGTGCATTCCCTGCTCGAGCCGGACGCGTCCGGAGTGGACCGTGTGCGGGTGGATGCCGTCCGTATCCACCACCTTCTCGCCGTTGATGTACAGCAGGCTGCCGTCGTCCGACCCGAGATGGAACGTATACTCGCCGGGTTCGTCGATTCGCAGGAAGCCGTCGAACCGGACGCCGAAATCGTTGCGCCGCTCCGCGACGGTCAGGTCGAATGCCGGTCCCTCCCCGGTGCGGACCGGCTCCAGCTCGTCAAAGTTCGGCACGCGGTCCCAGGATCCGTGATAGACCGCGTAGCGCATGTTGGGATTGCGCGGAGCCAGCACGAGTTCCCCGAGCAGATAGTGCGCGATCCGCTGCGTCTCTTCATCCTTGAGATTGAGGCTCGGCATCCGTCCGCCGGGTCGCACGGCGTGGGGGTCCTTCAGGAACTCGATCAGGCTGGGGATGGAATACTTCTGCTCCAGTGCACCGAGCGGAACCGACGTCGCCAATGAAAAACCCGGCTGCTGCGAAGAGCCGGGCTGACGCGAATCGGTTGTCTCGCGCGGCGCGTGACACGCCGCACAGCCGACGGTGTGAAACAGCGTCTCTCCCTCCCGGGCCAGCTGCCGATCGGGGCGCTGCTCCGGCACGCGCCCCGTGGACGCCAGAAAGCTCGCGATGGACCGCGCTGCTTCGTCACGCTGGTCGTCGCTCAGCTTCGACAGCACGTCCGGCATGGTGGTGCCCGGCTTGACTACGTGCGGGTCGGCGATGAACCGGGCGATCCACCCCGGCTGCACCCGGCGGCCGACGTCGGTCAGCCGCGGCGCCGTTCTCGGAATGAGGTCCCGCGCCAGTTCCTCTGTCGCGGCGTGGCAGGCGGTGCAGTTCAGTTCTCCCAGCAGCAGACTCCCCGCATCGAACGGCTGAGAACCGGTCGCCGCCGCATTATGGAACCGCTCGAATGCGGGAATGATGGGTCGCCGCGCCTCCTGTTCGGCGTCGCGCGGCAGCACCCAGATGTTGCGGTACCGCACCGGGTTGCCGTGATCCTGCAGATAGATCGGCCCCGGCTCCGCAGACTCCCCCAGCGGCGCCGCCCGCGTCGGGCGCGGCACTTCCACGTTCGGCTGCACTTCCACGCCGTTCAGCCGCACCGTCAGCCGGGCATTGGCCACCTTCTCACCCTGCGCATTGAAGCGGGCCGCCGTGAAATCGGCGTCATAGGTCTGCCAGACCAGGGGCGGCAGGCACATGTTGAGGTCGGGGTCGCGGATTTCGTAGATGCCGCCGGTTTCGTTGTTCTTGCCGTCGAGGCCGAACGAATCGAGCATCTGCGTTTCGTAGCGACCCTGGTAATAGATGCCGCTGTTGCCGCGCGCCTGACCGCGGGCCTTGGGCATGTAGGGAAGCCGGAACTCGATGTGGATCGTGAAGTCCTGAAACGTATCGGTGCTCGTCGCCCCCTGGATCAGCAGCCCGTCGTCGGAGATCCGCGCCCCGTCCTGCCAGTGCTGTTTGAAGGTTTCCTCCGTGCCGTCGAACAGCACGACCGCACCGTCGGGCGGCTCCGCGCCGAGCGTCGGGCTGGCCCGCTCAACCTTCTTGAGTTCGAAGTCCTTGATCAGTTCCTTGACGCCGGCGGCGCTTTCCTCCGAGACCTGTCGTTCGCTGCGATCCCAGCCGGCGCCGGGCAAACCGCCGCGGTGAATGACCACGCGGAAGGCATCGTTTCCGAGTGCGACCACCTGCACGCCGAGCGTGTCGCTGGCGTATTCCCCCTGCACGGCGAAATCCGGATCGGCCGCGGCGGCCTCCGGCGAGTCGTACACGGGATTTTCATCCTGAGCGCCGGCCCCCACGCAGATCCCAACGGCCAGCAGCCCCCCCAGCCAGACAGTTCGAAGCCGCATCGCCACTCCCCTGGATCGAAACTAATTAAGTGGCAGAGGAACGCTAATGACCACTAATTACCACTAATCGTTCTGTGGAATGATTAACGAAGATTAGCGGCAATGAGTGTTCCTGCTCCTTCCCCAAAGGTCCTCGCATCTCCCCTGCTCTTTGCGCGTCGTCGCGTCTCAGCGACTCTGCGTCGGCCTTATCGCGCGACCACCCAGATGTTGCGGTAGCGGACGGGGTTGCCGTGGTCCTGCAGATAGACCGGACCGGGTTCGGCGGATTCGCCGCTGAGCGGTCCGCCGGGCGTGGGCTTCAGGTCGACATCGTGAATGACCACGCCGTTGTGCCACACCTTGGCGTGCGCCGGAGCCGTCTTGTTGCCGTCCCCGTCGAACTTCGCCGCCGTGAACTCGACGTCGTACGTCTGCCACGAGAGCGGCGGGTAGCACATGTTGACGTCCGGCTTCGACACCGAGTAGATGCCGCCGCATTCGTTATCGAGCCCTTCGAGCCCGAACGAGTCGAGCATCTGAATCTCGTAGCGTCCCTGCACGTAGTAGCCGCTGTTGCCCCGCGCCTGCCCGCGGGCGGACGGCATGTAGGGGAGGCGGAACTCCAGATGAATCTTGAAGTCCTGGAACGTGTCCTTGCTCGTCGGCCCCTGCACGAGCAGGCCGCTCTCGTCGATCTTCGCGCCGTCTTTCCAGTGTTCGTTGAGGGACTCCTCCGTGCCGTCAAACAGGACGACGGCACCTTCCGGCGGCTCCTCGCCCAGCGTCTCGCTCTTGCGATCCACCTTCTCCAGCTTGTGCTCGGCGACGACGGCCTTCACGCCGGCGGTGTCGAACTCGGTGACGCTCCGCTCGCTGCCGTCCCAGCCCGCCCCCGGCAATCCTCCCTTGTACATTACGATCGAAAACTGCCCATCCCCCAGCGCGACCACCTGCGTGCCGATCCCGTCAGCCGAATACTCCCCCTGCACCGCAAAATCGGGATCAGCCGCCGCTTCTTCCGGCGTGGCATAGGTCATGTTGTCGGTCTCGGCGGCGAGTGACAGCGATGCAGCAAAAACGACGGCGAGCGCGCACAGGGATCGAATCATGGCAGTCTCCGGGATGCAGGTCAGATCGAGCAGACTTCCGATCTTACCGATCAGGCGAAGCCGATGCGACCGACGGGACCCCGTCGTAAGTCCCTGACTTCGCTCAATTTTCACGGCAGACAGTGTGCGCGCCGGATGGGGCTGGTATAATTTCCGGCATTCCATTGCGCGCGGTCGTACTTGTCCGCGTCGTCTGATTCGGGGACATGTCCATCACGTCTGGGGAGGCCGTATGTCGATGCCGGTTGCCGAGTTGCCCGCTCAGCAGGATTCGCCTGCCAGCGAGTTCGAGCCTAATGACCCGCCCGCGCCGGAGCCGGTCCGCTACAGCGAACCCGGTCGGTTCGAATACCGACCGGTGCCGGTCGTCGCCGTGGTCGGGTGCGTGCTCGGTGTTCTCTCCGCCATGGCGCTGCTGGGAGTAACGGGAATCGTCGTGGCATTCCTCGGTCTGCTGATCAGCGGGTTCGCGACGCTCCGCATCCGCGCCGCCCGCGGCGATCTGGGAGGCCAGCGGCTCGCTCTGCTGGGACTCGGACTGTCGGTCGTATTCCTCAGTTCGGGCGTCGCGTGGCAGCGCTACCAGTATCTGCACGAAGTCCCCGCAGGCTACGCCCGCACCAGCTTTACCGAAGACATCTCCCGCAAGGCCTTCGTCACCATCGACGGCCAGACTGGCGTCAGCCCCGAAGTCCAGCAGCTGGTCGACAAGCCCGTCTTCCTCAAGGGCTTCATGTACCCCACAGGCCAGATGCACGGCCTCGACAGCTTCGTCCTTGTCAAGGACAGCGGCACCTGCTGCTTCGGTGGCGAGCCCGCCGTGCAGGACATGATTGGGGTCGTCATGGAGCCGGGCCAGACCGTAGACTACTACCAGGGCCGGGTTTCCGTCTCCGGCGTGTTCGAGCTCAACACGCACTACACCGGCCAGAAGCTGGAACCGATCTTCCTGATGAAGGGACAGATCGTCACCAAATCCAAAACGGCATTCTAATGAATGGACGCATTTTCTGCTCGGTTGCATGGCTGCTGTTCGTAGTCCCTTTCGTCCTCGTTGGCTGCACCCGGAGCGATGACGAGGAGTACCGCGTCTATTCGCCCGATGATGGCTCCTCCGGTAATGCCGGTTCGGCTGTGCCCCAGTCCGAAGCCGTATCGCCCCAGCCGCAAATAGGTACCGCGCCGACGGCCGATGCGACGATCATCGATGAGGGAGACGAGGCCCACGCAGAGTCGGTGACGGTGGAGACCGGCGACGGCGAACGGGAGCCCGTTGCCGATGCCGGGGGCAATTCAGGCAGTGTGGGCCATAACTCCACCGGTGATGTGCCACCGGGCCCCCGTCTCGCCCTTACGCCCGAACAGCAGGCGGAACTCGACGCGATAGCCGCGCAGGCACCGGTCGAGGAGACCCCGAGTGAGCCGCGCGAGATCAAGCTGCTGGTCCCAGAGAAGACCTTCAAGAAGGAGGGTCCCGAAGGCGCAATCCGCGTCAGTTACGACGACCTCGATCTGCTCAAAGTTCTCAATATGGAGCCGGTCACCGCCGGCGCGCCGGAGCACTTCCCGTCGTGGCTCAAGGACCTCGACGGCAAGCGGATTCGCCTTCGCGGCTATATGCGGCCCGATGTGCTCGCGGAAGATCTGCCATTCTTCGTACTGGCCCGCGACACGCAGGCCTGCTGCTTCGGCCCCAACACCAAGCCCTACGACATCATCCCCACCATCATGCGCGAGGGGGTCACCACCGACTATATCCACCTGCAACCGTTCGACATCGTCGGCAACTTCCATATCAACATCGAAATGGACCTGGACGACCCGAACAAGGTGGAGTTCCTGTACTACATCGACGACGCGGTCGTGATCCAGAAGTGACGAACCGCGAAAGTCGCGAAAACGGCGAAAGGTATGAGCGAACTTACGCATGCCCTTTCGCTGATTTCGCCCATTTCGCGGTTCTCTTTCTCACCGACATAAACTGACTCACATTCTATCTCCGGAGGTGCCCATGCGCTCCGCTCTGACATACCTGGCCGTCCTCGTCTCCGTCGCTGCCACGGCGGAGGCGGCAATCTGCTGCCCGTTTTGCGAGGCCCCGTCGCTCACGCTCACTGAGCAGCTCAACCAGGCCGACGTCGCGGTGCTGGTGCAATACGTGGAATCGAAAGCCGCCGACCGGGAGAAGGGATTCGCCGGCGAGACGACGTACGAGATCGTCGACGTCGTCCACGACGCAGGCGAGAACTACAAGCACGGCGGCCGCATCAAGCTCGACCGCGACCGCGCCGCCCGGCGCGGCGACCTGTTCGTGCTCCTGGGGACCCGGGGGAACGGCGTCGAATGGGCCAGCCCCCTGGAAGTCAGCGAGACCAGCTTCCAGTACATGAAGCAGGCCCCGCCGAAGGAGGCGAACACCTCCGAGCGGCTCAAGTACTTCGTCCGCTTCCTGGAATACCCCGATCCCCTCATCGCCAGCGACGCCTACGGCGAGTTCGCCAACGCCCCCTACAAAGACATCACCCCCATCAAGGACACGTTCCCGCGCGAGAAGCTCCGCGAGTGGCTGACCGACCCTGAAACCCCCGCCACCCGCCTCGGCCTGTACGGCCTCATGCTCGGCCTGTGCGGCACAGCCGAGGACGAAGAGCTGATGCGGAAGAAGATTACCGAGCCCACTCAGGACTTCCGCCTCGGCATCGACGGCATCATGGCCGGCTACCTGCTGCTCACCGGCGAGGAGGGGCTCAAGCTCATCGACGACACGAAGCTCCGTGACGCCGACATCCCCTTCAGCGAAACCTACGCCGGCATGCAGGCCCTGCGGTTCCTCTGGACCTACGCCCCCGAGCGCGTCTCCAAGGAGCGGCTCCGCGGCTCGATGCGGATCCTCCTCGACCGCCCGGACCTCGCCGACCTCGTCATCACCGACCTCGCCCGTTGGGAAGACTGGTCCATCACCGACAAGCTCTGGGAGCTGTACCACGACGACGAGTACAACATCCCCTCCATCAAGCGGGCCATCGTCCGCTTCTATCTCGTCGCCGAACGCGCCAAGACGGAAGACATGGAGAACCCCCAGCCGCTGGAGACTGCCGAGCAGGCGAAGGAGTACCTCGCCACGCTGCGCGAAGACGACCCGAAGACGGTGCAGGCGGCGGAGCGGTTTTTCTTCTTGAATTGATCATCTGAGATCTCAAATCTGAAATCTCAAATCTGATACGAACCGCCGTCAACACCTGTAGACGGGGTCTGTGACCCCGTCCGAACCAGGCGGGTCGTCGAGCTTTCACCCGCTCGGCCGGCCTCACAGAGGGCGGCTACAGAGGCGTCCTGATTGCGGAAATGTTCCGGATCGACGTCGAGCTGGCACTCGTATATCGACTCCTCTGCATTCTGGCGATTGCACTCATCATTGGCGGCATCTACCGGCTCGCCAGACCGCGAGACCTCGATCAAATGTGACGGGGATATGGTCCGATGAGAGCGTGGGAATCGCTTGCAGTGCTGATCATCATGGCCGGCTGCGGCGGCCTGCCTCCCCCGCCGGTTGCCGTGCGGCAAGTCATCGTTCCCCAGACACCGGCTCCACTCGTTCCAGCACACCCGGCGCGGGATCAGTTTCTCGGCACGTGGGAAATCACCGGGAATGGAGCGCTCACGATCTCGGAAACGGCCGACGGCGGCGTTGCAGTCAGTTTTCCCGACCCGGAATTCTCGCGGTATGTCGTGCGCAATGTCAGGTGGGTCGACGATCGTCTGGCCCTGGACCGCCATGAGTACCTGATCTCGGCCGATCAGGAGATCACGGCTGAGTTCAAGCTTGCCCTGATCCTCCGGCTGGCGGACAGCAATGACCGAATTGTCGCAATGATCCCGGAGCCCGATTCGAGCGACCCCCGAGTGGTCGAACTGGTGCGGGCCGAACGGTAATCGTCTCTTGCTCCCCGGGTCCACCTGGGAAGACACTTTCACGAAGGTCCGCTTCGCGCGGGATCACACGATCCACGCCTGGTCGCCGAGCGACTTGCCATTGCGTAGCACGACGCAATTGAGCAACACTGCCGCCGGCGTCACAGCGAACACGCCAGCGCTCCCCAATTTGCAATGTGCAATTCGCAATGACCAATCTGCAATCGTCCGTCTCCCCCCGCCGGCAAGGACGCCCCATGCTCCGCCTCCTCTCCGCCGCCCTCTTCGTCCTCGCGCTCGCCGCCCCGCTCGCGGCCTGCCCGCACTGCCCCACCAACCTCGGCCCCACGCTCGCCGAACAGCTCACCGCGGCCGACGTCGCCGTCTTCGTCACCTGGCAGCGCGGCGACAAAGGGAGCATCGAAGAGGGCCGCCCCGGCTCCACCACGTTCCAGATCCTGTCCATTCATCACGACAAGACCGCCCGCCACGTGAAGAAACAACGGGTTGCCCTCGACCGCTACTGGAACGGCGAAAAGGGGGACACGTTCCTGCTCCTCGGCATCGCCGACACCGGCGTCGACTGGAGCGACCCCATCGCCATCACCGAGCCCGCCATCGACTACATCTGCAACGCACCCGCCGTCGATCTCCCCTCCACCGAACGGCTCGGCTACTTCCTCGACTTCCTCGACCACCCCGACCGCGCCGTCTCCGCCGATGCCTTCGGCGAGTTCGCCGTCGCTCCCTACGACGACGTCGTCGCCGTCGCCCATGGCGTCACCCCCGAGACCGTCCGCGGCTGGCTCGAAGATCCCGACGTCGACGTCACCCGTCTCGGCTTCTACGGCCTCCTGCTCGGCCTCACCGGCGGCCCCGCAGACGCCGAATACCTCAAGCAGCGCATCATCGAGCCCACCAGCGAGTTCCGCCTGGGCATCGACGGCATGATCTCCGGCTACCTGCTCCTCACCGGCGAACCGGGCCTCGACGTCATCGACGAGCATAAGCTCCGCAACCCCGACGCCGAGTTCAGCGAGACCTTCGCCGCCATGAACTCACTCCGTTTCCTCTGGAGCGAAGCCCCCGACTGCATTCCGCCGGAACGGGTCCGCGCCTCGATGCGCATTCTGCTGGAGCGCGTCGAACTCACCGACCTCGTGATCATCGACCTCGCCCGCTGGCAGGACTGGTCCGTCACCGACCGCCTGATGGAGATGTACGACGACCCCGACTACGATATTCGCGAGATCAAGCGGGCCATCGTCCGCTTCTACCTCGTCGCCTCCCGCAGCAAGCCCGACCCCGAAACCGGCGAACTCCCCCCGCACGCCGCCGCGGCCGCCGCCTACCTCAAGACCATCCGCGAACGCGACCCCGACGTCGTCAAACAGGCCGAGCGATTCTTCTTCATCAACCGGGTGGAATCGCCGTCACCCAGCTACTCTTGGTCCTGGCGCCAGTGCATTTGGGGCTGCTGAGCCACCTCCCCCTTGCACGACCGGCCCCGCCACACCGCGTCAGTCCGTCAATCGCAGACGCCCTTCGCTTCCCTGGTGCGAACGTCCGCGCAAAGGCGCGAGCCCGTTGCACGCCGCGTGGCGACCGCAACTTCCAGCAGGTATAACGGGAGCCCCTCCAGGAGCCCCCGTCATGACGCACACCATCCCCACTCGCCGCCGTTTCCTGCAGTCCACGCTCGCCGCAACCGCCGCCGGACTCGCCGCTCCCCTGCTGAGATCAACGCCCGCCGCCCAGCCTCCCCAGCGCACGGGCGGCTCGCACATGAAGCTCTCCCTCGCCGCCTACTCCTTCAACAGCCTCCTCCCCCGCAACTGGCCCAGGGGACCCGCCAACCAGGACGCCCCCCTCACCCTCGACGACTTCATTCAGTTCTGCGCCGACCTCAACCTCGACGGCACGGAACTGACCAGCTACTACTTCCCCGCCGAAGTCACCCCCGACTACCTGCTGCACCTGAAACAGCTCACGTTCCGTCTCGGGCTCTCCATCTCCGGCACCGCCATCGGCAACGACTTCTGCCTCCCCGACGGCCCCGACCGCGACTTCCACCTGAGCATGACGCGGCAGTGGATCGACTACGCCGCCGTCATGGGCGCTCCCGCCATCCGCATCTTCGCCGGACAGGTGCCCAAAGGTGACAACGAAGCGGCCGCCCTCGACCGCTGCGTCGCCGGCATCAACGAGTCGCTGCAGTACGCGGCTGAGAAGGGGGTCGCCCTCGCCCTCGAAAACCACGGCGGCATCACCGCCACCCCCGACCAGTTGCTCGCCATCGTGGAGCGCGTGGACGACTCCCCCTGGTTCGGCGTCAACTTCGACAGCGGCAACTTCCACACGGCCGACCCCTACGCCGACCTCGCCCGCATCGCACCCTACGCCATCAACGCCCAGATCAAGGTCGCCCTGTCGGTCGGCGGCAAAAAGGAGGAAGCCGACCTCCCCCGCACCGTCAACATCCTCAAAGACGCCGGCTACCGCGGCTGGCTCGTGCTGGAATACGAAGAAGCCAACCCCCGCGAAAACATCCCCCAATACATCGAACAGCTGCGAGCCTCAATCGGCTGACCCTCACCTCCCCCCCACACTCACAATAAATCCGAAAAGCACAGGGATTGCACCCCCTGGGCCGCAACACTCGACGCCGCAACGACTCCACCGGTCCCCAGCGCATCCATCGCCCGCCTGTGCTGCAGTGATTCCCGGAACGTGAGCTTTCTGATCGTCAACGTCGCTCCCGGATGTTCGTCTACCTCCCGCGGGCCGACGCTGGTCGAGCCATCGGTCGTCCGCCGCTAAGTCATCGCCACTCGCCGCTCAGTCCGAACGCAGCCCAGTAGTACGGCGGCACTGTCCCCGTCTCCTCATCTTCGCCGTCCACGAACGAGGCCCCGCGCGACTGCAGCGTCCGCCGGGCGGGATCGTACTGCCGCAGCAGAGTCAGTTGCGCCTGCCGCAGCGATTCGACCCGGCTGAGCTGTCTTCCCCACAGGTTGGTGTAGAACTCCGTCATCAGCACCTGTGTCGCATGGTCGTCCACGCGCCACAGGCTGGTCACCGACGTGCGCACCCCGGCAATCTGCATCGACCGCTGCAGGCCCAGCATCCCCTCCCCGGTACTTTCGTGCCCCAGGCCCGTTTCGCACGCCGACAGCACCATCAACTCGACGTTCCGCAGGTCCAGCGTTGACAGCTCCAATGCGGTCAGCACTCCGTCGTCCCGGTTCGCCCCTCCCCGCTCCGCGGGGGCATTGACGCCGGCCAAGACAATGCCCGACAGCAGTTCGGGAGTGTACTCGCGGGCATAGTCCACCACTTTAGATCGGTCATTGATGTCGACGGCGTCGGACGCCGCGTTGGCGGACTCCTGCAGGCAGAACCCGTGTGTTGCGAGGTGGAGAAAGCGCCGTGCAGGAGCGATCTCCCGGAACCGAGTCTCCGAAGCGTCGGCGCCGCTCGACGTGGCCAGCCCACCCCCCGGAAATGCGTCCCGATGCAATTCGCTGATCGCCGCAATCTCCCGTGCCGTTCCCGGCAGGGGTACGAACTCCGTACTCGCCATGCGGGACGCAATCTGGAGAGGTGCAGGGTCCCCGCCGAAATCGACGTCCCCTACAAGCAGCAGGGATGCGGGAGCGTCGGCAGCCTCAGCGGCGGCGGCTTCCTCCGCCAGCCACGCCACGTAGGGAATGGTGACGAAGGCCCGTTCCTCGATGAGATAGTGGCCGGCATTCTCTCCCGGCAGGGCCGCAACCGGAATCGAGTTGATCGGTCCATCCGGGCAGATCAGTACAAGTTCCGCTTCCCCCAGATGAGGAACGATCGGCTCCCAGACCAGGGAGCGCAGTCGGCCCTGAGGCGAGGCGGCAAGATGTTCTTCGTCGACTTTCCCCCGCCGCGATTGCAGGTCGAGCCGCCATTCATCGGACGCCTCCTGGATCACGGCCACGGGCCCCAGTTCCACCATCTTCAGTTCCGCGCCCGGACGCAGGATGAACGCCAGCAGTCGCAGTTCCAGTTGGAAATCCAGAGCCTGTTCGGTTCGTCGTGGAGTGAAATGGTTGTACGAGTACAAATCAACCAGGACAGCCTCAGGCGGAATCGCCGCGGCGAGAGACTCAGCAGAGACCCCGCTCTCGACAGCATCCGGCTCGGCATACCGGGCCAGTTGACGTTCCATTTCTCCCAACCGTCGGATGCAGTCGATTGCTACGGCCACCCGGTCGGCTTCGGAAGAATTGGCATCGTACAGGAGTTGTGACAGACGCGACGCGGTTTCAGCTCGGTCCTGCCAGAGTGCGCGGGCGGCCGGCACATCGACGGCCCCATGAGCCACCGCCTGCTGCCGTGATACAGCCCCTTTCCACTCCAGAACGTGCTCGTAAACGGATAGCGCCCGTTCGCCCAGTTCGACACAGCACGTCACATAGGCGAACAAGCGGCCACGTCGCTCACTCGACAACTTCAACTGCTGCCGTTGTGTTTGCGCCCGGTAACTTTCCGCCAGCTGCGCCCGTTCGATCTCCAGCACCTCCTCCAACATGTCCGCAGCGGCAGCGTGATCGCCATGCAGCTGATGGTGAGCCGCCAATGCGCTGGCGTACACAGCATACTCCGGATGATGGGGGCCGAATGCCTCGCGGGCTCGTTCCACGAGTTCCTCATAATGCTGCCGTGCAGCATCGGGGCGCCCCAGGTTGTCCTCGATCATCCCCAGGAGATTCAGGGCCCGCAGGAAACGGGGATCCGATGTCCCGTCTAATTCCCTGATCCTCTCCATCGACTCGATCGCATACTGATGCGCCAACTCGGGCTGTTGATCATTCAGATAATCATTTGCGAGGTCGGCCAGGATCCTCCCGGTCTCGGGATGCTCATCTCCGCGGATCGCCCGGTGCAATACCAGCAGTTGCTCATGCACGGCCAGCGACTGGGCATGGCGTCCTCCGCCGTACAGCGCATAACCCAGGTTTCGCAACTCGACGAGGTACTTTTCATTCCAGAGTCCCACCGTCCGAGCGGTGAGATCCGCCGCCTGCTGAGCAAAGCCACAGGCCGATTCATGGTCCGCCAGGTTGCTGCGCGCAACGGACAGACGCGAGAGCAACGCGGAGAAGTTGGGGTGCGATTTGTCCGCGGCTTCGGCGAGGAGATCGACTCCCTGCTGGTAGGCCGACTCCGCATCGGCATCTCGTCCCTGCCAGAGCAGGAGATCCCCCAGGTTCATCAGGATGACGACCGAGTAACGATTGTTCCGCCCCAATAGGACTTCGACCCGCTCCAGATCGGCGTTCATCTGCGCGATGTGCGGCGGCAGCAGTTCCGGATTCCCGCGAGGAACATCACGGACCGCGCGGTCCTGGATGGCGACCAGCTCAAGTTGCCGAGCTCGCGGCAGTCGGGACATCGCTGCGGCTGTCGATTGATCGAATCTCGCTTCGGCCACCTGCCAGTTTTCCTCCCCCAACACTTCCGCGAGCATCGCGATGGCTTCGTCGTATCGTTTCAACGCAGTCTCCGCCCGTCCATCCTCCTCCTCGTACATCGCGAGCTTCAAGAGGGCCCGGGCCACTTCCGTATGCGGCTTCCCGTACAGTCGCCGCTTGATCTGGAGCTGTGCGACAGACGCGCCCACCACCTGCTCCATGTCGCCCCGTTCCAGTCCTTGCCGCACCGCAGCTTCAAAGTCCCTCCACTGCCTCCGCTCCGCTGCAAACTCGTTCTCAATGGACTCGCACCAGCTGCGGCATTCCACGACACTGGGATGGGCATCCCCGTAGTGCAGCAGTTCGAGGGCCAGCACATCGCGGGCCGCAGCGGCCGCCTCCAGGAACTCCCCCCGCTCCTTGAGCCGCGCCGCCTCATCCACCCCCGCTTGCAGAGCGATGAGCTCCCGCTCCATTTGCCGCAGCCGCGATACCAGAAGATCGTCGGCGTTCGATCGGACGACATCCGAATTGAGCAGCTCGCCGACAACCTCCGCCGCGTCGGCGAACCGCAGCGCGGACCGCAGCTGCTCGATCTCGGCCAGTCGCTCCTCGACGAAGGCAGAATCAGCCTCGTCCGGAACCGCGCTCGACGCCGCGGGAAGACCAAGCACGACGCTCGTCAGGCAAGCCGCCACGCGCAGGCACGAGACCATGTCTCCCCCGCATCTCGCCGTTCCGCAGGAGCGCCCCGGCCACACGCCCGAAGCCCCGGCAGCGGTGTGCATCAATTGCTTATCATCGCGCGCCCGCATCGAGCAATGCAAATGACATCACACCGCACGCCAGACAACCAGAAGCGATCCAAACCCTATGGGGAGTGGGAGGTCAACTCAATACAACGGAGTCACTCCACCGCCCCCAGCGCATAGATCGCCCGCTTCTGCTCCCGCGCTGCCTCGCTCGTCAGCACGTGCACGGTTCGCGACTCCTCATCGATCGACAGCACCATGCTGTTGGCGTTGCCGAGATGGGCGTATTGCCCCAGCACCCGCTGCAGCGCTTGCGTCGCCGGCACTTCGCCCAGCTCGAACGTCTGCGGCATGTTCTGGGTCAAACCGGCGCTCTTGAAGGCGTCGCCGTCGATCGTGAACGTCACTCCCAGCTGCTCGCCGAGGTTCTCGAACACTTCCCGGATCGGCGTCCGGTTGAAGTCCGCCTGCACGGGCCGCTTGAGGAGGTCCGCGACGCGCACCGGGCGGTCCTCGATGATCACCTTGATCTCGTCCGAGTTCGCCTTGAGTTCGGGCGCGTACATCGCGTAACCGTTCGTCGGCAACGCGCTGAACTTCCCGGGGATCTCGGCGTACAACCGGTAGCTCACTGAGTGTTTGCCGCGGACCAGCGTCCGCAGGAAGAACGCCACCTTCTCGTCCCGGAACTCCGTATAAGCCCCGAGCCCCCCCTCCGTATACCCGCTCCGCACCTCCACCGGCTCGAAGCCGGCGGCCTTGGGATCCTCGAACACCACATATTCGTAATCGTTCTTGGAATCGATCTCGAGTTCGACTTCGATCAGATCGCCGCTCTGCACCTCGTCCAGATTGGCCAGTTCGACCCGGTCGTACTTCAGGGCTTTCTGGTCAACGACCTGGCCGCGGTCTCCCTGCACGGCGTCGGTCGCGTCCTCCCGCTGCACGAGCTTGTAGTATTTGCGGCCAATCTTGATCTCCAGCCCCGCCGCCGTGATGTGGTCCTCGAGCGTGAAGTTCGTGAGATAGGCGTTGTAATACAGAGGGCCGACCTCCGGCCTCTGGCCTCCGGCCTCTGCTCCCAGCGCCTTCCGCCGCAGTTCCACCTTGTGCTCGCCGCCGGCCAGCGCATCCCCTTCCAGCACGAACGAGTTGTCGAACTGGAACAGCACTTCCGGCGTGATCTCGACCGACTGCTTCATCTCGCCGTCGATCCACACCTCCACCAGCATGTTCGGCTCCGCCTCGCCGCTGGCGACCAGGTACTCGGCCATCGCCTCAATACACACCGCCGTGTCGCGCGTGCTGTTCCAATAGGTCGCGTGCCGCCGGTTGTTGAGCAGGTACTTCACCAGCCCCGCCGCCTTCGGATCCTGCGGATTGACCCGCGTGAGCAGTTTGAGGTAGTAGGCGTTCGCCTCGATCGTGTCGCCGTACCAGTACCACCAGTAGGCCGCCCGGTTCGGAAGATCGATGTACGCCGTCTGGTTCTCGTCATCGACCGTCACGAACTGGTCGATGTTGCGGATCACCATGTCCCGCTGCTCGATGGCGTTGATGTTGTGCAGCGCGAGGCCGAACATCGCTTGCGAGTAGAGGGAGAGATCGTTGCGGTCACGGTACAGGAACCGCTGCATCTCGGTGTCGGTGACGCCGGCATCGACGAGCACCATGTAGACCATGGCGTCGATGTCGGCCGCCTGCGTGCGGTAATGCTCGCCCGGCTTCGCTTCCCGCTTCTTCTCCGAAATCTCCTCGCCGATCTTCAGCAGGCGGACCTGCTCGGCCTGGTAGTTCTTCAGCCATTCGACGCCCCGCTCGAGCGTGTTCGGCACGAGCGCCACGCCGTTCTGCTGCGCGAGCTGCAGCCCGTGCACGACCAGCGCCGTCGTGTGGGGATAGCTGTGCTCGCCCCAGCCGGAGAACCAGCCCCAGCCTCCGTCGGAGACCTGCATCGCCGTGAGGTCACGGACCCCCACCTTGACCATCGTGGCGACTTCGTTCTCGTCGAACACGGGGTTGTTCAGCCCGTGGTGCCAGCCTTTAGTCAGCCGCTGCCAGTCTGCGGCGCGCTCGGGATCGTCGCCGATCTCCTGCGCATTGAGGTTCGTCCGCTTCTCCTTGATAGCGGCCAGATCGAGATTCATCCGCTTCAGGATGTTCTGCGTGATGACCGTCGGCAGGAACCGGTTGAGCGTCTGCTCAGTGCACCCGTACGGGTAATCGACCAGGTACGGCAGGGCATCCACCATCGCGCCGGCGAGCGTCGGTGAGTAGCGCACTTCGAGCCGCGTCTGTTCGGGACGGCGCTCCTCGGGGACCGTGAGCTCGATCACGCCCGCGTCCTCGCCGCGCTGCACGATGCCGCTGTAGGACTCCGTCTTGAGCATCCCGTGCACGAACACGGGGAAGCGCATCTGCATGGCGTCCGACTCTTCATCAGTCAGCGCCGACATGGTCACAATGGCTTCCCCTTCCCGCACGACCTTCACGCGCCAGTCCACGCGCGCTTCGCCGCCCGCCGGAATCGTGACCACTTGATATGTGTCGTGGACGTTTTCTGGATTGCCTGTGATCCGATCATTGATCTCATCAGGCAGTAACTCGTGGAGCGTCCCCCCTTCAAGATTGAGAACGACCTGGCACTCCTTATCCGTCTCGAGGTAGTTGTGCACGATGGCCGAGAGCACGACCTCGTCTTTTTCGACGAAGAACCGCGGCGCCTGCAGCCGCACCAGCAGGTTCTTGAACGTCACGACCTCCGCCGTCGCCTCCCCGACCTTCGTGCCGTGCCCCATCGCCCAGGCGCGGAGTTTCCAGCCGGTGAGGTTCTCCGGCATCGTCAGCGTGATGTCGGCGGTGCCGTCGGGTTTCGTGGTGATCGCCCCATTCCAGTAGGCAGTGTCGGCGAATTGTGTGCGGACCGTCGGCTTCACGAGTTCGGCGTCCCCGCCCGGGGCCGCGCCGGCGAGCGCGCTGTCCGCCATTTCCATCGAATTGGCGGCCCGGTCCCGCGCCATCGGCGCACCGGGAGCGGCTGCGGCTTCCGGCGCGGCGAACTGCTCCATCTGCTGCTTGCGGTTCTCGCCGCGGCGTGTCTGGGTCTCCAGCTTGTCTACGCCGGTTTCGGTCGCGAGGTAACCGAAGACTCCCAAGTCCCCCATCGCGATCTCGCCGTTCTTCAGCAGGTTGTAGAACCACCGGTTCAGGCTGTGCTCGGTTTGCGGATAGTGGCTGCGACGCCACTTCCAGAAGTACTCCTTGATGTCGCCGACGTTGCTCCCGCCCGAGATGTACTCAACCGCCCGGTCGTACATGCTCAGCACTACCGATCCAGCGAACGGTTCCCCGTTCGGCTCGGTCAGCTTCACCTGGATCGTCGCTTCCTCGCCCGGCTGGTACTTCTCGGCGCTGGGATCGACCGCCACCTCGATCACCCGCTCCTGCGGCGGCACGATGATCTCCTTGACTGCCACGTGCACCTTGCCGTCCGTAATCGTCACCGCCTCGACAAAGAAGTTCGGCATGTCCTTCGTCTCGACCGTGATCTCATGCGTCGTGCTCTTCCCGTCCAGCCGCAGGATCTCCGGCGGCAGGTACACGCCGTTGGACGGCCGCACGAACAACAGCACCGTTGAGCCGACGCGGTTCGTGTTGATCAGCAGATTGACGTTCTCGCCTGGCGCGTACTCGGCCTTGTCAGTGATCAGCTCGATGTCGTTGAACTCGAACTCGGAACCGTCAAAACCCTCGCCGATGATGGTGAAGACGTAGCCCCCTTCGATCGACTTCGGCTCGTCCTCCCCCTCCAGCGGGCTTTCAGCGCTCACCGTGTACGACAACCGGTACTGCCCCGGTTCCGACGCGATAATCTGCTGCAGCGCGTGACCCTGCCCGTCCGTATTGAGGTCCCACTCCTGGGCGACCGCTTCGCTCGGCTCGCCGTTTTCGTCGTAGCTGATTTTGAGGAGCTTGAGCTTCCCTTCCCCTTCAACTCCCTGGCCGTCGATGGTCCGCGCCTGGAAGTCGGCGCGGATCGTATCCCCGACGCGGTAGTACCCCCGGTCGGTCCAGGCAAAGACCTTAAACGGCTCGCGCGCCACCAGCACGCTCCCGCTGCCGAGGATCGTCCGCCGCGACTGATCGACGACTTCCGCGGTCACCTTGTACTCGTGGTCCTCGTCCCCGTGCAGCGCCTTGGCCAGCGCCGTATCAATCTCGATCTCGACCGTGCCGTCTTCGTCGAGCGGCAGTTCCTGGTCGATCACCAGTTCCGGCGGATCGGGGCTCCAGTTCCACCACACCGGCGTCGGGGCAAAGCAGCCCCAGCGGGCGAACCCGGGATACCACTCGTAATTCGGGGTGAACCACCAGTAACCGTTCCCGTACAGCCAGTCCCAGCGCCGGTCCGGAAACCACCTCACGTCCTTCGCCGTGCGGTGCACCTTGACCTTCACGGTCCCCTGCGTCACCGGCGCCCCGAAGTAGTACTTCGCCCGAATCGTCGCCGTTACCTTGTCTCCCAACTCCACCGGCACCTCCGGCGCAACCACCGTCACTTCAAACTCGGGCTTCTTGTACTCTTCGACCCTGAAGCTTCCACCGCCGAGATTGAGAACATAGGCCTGATACTGGCCGAGCGGGGCGTCGGCGGGCAGTTCGTATGTGCCGACGATACCCGCGAACTCATCCGACGTGACTTCGGTGCGCGCGACTTCGGTCCCCTGTGGATCGGCGATGATGACCGTGAAGTTCTGGTTGGCGAAATCCGAAACGTCCGGCTGGTCGTACTTTGACTTGCGGATCCAGAACTTGTACTCGACCTTTTGCTCCGGCCGGTATACGGGCCGGTCGCTGATGAAATAGACCTTGGTCTCGTCGTACTGGTGGTCATAGTACCGACCGTACCACACGCCGCTGAACCCGAGATGCGCAAAACGGCCGTCGTCGGTGCGGGCGATGGCGAGCCATTGCATCTGGTCCTGCAACAGCTTTGTATCGGGAATGACCTGCCCGTCCTCGGATGAGAACTCGGCGAAGTTGCTGGTGACCACGCGCCAGCGTTTGGCGTTCTGCACCTGCTCCTGCCGCCAGCCGAAGAATTCAACGTTGGCGCCTTCGACCGGTTCGCCGGTGCGCGCGTCGGCCACGAAATACCACGCCTTGCCGTTGAGCTGCTTCTTGGCGATGACGGTGTCATCCAGCCACAGGATGATGCGGCTGGTATTGCCGTCCTTCATCTTGCCGACCACGAGATACGCGCCGGCTTCCTGCACCGGCGTGGTGATCGTAATGCGGCGGTCAAAGTGGTCGGCGCGGGGTTTGAGTTCCAGATCCCATTGTGCGACGCGCTCGCCGAGATACTTGTCCTGATCCTGCTGGACGATGCGGTAACCGATGTTGTCGATTTGCATCTGGTTCCAGTCGAGCTGCTCAGGATTTGACGCGATGTACTTCTTCACGTCCGCGAGCAGCTCATCGACTTTGAGTCGATGGGCCTCGAAGTGGATCTGGTCTCCGTTGCGGAAGCGGTACTCGACGGTCGCTCCCTGCCCGGCGGCCTGCGACGAGACGTTTTCGAATCGCCCCCAGTTCCCGACAATCTGGTCCAGCCGCTGCTGCTTGTGGTTGTTCTGTCCCGCGCCGAAACGCTGGATGTTCTCGCGCCACAGTTCGGCCGCCTTGGGATACTGTTGGCGGTCCTCAAAGATCTGCGACAGCTGCCCTAGCGCCATCTCGGCGTACGGGGCGTTGTCACCGGCCGCCAGATCGCGATAGATGCGGATAAAGTTGAACTCTGCCGGCAGCTGGAACCGCTTCACGCCATTGGCGAGGCGAGCGATCGTTTCGTCCTCACCAAGCGTGTGCAGCGCGAAGGGGCCGCTTTCGTCCTCATCGTTGCCGTCGCCGGCGCGGGGCAGCACGATGCCCCATTGCTGCATGGTCTGCACGCCGAACTGTCCGCGCAGGAATCCCGCAAACGTCCAGTCCACTTCAGCCTTGCGCCCGGAGTTGTTCTCGACGATCATCGACAGGCACCAGCGCCACCGCTCGCCGTCGCTGACGGCCGCGTCAAAACTCTCCGGCAACTGATAAAAGATCGGCTCACCGTCCGCGTTCACCGGCGCGCCCTTGCCGGAATCGCCGCCGCGCCACCAGTAATAGCCTTCCTCGTAGTCGGGCAGCTCAGTGATGTCGGTGAGATCCTGAAGCTTCCACGCAGCGTTCCCTTCGCGGCCGAACAGGATGGCCGCAGCGAACTGCGAGAAGAACTCCGCGACCTCCCCCTTGTTGTCGTCGGCCGTCGCCAGCGGTCGGGCCTGTTCGAGCAGCTGCAGCGCGCGCACACGGTCACGCTGGGTGGCATCGGCGTACTCGCCTCCGCCGCGCTGATTTCCGCGGCTGAACTCGCCCGCGACGATAAAGCCGTAGTGCTCTCCCTGAATCAGAGACTGCGCCGCCCGAGCCAGCAGCCGCCAGTCGTCGGCGTGCCGCTCAATCACTTCTTCCCGAAAGGCGTCGATATCGTGCTGGCGCTGCTGCTGCTGGAGCGCCTGAATCGCGGTGGTGAAGTCGTCTGCCAGCGGGAGCCCCTCGTTCTCTTCATTGAGCGCGAGGTTGCGGTAGATGTCGTACGCGTCCCGGTAGTTCCCCTCGTCGTAGAGCTTGCGGGCCTGGGTGCGTTGATCGGGAATCGGCTCGTCAGCGGCGGGAAGGAAGAAGGTCATGCCAAGCAGCCCGAGCGCTAGCGGAATAACGCGATAATGCATGATCGAATGATCCTGGGGAAACGCGGCGCGCAGGCTGCGACGCCGTCGAAATCGGCAGATGGTCGCAGATACGACGCGGCGATGCGTCCGAAAGTTCCTGACAATCCGTTATCGGGCCATGCAGCGAGAACCCGCAGAGAACAGCAACGTCCGTGTGCGTGGGATTGTAGCTGAATCCGCCACAACGCATAGAGAACGGCACGCGCACAAGAAGCGCAGACCTCCCCCCGTTAAGAACGCTTCACCCCGGGCCCCCTTAGCGTGAATCGGCGAACGAACTTCGGCCCTTGCCGGTCACGTTCCTCTCTTCCAGGCAAAGTCGACTACACGTCCGGTGTATCTATCTGCTCAATCGCTCTCAGCAGATCGGGGAGCACGCTCGCGGCCGAACCGCGCAGAGAGATGTGGCCATCGGACGCGTGAGGATCGATCGAAATGATCGTGGCGCCCGCGGATGCCGCTTCGATCGGCAGCATTGCAGCCGGATGGACGACTCCCGATGTGCCGATGGAGAGCACCACGTCGCATTCCCGCACCGCCGCCAACGACTGCGTCCACGCGGGCTCATTCAGCGCATCGCCGAACAGCACAAGATTGGGACGGTGTAGTCCCCGCTTTCCCAGACCAAATATCGGCTGGATGGCCGCTGCGAGTCTCGAACCGGACCACGCACCGTCCGCGGCCTTCCGCACCCGTTCGACGATGTCCTGCAGTTCGGCCCGCGTGACCAGCCGCTCGAATCGCCCGCTCCTGGCATCCACGGTCTCCAGCAGTGTCCCGTGGATTTCGTAGACGGGCGTGCTGCCGGCATCCTGATGCAGTCCGTCGATATTCTGCGTGACGGTCGTCACGCGCGCGTACTCTTCCAGATTCGCAATCGCGCGATGCGCCGCGTTTGGCCGCGCTTGAGCGATCGGCTCAACGACCGCCAGCAGGAAGCGGGCCAGCCGGCGCGGCTCCAGCGCCGCGATCTTGAGGAGCGACGACCAGTTGGCGAATTGCTCAGGCGGAAACTCGGTCCAGAATCCCCCCGCATCGCGAAACGTCGGAATGTCACTCTCAGCGCTCACGCCGGCGCCCGTAAAGACCACAACGCGCCGCGCCTGCCTCAGCAGGCGGGCCGATTCCAGCAACTCTGGCGAGCGCATTCGGCTCTCTCGTCTCTGACCCGTTCAGTCCTCGGTGCAGGCTCCGCAGCAGTGCACGATGGCTGCGCCGGCCGCCTTACCGCAACTCCGGTCACATCCCGCACGACTCATCCGACCGGTAAGCCTCCACCTCGAACGGATTGTCATAATACGGATCGAGACGCCGCAACCACAGATAGCACGACCATCCTAGATACGCCGGGATGAACAGCGGTCCCCAGCGCTCGTACTGGCGAACGTGCACGCGCTCATGCGTCCGCGTCGCAATCAATGCCGGCAAGTCGCGCCCCACAATGACGTGCCCCAGCGTCATCGCGCGTGCGCGGAACGGCCGCCGATCCAGCAGCCAGCGGCAGAGCCCTCCGTGGCACTCCAGCGTGTGATCGACGCGCGACACACCGCCCCCGCTCAGCGCCGCCAGGGCGCACGCGCACAAGCCGAGAAGCGACCCCGGCGAGGCCCAGACGATCAGGCAGCAACGAGGGACGGACATGCACCTCCCGATCGCGTTCGCCTCAATGTCAGACTGGCGTCATTGCTCCCGTGAGGCTCTGACTCGTATCGCCTGCGCTATCAGAACGCGACCTGACCCGCCACGCTCCGCTGCGATGGCGAAGTTCGCCCCGCTCATCGGGCGACGCCAGGCCTCCTGCCGGGGGATGTTCCACGTAACCCGTGTGTCATTCATCTCTTGCGCGCCAACGGCCGAGCCGGCAGGCCGTTCGCCGGAATGACGTTTGCGGAAAGTGTACTTCAGCGACCCCATCGGGGAAGCCACCACGCCAGAAACCGGCGAGTACATAATTTCATTCGGATTTCCGGAGACGACCTGATGTGTGCCCAGCGATTTCCCAATCTGGTCGGCATCGTCCTGCGGACAGTGCTGGTGATCAGCATTCCCGCCTGGCCGGGCTGCGAGCAGAAAGAGCGCGTGCTCGATGTGGAAGCGCCTGGCGTCGATATCGAAGTGGATCGCTCTGACGACGGCAGTCTGGATGTTCACGTGGATGACCACGCCGAGTAGTTGCGTTGGACAATCAACAGAAGTGCGGCGATCTGAACTCTAAGTGAACGCACTGGAACAGGCGACCGGAGCCCCCAACCACGCCCGTCTTTGACGTCATCGGGCGAGTGGCTTGCATCGCCGGCTGCACCGAAGCGAATCGTTGCCGTGGCCCCTCTTGAACGCATCCTCGATGTCCTCCCCGACGCGATCGTCTGCTTTGATCGAAATGGAGTCGTGCTGAAGGCGAATCGCGAGGCGGCCAGGCTGCTCGACGGGCCGGCAAACCAGATCGAAGGTCGCCGGGTGGATGAATTGCGGCCCCTGGCGGACGGCACGCAACACAGCCGGCGAATCACCCTGCGAACGTCGGAGGGTGGCGCGCGGACGGTGCGGGTGCTCGTGCGGCCGCTCGAGGACGGGAACGCGGGGGAATACGTCGCCGTGCTCCGGGAGGCCGGCGAAGAGACCGACCTGCAGCGCGCCGTCGGACGCGCCCGCAACGAGTTCCTCATGCGGATGAGCCACGAGCTCCGCACGCCGATGAACGCCATCATCGGCATGATCGAGTTGTCGCTCGGCGATGATCACCTCGCAGACCGCTTCCGAGAGCTGCTGAGGACGGCGCGGGAGTCGGCGCAGATGCTCCGCTCGCTGCTCGACGATCTGCTCGACCTCGCACGGATGCAGGCGGGAGACTTCGAACTCGAACCCCGCCCGTTCGAGCTCCGGCGGGCATTGGCCGGTCCCGAACGGGTATTGCGCTCACGCGCCCGGGAGCGCGGCCTGGAGTTCGATTGGAATGTCAACGAGGACGTCCCGGACCGCCTGTTCGGCGATGCTCAGAGGTTGCGCCAGATCGTGATGCACCTCGCAGGAAACGCGATCAACTTCACCACGACGGGTCGCGTGCAGGTCACGATCGAGCAGCGGGGACGGGACGGCGAAGACGCCGTCCTGAGGCTCAGTGTCTCGGATACGGGAGCCCCGCTGGCCGAACGCGATCCGGAGTACTCCTCGCAGCCGGCCAGCCAGACCGGCCGCGGCGACGCGCCACCCCACCTGGGCGCCGGACTCGGACTGATCATCTGCCGCGAACTGGTCGCCCGCATGCGCGGGCAGCTGGCAATCACCGAACTCCCCGTGTACGGCTGCCGCTTCACCTGCGAGTTGCCGATGCGGACACTGTCCGCCGGACGCGACGTGACGTTCGAAAACGTCCGGGTGCTGCTGGTGGATGATGACGCCGCACATCGGGAAGCACTCGCCTGCACCATGACGGACTGGTCCATGCAGCCGGTCGCCGTCGAGAGCGGATGGCAGGCGCTCGATCTCCTCACAGCGAATACCGGCGACACGGGGTTCCGCGTCGCGTTGATCGATCTGCTGACGCCGGACCTCGACGGCCTGACTCTGTTGGAAACGATCCGTGAACGGGACGTATCGCCGCGTGACATCGTCGTGATGGTGCCGGGCGAAGCGGGGAGCGAACTGGTGGAGCGCTGCATCGACCTGGGAGTCGACATCGTGCTCGAAAAGCCGATCTCGCCTGGTTCGCTGGAACTGATCCTGCAGTCCTTGCTGCGGCAGTCCGATGAGGACTGGCGGGGCCCGATCCGCCCCTCCAGCACCGGTGGGGCGCTGTCGGTGCTCATCGTCGACGACACTCCGGCCATTCAGAAGGTGCTCTCGGCCATCCTCACCCGGCGCGGACATCAGACCGAAACGGCCAAAGACGGGAAAGAGGCCCTCGACCAACTGCAGAACCACGTTTACGATGTCGTCCTGATGGACGTTCAGATGCCCCGGATGGACGGTGTGCAGGCCACGCGGGCGGTCCGGGCGCTGGAACCGCCGGCCTGCCGCGTGCCGATCATTGCCATGACGGCGCACTCGATGCGCGGCGACCGCGAGCGGTGCCTGGACGCCGGAATGGACGCGTACCTGTCCAAGCCGATCGATGCGGACGTGCTGATGCGGACCGTCGAACGGCTGGCGGCGCGATCGCGGGACATCTTCACTCACAGGAGCGACACAGCCGACATGACGACCGAAGTTCCGGCGGATCGGCAGGTTCTGGACCTGGAAGCGGCCCTGCGGAGACTGGACGGCGATCAGGACCTGCTGCGGGATGTGGCGGCCTTCTATGCGCAGGACGCAGAGCCTTTGCTGAAGGAAGTCGAGCAGGCGCTGGCCGTCGCCGATGCGGAAGAAGCCGGCCGCGCCGCCCACAGCCTGAAGGGCCTGGCGTCCAATTTCGGCCCCGCCTCCGCTGCGGCGGCAGAAGCCGTAGAACATGCGGCCCGCGACGGCGACCTGCGCCGCGCCGCAGAGCTTCTGCCGGCACTCGCTGCAGAAGTGTCGCGGTTGACGGGCGCACTACGCGCCGCGGGAGTGCTGGAACAGGCGTGATGCGGCTGTCTTCAGGCGGCCGCCCGTCGACTCGGCCTCATGTCCGCTCATGCGGAGCGACCGTCGCGCGGACGTGCTCGCGATTAAGCCGTGCGATGTGCCGGACGGAGATTTCGGCCGGGCAGGCGGCTTCGCATTCGTAGGTGTTGGTGCACCAGCCGAAGCCTTCGGCGTCGTGCTGGGCGACCATCGAGAGCACGCGCTGCTTGCGCTCGCCGTTTCCCTGCGGCAGCTGTGCCAGGTGCGAGACCTTTGCCGACGTGAACAGCAGCGCCGACGCATTCTTGCAGGCGGCCACGCAGGCGCCGCAGCCGATGCACACCGCCGCATCCAGCGCGCTCTCCTGCACGTTCTGCGGAATCGGCAGCGTATTGCCGTCAGGGGCCTGCCCGGTGTTGACCGAGACATAGCCTCCGGCCGCGATGATGCGATCGAACGACGAACGGTCGACGACGAGATCGCGGATGATCGGAAACGCCTTGGCGCGCCACGGCTCGATGACGATCACGTCCCCGTCGCTGAAGTGCCGCATGTGCAACTGACAGGTGGTGGTACCCCGCAGCGGCCCGTGCGGCTGGCCGTTGATCATCATTCCGCACGTGCCGCAGATGCCTTCGCGGCAGTCGTGATCGAAGGCGACCGGCTCCTCCCCCTCGGTGATGAGTTGCTCATTCAACACATCGAGCATCTCAAGAAACGACATGTCCGGCGAGATCCCGTAGACCTTGTAGTCCCGGAATTCGCCCTGTTCGGCCCCCTGAGCCTGTCGCCAGACGCGGAGGATGAGGTTGAGCTGTTTTGTTTGCACTGAGATGGATCGTTGTTGAGTCGTCGCGGAGCGCCGCCCGATGGGCGGCGGCTAAACAGAGCACTATTTATAGGAGCGCTGCACGAGAGGGATGTCGTGGAATTCGAGGGGCTCCTTGTGGAGCGTCGACTGGGAGACGTCGCTGCCGGAGTGCTCCCAGGCGCCGACGTAGGCGAACTGGTCGTCGTTGCGCTGGGCTTCGCCTTCGGCGGTCTGATATTCCTCGCGGAAGTGGCCACCGCAGGATTCTTCGCGGTGGAGGGCGTCGCGAGCGAGGAGTTCGCCGAACTCGAGGAAGTCCGCCAGCCGGCCGGCGTGCTCGAGGTTCTGGTTGAACTCCTCGCCTGAGCCGGGCACGCGGACGGTGTGCCAGAACTCCTCCCGCAGTTCTCGGATCTGCTCGATCGCCTCGTTCAGGCCGGCCGCATTGCGGGCCATGCCGCACTTGTTCCACATGATCTGGCCGAGCCGGCGGTGCAGTTCAGAGACGGTGGTGGAACCGTTGACGGCCAGGATCTTTTCGACGCGGCTGCGCGCGTCGATCATCGTCTCCTTAAACTTGGGATGTGCATCCGTGACCGGCTTGAGATTGCGCGAAGCCAGGTGATGGCCGACGGTGTAGGGAGCGATGAAGTAGCCGTCGGCGAGTCCCTGCATCAGCGCACTGGCGCCGAGGCGGTTGGCGCCGTGATCGGAGAAGTTGGCTTCGCCGAGGACGAACATCCCGGGGATCGTGCTCTCCAGGTGATAGTCGACCCACAGCCCTCCCATCGTGTAGTGGACGGCCGGGTAGATCATCATCGGCGTGGCATAACCGCTCTCGCCGGTGATCTTGTGATACATGTCGAACAGGTTGCCGTACTTGGCCTCGATCGCCTTCTTTCCCTGCTCGTTGATGGCGCGGGTGAAGTCGAGATACACGGCCATCTTCGTGTCGCCGACGCCGTAGCCGGCGTCGCAGCGCTCCTTCGCCGCACGGCTGGCGACGTCCCGCGGCACCATGTTCCCGTACGTGGGATAGCGCCGCTCGAGGAAGTAATCGCGGTCGTCGTCGGGGATCTCGGAGGGCCGCCGGGCATCCCCCTTATTCTTCGGCACCCACACGCGGCCGTCGTTGCGGAGGCTCTCGCTCATCAGCGTGAGCTTCGACTGGTAATCGCCATGCACCGGGATGCAGGTGGGGTGAATCTGCGTGTAGCACGGATTGGCGAAGAACGCCCCGCGCTTGTGCGCCCGCCACGCCGCCGTGACGTTGCACCCCTTGGCGTTGGTCGACAGATAAAAGACGTTGCCATACCCCCCCGTGCACAGCAGGACGGCGTGACCGGCGTAGGTTTCAAACTGTCCGTTGACGAGATTGCGGCAGACGATGCCGCGGGCCACTCCGTCGACCACGACGACATCCAGCATTTCGCGGCGGGCGTAGATTTTCGCGCGGCCGGTCGTCACCTGCCGCATGAGGGCGCTGTATGCGCCGATGAGCAACTGCTGCCCCGTCTGGCCGCGGCAGTAGAATGTGCGGGAAACGAGCGCTCCGCCGAAGGTGCGGTTCGCGAGCGTGCCGCCGTACTCGCGGGCGAACGGGACGCCCTGGGCGACGCATTGATCAATGATGCTGCCGCTGACTTCGGCCAGCCGGTAGACGTTCGCCTCGCGGGCGCGGAAGTCGCCCCCCTTCACCGTGTCGGTGAACAGCCGCCACACACTGTCGCCGTCGTTGCGGTAGTTCTTGGCGGCATTGATGCCCCCCTGGGCGGCAATGCTGTGCGCACGGCGCGGGGAATCGTGGATCGTGACGACGGTGACGGTGTAGCCCATCTCGGCCAGCGAAGCCGCGGCCGACGCGCCGGCCAGCCCGCTTCCCACCACGATGACGTGGTACTTGCGCTTGTTGTTGGGCGCGACGAGCTTGAGCTGGTTCTTGCACTGCGTCCACTTGTCGGCGATCGGGCCGTCAGGGATGCGGGCGTTGAGTTTGGTCGCAGATTCGACGGCCGTGGGCATGGATGGCGGGTAGTCGATGGCGGATGGCGGATGGACGTGCGGCCGCGATCCGCCGGGGGAGCGCGGCGCGGGGACGCTACCGTTGTTCAATTCGCGGCGGCGCGTCGGGAGCGATTTCGGAGCGGGACGCCCGTTCGGCGGCCGCGTCATCGTCGGGGTCGCGGATGTTGCCTTTCGGGTCCATCGGGTCGATCGGCGTCGTGGCGGGGTTACTCAGTCCCCACGCGCTGAAGCTGGCGAAGCCGAGGGCCACGATGAATCCGAAGATAATCGACGTCCGCCGCAGCGGCACACGGAACCGGGGATGATTGAGACCGAGCGACTGGAATGCACTCTGCAGGCCGTGCGCGACGTGCACGCCGAGGAACAGCGAACCGACGAGGTAGACGGCCGCGCGAACGGGATCGCGCATCAGGTAGACGGCCTTCTCGAAGGGTTCTTTGCCGATGAGGGCTTCACCACCGAAAAGGGTCCAGGAGAAGTCGTTGAGATGAATGATGAGGAAGCCGAGGATGACGGCCCCGGTGACGAACATCGTGGTATCGGGCGCCCAGCCGAACAGATACACCACGCGGTCCGCCCGCTTCGACTGCTTCATCGCATAGGGGTTGCCGCGCGCTTCGCGGTTCTCGCGATTGGTCACAAATGCGAGATAGATGTGCACGATGAACGCGGCGTACAGAAAGACCTCGGCCACCAGCAGCAGCGCGGGGTTGTCGTGCAGCGCGTGCGCGTAGGCGTCGTACTTCTCCGCGCCGGCGAACAACAGCATGTTGCCGGCGAGATGGACGACGAGAAAGAAGCACAGGAACAGCCCCGTCAGTCCCATGACGCATTTCTTGCCTACGGACGACTTGAGGGCGTCGGTCACCCAGCTCAAGGGAAGCTCCTGGTCGGAGGTCAGGGGACAGGATTCAAGACTCGGCAGCAACGGATCGCCGCCGATGCGCGACCGGTCGAGGCGGAAAAGCGACTGCGGAATCGGCTCAATCGCAGGGGATTATACGGGGATGCGGGTGGGGTGCAATCAAACGCGCGCGCCATCCTCCCGCCACTTCCCCAAACACTCACCCAAACACTCACCCCGACCGTGTGCATTCCCAGATTTGAGACCCCGCGGGCCGGTTAGACCGTCTGTGAAAGGCTCGCGGCCGGACGCCGGAGATCGATCTCCGCGTCCGGCCGCGATGCAACGGGCTCATCCTCAGAGTTCCATCACACACTGAGCGTCTTGAGCGGATCGGTTGCCGCCACATCGTCGGGCACCCGCACCAGCGGCTGCACCATCACGGCGTATTCCGGCTCGATCTTGTCTGCGGATGCGACGATCGGAGCAACAACGGGCCGCAGGACCGATCCGAACAGCACGTACAGCAGCGCCGGCATACCCACGAGCGCCATCCCGCCGAGCACCGACAGGACTAGGATTCCCGCCGCCTCCTCGCTCATCCCGCCGACTGACGACGTGAAGATCTCCCCCACGATGCATGCCGCCGCGTTATGAAGCATATGCAGCAGCACGCTCGGCCACACCGACCGCGTGCGATACGCGACGATTCCCAGCAGGATGCCGAGCGGCAGCACGGCGATCATATGGTGCAGGCTGTCCATGTGGACCAGGGCGAAGAGCACTGAAGTGACGCCGATCGCCACTTGCGGAGACCACCGCTGCAGCAACCGCCGCTGCATGTAACCTCGGAAGAACAACTCTTCCACCACCGCCGGCACGATGCTGACAAGCAGCGACAGCGTCAGCGTGGCGGCGAAACTCGGATTATCCAGTGCCAGCGGGCTGGCGTTCTCGTCGAGCGGCAGGAGCAGATGAATCCCGATCGCCACGAACAGGGCCAGCGACACCGTGGCCAGCGACGACAGCGCCAGCAGTGTCCAGCCTCGCCCCGATACCCGCGGCTTCCGCAGCCCCAGCCGCAGTTTCATCGGCACGCGGGAGAGCCGCGCCGCGGCCAGCGTCACGACCGCCATCGTTACCTGGAACGACAGCAGCGCAATCAGCGCCCCGGCCATCGATCCCGACATCAGCTCATTGAACTTCGCCTGAAACTGCTCCGCAGTGTAGCCGTTCTCCACGGCCACCCCGTCAGCCACGAGCGAGCCCACGACAGTCGCGATCAGGATCACGCCCCCGATCAGGTTGCTGGCAATCAAGCTCACAACCAGCGCTACGAACGGGGTCCACACGCGCGGCTTGCGGTGTCGTGCCGGTTCAGAGGCGGGTGCCGAAGGGGCTACGGGTTCAGGCAGCGGCATCAGCAACATCGTATCCATGTGAATCTCCTGGAGAGTGTGCGGGGACGGCATGCCGGGCCGGCTGCTGCGCCGCCTCGGCGGTCTCGGTCGGCGAATCGTCGCTCGACACGCCAGGCATGCGGAATCAGTCCGACGCCTTGAATCTCCAAGCGAACGGCGAAGCACGCCGTTACGCCCATCGGTCAACACCCTGCAAGCCGATCTCAGAGTCCGCGCAGTCAGCGAGGCCGGCCCCGGACAGATCGCCGAGGCCAGCCTCACTCTGTTCTTCATCGCAGGATGAACTCACGCACTCAGCGTCGTCAGCGGAGCGAGTTCCGGATTCCGCAGCGAGTCGCCGTCGGCCGGATGCAGCAGCGGCTGCGGATGACCCGCCGCGTCGGCGTCCGCCGGCAGCTCAACCGCAATGACCGATTCCACAGACGCGGCCAGCGTCCGGATGCCCGATCCCGGGATGCGGCCGAACACCAGCTGCATCATGCCGGGCAGACCCAGCAGCACGCCGGCCGCCAGCACGCTCAGCATGCCCACTAATGCGACCATGCTCGCGCCGGCCGCTGCACTCTCCAGGCGTCCCAAGCCGTCGATATAAGCGTTGTGCAGGGCATGCATCACGATCGTCGGCCAGATCGACTTCGTCCGGTACGCCACGATGCCGTAGAAGATTCCGCCGGGCAGCACGGCGCAGATGTGCTGCAGCGAGTCGGAATGCACCAGTGCGAACAGCAGCGACGACAACCCGATCGCCACCACCGGCGACCACCGCTCCAGCAGCCGTCGCTGGAAGTAACCGCGGAAGAGGATCTCCTCAAACACGGCCGGCAGCACGCTCGACAGCAGCACGATTGCAATCGCGACCGGCACGCTGGGGTTGGTCACCTCAGGCAACCCTGAACTCTCGGGCGCTCCGACAAAGATCGTCACGACGCCCGCAACTATGACTCCGATCACCAGGTCCGGCAGCGGCGCAAACACCGTCGCCGGCCACCCGAGCTTCGGCATCGTCGGTTTCACCAGTCCCACTCTCTCCCGAAACGGGACGGGCGAGTACAGCGCGGCGAGCACGCTCAAGAATCCGATGAACACCTGCAGCGGCACAAAGCTCAGCACGAACCCGAGGAAGGTGCCGTCGAGCATCGCGTTCCACTGCTCATCGATCTGCGCCGGCTCCAGTCCGTTCGCTGCCCCGGCCCCGTAGACATATCTCGCCACGTTGCCGTAGATGAGTTCGCACAAGACGTTCCCTCCGATGAACGCCATGAACAGCACGGCGAACGCCGTCCAGACGCGGGGCTTCCTGCGAAGCCGTCGGGCAGCAGGAGCGGGTGCTGGGTTGGAGGCCGGCATCGTCATATCGAGCGGCAGGGCCGCAGTGGTCGTATCCATAGGGTGATGTCCTTGATCGGGGGATTGTGTACGGATTCGGAGCGGCGATTCGCAGTGAAACGCCGCAAGCGAGCCGGCTTGCGGAAAGGAAGCGCACAGCCGGCGCGAGCGCCGGCGTCAGGCGGAGCCTGGTAACCGTCGTCTGTCCAGATCAAGCGGACGGGAATGCCCGTCGTTACGGCCCGCGGCTCGGTGGCCGAGATGCGGAGTCGTCTCCGCAAGCGTTCAGCCCGGTCCCACCGTCCGGAAGACCTCCACCACCCACCACTCGATGTAGCTGTCGATCGGGTTGTCGTGGCCGAGCGCGATCAGCGGATAGTACAGCCACATCGCCAGATAGAATCCGTCCCATCCGGTGGCCTCGCGCAGGCGGAACGCGAGTCCCAGCAAGGGGCCGCTGCTGAGGACATACAGCAGCGGCGCACTCAGCATCGAGGCGCCCCATTTCAGCAGGCGCTGCGAGGATTCGCTCGGATCAGCCATTTCGTTCCGCCTGACATTGCGCGCGTGGTGTCGCACGGTCGCCGAGGCCGTGGGCGTCGAACCGCCCGGGATATCACGCGGAATCGCAGCCATCGGGTTGTTCGCGCGCACGCGGATGGGCAAGATAGGTGCGCTCCATTTCTCTCACTGCCTGACCGGGACCTGCCGCAATGTTGAGATTGCTGCTGATCGGCGTCGGATTCCTGTTTCTCCAGACAGCCGTCACCTCCGCCGGCGACGCTCCGGCCGCGCCGCCGAACTTTCTGATCATCCTCGCCGACGACCTCGGCTGGACGGACCTCGGCTGCTACGGCAGCGAGTTTTACGAGTCGCCCCACATCGACCGCCTCGCCGCCGAGGGCATGCGCTTCACGCAGGCCTACACCGCCGGCGCAGTCTGTTCGCCAACCCGCTCCAGCATCATGACCGGACAGTACCCCGTCCGCACCGGCATCACGGACTACATCCCCGGACTCCATCCCGACGGAGTGCGGCTGGACACCCCCTACACGCTCACCGAACTGGCATTGGAGCATGTCACTTTCGCGGAAGCCCTGCAGGAGCACGGCTACCAGACCTGGTACGGCGGCAAGTGGCATCTGGGGGGAGAAGGCTTCGGTCCGGGCGAGCAGGGATTCGAGATCGTCGTCGGTGATGACGTGCTCGGCGACCATCGCAAAGAGGTCCGCAACGGCGCCCGGCTCACTGCAGCCGCCGTCCGCTTTCTCGACGAACGCGATGCCGGCCGACCCTTCCTGATGTTCCTCGGCTACAACGAACCCCATACACCGATTCTCCCGCATCCCGATCACATCGATCGCTTCACTTCAAAGGCCGCGACGCTCGAATCGACTGAGACCACCAGCATCACCGAGCGAAACGGAGAGTCCCGGACCGTGCAGAACGATCCCGCCTATGCCACCGAAGTCGCCGTGCTGGACGACGCCGTCGCTCAACTGACGTCAAAACTGGATGAGCGGCAGCTGACGGACTCCACCGTCGTCATCTTCTTTTCGGACAACGGCGGCCTCAGCACCCTGAAACGCCCCGGCCCCACGACGAACCTGCCGCTCCGTTCCGGAAAAGGGTGGCTGTACGAAGGCGGCATCCGCGTTCCGCTCATCGTCCGGTCGCCGGGCGTCACAAAGCCAGGTTCGGTCTGCGACCAGCCGGTGATCAGCACAGATCTGTTCCCCACGCTCCTCGCATTGGCTGACGCACCGTTGATGCCGGAGCAACACCGCGACGGCGTCAGCATCCTCCCGCTCCTCTCGGCCGATTCACTCCCCGACCGCCCGCTCTTCTGGCATTACCCGCACTACCACGGCTCCACCTGGGCACCCGGCAGCGCGATCCGCGACGGCGACTGGAAGCTCATCGAATTCCTCGACGAAGACCGCGTCGAACTCTACAACCTCGCCGACGACCTCGGTGAGCGGAATAATCGGGCGGAAGAAGACCCCGCCCGGGCGCGGGATCTCCTCGACAAGCTGACCAGGTGGCGGTCCGCAACAGGAGCCATCATGCCCTCGCCCGCGCAATGATCGGCAACGAAAATGTGTCCTCGAAAGCAGCGCTACCCACCCTACCCCGACGCGCCCGCGAGGGCCGAACCTCACTGATCATGCAATCGAGAATCGACGCATTAGTAAGACGTCGCCAACACTGACCCCCACCGCGGCTGCCATCTGCAGCCCTGAATCCCAGACGCCCTCGAGCTTCGGCATCAGCCACCAACCCCCTCCAGCGGCAGGAATACATCCAGGATCGACGCCTCTCCCTGCGGATGAAGCGTGCACTCCGGCCGTTCGGCCGGCAGCAGCGCCGTCGCGCCCCGCGGGAGTGCAAGCGTCTCGTTGCCGGCGCGCAACTCCGCAGCCCCCTCCAGCATCATCAGCACATGGAATCGCGGATCGTCCACGATCTCAAACGCCGCCGCGCTGATGTGCCGCACCATGACGAAATGTGGTGACGCGATCAGCCGCTCGCAGTAATGCGCCGCTTCCTCGATGCGGACCGGCCGCACCGGATTCACCGGCCCGCGCTCGAAGTCGATGCACTCCAACGCCTGCTCGATATGCAGCGTCCGCGGCGAGCCGTCCGTGTCAACGCGTCCCCAGTCAGACAGTCGGAACGTCAGATCGCTCGGCTGCTGCACCTCGGCCAGCACGATCCCTTCGCCGATCGCATGTACAGTCCCCGCTGGCACGTCGATGCAGTCCCCGCGACGGGGCCGGAATGCGTGCAGGCAGGCCTCGATCTCTCCCGCCGCCAGAGCTCGTCGCAACGACTCCGCTGTCACTTCTGGCCGCAGCCCAACCCACAGCCGGCTTTCGGCGGATGCCTCCAGGATCACCCAGGCCTCCGACTTCCCGGACTCGCCCAGCTGCATGGCGGCGGCCTGACGGCAGTTCGGATGCACCTGCACCGAGAGCCGGTCGGTGGCGTCCAGCAGTTTGATCAGCAGGGGAAACTGCTCATACCCAGCATGCCTCCCCAGCAGCGCCCCACGCTGCTCCTCCATCACAGACCGCAGCGTACGACCCGCCGCCGCTCCCGACGCGACCGCCGACTGAACCGCCCCGCGGTCCACTACTTCCCAACTCTCCGCATAGTCGGATTCGGGGCCGAGTCCCTTCTGAAAGAGCGACTCCAGCCGCCGGCCTCCCCACCGGGCGCGTTTCAATGCCGGATTCAGAAGCAGAGGTTGCAAGTGGGGACCGTCTCGGCAGAGCGAATGAAGTAGAACGAACGGTTCATCTATCCCGATCGCTCGCGAAAGGCTTGTCAACCAGGAACCGCGGAAAACCGGCGCCCTGAACAGGACCACTCCCGGCTCCCCCTCCTAACCGAATCCCCGTCAGGCCGGCTTCAGATGACGGGCGAACCACTCCTGCGTCCGCGTCCACATCTCGTCCGACAACACATGCCCGGCCCCCTCCTCAATGTAAGCCGAAAACTTCTCCTCGGCATGCATCGAGGCGTACGCATTCTCGATCACCTTCAGCCCGGCGCGCACCTCGTCAATCGGACTGCCGCCGTCCAGCTCTCCAAAATTGAGATGCAGCGCGCGCGGTGCAATCAGGGCGGCAATATCGGGCGTGTCGCCATAGGCAAAGATTCCCGGCACGAAGTTCGGGAAGCAGTGCAGCATGTGCTCGCGGTGAATCCCCCGGTAGGTCGGCAGGCAGCAGTTGCCGACCAGGCAACGCAGCCGCGGCTCCCACGGACCGATCAGCCACGTGTGCGTCGATCCCATCGAATGGCCGTAGCACCCCAGACGGTCCGGCCGCACCTCCGGTAGTCCTGCCAGCACGTCCACGGCCCGTCGCATGTCGAGGATGTTCTTCCACGCCATGCATTTCCCGGCCACGGTGTACCGGAGAAACTCGAACCGCTCGTAATTGCCCCCCTGCAGCTTCCCCGTGGGATCCTGCCGCTCCTCGAAGCACAGCGCATCGGGACAGAGCACCACGTACCCTTCGCGCGCGAGCGCCGCCCCGGTGTGATGCATCGGATTCCCGGCCAACCCCGCCGGTTCGCTCTTCCCCAGATGCCATTCACCGTTGTGCTGATGCCACACCGCGATCCCCGGCGCCGGACCCGCCGCAGTGACGCCGTCGGGGATCAGCAGATACGCCGGAATGGCGTCACCCGGTTCCGCCTCATAGGTGATCTTGCGCAGGCTGAACCCATCGCCGCGCGAACTCTCCAGCACCCGCACATTCAGCACTCCGGGTTCAGGCCAGTCACCTCCCAGGCACTCCAGCAAGCGATCACGAAAGTCTGCATTCGCCATGATCAGCAATCTTCAAACCGCAATGGTCCCAGTGTACCAGAGCCAGAGCTTTCTCACTGTGTGCCAATAACCCCAAATCCCAAATCTGAAATCTCAGATCGTGCAGAACCATCTCCACCCGAGTCACCACCCACCACGCCCCCCAGCCCCCGCGCTGGAATTCCTCAACACGAGTTGTTATCACAATGGCCGTTCAACCTCCGAGACACCCGACGGCCGCACTGGCGCGCGGGTTCTTGCACTCAGGGCTGCATCACGCATGATGACAGCCGCAACCGTTCGCCAAGTCAACAGGAGAGAGACACCATGGGTTTCCAGATGGGTGAAGCGCTGGTCGGTGATGGCAATGAGATTGCCCATATCGACCTGATCATCGGCGACAAGGAGGGCCCCGCCGGCATCGCGTTCGCCAACGCACTGGCGCGCCAGTCGATGGGACACAGCAGCCTGCTCGCCGTCCTCGAGCCCAATCTGATGGTCAAGCCCGCCACGGTGATGATCACCAAGGTCACCATCAAGGGCGCCAAGCAGGCCGTCCAGATGTTCGGACCGGCCCAGTACGCCGTCGCCAAGGCCGTCGCCGACAGCGTGGCCGAAGGCGTCATTCCCAAGGACCAGGCCGACAAGCTGTGCATCGTCTGCGGCGTCTTCATCCACTGGGAAGCCGCCGACGACAAGAAGATCTATCAGTACAATTACGAAGCCACCAAGCTTTCCATCGCCCGCGCGATGAAGAACGAGCCCTCCGCCGAGGAAATGGTCTCCAAAAAGGACAAGGCCAAGCACCCGTTCTCGGGCGTCTGATCAACGCGCAGCATCAGCCGCAGAAACCCGGTTTCTCCAGGAAGCCGGGTTTTTTCATTTCCAGAGACACACCATGAAGAAGATCCTCATTCAGCTGGACACGGATCAGCAGCCCAGCACGTTCGATCGCGTGGTCGCCGTGGATGCCGGTGTGGACCAGTTGTTCTCGCACGCCGGCGTCACTCCGCAGAACGCAACTCCGCTCGTGCACGGGGCGATGTTCACCCGCGGCGTCGCCGACCTGAAGCACACCGCGATTTTCGTCGGCGGCAGCGACGCCGCCGCCGGGGAGGCGCTCCTCAAGGCCGTCCGCGACACGTTCTTCGGCCCCATGCGCGTCTCCGTGATGCTGGATTCCAATGGCTGCAATACCACCGCCGCGGCAGCGGTTGTGGCGGCGGCGCGGCATGTGGAACTCAAGTCCGCCACTGCGGTCGTGCTGGGCGGGACAGGTCCGGTGGGCCAGCGCGTCGCCCAGATCCTGGCCTCGCAGGGAAGCGACGTCCGCCTCGCGTCGCGCAGCCGCGTAAAGGCCGAAGCCGCCTGCAGCGACATCCGCCGGAAGCACGAGGCGGCCCGGATCGAACCGATCACCTCTGACCCTGACGCCGCCGTCCAGGCGATCGGCGATGCCCACATCCTGATCGCGGCCGGAGCCGCCGGCGTGCAGTTCCTCAACCAGGGCCAGTGGTCGGCGAGTAAATCGCTGCGCGTCGCGATCGACCTCAATGCCGTGCCCCCTCTCGGACTCGAGGGCATCGAGGTCACTGACAAAACCGTGCAGCGCGGAGATATCACCTGCTACGGAGCCATCGGCGTCGGCGGCACCAAGATGAAGGTGCACAAAGCGGCCCTGCGTACCCTCTTCGACACCAACGACCACGTGCTCGACACCGCCGCGATCTACGCCATCGCACGGAATGTGTAGAGCCCGCTCTTGAGACAGCCCTGCGCGGGACAACATTCAGCGCGAACCATCGTGAGTGTGAGCGCGCCACACTGGCCCGACGCGCCAGCGAGGGCCGGATGGCGCTGGGCATCCACTCCCAGCGCACGTTCCACCACACTGCACCTTGGACTCGCATCCCTCCCTGTTTGCAATCCCCATGCGGACCGAGATCTCCGTCGCCCCCGTACACTGTCGTTCCCGCTCGGCCCGACGAAACGATCGTTAAGTCGAATGCCGGGCAACGCTCCCGTTGACGCCCGACTAACAGAATACAGCGCCCCGGTCGCCGTGTCCGGAGCGCTGCATGCAGCCTGCAGGGAACGTGTTGCCGCGAGTTCTCCTTGAGCCTCGCGATGACTCACCGGGCGGACCGCACATACGGTCGCGGCGCGGCGTCGCGACTCAGCGACGTCGGACGGAGCGACGCGTTCCGCATTGGCTGTTCTGCAGCGCGGCGGGCCGCCGGAGCGTCAGCGGTCGTGGCGCGGCGCCGAGGACTCGCCGTCTCTGGCGCGGCGACCGTCTGTGTTGTGGTCTGCATGCGGCGCGCCGTCAGGCTGCTCGCCGGCTGCTCGCCGCTCAGCTCTCCATTGAGGAACGCGTAGAACTTGGAGCTGGGCTGATTGATGACGACCACGCGGCTCGACGCGTTCGGCTGATTGCGTGGACGAATGATCACAACGACTTCCGCATCGCCCGCGGAGACATCGGCGACCGCGCCGTCCAGCGGGACATCCGTCGCGGGCGTCTCCATCGCGATTGTTGCCGATTCGGCGAATGCGCTCTCGTCCGCCGGTACTCCGCCAAAGGGAGATTCGGTCGCGAAGTCCGCCGGAGGCGCCTCCGTTGCAGCGTCGGCGATAAAGGGCGCCGCATCCGATTCGCCGACAGGAGCGTTGTACAGATACGTCAGCTTGCATTCGTCCAGCAGTCGATGAATCGCGAACGCATGGGCGTACAGCCCGCGGTTGGCCTTCTGGTCGGCCGCGATGCACACGCCCACCAGCTCCCCCTCGCTGTTGAACAATCCGCCCCCCGAACGACCCTGGACCGGCGTGCCGGTGCATTCAATGTTGTCGGGACCGTCGTACTTGTTGATGGCCGTCACCGTCAGCTGCTCCCGGGTGGGGTCATTCCCCCCGCTGCAGCCGATGCACGCCACATGCTCTCCCTGGGCCAGCGCGAGGGTCTGGGCAGCCACCGGGACGGCCGACACCGCGCTGTCGGTCGGAACAGCGATCAGGCCGACATCTGCGTCGAGATCGTAGTCAAACACTGTCCCGACAAACGTGCGGTGTGTCCCCCCGGAGAACAGATCAACCTCGACTTTGGACGCTTCGTCGAAGTCCCGGAAAATGTGACCGCAGGTGACGATCAGCGTCCTTCCGGAGCGGCTGTCCACGACGGTCCCCGAACCCAGGTTGACCCGGCCATTGATCGTTACGCGGATGCGCGTGCTGGCTGACATCGGATTGCCGGTGGCCGGCGCATGCGACCGCGCCGCCTCTTCGTTATTGCCGCGGGCCACCATTTCCTCTCCAGCACTGTCGCGACCCAGGAGCCGGTTGATTAGCCCCCCGGAGGCGGACTTCTCGGGTTCCCCCGCCGGTGCATCGCCAACCGGAGGCGTCACCGTTCCGCGCGGCATGCTCTGCGTTCCTTCCGCAGCGGCGTCGGCGAGGAACGGCGGGTCGCGCGGCTTGGGGACGTCTGGAGGAATCCGGCTGATGAGACGACGCAGTTCCGCCTCACTGGTCTGCCCGACAATCCGCGTCACCTCTTCGCCATCCACCACCAGCAGGAATGTCGGAATGCTCTGCACGTTGTACTTCTGCGCGAGGGCCCGTTCCTGCTCGACGTCCACCTTGCGAATCGGCAGACCCTCCCGCTCCAGCCGCGAAACGATCGGACTCATCTGCTGACACGGCCCGCACCAGGTGGCCGTAAAATCGAGCACTTCGCCGCGGGATTCTCCCCCGAGGGAAGCGAGCAGCAACAGCAGGGCGTGGGCGTGGAACATGATCGGACTCCGGCTGCAGGAAGGGTGACGGGACGCGGAGTGGGGCCGTGTGCGTTATCGGGCGGAGCGCAGCACACGAACCGGCCAGTGAGTTGACGCAAGCCCTGTCCCGGGAGCCGGTGAGCGAAGTCGCCACATAGCAGGCCTCCATGCCGATGTTGGAGAAATTCGGCCGCCGTCGCATCATCGCGGACCCGGCAAGTCGCCTCGCCGGGGGCAGCCGTCTCTGGTGATCACCAGTTTGTAGGATTTACAGACTCCGAAGCTCAGATCTACAACTCGCCGCGAATCCCCTCTGCGCACGATGCGGCCTTAAACGGCCGGCTGACAACGACTTGGGCTGAAGGATCCATGAATTGCTTCGTCGGCGGAAAGTTGAATCGCTGAGAACGCAGACAAGATGCAGCATCCATGCCGATACGGCAGATTCTGCCGATGACACGATCCAGTCGGCCGCCCCAACGATGCCAGGCGCAATCTGCGGGGCTTGCAATATTTAGGCAGATGCTGAGTCCCCTTCTGCAGTCGCAGGAGCGCGCGTTATCTCCGGTTCGCTGTCACGCCTCAAAAATGTGACATGGCCCACGCCTCCATCGAGCAGCCCATGAACGACGCTCCTTCGCGGCCCAAGTTCGTCCCTCCGTTCGAGCCGGTCGGACCGGTCGCAGACTGCTACTCCGCAGGCGAGCGCGAATGGATGATCGCCACCCAGCGCTGGCGAGCGCGGTTGTTCGACCGATTGCTGAACGTCCTCACTCGACTGCGCGTCACTCCCGACGCCGTCACGCTGCTGTCGTTCCTGGCGGGAATCGCCTTCGCACCTGCGTGGTTTCTCAGCCCGATGACTGCGCTGCTGCTCCTGGCATTGCACGTCCTCCTCGACGGCATCGACGGCCCCCTCGCCCGTCGCCAGGGAGTCGCCTCGCGCCGCGGCTCCTTTACCGACACCATGTCCGATCAGGCCGTCGTCACCGCCGTCACGCTGACGCTCATGATCGCCGGCATCGTCGGCCCGCTGCCCGGCGGCCTGTACATCTTCCTCTACGCACTCGTGGCTCTGTTCGCGATGGTGCGCAACGCCCTCGCCGCTCCCTATTCCTGGCTCGTGCGCCCGCGTTTCGTCGTGTACGCCTGGATCATCGTCGAACTCGTCCTCTGGCCCGGCACGCTCACCCCTCTGCTTTGGGGCTGCAATGCCCTGCTCGCCCTCAAGGCCGTCTCCGGCTTCATCCGCATCCGCAAGCGCCTCTGATCCGTCAATCTTTCCCTGCCCGGCAGCGTCAAATCGGCACGTTGGAATTCAACTCGCACCGGCGTTAGAGTGTGCAGCCCCCGCGCCACGGACCGGTCGCAGCTCGTGCGATGGAGCGCATCTCTTCAGCTCTCTGCGCCACCCCCGACGAACGATGCCGGACCGAATCGAAACCGAAGAACAACTGGTGCTCCGCGCGCAGCAGGCCCTCAGCCGCTGCAACTGGGAAATCGGCGAGTGCGCCGCCGCCTGGACGCAACGCTACTCTCGCGGCCGCACCGACGCCGATTTTGGCGCACTCATCGGACTCAGCGGCGACCAGGTCTATCAGCGCCGCCGCGTGTGGGAGACCTTCAGCGACGTCGCCGACCGCTACGATCGGCTCAAGTGGTCGCATTTCTACGCAGCCCTCAACTGGGACGATGCGGCCGACTGCCTGCAGTGGGCCGAGGACATGCAGGCCACCGTTGCCGAGATGAAAGCCTGGCGCCGCGCTCAGCACGGCGAAGACCTCACCGCACCCGCAGACGACGCCGACAACGGTGCAGCGCTGAGCAGCATTGAGATGCTCCCTGTCGAATCCGGCTACGTCCGCGATCCGGGCGACTCTGCCCGCGAACGCAGCGGAGAGTCGCGCCGCAGCGAAGGCCGCGGGGAAGAAGTCGCCACCGTGGCCGGGGCCGCGCGCGAGTCCGACGCCGGGGACTACGCACCCTTCGGTCAGAAAGCGCGCGGCAGCGGACCGGCGTCAGCCGCCGACCGCCCTGATCCATCATCAGAAACAATCCTCAAACGCATCCTCTCCGCCCTGGAGCGCTGCGACGCCTCGCTGACCCCCGACGCACTGGAGGCATTCTCTTCCCTGGCGCCCGACATCCAGCGACGGCTCTTCAAATCGCTTGACAGCCTCAACTCCAAGTTCGCAGGATTCCGCGTCTGAATCACCGCAAATTCGTCCGGGACGATCATCCCGCTGCGCAACCGGCCCCTCCCGCCGTCTGGCAGCCACCGTTGTTCGATGCACCGCCTGACGCCGAAGCCCGGCGATCTCGAGCCTCCCTATAGACGCCTCGCTCCCCTGCCCCGACAATCAGGCTGTCCCCGCCCGCCGCAACCCGCAGCCCGATCGACAGCCCGATGTCCCATGCGCCCGGCTCCCCTCAGCGTCCCCCCAACCGGCTGATCAACGAGACCAGCCCCTATCTCCTCCAGCACGCTCACAACCCCGTCGACTGGTACCCCTGGGGGGACGAAGCCTTCGCGCGGGCCCGCGAACTCGACAAGCCTGTCTTCCTCTCCGTCGGCTACAGCGCCTGCCACTGGTGCCACGTCATGGAGCGCGAGAGCTTCGAGGACGAAGCCATCGCCGCCATGATGAACGAGCACTACATCAACATCAAGGTCGACCGCGAAGAGCGTCCCGACGTCGACCAGATCTACATGAGCGCCGTCCAGCTCATGACCCAGCGTGGCGGCTGGCCCATGTCCGTCTTCATGACGCCCGACGCCCGCCCCTTCTACGGCGGCACCTACTGGCCGCCGACGTCACGCATGGGCATGCCCGGCTTCAGCGACATCCTCCTCAAGCTCTCCGAGTACTGGACGCAGAAGCGCGACGAAGTCCTCACCAGCGCCGACTCCCTCGTCCAGGCCATTGGTCGCATCTCCTCCCCGCAGTTCGAGCAGACCGCTCTCAACGAGGACACCCTCCGCGACGCCCAGCGATCGCTGATCCAGTCGGCCGACCGACGCCACGGAGGGTTCGGCGGGGCCCCGAAGTTTCCGCACCCCATGGACATCCGCGTCCTCCTCCGCTGCTGGAAACGCTTCGGCAACGACGACGCCCTCCAGGTCGCCCGCCTCACGCTCGACAAGATGGCCCTCGGCGGCATCTACGACCACCTCGGCGGAGGCTTCCACCGCTACTCCACCGACGCCCACTGGCTCGTCCCCCACTTCGAAAAAATGCTCTACGACAACGCCCTCCTCGTCCCGGCGTACCTCGAAGCGCACCAGACCATCTCCCTCTTCCCCCCGGGGGGAGAGGGCCGGGGTGAGGGGGCCGCCGCGCAATCGGCCTCCCCCGTCAACTACGCCCGCGTCGCCCAAGAAACCCTCGACTACACCCTCCGCGAGATGACCCAGCCCGACGGCGGGTTCTACAGCACGCAGGACGCCGACAGCGAAGGCGAAGAAGGCAAGTTCTTCGTCTGGACCGAAGACCACGTCATCGAACTCCTCGGCCCCGACGACGCCCGCGTCTTCAACTACTGCTACGACGTCACCCCCCGCGGCAACTGGGAAGGCCACACCATCCTCAACCGCCCCAAGCCCCACGCCCAGGCGGCAGAGGTCCTCGGCCTCGGTGAAACTGATCTGCAAACGGTACTCGATCGGGCAAAACAGAAACTCTTCGCCGCCCGCGAGCAGCGCGTCCATCCCGGCCGCGATGACAAGATCCTCGTCGCCTGGAACGGCCTGATGATCGCCGCCATGTCGCTCGGCGCCCGCGTCCTCAATGAGCCGCATTACGCCGCAGCCGCGGCCCGTGCCGCCGACTTCATCCTCAACAACATGCGGGACGAATCCGGCCGCCTCCTCCACACCTTCAAGGACGGCCGCGCCCGCATCAACGCCTTCCTCGACGACTATGCCTGCCTCATCGACGGACTCGTCGAACTCTACCAGGCCACGTTCGATCCCCGCTGGCTGGAGTCGGCCGTCGAACTCGCCACACAGATGATCGACCGCTACGCCGACCCAGAACACGGCGGCTTCTTCTACACCCCAGCCGACCACGAAACTCTCATCGCCCGCAACAAGGACACCCAGGACAGCGCCACCCCCTCCGGCAACGGCATGGCGGCTACCGCCCTCCTCAAGCTCGGCCTCATCACCGGCCGCACCGACCTCGAAGAACAGGGCTACCGCACGCTCGAATCCCTCTCCGGCCTCCTCGCCGAACACCCCCGAGCCGCCGCCCAAGCCCTCCTCGCCCTCGAATTCCACCTCGGCCCTACCAAAGAACTGGTGCTCATCGAAGGAGACGACCCCACCGACACCGACGCGGCCCTCCGCGACCTCAGTCAGCGGTTCGCTCCGCACGTCGTGGTCATCCGACATCGCGGAAGTCAGGCCCCTCCGCCGGCCCTCGAGTCGCTCCTGCAGGGCAAACAGGCCCGCCAGGGTCGCCCCACCGCCTACCTCTGCGAACGCGGCGCCTGCAGCACCCCCAGCACTCCGGCCGAGGCGCTCAAACAACTATGAGATCAACCCGTTATCCCACCGCGACCGTTCACGCAGCGCCGGCGGGCCGCTTCAGAAACGCGCGGTAGTAAGGCTCCTCGCACGTCACGCAAACCAGCTCCCACCCATCCTCCCCTTCGCGTTCAATCGCCTCCATCAGCTTGTCCACCGGCGTCGCTGTAATCTGGCGATACGCCCAGCGCGTCGAGGAAGAGGTCGGAGCCTTGAGATCATTCGCCATGGGCGGCGTACTATCGGTGTAGTTGAGGTTGACCAGAACGAACTCACCCGAGCGGCTCCAATTGTATCAACGCCCGCCGGACGGCAAGATTCCATGAGCCCCTCCCGGTCAGGGGCGGTCTGACCGGACCGACGGACGGTCGTGAAGAACGGGACCCACGTTCCCCTCGCCCCTCACCAGACGTGCCGCAATCCCGTCCCCGAGCAGCCAGAGATGAGACGACCCGGATCAGCCATATGCGCGCCCGGTCAGCAGAAAGACTGAACATTGAAGACGCAGTACTACACCGCCTGCAGCATCGACGGGTTCATCGCGGACCGGAATAACTCGCTCGACTGGCTGATGCAGTTCGGTTCGCCGGAAGAGACCAGCTATCCGGACTTCATCCGCGACGTCGGCGCCCTCGCCATGGGAGCGACCACCTATGAGTGGGTGCTGCAGCACATGGAGGAGAACGAGGGGGAGCAGTGGAGCTATGAGCAGCCAGCCTGGATCTTCACTCACCGAACGCTCCCTCCGGTCCCGGAGGCCGATATCCGTTTCGTCAGCGGAGACGTCCGCGCTCCTCACCGCGAGATGGTCGCAGCGGCCGCCGGAAAGAACGTTTGGATCGTGGGGGGTGGAGATCTGGCGGGCCAGTTTTACGACGCGGGCCTGCTCGACGAAATCATCATCCAGTTCGCCCCGGTCACGCTCGGCGGCGGCGCGCCGGTCTTCCCGCGAGCCGTCACCCGGCCGCCGCTCCAGTTGCAGTCAGTGCAGACGTTCGGCGGCACCTTCACAGAAGTCCGCTATCGCATCGACCGGTCGATCGCCGACGCCGATTGAACTGGCGAATCGAGCCATCGGGCAGCCGCGGCCTCGACCGGAAACGCTGACGTCTCTCTCGTTCCCAAGCTCCAGCTTGGGAACGCACTCCCCGCCAAGCTCCGCTTGGCCACTTCGCGACCTCCGATCACCACTCCTCCGTCCCCAATCTCCAATCATTAATGCCGAACGCCAAAGTACTCGCTCTGCAACTCCAGCAATCGCTCCTGCTGCTGCAGTCCCGCAGAGTTCCGGTCAATCTCCACCGCTTGCAACCCCTGATTCCTGTGGACGATGAGCCACCCCCGCTGCTCCTCCATCACAGGATCCTCTGCAGCAGCCTCCAGGTCCGGGTGCAGCTCGCGCGGCAGTTCGGGTAACGCCACCACATCGACCAGCTCGGTTCCCGTTTGAAACGAGTACTCCTGCAGGGCAGCCTCTCCATCCACGCCATTGATGACCCGCACCGTCGCGACACCTGCGATCCGCTGTCCGGGAACGAGACTCAACTCCCCCGCAACCGTGGTCCCGTACTGCAGGTCATACCGAAAAAGTCGCACGCGCGGCGGAGTGTGCCCCACCGCGAAAACCTGCGTCAGTTCCTGGACAAACACCGGCTCCGTGAGAGTCGACCACGGCGTCATCCGCGTGCCCCCCTCGCTGATCACGACCTCTCCGTCATCGGTTCTCACGGACTGTCCCCGGACCGGATTCAGAAGCTCCAGCCGCACGCGATAGCGATACGTCGCGCCGGGCGTCACGTCGAAGTCGAGATAACGAAACAGCCAGTCATCCGCCGCAGCCGTCAGCCGCTCGACGATCCACTCCACTGTGATCACGTCCTGCCACGCGACCGGAACAAACTCCATGATCTCTTCCGCGGCCTCCCCGGGCATCGACAGGTCCACTTCGGCCTGCCCCAGCGCTTCCAGAAACGCCGTCTCTTGCGCGATCTCATCGTCAGTCAGCACGTACCTGACCAGGCGTGGATGCACCGCTTGAGAGCGCCACTGCCCCGTCAGACGCCACGGGAGCGGACAGGTGATGCCGCTGTCGCAGACAGCCGCCGCCAGCGGCTCGGGCGCGAGTCCCGCAGACGCGGACAGCACGTCACGATAACGCGCAGTGTCGCACGCTTCCCATCCGGACCAGCGATCCTCCCCCAACAGTTGCTGCCGTTCCAGCGTAAAGTCGACTGTACGGAATGCTCCCTCCGCTTCCTCCGGTGTGCACCCCGACGCCTCACAGAATCGCTGCAACTGCTGCCGATAGGGAAACACGCCACGGACGGAGACAAAGGGATATCCCCGTCCGGTCAGTTCGCCAAACGGGTCCTCCGGTTCAATCCCGATGAAGACGCGCGCCGAGGTCGCCAGCAGGTCTTCCACCGGAAGATACTCCGGTTCAGCAACCACGGCCTTCTCGGGATCCGCCGCAATCGTCTGACCTCCGAGGTTCAGGGCCAGCGCAATGGTCACAAGCATGCGAACGCACATAGTCAACACCCTTTCCGGCGGCGATGCGGTGATATGCTATCCGAAACATCCCCCTCCGGAACTGATTTCCTCTGCCGGCTTTGTCACTCACCGTCGGTCGGCCCTGGCGAACTGACCCATGCCCCACGTCGCCCTCGTCCCGTTCGTCGGATTCCGCATCCGCAACGAAGCCCTTCGCGCCGCCGGCGCCAATCTTCCGGGACTGCGGCAACGGGGAGCCGCCGTCGCCGAACTCCCCGCTCTCGGATTGCTCACCCTCGCCGGCCTCAACCCGCCCGACTGGTCGTGCAGCTATCACCCGGCGACGCAAGCGGACGAAGACTTACTGCAGAGTGTCATCTCGCACCGGCCGGATCTCGTCGCGGTGTCCGCTCTCACGGCGTCGGTGGACGAAGCCTATCGATTCTGTGCCCGCTTGCGTGCCGAAGGCATCCCGGCCGTCCTGGGTGGACTGCACGCAACGGCCCTTCCGGAAGAAGTAGTGGAGCACTCCATCCCGGTCGTGGTCGGCGCGGGAGAATCCGTGTGGAGTGAACTGCTGGCCCATGCCGCCGCCGGTTCGCTCAAACCCGTCTATCGCGCCGCCGACCATTCGTCCGAGACTCCGTGGCCGTCGCCGCGGTTCGATCTTCTGGGCGATGTTCCGCGCTATACCCTGCAGACGCAACGCGGCTGCCCGCTGGCGTGCGACTTCTGCGCAGCGAGCCGTCTCCTCGGTCGGTTCCGAGTCAAACCGGTAGCTCGGATTCGAGCGGAAGCCGCAGCGATCGCGCAACGACGCCCCGCTCCACTGATCGAACTCGCCGACGACAACACCTTCGCCGGCAACCGAAGCCCCGACGAAGTGCTCCAGCCGCTGGCCGACGTAGAGGCCCGCTGGTTCACGGAAAGCGACTGGCGAATCGGCGAGCGCCCGGAGCTGTTACGAGGCATGGCCGCAGCGGGCTGCGTCCAGGTGTTGATCGGGATCGAGTCGCTCGTGTTCCGCTACCCCGGCATGGGCGTCAAGCAGGCCGAACTCGCCCGCGTGCTCCGCGCGGTCGACGCCATCCAGTCCGCGGGAGTAGCCGTCAACGCCTGCTTCATCGTCGGGGCCGACGGCGAGACGTTCGCCTCACTCGAAAGACTGTGTCGATTCTTGGAAGCGGCCGACTTCGCCGAGGTGCAGGTCACTCTGCAGACGCCTTTTCCGGGCACGGGTCTGTATCGCAGACTGAAGGAGGAAGGACGATTGCTGCCGGACCGGGGCTGGTCCGCGTATACGCTGTTCGATGTCACGCATCAGCCAGATTTGCTCACCGTCGACGAACTTGAACGCGGATTCCAGGACGTGCTCTTCCGAACTTATGGGGCCGAACAGGCGCAGCGACGAGCGGCCATTCGTCGCCAGGTCTGGTGGCACAACCCACGGCTGCGACGTTACAGGTTCGAGGAACTGCTGCCCCATGATGCGTGAACCTCCACCGCCGACTGCAGCCCGCGTGACGCCCCTCACAATCGTCACGTACCTGTTCGGATCGCAGGAATCCATTCGGCGAATCGCGCAGTCGCCGTCGGCAGTCTGGATCGGCGCCCTGTTTGTGCTGTCCGCCGGATTCGCGCGGGAGTACGACGGCGAGGACCTCGCCGCAGAACCGTGGCATCTCCTCATCCCGTTCGCGGCCTCACTTGTGACGTCCTTTCTGCTCTTTGCCTGCGTCTACGGCGCCGCTCTGCGCCGCGGCGCGGTCGACACCGACTTCGGGACGCTCTACTGCCGGTTTCTCGGCTTGTACTGGATGACAGCCCCGCTCGCCTGGGTCTATGCGCTCCCGGTCGAACGCTGGGGCACCGCGGCGCAAGCAGTAGAGTGGAACCTGTGGCTGCTCGCCATCGTCTCCGTCTGGCGCGTCGCGCTCATGATCCGCGTGGTCAACGTCCTCTACCAGGCGCCGGTACTCAGCGCCGCGTGGGTCGTCTGCCTGTTCGCCGACGCCGTTGCCGTCATCGCCGTCTGGGCCTCCCCCATGCCTGTCATCGCCTTCATGGGAGGCGTCCGCCTGTCGGACAGCGACGCGCTGATTCAATCGGTGATGGTCAACCTTCGTGTCGGAACCGTGCTCGTCGGCCTTGTGCTGCTCGTGGGCGTGCCAGTCTTCCTCTTTCGCTCCGGACCGCAGTGGTCCCTGTCGATCGACCCGCGCCGTCGCGTCCCTCTGCATCCCGCCGTCTGGCTTCTCCCGGCCGCCGCTCTAGCCATCTGGCCGTTCCTCCTCCCGCGGCCTCAGAGCGAACAGCGGCTGCGGCGCGAAGTCGAGCGCCTGCTGGTCAGCGGCCGGATCGCCGACGGACTGGACCTGATGTCGCGGCACCAGCCTGACGACTTCCCGCCCCACTGGGATCCCCCGCCGCGCATCGCCTACGCCCGCCCCCTCCCCCCGTTAATGGACGTCATGGAACAGATCGTCGCCGCCCCCCCGGCCGACTGGGTCCGCAACGTATACGTGAACAAACTACGGGACCGCTTCGGCGACACATGGGGCGACGGACTGCGCATCTACTGGTCCGATCTGTCTCCCGAAGCGAAAGAACGCTTCGTCCGCGTGATGGAGTCCCTCCCCGAAGCCCAGCACATCTTGCGACGGGACGATGAGAACTACTCAGGCTTCATCCTCAAAGGCGAAACCCCACCCGATCTGGTCGAACGCCTCAGACGCCTCACACTCCCGCAGAACGAGGAAACGGCTGATTCCGAGCATTCGCCCTGATAACGGAGTCGCCTTTGCATCGATCGCTATTCAGGCATATAATTCAACGTTGATGCATCGTTGCTGCATCTGGTCACGGGCCGGGTATGGCTCGACTCCCCGCCGTCCACCGCCCCCGTGCGGCCGGACATCCCTCCTGCCTGATGTAAGACCATGCTTTCTCTCCTCGGCCACGGCGGCAAGCTCTGTGATGGAATCACCCGCCGCGACATGCTCCGCCTCGGCGCCCTCACGGTTGGCGGACTGACCCTCCCGGGACTGCTGCGGGCCGAGCAGGCCGCCGGCATTCGGGGGTCGAAGAAAGCCGTCATCATGGTCTACATGTGCGGCGCGCCGTCGCATCAGGACATGTACGATCTCAAGATGGACGCTCCGGCCGAGATCCGCGGCGAGTTCCGCCCCATCGCTACCAGCGTGCCGGGCATCGAGATCTGCGAGCACATGCCGCACTGTGCGGCCATCATGGACAAGCTCGTTCCGCTCCGCTCGGTCTACGGCTCCCCCAACGGCGCCCACGACTCTTTCATCTGCTACACCGGCCAGACCGTCCAGAACCAGCCCCCCGGAGGCTGGCCGGCCTTCGGTTCGGCAACGTCCCGCATCCTCGGACCCAAAACGGAAGCCGTTCCCGCGTTTGTCGGACTCTCTCCCGACGCCGGCCACCCTCCCTACGGATCTCCCGGACTCCCGGGGTTCCTCGGCGTCGCTCACGCGGCATTCCGCCCCTCCGGCCCCAGCCGCGACGACATGGTCCTGCAGGGCGTCACGCTCGACCGCCTGTCCGATCGCCGGCAACTGCTGCAGGGCTTCGACCGCATCCGCCGCGACATCGACACCAGCGGCGTGCTCGAAGGGATGGACGCCGTCAGCGAGCAGGCGTTCGGCATCCTCACCTCCAGCGCGCTCGCCGAAGCGCTCGATGTCTCCCGCGAACCGGCCGAAGTCCGGGAACGCTACGGCAAGGGAGACCCCAAGAACTTCGGCGACGGCGCGCCGCGAAACCTCGAGCACTTCCTGATGGCGCGGCGGCTCGTGGAAGCGGGGGTCCGCGTGGTGACGCTCAACTTCGGCCGCTGGGACTTCCACAGCAACAACTTCCCCGGCCTGCGCGACACCCATCTCCCGCAGTTCGACCAGGGAATTTCGGCCCTCGTCGAGGACCTGCACGAGCGTGGGCTCGCCGATGATGTGTCGGTCGTGGCCTGGGGGGAGTTCGGGCGCACGCCGCAGATCAATGCCGACGGCGGCCGCGACCACTGGCCGCAGGTCGGCGGAGCACTGCTGGCAGGCGGCGGCATGCGGACCGGCCAGGTGATCGGCGCCACCGACCGCCTCGGGGCCGAGATCGCCGACCGCCCGATCCACTTCAAGGAAGTCCTCGCCACGCTTTACCGCAACATCGGCATCGACCCGGACGTCGTCACGCTGAGCGACCTCGCCGGCCGCCCCCAATACCTCGTCGACCACGCCCCCCCGCTGCCGGAGCTCGCCTGACGGTCAGAGGGAACCGACCGCATGCGGTTCGGTGAGGTCATGGGGAAACGCCGGGGTAAGCGGCTGATGAACACGGTACTCACCGGGAAGAACGAGCCTCTGGTCGGTGAAGCAGGCTGAGTGCTAAACTCAGTGAATGACGACGAAAACACGCAAGCCGTGGCTCGCCAATCTGGTGTGGGCCACAGCTCTGCTGGTCGTCTTCGGCCCGGTCCTGTACGTGCTCAGTTACGCGCCAGTCTATCGTTGGCGGTGTGATTCCGCTTGGAATGCAGGCCGGAAAACTCCGTATCACCTTACAGGCTACGGCCCGGCCGAGTGGACTATCGACGAGACACCGCTGTGCGAGCCCCTAATTTTGTGGGGTAAGGTCTGGGGAATTGGAGATGCAATGGGTTGGGCGTCGTACGTTCGGAGTCAGCTGCGTGTGGAGAATGCTCCTTGATCAGTCAATTGAATAGTTGCCAAACGTTGCAACGTTCATCCCCGATTGTTCACCATTGGGCGCATTGTCCACCGCCGCATTCTGCAAAGATCCTCACCATGTCTGTCCGACTGATCACCCTCTCCCTTCTCCTCGCCGCCCTCTGCCTGGCCTGGAGCTCCACGGCCGTCCCTCAGCCGTCGGACTCTCCTCCGAAGCCTCGCCTGCCAGGGGCCCGGGTTGAGATTCAAGCGGCTGAGTTCGAATCGCTGCAGGCCGCACTCGATGCACTTCCTCCGGAAGGCGGCGCGGTGCATCTTCCCCCCGGCGACTTCGTGATTACCGAACCCCTCATGCTCTCGCGCGGCGACGTCCTGCTGCAGGGCGCCGGCGCCGCGACCCACATCCGCAATACCAACACCGACGGCCGGCCGGCTCTCCTCATCTCCCATCCCGACGGCGATCAGGTGCAGGCGGCCGACAAGCTGTGGCGCGTGATGCTCAGCAACTTCCGCATCACCGGCAATGAGCACAGCGGCCACGGCATTGAGGCTGTGCTGGTCAACGAGATCTTCATCCAGGGAGTGACCGTCAGCGAACACGGCGGCGACGGCATCCTGCTGGACCGCTGCTACGAAGACCCGCGCGTCAGCGACTGCCTGATCACTTACAACAAACAGACCGGCCTCAACCTGCCCGGCTGCCACGACATCGTCGTCTGCGGCAACCAGTTCGAGGAGAACCGGGACGCCGTGCGGTGTTTCGACGCATTCAACCTGTGCTTCACCGGCAACTGCGTCGACGACCATCTCGGCGACGGCGTGGTGATCGAGAACACCTACGGCTCTGTCGTCTCCGGCAACATGATCGAGGAATGCGACTATCGCGCGATCGTCCTCGATCGGGACTGCTACGGCATCACGCTCTCCTCGAACGTCATCGCCCACAACGGCGGCGGCATCGACCTGCTCGACGCGCACGGCTGCACCGTGTCGGCCAACACGTTCGTCCTCCTCAAGCTACCGACGAAGGCGGCCGACGGCACTCAGCCCGAACCGCCCGACACCAGCTGCCTCCGCATTACGGCCGACAGCGGACGGATCACCGTCACCGGCAACACGTTCTGCGACAGTTTCATCGGCGAAGGGGCGGTGAAGCGGAAGATCGATGACCAGCTCGCCGGCGGCATCGTTCTGGAGAACGCGGAGGACGTCGCCATCACGGGCAACACCTTCAGCAGCGTGCCCAAGGCGCTGGAGCTGCGCGGCGGAGAGCAGTCCCGCATCCTCTTCTCAGGCAACGTCCTCACCGAGACGGCCAGCGATCACCCGCAGCTCGCCGAACCGCCCGCTTCCGGGAATCTCGACAGTGCCTCTCCCGGGCAGGCCGAGTAGACGGCAACGGCGGAGGAAAATGGGCAGCGATCAGGCGTGGGCGTCGTAGACGTAATCCAGGATCGCCTTCAGCCCGTTCACGCCCCCCTTCTGCACATAGCAGAGATGAACCTGGCCGGCATCGGTCCACGCCACGTTGAGTATCGGCGTGTAGTCCTGGTCGGCCGCAAAGGGGGATTCAGCAGCGGGAGCGTCCTCGATGCGTCCGGGGGCGAGTACGACGAGGAAACCCGTCTGGAACTGGTAGACGGCGGCATCGTGGAGGCCGTCGCCGTCGATGTCGGCCCCCTGGGGCGCTTCCTGGAAGTGGTCGGCCCAGCGCAAATCGGGAATCGAGGGATCGAAATTGCCGTCAAAAGCAGGAAGTTCTTCGACGGCCGCCGGCTCGCTGAGCTGTGTCGACCAGAACTCGCGTACTTCGTGCAGCGCAATGGGATGCGGCGCATCGCCGCCAAAGAACCAGGCGGCTCCCGCCGCAACGAGGAGCGCGGCTGCGGACGAGGTGGCCAGTAGGAATTTGCGGCGGGCGCGGCGCGACGGACGTGGAGTTTCGGCCGCAGGCTGGACGGTGAGTTCGGCGGCGGCGAGCAGCCGCTCCTTGAGCCCGGCCGGAACCGGGACATCGCGAATCACCGAACCGGCGCGGCGGTCAAACTCGCGGCGGAACTCGACGACTTCGGCGCACTCCGGGCAGGAGTCGACGTGCGCGAACGCCGCCTCCAATTCGGGGGATTCTCGATCCGCCGAGTCGGGGCGTGCGACGTCCAGTTGCTCTCGTGCCAGTCCACAGTCCATGACCAGGGTCCTTCGTCTTCCATGACGGGTTTGCCGGACAGGCCGGCCGTTAACCGCTTCTCGTTCTCTCAACAGCCGGCTCAGCCTCTGCATACAGGGCCGCCAGCCGTTGCCGCAAATGGGCCTTTCCCCGCGACAGGCGGCTCATCACCGTGCCGATGGGGACCTCCAGCATCTCCGCGATCTGCCTGTAACTGAACTCGTCGAAGTAGAACAGAATGACCGCCGACCGGAACTCCTCGGGGAGTTCGGCGAGGGCGGCCTGCACCGACTCCGCGTCAATCATCCGCTCCAGCGCCCCTTCGTCGCAGGGCTCGGGTACGTCCCCGACCGTGGCGAACGGGAGCGGGCGGTCTCTCCGCAGGCTCTTCCGGTAGGCATTCCGAACAACGGCGATCAGCCAGGGGCGCGCCTTTTCGGGCTCCCGCAACTGTCCCAGCTTGGAATGCGCAGCCAGAAACGCCTGCTGCACAAGGTCTTCCGCATCGACGGCGGATCCCGACAACCGGTAGGCGAATCGATAGAGCAGCTCGTAATGCCGCTCCACCAGATCGGTTACGGCCGGCGGGCTCAAGCCGTCGTCCATGGCATCCTCTGCAGGTTCTGATCCGTGCGGCACGTCAGATATTCCCGATGGGGCCGCGGGTTTCATAAATCTGGTTCGATGCCACGTCTGCAATCTTGACCGGACGGCCCGCATTGCCAAGATGAACGCCCGAGCGCCCCGCCGGGGCAGCGGCGAAATCGACTGCGTTTTTGCAGGATTTCCGCGCGGGCGGGGAATATTTGACATTCTGGAGGGATCGAGTCCGGGGGGCAAGCACCGACCAGCGCTCGCCGCAACATTGGGCAATCTGATTCCCGCCCGAACAGGGTATGCCCGAAATGCGGACGGGAGGAGTCCGTGGACCGGCCGAAACAGGGAAGCCTGTGCCGGTTGGACTGACTGAAGGCCCCTGCCCCTCACGCCCATCATCAACATGACACAGGAGCACGTTATGAAGCCACTGTTCGCCCTGCTGGCCTGCCTCGGATTTGCCGCCGCCTCCGTCGGCTGCTCGCAGGACACCACCACGCCCGCCCCGGACAACACTCCGGACCTGGGCGACCCCGGCACGATGGATGACCCGGCCGGCGATCCCGGCTCGACGACCGGCGGCCCCGACCTCGGCAACGAGCCGTAAGCAACCGGCGACACAGAATCACCCCGGCTCCCGCATGGGTCGCCGGGGTTTTGTGTTTCTGAGAGGTGCCGACGGGCGACAGATGGTCGCCAATGGAGTTTTACAGAAGGTCACGAAGGGAACGAAGAAGAAGAGACGGATGGCGGCGACGTGCTGCTCGCAGGAGGGGGGGTTTGGCGTTCGCGCAACTGGGGCCCGGAGAGAGCTGAGCGTTGTTGCGAATCCAGCGGGACGGCACACGGCGTGTGCCTGCGACTTTTGGTTCGTTTGCTTCGTGACCTTCTGTTGACCCCTCCGCGAACTTCCGTGTCTCCCCTACTTGCGGACGGTGCCGCGGACGTCGAGGGCTTTCCAGAGGACTTCGGCCGAACCGCTGGCGGGGTGCGACGATTCACACAGCAGCGAGATGCTCTTCACCGGGGCGGTGCCGACTTCGGCCGAGAACAGTTCGTGAAACTCGTCGCTTCCCTCGGCGGCATACGACCAGGTGACGAGCGTTCCCTGACGTGCCGTCCGCAAGCGACCCGCCATCAGGTCGGAAGGGATGTGCCGCCCATTGTCGAGACGCTCGCCGTCACGCTGTACGACGTTGTGCACAGAGAAGCCGGACGGCCCGCCGGCGGCCGCGCGGCGGCAGAGGTGCAGCATTCTCGACTCGGGATCTTCGAGCTCCATGCGCAGTTGAATTCCCGCGCCGTAACCGGCTTCCGTGGGGGTGAGCCGCGCGAGTTCGAAGTCGGCGGTGACCTCGAAATCTCCTTCGAGCCGGACGTCGCCGGTCGCCAGTGAAACGCCGAACGCCGGCTCCTGATTTCGCGGGGTCTGCATGCGAACTCCCTCCGGGCTGCGGCGGACGAACTTCTCGCTGCCGGGGTCGTTGAGCTTCAGGAGGGGGCCGCCGATTGGTTCCTGCGACAGATCGGGGGTCCAGCGGGAGACAGTGGACGGCGGCCAGGGGGGATGCGGAATGAACTCCGTCGCGGTGACCGAGAGCGACTTCCACACGACCTCGACGCCGCCGACGGCGTCGCTGGAGACGGCGCGAATGCTGCAGCTGCGGACATCGTGCGTGCCGACCCACTCTTCAGACAGGATTGTGAAGTCGTCGGAGCCGGGGCCTGCGAGGGCGTAGTGCAGCATGCCGCCGCGCCGCGAGACACGCAGCCGGCCATCGGACGGCGCAAGGTTGTACGTTTCCTTACGATACTGTCCCGAGTCGTCGCTGTTCTTTGAGAAGTACGCCCCGCCGAGGTTCTGATTGCCTTCTTTCGTGTGACGGCGCTCGAACTGGATGCGGCTGTTCCGTTCGTCATGAAAGTCCACATTGAGCTCGATCCCGGCGCCCCAGTGCTCGGCCGGTGCGGTAATGTTGAGGCCGGCGAAGTCGGCGATGATGTCGAAGTCGCCGCGGAGACCGAACTTCGGCCCGACGTAAACAGCCGTCGGCTTCTGCTCGCCGGGTGTGAAGCGGACCGTCAGTCCCTCGTCGCTGGACGAGAGAAACCGTTCACGGGCGGCGGCATCGAATCCCAGTCCGAGTTCGTCCAGGTTGGACTGGGTGAAATCAAACTCGGCCGTCATCTGGATCTGCTGGTCAGGCTCGACATCGAGCGGAGCGGGCGACAACTCCTGCTCGTCTACGGCCGGGAGCGACCTGGGCCAGTCTCCGCGGTGCTGGAGACTTCGCACGCGAAGTTCGGTCTGGTCGGCATAGTGAAACAGCGCGAAGCCGCGGAGGTTTGTCGGCTCGATCGGCCGCTCATAGACGAGTTCGCCATTGAGCGTGAGCGAAAGCGTATCGCCGACGACGGCGAGGACTGCTTGATTCCACTCCTCGGCCTTGAGCGGGAGCACGGAGGGGCCGCGGCGATGTTCGGAGACTTCGACGGCGTTGTCGGCCGCGAGACCGGTGCGATCATAATGGATGTCGGTCAGCCAGTGCTCGCGGACCCCTTCGGGCGTGAGCAGGAGGACGAGGCGGTCGAGCGCGGGATGCGCCAGGATCCGCCCTGGGGCGTAGAGGAACTCGTAGCTGACTTCGCCATCCTCGAGCAGGGGGCGGTGGTACTGGATGACGCTCTGCGCGTACATGCCGGCCCACTCCGGCTTGTGGCGGCCGATGAGCACACCTCCTTCGAGCCGCCAGTCGGGAGTCTCGCCGGTGGCTGACTGCCCGTAGTAGTCGTAGATCCAGTTGGACAGGTCGGACATCGTCAGCAGCGTGACTTCCTCCGGGATCGTGGGATCGCCGGTGACGCGGAGTTGCCGCACGCCGCCGAAGGTGTTGCTCTGGGTGATGGTGCTCAGCCAGGGATCGGGAACCAGTGGGAAAGGCTCCTGATGCAATTGGTGGCCGTTCACGTACGAGGTGCTCATTCCGTCACGAACCTCAACCCGGTAGTCGTACCAGGCGCCGATGTTCTCGATGGCCGAGGCGAGAGTCTGCTGCGGCCGGCGCATTCGCGCAAATCCAAGATCGTACTGATTGCGCGTATAGAGGATGCCGGTCCACAGACCGGCGACGGCCAGCCGTGTTTCCCGCCAGCCGAACGACGAGACCTGTGCCTGCACGTCGAAGTTGCCGAGCAGCGGGACGGAGAAGTAGGCGGCATCGGTTTCGTGCCCCTGCAGGTGCCGCAGTTCGCCGGGTGCTCCTTCCCAGTGGGAGATGGCGAAACCCTCGCCGCGCTGGCCGGCTTGGGTGTGGCTGACCGAGGTCCATTGCTGCAGGCCGGTGTCGCCGATCTCCGCCGGCGAGATGCCCTCCCTGAGCAGCCAGCCGCGGCTGCGGATGCGGCGGACCTGCGAATCGAAGATGCCTTCCCCCGGTTTTCCGTTCTGCAATTGCGCGGTGACGATCAGGTTCATCAGCTCGATGGCCAGGTCGCGCGTCTCGTCGTGCTCCACGCCCCTGTTGGCCGCGATGACGTCTGCCCAGCGAATGTGCTGGGCGAAGTTGTCGAGACTCTGGCAGAGTGCATACAGCTCGACGAGATACGGCCGGGCTTCCTCCGCGCGCCCCTGGGCCATGCGGATCATGGCGAGCAGGGCGAGGCGGCCGCGGGCGTGATACTGCGCATAGAGCGGCGCGGCTTCGACTTCTGTGAAGAGTTCATCCAGGCGACCCAGCTCGGCGGCGGCGGAAACCAGTTCCTCAGCCGGCGAGACGAGATTGCCGCCGACCTCGATGCGACGCGAGCGGACGGCGAGTGCGGCCTCGAGTTGGGCGGCGTCGATGGGATTGTCGTCAATGGCGACCGGCGGGGGATGCGTGGGGGTCGCGTCGGCGTACATCCGGATCAGCGAGTGCGTCCGTCCTGGGAGGACCCACTCGTGCAGAAACGCGTAGCGGTCCTCGACCGGAAGCTGCACGGCATGCTGGTAGATGTAATAGGCGTTCTGCGCGGCGTAGCGCTCATCGATCACGCTGCCGATGACGCGCGCGTCAGCCATACTGCGGTCGAGATCGGATGGAGCCGCCAGGTCGTCCAGCCACTCTTCGGGAACGCGCTCGGGCCAGTCGCCGGTGAGCACCACGTTGCGGACGCGGGCCTCGGTCTCCGTGCGATCATGGAACAGCCCGAACAGGCCGTCGTTTGCTTCATCCAGCACATGTTCGTAGACGACCACCGAGTTGACGGCGATCGCGACCACCCCGGCGGTGCGGTAGAGTTCCACCTGGTTCCACTCGTCCGGCGTGAGTGGCACGGGGCCGCGCTGCTCTTCTGCGACGACCGCGCGATTGTCGGGAGCCAGGCCGGTGGCATCGACGTCACCGTCCGTCATCCAGTGCAGGGCGACCCCCTCCGGCTCCAGCAGAAAGGCCATGCGCCCGATGGTCGGATGCACGCCGGCCTCTCCGGGCTCGTAGAGGAAGTCGTATCGAATCCGCTCGCCGTCGAGCAGCGGCCGGTGGTAATAGAAGCGACTTTGCGCCGATCCGCCCGGGAGGGTGGTCGTGCGGCGGCCGACGATGGCTCCGTTGTCGAAGCTCCAGTCAAACTGGGGAGTGGTGGTGAGTTCCGAGGGAGGGACGGGAGGACTCACGGATGCCAGCAGCAGGCCCGCATCTCCGGACTCAGCGACGACCGGCTGCCCGCCGACGGCGGTGATCCCCATCAGAGGATCGGAACGCGTCTCGCCGTAGAAGGACGCGATCCAGCCGCGCAGGCGCGGGTCATCCGAAAGCGACACTTCGCGGGGGACCTCCGGATCACCTGTGAGTTGCAGATTCCGATAAACGGGGTTGCGGCCCCAATCAGCCGTCAGTGCCAGCCAGTGGTTGGCTCCGACAGCGTCGGCAATGAGCGGCTGACCATTCACGAGCAGGCGGACCTTGCCGTCGGCGACCTGGATGGTGTGGCGATTGAAGCGGCCGGCATGCGTATAGGGGGCCGGCAAGCGGCTGCTCGAACCATGCCGGCCGTCGCCGTGCAGCAGGATGTCGTGCTGATAGCCGCGAACATTGAATGTGATGCCGCCGAAATTCAGGACCCCCTCGCCCCAGTCGCCGCATTGAATGTCGGCTGAAAACTCAAAGTTACCGGTGAGCGGGTAGCGGAAGAACAGGTTGGCATCGTGCGGGCCGCAGAGATGATTGACCAGGCGCTCCTGCGCCATCCAGATGTTGGGGGCCGAACCGGCCGAGTGCTCGGCGCCGGTCTCATAGGCCGCCGGCGCCCACGCAGCGGGCAAAGCGGCCTCGAACAGATCGGCTGACGTGCCTCGATGCTGCGCCGCCACCGCGAGCGCCTGCGCCCAGCGCGCATGGGAACGGACGGGATCGTTATAGCTTTGCTTCGACAGTCGGATCAGCTGGTCGAGCGCGTTGGCGGATTGCTTCGCCAGCGCGGGCGCCTTTGCAGTTTCGCACACGAACAGATGCGCCAGCAGTGGATACGGCGGCCGCTCGCTGGAATTCTGATCGGCCAGTTGCTTGAGCTCGTTGACGACGCGCGTCAGTTCCTGCTGCGCCCGCGCCGGACGGCCGGCTCGCAGTTCGGTCAATGCGGCAAACTCACGGGCGCCGGCTCCATTTGCGTCGGCGAACGGTTGGAGCGTGGCAATCAACTCGTCGAGCCGCCCCAACTCCTCGGCTGTGTCGATGAGCAGGCACCCGGTGGAGAACAGATCCCCGCCGATTCCGTAGACCGGAGATGCGGCCGCTGCGGGGCTTTTATAAAAGACTGCGGGGGGGCCGTTGCGGGGGACGAACTCCTGCACCAATCGGAGGGACTGGCTGTTTCCCTGTGGCAGCGTGAAATCCAAGAGAACCTGAAACCGCTCATCCGGCGGCAGCGACGACAGCCGCCGCGCGAGCAGCCCCCCAATGCCGGCGTCACTCAGCGTACCGTAGTCGCGGGAGGTGATGATGTTGGAGCGTTCCACCAGCCGCTTCAGTCCGGCATCGACGTCACCGGCCCGCAGCAGCTCGAACGCGACCACGCCCAGCTGGCTCTTCCGCAGGAACAGGGGATAGTCGCCGCCGTAGCGCTGATTGTTGACTTCGTGGACGGTGAGGAACTTGTCGAGCATCCTGCGGCCGTCGTCGGCGTTGCCGAGCGCATAGTGCATTCGGGCCGCCTGCCTCGTCAGTTCGGCCAGTACCTGAACGTTGCTCCCCTCGTTGGACATGGTGGGCGTGACGTTGCTGACCAGTTGATCGACGAGAGGCAGCGCCGCGGCGCGAGTCTCGGAATACTCGAGAGCAGGGACCGCGAGATGGCATGCCTGCTCCGCAGCGTGCGTCGAACTGTTCTGTCGCAGCTGCGCATTGAGCCGCGCGAGCGACTCGTTCGCAGCATCGAAGTCTCCTTCGGAAATCGCGAGCCAGCCGGCGAGGACTTCCGCCTGCAATTGAGTCTGTGGGGACTGGGCGAACACCGAGAGCCTGGTGCGCAGATCATCCTGCCGGCGGGCGCGGACCGCCCATTCCACCAGCAGTTGCCCAACGCTACGGACTTCCGTCGGCGTCAACGGAGCCGTGAGCTGGGAGTACACGACCGTGTTCCGCTCCGGCTGCATCAGGACCGGGCGCGGATAGAGAAAAATCTCGTCGGGACGGGATTCCGGAAAGACGACCGCCGCGAGCGTGTCGTACACTTCGGACGCGGGAAACTCCCGCTTCTCCCAGACGTCTGACAACGCGCGCAGCCGCTCCTCGACGGAGCGCTGCACGGCGTCGAATCCGGCCGTCGAGCCGGACATGCTGATAGCGCCGGAGGAAGAGATCACGTACTGGCCCGAAGACTGCAGATTGGCGAGTCCCTGCAACTCGACGGGGGGGCCGCTGCCGAGCGCACGACGCACGGCCGTGAGCGACAGTTCCTGCATATCGTGCTCAGCGCCCAACTGAGCCAGTTCCAGGGCATAGTTCACCCGGTCGAGATTGCTCAGACCCGTCGCCGGCGATTGGGACGGGACAGGCTGGGCGAGCATCAGCTGCGCCTGACCCGGTGAGCTGATCCCCAACAGCATGAGCGGGACCAGCAGGCAACGGCCGGCAGACTTTCGGGACAGGGCCATCAGTCGATTTCCGTTTCATTGAGTGGTCGATCGCCGGCGCAAAACAGACATGCTGTTATCATGCGCCACAGGCGCACGATTTGCGAGCGTTCGATCTACGGCGGCCTGCTCTGGAGTGCCTGAATCGCCAACTCGTGAGAATTCACACGGAAAGCATTGTTACCGTGGCGTCTCGGCAGGAATCCCAAGTGTAACTCTTACGGCACATCTGCTGTCGCACACCAACCAATGCGGAAGACACCGATCCAGTTTGAGGAAACTCCAGAAAAGCGGTCGCCGGCGGTGGAAAGGCGGTGCAGACTTCCCGGCCCCGCCAACAGGCATTTCCGGACACGAGCAGTCAATTCCATGAATTCCACGAAAACTGGACTGCCCGAACCGAGCCGGGGAGTCGCCTTCTCCCGTAGAATGTCATACACCGGACTTCCGCAGGGATGCCGCGCTTCATTGCGAATTCGACTCACCCCGACTGCGATGCTGCAATGCGACTCACCCTGATTGTGCTGCTCCTGCTTCTGCCGGCCCAGACACTGTTCGGCGCCGACCAGTCGTCCCCGGCCGGGACCAATGAGCCTGCGTCACGACCCGCAGCGGACTCCCCGCTGTTCCTCCGCCGCGTGTTCGCGGACGATGCGGGCGAGCACCGTTACTCGGTTTACCTGCCCTCGAATTACTCCGAAACGACCAGATGGCCGGTGATCCTGTATCTGCATGGCGCAGGAGTATCGGGAGCCGACCGAGACTGGGAGACAGCTCATGGGCTGGGGGCCGTGATCGAGGCCCGGGGAGGTTATCCGGCGATTGTCGTCATTCCGCAATGCGATCCGAGCGATGCACCGCTGCTGGAACGCTGGAGCGCCGAGCATGCCGACGGACGACGGGCGATGCGAATTCTGCATGAAGTCGAAGCGACATATTCCGTTGATCCGGAGCGGCGGATTTTGGCGGGATGGTCGATGGGAGGGTACGGGGCGTGGAGCCTGGCGGCGGCCCACCCGGAATACTGGTCGGCCGTCGTAGCGGTTTCCGGCGGCGCGAATGCGAATCTGGCTGAACGTCTGATCTCGATTCCGATCTGGGCCATTCACGGCGAGCGGGATCGCGCCGTGCTTCCGGAGCAGTCGGAGACCATTGTGACCGCCGTTCAAGCGGCCGGCGGCCATGCCGCGTGCACGTTGCTCGAAGATGTCGGACACGACGCGTGGAAGCATGCCTTCTCGTCGCAGGCCGTGATCGACTGGATGCTCGACCCGAGCGGCCACGACCCAGACACCGATCGGCTGGCCGCGGAGGCGGTTGCACTCCGAGAGAGCGGGCGGGCTTCGGAACTGGAGGGTGAGTTTCGCCCGGCCCTGATCATGCCGCGGGCCGTCTCGATTCGACTTGGCAACGAGGCCTTGCGGAGCATTGCGTATGGACTGCCGCGTGCGGTCGATGCGGAGCAGCTGTCCGGCGTGATCGAAGACCAGCATTTCAACTTTACTGCCGCCGGAGAGACGTTCGAGATCACGCAGGCCGATTTGAGTTACAAGGCGGACCTGGAGCGGGTGCTGATCGCGGCATTGCCCGATGGGGCGGTGCGACTGCAGATTGGTCTGCGGCCGCTGGCGCTGCGGATCGGCGAAACGCGAATCGTCGGGGAGCAACATCAGGCAAAGGCCGGTCCGGTCACCATCCGGCTCGGACATCGCCGTCCTGTCTGGATTAACCTCACAATCCAGCCGTCCATTGAGAACCAGCAACTGCAATTGTCTCTGCGCGATTCGGAGTTTCGAGTTCCGGACGACAATTGGCACGTTTCCCGGCCCGAGCAGGTCGAAGTCTCCGGCGCCGAGATCGATCCCGAATTGGTGAAAACGGCGATTGTCGGCGGCCTGTACCTGCGTCGATCCGACGTTGAAGACTGCGTTGAGCGGATGCTGCCGGCACTGGTCGATACTGCCGAGGAGAAGTTGCGGCCGGTTGCCGTCGACCGAGTGATGGAAGCAGTTTGGCCGATGCCCGTGTTCCAGCCGCGGCTGCAATTGCAGTTCGAAGAACTGCTTGTGGATACGGAAGGGATATCGGTGGTGGCCGGAATTGCCGCCGCACCACTCAACATTGTCGGTGCTCCCGCAGAGCCCCGAGTACTGCCGCCGCTGGGTCCGGCGGCGGCCGATGTCCCGCGGGTCCGTTCGCTGGAGATCTCATTCGCGCCGGGGATCCTTGAAGCGCTGTCGACGATGATGGTGGAAGAGCATGTGGCACGAATCGACGTCCGCGATATGCCGGAGCCGGAGTTCGCGTCACTCGGCCAGCGCACTGAGTTGTCGCGGATTTTCCCCGAATTGGAGCAGATGGACGACGGCGTGCAGTTCCGCACGGAGCTAGACGTGGCCGCACCGTTCGCGGTCACGCGTGGCGACAACGAGACGACGCCCGTGCAGTTTACGGCGTCCGGAGACGGGTCGGTCACCGCTGAAGAGACGGGGGCGATCCTGGCGCTTCCGAACCTGGCGCGCGACCGCTCACGCATTAATGTTCGATTCCATTTGCCGCGGGTGCTGGTGAACGTCGAAATGCATGACCCTGCAGCGACAGCGGGCTGGACTCAGTACGCGTCGTTCGATGTCAGTCTCGCCCAGACGGCGTCCATTCAGCTGGCGCGGACGGCCGATGCCCGGCGCGTCGTCCGGGTCGAGTGGCTGGATGAACCGGAAATCATGGTGCAGGGGGGACGGCTGGGAGCAGCGCCCGACGATGTCACCCACCATGAGCATCTGGCCGAGCTGTTGAGCGAATGCTGGAGCGCCTGGACGTCCAAGTCGACGCAGGACGAGTCGGATGTTCCTGACCTGGAGATCGGCGACTCCCGGCTGCGAATGGAAGGAATCGGCTGGGAGGGAACGCAGCTCGTTGCCGAGCTCGCTTCACCGCCGACGCGGATCATCAACACCGGACGCCGGCCCCTCTATTATGAAGTCAGAGGCGCAATGACGCCGTGGAGCCGCACAATCAAGCTGGGGCCGGGGGACGAGCATGAATTTGAGACGCCGTACCCGTTGATGTTCCGGCCGCGGAATCAGTCGGAGGAGCAGACGATTCCGGTGGGGACGACGTTCCAATATGACGGTCGATGAGCGGAGTGAGTTTGACGCGAATGCCTCTGTGGAGGATTAGCGATGCCTCGCCGTGCACGGATCGTTCTTCTGGCGTGTACGCTACTGGGCATCGCTGCGTATAGCGCTGCTTATTGGCGAATCTCAAGACGCGCCGAAGAGCGGTTTCGCGAATTCGAGATCCCCGTCCTTTTCTATTGCGATCCATCCACGCCAGAGGACTTCCGGCGGCATTACCGCCTGCGGCTGTTCTTCCTGCCGATAAACGAGGCCGATCACCTGCTCACGGGTTTTCCGAGGTCAGCACGGTCCGAGCCGCTGTATGCACTCGAGTGAGGCTGTGAATCGCACCGGCTCATCGAAGTCGCGGAGCCGGATTTCTGTTGCCACGGAGCGGTGAGCACAAAGCACGGTGTTCCGTCGGTGACGATCGCCTCCAATCGCGAAACTGCGATTCGAGCGTCATACGATCGCCAGCGGGTTCCGGCGTTCTTCCAGTGTTCCTCGGGTGACGCCGACGCGGTTCATCGCTCGCAGGGACGTCCATACGGCGCTTCCGGTGACTTCACCTGCCAGAAGCGCGCGGTACAGGCCGATCGTCTTCGCGATTTGTTCGCCTGCATCGTCCAGCAGCTCGATGCGGAAGTGGCGGACTCCGCGATCGAGCAATGTCGGCGCGAGTTCGGCGGCGCTCTGCGGCGTGGAATTGAACAGCGTGTTGCGGCAACCGACGTCCGCCTTGAGAGGATGCTCGGCTCCGATCCGGTCCCGCAGTCGGACTTCGTGATGGTCGCAGGGGCGGCCGCAATTGGTCTTGTTCGTGCCGGGGGACAGGACGGCGCAGAAGACGCAATGCTCCATGTGAAACATCGGCATTTGCTGGTGCAGCACCACCTCCAGCAGGGACGCCGACGTGTGGTCCAGCAGGCAGAGCAGCTGGTCGCGATTGAGGTCGAAGGACGGCGTGACCCGCAGCGCGCCGCGGCGACGGAGTTCTGCGACGGTCAGTTCGTTCGCGGCATTGAGGGAGAAGTCGGCAATGCAGGGCGTTCCCTGCTCGGCGAAGAACGCCAGGCCGGCGAAGTTGCGGACGAGCATTCCATCGGCGGAGTGTCGCGCCATCGCCCGGAAGATTCCCATTTCGCCGGGCTTCTGAATGCGGGGCGTCGCCAGCCAGATCCCCGCAGCGTGCTGCCGCGCGAGTGCGACTGCGTCTCGAAACTGGCGGATGTCCTGCAGGTCCGCGTAGACGGTCCGCACGCCTTCCGACAGCACGGTCTGTAATTGATCGAGCGTGCGGCAAAGGACGCTCAGCGAGGGGCCGGCCGACTCCAGCATCGGCGGCGAAGCCGCTTCGCGACGGAGCTGCGGCAGGACCGGCTCGGGTGCAATGCGGCGAGAGGAGCGATCGACCGTCTCCCGGGCCTGCACCAGTTGCGCCACCATGACGTGCCGCAGCCGGCCGAGGACGCTCAGGGGAATCATCGGCGTTCCGGTGATCTCGGCGTCCAGCTCCGCCAGTTCGAAGCCGCTGCCGCCGAGGCGGCCGAGTTGTTCGGTGAGCAACTGAACGGTGAGCGGATGCCGGATCGCTGGTTCAAGGAAATGGTCGGTCTCAGAGCGAACGGGGGGCAGCCCGTCAGCCTCGGCAACGATTCGCAGCGGCTCGCCGACAGCGGCGGTTGCCCTGACGCGCAGAGACGTCTTCCTCCCCTGGATCTCGCCGGCGTACGAGTGTTGCAGCTTGCGGGTCAGGGCGGGATCATCCGTCTTCCACACGCGCCGGCCCGGCCGCAGTCGAGACAGATCGACAGCCCCGTGCTGGAATTCCAGCTGAACTGCGCCGTCGTCGACATCTTCCTGCACACGGCGGCCGTCCCGGTACAGGCAGAAGACGCGCCCCCCCTGCTCTTCTCCGGCGGCGCGGTCGCCATCGAAGACAACGCCGTCGCCGGCCTTGATTCGTCCATGCAGGCGCACTTCGACGCGTCCCCGCTTGACGCCGGCGACGACGCCGACGGCCACGCCCCGCTTGGCGGAACTGGTTGCAGGAACGAGCGCCTTGTGGTCGCACCCTTCCAGCCACCCGTGCGAAAATCCGCGCGAAAAGGAGAGCTCCATCTCCTCGACCTGCCGCGGCGTGAATGCGACAGGCTGCCCAGCCATGGCCGCGTCAATTGCCTGCCGGTAATGACGCGTGATGTTCGCGACGTATTCGGGCGTCTTGAGACGGCCCTCGATCTTGAGCGACACGCAGCCGGCGGCGATCAGTTCCGGCACCAACGCATAGGCGGCCAGGTCCTGCGGACTGAGGAGATACTTCTGCTCACCCAGTTCGACATCCTGCCCGTCGCAGACGAGTTCATAGGGCAACCGGCAGGCCTGTGCGCATTGACCGCGATTCGCGCTGCGGCCGCCGAGCGACTCGCTCGTCAGGCACTGTCCGCTGTAGGCGACGCACAAGGCGCCATGCACGAAAACTTCCAGCGGCATGGATGAGTTCGCATGAATCGCGGCAATCTCACGAACGGACAATTCGCGGGCGAGCACCACCCGCTCAACACCCAGTTCGTGAGCGATGGCAATGCACTCGGCGCTGGTCATCGTCATCTGCGTCGAGGCATGGATCGGGAGATCCGGACAGATGCGGCGGATCAAGCGCACGAGTCCCAGATCCTGAACGAGCACGGCATCGACGCCCGCCGCGGCCACCGCGCGGACCAGAGACTCAACCTCCTCGAGTTCGTTCGAGAACACCAGCGTGTTGAGCGTGACGTATCCGCATACGCCGTGGCGGTGCAGGAACGCCATCAGCTCCGGCAGATCGCCGGCCTCAAAGTTGGCGGCACGAGCCCGGGCGTTGAACCCGGAGTTGAGGCCGAAGTAGATCGCGTCTGCCCCGTTGGCGACGGCGGCCCGCGCGCAGTCCCAGTTTCCTGCGGGAGCGAGCAGTTCGGGGGCTTGCGAAGGAGGAACAAACATCGTCAGAAGCTTAACGGGATGCGCCATACTACCAAGCGGCGGAGGTTCGGGCGCAGCACTGTATTTTGACCGATGGCGGACCTGTGTGCAGCCCTCGCGGGCCCAATCCGGTAGACTCGGCCCGTTCCATGCATCCAGGAGATCACATCATGAGACTGTACCCACTGGCGGTCGTGCTGTTCGTGGCAGGCGGTTCGTTCCTATCAGCTGGAGAGCCGATCGATCCAGGAGAAGCGACTCGTGCGGAGGGGGACTCGACGCTCTGGTACGACGTCCGGCTGGTGGGAGTGGAGGGTCAGGGATGGAGTGAGAACGCGGCGCCGTTCGACCGGCTGCCGGCCAGGGCTGAGGCACTCGTCCGTTCCGACGTGTGGAACCTCAGCCGTCATTCGGCCGGACTATGCGTGAGGTTCATCACCGATGCGACGTCGCTGCAGGCGCGGTGGACGCTGACGTCGGAGCGGCTGGAGATGCCGCACATGCCGGCCTCGGGAGTGAGCGGACTGGATCTGTACGTGCGGGATGACGAAGGGATCTGGCGCTGGCTGAGCAACGCCCGGCCCACTGGGGTGCAGAACAACGAGGTCTTGTACAGTGGCATCCCGGAAGGGACCCGCGAGTATCGCCTGTACCTGCCCTTGTACAACGGAGTGTCGGCGGTGGAACTGGGACTGCCGGAAGGGACCACGCTTTCCCGACCTGATCCGTATGCGGCCGGGCATGAGAAGCCGATCGTGTTTTACGGGACGTCGATTACGCACGGCGCTTGTGCGTCGCGCCCCGGAATGGTGCACACGGCAATCCTGGGCAGGCGGTTCGAGCGACCGGTCATCAACCTGGGATTCTCGGGGAACGGACGAATGGAATTGCCGGTGGCCGAGTTGATGGCGGAGATCGACGCCGCGGTTTATGTGATCGACTGTCTGCCGAACATCAATGCCGAGCAGGTCGCCGAGCGGACCGAGCCTCTGGTGAAGCTCCTGCGCGAGAAGCGGCCCGAGACGCCGATCCTGCTGGTGGAAGACCGGACGTACAGCGACGCGTTCCTGATTGGGTCGAAGCGGGAGCGGAACGACAGCAGCCGTGCGGCGCTCAAGGCCGCTTATGACCGCCTGATCGCCGAAGGCACGACCCGGCTCGGGTATCTGGAGGGTGAGCATTTGCTCGGCGACGACAACGAGGGGACGGTGGACAGTTCGCATCCCACCGATCTGGGCTTCATGCGTCAGGCGGATGCGTTTGAGCCGGCATTGCAGGAATTGCTGTCGGAATGAGTCCGAGACCGGCTGGAGACGCCAGTGCACTCGCGCAAGCGGTCGTGCGGCGCCGATACTCCGGACCGAATTGACCGAATCCCCGGCGACTCCTAAACTTCCAGCGCAGCAGCCGATTCTGCGCTGTGTTTCTGCGATGGTCAGGGTGCGGCTGGAGACGCCCCGCGCGCTCGCGGACCAGGGATGCGAACATGAAAAGCGAACACCGTCACGAACTCGCCGAGAACGACCTGAGCAAGCTGATTGCGCGATGGCGCGATCAACTGGAGCCGCATGCGAACAAGATCCTCATCGGTTTTCTGCTCGTGGCCGTGCTGGTCGTCGGAGGCATCGTGGCGATGCGCTCGACGTCGGCGTCGAGTTCGGTCGGCTTTACGGAACTTGCCCTGGCGAACGGGGCCGAGGACTTCGAGACGGTCGCCGAAGATTTCGACGGCACGCTGGCGGCGACGTGGGCGCGGCTGCGGGCCGGCGAGGAGTATCTGCGGGAGGGGCTGCGGCTGTCGCTGAGCGATCGGCCGGCCAGTAATGAGCGGCTGGAGCAGGCGCAGAAGTCATTTGAGAAAGTTTTGAAAGGTTCAGACGTTCCCCCGGAAGTGCGTGAGAAGGCGCTGTATGGTCTGGCCACGACGCTGGAGGCGATGTCGAGCCAGCAGACGGGCACGGCGCCTGCGATCGAGGCGTATCAGCGATTGATTGATGAGTTCCCGGAGACGCGCTATCTGCGTTGGGCCGAGGAGCGGATCAGCACGCTGAAGTCGCCGGAGGCGCAGGAGTTTTACGCCTGGTTCCATTCGCAGAATCCAAAGCCGGAAGACCGGCCGCTGCCGCGCGATTTTCCGGATCCGTTCAGCGGAATGACGGATGACGCCACAGCTGATCCGGCGGGGACTGACGACGTGGAACTGCTCGACGCGATGCCGCCGCCTCCGCCGGCGTCGCAGCGGAACAGCACGGCGCCGACGCCTCCCGGCGAGGCTGCCGAACCGGAGGGTCCTGCGCTCCCGGGTGTCGACGAGCCCGCGACACCGGACGAGTCGCCCGAGACCTCGGATCCGGAGAGTCCGGAAACGCCGTCTGCCGACGAGCCTGCCGATGCGGACGCGACTCCGGCCGAGTCCACCGAGCCGTGACAGGCTCGGGTTCGGGTGGAGTTGAGTTGTGCTTCAGCCAGTGCGCTGCAATGCACTGATGCGCCCACTGTGGTGGAGCGCGTCGGGTCGACGAGGAATCGATGCCTGGCGACGTTCGCCCTCGCCGGCACGCCGGGCTACGATGTCTGATTCCCATGTCTGCTCCGTTGTCCAATGAACCCGTGTCGTTGACAGTGGAGGCCCGCGCGCACGGGTGGCGGGTGGATCATTACCTGGGGCGGTTGTATCCCAATTACAGCCGCGCGCTGTTCCAAAAGGCGATTGCGCAGGGGCACGTGCAGGTCAACGGGCTGGCGGTCAAGGCATCGCGACGGCTGCGGATGAACGACCGCATCTCGCTGCGACTGCCGGAGACCCCGGACGAGACTCTGCAGCCGGAGAACATTCCACTCGACGTGCTGTACGAGGACGATGCGTTGATCGTCATCAACAAGCCGGCCGACATGGTGACGCATCCGGGCAAGGCGCACTACGGCGGCACGCTCGCGGCGGCGCTGCAGTTTCATTTCGACCGGCTGAGCGACGTGGCCGGGAAGTTGCGGCCCGGCATCGTGCATCGGCTGGACCGGGACACGAGCGGCGTGATCATCGTCGCCAAGGACAACCAGATCCATCACCGGCTGAGCGGTCAGTTTGAGCAGCGGACCGTGCAGAAGGAGTATCGGGCCATCGTCCGCGGCGTCGTCGCCAGCGACGAGGGGCTGATCGAGACGCACATCCGTATCCACCCCAAGGTGCGCGAGAAGATGATGGTGTGCGAGCCGGAAGGAAAGTCGCGGCCGGCGGTCACGCGCTACGAGGTCCTGGAGCGATTCCGCGGATTTACCGAAGTGCGGCTGCTGCCGAAGACCGGGCGGACGCATCAGCTGCGCGTGCACATGAAGCACATCGGCCATCCGATCGTGGCCGACCGGCTGTACGGTGGTCACGCGGAACTGTTGCTCAGTGAACTGGCCGCGGAGGCGACAAACGATGCATCCGGCGGTAGGCTGATTTCCCGTCAGGCGCTGCACGCCCGGCGGCTGGAGCTGCGGCATCCGGTCACCGAGCAACCAATCGCCTGGGAGGCCCCCCTCCCCGATGACATGCAGCGGACCCTCGAGGCACTCAGACGCTATCGGACGATGACTCAATGAAGCTTGCGAAAGTTCGACTGGCAGACGGCGCCCTGCACGTGGCGTCCGTGTCCGACGAGGGAGTGCGGCTGCTCGACCTGACTCAGATTGACAACTGCCGCATGCTCAGCGACGTGCTGCATGCCGCCGATCCGCCAGCGCTCGCGCGATTCCTGATCGATCCGAACTCCGGTCCGATCAAACCGAATGAGGTCGAGTTCCTGGCGCCGATCGACCGGCAGGAAGTGTGGGCGGCCGGCGTGACGTACAAGCGCAGCCAGGTGGCGCGGATGGAGGAGTCCGAACACGGGGCGTCGCATTACGACCGCGTGTATACGGCCGATCGTCCGGAGTTGTTCTTCAAGGCGACGCCACAGCGGGTCTCCGGACCAAACCAGCCGGTGCGCGTGCGAACGGACAGCCGGTGGTCCGTGCCCGAACCGGAGTTCACGCTGGTGATCAGTCCGCAGGGGAAGATCGTCGGGTACACGATCGGCAATGACATGTCGGCCCGCGATATCGAAGGCGAGAATCCGCTGTATCTGCCACAGGCGAAGGTCTACAGGCAGTGCTGCGCACTGGGCCCCTGCGTGTTGCTCGTGGAGCAGCCGCTTGATCTGGCGGCGACGACGATCTCGCTGTCGATTCGACGGAGCGGCAGCGAAGTGTTCGCCGGGTCGACAAACCTGGGGCAACTTAACCGGAAGCTGCCGGAACTGGCCGCGTGGCTGCTGCGGGAAAACGAGTTTCCTGCAGGCGCATTTCTGCTGACGGGAACCGGGATCGTTCCCCCCGACGAGTTCACCTGCCGGGCGGGGGACGTGATCGCGATCTCGGTCAGCGGGATCGGGACGCTGACGAATCCGGTTGTGTCCGGAGACTGAGAGAGTGGACAGCGGCGGCGTTGAACCCCGCCGCTCGCGGACGCGGCGTGTTGACGTTCGGCAACGTGCCGTTGATGCCGACAGGAAGCGCGGGGTCCGCGCGAGTTTGACGAACCGGCCGGTTGCGAGGGATGTTTCGCGCGAGGCGGCGGACGGAGGCGGGTATCTTTGGAGACTCGTGCTCTGCTGTCCCGACCCTGATCGCCCCGACTGCCGATGTCACTCACGATCACCGCTCCCGAATCCCTGCGGCGACGCGACCAGCAGCTCGCCGACATCGCTTCGTATGCCGCGGATGAGTCCATTCCCGACGTCCCGTGGCTCACGCGACTGGACCTCAAAGAGCCTCGCTGCAATCTTCGCAGTCTGGACTCCGGGACGCGCAGCGCGAAGCGCCTGACCGACGTGATCGGGGCGTTGATTCTGCTGGCGCTGCTCTGGCCCGTAATGATCTTGGTCGCGCTGCTGGTGCGGCTGACTTCGCCTGGTCCGATCATCTTCCGCCAGGTGCGGGTCGGCGTGAACCTGCGCAGCCGCGGCGGCGACCGTCGCCGCGCGGATCAGGAAGATCCTGCCGAAGACGTCGGGACGCCATCTCGCGGCGCCCGGCGGCGGGCGCAATCCGACAGGAGGACCGAGTTCGCGTATGGCCGGCACTTTACGCTTTACAAGTTTCGCACAATGCGGATCGATGCGGAGAAAAACGGGGCGCAATTCGCGGTGAAGGGCGACTCGCGCGTCACGCCGATCGGCCGCCTTCTCCGCAGGACGCGGCTCGACGAACTGCCGCAGTTGTGGAACGTCCTCAAGGGAGAAATGTCGCTCGTGGGACCGCGGCCGGAGCGCCCGGAATTCATCTCGGACCTGTCGGAGCAGATTCCCGACTATCTGCAGCGGTTGGGCATTAAGCCTGGGCTCACGGGGGTCGCGCAGATCGTAAACGGATACGACAACAACATCGAGAGCTTCCGCCGCAAAGTCGCATTCGACGTGCTGTATCTGCAGAACTGCTGCTGGTGGAACGACGTGAAAATCCTGCTGAGGACGATCCGCGTTGTGCTCAGCGGCAGCGGTGCGCTGTGATTCAGGCTCAGCAAACAGCTTGTCATCGAGAGGCGACCGGGCGACAACGGGACGCGGTGGCGGCCGTCGCCGCATGGCGTTTCGCGGATCGATGATTCACGTTTCAGCCGGCCGGGCGACTTCGCACTCCGCGGCGGTGGCGGGCGACGAGCACAGACACGAGTGCGATAAGCAGCGCGGCTCCCAGCAGACCACGAACGCCGGCTCCGGCCACGAGGGCGGTCACAACGATGGCGACAAGCAGGCCGGCGCCGTAGCGAAAGTGCCAGGCCATCGTCTGTTCGACAAACAGCAGGCCGGCGGCCGCCACGAGGAACCACATCGTCAGATCGGCGCGTCCGATCCGGGCGTCCAACCGTGCCGCGGCCGCCGCTGTCCAGTCGCGCACGTAGCGGTGCTCGACGTCCGGCAGGAGTTCGGTCGAGATCGTTGCTTCATCCAACGCCGACAGATCGCTTTCGAGCGGATCGACGTTGACGGCGTAGGGTTCAACCACGGGTGCAGCGGCGCCAATCCGCAACTCAGAGGGTCCGCTGCGGAGGATGGGCTCGGTCACAACCTGGTGTGCGTCCGATCCGGCAGGCCTGCGCAGCTCGACTGGTTCCTGACCCGGAGCGACGAAGGTGACTTCGCGGTTGTAATCCTCCGGCAGGTAGCGATGCACGATGGAATCGCCGACGAGCAGATTGCGATCACTGAGATCGGCTGCGGCGGCCATGCGCGTCAACTCGTGCATCATCGGGAGATAGCTGGGCCACAGCGCCCAGTTGCCCCAGCGGTCGTCCAGTGACGTCGTCACCAGCAGCACCCGGCCTGCGCCGAAGCGATGTGCGACGATCGCCGGATCGCCCCCGGCGAACCGCAACAGCACCCGCTGCGGAGACTCGATTTCAATCCTGTAGTACCGGTCGATCCGGGTCGTCAACAGACCGGCGTACTCATTGCCGGCAAATGGACGGAGAATCGCCTCGTTGTAGTCGCCCGGATCGAACCGGAATCCCTCCGCGTCGTCATCGCTGCCGGCGACCTCCAGCAACCGCACGGGGAGGAGCCCGGAGCCGTCACGATTCAGCATTTCGTGATAACTGGCCGGCCGCACGTTCTCGCCGAGAGCGATCACCAGACCACGTCCGGACTCAACGTAGGCCTGCAGCCGGGCGGCCTCCCCGGCGCTGATCAGGCCCACGTCACACAGATAAACGCAGTCGAACGGGGCAAGATCACGCGTCGCCAGCTCACCATCGGCGATGACCAGCGGTCGCATGGCGCCGCTGCCTTCGGCCGACGGCGCTCCGGCAGCGTTTCTCATCGCCGGTGCAAGCGCCGTGGCCAGGAAATCAGCTGCCCTCCTGCGGGATGCGGAGCGCGGCTCGCCGCTGACGATGAGGACACTCAGTGGTTTCGCAGCCGGCAGGACAATCCAGCGGCGGCTGTCTTCCGCGAGCACATCGTCAGCCAGCCGCAGTTCGGCCACCGTTTCCTGAACGAAACCGGCGGGAGTCGAGAATCGCACGGAGGACGTCGAACGCGCCGGGAGGTTGACTTCCTGCACGTCGCGGACCCGACCGTCGACACGAAGTTCGACGGCCACGCTCGACAATGGCGTCCGGCCGAAGTTGTGCAGGGTCGCCTCCAGCTCGCCGCCGTCGTTGGTCGAAGGTCCGCGCACGATCGTCGCGTGGGTGACAGCCGCATTGCCGCCGGTCGCAGCGCCCGCATCCACCAGGACCAGGTCGGATTCCGCCGCAATCTGCTCCAGCAAACCGCGCACTTCTTCACGGAGTGCCTCATCCGTCGCCAGCCAGTCATTCTGTTGAAAGTCGCTCAGCAGGTAAACATTCCACCGATCGGCGTTGCCGGCCCCGGCGAGAAGCGGCAGGAGACGGCGCAAGACTCCGGGGACGTCGCCGCGTTCCTCTGTGGGGGACAGGGACCGCAGTTCGTTCTCCATTGTCCCCGCATCGAAGGCAGCCTCGGAGATGACGACCTGCGGCGAGGTACGGGAACTGCGAAAGAGGTGAAATGCATCGCCCGGACTGGCGGACTCGACAATTCTTAACGCGATATCCCGCGCGCGATCGAAGGCCGATACGCCTTCGGTCGTCGCCCGCATGCTGAGTGATGCATCCAGCACCAGGACATGGTGCACGCGGCCGGCGCCGGCAGGAGCGGCCGCGCCCGGAGCCGTTAGGAACGGCTGTGCGACGGCCGCTGCGGCACAGACAATCAGCAGGACGCGGACCGCCAGCAGGATCAGCGATTCCACACGCACACGCCGGGCCTGCTTGCGCACGGCCGCCCGCAGGAACTGCATCGCCCCCCAGGGCCGATCCTGGTGCCTCCGGCGATGAAGCAGATGTATGACGATGGGCGCGGCGCTGAGCGCCAGTCCCCCCAGCAGCAGCCAGGGGCTGATGATGCCGAACGCCAGCACTGGTTGAAAGACCACGCTCATTGCATCCCACAAACGGTGCACAACGGGCGAGCGGCTCGCCGGCAAGGACGGCGGCGCCACGCTCCGGTGCACCGTGGATTGTACCGCATTCCGCGCGGCAATCGCTCAGAAGTCAGATCGTCGTACCGGCGGCGGCACTGCGCCGGGCGCGGCGCAGGAGGAAGCCGGACAGAGCCTGTTCCAGCGGGATGTCGGTCCGCAATAGTGCATAATCCATGCCCAGGTCGCGGCTCGTGGCCTCGAGGCGGCGGCGGAACTCCTCGAACTCCCGCCGATAAGCCGCCTGCACACCGCGCGGGTCCACAAACTCCGACTGCGACGACTCGACATCGTGAAACACCGTCGGTTCGTCGAACGGAAACTCCTGCTCGGCCGGATCGACGATCTGCAGCACACTCACGTCATGCCGCCGATGACGGAAATGCTTGAGCGCCGCCTCAACGGATCCCGGCTCCGCAAAGCAATCGCTCAGCAGGACGACGAGCGAACGGGGCCGGATGCGCTCGGCGGCCTCGTGCAGCGGGCGATCGATCATCGGTGGATCGGTCGCGGCCGATTCCCCGATCGCAGACGCAGACGGCAGATCGACGTCGATGGATTCGAGAACGTGCAGCACCTGCTTGAGATGCGTCGCCTGACCGGAAGGCTTGACTGTCTGCTGTACCCCGGCGGCGAACGTCACCAGGCCGACGGCGTCCTGTTGGCGCAGCACCAGGTACGTCAGCGCGGCCGCCAGATGCCGGGCGTAGTCGAGCTTTGTCCATACCCCGTCCTGCGAGCGATACCTCATCGAAGGGCTGACATCCAACAACAGCTCGCAGACAAAATTTGTCTCCTGTTCAAACTGTTTGAGGTAATACCGGTCCCGCTTGCCGTACACCTTCCAGTCGACATAGCGGAGATCGTCCCCCGGGACGTACTCCCGGTGCTCGGCGAACTCGACCGAGAACCCGCGGTGCGGGCTGCGATGCAGTCCGGAGAGCGCTCCGTCCACGATCTGCCGCGCCTTCAGCTCCAGGCCGGCCAGCTGCGCGACGGTATCGGGATTGAGGAGGGACCGTTCGGGCATGCTGTGGGATCGGAAACGGAAGACAGGGGGGCCGCGGATGACGCGGATCGGGCGGATTCACGCGGATCTGCTGCTGCTGACCGGCTGAGCGTCACATGCAGAACGACATTATAGCCGCCGTTCGGTCCGCGGACTTCGAATTCCTTCCGACTGCCGCACGAGTCGGAACGGTCCGCTTCAGCTCTTCTTCTCCTGGACGCCGAGCAGTTGAGTCAGGACGTTCTCGTGCGGATAGGGATGGCCTTTGTGCTGACGGAAGGCCTCGCCGTATTCGACGCCGATCTCGTTGCCGCGGCGGGCGCTCCAGCGGCGGCAGCCGTCCAGGTATTCGTCCAGGCCGTGCTGCTGGCGCAGCCAGGCGCGCTGGCTGTCGTGACAGGCCAGCATTTGCAGCTTAAGGTCGAACGTGCGGGAGATGTCGATGATGAAGTCGGGAGTGATCGGGGCGCCGTACCAGTCCACTCCCTCGAGCGCGTCGACGTAGTACAGGGCCGGGATCCGCTCCGTCGGTGGAGCGGGGTCCCACTGTTGCGTCACATAGTTGGGACAGGAGGCGTTGAACGTCGCGTCCCGCACGAGGCGGCTCGTCATCTCGTGATCGGACATGTAGTCGACCGGGGGTGCAGTGATCACGATGTCGGGGCGCGTCCGGCGAACCAGTTCGGTCACGCGCCTGCGGCTGTCGTTGTCCACGCAGATCGCCAGGTCCTTGAACTCCAGGCAGGTGTACTCCGCGCCGAGCAGATCGGCGGCCGCCTGCGCTTCGCCGCGGCGTAGGGCCGAAATCTCATCCGGCCCGAGTTCCGCGCTGCCGCAGTCGCCGGCCGTCATCGTGGCGACGAACAGTTCACAGCCCTTCTCTTTCAACAGCGCGAGGGTGCCCGCGCACTGGAACTCGATATCGTCGGGGTGAGCATGAACGGCCAGGACTCGCGCGGGTTGAGACATGCGGTGCAATGCAGGGGGATCAAGGACTATCAATGAAACTTACCGGAAGGCACATCGCCAGAGTGCGATTGTGCACCAGGCGGACTTCCGGTCCAAGTCGGACGGATCGCGAGTTGCTGACGGCGCCCGCGATCACGCACGGCGCGGCCCGAGAGACATGATACGGGCAGTCGCTAGAGCACTCCAAATTCCTGGAGCAGCGCCACGGTCGACTGCACGGCGATGACGGTGAAGAACAACCCGGCCATGATGAGCAGGCCGCGCCGGACGAGGCTGGGTTTCAACTCAGCGGGCAGTAGCGTCGAGTTGATGGCGACGGCGTGGAAGCAACTGAAGCCGAGCGCATAGTTGTAGATGTTGGTCGAGAGCTTCAGCAGCATGATGGGCTGCGCGAGCAGCAGCAGCACGATCCCGACGATCCCGTACACGCACAGCACGCGGAAGTAGACGCGGCCGATCTCCCTGGGGTCGACTTCGCGGAGTCGCGGGAGGGCCGTCCAGAAGACGTCGACCCAGCGGCGGAGCACTCCATCCGCCGTGGCGACGGTGCTGGTCCCCAGGACGAGAAAGCCGCAGAGCAGTGTCATATAGAAGCAGATTGTCCCGAGCGACCCGCCCACGGCATCCTGGACGCCGCCGGCGGTCATCACGGCGGCCTGATTCTTGTCGGCCAGGATGGTGCCGCGCTCCAGAAACTGGACCGAGAGCATGCTGGGAAGCGCGATGCCGACGAAGCAGGCGGGCATCCAGACCAGGAGCTGATCGCGGGTGAGGTGGCGGACCCAGCCTTTCCAGCGATCGAGGTTTTCGGGCGTCAGGCGGAAGACCTTGCCAACGTGCGAGAGATGCAGCGCGTGCCCGCCGATAATGCTGGGAATGGCGCCCACTTCCTTGCCCATGCCCCAACCCTGATCACGGGTGTAATTGCTGATCGGGGTGTTCGTCAGGCCTCCGTTGCCCGCGATGGCCGCCATGGCGGCGAGGATGCCGACGGCCGACATGTCAATCGCCGGGAAGCCTCGTCCCTGGGCGAGGCTGGTGAAGATATTGTCGAGCGCGGTCGGGTCGGACTCGTTCACGACCGGGACGGTGCCGAACTTGAAGAACCCGGTGAAAATCTCGGCCCAGGTCTCCGGCCTGGAGTAGAACAGCGCCAGGAACATCAGGAATCCGAGGACGACCACCAGCTTGAACGACATCACGGCCTTGAGCGAGTTGTACACCTTGCCGCCGAACAGCAGCGGCAGCAGCGAGCCGAGAAAAATCGTGCAGGACAGGACCTTGATCAGCGTCGCATTCGCGTCGGAATCAGGGAGGCCGCCGAGCCAGACGGTCGCCAGCGGAATAGCCGCGCTGGCGGCGAGGTACGGGAAGAATGATCCGAAGTCGAGGACGAGGTAGAACGGCAGCCAGAACCAGGGCCCCGGCTTGCTGCGGAACTTACCGGTGAAGATCGGCTCGCCGCAGTAGAGGGTGTAGCGGCTGATCTCGATGTTGTAGATCGTCTGCCCGAGGATGCTGAGCGTGGCCAGCCAGAGGATGGCGCCGCCGTAGCGGGCGGTGTTGATCGGTCCCGTGAGCCATTCGCCGCCGCCGATGGCGGACGCGCCCATCACCAGTCCCGGCCCGAGCAGCAGCGGGAGATGCCTCAATCCGAGGACCGGAGGTTTGGCCAGCGGCCCCACTTCCCAGCGGGGCATCTGCTGCGAACCGGGATGCGGGGCTGCGGCGTTGTCAGTGGATTCCGGTATGTGGCGATCCTTCCGCTCGGTGTCGGAACCGGATTCCACAGCGGCGTCCTCAGTCGTCGGCTTCAAAGCGGCACTGCTCCGGACGATGCACATTCAGGGTTGGCGAGAGAGCCGCCATTGTGCCCCGAAGCGGCAGCGAATCGCAACCCGCCGGAAGACCGCAGTAGGACGGAGTTCCAAGTCCGTCGGCTGCTCAGTCGCGAACCTTAAGAGTTATTGCCGACGGTCTTCCTCGGCGATCCATTCGAGAATCGCGCTGTCCGCTCCCCCGAATGCGACGATGCGCGACTGATGCAGCATTACGCCCAGCCCGTGTTCCATGTCCCAGGTGCACCCCAGTTCCAGCCCGACGTAGCCGATGTCGTCCTTCGCGACATCGTGGAACAGCACGCTCGCCAGTCCGATGAGTGCACGCAGTTCGTGGGGTGATTCAATCGACGGCATTACCTCATCCAGGTCTTCCGGTTCGAGGAAGGCCTCGAACTTCTGCCTGAGACCGGGGTATTCCCCAAAGAGGTGATGCAGCACGGCGTCGCGGATCGCATCCTGACGGGACTGCAGATAGCGGTACGCGGCAGCCTGTTCGGCGGAGGGAGGCCGACGCTCCTTCCGCGGCGTCACGATCACCGAGACGGAACCATCGGAGGGTTCGTTACGATCAACGGCGCCATAGTCCCCGCGACGGGACTGAAATCCGGCCCAGGCCGGCAGGACATCGGTGCCTCGCCAGCAGAACTCGTCCCATTTCAGCGGTGGGAACGGGGGATTCGAAATCTCCTTCGGTCGCGATCGGAACATGGCGCTTCCATCGAGAGGCCGGAGTGACACACTCGAACCGTTGCCGCTGCCGACGGCACACGGAGTGTGCCTGCCACTCTCACACCGCCTTCTTCTTCGGCGGTTCGTCCGGGGAACTCTTTGCGGCGCGGCGGGGGCGGGCGGAGCGTTCGGCGAGGGACTCGGCGGAGACGCAGTGGACGACGCGCTGCGAGAGTTCGTCCATCTCCATCACGAGCGAATCGACGCGGCCGGAGAGGTACATGTACATGATCAGCGCGGGGATCGCGATGACCAGTCCGGCGGCGGTGGTGACCAGGGCCAGGGCGATGTCGGAGCTGAGCTCCTGCATGTTGCCGGCCTTGTCGGGAGACGAGATATCCTTGAAGGCCAGCAGCATGCCCCACACGGTGCCGAGCAGGCCCAGCAGCGGGGAGACGGTGGCCACGCCGTTGAGAACGCGGAGGTGCGAGCGGAGGACGCTCACCTGCCGCTCGCCGCCGTCGATGATGGCCTGCTCGACCTCGACGCTCGGCTTGCCCCATTTGCGGACGCCGTGCGCGAAGACGTGGGCGACGGGGCTGTCGTTCTCTTCGCAGATCTGCAGGGCCTCGGCGGGATCGAGTTCTCCTTCGTCGAGCAGCTTGAGGAACCGCTGTACGAAGGGTTTGGGGATGACGCGGCCGCGGCGGAGGACGACGAGCCGGTCGGCTGTGACCCAGACGGCGACGACCGTGACGGCTCCGAAGGGGACGGTCCACCAGCCGAGCGCGCCGAACAGCTCGATGATCGACGTCGGCAGATCGGCCCCCGGCTCCTCGGCGAATTCCGGGACGACGCCGGAGTCCGCGTCAGCCGGCCGCTGCGCATAGACGGGCGCCGCAATCGCCGCGATGAGAAGGACCAGCGGGACGCGCAGGAGGCGTGCGATGCTCAAGGTCGGCGGCGTGCACCGCATGGAGGGGCGTTCACTCAGGCTGTACGAAGGCAGGGATGAGTCTGCGGAGGAATTCGGCGGATCGGCACGTCACGGAGACTGTTTGTTGCGGACAACTTCGAGCCGAGCCTCGGCCATCGGGGCGAACTCGGAGTCGGGGAACTCGGCGATCAACGTCTCATAGGTCTTCGTCGCCCCGTCCCAGCGCTTGAGACTTTCGTCGCATTGACCGGCCTGGAACAGCGCGGGCGCCTGCCACTCCGGGTATGCGTAGCTCACATAAACCTTGTAATACTCGGCCAATGCGACTTCGGGATTCTTCTCGATCAGGTAGGTTTCCGCAATATTAAACTGAGCCCGGGCGGCCGTGGCGGTGCGGCGGCCGGATTCCGAATTGACAACGCGGCTGAACGCCTCCCGGGCCTTCTCCAGATAAGCCTGAGCCTGGTAGCTGCGGCCCAGCACCTCATCCGCGTGGTAGAGGTAAGGGGAGTCGGGAAGCCGGCGGCGAAACTCTGCGACGGTGGCCTCCACCTGCGGATAGTCCTTCTGCCGCAGATACGCTTCGGCCAGCAGCACCCAGACGCTGGGATACCACTCGGCTCCGGCGACGGGGGACTCTTCCGGTTGCTGCGTGAGGGCGCTCAGTTCGGCGACGGCGCGGTCCAGGTCGCCGGTCTCGATGGCGGCCTCCCCCAACCGGTAGCGGGCATAGGGGGTCTGGTCGCTTTCCGGGAACTGCTCGATGAAGGTGGAGGCGGACTGCAGCAGGTCGGGCCAGAGCTTCTGCTGGGCGGCGATGTCGAGCATCAGCAGATGGGCCCGCTGGCGGACGAAGGGGTCCGCCTGCTCATCGGTGATGACGGCCTGAAACAGTTCGCGGGCTTCGTCCGGGCGGTTGGCGAAGAAGGCGCTCTCGCCGAGATACAGCCGGGCGTCGTCGGCGAGACTGCTGTCGGGACGTTCGGTCAGGAGCAGGTTGAAGAGTTCGTCGCTGCGCTCGAACCGCTCGGCCTCGTAACTGAGGAGAGCCCACTCGTTGAGCAGCTTGTCGAGTTCTGCCTGCTGATCAACCGGCTGCAACTTCAGCTCCTCGTAAGCGAGTTGATAGGCGTCGTCGGATTGCTGGACCTGGCCCAGGTCGCGCCAGGCGCGGGCGGCTCCCTTGGCACAACGGTAGGCGTTGTATCCGGCGGTGCGATCGGCATCGGACGGAGACTCGTTGCCGGCGAGCGTGAACTGATCGCGCCCGGCGGCATAGGCTTCGGCGGCGGCGGCGAGATCGCCGGACATCTGCAGCGACAGCCCCTGCATGTGGGCGGCGTTGCTGGCGAGGGGACGATCATCGGGATGCGCGGCGATGAGCGCTGCGAACGTCTGCGCGGCGGCAGCGTGGTCACCGGCTTCGTGCTGGCTGTAGCCCAGCCCCGAGAGCGCGGCCGCGTGGTAGCCCGTGGCTTCGTCGATCGAGGCGGCCCGTTCGAACAAGCGAGCCGCCGTCTGCCATTGCATCGCGGAATAGGCGGCTTCCGCGCACTCGTAAGCGACGCGGGCGACGGTGAGCGAGGTGCGATCAGCCTGCGCGAGCTGTTCCAGTGCGGCGGCGGCTTCGTCCGGGTGATTCTGCCGGGTCTCAGCCAGGGCGATGCTGCTCCAGGCGGCGGCCGGATCGGGCGCGTTCGGGATGCCGAGATAAACCTGCGCGACGTCGACGGCATCGGCGAAGCGCTGCAGACGCAACAGGCTCTCTGACTGCAGGAGGAGCCCGTCGGCAAGTTCCCGGTCACCCATGCCCGATCGGAACTCATCGACCAGCGGAGCGAGAGCGGCGACGACCTGCTCGTGGTCGGCCAATCGAGCGTGGGCGCGGCCGAGTTGCAGGCGCGCCTGGGAGCGGGTTCCAGCCAGCTCAGAGTCATTCACAACGCTGGAGAACCGGGCGGCGGCGAGCCGGTACTGCTCGGCGGCCGCGGGGTTCGCGCTGTCGGTTGCGGCGAGGGCGTCGCCGCGGGCGAGGTGAATCCGGCCGGAGACGATCCATTGCAGCCAGCGGAGTCCGCTGCCGGGAAACGTCTGCTCAAACTGCTGATGGAAGCGCTCGGCGGCGTCGAGGTCGCCGGCCCGCAACGCGGATTCAGTGGCCAGGTGGAGACTGTCGTCGGCCCGTTCGTTGTCGGGGAAGCGCTCGACCAGCCTCGCGAAGAGTGCCTGCGACTGTCCGTAGTTGCCGGCCCGGAGTTCGCTGTCGGCCCAGTGGAACAGCAGCCGGTCCGCCAGCGGCTGGCTCTCGTCACGTTCGTAGGTGGTCTGCAGCGTTTGGGAAGCGGCGGCGTAATCCCCCTGCTGTTTCTGGCTGAGGCCGATCCACATCTCGGCGGTGGGGGCGAACTCGGGATCGGCGGCGGCTTTGCGGAAATGGGCGATGGCGGCGGGGTGCTGGTTCAGCGAATAGCTGGCGTAACCGGCGTTGAGTTCGGCGCTGGGGGCGAGACGATGCTGGGGGAAGCGCTCACTGAGTGCGGCGAACTCCTGCTCGGCGCGGGCGTACTCTTTCGCTTCGAAGAACATGGCGGCGAGCCGGAACTGCGCGTCGGGTGCGAAGCGGCCCTGAAGGTCCGCGGCCAATTGCCGATAGAGTTCGGCGGCTGCGGGCTGTTCGCCGAGCGCTTCGCGGGCGCGGGCGAGGCCGTAGCGGGCTTCGTCGGCGATGGCCTTGTCGGGGGAGCCCTTTAGAAGGTCGGAGAGGGTGGCGGCCGCGCCGGCGGCGTCGTTCAGACGGAGCTGCGTCTGCCCTTTGTAATGACTGGCCCGGACGGCGAGTTCGTGGTCGGGATGCTGAGTGAGGTACTCGTCGAGCTCTTTCAGCGCGGCGTCGTACTCCTGCAGGAAGTAGCTGCTCTCGGCGATCCGGAACCGGGCCAGCGGGACGTCGTCGAGATCGGGATGCGCGGCGACGTAATCGCGGAAGACCTTGCGGGCCTCGTCGAACTTGCGTTGATTGACGAGCGCCTGCCCGAGATAGAGTCTCGCGGCGGGGACGTGCGCATCGCCGGCGTTGCGGGTGAGGAACTCCCGAAAGCTGCGGGCGGCGACGTCCCAGCGCTCCTGCTTGTAGAACTCGAGCGCGACGTTGTAGTCGTCGGTGGCGTCGGCGAGGAGTGCGGGGGGAGCCAGCAGACAGGCTGCGGTGCAGAGAACCAGGAGAGCGGTCGCGGTCGGGCGGAATCTGGCTGTTTTCGCGGGTTTCGTCATACTGCCGTCCTCGGGTCGCGCGGCGCGTGAGAGTTGAATGGTATCTGCGCCGGCGCGCGGGGGGCAAGGAGATGTTTGAATGGAGTGCGGGGGACGCGGTGCGGGTCGTGGTGGAGAGCGCCGCGTGGGCCCGGAGTTCGCGGCAGGTGAATTGTGGGTCCAGCGGTCGGCACAGGGGACTGTGCCGGCGACTTTAGGAGACGGACGAGTCGATGCAGATCGCGGTGCTGGGGAATGCGGGGAGCTGGTATGTGGCGGACCTGGCCCGCGCGGCGGCGGCGCGGGGAGATCAGTGCACGCGAATCGATTATCGAGCCGTTGTGGCGGCGGTGTCGCGGGAACGGAGCGGAGTGACTTCGCACGAACAGTCGCTGGATGACTGCGACGCCATCCTCGTGCGGACGATGCCCCCCGGTTCGCTGGAGCAGGTGGTGTTCCGGATGGACTGCCTGCTGATGCTGGAAGCGCGGGGCGTCACCGTGCTGAACCCGCCGCGGGCAGTGGAATGCGCGGTGGACAAGTACCTGTGCACCGCGCGGCTGTGTGCGGCGAATCTGCCCGTCCCGGAGACGGCGGTGTGCGAGAGCAGCGAGGCGGCGCTGGAGGCATTTGAGAGGCTGGGGGGGGACGTCGTGGTCAAGCCGATCTTCGGATCGGAGGGGCGCGGCATTCTGCGCGTCAACGATCCGGACCTCGCACTGCGGACGTTCCGCACGCTGGAGCGGCTGCAGGCGGTGCTCTATCTGCAGCAGTTCGTGGAGCACGAGGGATTCGACGTGCGGGTGCTGGTGCTGGACGGGCAAGTGGTGGGAGGGATGCGGCGGGCGAACCCGCACGACTTCCGGACCAACGTCGCGCGGCAGGCCCAGGCGCTGCCGCATGAGGTCACCGATGCAGAAGCCGATCTGGCGCAGCGGTCGACGGCGGCGGTGGGGGCGCGGTTTGCGGGGGTCGACCTGCTGTATGCGCGCAGCGGCGAATGCCTTGTAATCGAAGTGAATGCCGTCCCGGGGTGGCGCGCGTTTCAACGCGTGACGGGGATCGACGTGGCGGATCGACTGCTGGAAGTGCTGCGGCGATCCGTCAGAGGGGGTTCGTGATGCCCGGTGCAGTTCATTGAACCGCGGAGAACGCTGAGGACGCGGAAAGAGGGAGACAGACATAGATAACTGAGGCGGCGACGGAACTGCCTGGGGATGTCGCGGAGATACCATGTGCGGGCGATCTGCTGTACAAGACGCAGGCGAGGGCGAGCGGCCCTCGTGAAGGTAGCCGAACCTCTGTAGCCGGCCTCTCCGAGGCCGGGCGAGCGGAGAAACCTTGCCGATCCGGCTGGTGCGGACAGGGTCATAGACCTCTTTGACAGATTTTGACGGCGGTGATGGACACGATCGAACCACCCGTTGCTCGCGGATTTTTCTGGACTTGAACGATGCCTGAACTGGCTGCAGAACTGATTGAGCCGTTGCGGCGGCATGCACCGAGCCTGCTGCGCTGGAGCGGCGCGATTGCGAAGCAGTTGCGGCGGTTCAATGTGGCGGTGGAGGGAAAGTCGTCCGGCAGCGCGAACACGGATGCACTGACGCTGGCCGACCTGACCGTCCAGGAACTGGTGCTGTCGGGACTGAGGGACGCCGACCCGCTGTTCCGTCGCTGCCGGGTGGAGGCCGAAGAATCGAACGGGGACCTGGCGGCGTTCGCGGGGGAGAGCCCATGCGTGCTGGCGCTGGACCCGATCGACGGCACGCGGACGTTCCGGGATCACACCGGCGACGGCTATGCCGTAATGCTGCATCTGCGCACGGTCAGCGAGATGCTGTATTCGCTGGTGTTCCTGCCCGAGATGGGCCCGACCGGGACGTGGGTGCAGGCGTACGGTTCGACCATTCAATGCGGTCCCGATGATCCGCGGCGTCCGGCGGCGGAAGTGCTGGAGAGCATGCCGCCGCTCGATCGCGCCCGTCGTGAAAGCGGGTCGCCAAAGATCTACATGATTGGATTCCAGCAGCGGGACCGGGAGCGGGCACAGGCGGTGACGGACGCCGGGCTTGAGGGCGTGGCGCCGGACGACATGCCGGGGAGTATCTACCCATTGCTGTGCAGCGGCGAATTCGGGGGATCATTGATCCACTCGCCGAACGTGTACGACTTCCCGGTGTCGATGCACCTCGCGCGGATCCTCGGCGGAGATGCAGTGTGGGTCAAGGACGGTCGCAGCGTGGACTTCACGGAGACGTGGCTGGACGACCGGGCCGACATGCTGCGGCTGCGCGGGATCGTCGCGTGCGCGGCGGACTCCAAGGTGATCAGTACACTCCGTGACGTGGCACGGGACTGGAACCCGAACCGGTATACGGAGTAGCCGGCGAAGCTCAACGAAACCCGGTTTCTTGAAGAAACCGGGTTTCTGCCGGCGCTGATTCATTACTGCTGTGACAGGAACATCGGCCACGGCAGCAGGAAGGCGTGATGCTGGAACAGTTCCAGCTTCCCTTCCTCGCCGATGAACTGGGTGAAGAACAGCAGGAAGACGTACGCCCCCAAGAGCGGCCACATCAGCAGGCGGACAAACAGCCGGGTGACGAACCAGGAGCGTTTCCCCTCGCGCTTCCGGCGGACGGCCCGATGGTAGGCCCAGCCGGCGATGACGCGGGTCGGGTAGATCGTGGCGATGAACACCAGCGTGATGAACCACATCGCGTCGCTGGGGGGGAGCACGATCTTGAACAGATACAGGGGGAGTGCGAACACGAAGATGAGGATGACGGCGAGCAGCCAGGCGAACGGGGCGTGACGGAACAGATCGCGGACGGTCCCCAGTTCTCGAAAAGCCCGGAAGCGGTTCGTCGCCGCGAAGTGCGCCTGCAGGAAGGGGACCCAGGCGAACACGACCGTCAGCAGGAAGCCTCCGAGGATCGTGACGACGACGGGTCCGCCTTCGCTCGTCCGGGCGGCGGCGTAGAAGACGGTGGGGATCAGCAGCCAGGCAAACGCCCCCAGGAACGCGCGGAGGCCGAGCGAGAAATGATGCTTGAGCCGCAGCCGCGAGACGAAGTCGCGGATGTGCGCCGATGCCGTTTCTATGTAGTCCCCCGCGCGCAACCGGCGCACGAGCCAGAGTACGTTCTTGATCGGCCGGAAGAAGCAGCCCAGCGATCCGCCGCGTGCGAGGGCCAGGCAGATGTGCAGCGTGATGGCGACCCAGGCGAAGCGGGTGAGGAAGGCGAGGATACCGGCCGCGGGAGCCGCGGGATCGATCAGTCGTGCATCCGTTGCGGCCGAGGAGAGCAGTCTCAAAGGCAGCAGCCAGAGATAACAGCCGAGTGCGATCGAGCCGATGCGCGGCGCGAGGCCGAGAAGCGGGAACGCGTTTTTGAACTTTCCGGTGCGTCCGACGCGACCTTCGACTTCCAGCAGATAGCCGAGCGCGAGGAAGTTGGCGATCGGAACCGCGGCGATGATCGCCAGCATCAGGACGAGGCTGGCGATGCCGAACAGTGCGCGGATGATCCACGCCGATGCGCGGAGGGGATGCCAGAAGAGGTGAGGTATCCGCGGCAGCCGGCCTTCGGAGTCGAACTCGGCGATCTCGAGCAATGCCGGTTTCGACGGCTTCGGCTCAAAATCGACGATCTCCAGCGGGCCGGAATCCGCGGTCGGCGTTCGATTCGCTGCCGGCAGCACATCCGCCAGCCAGATATCGCCGTCGCCGACATCGGTCGGACGAACGGTGGCACGGGTCGCTGACTGTGGCTGCTCCGGCATGACGTCGGCTGTGTGGGAGTCGCCCGAAGGAACAGATGCACCGTACGAAAATCGGTGCGCCTACGATAGATACCGCGATGAGGGGGCTGAGGTTTCACCGGACCCCTGAAACCCCGGCTGGGTGCGCCAGGTACTCAATGAGACGACACAAGGAAGGGAAGAAAAGGGAACGCTAATCTCCACTAATCTTCGCTAATCCAGAAAAGCCATTAGTGTAGATCAGCGGAGATTAGCGTTCCTATTTTCACTTGACCCGCCGTTCCTGGCGAACTTTCATCTGCTTTCATCTGCGAGTTTGGCTCGAAAAGTCTAGAATTTCAGGGCAGGTTGAGCGAACTGCGGGTGTGCCGCTGCCCACGAATACAGAGATGGGATTGATCGAACGGGGCCGGCGGGGTCGAGTACCGCCGCCCGTATCGGGTGACCGCCATGAAACTGCGAACGATTGTTCCTCCGGTGCTGGTGGTGCTGGCCGTCGCCTGGGTGGCGAGCCTGGCGGCGCGGAGTCCGTTAAGTGACCGGCCGGCGGCCCTGAGTCGCCCGGTGGCGAGCGATCTCTCCACAGCCGTGGAGCAGGTGGACGCTCAGCTCGCGGAACTCTGGGAGGGAGACGGCATCGAACCGGCGGCCGTGGTGGAGGATGAGCTGGTCATTCTGCGGCGGCTGTCGCTGGCCCTGCACGGGACGATTCCGTCGCTGGAGGAGATTCGTCGATTCGAGGCGGATTCGCGCCCCGACCGGCTGGAGCGCTGGACCGCCGCGATGCTGGAGGACACTCGCTTCGCCGACTACTTCTCGCAGCGGCTGTCGCGCGCGTACGTGGGGGTCGATGAGGGACAGTTCGTGCTGTTCCGGCGCGACCGGTTCAACGAGTGGCTCAGCCTGCAGCTGCAGGAGCATCGTCCTTACGACGAGATCGTGCGCGAGATGGTCTCCGGCACCGGGGTCTGGACCGGTGACCCGGAAGTGAACTTTCTGACGGGCGCCTATGCCAACGACCAGTTCGACCAGGACAAACTGACCGGCCGGGTGGTGCGGGCGTTCCTGGGCCAGCGGATCGATTGCGCCCAGTGCCACGACCATCCCTTCACGCACTGGAAGCAGAGCGAATTTGAAGGACTGACGGCGCACTTCAGCGAGCTGAACGTGTCGCTCGTCGGCATCGAAGACAAGTCCGGGAGTCGGGGTCTGCTGTCGCCGGAGGCCGCGGCGACGGTCAAGGACGGACCCGTTTCGGAGAAACTGCGGGGCGCGCTCGGACGGCAGAAGATCGGCCTGCCGGACAACGCGGTCGTAACCAGTCTTGAAGCGGACCAGTTGTGGGTCGTCACGGCCGGCCCCGAAGACGGGGACGCGGAGTCGGACGAAGACGTGGATGCGGAAGATGCTGCGACGGCGGACGTTCGGGCCGTGTTGCGGCGCACGGACGCGGGCATCGCGATCTTTCTGCCGGAGCGGGAGCACGTCATCGACGATACGCGGGCCGGCGAACTGCGAATCGCGTCCCCCACCGTGCCGTTCGGACAGGAGTGGGTGCCGGAGAGCGGCACGCGTCGCGAGCGGCTGGCGGCCTGGGTGACCCATCCGGAAAACAAGCGGTTCGAACGGGCCATCGCGAACCGCGTCTGGGCGCTGATGTTCGGCAAGCCGTACTACACGTACACAGCGGTCGATGACCTGCCCGATCCCGAAGAGGAGATCTCGTCGCTCAAGGTGCTCGATCTCCTCGGGGCCGATTTCCGGGCGCACGGGTGCGACATTCGCCGACTGATCCAGGTGATTGCGGCTTCGAACGCCTTCCGGATGGACTCGGTGCATCCGTTGCAGGTCGCACTCGACGATGCAGAGAACATGGCGGAGGATGAGTATCGCGACATCTGCCAGACGGTGGAGCGGATCGAGAGCCGCTGGGCGGTGTTCCCGCTCGTGCGGCTGCGACCGGAGCAGGTGATCGGGGCGATGCTGCAGGCGAACCACGTCACCACGATCGACCGGAACTCGCATCTGTTCGTCCGCTTTCAGCGGTTCACGCGCGAGAACGATTTCGTCAACGCGTTCGGCGACCCGGGCGAAGCCGAACTGGAGGACCGCGTCGGCACGATTCCCCAGGCGCTGCTGCGGATGAACGGGCAGTTCGCCCGCGAGCTGACGGAGGCGGGACCGTTTTCGGCGCCCGGCCGGATCAGCGGGATGTCATCCACGCCGGAGCACTGCCTGGAGACGGCGTATCTCGTCTGCCTCACTCGCCGTCCCACTCCTGAGGAAGCCGCGTACTTCCTCCCGCAGTTGCAGGAGCAAAAAGGGCCTGCGGCTGATGGAGTGATGCAGGATCTGTACTGGACGCTCTTCAATTCCCCGGAGTTCAACTGGAATCACTGAGACGACGTTTGCAGCCGCGAGGCGACTTCGAATCTCTTGTCGATTCCCTTTCAATCGCGTCATACCGAACAAGCAGCCTGAAGGCTGTACTCCAACGCCATGATCACTCACCACTCACCACTCACGCTTCCGCTCACTCGCCGTGACGTGCTTCGGGCCGCGGCCGGACTCGGCGTGTCGTTCATGGTGCCCGCGATGGGATTGCGGGCGGCCGAGCAGCGCGGGTCGGAGCGTCCCAAGTCGCTCATCACGCTCTGGATGGCGGGGGGGCCCAGCCAACTGGAGACGTGGGACCCGCATCCGGGAACGAAGAACGGCGGTCCCACGCAGGCGATCGACACGACGCTCCCCGGGTTGCGGATCGCCCACCACTTCCCGCGGATGGCCGAGCAGATGCATCATCTGTCGGTGATCCGGTCCCTTGTCTCGAAGGAAGGGGACCACGAGCGCGGCACATACTTCGTGATGACCGGGTACCGGCCCGATCCGACGGTGGTGCACCCGTCGCTCGGCGCGCTGCTGGCCCGCAACCTGCCTGATGACGGCGTCGAGATTCCGCACCACGTCTCGCTCGCCAGCGGGGATGGCTTCGTGGTGCCGCGCGGAGGGTACCTCGGCGATCAGTACGACGCCTTCCGGATCTTCGATCCCGGCCAGAACGTGAACAATCTGAAGGGCATCGAGAACGAGGAACGGCAGGATCGCCGCCTCGCCGGACTCGATCTGCTGTCCCGCACATTCCGCCGCGGGAGGAGCGTGAGCGTCGACAACACGCTCCATCAGCACGTGGTGGAACGTGCGCTGACCATGATGAACTCCGAGCAGCTCAAGGCGTTCGACCTGCAGGAGGAGCCGAAGGAAGTCATCGACCGCTATGGCGACTCCCGGTTCGGGCGTGGCTGCCTCGTCGCGCGGCGGCTGGTCGAGACCGGCGTGCGCTCCATTCAGGTTGTGCTTCAGGGCTTCGATACCCACGCAGCCAACTTCACCGGACACGAAACGCAGGCCCAGCAGCTTGATCCGGCATTCTCCGCACTCGTGGCGGACCTGGCCGAGCGCGACCTGCTCGACTCGACCGTTGTCCTGTGCATCGGCGAGTTCGGCCGCACGCCGCAGATCAATCCGCTGGACGGGCGCGACCACTGGCCCAACGGCTTCTCCTGCGTCATCGGAGGCGGCGGCCTGCGGTCGGGGCTGGTCATCGGCGAGACGTCCAATCCGGACGAGGCCGTCAACGTGAAGTCGATCCAGCCGGCCGACCCCATCAAGGTCCCCGACCTGTACGCGACCATCCTGCAGACGATGGGGGTCGAGTACGACTACGAGGAAATGACCCCCATCGGCCGCCCGCTGCTCCGCACCGAGGGTACGCCGATCGAGCGATTGCTGGCGTGATGGACGGAAATCAGGACTGATCGACAGCAAACGGCGGGACTTCGCCTTAAGTGGGAAAACCGTGGTCGCCTTCGGCTCTGTCCTGGACTGATCGCGGTATTGACGGCTTTCCAGCAGAACCCCTAGGATTCCCCGCTTTTTCTCGTTAGGGGACCCGATGCGGGGTCGGCGGCCCCGGCGATGGCCGGAGGCAGTGGATGCACGCGAGGTGGACATGGCTGTTCGCCGTGCTCGGACTTGCGCTCGCGCTGCGCGGCGGGGCGGCGTTCGCGGTCCAGCGTCAGCTCGACGTGGTGTGGAAACGGCAGTTCGTCATTGAGGGGGACGCGACCGGGTACTGGGAGCTGGCGGGACGCATTACGCGGGGAGAGAGCTATGAGATTTACACTCCGCCGCGGCGGGTCCTGCGGATGCCCGGGTTTCCGCTCCTTCTGGCGATGACCCGCGCCGTCTTCGGCGAGTGGATGCTGGGGACGCGGCTGTCGCTGTGCGTGGTCGGGACCGGGGCTTGTGGGCTGGTTTACTGGCTGGGACGGGACCTGGTGAGCGAACGCGTGGGACTCATCGCAGCTGCGGGGGCTGCGGTGTCACCGGTGATGGTGGGATTCACGCCGCTCGTGCTGAGTGAAACGCTGTTTGCGGCGTCGCTGCTGGGGAGTTTGATTGCGTTGGCAGCGTTGGCTCGATGGCATGGCGCCGGTATGAGTCTGCAACGAGACCCAAGCCAACTGTTGCAGAGCACTGGTCCGCGGCCCCTCACCTCGGCCCTCTCCCCCGATCAGGTCGAAACGGAATCGGCGCGGCATGCGGGGGAGAGGGGGAGTGGATTGCGGTCGCAATTCTGCGGCGCATGCGTCGCAGTGCTCTCGGGGGTGCTGATCGGCGTCGCCTGTTTTGTGCGGCCGAGCTGGCTGCTGGCAGCTCCGCTGTTCGGGGTGTTGCTGATCGCGTGGTCACAGCGGCGGATGACGGCCGTTCTGCATGCGGGGCTGATGATGCTGGGCCTGGTCACCGTGCTGTTGCCGTGGGGATTGCGCAACCAGCGTGTCACCGGGCATCTGGTGCTGACGACGCTGTGGGCGGGACCGAGCCTGTATGACGGTCTGCATCCGGGTGCGACCGGAGACAGCGATATGACGTTCTACGATCGGGACAATTTGCTGGGGCGCGGGATGTCGGAATATGAGGTGGACCGGCATTACCGGCGGGAGGCCTGGGCGTTTGTGCGGGAGAATCCGGGACGGACGCTGCAGCTGGCGCTGATCAAGCTGGGGCGGTACTGGAGTCCGGTGCCCAATGCGGAGCAGTTCGGGACCTGGCCGGTCCGGCTCGCGGTCGCGGCATCGTTTCTCCCGCTCGCGGCCTTGGCGCTGGTGGGTGCATGGCGGATGCGCCGCGAGCGGTGGGTGCTGGCGCTTTCGCTGGGGCCGATCCTGTATTTCAGCGCATTGCACATGGTGTTCGTCAGCTCGCTGCGGTACCGGCTGCCGGCGGAGTATGCGCTGCTGGTGCTGGCCGCGGTGGGAGCCGACGTCGTATGGCGGAAATGGAGTCAGACAGCGCGACCACCAGGAGAAGCCGCCGCCTGATCCAACGAATCGAATCGAGCGACACACAATGTCTGTTTAGCCGCGGCCCACCGGGCCGGGCGCTCGGGACGCAAAGTCAATCAAGGTCAACAGTCATCAGAGGCAGACTCGTCCGGAGCATTGAGCACGCTCCGGACACAGAGGGATGCAGCGGAGTCATGGCGTTACGGAAGACGCTGTCCTGGATGTTGATGCTGATCGTCGCCGGCGCGGCGGGTGCCGGGGGTGTGGCGTGGAAGCTGTATCACGAGTCGAACCAGATTGCGCGGACCGAGATTGAGCGGCTGCTTCGCGAGAAGTTTCCCGATTGGGAGCTGCCGTTCGATGAGGTCGCGATCGATCGGTTCGGCACGGTGCAGTTGACCGACGTTGTACTGCGGCCGCGCGGAAGCCGCGCGGATCTGCTGCATGTGCCGGAGATCACGATCTCGATCGACCGGAAGTTGTTCGCGGAGGCGCAGATCGTCCACGTCGAGCGGCTGGTGCTGAGCGAGCCGACGGTGTGGGTGACGCGGGACGAGTCGGGCCGGTGGAACTGGCAGGAACTGGCTCCCCCACCCAAATCGGACGAGGCCTGTCCCGAGATCGAGATCATCCGCGGCACGATCGTGGTGCACAGCGCAAGATCGCAGCAGCTGCCGGAGACGCAGTTCTCCTGCCGGAGCGTGAACGGCTCGCTGACGCCGTCGGGACATCGGCGCTACGCCGTGCGAGCCCAGACCGACGTGGATCACGCCGGAAAGCTGGCGTTGACCGGGTCGGTCGATTTGAAGTCGAAGGCATGGAGCCTCGTGGGCGACATTGCGGCTTTGGACACGGAGCAGGGACTGCTGGGGGTCGCGGCGGGACTCTCGCCGGACCTGCGCGAGCAGATGACGGCCCTTTCCGAGGGAGAGGGAGTGGAACGGTTCGCCTCCGGTCCCGGCCAGCCGCCGATCCGGAGCGTGCACGCGGATCCGTTTCTGGCGCAGGAAGCGGCGGCAACTGTCGCGGAGGTGCCCGACTCGCCGCAGTTCGCCCTGCCGGAACTGGGCGTGCAGATGCAGCTCGACCTGCATTTCGAGCTGGGGAGCGCGGGGACGGAATCCGCGCTGCAATACGTAGTGGCGGCGACGATTCATGACGGGCAGATCGTCAACGCCGCGCTCCCGGCGCCGCTCTACAACCTGCAGGCGCTGATCCAGGCGAGCAATACCGAGATCGTGGTCCAGGACCTGACGGCGACGAACGAAGACAGCCGGCTGTGGATCAACGGACGCATGGAGCGCAGCGGAGGGTCGTGGAAGAAAGACTTCTCGGTGCAGGCGATGAACCTCGAGCTGGGTCGGCAGGTACGGCAATACCTGCACAACGATGCCTGGCTGAAGATGTACAACCAGATCCAGCCCGCCGGGCGGTTCAACCTGGACGTGCACGTCGTGCATGACGGCGCGGATGACTGGGACGTGACGCTTAAAGAGTGCACGGCCATTGAATGCTCGCTGCTGCACGAGCTGTTCCAGTATCCGATCACCGGCGTCAGCGGGGCCGTGCGGCAGGAAGGGGAGACGTTCCAGGCCGAACTGCAGGGGATGGCGGGGGACCGGCCGGTCTCATTGCGAGGCTACTTCCGCAATCCGGGACCGGATATTGAGGCATCGTTCCGCATCCAGGCGACGAACGTGCCGCTCGACCAGCGGGTCATTGATGCGCTGGCGCTGGAGAAATACGACGCGGTCCGCGAGGCTTTGGAAGTGCTGCGGCTCGAGGGACTGGCGGACGTGGACGGGACGCTCTCGCGTGCCGGAGCCGGGCAGAAGTTCGCACTCAAGCTGCACGTTGACGTCCATGACGGTGTGCTGGACTACATGCGGTTTCCCTATCGATTGACCAACTTCAGCGGGACCGTCGATTATGATCCGGAGGTGGCGCCGGTCTGGAGGTTTCAGAACCTGCGCGGCGAGCATAAGGGGGCGCTGCTCACCGGGACCGCGACGTACGATCTGCATCAGCCGCCCGGGCGGCTGGACTTGCGGGTGACCGCGCTGAAGGCGGCCCTCGACCAGGACCTGTACCGCGCCTGCATCACGGCGACGCCCGATCTGGGGAAGCTGTGGGAAGAGCTGTCGCCGAGCGGCCTGATTGACGTGCGGGACATCGCCGTGGTGTGGGCGCCGGGTGCTCCGCCGACGATTGAATTGCCGTCGGTGCAGCTGACGAGCGGGAGACTCACGCCGGCGGCGCTGCCGTATCCGTGGCACGACGTCACGGGGACGTTCGCGTGGCGGAACGGCGTGGCGATGATTCACTCGCTGAGCGGATACCACGGTGAGACCTATGCGGAGATCACCCGCGGATCGGGAAGCGAGGCGTATGTCGAGATCGAGCCGCGCGCGGGAGTAGCGTGGCACATGCACCTGGACGACATCCGCCTGCGGCGAGTGGTCTTTGACGACGAACTCCGCCAGGCCCTGCCTTCAGGGATGGCCACGGTGGCGACGTCGCTCGATCCCCGCGGTCCGATCGACATTGACCTGGGGGTCGATCTCAAGGGGATCAGCGCCGCGGAGCTTGGGCCGGAGATGGTGACCGCGCACTGGGGGCTGCGGGCGCACTTCAACAACAACGACATCTTCGCCGGCGTCGAACTGAAGAACGTCACCGGGAACGTCGAGATCGTCGACGGGATCTGGGACGGCACGGCGGTGACGGCTGATGGATACGTCGAGCTGTCCTCCGCCCGGGCGCACAACATCCCGATGCAGGGAGTGCACGGGCCGTTCTCCATCGACGACAATCAGGTCACCGTCGGCACGCCGGACTTCGGCAGCGAGGATTGGCGGCAATGGCTGCGCGGCCCGGTCATGCACTCGGCCGAGAACCGGTACGCGGCGCGGCAGATGGAGGTCGACAACCTGTACGGGGACGACAATCACCAGGGTCGGCTGGGCATGAGCGGCGTGGTCCTGGTCGGTCCGGATGCGGCGCGGACGCAGTATCGGATGGACCTGAACCTGCGGGATGCGAGCCTGCGGGCGTGGGCGCGCGACCAGAAGCTGGCCGCCGGACAACTCAAGGGAGCGGTGAACGGCCAGCTGCGGCTCGTGGGGAACGGATCATCGAGCCATGCGACGCGCGGCGACGGTTGGATCCAGGTCAGTCCCGCCGAGCTGTACGAGCTGCCGGTGTTCGCACAGATCTTCGCGCTGCCGAGCTTCAAGCCGGTGAACCGGGCCGCGTTCAACTACGCGTACGGCGAATTCACGCTGCACGACGGTCTGGTCGACTTTTCCGGCATCAAGCTGGTGGGAGACGCGCTGCAGCTGCGCGGGCGCGGGACGGCCGAGTACGCGGACGATCTGCCGGGTCGGCTGCGGATTGACTTCTTCTCGCAGGCGGACGAGCGGTTCCTGGGGGGAATCTCCCAGATCCCGCTGCTGGGTCCGCTGTTCGACAACTGGGTGCACGTCGTCGTCCGGGGAACTCTGGACCAGCCCCAGGTCTCAACGCAGGCAGGAGACATCGGCGAGTTCGGCCGGGGGATCGTGGATGACATCGGCCGGCTGACGATGCCGTTCGCCCCGCCGGTGATGCAGTCGCCCCCTCGGGGGAGGTAGTGCAGAAACCGGGTTTCTGGCGAGCGTTAGCCGCAGAAGCGGGCGAGTTCTCGCATGGCTTCGAGCGCTTCGTCCAGGTCGGGCGCGGCTCCGCCGGGGACCCGCCCGTCGCGGTCGCATTGGGCGAGGAGGAAGAGTTCGTCGTAGTCTTCGGACTGCTGCAGGCGGCGTCTGGCCCGGGCGCCGATCGTGCCGTCGAGCAGCTTGTGGGCTTCCATGTGGTTCGCGATGAGCCAGGCCGTGCGGTCGGTGATGAAGCCCTCGAGCGCTTCGAGACCGGCGGTGACGTGGTCCTGCGGATCGATGCCCTTGCCGACGTCGTGCAGCAGGGCGGCCAGCAGGAACTCCTCGTCCCAGGGATTCGCATTCCGGGCGAGTTCGAAGACCTGCAGGCTGTGGTACAGGGCGTCCCCTTCCGGATGATGCCTGCGCCCCTGTTCCACTTTCTCCAGCGGGATCAGCAGCAGGCGGTAGATCTGGAAGCGGTCCACCTGCTCGTCCGCCTCGATGAGGGCGTCTTCGAGATCGACGTCGGGATACTCCTGCTCGAGCAGCGCTTCCAGCTCCTGAATGCTCGCGCGCTCAATGGCCTTGCCCGTGATGGAACTCTTGAAGACGTAGTGCGCCTTGTCCGCAGGGTAGCAGGTGAGCTCGAACTCGAAGCGGTCGTGCACGTGCACGTGGGTGAAGACCCGCTCCTCGCCAAACTTGCGAACCCGCTTATGGGTGACTTCGTAATCCAGCCCTTCCTCATCGAGTGCGGCCCGCACGGCCTCGATGCTCGACGTGAAGACGTGCAGATCGATGTCGCTGCCGTGGCGAACGTGGCCGGTGAGGGTGCTGCCGATCAGCCTGGGCCGGAACTTGTGCAAGATGTGCATCATCCGCAGCGCGGCGATGCGCATGTCGCGGAGGCTGTCGAACCGGCCCTCCCCTTCGTAGAGATACGCGAACCGCTGGATCTCGTTGCGGATTTCGGCGTTCGTGGGGAGGTCGTTGGGTTTGACCCAGCCGCGGCAGATCTTGCGGGAGGCCTTGCGCTTGGCCCGGAAGTACTCCGACTCCTGCCGGGTGTACATCAGGCGGGCGGCTTCGAAGGTGATTTGCCGCCGCAGCTTGTCGCTCGTCATGCGGAGTGCGTCGGTTTTAAAGCCCATTCGTGCGACGCGCGGGCTGGGAGGATGATAGCCGGGTGAGTGAGAGTTGGGAAGATGGGGACGAGCGGCTTCTTCCCGGAGAGCGCCAGGCAGTCCCGGAGGTCGTCCGGTTATGGTCGTGAGAGCAGCGGTCCGCACAGAGGACTGTGCCGGCGACTTTGGTCAGACGGCGTGCGAGCCGGTAGCCGTACGGCGCGTCGACGGATGGTTGTCGCTGGACTCGTTGTGCAGTTCCTGCATTGCCTCTCGCCACGCGCGGGATGGGCTGGCGGCGTCGTTGGGGATGACGGCGAACATCATCAGCAGCAGGCCGGTGAGCGCCTCATTCTGCGCGGCCGGCGGTGCGTGGCCATAGAAACGGTACGCGGCTGCGATCAGCAGTGCGCCCACGAGTGCCGTGAGCAGATGAGCCAGGCGTGCGGGTCGCCAGTAGGAGAGGCACCCAAATACGATGACGGCCAGTCCGGCAGAGAAGTCGGTGATCCACCAGCCGATGCGGTCATCCGGATGGCCGAAGACGAACGGGCTGATCAGCAGCCAGCAGCCGAGCATGATTTCAACGACGCGACTCCACATGACGATTCCATCGTTGGCCTGGATGCAGCGATGTGCGAGGGGGCGGTGCTCCAGAAGTTAATTGAGCGTTTCAGAACTCGGTTTCTGAAAGGGAATCCGGGTTTCTACTGCGGGTACTCAATTGCATGGAGCGTGCCGTTCGTTATCGATTTCGTCGCGATTGCACGAATTCGGCGCCGATCCGCTCGGCTTCGGGGGACCAGCGGCCCCACAACGTGTTCCAGAGCAATCGCTTGTCGTGCGTCTCCTGCCAGACCCGCTTGAGATATAGCAGCGACGACCAGACTTCGTCATAGGCGAGGACCACGAGGACGAGCGAGATCACGGCCGTGACCAGGCACAGGAAGCACCAAGAACCGACGACGGCCCCCTGCATCACGACGAGGATCGCACTGACGATCCCCAGCGGGATCACGTCGATTCCAAAGGCGATGACCAGCCACGGGCGATACTGCCAGCGTCGGGTGGAGCCGGCCAGACCGAAGATCGCGTCCCCCAGGTAGGCGATCGCGCCGAATGCGGCGTCGGGAACCAGGAACCAGACGCGCATCCGTTCGGAGACGTCGGAATCGAGGACAAGTTCCGTCTGCTCGCCGAAGAACGGGTCCCATGCTGAGTCGATGAGCCGCCACTGGTAGAGCGCCATGTACGAGGCGATCACGAAGGCCACCATCGCAATCAGGCAGATGGGAATCCGCTGCCGCCAGGACGACGGGTTGTAGTCCCAGGGGTACGGGGCCGCGGAGAGGTTGAACCGCGGATCGTCGTGAGCCTCTGCGGGGACTGTAGACATCGACATTGCCGGCGATTTGGAGATTTATGGAAAGTGTCGGGCCGCCGACATAACTGATCGACTACAGCGCAACCCGCTCGGCCGGAGTCCATGACGATGACTCGACCTCGCCGGATATGTCGCCAACGGTGCATCGAATCAGCAGTGGCACGGCCCATGCATTCGATGGGAGCCTGTCGGGCAACAGACGTGCCATGCCCTGGTTCATGAGGAGCGACACCACTCCGGCGGAGCATCGACAAACCGGCTTCGTCGAGCGCAACGGACACTCCAACGGCACAGGAGGTGAGAGATGCCGGTTGTAATGCAGCACATGACGCATGACGGATACGTGGAGGTGCACGTCTCCGGCAAGCTGGACAAAGCTGACTACGAGGAGATGGTGCCCGAGATCGAGCAACTCATCCGCGAGGAAGGCAAGCTCCGTCTGGTGTTCGTGCTCGACGACTTCCACGGCTGGACGGCGGGGGCAATTTGGGAGGACCTGAAGTTCGATATCCGTCATTTCAACGACGTCGATCGCCTCGCGATCGTCGGCGAAAAGAAGTGGCACGAACGGATGGCCGGAGTCTGCCGCCTGTTCACCACCGCCGACGTCAAGTACTTCGATCAGCACGAGATGGACGAGGCGCGGCAATGGGTGCGGAACGTGGCGATCGAACACAACCAGCGGGCGTCGGTGTGACAAGGATTCCGTGGTGGCGCACGACGCCCGATTTCCAGAGGCACATCTTCGAGGAACAAGGGTGACTTATGGCGAGCGTTGAACATCGACCAGCGATTCGGGCCGGAGTGTTCGAGACCGTAGAAGCGGCCAGGCGGGCGATCGACCACCTTCGCAATGCCGGCTTTGAACGGCGTGAGATCAGCGTTGTCTGCACTGAAGCGCAAGTCGCGCCGGAACTGAAGGAATACGTCGACCAGCATCCCTCCGGGCCGCGCTCGGCAGGCCGCGCGTTGACCCGTGGGGGGCTGGTGTATGGAGTGTTGGCCCTGGTGGGAGTGGCCGTCGCCGCGATCACGGCCATCCTGGTCGGTCTGGTCGCCGCGTTCATCGTGCTCGGGGTGAGTCTGGGGATTGCGCTGCTGTCCGTGTTCGGTTCGATCATGGTGTCGCGCGGATCGGAGCGGGAGCTGGCCGACTTCCACGCGCACAACCTTGAGCCGGGACAGCTGCTGGTCGCGGTGGATCTGGCGGACGATGCCCCGCCGCAGAAGAGTGCGGCAGCCGACCAGGTCCTGAGATCGGACACCGCTACGACCGTCGGCCTGCCCCACGAGTAGGGCAGGGGGGCTTCAGAGTTGTGACCCTCTGCATCGGGGGCCGCCGCTCGTCTCATGACGAGAAACGCGCTCGATTGAGCACTGGGAGGAGAGATGGAAATGCAGACCGGAAAGCCGGTGATACTGATCACGGGTGCGAGCGGGCTCATTGGCGGCAGGCTCTGTCGTGCGTTGTCTCGTGATTACGCGCTCGTGGGGATGGATGTCTCGCCTCCCGCAGAGGGGATTCCGGGAGTCGAATTCGTCGAGACCGATCTGACGAGTGCCGACAACGTGCGGCAGTCGCTGGAGACCGTCAAGTCACGCTGCGGGGGCCGGCTGGCAAGCGTGATTCATCTCGCCGCGTACTACGACTTTTCCGGCGAGCCCAGCCCGCTGTACCGGGAATTGACCGTCGAAGGGACGCGGCGCCTGCTCCGAGAACTGCAGCAGCAAGGATTCGTCGTCGAACAATTCATCTTCTCCAGCACGCTCCTGGTGATGAAGCCGGAGAACAACGGGAAGCACGTCTCCGAATTGTCGCCCACGGAAGCGAAGTGGGCGTACCCGCAATCGAAGCTGGAGACGGAACAGGTCATTCATCAGGAACGGGGGACGATGCCCACGGTCGTCCTACGGATTGCCGGCGTGTACGACGAGGAGTGCCATTCGCTCCCGCTGTCGCAGCAGATCGCCCGCATCTACGAGCGGCAGCTTGAAAGCTATGTGTTCCCCGGCGACTCGACGCACGGGCAGGCGCTGATTCATCTGGACGACCTGACGGACTGCTTCGTCAAATGCGTGGAACGGCGGCAGACGCTGGGGCAGGAGGAACTATTCCTCATCGCCGAGCCGGACGTGATGAGCTACGCCGAACTGCAGGACCGGCTGGGAGAGTTAATTCACGGCCGCGAGTGGCCGACGATCCGCATTCCGAAGGTGGTGGCGAAAGCGGGGGCGTGGGTCGAAGACAAGCTCGCCAGGGATGAAGACGACAAGCCCTTCATCAAGCCGTGGATGATCGACCTCGCGGACGACCATTATGCCCCGACCATCGCGCACGCACGGACAAAACTGAGCTGGGACCCACCGCACCGGCTGCGAAACACGCTGCCGGCCATTGTCGACTTCCTGAAGCGGGATCCGGAGCGGTTCTACGAGACCAATAAGTTGCCGCTGCCGGAGGCGCTGGAAGCCCGCGCATGAGGCGGCGACGGCCGAAAGAGGGAGGCGATGATGTCAGGAACCAATTACGATTCGCGTTCGTCAGCACTGGCGAACCTGGAACGCGCCCTGCTGGAACCGATCGTCGAGGGAGAGCTGGAGATGCGGGCGGAGGAAATGGTGTCCGCGATCGACGCGATGCAGGGAGAGATGCTGCGCATCGGCGGCAGTGCGGACTCAACGGGGGCGCGGGGCAACGGAGCCGGCGCGTCAGGCAGCCTCGCCGATTTCCGTGATGAGGCCGAGCGGCTGGCCATCCAACTGCAGGAACTGCGGATGGCGGCCGAACAGCTACGCGAGCGTGCCGCCGTCGTGGAACCGGACGAAAAGCAGTTGCAGGACGAGGTTGATGCACTGGTCCAGCAGGGACGAGAATGGACGATCGACTTCCGCCAGCACGATGCGGCCATGAGCCAACCGCGGGAATCGGCCACTGAGGGTGAGCCTGCCCCATGACCTCTCCGCTCGACGAATGGGAGATCGCGCTCCGTCTGGGCTCCGCAATACTGGCCGGCGGAGTTCTGGGATGGGAACGGGAGCTCCAGGACAAGCCGGCGGGATTGCGCACTCACATGATGGTGGCGCTGGGCGCGGCTGTGCCGATCGTGGCTGCAGTGCAGTTCCTGGCTCTCGTCTCGCCGGATTCATCACTGCTGCAGAGCGACCCGTTTCGCATCGTGCAGGGAATCATGGGGGGCATCGGATTCCTGGGAGCGGGCGCGATCATTCAGTCGCAGCGCTGGGTGCACGGCCTGACGACGGCGGCGACCATCTGGATTACCGCGGCGATCGGCGTGGTCTGCGGGTTCGGCTACTACGTGATCGCCGGCATCGCGACAGGCATGGCGCTCGCCGTGCTGCTGATCTTCGGCTATCTGGAGGGACGGTTTCTGGAGCAGTCGAAGCCTGAAGAGCCGCCGGCCGAGGAGGAGGCCGGTTCGTCCCTCTCTCGCAACGTGGCACAGCGGAGCGGTCCGCAGTAGGGCGGGAGTGGTCCCGCGGGTCAGTTCCCGGACAGGGACAATGCCTCCGAGGATCCCGGCCGCGCCAGCCGGAGTTCCCCCTTGGCCGCGTCATAGCGGGCGACGCAGTCGGGATGGCCCTTAGCGGCTTCATCCAGAATCGCCTCCAACGCCTGGACGGCGGCGACGACCTGGCGATCGGCCGACAGGTCGTTGTACGTCAATGAGCGGATCTCCTGCAGCCGGGCATCGCGGGCCGATGCGTCCCCGCCGTGCTCGACATAAGCCACTTCGCGGACGAACCGCTCAATGACTTCCACGCCGTACCCACGCTGCGAGCGCTCACCCCACGGCTCGAGAAACGTGCCGTTGTAGTGGTTATTCATCGAGTTCTTGATCGTGATGGGGGTGCGCCCCTCGATCGTGCATTCGACGCCGCGCTTGCGGGAGTGCCCGTTCCAGATGCCGTTGTCGAAGCGGAACTGCACCTCCTGCTCGACGTAGCCGGGGAAATTGTCGGGCGTGACCCAAGATGTGTGGATATCGAACGCGGCTTCGCGTCCGTCGTCGTACTCGTAGACCATCCGCATCTGGACGCTGTCCCATGTCGGGCCGTCCTTCGGGCCCACGAGACCGCGCTGTCCGGTCGCGGTGACCGTCTTCAGCCGGCCGCCGAACGTGAAGTCGATCAGCTTGATGTAGTGGACGGCGACGTACGTGCCGGGGTTGCGGCCGCGGATCCACTCGGAAAACTGCGAGCCTGAGATCTGCTTGGGCTCCAGCAGCGAGCAGTAGCCGTTGTTGACGTGCTGCAGCATTCCGTCGGCGACGAGCGTCCGCAGCTTCTTGTGGTCGGGATCGAGCAGCTTGTGATACACGACCTTGGCGAGCACTCCCTTCTGTTCCGCCAGGGCGACCAATTCGTCCAACTGCTGCAGCGACAGGACCGAGGGCTTCTCAACAAGCAGATGGACGCCCGCGGAGAGCACCTTCCGGCAGGCGTCGAAGTGCCGGTCGTCGGGAGTGGCGACGCAGGCGAAATCGACGTCGGCATCGAGCATCCGCTCGACGCAGTCGTCGCCGGCGAGGTTCCGGAACTCGGCGATCTTCCCCTTGGCTTCGGACTGGTACGCGAGCGCCCGCATACCGGTCCGCGTCGCCACGGCGGAGAGGCGCACATCGATGTCGCCGAAGCGGCGATCGTAGATACCCTCGCGATGGGCGCGCTCAAAGAACGGGCGATAGGTCTCGTCGAAGATCATCCCCATGCCGACCATGCCGGCACGGAGTGTGTGCTGTGCGGAAGAAGTGCTCATGGACGCCGATTGTACGGAGGGAGCACGATCCGTGCGACCATCTAAAAAAGTCCAAAGAGCCGCGCCCGGCAGGAAGCGGCCCCGGAAAGCACGAAGCGGCCCCGCACAGCATCAACATCCGATCAAGAATGCATCTCGCACCCCGCCGTCACCACCTCGAACCCAAGGTCGGCGACCATCTGATGGTCCGCCTCCGCGGACTGGCCTTTGGTCGTCAGATAATCGCTGACGAACATCGAATTGGCGGCATACAGTCCAAGCGGCTGCAGCGAGCGGAGATTGACCTCTCGTCCGCCAGCGATGCGGATCTCGGTGGCGGGATGCGCGAGCCGGAGCAGGCAGAGCACCTTGAGGCAGTAACGGGGATCGAGATGCTCCGTTGCCTCGAGCGGCGTGCCGTCGATCGCATGCAGAAAGTTGACCGGAATGGACTCCACGTTTAGTTCCTGCAGTTCGACGACCGCGTCGATCACGTCGTCGTGGGTCTCCCCCATCCCCACGATCAGACCGCTGCACAGCTCCATCCCCGAGTCGCGGACGACGCGGAGCGTGTCCAGCCGGTCCTGGTAGGTGTGCGTCGTGCAGATTTCCTCGTAGTAGCGGCGGCTGGTGTTGAGATTGTGATTGATGCGATTCACGCCGGCGTCGGCCAGCTGCTGCGCCTGGTGCGGCTGGAGCAATCCCAGGCAGGCACAGACGTGCATCCCCAGTTCGTCCTTGATGCGGCGTACCGCTTTGGCGACGTGCTCCACCTCGCGGTCGCTGGGCCCGCGGCCGCTGGCGACGATGCAGTACGTCCGGGCCTGCGAGTCCTTCGCGGCTCGTGCTCCCGCGAGCAACGCGTCTTCGGTAAGGAACCGGTAGCGCGGAATCTCGGCGTCGGAAACCGAGGACTGCGAACAGTACCCGCAATCCTCCGGGCACAGACCGCTCTTGGCGTTCTGCAGATAGTACAGCTGCACCTGCCGGCCGAAGTGCTGCCGTCGCACGCGAAAGGCCGCCGCCAGCAGGTCGAGGAGTTCGTCATCCGACGATTCGAGAATCGCCGCGGCCTCAGGTCGAGTCAGGCGATGCCCATCGAGAACGCGCACCGCTAACTGGCGCCACCGGGGGACGCCGTTTTCCACAATTGATTCGACAGCAGACATGGAGCTTCTGTTTCAGGCCGATCGATGCATTTCGCCCGGGTCGTGGCATCGGAGTGTAATGGGGCGACCGAACGGACTTCAATCAGCCGCCGGAATGCGAGCAGGTTCCGGACTGGTCCGCGATCCGGGACGCCCTCGCGAGATCCGCTTCGATCCATGATGGGACGTCCAGGCGCACACACCACAGGGCGCAGACTGCCCGGGACTGCACGAGCCGAATCGCGGACCGCGAAGTTCAACCGTAGTGATGCGCGTGACGGCAATGCGTCGCGGTAACCTGCCGGTTCCCACCGCTCCCCACAGGGAATTTCACGCGGCCTTCGCCCCTCGGGTCGGCGCCGTCGCTGAGTTCTTGCCGTGGGGAAACGTAGCTCGGGGGACCGGGCAGTTGAGAAAACCGCACAGCATCGGCCAGTCGGCCTCGGACTCCAGCTTCCACTGCAGGAGATCATGGGTCCGGCCGGCGAAATGTTCCAGCACCTCGCGGTTGTGCCGCTCAAAGCGCTCGCGGGCGAACTCCTCGTTGCCGGCGATGCAGAACCCCGGGCGCCCGTAGATCAGTTCGAACATGCCGTTCGTCTTCGTTCCGAAGTACCGCGAGGCCGACTTGATCCAGCGCTGCGGATCGCGGGTCGTCAGGATGAACTTCGCCCCCGGGAATGCCGCGTCGAGTTCGCGGAACAGCAGCGGCCAGGGATTGTCCTCGAAAGCTGCGTAGCGCGGCACCATCTGAAACGCCACGTCCCGCACCTTGTCGAGAGTGACGGGCTCCGGAATCACGATCCGCTTGCCGGGCCGGTTGAAGTTGAAGCCCTTCTGAATGCGGTAGCCCAGAATCCGCAGCGCGCGCCCCAGCGATGTCGTGCCGGTCTTGTGGAAACCGATTCCGAACACCTTCGGCCGCGGGTCCAGATCGGCTGGCAGCAGCGGGTCGAGACGGGACGGCACGATGCTCAGCACGCGCAGTCCGGATCGGGCGAGCAGCCCGAGTTTGCGGGAATCCATGAAACGTCCTCCTTGACCGCGGGAATCTACGCCCGTTGCGTCGGGGACGTCAAGAACGATCGTGATTGGAAACCCGGCAGGGGCGACGGAGCCGGGACCGAACAGAAAAAGGCCGCCCCGGTGAGGAGCGGCCTTCTTGCATCCTGCTGATCGCAGCGGGCATTATTCGGCGAACGGGGCCGGCAGCGTGCCGTCCTTCAGGAGTTCGCCATAGGTCTTGCCGTCGGCGTATTCCTCGCCGGCGACGGTGTCGAGAGCCTTGTTGATCTTCTCTTCGTCCTTGACCTTCTTCTCGCCCAGTGCCTTTTCCAGCGCCTTGGCGTATTCGCTGCGCTGCGTCTTCTGCTTGCCGTGACAGACGGCGCACTTCATCTCTCCGGCCTGCTCCGCGACTCCCGGATACTTGGCCACGAAAGCGTCGTAGTACTGCTTTTGTGCCTGGACAGGCTGCGCGTCCACCGAGAACAGGATCGCAGCCACGGCGGCAGCCCCCATCAGGATCGCCAACTTCCTCATGCAGATTCTCCCAACTTCAGTCCTGTGGATCCGACGGTGTTGTCACGCGCACCCCAAGCACAGGGCCGGTCAACATTTGACAATGCACAATCCCTACGCCGCACCGTCACTGTTAAGCGTAGACCCGTCATTAGATCGGTCCGGCCGGGATGTGTCAACCGGACGCATTAGCGTTTGCCGATTCAACACCGGCGGCGGCCGCGGGATCAGCATTGCAAACTATTATTGCAGAACCACTTCCTGCACGCCACAGGTTGCCTGCTCCGAGCCTCACAAGCTCAGTTCCCGTTTGACGGCAGCGAACTGTTCCACGGCGAACCGCAGATCATCCTCACTATGGGCGGCGGAGACCTGGGTGCGAATCCGGGCTCGACCTTCCGGCACGACCGGATACGAAAACCCGATCACGTAGACACCCTTCTGCAGCAATGCATCGGCCACGCGGGCCGCCAGCGGGGCGTCGTACAGCATCACCGGAGTAATGGGATGACTGCCGGGGAGCACGTCGAACCCCACTGCCGCGATCTGCTCCCGGAACAGACGCGTGTTCGCTTCCAGCCGATCTCGCAATTCAGTGGACGACGTGAGAAGACTGAGCGCTTCCAGGCTGCCGGCGACGATCGGCGGGGCGAGTGTGTTCGAAAACAAATAGGGACGTGAGCGCTGCCTGAGCAGATCGATGATCTCCTGGCGGCCGGAGGTGTATCCCCCGCTGGCGCCTCCCAGGGCCTTGCCGAGCGTGCCGGTGGTGATGTCCACGCGATCGGTGACGCCGAAGTGTTCGGGAGTGCCCCGCCCGCGTGGGCCCATGAAACCGACGGCGTGTGAATCGTCGACCATCACCAGTGCATCGTGACGATCGGCCAGGTCGCAGATCGCGGGCAGATCCGCCAGGTAGCCGTCCATCGAAAACACGCCGTCGGTCGCGATCAGCCGGAAGCGGGCGTCCTGCGCCTCCTGCAGCCGCGAGGCGAGATCGGACATGTCGTTGTTGCGGTACCGCAACCGCCGCGCTTTGCAGAGCCGGATGCCGTCAATAATGCTCGCATGGTTCAGTTCATCGGAGATGACGGCGTCCTCAGGCCCCAGGATGGTTTCGAACAGCCCGCCGTTGGCGTCGAAGCAGCTGGAGTAAAGGATCGTGTCGTCCGTCCCCAGGAACTCGGACAGCGCGACCTCTAAATGCTTGTGAATCGATTGCGTGCCGCAGATAAAGCGGACCGACGCCATACCGTAACCCCAGTCGTCGAGCGCCTGCCGGGCGGCGGCGGCGATGCGGGGATGCTCGGCCAATCCCAGGTAATTGTTGGCGCACAGGTTGAGCACGGGCCGCGGGCGACCGGCGACCGCAATCCGCGCATCCTGCGGCGTCGTGATGATCCGCTCGGACTTCTCCAGGCCGGCCGACCGAATCGCCTGCAGTTGTTCCGCGAGATACTTCTGAAATCGGTCAGACATGACGCGGCAACCTCAGCTTGGCGAATCGTTCATACGGGACTCTGGCGACGGTTCCGCGGCCGGGGAGTTCTCTGCCTTCAAATTCGGCGACTGCGGCCGGAAGTACTTCATTGATTCCAGCACGACTCGGCGTCGTGACAGGAACCGACCGACCAGCGTGATCACCCAGTTCCGGGCGCCCGGGATGCAGACGGGGCGTCGCTTGCGGAAGGCCCGCAGCGCGGCCTTCACCACTTGCTCGGGACTCTGAGAACGCCGCTGCTGCAACCAGCCGGGAACGCCGGCGATGTCGAACAACTCCGTCCGGGTCGTGCCAGGGCAGATCGCCATCACGTGCACTCCCCGCTCCCTCGCCTCCGCCCACAGCGATTCGCTGAAATGCAGGATGAATGCCTTGGACGCAGAGTACGCCGCCATATAGGCGACCGGCTGAAACCCCACCAGCGAGGAAATATTGAATACCGCCCCGCCGCCGCGCTGCAGCATGCCGGGGAGCGCCAGATACGTCAGTTCCGTAACGGCTGCAATGTTGACCCGGACGAGTTCCAGGATGCGCTCGATCGGTGCGTCATCGATCTCCCCGACGTGCGTGAAACCGGCGTTGTTCACCAGCATGTGCACATCGATCCCGCGGTCGCGGACCTCCTCCCACAGCCGCCGCGGCCCGCTTGGGTCGGCGAGATCGGCCGGGATGATCTCGCAACGGGTCGCGTGCCGGCGACGCAGTTCCTCCGACAGCTCGAGCAGCCGCTCCTTGCGGCGGGCAGTCAGCACCAGATGCATGCCTCGGGCCGCCAGTTCCCGGGCAAACTCGGCGCCGATGCCTGACGAAGCGCCCGTCACAATCGCCCAGCGATCGGCCAGCGTTTCGGGCAAAGCGGTTGACTCCTGCAATGATATCGGTGTCGCCGCGTGATCTTAGCAGAATCGCACGGCCCGTTAAGGATTCGGTATGGTCCTCGAATCCGGGAACACAGAACCGGAGTCGATCGGCAATGATAAGATGACGGCCGCCCCGCCCTGCCCTGTTGACAGGCAGTGCGTCTCACCGCAGCCTTTCGAGATCGGTTCACAGCATGCGCGCGTTGAGTCGTGACGAGGTGCGCAGCGTGGACCGCCGCGCCGTTGACGAGTTCGGAATGTCGGGCGTCGTGCTCATGGAGAACGCCGGGCGCGGCTGTGCCGAGCTGCTGCTGCGTCAGGGAATCGGGGGACCCGTCGCGATTTGCTGCGGTCGCGGGAACAACGGCGGCGACGGGTTCGTCATTGCGCGACATCTGGAGATCGCGGGTGTCGACGTGCGAGTGCTGCTCTTGGCGGGTGCGTGCACCGTCCGCGGCGATGCGGAAACCAATCTTCACGTCCTGCAGCAGTCGGGCATCCCGATTCGGGAGTTGCCCGAGGCCGGGGAACTTGCTGCCGAGCTGTCGTCCTGCGAATGGGTGGTGGACGCGATGCTGGGTACCGGAACATCCGGAGAGATCCGCGAGCCGTACCGCACCGCCATCCATGCGATCAATCAAAGCGGGCGTCGCGTGTTCGCGGTGGATCTGCCGTCAGGACTGGACTGTGACACCGGCGAGCCGCTGGGCTTGTGCGTACGGGCGGAGCTGACCGCCACCTTTGTCGCTGAAAAGCAGGGATTCGAGAATCCCGCCAGCAGGACCTTGACCGGCTCCGTCCATGTGATCGGCATTGGAGTTCCGCGGCGGTTATTGACTTACTTCGATGCGTGAGAACAATGTGGGAAATGGGGAGTCTGACTTGAACCATCGAGCCGCACCCCTCCCGGACGAGATCGCGGATGGGCTTTGGACTCCGCTGATGACGATCGTCGCTGTCCGGAGGGCAGGCCCCCGTGCGGGGCGTTGCGAACAGTTTCATACAATCCATTCAGAATCGGGAGGGAACGCTGATGAAGGCATTACGGAAAAGCACGCTGTGGGTCCTGACGCTGGTCGCCGGGACTGGGCTGGGCGCCGCCGCAATCACCTGGTCACAGGCCGTCGATTCCAGCTTGACCGTCCCGGCCACCCGTTCGCCAGATGACCTCTCCATCGCATTCCGCGAAGTCGCGTCCGAAGCACTGCCAGCAGTCGTCTGGATCGAAACTCATGCCACGCCCCACACGGCTCAGCAGGAAGGGACGGAGTCCGCGGAAGAGGGAGCGCCGCCGACAGGAGAAGACCTGTTTCGTCGCTTCTTTGGCAACGACCCGCGGTTCCGTGACTTCGAATTTCAGTTTCCCGACGCCCCCAACATTCCTCAGGAAGGTCATGGCTCCGGCTTCATTATTGATCCCAGTGGGATCATTATGACCAATGCCCACGTGGTCGAAGGCGCTGACCGCCTGATCGTCCATTTCTACGATGGCAGCGAGGTCCGCGCGGAAACGTGGGCGGCCGATCCGAGATCGGACGTCGCGATCATCCGCGTGAAGGCCGAACAGCCCCTGCCCGTGCTCGCCCTGGGAAACAGCGATCTGATGCAGGTCGGCGACTGGGTGCTGGCGGCAGGTAACCCGTTTGACGTAGGCGTCACGGTGACCGCCGGCATCATCAGCGCCACCGGCCGCGGCCCCGGCATCAACGAGCGCGAGAGCTATCTGCAGACCGACGCCGCCATCAACCCCGGCAACAGCGGTGGACCGCTGCTGAACCTCAACGGCGAGGTCGTCGGCATCAATACGGCGATCTCCACCAGCAGCGGCGGTTACGACGGCGTCGGCTTCACCATCCCGATCAACATGGCCCGCTGGGTGGCCGAGCAACTGATCGAGACTGGCGAAGTGAAGCGCGCCTACCTGGGCGTCGCTCTGCAGGAGATGGATAACGAGCTGCGCCGGCAGTTCAACGTCGGCGTCGGCGAAGGAGCTCTCGTCGTTCAGGTCTATCCAGACACGCCGGCGGCCAAGGCAGGCCTTGAGGAGGGAGACGTCATCGTGCAGATGGCGGACAAGCCGATCACCGATCGCGGCCAGCTGCAGGGGATCGTTGAGGCTCTGGAGATCGGCGAGGCGTTCGAGGCCGTCGTGCTGCGGGACGGCGAGCGGGTGACGATTGACGTCACGATGGAACAGATGCCGGGAGACTTTACCCCCGCCCTGCGGCGCACCCGCTCCACCGAAGACACTGCACCGGATGAACCGGAAGGCGCCACCTTCGATGAACTTGGGCTGAAAGTCGAAAAGCTCAGCCCCGAACTCGTCCAGCAGCTCGGCATCAGCAAGGACGCCAAAGGCGTGGTTGTCACGTCGGTGCAGGAAGGAAGCCCGGCGGCCAGCATCGGCCTGCGGGCGGGTGACCTGATCGAGAAGGTCGGCTCCCAGCGGGTCAGCACGCCGCAGGAGTTTCGGGAGGCGGTGGATGCCCTGTCGCTGGACACGGGGATTGCGCTGCTGATCACCCGTGGCGAGGCATCGCAGTTCATCGTGCTGAAGTCCGAGTAATCGTGCTCACTCAGTAACTCCGCTCAGAAACCCGGTTTCTGCAAGAAACCGGGTTTCTGTTTTGCGCGGCGACAGGGAACTACAATCGGTCATGGTTCCCGTGCCCGCTATGAGTGACCCGCTTGAAATCGTCCCGGTCCAGCGACCGGTGCGCGGACAGATCCGCCCCCCCGGCTCCAAAAGCCTGACCAACCGCGCGCTCATCACGGCCGCGCTGGCCGAAGGAACCTCGCAGCTCTCCGGCGTGCTCGACAGCGCCGACACGCGGGTCATGGTGGAAAGCCTTCGCCGGCTCGGACTCGAAATCCAGCAGGACCTTGAGCAGGAGACGATCCGCATCCGCGGCTGCGCGGGGCGGATTCCGGCTGCCACCGCCGAACTCTGGCTCGAGAACAGCGGCACGAGTATCCGCTTTCTGTGCGCCCTGTGCGCGCTGGGCCACGGCGCGTATCGCCTCGACGGCAATGCCCGCATGCGCGAACGGCCGATCCTCCCGCTTGTGGAGGCGCTCCGCGAATGGGGCGCCGATGTCGCCTGCGAAACCTCGTCGGGCTGTCCGCCGGTCGTAGTGCGCGGGGCCGGACTCCCGGCCGCCGAGGTCACCGTGTCCGGTTCGCTCTCCAGCCAGTACCTCAGCGCCCTGCTGATGGCGGCGCCGTGTGCCGCGGGACCGGTCCACTTACGACTCACCGGCCCGCTCGTCTCGCGTCCGTATGTGGAGATGACCCTGGCGGTGATGCGGAGTTTTGGAGCGGCCGTTGAGGAGCCATCCCCAGGCCTCTTTGAGATCAGCGGCGACGGCTATCGCGCAACCGACTACGCCATCGAGCCGGATGCCTCGGCCGCCAGCTATTTTCTCGCCGCGGCGGCGGTCACCGAAGGTGAAGTCACGATCCCGGGTCTTAGCCGTACCGCGCTGCAGGGAGACGTGCGATTCGCGGACGTCCTGGAGCAGATGGGATGCCGCGTCAGCTGGCACGACGACGCCGTCACGCTGCACGGAGGCCCGCTCCGGGGCATCGACGTCGACATGAACGCCATCAGCGACACCGCCCAGACGCTCGCCGCCATCGCTCCCTTCGCAGACGGTCCGACAAGGATCCGCAACGTCGCCCACATGCGGCACAAGGAAACCGATCGAGTTGCGGCCCTCGTGACAGAACTGCGGCGACTGGGACTGCAGGCCGACGAACACGATGATGGATTGACCATCTACCCCGGTCCGATGCGCCCCGCCACGATCCATACCTACGACGACCACCGGATGGCGATGAGCTTCGCCATCACCGGAATCAGGCAGCCGGGAATCCGCATCGCCGATCCCGGCTGCACGGCGAAAACATACCCGCACTTCTTTGATAACCTGGCGCGCCTCTGCGGAGGCGCGCGATGAGTGGGTCGGCAGTCAACTCTTCAGCGACAGCCGGAACTGACGCCCGCTCGATCGCCTTTGACGCTCTGGATGCCGTCGATCTCCGTCTGGCCTTCGTTGCGGACTCCCTCGACGAACTGTTCCGCAGCCGCTCCGTGCCGGAGCAGGAACGTGCACTCGCCACCGAACTCGCGACGGGCATCGTCCGCCGTCGGTTGACGCTCGATACCATCCTCGCCGCGCACGTCCAGCGTCCCCGCGAGAATATCGAGCCGGGACTGTGGCGGCTGCTGCAGCTCGGCGCGTATCAGTTGGTGCTGCTCTCAGTCGCTCCGCATGCGGCCGTCCACGAGACCGTCGAATTGTCCCGCCGCAGACAGCCCCGATGGAGCGGATTCCTAAACGGCGTGCTCCGTTCCGTTCAGCGGGAACTCGCCGATGACTGGCTGAGTTCTCCGGCGGCCGACGCGGTCCCAGTCGTCAGGTTTGCGGCGACGGCGGATGAGACGCAGCCCCGGCCGCTGGTCACCTATCGCCGGCTGTGTCGCCCTTACTTTGACTCCCCCGCCGAACATCACGCGGAATACCTGTCGCAGGCGTTCAGCCTCCCCCAGTGGCTGGTGGAGCGCTGGCTCAGCCGCATGGATTTCACACAGACCCTGGAACTGGCGAGCTGGTTCCTCACGCCGGGACGCATGGGAATCCGCGTGAACCGGATCAAGGCTGATCGGGACGGTATCCTGTCGGAATTGGCCGATGCGGGTGTGGCAGCGACGCCGGGCGGACTTGCCGAAACGATCCGGCTGAGCCGCAGCCTGCATGCCGGTCGGCTGCCCGGTCTGGCCGCGGGGTCGATCTCCATCCAGGACGAATCGGCCCAGTACGCGGCGGCACTGCTCGATCCGCGGCCGGGCCAGAACGTGCTCGATCTGTGCGCCGCCCCCGGCGGCAAAACCACGCATCTCGCCGAACGGATGCAGAATCAGGGACGCATCATCGCGGTGGACGTGGACGCGGAACGTCTCGCGCGAGTCGATCAGGCCGCACGCCGGCTCGGGCTGACGATCATCGAGACGCAACTCGCGGCTGCGGACGCATCGGATGTCCCTCCCGGCCCGTTCGACCGCATCCTGCTCGACGTCCCCTGCTCCAACACCGGCGTCCTCGGCAAGCGCCCCGAAGCGCGCTGGCGTATTTCCGCGGCCGGCATCGATGAACTGCAGGCGGTCCAGCTCGCCCTCCTGCAGGCGGCCATCGAGCGCCTGGCGCCCGGCGGCCGCCTCGTCTACTCGACATGCAGCATCGAACCGGAAGAGAATGAGGACGTGGTCCGCCGGGCGATCGCCGCGCATCCCCGGTTGAAGCTGTTAACCGAGACGCCGCATCACCCCGGCCATCCCGCCGACGGAGGGTACCTGGCGCTGCTCGCGTGGGCTGACGAAGCCACCTGATGTCGGAGCTGTAGCCGAACTCGCCAGACAATCGTTTGTAGTGCCCCGATTCATCGGGGCACGGGCCAGAAAGGGCGTCTTTGACGAGCGGACCGCATGCATGCGGCCACGACGAACCGGAACATGGAACGTTGAGAGACGATGCCGCTGATTCTCGAATCGATCGTGACCACGCGCAACGCCGACGGGACGACGAACGTCGCACCGATGGGGCCGATCGTGGACGAAGGGATCACCCGGCTACTGCTGCGCCCCTTCCGCTCATCCACGACGTACGCCAACCTCGTGCGGACCCGCTGCGGCGTTTGCCACGTTACCGACGATGTGCTGCTGTTCGCCCAGGCCGCCATTAATCAGATCGATCCCTGGCCCGACCTCCGCACGGCGGCCGTCATCGCGGGAGACGTCCTCACCGGCGCCTGCCGCTGGTTCGAGTTCCGCGTCACCAACATCGATGATGCGTCCGAGCGGACCGAGATGACGGCCGAGGTCGTGCACCAGGGACGCCTGAGGGACTTCTTTGGATTCAATCGCGCGAAGCACGCGGTGCTCGAAGCGGCCATCCTGGCCACGCGGCTGCACCTGCTGCCCCGAGCCGACGTTCTCGCCCAGCTGGATGCACTTCGAACTCCCGTCGAGAAGACAGCCGGCCCGCGCGAGCTGCAGGCGTTCCGGATGCTGGAAAGTTATATTCGGGATGCCGACGCATCATCCGTCAGCGGTCGGAAGCCATGAATGAGCGAGTGACGATCACCACGGGTGCACGGCTGCATTTCGGTCCGCTGGCGGTCCGCGCCGCATCGGGCCCGGACTTCGGCGGCCTGGGCTTGATGGTCGAGCATCCGCGGTGCGTGGTGACCGTAACTCAGAGCGATCAGGACTGGATCGAAGCTGGCGATCGCACGGAACGAATTCGAGCGTGGGTCGAATGCTGTCGCCGCCACAGTCCGGTGCCTCCCTGCGCGATCCGTCTGCAGCAGTGCATCCCGGAGCACGCGGGCTTCGGCTCCGGTACCCAACTGGCGCTGGCAGTCGGCCGCGGGCTTTCTGCCGTCGGTGGGGAGCACGCCATCGACACCGTCGCGCTGGCACGGCGCGTCGAACGCGGCAGGCGGTCAGCCGTCGGCATTCATGGCTTTGCGGCCGGGGGCCTGATCGTCGATGCCGGACGTCGGCAGCCAGGAACAATCGGTGAACTCGCCTGCCGCCTGGAAGTCCCTTCCGCGTGGCGATTCGTACTCGTCACCCCTCCGCGGCACGGACTCTCGGGGCAGCCGGAATCGGTCGCATTTGAGCGCCTGCAGCCGATGCCAGCACCATTGACCGGGCAGCTCTCCCGGCTCGTCCTGTGCGACATTCTTCCGGCGGTGCAGCGAACGGACTTCGCCACCTTTGCGGCGGCCCTTGAGGAATACGGAACACGCGTTGGTCAGTACTTTGCTCCCGTTCAGGGAGCCGTGTTCAGTGACGCACGCATGCTGGCTTTGGCGGATTCGCTGCGATTCAGCCGCCGCCTGGCCTCCGTACAAACGTCCTGGGGTCCCTCGATCGCGATTCCGTGCCCCGATGAAACCACCGCGACCGCCGTCGCCCGTGACATCGGCACCGACCGGCGCTGGACGGACTGCACCGTGATCTGCACGGCTGCGCGCAATTCCGGTGCGGCGGTGCACGCTGCGCGCGAGGCAGACTCGGACATCGCACCTCACCAGGATCGCAGCCGGTGAAGGTCAAGCGCCTGCCCGAGGACTTCCGCGTCACGGAGCTGACGGATGTCGCTCCGTCCCCGCACGGCTCATTCGCCCTGTACCGGCTGACCAAGCGCGGCCTGGGAACGCCCGAAGCAGTCGATGCCATCCTCCGGCGCTGGAAGCTGCCCCGAAATCGCCTGTCGTACGGCGGCCTCAAGGACAGGCACGCGGTGACGGTCCAGCACCTCACCATCCAGCGCGGTCCGCCGCGCGATCTCGAACAGTCGCATCTCAGGCTCCAGTACCTGGGTCAGTCGCAGCGGGCCTTCGGTCCGGCCGACATCCGCGCCAACCGGTTTGAAATCGTGCTGCGGTCCCTCACGCCGGATGCAGCCAACCATGCCCGCGACTCCCTGGCGAATGTGGCTCGCGACGGCGTACCCAATTACTTCGACGACCAGCGGTTCGGGTCGATCGGCCCGTCCGGCGAATTCATCGGGGCAAGCTGGGTGAAGGGGAATTATGAGCGCTGCCTCTGGCTCGCCTTCGCCGAGGAGCATCCCTTCGACCGCTCCCGCGAGAAGGAAGAGAAGCGGCTGCTCCGAAAGCACTGGGGCCGCTGGCCGGAGTGCAAGGCCCTGCTCGCGCGCTCCCATCGACGGAGCATCGTGACGTTCCTTGCGGATCGGCCCGGCGACTTTCGCGGCGCCTGGGCGCGCGTCAATGTCGATATGCGCCGCCTGTACCTGTCGGCTTTTCAGAGTGACCTGTGGAATCGCCTCCTCGCTGCCTACTTGCGGCAGGAATGTCCCGCAGAGCAACTGGCCTCAGTCGAACTGCGAACGCAGTCGGTTCCCTTTCTGCAGAGGCTTGAGGAGGATGCATTGCGAGCCCGTTTGCAGGCCGCGCAGTTGCCGTTGCCGGCGGCCCGGCAGAAACTGGAGGACGGCCCGGTACGCGAACTGGCCGAACGCTGCGTCGCGGACGCGGGCTTAACCTGGCGCGAGCTGCGGGTGAAGTATCCCCGCGACAGCTTCTTCTCCAAAGGCTGGCGGCAGGCCGTCATCCTGCCGCAGGAGGTGCGGGCCGACGCCGGTGACGACGAACTCGATCCGACCTGTCGCAAACTGTCACTCGCGTTCACCCTGCCTCGAGGTAGCTATGCGACGATCGTGATCAAACGGCTGACAGCGATGTCTCCCGGCGTCTAGCCCCGGCCCACCGGGCCGGGCGTTTGGTACGCCCCCCACGATCACGCGCTTGTTCAACGAAAGGAATGGCGATGCGAACGAGAGAGTCAATAATGGCCGCGATCCCGCCGGCAATCGTCTGGGCATTCGTCGCGATCTGCTCTCTGGAGGACGCGGCCGCTGTTGACCCATTAGCTCCGCTGGACCACAAATCGGTGCTCTGGTTCGCGGACGAATCGGGCGCGGTGCTGCCCATCACAACACCGGAGGAATGGCGGTTCCGCCGGCAGCAGATCATTGCCGGCATGGAAGCCGCAATGGGCCCGCTACCGGATCGCGTTGATCTGCCCGATCTCGATATTCAGTTCACCGACACGCTGCGCACTGATGAATACATCCGCCTCACGCTGACCTTCGCCTCCGAGCCCGGCGATCGGACACCGGCATTTCTCTATGTGCCGGCCGATGCATCGGCTGCGGACCCGCGGCCCGGCATCGTGGCCCTGCATCCGACAGGCGACCTCGGAAAGCAGATCGTCGACGGGCACGGACCCCGGCCAAACCGTGGTTATGCCGCCGAACTCGCCGCCCGCGGCTATGTTGTGATCGCACCCGACTACCCTCCGTACGGAGACTACGCCGGCTACGACTTCGAGTCGGACCGTTATCCGTCCGGTTCAATGAAGGGGATCTGGAACCACATGCGCTGTGTCGATCTGCTGCAGCAGCGGGACGACGTGCGCTCCGACCGGATCGGGGTCATCGGCCATTCCCTCGGCGGACACAATGCGATGTTCCTGGGTGTGTTCGACGAGCGCGTGCAGACCGTCGTCTCCAGTTGCGGCTGGACCCCGTTTCACGATTACTACGCCGGCAACATCAAGGGCTGGACCAGCGATCGCTACATGCCGCGGCTGGAAACGGAGTACGGTCTCGATCCCGACCGCGTCCCCTTCGACTTCTACGAGGTCGTGGCGGCACTGGCGCCGCGAGCGTTCTTCTCGAACTCGCCCCTCCGAGACGGCAATTTCGACTATCGCGGAGTCGAGAAAGCGGCCCCCGTCGCCCGCCGCGTGTACGATCTTTACGGCGTGCCCGAAAAGCTGAGGATTGCCTACCCGGACGCCGACCACGACTTTCCACCCGAGGTCCGGGAAGAGGCCTACGGGTTTCTCGACCGCTGGCTGCGTGAGACTTCGGAGTGAATCATCCGGGACTAAGCCTGAAATGTGCCGATTGCCGCCCGGCGGGCTTAACGACCTAACATTCGGTCCCGTCCGCCGTTGACAGGGCAGGCCGAATCCCTTCGTCCAGTCGTGGAGATCCATCGAATGCCGACTACCGGATTGCACTCGGTTTCCTGCCGCCGGCTGACGCTTCCTCAGGTCATCCTGGTCGCCACATGTCTTTGTGTTCTGGCTCTTTCCGCGCGCACGGCATCGGCCCTCATCTTCGGCGGCGAAGGGAACGATCCTCTGAACGACCCTGGCTGGCCCGTGGGAGCGGCGGCCGTGTTCAACGTCACAGAACGCGTGGCGTACTGGGAGGGTCCTCCGCTCGGCGGCGGGGAGCACCACGCCGAATGCCGCGGCGACGCCGCCGCGTTTAATCGTGTACTGCAGGACTTCGCGAACATCAGCGCGACAACGAAACGCATCGTCGTCCACGACGGCGTCGGCAACAGCGTGTGGCTCAATATCAACAACGAACCCGACAAGCGCGAGGCCGCGAAGATCGATTGGTCGTTCACCGTGTGGGTTCCCGAGAGCTTCAACCGCATCAAGGCGTTTCCCCCGGACCTGCGGCCCAGTCTTGACGCCGCTGCGGACGGCACTCCCATCCCGCGGATCGACGTCTACACCGGAGGCCGCATCAACTGGGACGACGTCGAGGTCCCCGAAGGAATCGACGTCGTCGATCATCGCCTCGTCGCTCACGGCTTCACGCCCGAAGACGGCACAGTGCTCGAGGGCACGATCACCGATCTCGAATCCGGTGCCCCCCTCGCAGCCGAGGTGCAGCTGCAGAGCATCGAGTCGCAGGATTCCGGCGGCTACAAGTACACCACAGTCCGCTCGATGCAGACCGATGCGGACGGCCACTGGGTCATCAAAAACACGCCGGCCGGCTGGTATCAACTGGTCGCTCTCGCTGACGGCTATGCGGCCCGGATCCTGGGATACGGCCGATACGACGGCCAGCCCCTCTGGGAGGCTCATAGTGGCGGCCTCGCTCCCGCGTCGTCAGTCTCCGGCCGCGTGATTGACGATGTCGGCCAGCCGCTGCCCGCCGTCGAAGTGAGGCTGGATAACGTCGCGGTCGGTGACGTCGCCTACAACTCGGCGGGAGACGTCACGGTCGTCACCGGAGACGACGGCCGGTTTGAAATCACAGGCGTGCCGGCAGGCAAGGGGAGCGTCTGGGTCACGCGGCCCGGCTATGTGCGACCGGGTCTGGGGGCCGATACACCGGTCCCCTCCTCCGGCCTGACGCTCACGATGCAGCGCGCGTCAAGCATGCAGGTGACCGTCGATTTCGGCGACAAGCCCCGCGCTACCGGGGTCGAGTACATTGTCAATGCCTCGCCCGAAGGGGGGGACGAAGTGGGCGCCTGGGGTGGCTCCGGCCAGATCGAAGACGACGATTCCATCACTTTCGTGCAGGTCCCCGCCGGCCGCTACGTCCTCACCGGCCGGCCCAATCCCGGCGCTGCCAACCAGGAGACCGATCCCGTTACGGTCGATCTCAAGCCGGGAGAATCGGCGGAAGTCACGCTGAAGGCGAAGTAATCGCGTGGTGCGTCGACGCCCCATTGAGCCGAAGTCAAGATACTGTCCGGGCGAGTCGACGTCTGGTTCCTATCGCGATCGTCAGCAGACTGCGATGTCTGCGCAACGAGCCCGCCCGACTCTCGGTTTCTACTCGCGGACGCTCCGCATTGCAGCGCGTGGTCAGCGTTCCTACAGTTGCCCGTTGCGGGTGAGCGGCCGCTGCGTCCCGGTCCGCCCGGACGGTGACCGGTCCAGGATGGACCCCAGGGACGCGCTCGCGCGGCGAGGCTGAGCCGGCCGCTGGCGATGCCTGATGGGATTGAGATGTCTGCGTCTGCGGGAAGCCGTTCCGAGCCGAAGCCCGGCACCTTTGTCTCCGGCATGGCCCCCCCGGTGCACGCCCCCCACCAGTCGTTCTGGCTGTGGGTGCTCTGCCTCACCGGCGTCGACTACTTCAGCACCCTGGGGTACCAGCCGTCGATCGCGTTCGAGGCGACCGGCCGACTGGCGCCGTTCGCGACGCTGGTGCTGGTGCTGGTGACGCTGTTCGCGGCCGTCCCAGTGTATGCGCACGTGGCTGCCAAGTCCCCACGCGGCCGCGGTTCGATCTCCATGCTCGAACGGCTGTTGCACGGCTGGAACGCAAAGCTGCTCGTGCTGGTGCTGCTCGGCTTTGCCGCGACCGATTTCATTATCACGATCACGCTCTCGGCGGCGGATGCGGCCGAGCACCTGGTGCACAATCCGCTCTGGGAGCGGGCGCCGGGCTGGCTGCATGGCCAGATGACCATCACGTTCGGCCTGCTGATTGGGCTGGGGGCCCTCTTTCTCAAAGGATTCCGCGAGGTGATCGGCGTCGCCGTCGCGATCGTCGCCGTTTATCTCGCTCTAAACGGGCTGATCATCGGGTCGGGCATGCTGTACCTGGCGAGGCACCCCGACATTGTCGCCCAGTGGTATGCCGACGTGCGGAGCGGTGCGTGGGCCATCCCCGGCGTGGAGGCAGAGGCTCCCGGCTGGGGGCTGATCATCTTCATGTGCCTGTTGTTCTTCCCGCGCCTGGCGCTGGGGCTGAGCGGCTTCGAGACCGGCGTCGCCGTCATGCCTTTGGTGCGCGGAAATGCCGACGACGATCCGGCGAATCCCCGTGGACGCATTCGCAACACCCGCAAGCTGCTGCTCACGGCGGCGCTGATCATGTCGGTGCTGTTGATGGGGTCGTCGCTGGTGACGGCCATGCTCATCCCGGCGCACGAGTTTCACCGCGGAGGCCTGGCCGCCAATCGCGCGCTGGCGTTCCTGGCGCATGCCGACGGTCCCCATCGGCTGGGGCCGCTGTTCGGCGACCTGTTCGGCACCATCTACGACGTCAGCACGGTTGCGATCCTGTGGTTCGCCGGGGCGAGCGCGCTTTCCGGACTGCTGAATCTGGTGCCGCGGTACCTGCCCCGTTACGGCATGGCCCCGGAGTGGGCGTCCGCGACGCGGCCGCTGGTGCTGTTCCTGATCGGAGTCAGCCTGCTGGTGACCTGGGTGTTCCGGGCCGACGTCGCCGCCCAGGGAGGCGCCTACGCGACCGGTGTCATGGTGCTGATCTCCAGCGCCAGCATCGCGGTGGTGATCGATCGCTATCGCAGCTCATCCGCGCGCGGCTGGGCGAGAATCCCCTGGCGCTACGTCCTGATGGCAGTCGTCTTCCTGTACACGACGGTGGACATCATCATCAGCAAGCCGGACGGCGTGACGATCGCCGCCTGCTTTGTCGCCGGCATCCTCGTGTTCTCAGCCATCTCCCGAGTCCAGCGGAGCACCGAGCTGCGGTTTGCCCGATTCGAGTTCTCCAGTCCGGAGTCGAAATTCCTGTGGGAGTCGCTGCAGCACCTGGAGATTCCCGTCCTGGTGCCGCACCGGCCCGGCGGACGAATTCTCGCCGAGAAAGAGGACGAGATCCGCGACTGGCATCACCTGGACGCCAATACGCCGATAGTGTTCATGGAAGTGGAAATCGGTGATGCGAGCGAGTTCTATCAGTCGCCGCTCATGGAAATCGTCCACGAGCAGGAGCGGTTCATCATCCGGGTGACGCGGTGCGCCTCGGTGGCGCACGTCATCGCGGTCATCGCCCTCACGCTCTCGCACGCCGGGCGTCCGCCGGAGCTGCACTTCGGCTGGTCCGATGAAAGCCCGCTGCGGACCAATATCGGCTTCCTGCTCTTTGGCGAGGGGAACGTCCCCTGGCTGGTCCGGCAACTCATCAACAAAGCCCAGCCCGACCCGGCGCTCAGGCCGCGCGTCGTAATTGGATAGAGCCGGAGTGCGTCGTTCGTTTTCCGGTAGATGCCCCTTCGTGGACTGGGGGGATGCGCTGATTGCGAGCCCGCTTCAACGGGCCTATCGTGTTTGGTGCAATCCGGCCGTGCATGCAGCAACCCTCCGAAGTCATTATGAACGACGACGCACCAAACGCTTCAGGTCCGGAGTTCGACGATGAGGCGCCTGCCGAGCGGCGCGGCGGCAGGGTCAGCGGTTGGCTGGTGGTGATGCTGCTGATCGTGCTGGCAGCCGTGCTGTTCCGTTACCGGGGCGCGATTCGCAACGACCTGCTCAATCCGAACGCGCAGCCGCGGGTCGTCACGGCGCGCGGCGCGATCAGCGAAATCGAGCAGACGCAAATCGACATCTATCGAAGCGCCTCGCCGTCGGTTGTGCACATCGTGACATCAATCGCGATTCAGCAGGGGCCCAATCTGCTTGAGATGCCGCGCGGGTCCGGGACGGGTGTCGTCTGGGACAAGGAAGGCTATATCGTCACGAACTTTCACGTCATCCAGGGCGCCGAAACGGCGACGATCACGCTGGCCGACAACAGCAGCCATCCGGCCAGTCTGGTGGGAATCGATCCCACCACAGACCTTGCCGTTCTGAAGATACCCGCATCACGCGGTCTCCTGGTTCCCATCACGATCGGGACGTCAACCGATCTGCAGGTGGGACAGAACGTGTATGCCATCGGCAGTCCGTTCGGTCTTGATCAGACCATGACGGTCGGGGTGATCAGCGGCCTCGGGCGGGAGATTCCCAGCGCGGACCAGCGCGGTGTCATTGCCGACGTGATCCAGACTGATGCCGCCATCAATCCGGGCAACTCGGGGGGGCCGCTGCTGGACAGCGCCGGACGATTGATCGGATTGAATACGGCAATCTTCAGTCCGACGAACCAGGGGGCCAACGTGGGGATCGGGTTTGCGATCCCTGTGGATGCAATCAACAGGACCGTACCGGACATCATTCGCTACGGGCGCGTCGAAAAGCCAGGTCTGGGTGTCTATGTGTATACGGACGCCGAATTGCAGCGGCTGCGGGCGGCGGGCGTGCCTGGGCTGCACGAGGCAGGGGTGCTGATCCGGTCCGTGCGGCCTGGGGGGGCTGCGGATCAAGCCGGCCTGCGGGGCAGCGAATACGATGCGCAGAACGAGGAATTTGACATCGGAGACCAGATTATCGCCATCAATGGACACGCCATTGAGCAGACCGACGACCTGTTTCGGGAATTAGGCGAGCACTCCCTCGGCGACACGATCAATCTGACGGTCATACGAAACGGCGAGCGAATGGACGTCCCGGTCACACTACAGAGCCTCGCTTCAATGCGGCAGTAAAGGTGCAACTTTGACACATTGGCCCTCAGACGGAGTTAGGAGGCTCAAATGTTCTGTCGCTTGACCACGCTGCCCCCCACCGGTAGACTCTCCATCGCATTTTCGAATGAAGCTCTGGATCAACCATCACCCCGGCTAATGCTCGCCAGCCGTGCACCTGCGAAACGTCGAGATTTTCTGCGAAACCGTTCTCCATCGGAGCTTCTCGAAAGCAGCCGAGGCTAGGGGCATTTCGCAGTCATCGGCCAGCCAGGCGGTGCAGCAGCTTGAAGAGCGGCTGGGCGTCACCCTGCTCGAACGCACCCGCCCGCTGGAACTCACCTCCGCCGGCGAGATCTATTACGAGGGCTGCCGCAAGCTCCTCGACGCATTTCAGGAAGTCGAAGACCGCGTCCGCGAACTCAACGGCACCGTCTCCGGCCGCCTCCGGATCGCCGCCATCTACTCCATCGGCCTCCTCCAGATGGCCGAATACGTCCAGGAGTTCGAGAGCCGTCATCCGGACGTTGACCTGCAGCTCGATTACTTGCATCCCGATGAGGTCTACTCCCGCGTCCGACGCGACGAGGCCGATCTTGGGCTGGTATCATTCCCGCGGGACGGCGGCGACATCGGCTGCGTTCTCTGGCAGGACCAGGAAATGGGGCTCGTCGTCCCCACGCGGCATCCGCTCGCCTCCCGCACCTCGATCCGCATCGAGGATTTGGACGGCCTGAATTTCGTCGGCTTCACCGACGACCTTACGATCCGCCGCGAGACCGACCGTCTCCTCAAAAAACACCGCGTCGCCGTCGAACTCGTCCATGAGTTCGACAACGTGGAGAACATCAAGCGGGCCGTCGAAATCGGCGCCGGCGCGGCACTGCTGCCGCTGGCCACCGTCCGGCGCGAAGTCGAAGCCGGCTTTCTTGTCGCGATTCCCCTGCAGGAGACGCGGTTCACGCGTCCCCTCGGGATCATCCATAAACGTCACAAACACCTGTCGGTCGCAGCCGAACGCTTCATCGACCTCCTCTGCGAAGAACTCGCCGCCGACAGTTCCCCCAACAAACCCGCGTCGCTGGAAGCGGCGCTGACGGCGTGAACCTCACGCCGTCGCCTCGCCCGCTCTGCCGACCGCTCCCCGCGAGCGTCGCGCACGACGGAGGGCTGACGGACCGCCCCCACACAGAACAACGAAGAGCCGCGCCCGTCAGGAAGCGGTACGGACACTGGACATTACTACCACTCCTCACGATCGATCGAGTCGACCATGAGCGACAACAATCTCACCACCGCGACCAGCCTTCACGGACGTGCCGCCGCTCCCCGCGCTCACGGCCTCTACGACCCCGCCTACGAGCACGAGGCGTGCGGCGTCGGCTTCGTCGCGCACATCAAGGGCGTCGCGTCCCGCCAGATCGTGGACGACGCCGAGCGCATCCTCCGCCACATGACCCACCGCGGCGCCTGTGGCTGCGAGGAGAACACCGGCGACGGCGCCGGCATGCTCACCGGCATCCCCGACGCCTTCCTCCGCAAGGTCGCCCGCCAGGACCTCGGCATCGACCTGCCCGAGCAGGGCCGCTATGCCGCCGGACTCGTCTTCCTCCCCACCGATCCCGAGCAGCGCGAATACTGCCGGCAGGCCGTCAACGAGATGATCGACGTCCAGGGGCAGAAGCTCCTTGGCTGGCGGCCCGTCCCCACCGCCGCCGACGCCGCCGATATCGGCCCCACCGCCCGCGCCGCCGAACCGGTGATGGAGCAGCTCTTCATCGCCGCAGCCGACGGACTCGATGCCGCCGCCTTCGAACGCCAGCTGTTCATCATCCGCAAGTGGGCCAGCCGCCACCTGCGCACCGAGTCCGAGCTCACGCAGGCGCTCTCGTTCTACATCTGCAGCCTCTCCAGCCGGATCCTCGTCTACAAGGGAATGCTCACCCCCGAACAGGTGATGAAGTACTTCCTCGACCTGCAGGATCCCGACTTCGCCAGTCACCTGGCGATGGTCCACAGCCGCTTCTCCACCAACACCTTCCCCAGCTGGGACCGCGCGCATCCATTGCGCTTCGTCGCTCACAACGGCGAGATCAATACGCTCCGCGGCAACGCCAACTGGATGACCGCCCGGCAGGGCGTCATGCAGAGCGAGCTGTTTAACTCCGATCTCCGCAAGCTGTTCCCCATCATCGAGCCCGAATGCTCCGACTCCGGCAACTTTGATAACGCGCTCGAGTTCCTCGTTCACGCCGGCCGCTCGCTCCCCGAAGCCGTGATGATGATGATCCCCGAGGCGTGGCAGAACCACGAGTCCATGCCCGAGGACAAGCGCGCCTTCTACGAGTATCACTCCGCCCTGCAGGAGCCCTGGGACGGACCCGCCTCGGTCTCCTTCACCAACGGCGACTGCATCGGCGCCGTCCTCGACCGCAACGGCCTCCGCCCCAGCCGCTTCTACGTCACGCACGACGACCGCGTCATCATGGCCAGCGAAGTCGGCGTCCTCGACATCGATCCCGCCAACGTCAAGCACAAGGGTCGCCTCCAGCCCGGCAAGATGTTCCTCGTCGACTTCGCGCAGGGCCGCATCATCGACGACGAAGAGCTCAAGCACGACATCGCCGGCCGCCGCCCCTATGGCGACTGGCTCAAGCGGCAGCGGATGACCCTCTCCGAGCTCGTCGACCGAAGCGGACCGTTCCGCTACATCGGCGATGGCGACGTCGCCAGCACGCTCGCCGATGAGAGCATCGACCAGTCCGCCGTCCGTTACGCCCCCGGCGCGCTCCTCGCGCTCATGCAGGCCTTCGGCTACACCACCGAAACCCTGCAGTTCATGCTCGTCCCGCTGATCAAGGCCAAGAAGGACCCGATCAGCTCCATGGGAGACGACAGCGCGCTCGCCTGTCTCAGCGACAAGCCGCGGATGCTGTACGACTATTTCAAGCAACTCTTCGCCCAGGTCACCAATCCCGCGATCGATTCCATCCGCGAAGAGATCGTGATGAGCCTGGAATGCTACATCGGCCCCGAGGGCAACCTCCTCGACACCACTGAGGAGCAGTGCCACCGCCTCGCCGTGCCGCATCCCATCCTCGCCGATGAAGAACTGGCCGCGATCAAGTCCCTCGACCATCGGGGCTGGAAGACGCGCACGATCGACATCACCTGGCCCAAGTCCGAAGGACCCGGCGGACTGCAGCCCGCCATCGACCGCATCTGCCACGAGGCCGAGCAGGCCATTCAGGACGGCTACAGCCTCGTGATCCTCTCCGATCGCGCCTGCAGCCCCGATCGCGTGCCGGTCAGCGCCCTCCTCGCCTGCGGCGCGGTGCACCACCACCTCGTCCGCAACGAGCTTCGCACCCGCATCGGCATCATCCTCGAAACCGCCGAAGCCCGCGAAGTGCACCACTTCTGCCTCCTCGCCGGCTACGGAGCCGACGCCGTCAACCCCTACCTCGCCTTCGAAGCCATCCGCGACGCGCGCAAGCACGGCGAACTCGCCGACGAGTACACCGAAGACAAGATCGTCGCCGCTTACCGCAAGGGCGTGTTCAAGGGCATGCTCAAAGTGATGGGCAAGATGGGCATCTCCACCCTGCAGAGCTACAAGGGCGCGCAGATCTTTGAAGCCGTCGGCCTCTCGGACGAAGTCGTCGCCCGCTGCTTCGTCGGCACCGCCAGCCGCATCAAGGGAGTCGGCTTCGAAATCCTCGGCGAAGAGCTCATCCGCCGCCACGAGCAGGGCTTCCCCTCCCGCACCGAGTCCGAGCGACTCCCCGTGCTCCCCAACCACGGTCTCGTCCACTGGCGGCACAACGGCGAAAAGCACGCCTGGAATCCGTTTACCATCGCCGAGATCCAGCAGGCCGCCCGCAACGGAGACCAGACCGCCTACGACCGCTTCAGCACGCTCATCAACGAGCATGCCGTCCGCACCGGCGCGCTCCGCGGTCTCCTCCGCTTCAAGCCGGCCACGCCCATCGCCATCGACGAAGTCGAGCCCGCCGCCGAGATCGTCAAGCGGTTCACCACCGGCGCCATGAGCTACGGCTCGATCTCCAAGGAAGCGCACGAATCCCTCGCCGTCGCCATGAACCGCATCGGCGGCAAGAGCAATACCGGCGAAGGAGGCGAAGACTACGAACGCTTCGCCCCCCTCCCCGACGGCGACAGCAAGCGCTCCGCCATCAAGCAGGTCGCCAGCGGACGCTTCGGCGTCACCAGCTGGTATCTCACCAATGCCGACGAGCTGCAGATCAAAATCTCGCAGGGAGCCAAGCCCGGCGAAGGGGGCGAACTTCCCGGCCACAAGGTCGACAAGATCATCGCTGCCACCCGCCACTCCACTCCCGGCGTCGGCCTCATCAGCCCCCCGCCCCACCACGACATCTACTCCATCGAAGACCTCTCGCAGCTCATCTTCGATCTCAAGAACTCCAACCCCTCCGCCAAGGTGAGCGTCAAGCTTGTCTCCGAGGTCGGCGTCGGCACCATTGCGGCCGGCGTCGCCAAAGGGCACGCCGACAAGATCCTCATCTCCGGCGACTCCGGCGGCACCGGCGCGTCGCCGCTTACGAGCATCA